>NZ_CANMIO010000015.1 GCF_947497935.1 uncultured Shewanella sp.
ACCGCTCGACTTGCATGTGTTAGGCCTGCCGCCAGCGTTCAATCTGAGCCATGATCAAACTCTTCAATTAAAGTTTTGTTGTTTCACTCGGTTAAGAGCAAAACGGCTCAACGAATTCTGTATTTCATAAATTATCTTTGATTTTACTTTCTATAAGAAAGTGAAGACCAAAGTTGCTATGAACACTCATTCATTAAGTAATTTTTGATTACATCAAAGATGTAATTTCGAATAACTTAATCTCTGTGAGTGTCCACACAGATTTGCTTGTCATATTGTTAAAGAGCGTTGCCTGCTTGACGTTCTTACGAATCGTTCCAAGTGGCTAGGGGTGCGTATTCTACACTTCCCGTTGTTGGCGTCAAGCGCTTATTTTAAGAAGCCTTTCAAGCGATGATTTCTTAACCACTCTCGTGAAAAAAATCAAAATTCGAAGCCCTTAAAGCGGTTGTCACCTGAGATTATTTTCCTAGGAAGTTAATCTCTCACCTCTTTGTTAAAAGAGATACTGAGTCAGCTGCAAGTCCCATACTACCTAACTTTTGCTAAGCGCCAATGGCCTGCTATGCCGTGTCAGTGGATGCGCATTATAGGGATGTGAAACCAAAGCGCAAGAGGCTTTTTCAATAAAATCCTAATAACTTAACTAAGCGGATACTAATTCTTCATTATGCGTTTTTATCCAGCGAAAACTCCTATGTTACGGTCATTATGAGCAAGCTGTTGTCCTTACCTACGGTTATTTCTAAGGAGTTTTTACTAGCAATTAAAGTTTAAACACTTAACTAGCCGCTTTCTCTTCTTTCTTATAGCTTACTTATACCCTTGCTATATCACTCTTACCATCTATCTAAGTTAGTGCAATTACGGTGTTGGCATTCAGAATGTATTCAAGCTAGCATGGAGTTTGTTTTAGTTGACCACTACAAATTTGACTTAATTGAAGTCAGTTCATTTTTAACTATGGATAGAGAAATGATTAAAACAATAAAAATTGGCTACGCTAAACTTCCGCTCCCCACCTACACAGCTGCTTTAGCTAGCACATTTCTGCTATTGGCCTTGTCACCCTCGTTAGCCCAAGCCAACGTAATCTATACCTGGGTAGATGATAATGGGGTTACTCACTATAGTCAGCAACCTCCAGAACAAGGTCAAACGCCAGCGAATACTGACAAGTTATATAGTGAAGACCTTAAGCCTAAACCAATTGGCACTGTCGCTCCTTCAGCTCCCATTGTTAAAAATCAAGCTCAAACAGATTTAGAGAAAAAGGCGGCAGCCATTAATCAGGCAGATTCGGAGCAAGCAAAACATATCTGTAATAATGCCCGCCACAGCCTCAACGTACTCACAACCCATTCAAAACTAAACCAGAAAAATAAACAGACTGGCGAAATGATCGCAATGACGGAAGAACAAAGGCAGGCTTCTATATCGGAACAAAAAGAGAGAATTAAACTATTTTGCACAAAGTAGTCTTTGAATAAAATTCTATACTAAAGTTTTACCCTCTCAATTGTTGAAACAAAAACAGACTCATGCGAGTCTGTTTTTTATCCGGCCTACAGCTATTTTTTAGCTTGGAGATTATACATAGAACGTGGAACACCATCTTCACAAGCCTTTTGACCCGCCGACCAGCCGTCATCAAATCGTTGTAGACCATCTAAAGCTGTATCTTTCTTTATTGAGTCATATAACTCTGTCTGCTTTTTCGCTGTCACATAAGCATTTTTACAGCCGCGGTAGTAACCATAGTGATAGAGACTCTCATACTCCTTATTCCCTTCACCAATATAAGGCCCTGACACCTGCTCTTTTTCATAATTCGAACTTGAAGAACAGCCAATCACAGTCAGTGACGCTAATGCGATAATGGCTAATTGTTTTTTCATGATGTTCCGCTCCATGTCCATTCCAAGTTTAGAAATACATTAATCAACGCTAACTTTGAGTATCGTGCATTACTCAAATATTACCAACCTGACTAATATCAACCTCTATAAGTTAACTATCGAAAACAAATATATTTAGTTTAATTAATCACCACCAGCTCCCAATATACATTAAGATTGCTTAGTTTTTGTGATTTATTTTTCACACAAAAAAGGCTTCAACCGAGATTGAAGCCTTTCTACTAAACACCTAATGCTTAGGTTCTAACTTATTGGCTAAATACTAAGATGTCGTTTGCAACTGAAACCTTAATATCCTTACCAGGCAACAGTTGCCCGCTGAGGATCTGCTGCGCCAACGGGTTTTCAACTTCTTGCTGTAGTGCTCTCTTAAGTGGTCTTGCACCATAGACTGGATCAAAACCCGCTCGTGCGATCAATGCCAGTGCATCATCAGTCACTTCAAGCCCGTAGTCTTTCTCGGCAAGGCGCTTCTTAAGCCCTTCAATCTGGATCTCAGCAATATAAGCGATGTTCTGTTCATCTAACGGATGGAACACAACGGCCTCATCGATACGGTTTAAAAACTCAGGCCTGAAGTTTTGTGTCACCACCTGCATGACATCAGACTTCATCTCTTCGTAACTTTGATTTCCAAAGCCCAATTGGATGAGATCTGAACCTAAATTCGAGGTCATGATCACCACAGTATTTCTAAAGTCTACCGTGCGACCTTGACCATCGGTTAGTCGTCCATCATCTAATACCTGCAGTAAGATATTAAATACATCTGGATGCGCTTTTTCTACTTCATCAAGTAGGATCACCGAATAAGGTTTACGCCTCACAGCTTCTGTTAAGTACCCGCCTTCTTCATAGCCGACATACCCAGGAGGGGCACCGACTAAACGCGATACTGAATGCTTTTCCATAAACTCTGACATATCGATCCGCACAAGCGCCGATTCAGTATCGAACAAGAACTTAGCAAGCGACTTACATAACTCAGTCTTACCCACACCAGTTGGGCCTAAGAATAAGAACGAACCAATTGGACGGTTAGGGTCCGCAAGGCCCGCACGACTTCGACGAATTGCATTCGATACCGAGTTTACCGCTTCGTTTTGGCCAATAACCCGTTCATGCAGCGCATCTTCCATCTTAAGCAATTTGTCACGCTCACCTTCAAGCATCTTAGAAACAGGGATCCCCGTCGCTTTTGATAAGACTTCAGCGATTTCTACGTCGGTAACCTTGTTACGTAGTAGTGTCATATCCTGCATTTCGGCTTGCGCCGCTAAATCTAGTTGCTTTTCAAGTTCCGGAATACGCCCGTACTGCAGCTCTGACATACGGGTTAAGTCACCCGCGCGTCTAGCGACTTCAAGATCCATACGCGCTTGTTCTAGATCGGCCTTAATATGCTGAGTGCCAGCTAATGCCGCTTTTTCTGTATGCCAAATCTCATTGAGTTCCGCCGCTTTGGCTTCAACATCTTTAAGCTCTGCACGCAATGTGTCTAAACGGCGTAAGCTGGCTTCATCCGCTTCTTTACTCAACGCTTGCTCTTCAAGCTTTAATTGAATAGCACGCCGCTCTAATCTATCTAAAGATTCTGGTTTTGAATCAATCTGAATTCGAATACTCGATGCCGCCTCGTCAATCAGATCGATGGCCTTATCGGGCAATTTACGATCTGAGATATAACGGTGCGACATACTTGCCGCAGCAACAATGGCTGGATCGGTAATTTCTACATGATGATGCAGTTCATAGCGCTCTTTCAGACCACGCAAAATTGCAATGGTATCTTCTACACTCGGCTCATCTACCAGCACTTTCTGAAAACGACGTTCGAGGGCAGCATCTTTTTCAATGTACTGACGATACTCATCCAATGTTGTTGCACCCACGCAGTGTAGATCACCACGTGCTAGAGCTGGCTTTAACATATTACCCGCATCCATCGCCCCATCGGACTTACCCGCACCGACCATAGTATGCAGCTCATCAATAAAGAGGATAACTTGCCCTTCCTCTTGAGATAACTCATTGAGCACCGCTTTTAAACGTTCCTCAAATTCACCGCGATACTTAGCACCAGCCACTAGAGCGCCCATGTCCAATGACAATACACGCTTATTCTTAATGCCTTCGGGAACTTCGTTATTAATGATCCGCTGAGCCAAACCTTCAACAATCGCCGTTTTACCCACACCAGGTTCACCAATAAGTACCGGGTTGTTCTTACTGCGACGCTGCAATACTTGAATGGTACGGCGAATTTCATCGTCACGACCAATAACAGGATCTAGCTTACCCTGTTCTGCACGCTCGGTGAGATCGACGGTAAACTTCTTCAGTGCTTGGCGCTGATCTTCCGCATTGGGATCATCCACGTTTTGACCATTACGCACTTGGTCAATTGTCGACTCCATTAACTCCTTAGTCGCACCCGATTGTTTAAGCGCTTGCGCTAAAGGATCATTGCCCTCTAATGCCGCCAATACAAACAGCTCACTAGAGATAAACTTGTCTTTGCGTTTCTGCGCCAATTTATCGCACAAATTAAGCAAACGAATAAGCGCTTGAGATAACTGCACATCACCGCCAGTACCTTCTACTTGCGGCTTTTGTTCAAGATCTTGACTCAGCAAAGAGCGCAAGGTACTTACTTGGATCCCTGCTTGTGTAAGTAGAGGATGGATAGAACCACCATCTTGATTCAGTAATGCCATCATTAGATGTGATGGTTCAATAAATTGATGATCTCGGCCTAGTGCCAATGACTGAGCATCCGAGATGGCAATCTGGAATTTATTGGTCATACGATCGAGTCGCATAAATCCTCCGATAACTCAAAAAATGGTAAATAAAAGGCAATGGGCATTGCTTATCAGCTTCGAGAAACCGAATTGGGTAGCATTAATATCGCCATATAAACGATATAAATCCATTCGCACTTCTATTCACATAAGAAAAGGTGACTCTGCTATAGGTACAGAATCTTTGTTACTTAAAAGATGGGGTCTATTTGAACAAAATCAAGTCAAAGCTAAGTAATAAAGTTAACGATTAAGCCAAATAAATGATGCCATGCGGCCAGTAATGCCTTCGCGGCGATAAGAAAAAAATGAATCAGTGTCAGAAACTGTGCAGCGTGGATCGCTATGAATGCGCTTCAAGCCCAATAACGACAGCCTAAACCTGGCTAATCCATGGATATCAGCCATAAACTTTTGTTCCCCTTGCGCATTGACATGAGGAGAGAAAAACTGCGTTGTTTGCGGGTGTTTGGCTTCAAATTGCGCTTTGACTTCAGCGCCGATTTCAAATGCCGTTGGACCTATAGCAGGGCCAAGATAAGCAATAATCTCTGCTGGCTTATGACTAAATTTATCAACTGCAACTTCGATGATACCGTCACATAAACCACGCCATCCGGCATGTACAGCCGCGACTTCGGTGCCATTTTCATCACACAGTAATACCGGCAAACAATCTGCAGTCATCACCACACACACTTGCTGGTGACTTCGAGTGTAGCTGCCGTCGGCATGATGAACTTGTGAGTTATCGGCATCGACAACGTCGACACTGTGAATTTGCTCGAGCCAAGCAGGCTTTGCAGGAAGATTAAGCTTCTCAGCTATGAGTTGACGGTTAGCTAAGACTTTTTGAGGGTCATCGCCAACATGCAGCCCAAGATTAAGGCTGGCAAAAGGTGGCAAACTGCAGCCACCTTCTCGAGTAGAAAAAGCTAAGTTTACCCCTGGTGGGATAAACCAAGCTTGATTTTCTATTTTACTTGCCATTAAAACGCTGACGGGTTTTCTTCAGTGTCTTTACGTAGCGCTCTAGTCAGCTTAACCATATCCTCTGGGATAGGTGCTTGCCAGCTCATGATTTCACAAGTAAATGGATGCGCTAACTCAAGTCTTATCGCGTGCAATGCTTGACGCTTGAATCCCATGTAGGTTTCAAAGAAGTCCGGTGCCGCGCCTTTTGGCGGACGTGGACGACCAGCATAAACTGGGTCACCAACTAATACATGGCCAATATGTGCCATATGCACACGAATTTGGTGAGTACGGCCAGATTCCAAACGCAGTCTTAGGCGAGTATGTGCTCTAAACTTTTCCGCTACGCGGTAGTGTGTCATCGCAGGCTTACCATTATGGACAACTGCCATATGGGTACGCTTAGTCGGATGACGATCGATTGGCTCATCAACTGTACCACCGGCAATAATAGTGCCTGTGACAATCGCTTCGTACTCACGAGTAATATCTCTAGCCTGCAACGCCGCCACTAAATGAGTCTGAGCTTCAACAGTCTTAGCCACCACCATCAAACCTGTGGTGTCTTTATCCAAACGGTGAACAATACCTGCACGAGGTACCAATTCAATACCAGGGCAATGATGCAATAACGCATTCATCAAGGTACCGTTTTGGTTACCCGCTCCAGGGTGAACCACTAGGCCAGCTTGCTTGTTGATCACCAAAATATGGTCATCTTCATACACGATATCTAAATCAATCGCTTCAGCTTCAGCTTTAGTTTCTTCTTCCAGAGTGGCGTTTACGGTTACAACCTGACCTTCTAGCACCTTAGTTCTAGGCTTGTCAGAAACCTCGCCATCAATAAAGACTGAACCTGATAAAATCCACTCTTTAATACGTGTGCGCGAGTAATCCGGGAACAAATCGGCCAGAGTCTGGTCCAATCTTTGCCCGGTTTGTGTTGCTGTGATCTCGCTTTTTAGATTAATCTCTTGTGTCATATGAACCGTACCCACTTTTCTGGGTCCAAAAATGTTTACTATCTGTTACAATCGGATTGTTTCTATTTTATCGTGAAATGGAAAAATTCTTAACAATAACTTTAAAAGAATCGAATTCAAGTATGCATAAAATTGCCAAAAGTGTCGCTGTAGTCCTAATCACACTTGCAGCTACGGCCTGTAGTAGTAAACAGGGCGAAGACCCTGCGATGACAAAGAGCTCTCCTGAAGTGCTCTATTCTCAAGCAAGAACCTCTATGGAACTAGGTAATTACAGCAAAGCTGTCCGCTCTCTAGAAGCCTTGGATTCACGCTTCCCATTTGGTCCACATAAGACTCAAGTTCAACTTGACCTTATTTATGCCTATTACAAACTTGACGATCCAGCGTCAGGTATTGCGAATATCGATCGCTTTATTCGCTTAAACCCAACTCATAAAGATATTGATTATGTTTATTACATGCGCGGCCTAGTCAATATGCAGTCTGACCGGTACCTATTTCACGATATGCTAAATATCGATCGTTCTGACCGCGATCCAAAGGCTGCGCAAGATGCATTCAACGATTTCGATAGACTTATTAAGTCTTATCCAAACAGTAAGTATGCA
Source organism: uncultured Shewanella sp. (assembly GCF_947497935.1). GTDB lineage: Bacteria > Pseudomonadota > Gammaproteobacteria > Enterobacterales > Shewanellaceae > Shewanella. The sequence continues at coordinate 7,296 of NZ_CANMIO010000015.1, forward strand.
GCAGATGCACAAAAACGCATGCAGCACCTAAAAAATAGACTGGCACTTTACTCGATCAAGGTAGCCGAATACTACATAAAAATGAATGCATGGAGTGCTGCAGCGATCCGCGCACAGTCAGTTTTAGAGACCTACCCAGGCACACCGTCAACTGAAAAAGCATTAGAAATCATGTCTACTGCTTACGGTGAACTTGGCCAAGAAAAGCTTAAAGATCATGTACTCATGGTAATGAAGGCTAACTATCCTAATAACAAATTAGTGGCTAAATAATCCATTAATTCAGCATATTTGATGATAAATAAAGGCCTCTTTTTGAGGCCTTTATTTTTTATTCCATTTTCGACTAATCTCGTTAAAGCCTGCTATCGATACCTGATTTACTTAGTCACAAGTTAAACTTTATCTCTCTTTTAAAAGCCTTGAAGAGATCAAATGTCATTATAAATAGCTTTTATCCCTATCAGTATAAGATGTTGCTCTACTCAGAGTGTTTTTAGCATACAAATTCAAGGTGAATACCTGAGGGGATAGTAATTCTCTGGTGATGCTGTTCAACTCAAAAATAGTCAGCCCAGAATGGCGACCCAATCTTTATACTGATTGGTATTAATCTTAACTACTTCCTTTTTCTTTAAGCCTCTTTGACAAAATCCAATATCGATACAGCACAGGCAACATCAACACATCGAATCCCCAAGCAAAAATCACCACTAAACAAGATAGTAAGCTCAAGTGAACGATAGGAGCGAATGACGATAACAAACCAATTGAGAACCCTAGAGCGAGAGTTAGGGTAGTAAAACTTATTACTGGCAAAACCTTGTGCAGACTCAGCCATATCGAACGCTCACTTAACGTTTGGCTATCAGGCAGTTTCAGCATCAAGTGCAAAGTATCATCGACGATAATTCCCAGCATCATGCCTAACACCACCGCAGTCCCTAAACTAATGAAGCCGCCATTGAGCTGCCAAAGAGCAAATACCCATAGCAAAGGCAAAAAGTTTAGCAATAACCCCATAAACCCAAAGATCATTGCCCCCTTCAATACACACAGTAAAATTGCTAACACAATCAGCGCCACTGCAAATGACAGCAGCATATTATTAGCATTTTCCACGCTAAGATGGGCAAACATTAAGTTACTGGCAATGGGAAGGCTCACCTTAACCGCTGTAGAATGTTCTGCAATCCAGTCACCTACCTTTTGCTCGAAGGCTATCAACTCCATCGCTGTCATCGGCTGCAAATAGAGTGTCACTAAACTCGATCGCTTATCGGCCGACAGTTCACTCGCGAGCCCTAATTCTGCAACAGAGTTATTGGCCAAGATCTGTTTAAATTGATTCTGGCCCACACCTGCACTCTTAATCCAATCACCGATATGCTGAACCTTGATCACCTCAGGCTGCCGCTTTAAGAAACGACTCAATTTATAGATATAACTAATCTCGACCTTAGCAAGCTGCGTATTGCTGGTACTAGTTACTACATAATGCTGTAAATTAATCCCCGAAAAATATTGCGTCATTTTCTCGCTAGAGAGGCTAAAGGGATTTGACGATTCAAAGTAACTCAATGGGTCATCATTTAACGTCAGCTTTGACACACTAACCAGCGAAAAGGCACTTATCAGCACTATGCCCGTCATAACAGCAATAGGTTGTCTGGCATTCCACTTAGCAATAGCTACCACCACAGAAAAGTCTAGCCCTTTTCTCACAGAGGGCTTCGAATGGCGAGCGAAAAAGAGCAAAGTCGTTAGGGTCAGTAGATAATTACAAAGCACCGCAAAAGCCACCAACAAACCAAAACTTTGGATGGGAGGCGACGGGCTAAACATAAGCAGGCTAAAACCAAATATCGTGGTGATGCTAGAGTAAAAGAGTGGCGCCAGATTAATCTTAACCGCATGGCGCAAAGCCTGTTCATGAGTTTGACCACGATTAATCTCAGTGCGCCAACCAAAGTACAGGTGAGACGCATATGCCAAGCCAAGAGTCACTATAATCACAGGAGCAAAAGCCGTAATAGCCGTCAGAGTCAGATTTAGCCAAGCGGCAAGGCCCATGCTTAAAACCAAGGAAATGCCGCTGTTGATACAGAGCGCGAAAATCCACAGTTTTTGCCTTATAAACAGCGCAGCCATTAGTAAGATAATGCCTAACAATCCCGGAGCAAACCAACTCAGATCATGGCTAAGCACCCTCGCATATTGCCAATTAAGCGCGTGGGTACCATTGAGATAAGTGTTTACATTTAGCGGCAGCCAATAGTCACGACTCTCGCTATCGACTCTTTGCAATACATCATCTAACCAGAGACTCTGAGTTTTAAAGTCTTGGATCCTGTGACTTCTCAGCTGCAACTGCAGCAAGATCCCGTGTCCGTTTGCCGACAGCACCGAAGCCAGCCGGGGGTGGGTTTTATAAGTGAGTATCTTATCTGCTTTGGCCGTGCCCTGTACAAACTGGTTATAGCCCTGAATACTCGCAATATCTTGATTGGCTTTAAGCTTATCAGTGAAGTTAATTAACTGGGCTTGTGGCTCCTTATCACGCCAATCTTGTTGAGTTTCCAGCAAGAGCCAAAGCTGATCATGACGTTCAAACTTTTCCATCATACTGTTAAACGTAATAAATCGCGGATCCGAAGGTGCGAAGTAATCACTAAAGTCCACATCGAGATTGAGCCGATGAAACCCCATCACAGAGAACAGTAACGAGGCAGCGATAACTATAAACATGATTATTGGATATCGCTGAATATGCCAGATGGCGCGCACTTGGTAACCCAATCCATCTCTCCCCGTATTTCAATGAGTAATATTTCGCAATGAGTAATGTTTAGCAATGAGTAATGTTTAGCAATGAGTAATGGTTAGCAATGAATGGTATTTAGCAGTGAGTTCCCATAAAGCCTAGCAAAGCCGCCTCCCGCATTCACTCTAACGACGGCGGACTAATATCTAATAAACCATTACTTTACGATTATTGCTCACTTATAAAGCTAAGTGCCTAATTATTCAACGTACGAGCAAAAAAACTCACTTATTTTCAGAAATGGGTTGACTCAAAACCGTAAAAACCTTTTAATAGCGCTCGTTGCCCGAATAGCTCAGTCGGTAGAGCAGAGGATTGAAAATCCTCGTGTCCCTGGTTCGATTCCGGGTTCGGGCACCAATATTCAGTTTAGGTGTTGCAACAGCTAAACCAGCGATAAGGCAAATTAAGACCTTAAATCGCTAAACTAAACCTCGCGCTGCGAGGTTTTTTTATGCCTGTAATTTAACTATTTTAATTCAATCCACATAAAAAAGCCCCGAGACGACTCGAGGCTTAATAGAGGCTGATATTAAAAGTTAAGCAGTGAAGCTAGACTTTAAACTTACTCACCGCATCTTGTAGGTATTCGGCACGCTCACGCACCTCGTCGGTCGCACAGGAGTTCTGAGTAGCGACCTCCGCAGTCTCTTGAGCTATATCACGGATCACCACCACATTTTGGTTCACCTCTGCGGCCACCATACTTTGCTCTTCAATCGCCGCAGCGATTTGAGTACTCATGTCCATAATATTGGTCACGTCACCGTTGATCTGTTCAAGCAGTGTTCCAGCTGATGCAGCCTGCTCAGCACTCTCGTTGCCCTGCTCACTACTCGATTGCATCAACTCAACAATTGAGTGAGTACGCGACTGTAGAGTCTGAATAATCGCTGCGATCTCTTCAGTCGACTCTTGGGTTCTCATCGCAAGACTACGCACCTCATCGGCAACAACAGCGAAACCTCTTCCTTGCTCTCCCGCCCTTGCAGCCTCAATAGCAGCATTTAGTGCCAGTAAATTAGTTTGCTCTGCAATACCACGGATCACATCGAGTACACTGCCTATGGTTTCACTGTCTTTTTCAAGATCGCTAACAACAGCTGCAGATTCGTTGATTTGCTGTGCCAGTAATTCAATTTTTTCAATTGTTTGCTGCACACCAACTTGACCAGTCTGAGCATTATCATGGGTCGTGCTGGCTTTGTTTGCTGCAAGTTCTGTGTTCTTGGCAATTTCATCGATCGTCGCCCCCATCTCAGTAATCGCCGTCGCCACCATATCGGTTTCATTAAGCTGATTCTCAGCGCCTTGTGAGGCCCGGGCAACATTGGCAGAAAGCTCTTGGCAAGAGTGATTCATCGTCTCAACGGACTGCGTCACCTGATGGATAAGCTGCTGAAAGCTTTCAACCATGCTATTGAAGTGTTTTGCGATTTGACCCAGTTCATCATCGCTACTGGCATCACAACGCATCGAAAGATCTTTGTTTTTCTCGATATGAGTGATCACATCGGTAATGCGTTTCACTGGCTCTATGATGCTACGAATAATCATCAAAGTCGTCACAGCTAAAGCAAGAGCGATCAACACGGCAATAGTAAGACCAAAAATAAATGCCGAACTTTCTTTATCGCTAATGGCATTCACGGCTAAAGATTCAAGTTGATTTAACGCACTGTCGGTATTGCCGACCGCTTGGCGTAATTTTCCTCGCTCGCCTTCAGAAATACTCAAACCAAGTTGTTTCTCTTTCTCTACTAAGGCTTTGAAATCATCATTATATTGTTGAATATTATTCAACACCTGCTGCTTAGCTTGCCCCCCCAACTGAGACTCGTTAGCCGTATCAATAAAGGTTTCGAGATTTTTATCAAACTTTGCCACATAACTTTCACTTCGCCTGAGCATAAAGTCTTTCTCTGCGCGCCTAAGTTGTAGCATCTGCACCATCAACTGTGGTTCATCATATTGCCCAACTAAGCTTTCTACTTGATGTACAGCGCTTCGTAAGGTGCCATATAAACCCGTTTTAGGAGTGAGACCTATCTGCTTATTTAGGCTAACGACATTACTAAAGGCGGATTCATAACGGCCGAGCTCTTGACTAAACAGGCTTAAACTCTCGGTGGGGATCTCATATTTTTCAAACACAGCAGTCAACTTAACTACCGTCTCTTTAGCTTCTCGGTTGTCAGACCTATGCAACTCAACATATTTAAGCTCTTTTCTTGCTAGAAAGTCCTTTTCATCTTTACGTAACGTTAAAACTTCATTCTTAAGCCCGGCAATATCTTGTGAAGCTTGTGCTAATTCCGTTTGCACTTGACTAAAATAAACTTGAAGGCCAAACATGGCGGCTAGCGCCGTGATGGACACTCCTGCACTTAACAGTAATTTGTAACGAATTAGCATTTTACATCTCTTTTCTTATCGATTTATTTCCCTTAGAAAACACTTTTTGCACTCTCCTTAGGCTGTCATTTATCTCTATCGGCCAATATAGCAGTACATTTAGCTACAAAATGGAACAAAAACAGCAAACAATAACTAACATTCTAATTATTAAGTTGAAATATAATTCACCAGCTAAAAGTTCATTGACTCAAACAACGCCCACAAATAGTATAAAATATACTTAAATGGAGGTTTTCATGTTAGTCATTAATGCAGAATCAGTTCATCAGTCACTTAATTTTCCCGATCTAATCAATGCTCTCGATGAGACATTTTCTCGCCCAGCAGGCATGCCACAACGCCAAGTGTTTAGCCTAGATGAGTCTGGTGCACATAATGATGCTTTTGCCGTTTTACCTTCATGGAATGAAAAAGCTATCGCAGTAAAAGCCTTCACTTACTTTCCTGGCAACCCAAAAAAAGACCCTACTCTTGCTAGCCTATACTCAAAAATATTAGTCTTTAGCCGAGAAACCGGTGAGCCACAGGCCCTAGTCGATGGCACCAGTGTCACCTTCTGGCGCACTGCAGCTATCTCGGCATTGGGAAGCCGTTACTTGTCACGTGAAGACTCAAGCAAGCTGCTTGTTTGCGGCACGGGTAACTTAGCTTCCTTTATGGCGCTTGCTCATGCCAGCGTGCGCCCTATTACCCAAATCACCATTTGGGGACGCAATGAAGAGAAAGCCCGCGCTACGATTGAGCTTATCCGTAATAAGCGTCCAGATATTGAAGTCTTGCTATGTACAGATCTCGAGCAAAGCGTGCGTGAAGCTGATGTCATTAGCTGCGCAACCGGCTCACCCACCCCTCTATTCCCTGGTGATTGGGTACAAGCGGGTACTCACACTGATTTTGTCGGCAACCATAATCACGATAGACGCGAATGTGATACTCAACTCATCACCAAATCATCGGTTTTTGTCGACTCTAAAATCAATGTGTTTGCTGAAGCTGGCGAATTACTCCTGCCTATCGAAGAGGGCGTGTTCTCTCTTGATGAGGTGAAAGGAGAGCTGGGGCAGCTATGTACAGCTCAAATTAAAGGCCGCACCAGCAATGATGAAATCACCATCTTCAAGACAGTGGGGACTGCACTTGCCGATCTTGTTGGTGCCCAGCTTGTGTTTTCAAAACTAAGTTAACCATGCCTAAAAGGCTGTTAAAGCCGTCGTAAAATAGTAAAAAGGAGCCGTTCGTGCTCCTTTTTTAATACTTTTTCTCAAATACATTTTTCAAACTTTCGCTATGTTGATTAACCAATATCAGCAACAAAAAACAGATATTCTTCGCTCAGCAAAAAATAATTTTGGTTGCATTTAAACCTTTTTATCTGTTGGCTATGTCTTATTAGTATCTAAAGCCCACAAGGAAAGTTGAGTGACGGCACAAATACGGGTAATGGAGCCAAGGCCGCTTCTAGAACCTGAACTTATCGATAAGGCAAAGCTAGGTGATAAGTCCGCTTTTAAGCAGCTCTATCAGCTACACCACCAGCGCGTCTATGCACTTTGCTTAAGGATCACCGGTCAGGTATCACTGGCCGAGGAAGCCACTCAAGACTGCTTTGTCAGGCTTTGGCAAAAGCTGCCGCAGTTTCGTGGTGATAGCCAGTTCACCACTTGGTTACACACGCTGAGTGTCAATCAAGCGCTGTCTAGCCTTAAGAATCATCGCTCATTTTGGTCACGATTTGTCAGTAGTGATACCGACATTGAAAGTGTTAGCGATGAGTATGAAGACTTGGATAAGATTTTACTCAAGTTACCAGAACGCGCTCGGATCGTTTTCGTCTTGCATGCGCTCGAGGGCTATAAACACGAAGAAGTTGGGCAGCTGATGGGCATAGCCGCTGGGACAAGTAAAGCCCAATACCACAGGGCACAAAAGTTACTTGAGGCACTCATTGACCAACGCCAAATAGATAATGGCCAGACAAATAAAGGAGGCCGTAATGAATGAAGCTAAGGCTAAGCTCACCCAGTTAATTAATCAGGCGCCTAAAGAGATCCAACCACAGAAAGATCTTTGGAGTGATATTGAAAAACAACTCGATAAGCCCGAGTTTAAACAGACTAAGCCTGAACATCAAAAAAGTAGCCAATGGATACGACTCGCCGTTGCCAGTCTGGTACTGCTCACAGGCCTTGTTGGTATGAATCTTTGGCAACAGAACGCAGCATCGATAGCGACAGACTCCCCCCTGCTAGCCACGCTATCAGAGATAAAGCAGCAGCATCAACTCCAAGTACAGCAATTAAGTCACCAGCAACACCTTACCAACTGGCAAACCAGCGAGTTAGGTTTACCGCTTGAGAAAGGCATCGAACAACTTAGAAAAGCCGCGGAGCAGATCTATCAAGCCCTGCAGCAAACCCCGAACGACAAGGAACTTTGGCAGCTATGGCTGTGGACTCAACACAAAGAGATCGAGCTATTACAGCAAGGGCAGAAGCTGCCTGTTAACCCATCACCTCAAGGAGCTTAAATATGAAACTCTCATTCATTAGTACACTCATGGCAAGTACGCTTTTTTTAAGCAATATAGTTATTGCGGGCGAAGCTATCGAACAACAGCAGACCGTTCAAGGCAATCCGTTAGTTAAAGTCAAAGTGCAACGCGGGAGTGTTACCTTTAAGTCTTGGGATAAGAATGAGATAGCGGTAAAGGGAACCCTTGACGACCTCAGCGAAGGCTTCACCTTTTCAGTCAAAGGTAACAATGTCACCATTGAGGACAACCTGCCCCGTCAATACAGTGGTAATAACACTGAGGGCTCAGAGTTAGTCATCACTCTTCCTCGCAAGCTTAACCTTGAAGCAGAGGGCGTATCGGCAAACTACAGCTTAGATAGCCTAACGGGCACACTAGAGATCAGTTCAGTCAGTGGCAATATCAAAGCTAATGCCCTAAGCGACAAAACCATGCTTCAGACTGTGTCTGGCGATATCTCTACTCGTAGTCTTACAGGTAAGAGTAAGCTACAAACGGTTTCAGGTGACATCAAAGATACCCAAAGCTCAGGCATATTAAGCTATCAGATGGTGAGTGGTGAGCTGACTGCTGATACTCAGGCGACCAAGGTAGCAATTGAATCAGTTTCAGGGGATGTGACTATTGCGCTAGCGAGTGTTGATACACTATCAGTCAAGACAGTCAGTGGGGATTCAGAACTCTCGCTCAACTCCTTATTAAGCCGCGCTAAGCTCGGCAGCGTCAGTGGCGATATCGAGGTTAAGTTTCTCGGTGATACCGATGTCAGCTTCAATATTAATGGCGGCCCTAGCGGTAAGATCAGCAACAAGTTAACCAGCGACAAAGTCACTAAAGAGAAGTACTCACCGCAAAGCTACCTAAAATTTCAAACGGGCGATGGCCGCGCGGAGCTCAAGGCTTCAACCATTAGTGGTAAAATTGAGTTATTGAAGTAAGTTATTAATACAATTACAGCTTCTATAGAGGTCAGCTCCGCTTTATCATGCCAAACAACAAAGGCTGCAAAGCACTATGACTTGCAGCCTTTATGTTATCTTTAAAGCCGTGCCATAAAAGTTACTTCCGCCTAACAACCAGCGGTTCCAATAAAGGAGACAAACTCCTTTGCTGCAGGTGTTAAAGCACGAGACTTTAAATACACCGCGCCATAATCCACTTTAATATTAGGCATATCTTTGACGTTTAATAACACTAAACGCCCAGCTTTTAGCTCGTCCTCAATAGTCACTTCAGGCAAAAGGCCTATCATATCACTGTTATAAAGTAGCAATCGTATAGATTGAAACATCTCAAATCGTAGTAGACCGGAGAAAGCCTGCCGGCTTGAGTCAAATAGATCACCAAATTGATTTTCTATTTCATGGGTGGTGGCGCGAGGTAAGGCTATTGGGAAATCTTTTAATCTGGGCGTATAGAGGTTTGCTTCTCTAACAAGTGGATGCTCAGGCCTACAACAAAACACACCATGAGAGTGACAATAGTTAATCACCTCTAGGTCATCTCGTTTGTCGAAGCCTGTGACTTTAGTTTCAGAAACAAACAGGTCCAACTCCCCTCTTAAAAGCAATTCACTTAACTCACTAACGTCTCTTGTTCGTAACTCAACACTTACCGACGGAGAGTGTCTTGAAAACTCACTAAGGATCTCACTCAATATATTACTTGAAGCTAGCGTTCCGCCGCCAATAACAAGCTTACCGCTTGATTTACCGCTATTAACTCTAATATCAGATTCAAGCAGATGTACACCAGTTAGTATCTTATCACTATGCTTTAAGACTAAGTCCCCATGAAAGGTTAACTTGACATGGCGTGAGTCGCGAGTAAATAACTGCACTCCTAGGTTCTGCTCCATCTTCTGAATACTGCGTGTCAAAGAGGGTTGAGTAATGGCTAACTTATCCGCAGCGACACTGAAGCTCTTACATTGAGCCAGCGCCACAAAGTGTTTTATATGCCTTAACTCCATATGCTCATCCAACAAAAATTCGTTAATCTAGATAAAATCAAACTCGTCATTAGCCTCAGCTAACAAACAAGATAATACCAGTTGAAGGTTAACCCTCGATTAAGCCAACTCAACCCCGCTCCCCTAACAAACTATTCCAGATATTACTCCAACTCAAGCTTTGCACCGCGAAGGTGTGACAACTTGTATCAATTGTAACCATGCCCAAGTTAATCCATTAAAACTGCATAAAACATCTATATTTCAATACCACAAACTCGATCTCGATTCGTCTTTTGGAACCACTAGTAAAGATAACTCACCAAAAAATTGAACATATTCACCATAAAAAAAACTGAAATACCTATCAGCTATCGCTGCATTCATTCTGCCTATTGGCCACAAATGCAACATTCAGATAACAATCTTATTGCACAACTACAACCAAAAGGCAGAACAATGAAAATAAAAAAAATAAGTCTGATGACCCTAGCGGCGATTTATGCCGCAAGTGCAGGGGCGGCGGCCAGCTCAAGCACTGATGACAATATACGGAGTATCGAGATAACTGATGCGATACTTAAATATAATGAGGATATTAAAAATCGTAAGCAGCGTAATGGCAGTATCGACACAACTAGAAACAACAAGGGCAAAAACGTTCATCGCGCCATAGCAACATCGACAGATAGTAAGGTTCCGTTTCAATACCAAGCCGGACTAACCGGTGAACAAACCTACATTGTGGAGCTAAGCGATAAACCCGTCTCCCTATACCGCGGTGGGACAGCACATTACCAAGCAACCTCTCCCACGATGAATAATGTGCCTGTCATGCTCAATGCCAGATCACATAATAAGTTGGATGTACACAGCAATGCAGTTAAGAGCTACAGTCACTACCTCACCGAAAAGCAAGACTCTGTTTTAGCCTTAATATCCGGGCAGGCAGAACTCAAAAACAGCTATACCTTAGCCTTTAACGGTATGGCCGTAAAAATGACACAAGAGCAAGCAGCAAGACTCGCTCAAGAGCCTGGCGTACGTAATGTTAGTCTAGAGAAACGCTATGAACTTCATAGTGATACAGGGCCAAAGCATATCGCAGCAGATGGGCTATGGACGGGCTCTGCTGCGGATGATAAATACAAAGGTGAAGGTATCGTTATCGGCGTCCTAGATACCGGTATTAATAGCGATCACCCCTCCTTTGCGCCAGTAGCTGGCGACGGCTACATCCATCAAATGCCAGCACGTTATAACCACTATTTAGGCGATTGTGAGAAAGCCGAGTTTGCTAGTATGTGTAACGACAAGCTTATCGGCATTCGTTCCTATGAAAGTATCACCGACAGTTACATGGATGGCGCATTCCAGCCCGAGCAACCCTCTTGGAATATTACCGATCCTAAGCGACCACAAAATGGTGAAGACTACAATGGTCATGGCTCTCACACAGCTTCAACCGCAGCGGGTAATGAGCTGTTTAATGTTGACCATGTCCTAGCAACGCCTGGTGAAACAGGAGATGGCGTCCCAACCGGCTTGCAGTTTGAACACATTTCAGGGGTGGCACCAAGAGCAAATATCATCATGTACCAAGTCTGTTATCCAGGTGATGGTAGCTATGGTGATGGTTATGGCGGCTGCCCTGGTTCAGCACTACTTGCAGGTATTGAAGATGCGGTTGCCGATGGTGTTGACGTAATTAACTACTCGATAGGTAGCACCTTTGGTACTTTCCCGTGGGACGACCCTATGGAGCTTGGTTTTCTTGCAGCTCGTGAAGCAGGGATTTCAGTTTCCGCATCGGCAGGGAACTCCTATGCTCCTCAGTATGCTAACCAAGCACGTGGCGCAATTGATCACTTCTCTCCTTGGTTAACCTCTGTCGCTGCCAGTACACACGGGCGAGAGATTAGCGTTGAAGGCAAGATGATTACAGCTGCTACAGGGGGGGACCAGCCTCTTGCAGATCTTGAAGGCGCGGGGATCTCAGGGGAATATACAGGTCCAGTGATAGAAGCCAAAGCCTACGGCAGCGAATATGAAAAGTGTAACGATCCTTTCCCTGAAGGTTTCTTCGACGCCGATCCACAAGGCACACCTTTCTCAACAGCCCCAATCGTTGTTTGTAAGCGTGGTGATATCCCCCGTGTGACTAAGGCGACTAATGTCCAATCCGGTGGCGCAGGAGGCTTTATTCTCTGGAATGCTAGTTACTCAGATCCCGTTCATAACGACCCTTATGCAATCCCAGGTATTAACATAAATAACAGTAATTACAATGGTAACTATGCTAACGGTTATTTTGGACTGCAAGATTGGCTAGCCTCAGGAACCGATCACTCGTTAACGATTACAGCTTCTGAAGTGTTCCTAAGCCAAGGTAGTGCTGACTATGTGGCCGATTTCTCATCACGCGGCCCCAACCTAGAAGCTCCCGATGTCATGTCACCCAACGTAGCAGCACCCGGAGTCGATGTTTATGCCGCATGGGCCGATGAAATGCCCTTTAGCATGTATGGTATGCCAGCCGATTATGCAGCCATCAGCGGTACCTCGATGGCAGCGCCACATGTTGCCGGGGCAATGGCATTGCTGAGCCAATCACATCCTGATTGGACACCAGCTCAGATCCAGTCCGCTTTAATGACTACCGCCTCACTAGAAGGAGTAACCCGTTCACGTGATGGTTACCCATTCGATCCTGTAGATGCTGGTCATAGTGATGCTGGTAGCGGTGTTATCAATGTTTCACGAGCTAATCAAGCTGGATTATTACTCAATGAAACCACTGAAAATTACCGCGCGGCTAACCCGAATAATGGCGGAAATATCCATACACTCAATCTCCCCTACTTCTACCATGATAGCTGCTCAGGGACCTGTAGTTGGATACGTACTGTTACCGCAACCCAAGATGGTACTTGGAGCGTGGATGCCAACCCATTTGAAATCGACGGCGCCCCGATGTTAGAGCTCGAAGTTTCACCAAAGCAATTTACTCTGCAGGCTGGCAAGTCCCAGACTATCAGCTTAAAAGCAAAGGTGTTGCAAGTTGAAGCTATTGGAGCTAACTCCTCAGTCATTCAACTATCAGGGGCTGTATCCTTGACACCGAGCAATACTGCCTTACCTAATCAGCATCTTCCTGTCGGTGTGCGTTATAGCGGCGATAACCTACCCTCTGAGATTTCAGGCATTATCCATAGAGAGCAAGGGCACACCTTAACGCCAATGCTTAATACAGCAGAGATCCAGTCATTTAATTCGAAAGTGTTCGGCCTTAATAAAGGTGAGCGACACGATGCAGAACTTCAACGTGCCGAAGTCAGAATGTACTCAGACGGTTTCACACGCCAAGAGATCGAGGATGGTGGCGCTAAAGTCATATTTTTCGACGTGCCAGAAGGCACAAAACGTGTCGTTTGGGAGGTGATTTCAGCGCCTAAACATGCCTATACCTCAATTGACTTAGGTATGGATATAAATGGCGACGAAGAAATTCAATGGCTAGATGAAGCTCTATGTTATTCATGGACCGATAATGGTGACTTCTGTGCTATCAACGACCCAGTTCCTGGCCGATACTGGGCCATTGCCGCAAACTGGAAGTTTGACTATGAGGATGAAAAAAATCTTGCCGATGAGTTTGCACTCAGTTTAGGCATAGTTGGAGGAGAAGATGATGGCAATCTTAGTGCTGAAGGTCCTGCAACTAACGATGGCTTAACTCCCTATCAAGTAAAGCTCAACTATAACCTCCCTGGGGCTGTTGAAGGCGATACCTACTATGGTGTGGTCGCTATGGGCAGTGACGAGTACAACGCCACAAACTTGGGTGACTTTGCCGTTAAGCTGCAACACTTTGGCACAGATACAGAAATTAACGCCTCACAAACGGCTGCAAAAGAGGGGGATATTGTCGACTTTGTGGTTGAGTTAGCGCCAAACTTACTGGCAGGAGAAAGGGAGTTTAGCTTAAATGCGAGTTTAAGTGATGGCATTCAATTGATCACAGACTCAGTCAGTGTAGGTGGTGTAGGTAACTACACAGATGGACTAATGGTTGAAGGCAATCAAATTAGCGTTAATGCCACTCAGCCTTCATCAAGTGACATGCCGCGCCATTATGTGTTTACGACTAATCTTACCGATGCCACCTGTAAGGTACCTTATGGTGACGATGAAACCTTCTATGATCTACCTATGCAGGGTTTCAATCATATGGGAATTTCAGGTCGGTCAAATCAAACAGTATTAATCCCACTGAGTGAGAGCGGCTTACCCCATGTACCGCTTTATGGTAATCCAGAAGTGTTTGGTCAAGATGTTCTCGCTATTTCGCCCTTTGGTTATGTACAGTTTGATCCAATGCCTGATTTCTGGAATATGAACCTGCCGTTCAATGACAGTTTCCAAACCTTCCCAGATACCATGGTCGCCCCTCTATGGCGCGGTGATGTGAGAATGCCTGAGCCAACATTAAACTGGGAGACTTTCCGCTATGAGCATGTAGTTTATGGTGCCATTACAGATAAGCACTTTATTTTCCAGTGGGATGGTGGTGAAGAGTGGAGCGCGTTCTTGAGCGGTAACTCGAATCCAGATCCAGATGCCAAGTTCAATGTTCAAACCATTATTGCAACCGATATCAGCTTCGATGCTGAAACTCCTGAGATTATTTTTGCATACAAGACACTAGAGTCTAGCAACGATCACCTCGGCTCTATCGGTTTGCACGGATATTGGGGCGAACGCGCAAGTATGGGTCCTGCTTTTGGATGGCTTAACGACGGATTTGCCTACAAAGATGTAAACGAAAAAGTATCGGCTGGAACAGTTGTCTGCGCCGACTACCGTGGTCCAGAGCAGACTGCTGTATCACTTAAATTCTCTGCTCGCGTATCGGCTAACGCTATAGGTAACGAAAACTCACTGATAGTAGAAAGCCAATATGCAGACTCAGAGTTACTCACTATTACCCATACCTTGGCAGCACCAAGTAATATTACACTAGCGCCTATAGCTGATATGACAATGGAGGAAAACACCAGCTTAGAAGGGCTTAGCGTTATTTACAACGATGTGAAAGGCACAGCAAACGGTATGATAGTAAGCGGCGATAATATCACTGCGGCCATCACTGGAGAGCAATTCTCAATCACCCCAGATGCCGACTGGCATGGCACCACAGAAGTGACCGTTACCGTCCATGATATGGCTTACCCATCGGATCAAGCTTCAACCCGCTTTATGCTGACAGTGAACTCTGATGGAGTAGACCCCACTCCACCAGCAGAAGAGTCACCAGATGAGCAACCAGAGTCTGATTCAAGCGGTGGTAGCTTAGGCTTCTTAGGTCTTGCACTACTAGGTTTGATTGCAGCTGGTCGCAGAAAGCGCAACTAAGTTCTCCCTATAAAATCAAAAACTAAGAAAACATCAACAGGGCCCTAACGGGCCCTTTTTTCGACAAGTCTAATTATGAATATTAACCCAAGGCTAATCAAAAAACGGGTTAGCTTGCTTGTTTACCTGCCCATTTCCATTCTCAAGCATCAGCTGCAAGAAACGCTTAGCTGCCACACTCACTTGGCTTCTAAGCATCACCACACTAAAACACACATCCAACTGTGGCATATCTACCGGTTTAAAGATATGCAGCTCATCTGTCACCGCTTCATCCAATAATGCCACCTTAGGTGTCAGTGCTAGCATCTGTGAATGTTGCATTGCCGCTTTAATCGGTGGGAAAGCGTCATAATTTAAAAGCCCAGCAAAATCACTTCGATATTCAAAAAACAGATCGCCAAACATATCAGCAACGCCTGCGGGTAAATTCCTAGGGATAGCTATTGGGTATTGGCGAATATCCTCTAAACTCAAGCTATCACGCTGTGCAAGGGGATGATCTTTTCTGGCACAGAAAACGGCGTTATAGGTGGGTAAATTAAAACATTGAACTAAGGCTTCGTGGCCTATCTCCTCTCCTCTGACATCTGTCACCAGTAGAGATAATTTTCCCTGAAGCAATTTGACTAAGTTAGCCTGCCAAGTGCCCTCTTCCAATTCAACATGCACATCTGGAAAGCGATCGATAAAACGACCTATGGCAGGCCCAAGTATGGTGTTTGCAGGAACCGGGCTAGTGCCTATAGCAAGGTGACCACTGCTTTTACCCTGTAAATATTGCAACTCTTTACGCAAGGTATCAACACCTTGAATAATGCTTTCGCTATGATTGAGTACCAGCTCTCCCGATGCAGTCAACGACATTGCTTGATGACCTCGGATCAACAACTCAGTGCCCAATAACCCCTCTAGCCGCTGAATACTGCGACTCAAAGAAGGCTGCGCCAAGTTCAACCTCTGCGCCGCCTTTTGGTAGTTCCCCTCTCTAGCTAACACTGTAAAGTTTTTCAAATGCCTAAATTCAATCAAGACTCACCCAAAGGCCTGTAATTAACATGACGACAACATACTGGTGTTAAAAATAATCAACAAGTAAGCCGCTGTTACAACTTGTATCCACCAGCATTTAAATCCTGTTGAGAAATAGACAAGCCAAGCCCTTACTACACAAGCGGTAAGTACCTTTAGCTAGGGTGAGCATATACAACAAGCGTATCGAGGTATACGCATTACGCATTAGCTGAAGACAGCTCACTGCCGTAAAAAATACAACGCGAAATTAACATTATCGCAACAATAGACAACAAGGAATGGACCATGAAACTCAAGAAAATTAGCGTAGTTACGATGGCTGCGTTATATGCTACTGGGTTAGGGACGCTAGTCGCGAATCCTCTATCCATAGACACTACCAATGGTGGCAATAGTGAACTGATTGGCATAAAGCTTACACCAGAGCAAATCGAACAATATAAAAACAAGCCAAAACACCCTGGTGTCAATCAAGCAAATCGCCCTGGCCAAGTCGGTATGAACGTGCACCGTGCAGCAAAAGGGAGTAGCCATAAAGCGCCGTTTGTGTGGGAAGATGAAGTTGAAGGCGAGCATACTTACATCATTCAGTTGATGGATGCACCAATTGCACTATATCAAGGTGAACGTCCTGACTTTGCTGCGACCTCGCCACGTAGTCAGCAGCCATCGATGCGTAGCAGCGAGCGCTTCGGCACCCTCGACGTTAAAAGCCAAGCGGTAAAAAATTACCGCAATTTCCTGACTGAAACTCAAGATTTAACAGCAAGTAAAATCAAAGCGCTAGCACCTAGGGCTGAAATCAAACGCCGCTTTAATGTCGCCCTAAACGGTATGACCATGACCTTGAGTCAGCATGAAGCGGCTAAAGTTGCCGAAATGCCAGGTATTAAGGCGGTGACTCGCGCTAAAGAATACAAGCTGTTTACCGATGTTGGTCCTAAGCACATTGGGGCCGATATGGTTTGGCAAGGTAGCGGTGTTCCCGACGGCGTAGAGATGCGCGGTGAAGGCATCGTTGCCGGTATCATCGATACCGGTATTAACTCAGATCACGCATCATTTGCGGCAGTGGCTGGCGATGGTTACGTTCATAGCAATCCACTCGGCGAAGGTAATTTCGTCGGTGATTGTGTTGAATACCCAAACATGTGTAACAGCAAACTGATTGGCGTACGCTCTTACGACATCATCACCGATACCTTTAAAGACCCAGTATTCCAGCCAGATCTCCCTGAGTGGGAAGTTGACTACAAACGTGCGCCAACAGGTGAAGATTACAACGGACACGGCTCACACACTGCGGGAACAGTAGCGGGTAACGTCCTGCACGACATTGCCTTCCAATTAGCTGGAATGACAGAGAAGTCTGATGGTTTTGATACACCATTAGTCTTCCCAGAGATCTCAGGGGTTGCACCTCGTGCCAACATTATTGCTTACCAAGTCTGTTACCCTGGCGGTGGCTCATTTGGTGAGACCTATGGTGGCTGTCCAGGTGATGCGCTGGTAGCCGCAATTGAAGATGCGATTGTTGATGGCGTAGACGTGATTAACTTCTCTATTGGTGGTCTTGAAAGCTTGCCTTGGTACGATGCTATTGAAATGGCATTCCTATCGGCACGTGAAGCAGGGATCTCCGTTGCAGCCTCGGCAGGTAACTGGGGCCAATATGGTCCATCTTATATTGACCACGTATCACCTTGGTTAACCTCTGTTGCTGCAAGTACTCACGGCCGTCAAATTGAGCCTGTTGCGGGTCGCATTAGTGACTATGTGGGTGCCAATGCGCCTGAGGATATCGAAGGTTACGGGATCACAGGTGACTTTACCGGTAACTTAGTCGATGCTGCAGATTTTGGCGATGAACTGTGTTTAGAGCCATTTGCAGAAGGTACCTTTGAAAGTGACGATATTGTCCTATGTAAGCGTGGTGATATTGCCCGTGTACAAAAAGGCGTTAACGTTGCCGAAGGTGGCGCAGGTGGCGTAATCCTTTATAACGCTATCTCTTGGGATGATGGTCGAGGCGGTAATAGCCTTAACTTAAACCCATTCCCAATCCCAGGCATGCACATAGATATGGCATCGGGTAATGCACTTGTGGACTGGGTAGCTGATTCAGAGGCTGCGCCTCAGCTAAGTATCTACGCGTCTGAAATCACTACCACAGAACGTGAAGCCGATATCTTAGCGAACTTCTCATCTCGTGGACCAAGTACCACTAACCCAAATACTATGGTGCCTAACGTATCAGCACCGGGTGTCGATGTTTTTGCGGCCTACTCAGATGAAATGCCATTTAGCCTGTACCCTGCACCAAGCGATTATGTTGCAATCAGCGGTACCTCAATGTCAGGTCCCCATGTAGCGGGTGCACTGGCCTTGCTAACACAGGCACACCCTCAGTGGACGCCAGCGATGATCCAGTCAGCATTGATGATGACCGCACAATCAGGCAAAGCCTATAACAATGATTATCCACCGACACTTGAAACGGCCAACTTCCATCAAATGGGTAGTGGTGTTATCAATGTGGCTAGAGCAGTAAAAGCTGGCCTAGTCATGGATGAAAATGGTGACAACTACCGCGCAGCTAACCCAATGGAAGGCGGAGATGTGTCAGCGCTTAACGTACCTTATCTAGTCAATGCTGAGTGTCAAAGCACTTGTACTTGGATGCGTACCTTTACCGCAACACAAGATGGTGAGTGGACTGTTGATTCTGAAGTACTAGACATGGACGGTGCGCCGTTCTTAGAGCTAGATGTTTATCCAAAGACCTTTACGGTTAAAGCGGGTGAAACCCAGAGCATCATGGTAACCGCCAAGGTACTGGATGTGACTTCGGTTAACGCCAGCTCAGCGAACCTCGATCTGTTTGGTAAGGTTAATCTAACACCTGCAGATAAAGCTGTGCCGAACCAGTACCTACCCGTTATTGCAAGCTTTAGCGGTTCGAATCTTCCAGAAATCGTATCGGGTCTTATCCACCGTGATAACGGTACCTTGTTGACGCCTGAGCTAATGACAAAAGAGATTGCAGAACTCAATGTTAAAGTTCACGGCCTAACTGCCGGTGATGTGGTTGAAAGCCAGCTAAGCGCGGCCTATGTCGACTTCGAAGATCCTGAAACCATGCTAGACAATCCTGGGATCAAGGTGCACTTCTTTGACGTACCAGAAGGCACAGCTCGTATTGTTTGGGAGCAGGTATCAGAAGATAAAGCGGCAGCGTCATCGCTCGATATCGGTATGGACCTTAATGAAAATGGTCTAGTTGAATGGTATGACGAGGCGATCTGTTACTCATTTACCGATGTGCAAGACTACTGTGCCATTAACAATCCTATGCCAGGCCGTTATTGGGCGATGCTAGGTAACTTCAAACGCCCTTGGAGTGATGAAGAAGATACTCTAGATACTATCACCACCAGCTTAGCAGTGATCCCAAGTGTAGATAGTGGCAACCTAAGCGTTACAGGTCCACAAACCACTAACGGTTTAGAGCCATACAACTTAGCGATGAACTGGTCTCTAGCAGACGCCGCAAAAGGCGATCGTTTCTATGGCTTGGTTGAAGTCGGTAATAGCGCAGACAACGTGGGTAACCTTGGCAAAATGGCGCTCAATTTAGTTCATGCTGGTGACGATGTGATGATTAACACCAGCCAGCAGCAAGCTAAAGAGGGTGATATTGTTCAAGTGAATGTTCAGATGGCACCTAACATGGTTGGCCTAGAGCGTGATGTGAACATGCAGCTGAACCTGCCTGAAGGTTTACAGTTGATTAGCGACTCAGTCACGGCAAGCAGCAGCAACCAAGACTTAGCCGATGCGTTGACCGTTGAAGGCAATCAAATCAGTCTTGCTACCATGCAGCAAGCCAGTAATGCACAGGCACGTGAGTATCAGTTTACTAGCAGTGAAGACGACATGACTTGTCGCGTTCCTGTTGGTTCAAACCCTTACTACCTAGACTTGTATGGCGAAGCCTACATCGAGCCTGAATTTGCCATTGGTGGCCGCGCGAATCAGACCATTACCGTGCCATTAAGCATCTTTGGTGTCGATAGGATCCCACTTTACAACAACAATCCAGACTACATGGAGAAGGACACACTGACTATCTCACCAGCTGGTTTCATTCAGCTTGATAGTATGCCGCTATTCTGGCCTCTGCACTTCCCAATGGATGAGCAGTTCTTCCCAGATACTGTGATTGCTCCGCTTTGGCGTGGTGATGGATTTATGCTACCTGGCTTCGATATGGATACTGAAGCTTACGATGGTGTATCGCTAGCATCGACAACCGATGGTCGCTACCTCATTGTCGAGTGGGACAATATGCGCCAAGAGTTTGCCTTCGGTGTTAACTTTGATCCTGACTACGATGCACGTTATAGCTTCGAGCTTATTGCATCAACTGAGTTGAACTTCTCTGCAGGTGAACATGAATTTATCTTCGCTTACGATAAGTTTACTGGTAAGAAGTCGCATCTAGGTTCAATTGGCCTGCATGGTTTCCATGGTCCTCGAGGTACCTTCGGCCCAGCTTATGGCTACACAGGTGACGGCTATGCATTCAACGACGTTGATGAGAAGGTCTCTGAAGGCCTAGTGGTTTGTGCTAATTACTTTGGCCCAGAGCAATCGGCTATTGACCTATCATTCTCTGCACGTGTTGCCGCGGCGGGTGTTGGTCAAGATCTACAGATCTCTGTAGACAGTGACTACACAGGCAGCGACAGCATCACCACAACATCAGTACTGAAAGTGCCTTCAAATCTTGCGATTGGTGCCTTAAATGACATGAATGTTGATGAGAATGAAAGCATCAGCTTTGAAGTGATGGTTCAGGATAAAGAGAGCACGGCCAACGGCATTCAAGTGTCTGCAGAGCATGTGACTGCAACAGTTGAAGGCAACATGGTGACGCTGACTCCTGAAGCGGATTGGCATGGCGATACCACGGTAACCGTTACGGCCCATGACTTAGCCTTCCCTAATGATGCAGTGCAAACTAGCTTCACACTCACGGTTAACTCAGATGGCTCTGAGCCGACTCCGCCACCAGCGGAAGAAACTCCAGATGTTGAAGAAACTGATGATTCAAGCGGTGGTAGCTTAGGCTTCTTAGGTCTTGCACTACTAGGTTTGATTGCAGCTGGTCGCAGAAAGCGCAACTAAAGCTGCAGTAAGACCAAACGCTTTAACGAGCATTGAGGTTAAATAATCGCTCCAATTGTTTTCACAACTTTTAACCTTGTTTTTGGGCCCTCATATGAGGGCCCTTTTTTTGCCTTGAATGAATCACTCAATCTCAAGAGTTAAAACAGGCTTTATTTAACTGAATGAACTTACACTGACTGACAAAGACTTATTTCACCGATTTAATTTCGACATCAGTTAAATAGCGCCACTCACCCAACTCAAGACTTGGATCGAGTTCGATAGCGCCAACACTCTCACGGTGAAGCTTAGTGACCTTGTTACCAACGGCTGCAAGCATGCGCTTAACTTGGTGGTACTTACCTTCGGTAATAGTTAAACGTGCTTGGTTAGGGCCTAAAATCTCAAGCTCTGCTGGTTTGGTCAGGCCATCTTCGTTATTAAGCTGCACACCAACGGCAAATTGCTGTACTAGCTCTTCGCTTAATGGCTCAGCGGTTTCTAATAGATAGCGCTTACCGCACTCTTTCTTTGGCGAGGTAATTTTATGCGACCACTGACCATCTGTAGTGATTAACACTAAGCCTGTGGTATCAGCATCTAAACGACCAGCAATATGTAAGTCTTCAGGACGAATCACATCCAATAAGCTAATGACCGATTGATACTCTTCATCAATGGTTGAACAGATGGTATCAACTGGCTTGTTTAGCATGATAAAGCGCGGACCAATGATGGTTAACACTTCGCCCTCAAGGCGGATCTCATGCTCATCGGTTACCTTAAAGCCCGAGTTTTTAACGACTTCTCCATTGCAAGTGACATCGCCACGATGTAAGGCTTTCTTGGCAGAAACGCGAGAGTGTGAAGTTGACTCACAAATAAATTTATCTAAACGCACAGTAAAAACTCAGCTGATATAACCATAATGGCCGACATTATGAGGCCAGCGCCGCCAAAGGGCAAAGTTTTGCTTGAACAAGCAGCAACCTCAAGCGTATCGTTATTGCGAGTTTTTGTAGAGATACGATATGAATCAATCACCTAGTACAGAACAACTGTCAAAAAGTGCATTAGAAACCAAAGCGCAGCAAATTGATGAATTTTCCAAAATGATCTCAGGCAGCCACTATCAATGCCTAGATCCACAACTCAATCAATTCTGGCATCAGCAACAAGTGCGCAACCAACACATGAATATCAACGGCCAAATCGATTATGAGTTGTTACCTCATGTCGCCAAAACGGCCGTAATTGTGCAGCCTTTTAATGTGAGTTACGGCATCAATATCAAGTTAGCTGACAAAGCCTTTATTAATGCTAACTGCACTTTGCATGACAATGCGCCAATTAGCATTGGGTCACAAACTATGCTTGGGCCCAATGTGCAAATATACACAGCAAGTCACCCTCTTGATGCCTCTGAACGTTGTCGCGGCATAGAAACCGCCAAAGCAGTGACAATCGGTAACCGAGTTTGGATAGCAGGTGGCGCAATCATTTTACCCGGTGTCACTATTGGCGATGAAGCTGTTATTAGTGCTGGCTCAGTGGTCACTAAAGATGTTGGCGCTAGACAAGTGGTAGCAGGCAATCCTGCCAAGGTCATAAAAACCTTATAGTTGAGGTTATTTTTAACTAAAAGTGACTCATTTTTTAGTTAAGGAAACCTTTTCTTACACATGACCACTTAAATATCCCGATAAGTTTACGCCTTAGACTTGTTCAATACATACCAAAAAACTTAACATAAGTAACTCAATGTAATTCGTTTGACCTAGCAAGTAGTCATAGTCAGCATTAACTTGATGCATGGATACGCTATTTGAAAATAAAACAATAACTCGCTTGATTCAAAAGCAAAATAAATTGACGGTATAGATTAAGGAAGAAAAATGAAAAAAGTACTCGTAGGGGGCTTATGTGCTTCCCTTATCGTTGGCCTCAGCGCATGTAACAGCGAACCCACTGAAGTTAATACGCCTGACACAAGTAAGAGTGAAACAGCCGTTGCCGTTGAAAAAGCACTGACCTCAGGTATCGACTTTGCCAATTTCGATAAGTCAGTTCGCCCACAAGATGATTTCTATTCCTACGTGAATGGTACTTGGGTTAAAGAAACCACCATTCCGAGCGACCGCACCAGTACAGGGGCATTTTACGACCTACGTGAAAAGTCACGTGACGACGTAAAGGCTATCATCGAAGAAGTCGCCTCGACGCCAAACCTAAAAGTCGGTAGCGACGAGCAGAAAGTTGCCGATCTATACAACTCATTTATGGATGTTGACACCCTAAACAAACTGGGCGTGACGCCTATTCAAAGTGAGCTTGAAAGAGTCGATGCGATTAAGTCGAAGGACGACCTTGTCACTTACTTCGCTCGCAGCCAAATTATCGGTAGTGGTACCCCTATGGCGTTTTACATTAACGTTGATGCCAAAGATTCAAGTCGCTATGCCACGCATATCTGGCAATATGGCCTTAGCCTGCCAGAGAAAGACTATTACCTAAACCAAGACGAGCGTTTCGTTAATATCCGTAAGGCCTATGTTGAACACATCGAAAAGATGTACACCTTAGCAGGCTTACCCAATCCAAAGGCGAGTGCCGAGGCGATTCTAGCGCTTGAAACTGAGATTGCTAAGCAACACTGGGACGTGGTCGAGACCCGCGACAGCACTAAGACTTACAACAAGTACCAAGTTAAAGACTTGCCAACACTGGCACCCGACATTAACTGGAACGGTTACCTAGCCGCACTTGGCGCCGACAAGCAATCCGATATCATCATCAATCAGCCTAGCTATATTCAAGGCCTAAACCAAGTCATTAAAGATACCGATCTTGCCGCTTGGAAAACATACATGCAGTGGCAGGTGCTGACCCATGCAGCTGGCAGCCTAAGCGAAGCGCTTGATACCGAAAACTTTGAGTTTTTTGCTAAGACACTCAATGGTCAGCAAGAGCAGCAGCCCCGTTGGAAACGCGGCGTATCATCGGTAAACGGTCTACTGGGTGAAGTGGTCGGTAAGGTGTACGTTAAGCGTCACTTTAAACCTGAAGCCAAAGAGCGTATGCAGGTTCTGGTTGAAAACCTACGTGGTGCCTATGGCGATAGCATTGAATCGCTAGAGTGGATGAGCGCAGACACTAAAGTTGCCGCTAAAGACAAGCTAGCTAAATTCGATCCTAAGATAGGTTACCCAGATCGCTGGGAAAACTATGACAAGTTGACCATTAAATCTGATGATCTATATGGTAACAACCTACGCGCAAGCGAGCTAAGCCACGAAAAAGAACTTGAGAAACTCGGTAGCCCAATCCGTAAGTGGGAGTGGCACATGACGCCACAAACCGTTAACGCTTACTACAATCCAACCATGAATGAAATCGTGTTCCCTGCAGCTATATTGCAGCCACCATTCTTTAACATGGCAGCCGACGATGCAGTGAACTATGGCGGTATCGGCGCAGTTATCGGTCACGAGATGGGTCATGGCTTCGATGATCAAGGCGCAAAGTTTGACGGCGAAGGTAACATGCGTGACTGGTGGACTGAGCAAGACTTAACCGAGTTTGCCGCCCGTGGTAAGGCGCTTGTCGATCAATACAACGACTACGCGGTATTTGACGACCTCAACGTTAACGGTGAACTGACTCTGGGTGAGAACATCGGTGACCTATCTGGCGTCACTATCGCCTATCGAGCCTATAAGAAGTCTCTAAACGGTAAAGAAGCGCCGGTTATCGACGGACTAACGGGCGATCAACGTTTCTTCATTGGTTTCACGCAAATTTGGCGTGCAAAAATCAAAGAAGAGTCAATGCGTAATCGCGTCGCGACCGATCCACATTCACCAGCGCAGTTCCGTGCTCTAGGTGCACTATCTAATATGCCTGAGTTCTACAGCACATACGCTTTAAAGCCTGGCGATGCGATGTACATAGCACCAGAGAAGCGCGTTAAAATCTGGTAATTAAACTTTAGGTCCTAGGTTCTAGGAAATGCCAAGAAAGGTCCTAGGAAATGCAAAAGGCAAAGACGATGAAAGCCGAGACGGGTAAAGCAGGGAAAACGGTGTTTGTTGTAGGTCAAGCTTTTGCTTTTCCTAGCAGGACCTCTCTGCACAAGCAGCCCGTCCTCAAAGCGTAGCGTCCTAGAATCTAAATCTTGGGTCCTAGCTCCTTTAAAGTTAAAACCTAAAAAGCCGTTGATGTCTCATTTCATCAACGGCTTTTTGTTTATTGTTACTTTTCGGTGGTTAAAGCTCACACTATGAACAAATGTTAATTTGCCATTCAGCAAAGCTTAAGCATTTTCCAGCTAAATTACGGTATAGCCAAAAATAAGGACTGCTATGAACCGGATATTGCGGACGTTTTTCATTTTCTTGCTGTTACTATCAACCCGAACAGCCTTTGCTCATAATGTCGATCATGGGCAGAACAGTAGCAAAAATAACGGTAGTTACGCAGCCAAAAAGGCGCTTCCTAAAAACCTTGCAGGACTCACTGCCATCCAGTCCATGCAATACCAAGTGCCTAGGCAGACCAGCGCCGATCTCGATACCCTTTATAGCCAAGCCTCTGACGCACAAGATGAGTTAGCCCAACTGCTCAATATGATCACCACTCAATCTCATACTCAATCTGTTCTAGCCGATATTAAGAGCCGAGACAGAGCCGAGGCCAAGGTGCAAAACAAATTAGATAACGACGCTAGCCAACTAACCGATATCGTCAGAGCCAGTATCGTCAGCCACGATATTCACAACTTAATGCAGGCGTTTGCCCTACTAAAATCAGACTGCGAACTCATTCAAGTAAAGAACCGCTTCGCCAGCCCAAAAGAGTCCGGTTACCGCGACTTGAACTTATTGGTAAAACTGCCAGAATCGCAAATGATAGCCGAGGTGCAATTACACCTTGCCGATATCGCCGAGATAAAAAGTGGCGTAGAACATCATGTCTACGAGCAGGTACAAACGATTCAAGCCTCAGCCATGCAGGAGCAACGTAACTTGAATGAGATAGAAACCACTAAGATCACTCAGCTGCGCCAGGCATCCCACAAGCTTTATCATAAGGCGTGGCTCAAATATAAACGCAGCGATCAAGCGAATGAGATCAGCATCGCCGCCTAAAACACACTATAAATAATGATGTAAAGGACCCACCTAGTCGGGTCCTTTTTTGTGTCACTTTACTCTATTTCATTCACACCAGTTTTGTCGCGAGATTAGCCCTCCTAAGTAAACCCCGTTAGAGGAGCCAATTTGCAAAGCTAAATACCCGTCGAGGCTATGTGATTTAATTCCCCCAGTAACCTGCACTTCCTGCCGATTTGCGGTTATACTCCGCCCCAATAGTCTATACACCCAATATACCCAAGACCTTATGAACGATATCATTGAGCAACTACAAGAGATGAGTGAAACGGTACCTGTGCCGTTAGAGCTAGCAACATTTGAACAAATTGTTGAAGTGGAAGAAGAAATTCTAATTCCGCTACCGATGGAGCTCAAAGAATACCTACTTTACGCCAGTGACGTCATCTGTGGCAGTTTAGAGCCTGTTACAGCCAGCGACCCTAACTCGCATACCTACCTGCCTGAAGTGGCTGCCTATGCCTGGTCAATCGGCTTACCACGTGAATATGTGCCAATCTGTCAGCAAGGCGATAACTTCTTCTTTATCAGCCAAGAAGGTCAAATTCAGCTGTGGCAAGATGACGAAATTGACGAAGAAGAGTCATGGGAATCTTTCTGGGATTGGGCAGAAGAAGTCTGGATGCGCAGCTAATACTACAAGTATAAGCACACGCCATCACAGCAAATTATTTTAAGGAAACAAGATGTCTAAAGAACTTGGTTTAAATGCCATTGAAATGCAGTACCTTCGTCTATCTTTGGCGCTAACCACGGCCCAAGTTGCCGAAATTGGTAAAGTGACCGAAGCCGATGTTATCGCTTGGGAAGCAGGTGAAAAACCAGCTCATATGCCTGTACAGAAGAAGCTGCTTGAAATTGATGAAGCGATTGAAATGCAGGTGCTTAACACTTGTGATGGTATCGAAGAGCTATTCAAATCAGAGCCAAAGCGCACACTAAGCTTTGTGGTATATCCAACTCAAGCTTTGTACGCTCAGTACAACCCAGAATTTCTAGGCACATTGCCATTAGCCGAGCTCTATAACGTTTCAGCTTACCGTATCAAGAAAGAGTGCAAACTTATGCTAGAAGTTGACGTGGTACTGGTGCCGCTAGACTTTGAGTCTTACAAAGCATTCCGCGAAAAAGAAGGCTTGAAAGAAAGCCGTGAAAACCGCGCGAAATGGGCTAAAGCTCAGTTATAAGATATTAGAATCTAGGTTCTAGGAAAGGCAAAGAAAGGTCCTAGGTCCTTCTTTTAAAGCAAAGACGGTAACAGCCGAACTGCCTGCGGCCTTACAGAACGTGACTGTGTCACTACAGAACGCTGCGCTTACGGAAAGCACATTGGCAGGACCTAAAATATGTAGGTCGGGCTTTAGCCCGTCAAGCTTTTGATTTTCCTAGCAGGGCGAAGCCGCCCTCGCAGCAAAGCGTCCTAGGTCCTGCATTAAAATGGCGCTACTTAAGCGGCGCCTGCCTCTTCTTTAGCAAGTCCATTCACCATTGCTTGACGCGCGGTGATTCTATCGCGATAAGCGCTCAGCCTGGATGGAATATCTTGCTCAAATCGTGTCGCCCACAGCAAGGTATGCCCAAGCAATATATCGGCAACGCTGAGCTCATCGCCAAGCAAAAACTCACTCTGTGGTAACCACTTCTCGGCGATTGCCGCGGCCTTGTCAAACTCCCATTTTGCAACCGATAGCATAGCAGGCAGACGCTGCTCCTCGGGCAAGGCAAACTTATGCTTACCCATGCTCCACAGCGGTTGCTCAAGCTCACAGGTAATAAAGCTTACCCACTTATGGTGCAGCGCCGACTCATGCGTCCCCGCCTTTGGCAGTAACTTACCCTGACCATACTTCTCAGCCAAATATAGTGAGATAGCCGCCGACTCCGTCACAGCAAAACCATCATCCACCAGAGCCGGAACCTTACCACAAGGGTTAACAGCCAAAAATGCTGGGTCACGACTATCGCCCTTAGCAAAGTTAATATAGTGATATTGCCAGTCGAGCCCTAACTCTTCTAAGGTCCATGACACTCTCAAAGAGCGGCTACGCGGGATCCCATATAGTGTAATCATCTAACGGTTCCTTAATTTGCATCAATTGGGTGACTCCCTAAGCTACTGCTAAGAACTAACAATTGAAACCGCCACTTTGTTTCAAAATAAATCAGGATCAAAAAGGTCAGTTTCAAAATAAATCAGCCTAAAAATAAGTCGCATTTAAATTACGGTTTAATTTTGCTCAAATTTTTGTTTTAGTAATGCAGAGGGTAGGACATAGATAACAGCAATAACACAAGGGAATGACCATGGACAGCAATCAAGAAACCAGTATCAAACATGCCGAATTTGCCGCGAATTTAGGCCAATATTGGCTCACCCCTTTTGCAATCATTCTCGCGCTATCTGTCGTTGGGATCCCACTACTACTGCTATGGCTCCCCATCGGCAGTATTTTTACCCGTCGTTATATTGACAACATGAGTACCGAGCTCACCGATAGAAAGCTCATAGTGCGTAAAGGTATCTTCACCCGCACCGAAAATAGCGTGCCACTCGATAAAATCACCGATATGGCACTGATCCAAGGGCCCTTAATGCGCTTTTTCAAATTGCACCAACTCACTATTGAAACTGCAGGCCAATCGGGAACCGGTGCGTTACTTAGCTTAACGGGCATCATAGACGCAGCTGAATTTAGAAGCTTAGTACTGGAGCAAAAAGAAAAGCTCAGCCAAATTGAGCCCAACACAGCTCAAGATGAAAATAATGATGCTAGCGTTATCAGCCTTTTACAGGAAATATCTGATACCCTCAAACGCATTGAAAGTAATAGCAAAAGCTAAAAAACCGCACTTTGGCATTTTAATAAAAGAATAAGAAAAGCAATCAAGATGAGCGATCACAGCGCAGCAATATCAAGCCAACGAATGAATTTATCGACACTACTGAGCGCTATGGGCCCTGGGCTACTAATGGCCGCGGCGGCAATTGGCGCCTCGCACTTAGTGGCATCGACTCGCGCTGGCGCAGAGTTTGGCTGGCAACTGGCCTGGGTGATTTTGACGGTTAACTTACTTAAATACCCATTTTTCGCCGCAGGGGCACGTTACACCAGTGCCACCGGAGAGAACTTATTGCAAGGTTACTTAAGGCAAGGGCGAAAGTATCTTGTGGTATTTACCGCGCTCAACACACTCGCCGCCATCGCCAGTACCGCTGGAGTCGCTATGCTCACAGCCGCCATGTTAACCCAGTTTGTGCCCTTACCTATCGACTTACTCGCACTTCTGGTATTGCTCTCCTGCCTAGCCATACTCACCTTCGGCCATTATGCGCTGCTTGATAAGATGACTAAGGTGATCATGCTTGCGTTGACACTCACCACCTTGATTGCCGTAGCTTTGGCCTTTAACGCGCCCAGTGTTGTTCAGCCCGATTTTATCGGCCATTCTCCTTGGCAATGGGCTTATGTCGGCTTTTTAGTTGCCATGATGGGCTGGATGCCTGCACCGATTGAGGTCAGCGCCTGGAATTCGCTCTGGCTAATCGAAAAGCAAAAGTTGTCACCCGTGAGTAAGCAGCAGGCGCTGTTTGATTTTAACTTCGGCTATCTGATGACGGCGCTACTCGCCATCGTTTTCCTCGCCCTAGGCACCTTAGTCATGTACGGCAGCGGCGAGCAATTTTCACCATCAGGAGCTAAATTTGCGGGTCAGCTCATCAGCCTTTATAGCCAGGTAATGGGCAGCGAAAGCCGCTACCTTATCGGCGCAGTGGCATTTCTATGTATCTTCAGCACCACAGTAACGGTAATCGATGGCTATAGCCGCACCCTTAATATGGGCTGGCAGCTGCTCACCAAACAGCAAGACTGTGAGCGCAGACTTAATGCTGTGATGTTAGCCGTCAGTACTCTTGGTTTATTTATCATATTGTTTTTTAAAGGGGCTCTACTTCCATTGCTGGAATTTGTTATGATTCTAGCCTTCATGACAACCGTGGTTTTTGCCTGGCTTAACTATAAGTTGATGATCAGCACAGCACTGTTGCCAGCAGACAGGTATGGTAGCGCTATGAGAGTACTCTCATGGATAGGCTTAACTTACTTAGTGAGCTTTGCCGCGCTATTTATCTATTGGATGCTAACAAAATAACAGATACGGACACCTACACCCCGATGCACCTAATAACAAAAACGCTGATAGGCACTATGCTGCTTGCACTTTGTCTCTGGGCCGCGAATAAAGCCAGTGCTAACCGCATGGTCAACAGTGATATTGCCAAACAACTGCCAACGATTATTACTCAAAATGAGCGCCCCTTTAGCGGCATTATTATGCTCAAGCGTGACAATCAACCGATATTTACCTATATCTCTGGTAACGACGTTGAAATCAATTCAAGCTTTGTTATCGCATCCCTTTCTAAGCAAGTCACTGCAGCGTTAGTGCTAAAAGCCGTCGATGAAGGCTTAATTGAGCTAGAGCAAAGTGTGAGTCACTACCTACCGACACAGGCTAGCGAAGCCAAGCTCTATATTCCCCCTAGTGTCACAGTGTCGCAGTTACTCAGCCACACATCGGGTCTGGTCAATATCGGCGAAGCGCCTCTATATAAACCCGGTAGTCAGTTTCAATATTCAAACTACGGTTATGCACTACTCGGTGAGTTACTCGAAACGGTTTACCAGAAGCCGGTTTATCAACTCGTCAACCAACTCAATGAGCAAACTAAGCTCAATGGCTTATATGCGGAAACTGGCGTGATCAGCAACATTAAAACCAAGCATCCAAGCTTGATTCTTGGTCAAGCCGAAGAGCTAACTCTGAACGCCGATGGGAAAAGCCGCTCTCACTTCACTTCAGCCGACATAAACATAGATAAGAAATTGGTTGCCTTCGGAGGCATGATCGCCTCGGTCGAAGCTTATAGCCAATTTCAGTACGCCCTTTACAGTGGTAACTTGATTAGTCCGCAGAGTCTTAAGTTAATGACCTCCCCTCAAGCCACCCGAAACCACAGGTGGGGTGTATTAGAGTATGGTTACGGCACTCAGATTAGCCGAGATGAGCAGTTAGTCGAATATAGCCACAGTGGTTACTTACCTGGCTATGTAAGCCTCGCCACGTACTACCCAAAGTCAAAAGTCAGCTTAGTGATTTTAGAAAACACATCTTGGGATCTCAGTAATCGCGAGCGCGTATTCGGCTTACACGACGCTATACGCAGCAGTATTCGTAGCAAGCTCATTGCACTTGAAAACCGCCCAGTGGAAAAGCTATATCAAGCAGGGGTTTCTGCAGTCGAAAGCGTAATGATTCCCACAGCCGAAAAACTAGCTGACTAATGCATCTAAGAGGCTGCTATCTAAGGGTTAATTTCTGCTATAATATCCCCCGATGATCGCGCAGCCGCGCGGTCCCATAGTTAGAAGAAATCAAACTCATGATTAACAATGATATTTTACGTAAAGTTCGCTATATCCTCGACTTAAGTAACGCAAAGATGATCCGCATTTTTGCTAAGACTAAGCACGAAGTGACTCAAGAGCAGATCATCGACATGCTAAAGAAAGAGCATGAAGAAGGTTATGCTCCGCTTAACGACAAGAACATGTGTCGTTTCCTAGACGGTTTAGTGATCTACAAGCGTGGCCTAAAGCCAGGCGCTGAAGCACCTGAGCCACTATCTCAATTGACCAACAACCTTATCTTCAAGAAGTTAAGAGTGGCATTTGAGTTACGTGAAGACGATATCATTGAAGCGCTAGAACTTGCTGAATTCAACATGAGCAAGTCTGAGCTAGGCGCACTATTTAGAAAGCCAGGTCACAAGCACTACAAACCATGCGGCGACCAAGTGCTACGTAATTTCTTAATGGGTTTATCCCTTAAGCACCGTCCAGAAAACGCGAAGTAATAACCGATATAGAGCATCTAGCCAGTCGGGTAATACAATAAAAACGAGCACTGCCAATGGCGGTGCTTTTTTTATTAAAGAAGGGCCTAGCACCTAAGACCTTTCTCAGCCTTTCCTAGGACCTTCCCTTTTCCCATATCTAAAAAAATCAGTCTAATTCACCCGCAACCGCTAACAAAGATCACGCTTTGTGTTAATCTTCCGTGATTAGTATCACTTGTCATCCTAACTAACAAAAACAAAGAAAAGGTTTCCAATGGACGATAATAAACGCCCGCTCTATCTTCCTTTTGCCGGTCCAGCCATTCTTGAAGCGCCTTTAATCAACAAAGGTAGCGCTTTCACCGACGAAGAACGGATATTTTTTAATCTCGAAGGCCTACTGCCTCATGTCATCGAGACTATCGAAGAGCAAGCCTCTCGCGCTTACGATCAATACAAAAACTTCAGTAATGATCTCGACAAGCATATCTATCTAAGAAACATTCAAGACACCAACGAGACCCTCTATTATCGTTTGGTGCAGAACCATATCACCGAGATGATGCCTATTATCTACACCCCAACGGTGGGTATGGCATGTGAACGTTTCTCTAAAGATTACCGCCGTAACCGTGGTCTGTTTATCTCTTACGCCAATAAAGACCGTATCGACGATATTCTCAATAACTCGACTCGCCAAAAAGTAAAAATCATCGTAGTCACCGACGGTGAGCGCATCTTAGGTTTAGGCGACCAAGGCATTGGCGGCATGGGGATCCCGATTGGTAAGCTATCCTTATACACCAGCTGTGGTGGTATTAGTCCAGCTTACACCTTACCGATCACGCTCGATGTGGGCACAGATAATCCGCACTTACTGGAAGACCCTATGTACATGGGCATGCGTAGCCCACGTATTGGCGGCGAAGAATACACCGAGTTTGTTGAAGCCTTTATGCAAGCCGTTCACCGCCGCTGGCCCGATGCACTGATCCAGTTCGAAGACTTTGCTCAGAAGAATGCTATGCCACTGCTTGAGCGTTATAAAGATCAGTACTGCTGCTTTAATGATGATATCCAAGGCACTGCAGCGGTTACCGTTGGCTCACTCCTCGCAGCCTGTAAGGCCGCAAAAACCAAGCTTAGCGAACAGCGCATCACCTTCTTAGGTGCAGGCTCCGCTGGTTGTGGTATTGCCGAAGCAATCGTGGCGCAAATGGTGTCTGAAGGGATCAGTGAAGTACAAGCACGCAAGCAAGTGTTTATGGTGGATCGCTGGGGTATGTTGCAGTCAAATATGCCTAACCTACTGCCATTCCAGCAAAAGTTAGCGCAAAACTGTGATGATATCGCTAATTGGGATAACTTCAGCGACAATATCTCGCTACTGGATGTCGTCAACAACGCTAAGCCTACGGTATTGGTTGGTGTGTCAGGCGCGCCGGGGCTATTTACCGAAGAGATCATCAAAGCGATGCACAGCCATTGCAAGCGCCCAATAGTGTTCCCACTGTCGAACCCAACCAGCCGCGTTGAAGCCACGCCAAAAGATATTTTACACTGGACTCAAGGCCAAGCGCTGGTAGCAACTGGTAGCCCATTTGAGCCAGTGGTGGTTGACGATGTGACCTATGAGATTGCCCAGTGTAATAACAGTTATATCTTCCCAGGTATTGGCCTTGGCGTATTAGCCTCTGGGGCAAAGCGCGTCAGCGACGCTATGTTGATGGCATCGAGCCGCGCACTTGCAGAGTGTTCACCACTAGCGATAGACGGTGAAGGCTCACTGCTACCAAAGCTTGAAGATATTCATAAGGTGAGTAAGCACATTGCTTTCGCCGTCGCCCGAGTGGCAATTGAAGAAGGCCATGCACAGCCTGTTACCGCAGAGCAGCTGAACTATGCGATTGACGATAACTTCTGGATGGCAGAATATCGACGTTATAAAAGAACTTCGTTCTAAGATTCTGCTTCGGAACCTTAACTAACGAAGTTGAAATCAAAAGCAGTCATATTTGGCTGCTTTTTTGTTTTTAGGTTTTTAGGTTTTTAGGTTTTGGGGTTATCTGGTAGTTGGTTTGTTATCAGGCTTTGCCTGATAGTTGGCAAAACCTCTAAAATATGTGGGGCAGAGTAAACTAAACCAATAACTCACTAAGCCTTTAACCATAACGCCGCCCCCCCAGGGTTATGCTTATCTAATGCAGACACTTCTGCCCGCCGCAGGCAATTGAAACCACTATTGTTGGTTGTCACTCTCAGCATAAAAATAACAATTAACTTTCATGAACAAGATTATTGTTTAGCTATCCCCCCTAACTTGACGAAAATCGTAAACTTGCAGCTAAAAGCAAAAAACGGTAGGTTGCAGGTCAACAAAAGGACAGTTTTGTTTAACGATTAAATAATAACTTAAAAAAGGACTTACAATGTACAAAGTACTCGTAGTGATATGTGCCCTACTGACATTATCAGGCTGTGTTTCGCCTATCGCTTTGCAAGAACAGACTCCTACCCCTGAATATCAAAACAAAGAGCCTATTCTCATCAGTGTTATCGATAATCGAAAAAAAGTTAAAGAAGGAAAACCTGAAACTTTCATTGGACGTGCTCATGCAACGTTTGGCATACCTGTTGATTGGGATGTAAATGCAATTTTAGCGACGGAAAAAACAGATAAATCTTTAACCTTAAGCCAATGGCTGCAAACACGAATCGTCACAGGACTGACTGAAAAAGGGTGGCAAGTAAAGGCTGCTGACTTTAAAACGGTACCGACAGAAACAATCGCTAGCCATACGTTAACCGAGCAAGAATCGCAGCACCTTTTAGTCCTCGACTTGCAAGAGTGGTTCTTTAGTATCAATTTAAATTGGGTATCGTCATTTAACTTTGATACCGATGTTGATACCTACTTATTTGATAAGACTCGCGGCTTAACTTATCAAAAAAATACCCAAGAAAGAGATGTCATTGAAGAAGAAGGTAGCGAATCGCCACAAAACAATGTACTACGTGCTTACCATGACCAACTATTACAAATCCTCTCTGATCCAGAGCTAAAAGCGTTAATACTGCAAGAGCCCCCCGTAAAAACGGCCGAGTCGACAACTACGCTATAAACCTCCACATAAACAAAAAAGGCTATGGGAAAACTCCCATAGCCTCTTGAAATAGCCTTTTTGACTTAACTTTATAGCAAAAAGTTAAAACTATTGACCTGCAATAACAGCCTTAATGCTGTTAAGCATCGAACGGTCAGTTCGCGCTTTCTTAAGCTTGCGTACACTCTCTTTAAGCGAAGCGTCTGATAATCGAGTGAAGATACCGTTGTACTCTTTCTCGGCGATCTCATCGTCAGTGTCGGCCATCTCTGCGATGTCTTGCGCGACGCGGCTTAGCTGGAACCATGCGTTAGCGATATAGAAACCGTGGAAGTCCTCTTTTGGCAATAAGCCCTTGGCACTGGCTGGCAATGCGTCCCAACCAGCGCTGAACTTAAGATCTTTGTCTTCAATTAGCTCATTGCAAAGGTTTGCGTAGGCTTCGAACAATCCCTCAGGAATGTCATTCATTGGCATCACGGTGTTGCATACGTTTAATGAAACCTGCTCAGCACGTTCTCTATAAGCCTGGGTTACTTCTGTCATTGCTTTCTCTCTACAAATATATCTAAAAATATTTCAGTTAGATGGCGCCAAATAGCACCTCTCTAAATTCAATTGGTACGTTAAAATTTACCGCTTACATATAAGCCGTAATTACCGTTACCAACGATTGGTGTGATGGTGATGCCTTTATAAGGGTCGGTAAAGTATAGCCCTGATAAAATGCCAATGGCGGCGCCAGCTAATACATCTTCCACATGATGCTTATCGCTTTCAACACGGGTGTAACCCACGTAGGCCGCGCCAATGTAAGCGGGAATAGCCCACTGCCAGCCGTATCTTTTCTGTACAAAGGTTGCAGCGGCAAAACTGTCAGCGGTATGTCCCGACGGGAACGAGTCATCCCCAGAGCCATCGGGCCTGTCTTTATCGACCGTATATTTAAGGCCTTCGACCACTAAGCGAGAAACCACGCCAGTTTTGGCTAGTTGCCACGCGCCTTCGTAACCCTCTTCATAGATAAGAGTGCCACCCAGCACAGCGGCAGGAATAAGCAGGTGCAATACATCGCCTGACTTTTCTAAATCCGATGAGGCGAAAGTTGTCCAACTTGTCAGTAAAAGCAAACAAGCAAATAGCTTTTTCATTGGTGTGACCTGTGTCATGAGCCATTTAAGGGCGTTGTTATACAGGCACTGTGTGGTAAATGCAAAAACTTGTGAAAGCGATTCGATTTTGAGCACTCAACAGATAAAAAAACTTAGTTAACAAAAATCCTTATCGTGTATTCTAACGGCTGAATATAAAAGACTTTAATAATTACAATAAAAGTAAATGCACAAGCCAATTCAATTATTGCTCATCCTTCTAGCCTTACTCATAAGCTCGGTTAGCCATCATGCTGCTTCAGCCACTACGGATATCCAACGTGCAGATGAGCTACTC
This sequence comes from uncultured Shewanella sp., assembly GCF_947497935.1. Taxonomy (GTDB): domain Bacteria; phylum Pseudomonadota; class Gammaproteobacteria; order Enterobacterales; family Shewanellaceae; genus Shewanella. Next base: position 44,267 of record NZ_CANMIO010000015.1, read on the forward strand.
GACTTGCTCGACAGTGGTGTCGTTGAGGGAAATATTGAGAAAAAGCAATACCTCGAAGAGCTCGTGCCCTTAGTGCCTAAAGGTGATCTTGCGAGGCAATTACGCTTAACTCGAGCCACCTGCTGGTCATATGACATGCTGGATGATGCTGAAATTGATCAGGCTTTGTCATTTGCGAAACAGGCCTTAACACGTCCAGAGTTAGCTAACGCCCCCGATGATAAATTGGATTTAGAGCTTTGCTACGCTTGGTTTTCCGAGCAGAAAGGCGATGTTGATACTGCGCTAACCTATTATAACCGACTGGTCATTGAAGCCTACAGGTTAGAAAATTTGCGCCTTATGGCTGACGTTCGAATGATGCGCGGCTATTTAACTTCCTTTCAAGGCAATTATACCCAAGGGATTGAGGACTTAATGACAGCCCAAACTCTGTATAAAAGTTTAAATGTCACCGTTTGGGTGCAGCATAGCCTATATGAAATCGCGACCATATATCGCCGCTTAGGTGATCAAGAAAACGCTATCCGTTATTACAACCAATTGTATAAGAGCCACATCGACAACAAGCAGTTTGACAAGGCCAATGTGGTGATCTCATCGATCGCAATTGCAGAAGAAGAGCGCAATAACTTTGCTCAGGCTAAAAAACTTTTCTTAGAAAGTTACCACTACTGGGACGCTAACGGTGAGAAGTTCAGAAAAGCTGGCGTAGCCGTGAACATGGTTGGAACCTTAATCAAACTAGGAGAAATCAACCAGGCTCGCCAGTACCTAGATGAGGCGGTCCCTTTTATCACTCCGTCTGCGGAAGGCTTCTATAACTATATGCAGCTGTTTTATGCCCAAGTTCACTTAGAGCTTGGGGAGTTTTCCCAAGCCCACAAAAGCATCGCCTTAGCCCGAGCCGCATTTGAACGAGTCAAAAGTCTACGAGGGTTAGTGCAAGTACAACTGGTCGAGAGCCAAATCTTTCTGATGCAAGATAACTGGCAAGCAGCCTATGAGTCTTTATATAAGTATATGGAGCTGCATATGGAACTGGATAAAAAGCTATTCTCTCGTTACAACGCCGAGATGCGAACGCGTTTTAATGCCGAGCAGATAGAAGCCGAAAATCGACATCTAATTGAAAACCATAAGCTTAAAGAGCTAGAGTTAGCGATGCTGGAGCAGAACAAGGTTCAACAATGGATTATCATCTTTATGGGCAGCATAATCCTTATCATCATATCGATTTTCACTTATAAGCAGTCGCAGAAGAATAAATTACTGTCTGCGTTAGCACTGACTGATGAACTTACTCAACTGCCTAATCGCCGCTACATCTACACCCAAGCCCAAGGCTATTTTGAGTGCGCAACAAATAATCAGCAGGCTTTATCCTGTATTAGTTTCGATGCAGACTATTTCAAACTCATTAATGACCGATATGGTCATGAAGTTGGCGACAAAACCTTAACGTTACTCGCCGATACCTGTAGAGCCGTACTAGGGACTCACTATGAAGCTGCGCGAGTGGGCGGTGAAGAGTTTCTCATTCTGCTGCCCAATACCGATAAGGCGCAAGCCCTTAAGGTTGCCCAAGTTCTGGTCAACCAGGTCCGTAATGCTGACTTTAGCCTTTTCCCTCAAGGGTTCTCGATAACGATAAGTGCTGGAGTCTCAAGCCTTAGCGATACTGACGATAAACTTTCTCAGCTGCTGAAACGAGCCGATGAGGCGCTTTATTTAGCCAAAAAACAAGGCCGGGACCAAGTTAAAATGATTTAAGCTCGGCCACTTTCATCTTACGGCTGCAACAGGACAAATAATCACTGGCGTAAATCCTTACCGCCAATATCAGACCTGCTATCTCATATAGCAGGTCCATCACCCATATCGTAATTTTTGTCTCTATTCATTCGCTATAACGCTGCTGCAAAGGCGGCCATAGATACTTATATTTGGTCCTATTCTATGACATTGAACAACACTAAAGCTTGCCATACTTTATACTGTATAGTGTATAATTAATTCAGAATATCAATAACTTCTACGCAAAGTAGACATTAAATGCCCAAGCTTTCTTTGTTAATACAAATCCTACTTTTTGTAAGCGCTCTTTCTGTGAGTAGTTTAGGCTTCGCTACACAAACTAACACTCAAAAAGCAGATGAAATCTTTGCCATTATTGATAGTGGTACCATCAACAATTCCGAGTCCTATCAACTGCATCTAGCTCAGCTAGAAAGCCTAGTTGTGAAGAGTGACACCTCAAGATTTCTGCGCCTACAGCGGGCATGGTGCTGGTCATTTACCCCTTATAAGAAAGAACAAATTCCAACAGCCTTAGCATTTGTCAAACGCGCACTCACCCACCCTGAATTAGCTCAATACCCAAACCATAAGCTTGATCTAGAGCTTTGCCAAAATTGGTTTACAGAGAAGCATGGCAACGTAGAAGCTGCACTAACAGGTTATAACGAGATAATAGAAGAAGCCTATGCACTAGAGAATTTACGCCTCGTTGCCGATGCCAGAAATATGCGTGGCTTCTTGCGCTCTTATCAGGGTAACTTTACTCAAGGACTTGAAGACTTACTCATAGCTCATGCTTTATATCAAAATTTAAGCCTACCGGTTTGGGCTCATAACAGCTTATATGATATCGCTACCAGTTATCGCCGCCTAGGCGAACACGAGAATGCTATCCGCTACTTTAAACGACTTCAAGACAACCATATTAAGAACAAAAATTTTGATGGTGCCAATGCGATATCAGTCTCTATCGCCATTGCCGAAGAAGAACAGGGCAATCTAGAAGTCGCAAAGAAGTTACTTAAAGAAAGTCATGACTATTGGAAAGACAAGAAAAAAGAGTTAGAGCAAGCCACTGTTGGAGTGAATATCGCTGGCACCTTGATAAAACTCGGTGAGATATCTCAAGCTCGCCAATACCTGAATGAAGCCGAGCCGTTTATTCTCCCAACAGATACAGCATTTTACAGCTTTTTACATCTATTTCGCGCACAAATTTACCTCGCTGATAACCAACTGCCTCTGGCTCACAAGAGTATTAGCTACGCACGTACCGCCTTTAGCCGCGTGAAGAATATACGTGGATTGGCACAGTTGCAATTAGTTGAAAGCCAAGCCTTTCTCAAGGAGGAGGATTGGAAACAAGCCTATTATGCACTCTCTGAATATATGAGGTTGCATAAAGAACTCGATAGTAAGCAACTTTCAAGCTACACCACAGAGATGCGTACCCGCTTCAATGCTGAGCAGATTGAACAAGAAAACCGTCACCTTATAGAAAACCAGCGGCTAAGAGAAATAGAGCTGACCATGTTAGAGCAAAATAAACTACAGCAAGGGATCATCATCTTTCTAGGTGGTGTTATCATTCTGATAGTTTCTGTTTTTGCCTATAAACAAAATAAAAAAAACAAACTCTTGTCTGCACTTACGCTGACGGATGATCTCACCCAACTTCCCAATCGCCGTTATATCTTCACCAAGGCTGAGACTTGCTTCGAACAGGCCCAAAGAACTGAGAGCCCATTTTCAGTAATTACATTTGATGTCGACTACTTCAAGCTGATTAACGACAAGTTTGGTCACGAGGTCGGCGATAAGGCCTTAAAGTTCTTGGCGGATACTTGCCGCACAGTGCTTGCAACGCAAAATAAGACTGCCCGTATTGGCGGCGAAGAGTTTCTAATTATCCTGCCAGATACCGATTTAGCGCAGGCTTTTAAGATTGCTCAAGCCTTAGTTCATAGCGTCAGATATAGTGATTTCAGCCCATTCCCTGCAGACTTTAGCATGACTATCAGTGCTGGAGTCGCTAGCCTTAGCACTACAGATTGCAAGTTGTCGCAGCTCCTTAAAAAAGCCGACCAAGCCTTATACGTAGCTAAGAATGAAGGTCGTAACCAAGTTCGAATGGGCTAATTGAGCTATAGATGGGGATACCTATTTATCCCCAATAACTGCTATCATTAATGGTTATACCAAGCCGATACTTTTAGCCAATAATAGGCCTATGTCCGATATATCTTCACAACTTGCCCCTATCGATACCCTAACGCCCATTCAACTTGGCGAGTTAGCCCTAAACATTAAACAATGGGGCCAAGAGTTAGGCTTTGCGCAAATTGGGATTTGCGATACCGATCTCAGTGCCGAAGAGCCAAAACTTCAAGCTTGGTTAGACAAAGGTTATCACGGCGACATGGGCTATATGGCTAATCATGGCATGATGCGCGCGCGAGCTTATGAGCTACATCCAGGTACTGTGCGAGTGATCAGTGCGCGGATGAATTACTTACCGCCAGATGCCGGCTTTGCCTTTAATCTTAAAGACCCCGATTTAGCCTATATCTCTCGTTATGCAGGTGGACGTGATTATCACAAGATGATCCGCAATCGCCTCAAGAAACTGGGTGATAGAATTGAAGCCGAATTAAAACGGCTTGGCGTCGATAAACCTAACTCTCGCCCTTTCGTCGACTCAGCCCCCATTTTAGAGCGCCCTTTAGCCGACAAAGCTGGCCTTGGCTGGACCGGGAAACACAGTTTATTGCTTAATCAAGATGCTGGCAGCTGGTTCTTCTTGGGGGAGTTATTAATAGATTTACCTTTGCCTGTCGATATTCCTGTGGCCGAAGGCTGTAATACCTGTGTAGCCTGTATCAAGTCTTGCCCAACCAATGCCATTATCGAACCATATATCGTCGATGGTAGTCGCTGTATCTCTTATTTAACCATTGAGCTGCAAGGGACAATTCCTGTTGAGTTTAGGGAGGCTATCGGCAACCGTATCTATGGCTGTGATGATTGCCAACTGGTTTGCCCGATTAACGCTAAGGCGCCTCTAACCGAGGAAAACGACTTCCATACTCGTGCTTCACTCAAGCAGCCTCGGCTACTTGAGCTATTTGCATGGAGTGAAGCTGAGTTTTTAAAGCTCACCGAAGGCAGTCCAATTCGACGCATCGGCCACCCTCGGTGGCTGAGGAATATTGCTATCGCCCTCGGTAATGCCCCTAGCAGCGAAGAGATCATTGCAGCACTCGAGACTCGCAAACTCTCCGATGAGGTGGATGAGATGGTGATAGAACATATTGACTGGGCCCTGAATCAGCAACAACTAAAACTCGCCCAACAAAATGCGCAGCCAGAAGCTACGCATATTCATAAAACTCAAAGCCGCAAAACCCAAAGGGTGATCCGCAGCATTGAGAAGGGCTTACCGAGAGACGCCTAACGCTTTTATTACTAAAGCATAAGCGCAGCTGTGCCAACTTATGCTTTAGGATCTAAGGTGAAGCCCACTTTGATTGTCACTTGCCAATGAGCAACCATACCTTCTTCTAAATGTCCTCGCGTTTCTACTACCTGAAACCATCTAAGATGCTTCAATGATTCATTTGCTGTAGCAATGGCATTTTTTATGGCTTCATCTGAGCTAATTGGAGACGATCCTGCTAGTTCGATAATCTTGTAGGTATGGCTCATGTTGACTCCAACACTAATTAAGGTAATGACCTTAATCAGTATAGAACAACATCAGTGTTAGTCAGTGTGAGCCAGATATTTTTGCCGTTAACTTTTAAAGCCGACACTGGCGTGCCCCCCATGCAGGTGAGCACCTATACCGACCCCTTATACTTAGCACTTACATTTAGATCGAGTTCTTAGACTTAAACACCTGCAGTAAACTTGAATACGAACCATGCAACAATGGTGCATGGCTAGCCATTCCAATCCTAAAGGCGCTTGGTGACCCTCTGGCCACAGCAAGAGCTCTTTCCTTTCGTTATCCAATCACAATAATTATGTGACCCGTATTAGTTGCTTACTTCGAAGCTACCCACACCAAAGTCGAATGTTTTAGCCAAGCGGTTCCAAGCATTAATTTGGATAACAGCCAGTGTCAGCTCGCTTATCTCTTTACTAGAGAAGTAGTCCTTAAGGGCTATTGTCGCCTCTAGCAGACGCGTTTCTTCATGGGTTACGCCAGCATGGGGAAGATCTGTGAGCGCCTCGGCCCAATTTAATACCACACGCTCTTTCTGAGTGTAGTAAGGCGCTTCACGCCAGATAGACAGTGACGCCATTCTCTGAGCGGTTTCGCCTGCGGCAAGAGCCTCTTTAAAGTGCATATCGATGCAGTAGGCACAACCATTAATTAACGATACACGGTAACGAATAAGCTCGAGTAAAGCATGCTCTATCCCACAACTATTGACATAGTTTTCTGTTTTTAGCATACAGCTCATCACGCCACTGGCGATTTCAGCACTCTCGAGCGGCGCAGTAATTGAAAGGTGTTGATTAGTTGATTGAGTCATCTCTTGTACCTTGTTAATTGAATCGATTAATGGAACAACACCTATTATCCACAGATACAAAAAAGCTGGAATACGCGCAAAAACTGCTTTACCTTTGCATAAAACGCAAAAGTAGATTGAGACAACTCATGTTAAGTGCGATGCGGATCTTTATCAAAGTGGTTGAACTCGGAAGCTTCTCCAAAGCTGCCGGGGTACTCAATATGGCGCCCTCAAGTGTTGCCCGTAATATCGATAACCTTGAGCAAGACTTTAATGCTGTGTTACTCAAGCGCAGCACTCGGCAACTATTGCTCACTAAGGCCGGTGAACTTTTCTTGGAGGGGGCACGCAAGCTTGTTAATGATGAAGACGCACTGAAAATATCACTTTCAAAGCAGGATTCTCAGCCCGAGGGCATATTAAGGATTTCAGTATTTGAAGGTTTTGGTCGGGTAAAAATTTGCCCTCTACTGCCTGGTTTTTTAGCCCTGTATCCTAAGGTGAAGATTGAAATAGACTTAGATAATCAACTGGTAGATTTGCACTCTGAGAATGTGGATATCGCCATTCGCATTGGCAGTGCACAAGATTCGAGTCTAAACGCAAGAATGCTGATGAAGAACCAAACCTCGCTCTGCGCGAGCGCTAAATACTTGGCTCAATATGGCACACCTAAGAAGCCTGAAGAGCTGCAACAACATAACTGCCTATTACTCGACCGTGACAGACAGCGTACCTATTGGCATTTCCGAAAAGGTAAACAATATAAGAAAGTCCCGGTGCAAGGTAACCTGACTTCCAGAGGTGGGACGCCAATTCTAGAAGCGGCGATACATCACGGCGGCATAGTGCAACTGTCGAGTTGGATGATGGACGACTTAATCCAAGATGGCAGCTTAGTACGCTGCCTGTCCGACTGGTCGCCCTCATTATCAGAGCAATCCAGTGGGGATATCTATGCGCTCTATAGTGGCGGTAAACACATGCGGCCAGTCATCCGCGCCTTTATCGACTATTTAGTGCAATCCCTTGCCAAAGCCACGAGCTAGAAAGTGTAAATTGACAAGCAGATTAGGAAGCCAACCACATGCGCCACCAGATCCCTGGCAAGCTGGTAAAACCGCTTGTATATGACTGCAACCTCCCCTCCTTAATAATGATGAGTGTCGGTGTTACATGTACAGACCAATCGCTCGCGCTACGGTTATCCGCATCATTTATCACAGGAAAATGATAACCATGCTCCTGCATGTAATCATTAATTTCGCTATTCGAACCCGATGCAATTGCCACACTCACCACAGGGTAAAAATTTGCAATTGATTCGACCGATGGGCTCACCGAACGACAAACTGGGCACCAAGTTCCCCAAAAATATACCAATACAGGCTCTTCGGCACTGAGCACTGTCACGTCGATAGCCTCTCCAGTTAAAGAGAGACCTGATATTGATGGAAAGTTATTGACTTCAACATCACGGCTACGCCATTGATCTACAACCCAGGCTATAGCACTGAACATAACAATTAAAATCAGCAGCTGCTTTAGCCAGTAGGAGACGCGCTGTTTTATCGTCTGTTTCTTTATTGTCATTCGTCTCTTCACTCTTTGTTCACTTAGCTTATCAGGTAAATACTATCGCAAAGGGAAACAGCACCGCGCGACAAATTGAGATAGGAAACTTATATGACCGGATATTTCATAAAATAGTTCATTGCTTCAGTTTATTGCTAAAGTTAATGATTAAATTAATCACATACACTCTGCGTCATAAGTAAATCTTTACCATAGAGTCCATAAAAAAGCGATGCACCATCGTCTGATAGCACACCGCCTTAATAAATCGCTCTGTTACAGGGTTATGCCAAGTTAAATCAGTCTTTCTCAGTGCTTACAGTTAACGCTCGGCTTAATGCCGCTGTAAACCTGAAGATTGAAGCGCGATTTTCGCTCAGTAACTTATGATAGCCACAGAGCATTAGCTGCCTATGTTCAACAAATACTACCCTAGGTTACGGCGTAATATCTTAGTCGCCTCAACTAAGTTAACTAAAGCGGGCTCAACTTCATCCCAGGTACGGGTCTTAAGACCACAATCGGGGTTAATCCAAAGCTGATCAACGGGTACTTTACTGGCCGCTTTTTGCATCAAGCTAACAATCTCATCGACCGTTGGCGTGTTCGGTGAATGAATGTCGTAAACACCTGGGCCTATTTCATTAGGATAATTAAAATCTTCAAAGGCGTTGAGCAACTCCATTCTTGAACGTGATGTCTCAATGGTGATCACATCGGCGTCCATCGCCGCAATCGCCGCTATGGTTTCGTTGAATTCGCTATAACACATATGAGTGTGGATCTGCGTTTCGTTAGTCACGCCCGCAGCACTTAACTTAAAGGCATTGACCGCCCAGTTAAGATAATGCTGCCAATCACTCTTCTTCAGCGGCAACCCTTCACGAAATGCCGGCTCATCAATTTGAATAATACCAATACCCGCATCTTGCAACTCGACCACCTCATCTCGAATAGCGAGGCCGATTTGAGTTGCTATCTGCTCGCGGCTGATATCTTCACGGGCAAACGACCAATGTAAAATGGTAACAGGACCGGTCAGCATGCCTTTAACTGGTTTGTCGGTGAGGCTCTGGGCGAACTCAGCCCACTCCACTGTCATTGCGGTTGGTCGTGACACATCACCATAGATAAGCGGTGGCTTAACGCAGCGTGAACCATAACTTTGTACCCAACCAAACTGAGTAAAGCCAACACCTTCAAGCTGCTCGCCAAAGTATTCCACCATGTCGTTACGCTCAGCTTCACCATGAACGAGTACATCGATACCCAGCTTTAATTGGCGCTCAATACTGTCTCTAGTCACTTGGCGAAGCTGCTCGTTATATTGCTCAAGGCTTATCTCCCCTTTACGCCAGCGGCTACGTAGGCCGCGAATAGCTGGAGTTTGCGGAAAACTCCCTATGGTAGTGGTTGGTAGTAAGGGCAATCGATACTTAGCTCGCTGCACAGTTTGTCTTACAGAGAACACATCGTCACGTTGGTAATCTTGCTCGATGAGTGCATCAACGCGGGCAATCACATCTTGATTAGCAGCTTCTGCACGGGCATCACGCCTTACTTGGCACTCGCTAACAATGGCATTAGCTTCTGGCGAATTAGTCTCGGTTAATAACACTTTAAGCTTATTAAGCTCGGTGAGTTTCTGTTTGGCAAAAGACAGTTGCAGTTTAAGCGCTGGTGCAAGCTCGGTTTCCACTTCTAAATCAACCGGACTATGCAGCAATGAACATGACGGTGATAACCATAAACGTTGCTTCAGATCGCGAGCGACACAGCTGAGCTGCTCTGCAATATTATCAAGCTCTGCCGCCCACACATTACGACCATTAATCACACCGGCAGATAATATTTGCTCTTGCCCTAATGTTGCCACAAATTTAGCCAATTGCTCCGGCGCGGTCACTAAATCTAAATGCAAGCCAGCCACTGGCAAGCCGGACACCAACTGATAATGATGAGCAATGCTGCCATAGTAGCTGGCCAATAATACTTTTAAATCTCCTTTAGAGAGAGCAGCATAGGCTTGAGTTATCGCAGCTTGCCAATCACCTTCAAGCTCCAATGCAAGCACGGGCTCATCAAGCTGGATCCATTCAACACCTTGGCTTTTAAATCGAGCCAATATTTGCTGATATGCCTCGATAAGCTGCGGCAACAAACTCAGCCGATCAAAATCTGAACCGACCGATTTAGACAGATATAAAAATGATACCGGACCGAGAATGACTGGCTTAGCTTGATAGCCAAGAGCTTGTACCTCGCTCACCTCATCAAATAGCTGCTCATAGCCAATATCAAAGCTTTGATCCGCAGTCAGCTCTGGCACAATATAGTGGTAGTTAGTGTTAAAAAACTTAGTCATTTCAGCTGCTGGAGCGTCATTACCTGTTGGTGCTCTGCCACGCCCGACACGAAACAGTGTGTCGATATCTATGTTGCTATCTCCACGGTGACGCTCAGGAATGGCTCCTAAGGTCGCACTCAATGTTAATACTTGATCATAAAAAGCAAAATCACCAACAGGTAATAATTCCACCCCGGCATCAGCCTGCCACTGCCAGTGTGACTTACGTAAATCTCTCGCAATATCAAGCAATTGAGACTGTTCTATTTCGCCACGCCAATATTTCTCTAAGGCAAACTTTAATTCACGAAAACGTCCTATGCGTGGAAAACCCAAACTATTTAATTGCATATTGTATACCTTTTGATGTTAAGATGAGGAAAATTCAGAGTTAACGCCCGTCTGAATTTCATATAACTAAACATAACAACGGGCGTCTGGACGTCTAGAAGTTTATTGTGTTAGCCTATGTATTCGCAATCGAAACGAATTCAAGCGCAACATGAGAAAACGTCATGTGAGGATAAAATGATAGAGCTTAGACATTTACGTACATTAGTTGCCCTAAAGGAAAGCGGCAGCCTCGCTGGGGCAGCAAAAAAACGCTTCGTCACTCAGTCAGCACTCTCGCATCAGATCAAGGAGTTAGAGACGCGTATCAACTCTGCTATTTTTGTACGCAAGAGTAAGCCTCTCTCTTTCACTCAAGAAGGCGCGAGATTACTCAACCTTGCTGAAGATATTCTGCCGAAGGTGATCGAAACAGAGTTTGACCTAAAGAAAGGTTTAGAAGATGGCGATAATCACTTAGGTGTTGGCATCGAATGCCACAGCTGTTTCCGCTGGTTAATGCCAGTGATGGAGGAGTTTAGAAAACAATACCCTCAGGCCAATCTCGATCTATCCAGCCGTCATTTGTTCGACTCGCTGAACGCGCTAGAGCAAGGTGATCTCGATGTTGTACTGAGCTCAGACCCAGTGCCTGGTCAGTCAATTGCCTACCAGCATTTGTTTGATTTTGAAGTGAGATTAGTGGTAGCCAGTGACCATCCTCTGGCTCAGCAAGAGTATGTCACACCGAAACAGTTAGAGAATTTATCGATTTTAAGCTACCCAGTTGCGCTCGAACGCTTAGATATATATCGCCACTTTTTAGAGCCTGCCGGCATTCAGCCGGGTCCACAAGTAAAGTGTGATTTAACCATGATGCTGCTGCAACGAATTGCCTGTAAAGATGGTGTGGCCGCTTTACCGAGCTGGTCGATTAGTGAGGCCCATGGTCTTAGCCTTACTAGTGTCAAACTGGGTCCTGAAGGGCTTAAGCGTCCTCTCTTTGGTGCATACCGTCGTAACGGTGCGAATGCACGTTTAGCTCAACATTGGTTAGAGTTAGTCGCTAAAGAAGGCCTAGCAAAACAGAAGCTTAATTAATTGGTTAGCGTAACAAAAAGCCTGCATGATGCAGGCTTTTTTGGTTTCTATATTGCCTTAAGCAATAAATTTCTCTTGGTTAGTACCCGTCTCAATACTAGGCCTGGAGAATTAGCATTATGTGTTTGTCGTAAATTATGAGCAATCATAAACTCACCACTTAGATCATCGTCTAATCCTAATGATTCAAAGGCTTCTAGGGTCAATGTTTGCTGCTGATCTTCAATCACAGACTTAAGCAAGCTTAACGGATAAGGCTCGACTAACTCCGAATTTAAATAGGCAAATGCGGTCAGTGCGATGATGTCACCGAACACGCTAAACAGAGCCAATGTTTGCACTTCATCAGGATTAATCTGTACGCTATCCATTTGATATAACTGATCGACGGCATCTACTGCAATCGCTTCTGTCATTGCCCAGTAACCGTGAACGAGTTTCTTGTACGGTTCATTGAGCTCGTCTAAACGCTCTTTCAGGTAAAAAGTAAAAGCATAACGATAAATATTAACTTGGCCCAAGCGCACTAAGGCGTCTTTTAAGGAACGATTCTTACTCGACTGAGCCGTTGCGTGATCAGCACTATTACTTCGCCATAGTAGGTGAGCAGATAACGCAGGATCAGACGAAACGATATCAATGACATTGCGAATATCACCGTCTGCAATAATAGCTTTTTTCAATGGGATAAGGATCCCTCGACGTCCAATTACCTGCTCTTCATTGCTGATAATGGCACGTACTTGAGTAAATACTTGCTGCTCAAGATCTGTCATGTGAAACGTTAAACCTTATTCTTCTAATCATTATCGCAAACTACTTCATACTGCTGGGGTGACATCTATAAGTAGATTGATTATATGTACATTTGTTTTGGTTAAATTAACCCATAATATGACGTCAAAGGTCAAGTCATATAATACCAATCAGTGTAAGAATTTGCCCTACTCAGAGCATTTTTGGCAAACTAATTCAAGGCGAATAGTGGAAAGAATGGTTATTCCCTTATGAAGCTGTTTAACGCAGAAATCGGCAGCCAAAAACGCTCTGAGCAAATCTTTATACTGATTGGTATAAAGCATTACCTTAACAAGTTTCTCCTATTTATGGCGTATTAATTTACACCAGCTGATGAAATGTGTGATTGAACTAGCAATCCGCAACCAGACTGAGGCCTTTTACTTCACTCAGAGCGTTTTCCACAGGAATAATCCACTAACATAAGCTGCTATAGCAATCAGTATAAGAAGCAGATTTACTCAGAACGTTTTTGGGCAAACTGATTCAAGGCGAGCAAACGAAAGAATAGCTATTCTCTGGTGAAATTATTCAACGCAGAACTCGGCCATCTCCAGATGGCGAACAAGTCTTTATACTGATTAGCAATGACTATATCGCCTGATAAATCGCCTCAGCCAACGCAGAATACCCCTCATCGTTTAGGTGTATAGCATCAGACTTTTTACTCGGGCTTCTCAATAGACTACTCAAGATATCTTCGACAAGGACAAGTTGATATTGCTCGGCTAATTCCGCATAAATCGGTGAGGGGGAAAGGAATAAGCTCTTTTGCGGCACGGCCACCAGCAAAATGGGGATCTGCTTTGCCTGCGCTGTCTCAATCATCTGCGCTAAGTTAGCTTTAGTCGTTGCTAGCGGTTGATTACGCAGAAAGTCATTACCGCCCTCAAGTAAGATTAACAGCTCAGGATCATGACGAGCGAGTAACTGAGCTAAGCGCTTTTTCCCCCCCGATGTTGTTTCGCCTGACACCCCAGCATTGATCACTTCAAAGCCACTTATTCCTGCAAGTTGGCTCGGATAATCTTGCCCCTTACTCGCACCAACACCATAGGTCAGGCTGTCACCAAAGGCTAACACTCGTGCGTTTTCGGACAAAGCTGGAATACTGGCGCCCGAGCAAGCCTTTAATAACAGCAGTAACAAGATGATGAGAGAGCGACTAAATGGCCTCAGTATCGACAAGTATTTCATTGCTATGCCCATGTTTAAGTTTATGTTTAAGTTTGCCTATTTATAGCATAAAAAAGCCAGACGCTATGTCTGGCTTTGTTGTAGCAATCGCGATACCTCAGCGATGATTAAAACGCTTGGTAACTAACGCTAAAGAATAACTCTCTTCCTGGACTAAAGTAGTTTTGATCGGAAATGATCTCTTCATCAAACAGGTTATTCGCCTTTAAGCGTAAGCTCCACACGTCATCAATTTGGTAACCAAGACTCAAATCCAACTTATGATAGGCATCTAAGTACTGCTCATAACCAGCATAACGTTTACCTTGGTAATGATAGTTAGCCAACAGGTCAAATTGCTGCCAAGTGTAGCTTAATAAATAGTTAAACTCATTCTCGCTACGACCAATCAGTTGCTCATCAGTTTGCTTGTTCTCTGCATCAAGGTAGGTATACCCCAATTGATGTTCGAGGCTAAGCAACTCAAAGTTAGCCGACAATTCGATTCCGCTGATCTCAGCTTTATTAATATTGGCAGGCTTCCAAATATCCCAACCGTAATCGTCTTGCTCACCCGTAGGAGCCCAAGCAATCAGGTTATCGATAGTATTTTTAAATACGCTAATATAGGCGCGAAGATCTTGGTTATTAAAATGCAAAGCAAGTTCATAACTCTCTGCGGTTTCCGAGATCAAGTCTGGATTGCCTGAGTCTGGCCAGTAGAGATCGTTAAAGGTTGGTGCTTTAAAAGCCGTACCCGTTGTCGCTGCTAGGCGCCACTGATCGTTAAACTGATAGGCAAGACTGGCATTATATGAGGTTTCGCTATCGATATTTTCTACATCATCGTAACGTACTGCCACTTCTGCTAGCAGCTTGCTCCATTGCTTCTGTACTAATGCGTATGCGCCAAAAAGATCACGCTGGTCTTCGGCGTAGTCACCTCGAACTTGCTCTCTTGACCAATCGATACCGCCAGTAATCGTGAGATCGTCTGCCGCTAAATACTGATTGCTCCAGTTAACTTGATCGCGCTTAGTTTCAAACTCAGCGATGGCAACACTGGCATCATCACCGCGGAAGTTCTCATTTGAATCCTGTGACTGGCTCACAGCTAGCTTACTCGTGAACTGTTCACGACTGTACTGCGTAGCTAGACTCCAAAGGTAGTTCTCATAATCTGACTCATCGGCCGAACCCGAAGCGTAGATATCATCGTATTGAGTATTGCCCTTGTCATACTGACCATTCCAAAGTGCTTGCCAATTTTGATTAATCTGCTGCGAACCTTTAAGTGAAAGTGCATTACGCTTGTAGCCATCATCATCGTTCTCAGCTTCGGCGCCATTATACACATCATAGCCGTCGGACTGTTCGTGGTTAACAGCAAGTGTAGTGCTGCCCTCGCCATGACTCATACCAGCGCCAAATGAGCCTCGTACATAGTCGTCGCTACCGTATTCAGCTCCAGCAAACCACTCGCCACCTTTAAGCTCACGAGTAAATATTTGAATAACACCGCCGATAGCGTCACTGCCCCATACTGACGCACGAGGACCCTTAAGCACTTCTATACGTTCAATGTTCTCAGGAGATAAAGTGTTAAAACTGACTGTACCTAAAGTTGCAGAGCCGACCTTAACCCCGTCAACTAGCACTAGGACATGGTTTGAATTACTACCGCGAACGCTAATAGAAGTTGCCTGCCCCGCGCCGCCGTTACGAGAGACACTGACTCCAGGAAGCGTTTCTAGTACATCGGCAACCGATTTAGGGTTGAGACGAACAATCTCTTCGCGCTCAATCGTATTGATAACAGTCAGCTGCTGATCTGCAGTTCTGTCAAAGCGTGAACCTGTTACGGTAATCGTTTCATCGATTGTTGCTGAGGTTGCTCCGAGATCGTCGGCCGAAACAGAGAATGCAGTAAAGCTGATAAAACTGCTAACTAGCAGTGCGATTTTAGAGGGTTGTGTTCCCATTTACCTTTGACTCCTAAAGGAAAACGGGGCAAAAACGTCACGGTGACTCGAGCAATGAATGACAAGTGCCATTATATATTGCTCATTAATTGCCGCATTTCGAGATCTGCCCGCCGAAATCATCGAAATCACTTGCTTGGCCGGTCTCCGGACTTAGGTTCTGTGTTACAAAGTAACACTCAAGAACAAGCTTTAAACGCCTATCCGTTAAGGCGCGCTTGTCTCTCACCATTCACCGTTGCGGGGGCAGTGTCAGAATCTAACTGACTTCCCGATTATCCTTACTACCTTGCGGTATAAGTTACTGCTGTAACTTAAGGCACCAATAAAGTTGACTAAAATAGTATTTTTTCTAATAGCATGCTTTTTAATAGCATGATGCTTATCACTCAAGAGTAAAAAAGCGCCACTTTTGAGAGTGCGCGCATTATAGACGTCTATACGGTTAAATGTCTAACTTAACTATATTTTAAAATCCCAATTTTAGACGAAGAATATTCAGCCACCAAATGACATCAGTACATTTACTTTAAATATCAGTCTGATAAGGCTTAGTTTTTAAGTCGGTTAAGGCTTAATATAGGCTCAGAGGTGTGATGGTCGACAGGAATTCTTGGTGGTTATCTGCTTGGATCGGCAGATTCTGCTTAGTGAAGGCCTCGCCTCGTATCGATTTATGGATTAAATACAGATCCTGCTTTCCTCTTACAGCAATGTAATGCCCTATCTCTCCTTGAGTGACAACCTCTTTAGCGCTAATCGCTTCAGCCGACTTAAGATGAGAGTTAGCCATTTTTGTACAGCCTATGATCGCACTGGCTGTTTCATGGTCATTAAGCGGCTCACTCGGTAAGTCTTCAAGGACTGTCTCGCCTTGGCAACTTTCAAAATACACCGCCGCCATCGTCTCTAGGAATGCTTGTGGACTCACATCTTCTGCAACGCCTTTAAAGCCCTGAACACACAGCATAGATGACCAAGTATGTAACGCCTGAGATGCTGGAACAAACTCAGCAGAGTACATAGTACCTTGCTGCTGTGAATAGGCTAACTTCCAATCTAGTGGCAAGTTAAAGTTAAGAGTTTGGCTAAATATCGCTAACTGTTGAGGGGCTTTAGCCACTTGCGTCTTAGTTGGCTCAGCGCTTACCCCAAAAGACGGAATAGCTAAAAAAATGGCACTCAGCATACCCGTGGCTATGTGAGGAAAGTATGAAGTCATACCTTTACAAACCTTATTGAGGATAGTTTTATGGGCGGTATTCTATCTGCACATAGGTAAAAGCGACACCTAAATAATTACCTTTATGAAACATACCTCTACATTTCGCTGAACAAGCGCAACCTTTAAGCCCTTACTTAACAAAGACTTATGTCGCAACACCTAATCAAGATTAAAAAACACACCACAAATCACTTGCACAATGTGATTACATTTGTAATCTTAATTATAAATTACAAGCGTAATCGAAGAGAAAGCAATGAAAGAGATCAGTAATGCAGAGCTGTGTGTACTCAATATCCTGTGGCAATCCTCACCAATTAGTGCCAGCGATGTCATAGCTGAACTCTCTCGCACTAATGACTGGCATGAGAAAACCGTAAAAACATTACTCAACCGCCTAGTAAAGAAGCAAGCCATTGGCTTTGAAAAGCAGGGCCGATCCTACCTTTATAGTCCGCTCATCAACCAGAGTGAATATCAACTCAAGGAGAGTGAGTCTTTTATCCAACGCTTATTCTCAGGCAAAGTCGCGCCCTTAGTCGCCGGATTTGCTAAGCAGAATAAGCTCAGTGCTGAAGATGTTGATGAGCTACAACAACTAATTGATACATGGAAGAAGGATAACAAGTCATGATGCTATGGATGGCGCAGCAGACCCTTTTGCTCTCGTTAGTGTGCGGTGGCTTACTCTTAAGTCACCGTTTATTACAGCAGCACCTTGGTGCTCACAAAACTTATCATCTGTGGCTTGCCATTCCCGCACTACTCATCAGTTCTGCGATAATGGCGCTGCTCCCCTCCCCCTTTAGCGCAGTGCAAGCTGAGCAACTGGCTCACTACAGTGTGATGGCCAGTAAGGCCATCGCATCGGTTAAAAGCACAGATTATGCCGAGATATTACTGTTTATATGGTTAATTGGCGTGGGCTCGATGTTCTGCTTACTGTTATTGCAAGCCATTGGGTTAAAGCGCATATTGCGTACTGCGAAACCTGTCGAGCATCAACAAGCTACGCTGCCGACATTTCAACACCCCAGTGTGCAGTCGCCCATGCTGGTAGGTATTCGCAATGCCAAGATCTTACTTCCGGCTAATTTTAATCGCTTATCGGATGATGAGCAGCACTCGATAATCGCTCATGAGCAGTACCACCATCAGCGCCGAGATCTAATCAGCAACTTACTGGCTTATCTAGTCCTAACCTTGTTTTGGTTCAACCCTCTTTGTTGGCTGGCTTACCGACGCTTTAGAGACGATCAAGAGTTGTCCTGTGATGCCCATGTCACCCGTGCATTAAGCAAGCAACAAAAGATTAGTTATAGCCAAGTGCTATTAGCTTACTCCCAGCAAGCTCATCACGGCTTGCTACACACTCACTATGGAAATAAAAACATACTCAAGGAGCGTATAATGCAAATGAAAACCTCTCAGAAAGGACAAAGTGGCTTAGCCATTATCGGCCTCACTATCTGCCTCGGCCTAAGCGGCCTACTACTGAATCAACAAGTACAAGCTGGTGCTCACGAGCATAACGACATTCATCCCTTGACCCGTGTTGAACCTAAATATCCAATTCAGGCGGCCAAGGCTCACCAAAGCGGTTTTGTTCAGTTGAAGTTTGACATCAGTCCCAGCGGCGCTGTGAGTAATGTTAGCGTGATAGAGTCATCACCAGAGGCAATATTTGATAAGTCAGCGGTTACCGCACTTAAGCAATGGCGCTATAAAGAATCAGCGAAGGGACTCGAAGGGGCAAAAGTGCAGCTCGACTTTATGATAGAGCCACCAGCAACCGATGTTGAGCGCATTAAAGTGACGCCTTAAGCTAGGGTAAAAATTGAAAGCTAACACTATGTGGTCATAGCGTTAGCTTTTATCTTTGTAGATCGATTATTGATAAGAACTATTTAGTCTTCATCGACATCTCATCGACTAAACGATAAACCGTATAAGTCGTCGACTTAAAGTTTTCAGACCAATCTTCAAGAAGCTCTTCAGCCTTGTCCTCGTTGGACATATGTTTGGCTAACGCCTGTGCAAAGGAGCTATCTGGTGGTGTCATTTCGGCATAATTTCTATAGGGGATCACTAAGCTTAATCCCCCTTTACCGCCAATGCGTTGTCCCCAAACCCACGAGTATGGCCACTTCATCGCTATAGCACTGTCGCTAAGTATTTTCTTCATCGCTTCAACGTCTTTCCATTGCCCCATCTTGACGCGATAATCCGTCACAGCAAAGTAGCGATAGCCTTCCTCTTCTGGCCAATGACTATTGGCAAAATCGATCCGAGTATAGAAGTGCTCGTAACGCGCAACATACTGATCCACGTTGGCGTACCAATGCTCGAGTATCTTGTTATCAGACTGCCACTTTTGGTATGCATCGACATCGTTCCATTTGGTGCAGCAATATCGGACGATATAACGATCCATTCTTGTTCCTATTGTTGGACGATAGACTTTCCACTCTCTGGCGTCATTTTTTTCGGTGCGAAATTGAATGTGTTTTTTAAAGGCAGTCTCAAATTGAGCTTCTTGCCCAGGGTTAGGGATCATCACCCAAACATCAGCTAATGAGTCAGGCTTATCCTCCGCAGCTTGTACCGATAATGTCAGACTAAATAAGATAGCCAGACTCAGCACTAAGCCTTTTAAAATAGAGTTTTTCATTACATCTATCCTTTTCTATGAGTTATTTAACAATCCGATTTATAGCGAATCACAAAAACAAAGAGTAATAGGGAAGAAAATAAGATGCTGTAAATCGAAAGGCGTAATAAAGCCTAGCAAGGATTGAGCGATTGTGCGGAATATTGAGGGCATGCAGTAAACACAAAAAAAGCGAATGCTCGGCATTCGCTTTTTCAACTTGATGCTACAACAGTGCTATCGCAGTCTTCAACTTGTCTTCTAGATCTGAATTACGCAGTTGCAGCTTCTCCATATCGAAGTTATCGAAGAAGCTTGGAATTGACAGCGTAGCTTTTACATCTGCGGCAAAGTAAGGCGCAGATCCTGCCGCTGCTGCGAGTACAGTTGCAGCTCCACCAGGTCCTGGAGACGTCGCAAGCAATACCATCGGCTTATTCTGGAATACCTTCATATCGATACGCGATGTCCAGTCAAACAAGTTTTTGTAGGCCGCAGTGTATGAACCATTATGTTCGGCAAACGAAATGATAATGGCATCGGCCTCACCAATTTTGGCAAAGAACTTTTGCGCCTGCTCAGGCTGGCCTAACTCCTCCTCTCTATCTTGACTAAAAATAGGCATTTCGTAGTCATTAATATCAAGGATTTCAACGTCGGCACCGTCCACTAATGAAGCGGCATAAGTCGCAAGTTGTTTGTTAATTGACTTAGAACTGCTACTTGCTGCAAAGGCTAATAGTTTCATAATAGGACTCTCTATTCTGTTGGCTTATGCTGACGGCAACCCATCAGCACCTTTTATTTAATTATCACTGTAACCATTAGCACCAAGGCTAAGTTTTGAGCGACAACCCGATGTAGAGCAGTGTATATTAGATGCTAATTGTGATTAATAACCTAAAAAGATATTAACTATTTCCATATAACTATTAATCAGAGCGTGGTCTAAGAATGAATAAACTGTTTGATGGTATCGTGATATTTGTACAAGTGGTTAAGAGTGGTGGCTTCTCCGCAGCGGCCGAGGCCTTAGGGCACTCTACCTCCTATGTCAGCAAAGAGGTCAATAAACTGGAGGCTAGACTCGGGGTGCGTCTGCTCAATAGAACCACTCGCTCGATAGGCCTAACTCCTGAGGGAGATGCCTATTATCAGCAATGCCAACAATTAATTAGCGATGCAGAGCAGGCTATAGGCTTAATCACTCAGCATGACGTGAGCCCTCGTGGAGTACTAAAACTCAGTTGCCCAGTAGGTTTTGCAGGGCAACACCTCAAGCCAATTATCTCCGAATACCTACAGCGTTACCCCAATGTCAGTTTAGATTTAGATCTAAGCGATAAGCGTACCGATGTGATTGCCGATGGTTATGACTTAGTAATTAGGGCATCGTCACAGCTAGAGGAATCGAGTTTAATCTGTCGCAAGCTCTATAGCTGCAAAGCTTATACCGTGGCCTCGAAGGAATACATTTCACGCCATGGAAAACCTCATCATCCTAGAGAGCTAGAGACACATAATGGTATCTGTTACTCCAATCATAAACAGCCAAGCAAATGGGATTATGTGGACCATGACGGCAAACACTTTTCGGTAGACATTAGGCCTAAGATCCTCTGCAACAATGGCAACATGCAGCTAGAAATGGCACTTGCAGGACATGGCATCACTCGCTTACCTAACTTCTATATGCAAGGTGAACTCGAAAGTGATCAGTTAGAGATCCTATTTGACAGCTTTCCTAGCGCCAATATCGACGTCTTTGTGGTTTACCCAAGCCGCAAACATCTGTCGCCTAAAGTCAGGGCCTTTATCGATCTGGCCGCCGAACGACTAGGAGGATAGCCATCCACCAATGTTAACCTTTATGGTTATTTTTTAAATAAATGACTTTAAAGTTAACCATCTACAAACTTATAATCAAACAGCCCCTCCCCTGCGGCAAAGTAGCATTCGGCCAAGACGCATTCTTAGGGGGATTCAAACTATTTAGGTGACTTGTGTGCTAAAAAAAATTCTCACTATGACTAGCTCGACCCAGATGTTAGTGGCCATGTTTGTCGGTTTTGCTGTAGGTCTGTTTTTCGGTGAATCCGTTGGTTGGATGGGCACGATAGGCACCAGCGTCATTCTGCTTATGCAGATGACTGTTCTACCCTATATTGTGGTCTCCTTGGTTGGGGGCATAGGCAAGCTGCAAAAGAGTACCGCTAAGCTTATCTTTAGCCGCGCAGGCCTTATCATGTTACTGCTTTGGTTGCTGGCAATCGTCATGATAGCTCTCATGCCACTGTCTTTTCCCGTTGTCGAATCGGCGTCATTTTTCAGTACCAGCAGTATCGAACCAGTCACCCCTATCGATTATTTCAAGCTGTATATTCCCTCGAACCCTTTCGAATCAATGGCCGATGGCTACGTTCCCGCCATGGTGGTATTCAGTATCGCCATGGGGCTGGCGTTAATCGGTATGCAGGGTGAGAATAAACAGCAAATTTTAACCTTTATGCATACTAGCTCAGAGATCTTCTCGCGCATCACCCAAGGCCTAGTCAAGATCCTACCTATCGGTATTTTTGCCATGTCGGCTTCGGCGGCCGGGACCATGGGGGTCGACGAGTTTGCCAGTATGCAGGTGTATTTGATCAGCTATTTTGTGCTGTGTTTATTGCTGACCTTCTGGGTTCTGCCTTGGATTGTGGCCTCACTGACGCCAATCACTTTTGCTCAAGCGCTGCGAATTTCAAAGTCGAGCCTAGTCACCGCCTTTGCTACAGGTAACATCTTTATCGTGATCCCTGTGATTGTCGAAGAGTGTAAGCAGGTGATGCGTGAGCACGACGACTTGTGTGAAGACGGCGCCACCTTAATTGAGATTTTAGTGCCAATCGCCTTCACTTTCCCAAATATCGGTAAGCTCACGGTGATTATGTTTGTCTATTTTGCGGGTTGGTTTAACGGCACGCCAGTAGATATTGCCAGTATTCCATCATTATCTATCAGTGGCCTATTAGCACTATTTGGCAGTGTGTATGTGGCTATTCCCTTTATGCTGGACCTCGTCAAACTCCCCGCCGACCTGTTCCAGCTATTTGTTATGTCAGGGTTTATTACCGGTAAATTTAACTCTATTGCCGCGGTGATGAACTTGTTTGTGCTGACCTTGCTGACGGCTTCACTGTTTCAAAAGTCACTCAAGCTCCGTCCGCCACAACTTATCAAGATGGGCATAGGGATAGGTGCTAGCGTATTGGTTACATTGATTGTTTGCCGTGTCGGTATGGGGATGTTTATTCACAGTCCTGAGATCACCAGCGGCGTGATAGCCAATATGCAGGTGGCCGACAAGGTGCCAACCAAAGTTAATCGCCAGTTCCCGGTCCTTGGGAAAACACCGGCAACACCGAACCGTGGCGTGCAGGCTATCAGGGATGCGGGAACACTCAGAGTCGGTTATATCCCAAGTAATGTACCTTTTAGTTACTATAACAATAGTGGGAACTTGGTCGGCTTCGATACTGCGATGGCGACTAAGCTTGCCGAAGACTTAAAGGTCAAAATCGAATTCATTCCCTTTAAGAAAGACCAGCTTGCCGCATCGTTAAAGGCAGGGTTCTTCGACATTGCCATGTCGGGACTCGCCATGGATATCGAGCAGATGGATGCCCTTAGTTATGCCAATCCAGTGCTTGAATTAAACATAGCCATTGCGACGAGGGACCATCTGGTCAACGAGTTCAAGAGCAATGAGAAGATTAAAGAGATGCGTAATATGACTATCGCTTATGTTGAGCATAGCGATACCATTGAGGAAGCCAAACATTTCGCCCCCAATATCAAATTTGTTAAAATTGAAGGCTATAAAGACTTCTTTAGACAGAAGAAACATAAGTATGACGCGGTCGTGATCAGCGCTCAGGCAGGCTCAGCTTGGACCCTGTTCTTTCCTGGATACGGCATTGCCTTGCTAGAGAACCAATCCCGCTACCCTGTAGCCTATGCCGTTGCGCAAAACAATCAGTCGCTGCTCAATTACATCAATAATTGGCAAAGGTTACGCAAGGTAGATGGTACTAAAGAGGCTATCTATGATTATTGGATGCTGGGTAAAGGCGCCGAAAAAGTGCAGCCTCGCTGGTCGATAATCCGAGATGTACTGCACTGGGTGGATTAAGCTCACTAAAAAGCCCTTAACCTGTTTAGGTTAAGGGCTTTTATTATAATCACAGTAACGAGTATTGAGTTAAAGGCTTGATTGTGGCGTCGGATTCGATAATTGGTGAACCTCTTCCTCGCTAAGATAACGCCACTCACCGACCTTAAGATCTAGACTTAACTCACCAATTTGCTCTCGGTGTAAACCGTTAACCCGATTACCCACCGCGGCAAACATGCGCTTGACCTGATGATACTTGCCCTCGGTAATAGTGAGTAGCACCTCCTTGGGCGTGACCACCTCAAGTTTGGCAGGCTGTGTTAATGCCTTTTCGTTTTGTAGCTGTAATCCTTGGGCAAACCTTGCAATTACCTCAGCCGAGCCATCAATTGTGATTGGGTCACGTAGCGTCACCCGGTAAGTTTTTTCACACTTTTTATCCGGCCGGATAATATCAAACGACCAGCGGCCATCATCGGTCAACAAGACTAACCCTGTGGTATCGGCATCGAGTCGCCCCACAATATGCAAATCCTCAACCCTGTCGATATCGACATAGCGAAATAGGCTTGGGTAATCACCATCGACATTAGAGCTTAAGGTATGTATCGGCTTATGCAGCATGATATAGCGAGAAGGCCGCGCCAATAACCTTTGGCCCCTATAGCGCACAACATTGTTTTCATGCACCTGAAACCGCACATCTGAGATGGGCTCACCGTTAACGCTCACCTCACCACACTCGATACATTCGCTAGCCTGGATGCGATTAAGCTCGGTACTCTTACAGACAAATTTATCTAAACGCATGTCACTCTGTTATCACTTCTTATATAGCGGAATTATCGCAAGCAGTAAAAATTGCACAAGTCTTCATTTAAAAAAGACCTGTATTTATGCGCTCTAGTAGAGGTTCAGCTATTAAGCGGCCGCGATTTCAGGCACAATAGCGCCCTAAGAAAAAGCTTATAAAAAGCTGTCGTATTTTGTCGTAAACGCTTAGGAACCTACAATGACGCAAATCACCCTACTTACTCCTGACGATTGGCACCTTCATTTTCGCGATGGCGATATGTTGCAAGAAACTGTTCCCGCAACCGCGAGATTGTTCCAACGCGCAATTGTCATGCCTAACCTATTACCACCTGTCACCGATGCCAAGATGGTAACTGAGTACCGTGAGCGTATTTTAGCGGCGCGACCAGCGGGTTCGACCTTCGAACCGCTAATGACAATATTCTTAACCAACAACACCACAGAGCAAGACATCATTGATGCTAAAGCCGCTGGCGTTGTTGCAGCAAAGCTTTACCCAGCTGGAGCGACCACAAACTCAGATGCTGCAGTAAAAGCTCTCGATGCGCTATTTCCTGTGTTTGAAGCTATGGCTAAGCACGGTATGTTGTTATTGGTTCACGGTGAAGTGACTGAATCGCATATCGATATTTTCGACCGCGAAGCCATGTTCATCGAGCGCTACCTTGCCCGCATCGTGGCGTCGTTCCCAACGTTAAAGGTGGTATTCGAGCACATCACCACTAAAGATGCAGCTGACTTTGTAATGTCGGCAGCTGACAATGTGGCAGCTACGATTACCCCACAACACCTACTGCTAAACCGTAATGACCTGCTAGTTGGTGGCGTACGTCCGCACAACTTCTGCTTACCTGTTCTTAAGCGCAGCACTCACCAAGAGGCGTTACGCGCAGCAGTTGCTACTGGCTCAAGCAAGTTCTTCTTAGGCACAGATTCAGCGCCCCACGAAAAGCACCGTAAAGAATCAGCATGTGGCTGTGCAGGCTGCTACAGCGCCTGGAGTGCATTAGAGCTATACGCTCAGGTCTTTGATGATTTGGGCGCTCTCGATAAGCTTGAAGGCTTTGCTAGCAAACATGGTCCTGATTTTTATGGCCTACCTCGCAACACCAGCACGGTCACCCTAGTCAAAGAAAAGTGGACAGTACCGAGCGAAATCATCTTGCCAAACGGTAACCCAATTGTTCCTTTCTTCGCCGGAGAAGAGGTGAACTGGAAAGTGAAAACCGCTTAACAAGCTAAGGTCGCAATAGTTAAACTCACGCTTTTGTTAAGAATAGAAGCCCGCTTATTGCGGGCTTTTTGTTTTTATTTAATCTCGAGATGTGTCTAATTGTCTCTATCCCTATGCCAAATACACACATTGTTACCTCAAGACATCAACTGAATTGAGAATAAGATAAAGATACATTTGTATACAAAGTTAGCACATCATTTCTCATCACTTTGCGCTTAACTAGCCTCATGCAAACGCATAGCTTAAAGCAACTTTAAGTCTCACACGCAAGGAGCAACCGATGAAGAAACTATTACCATTAACCGCGATTGTACTCACCTCAATCACCTTTAATGCATCAGCAGCAATGGACCCTGCTATAGAAAAGAAGCTTATCGCCGTCTGTAAGACAGGCTTGAGTGATAACCTATTCTTATACAGCAGAACGATGCTCGAAAATAAGATCGACAAACGTAGAATATTTCCAAGATTAGTCTGTAACGGACAGAGCTTTCATGACTTTGCGCTGTCTAATGGCGCAAACAAAATTGCCAGCAAGATAGCCCATTACGATCCAGGCACGACTTCAATTATCGATTTGGCACAGAATTCACAATCTAGCAGCCAATACTCAGTAAGCTTCTAATTGACTTTGCCAGTATGATGAAAAGGAATAATGCCTTGGCATCGTACTGGTATCGATACATTCCCTAACGTCAACTAACCAAACAAACGTACTTCACTCCCGCCCTAATGCTTCACCCAAAGGTTCAAAATAGGCGATAAGAGCCTTAAAAATTCCCTCTCTATGTTCAAGAGTCGGATATCCACCCGCATCAAATAGTGATGACTTTAAAGTCTCATCTACTAGATAGGGATTACTAATGTCTTGATAAGATTCGATGCAAGACTCAAAGGCCCGTGCCATTAACTCGGTTGGCTTCGAAAAATACTGAGTACCATACTGTTTATCCAGAGCGACGGCTCGATTGACATAGTCATGGCCGTCTTCACCATTGTCACTCAGCATCACCACTTCAAACACCCGCTCAAGGCGACGATTGAGCGGATGAGCAATCGGTTTGACATCCGCAAGCCAACTATGGCTCGCAAAGGATATGCCTCGTCCTGATGTATGAAACGACTTAGGAGCGATATAGTGGTCAAACGCGTGCCAAAACTCATGGGCTAGCGCCCCCGCGCCAGCGTTTTTAGCCAGCGCCAACTCACGCCTGTGCGGCGCATAATGAGCTTGCACACCTTTTTGGCCACCACTACCAAAAGCAAGATTTAAGGTTTCACGTAGACCCAGTGCTTTTGGGGGAAGCTTTAAAATAAACGCCAAATCAGCCAAGGAATCAAAAATCAGATTTGCGGCCTTATCGCGCTCCTCGTTCTCCACCCACTTACCCAAGCGAATATGCCCAAGACCAAACACCTGCTTGATATCGACAAAACTGACCTGTTCATCGAAGCGATAATCGGGGCCGATACGGGTGTAGCTGCGGCTTTTTAACACTCACGTCTCCTGATGGCTTGGGTTGAATGATTATAATCTCGCAAACCTTTCAGTTACAGACTATTTCGGCTCAGCTTACGCCATTGCAAAGGAGAGTGTCCCACAGTCTGTTTAAAGGATTTCGAAAAAGCGCTAACACCACTGTAGCCAAGCATTTCTGACAGCAAGGTAATATCAATATGACTCGATGTTAAATGCCAACAAGCCGTACTCACCCTCACTTCTGCTAACAAGGCTTTAAAAGTCAATCCGTGTATTGCTAAGCGTCGTTGCAAGGTACGGCGATTCATATTCAACATCGCCGCTATTTCATTAATATTAGCGTTATGCATACCCATGGTTTGCAAGATAAGAGTTTTAACCTTACGCTCGATATCATCGCCGAGTTGCCCTACCAATAACTCTAAATAGGCTTCAGCTTGATTCCTATTTAGATCCGATACCACTTGCAGTGGCTGAGTTAAGTAGCTGTTATTGATTATAAGCCTGTCATTTTCCTGATTAAAGACTACTGGGCATTCAAAATACTTCCGGTAAATACCTGCGTCTGAAATCTCAGCATGGGCAAACTCCAGCCGCTCTAATTTCACCTGACTACCAATCAGTGTTTTAATTAAGCCCAAACACACACCAAAGGAGAGCTCTTTATATTGCCTAGCATGATTAATATCTTGAAAGACTTGGTAGCGCTCAATGGAAACCGACAGGTTAAACTCCCTAAGCATCCAGTACTCACCGTGGCTGTGAATCGCCATATAGCGCTGCGCATATATTAACGCCTCTCGCACAGAACGACTCGATTGAATAATTAATCCCACAGCGCCAAGCATATCAATTCCTTGCTTAGCCGCTAATCGCAAGCCAAAATCGTTGCAACTTAGCTGTTCTGATGCAAGCTCGAGCAAATTAATCATGCTAGAAAAGGCGATTAAATTATCAGGATTACGCAGATCTTGTGCCATTAACTGACATTGGTTAAGTAGGCTATTGATATCCCCCCCCAGCTCCGCCACTAAAGTGTCGATGCCCGATAACGAGGCGCTACGAATAAAATACTCTTGCTGCATAAACCTATCTGCTGGAAAGTTACCGTGATTAGATAGTCGCCAATTTGTCGCCAAATGACAAGAATGTTCATTGTAGTCATCCTAATCTGAAATTGTCGAATCGATAAACATAATAAGAACAATTACCAACATTCGGAGTTTCTATGTCTGCATACGATACAATCATTAAGGGAGGTCGATACTTTGATGGAACTGGCGCTAAGTCGTCTATTCAAAATATCGCAATAAAAAACGGCAAGATAACCAAGATATCCAGCGCTGCGATCGAGGAAACTAATTGCAGCCATGTTATTGATGCTCATGAAAAGTGGGTAATGCCTGGCTTTATCGACACCCATACTCATTATGATGCAGAGTTGATTGTGAGTCCTAGCTTGTCAGAATCCGTACGTCACGGTGTAACGACCGTACTCGTAGGCAGTTGCTCGTTAAGCATGGTTTGCAGTGAGTATGAAGATGCCTCTGATATCTTCACCAGAGTGGAGACTGTGCCACGAGAAAAAGTTCTGCCGATTTTAAAGCAACACAAGACCTGGAGTACGCCCAAACAGTGGGTAGAGTTTATACAAAACCATCCTCTAGGTCCTAATGTTGTCAGTATGCTTGGCCACAGCGATTTACGCGCGGGTGTAATGGGGTTAAGCCGCGCCACCGATCTGAACATTACCCCCACAGAAACCGAAATGCGTAAGATGGAAAGCTTACTCAAAGAGTCACTAGAGGTCGGCTTTCTCGGTCTATCAACCATGTGCCTTAAGTGGGATAAAATTGATGGCAACCGTGAGTGGTCAAAAAGCTTACCTAGCACTTACGCCAAATGGAAAGAGGTGTCACGCCTAAACAATTTGGTACGAGAATATGATCGAGTCCACCAAGGTGCCCCCAACGCAGCCGCTATTTTGCAAATCAATCAATATATGCGTGAGTGTATGGGCATTTTCAAAAAACGTCTCAAGACGACACTGATTAGCCGCATGGATCTGAAAGGCAGCGTGTATTTGAGTAAAATAACTAACCTTGCAGCAAGAGTGACCAACTTCTTTAACGGCGACTTTCGCTGGCAAGTACTGCCAACTCCTTTCACCGTGTATGCAGACGGTATTGATGTCGTCTTCTTTGAAGAGTTTGGCGCGGGTGAATTAGCACTGGATTTAAAAGATAACATCGCCCGCAATGAACTCCTTAAAGACGAGAAGTACCGCCGTGATTTTAGAAAGTTCTACGGAGAAAAACTCAGCCCACGCGTATGGCAAAGAGACTTCGGCGACGCCATTATTCTAGCATGCCCAGATGAAACGATTGTTGGCAAAAACTTTGCTGAAGTCGCCAAGGGTAAGCAGATCCATGTGGTCGACCTTTTCCTAGACTTAGTGGTGCAATATGGCACGGATCTTCGTTGGTACACCACAGTTGCCAACCATCGTAAGCACGTATTGAAAAAAATGGTAAAAGATAAGAAATCGTTAATTACCTTCAGTGATGCCGGAGCTCATATTCGCAATATGGCATTTTATAATCTTCCATTGAGAATGCTTAAGCTCGTCAACGAAAGTATCCATGAAAACCAAGCTATCATGTCAATGGAGCAAGCAGTGTATCGCATGACTGGCGATCAGGCTCAGTGGTTTGGGATCGATGCAGGGCGCATTCATGAAGGGGATAGAGCCGATGTGGTAGTTATTAACCCAAGCCAATTCAATCAAAACCTTGAGCAAGTCAGTTGGGGCGAAATGGAAAACTTCGATTTACAGCGGTTAGTTAACCGAAATCCCGGCCTAGTCGAGCAAGTTTTCATTAATGGTAAACTCGCCTGTGAACATGACCAAATAAGCCCCGAGTTAGGGAGGAGTATGGACTATGGCAGCTATATTCCCGCTCATTAATAGCGAGGAAAAATAACACTTGTAAGTTCATCGAGTAATAAGCACTAGACAAGCCGCAAGCAGCTATTCGCGATTGCGGCTTCCACCTACTCTAGCCTACATACTCACTTAGACGTTATAATCTCCCCAATTAGATCCAAAACCATAAAGGCCTAACATGGCACGCACCGCAGCCGCACTACACATTTTGGTTAAGCACCAAACACTTGCTGAAGATATTATCAAGCAACTTAATAAAGGCGCGAAATTCGACGTGCTTGCCAAGAAGCACTCCACTTGCCCATCAGGCAAAAAAGGTGGCAGTTTAGGTGAATTTAAGAAAGGTCAAATGGTGCCGCAGTTCGATAAAGTTTGCTTCACGGGTGAACTCATTACACCACACTTGGTTAAGACTAAGTTTGGCTGGCATGTGATCAAGGTGTTGTACAGGACCTAGGTTCTAGGGCGCTTCGCTTTAAAAGAAGGGCCTAGATCCTAGAACGCTTCGCTGCGAGGGCGGGCTCCGCCCTGCTAGGAAAAGCACAAGCTTGAGGGGCTAAAGCCCGATCTACATATTTTAGGACCTAGGTCCTAGCCCCATCTTTTCCGTGAGCGCAGCGTTCCATCAGTGACACAGTCACGTTCGTAAGACCGCCCGTCTTAGCTTTTTCCATCTTTTCCGTAAGCGCAGCGTTCCGTCAGTGACGCCGTCATGTTCGTAGGACCGCCGATCTTAGCTTTTCCTAGAACCTGCTTTTCCTAGGACCTTCTCTTAAACCTAGGACCTTCTCTTAAACCTAGAACCTATCTTTTAAGCCTATAAAGATTACCGCTATCGGTACTGAAATAGATATCCCCTTTTGGTGTCACTTCAATATCACGAATTCGCTCGCCAAGCTCTGACATTATCCGCTGTTCTGCAATAGCTTTGCCTGCATCATTGATCGTCACCACATTTATGTGAGTCAGCTTTAATGCTCCTGCTAATAACTTCCCCTTTAGCTCTGGAAACTTATCGCCTCGATATAGTGCCAAACTCCCAGGTGCGATTGAGGGGACATAGACCTTGACTGGTGGCTCGACCCCTTCTTTTAATTCTCCTTCGCCAACACTCAAGGGCCCCCAATACTCTTTACCGTGGGAAGTGATTGGCCAGCCATAGTTAGCGCCGCCTTTAATTAAGTTAATCTCATCGCCGCCGCGTGGACCATGTTCAATAGACCAAAGCCTCTGGCTCTGAGCATCAAACAATAAGCCCTGCGGGTTACGATGGCCATAGCTCCAGATCTCATCTACAACAGCCTTATCAGTAACAAATGGGTTATCAGAAGGGACACTGCCATCAGGCATCAAACGTAAAATAGTGCCTGCATGGGTCAGGGTGTCTTGGCCATTGTCTCGTACACCACGATCGCCAATGGAAAAATAGAGGGATTTATCATCAAACGCAATTCTGCTACCAAAGTGCCTGCCAGTCTCTGAGCGAGAGGTACTAACAAACAGATCCTGCCAATCAGACAGCTCACCGTTTTGATAAGTGGCTAAAGCAAGCGTGGTTGCCCCCTCTCCTTCGATATCTTTACTGTAAGTAAAATAAACTTTTTTGCGTTTTAAATCAGTATCGAAAGGTGAAAGTGCAACATCGAGTAAGCCACCTTGCCCCTCTGCCCACACACCTTTTGGCGTGAACAGTGTTTGATGCTTACCCGTTTCAAGGTTTACACGCTTTACCACGCCTTGTCTCTCTGTCACCAGTATGGTTTGCGGGTCAACATAAGCCAGTCCCCAAGGGATATTGAGTCCAGTGGCAATCTTCTCGGCCTCATAGGCGTGGGAATTGCTCGATACTGCGGCTAACAATATCAAGCCTATTTTGCTAATTGCCACTTTCATCGACATGCCAGTCCCCTTTTTTAATAACTTTTATGATTAGGTGCTAGAACGCTTCGCTTCTAGGTCCAGCATAAAGCAGTCTATTTAAGATTCAAGTGGGTATTGAGAAAGGGTATCGACATCTATTAGGTCCTAGGGTCTAGGTCGCTTCGCTGCGAGGACGGGCTCCGCCCT
The DNA here is from genome assembly GCF_947497935.1 of uncultured Shewanella sp. Lineage (GTDB taxonomy): Bacteria > Pseudomonadota > Gammaproteobacteria > Enterobacterales > Shewanellaceae > Shewanella. The sequence continues at coordinate 76,477 of NZ_CANMIO010000015.1, forward strand.
ACTAGGAACAGCAAAGGCAAAAAGCATTACCAGTGCTCTTTCTTAGCTTTCCGGCCTTTCCCCTTCTTTGTTTTTCAGCTTTTTCGTCTCAGCTTTAACCGTCTTTTCCTAGGACCTAGAACCTGCTTTTCCGTCTTAGCTTGTACCGTCATAGATAAAAAAACGCCTTACTAAGTCAGTAGCAAGGCGTTTTTATCTTTATCGAGTATCCGTTAATAATAAACTCGGCTTAGCGAATCGCCGAAATAAGGTAATCAATCACCGCGGTTTCAGGCGTTGATTTATGCTTAAGCTCAAATAACGGCACCGGACGCTCTAACATATTGCGTTCAACCATTTCGTTTAGAATTGGCAAGTCGAGCGTACCCGCTTTACCTGCTAGCAAGTTATCTAGCGATGTCGTTTTACTTAAGTTAACGATATCTCTAAAACCTTTTAAGTACAGGAAGTCTTTGGTTAAGCCACCGCCACGGTAAACGCGAGTGGTTAAGGTAAAGGCTTGTTCTGTGGTTTGACCATATTCACGCTTAAGTGTTTCAAACGTCATCGAGAAGTCGCGCTGCTCTAGCATCAAGTTCACCGCAATCACACGCAGCGCCAAGATCTTAAGACGATTTAGGGTTAAATTACCTGAACAATACTCGCTATAAATCGCCACACCTTCTTGAGTGTGGGTATTGCCCACTAAACCTAGAGATAAGACTCTTAGCTTTTGGCGGCGAGCATTCATAGTGGTGAGCATATGCACACCAAGTTCATGGTAGGCAAACGCCACCAGCTCTTTACTGGTGAACATGGCATCTTTATTAATTAACAAGCTGCCGCGCTCATTGTTTACCATTGCCTTAGCCACGATGCGTGTCGACTTTTCAACCTTACACTTAAGTCCCCACTCATCAGCCTGCTTTTGGAATGACTTCACCGCATAAGCTGAATCATAAATAGCTTCTTCGTCATCGCCTTCAATATTTGGCGCACGCAGCAGAAACTCAGCATTGGCAATATCGTCTTTATCTGGCTGACCATAATATTTGAGCGAGTTATAGACAAACTCATCGCTGCCAATTGAGCACAAAAGATCAATCTTAGTCGCTAAGTTATCAATTACATGGCGATATAGCTGCTGAATATCCGCATCCATAATATTGGAGACTGGCAGTTTATAAAGCTGCTCGCGGAACTGATACGGATTAAGGTTTAGCTGCTTATAACTAAACTCTGGTGCAACGGCCCCTTTACGCGCTAAGAACTTCTTACGCTCACTGGCTATATTGATAGGGTTAATATACTTCAATGTCGCTACGTTACTGGCCAGCTTAAATAGGCTTTTATCCAGTGATAAGATCTCTGGTGGTAACGTTGACGAGAGTAGGTCGACATTTCTTACCGACTTACGCTTACCAAAACGGCGCATAAAATAAGCAGCAGTTTCCGACATTGCCTGCTTCACACCCGCCTTAAGCTCTTCTAAAACTAAGGGGTATAGCTCGCCAGTGGTTTCGTCCATGAATACTTTCTTCACTTCGAGTGGCAAGACTAAAGTATGATCAAAATGCGCGTTTACATGGGCAATAAGGTAACCACGGCCCTGAAATACTTCGTCTCTTGCGGCGCGTACATCTAGGTTAGGTAACTCAATCTTGCTTAACTGCTTCTCAAAACTCTGGCACGTCGTCCCCCAGCGCTCGATATCAATCTGGCTCGTACCAATATTAAAGGTCGGCGTATCGCCTTCAATTTTCTGGTAATTATAAGAGTGCACATCAAATACAATACTGTTTTTGAATTGTTTCTCTAAACGCGTCACCAAGGCACTCAATACATTATAAAAAGACTGATGCTTAGCGTGACTTTCATTACGTTGCTTGGTAGTTAAAGGCTTTTTCCACGCTGTCTTATAGTTGGTTGAATGTGCCTTAGGGCGGTTCAAGTCATATTCAAAACGTGAGTCATTACCAATCAACACAATTGGGAAAGACGACAGCATATCAGCCGTATACGGGGCCTCTGCGTACAGACGCTCTTCGGTAGTTAATGCACAAATACTTTGCAAATCATCGCGCAAATTGTGACCGTTATGGATAGCGGTACACACAAATGGAGAGTATTCATCAATTTTGACCGTGAACGAGCCCGACTCGACTTCTGCATGGAAGCATTCGCCTTTATTAATTAACGCTATACACTCTTTTTCAGATAACCTGAGCATCTTCAATCGCCTTTCTAAATTCAGTTTTTCTTGTACTTAATGCTTCTTTCGCATTAATCACATTTTCAATAAAATCAATAACCTTTTTCTGTAGCTTAACGTTGTTTAGCTTATTAATACGCATAATACCACCAGGGCTTTGCACATTAACTTCAATCAACTTTTCGTTGATAACGTCGATTCCAACAAAGAATAAGCCATCACGCACAAGCTTAGGTCCAATTTGCTTACACAACTCTCTTTCTTTCTTCGTCAGCGTATGCTTCACCACACTGCCACCTGCGTGAATGTTTGAACGAACCTCGCCCTCAGCCGGAACACGCTTCATCGCACCGATAGGTTCACCATTTAGCATGAGAATACGCACATCGCCCTCATCGGCGCCCTCGACATACTCTTGCAAGATAACGTAATTACCGCCTTTGCCGCTATTGATATAGAACTGCAATAGAGAGTGAAAACTTTTCTGCGCCGCTTTCTCGACCAGAATCACGCCTTGGCCACCAAAACCATCAAGAGGCTTCATGATCATCTTTTCGGTCTTAGATTCACGCAGCACTTGCTCTAAATACTCAGGCGTTTTCGACACATGAGTCACCGGAATAAAGGTGTTATTGGGATCATCAAATGAGGCGGTGTACAGCTTATTATTGGCGATACGTAAACCGTCGATATCATTCATGATGAACACGTCATCGCGTACCGAATCGAGAAAGTTAAGCGCAATAGGGTCAAGCGGTGGGCTAGCGCGCATAAAAATGCTGTCAAAGCCCGCTAGCGGCAACTGAATCGTTTTAAACTCAGCCTTTTTATAGAAAGAAACGATGTTGTTTGGCGTTGGCTGCTCTTTATTGAATACTTGGCAAAATGCACTAGCCTCTGAGTCGCGCATGGTTAAGTTACTTGTGGTTGCGAGTGCAACGGTATGGCCTCTGGCAACACACTCATGAATTAACCGCAGCGTGGTGTCGGTTTCAGGCACAATAGTCGACCACGGGTACATCAAAAATAGAATATTCAATCGGATCTCTTTTTAAAACGGAATGCTCTAAAGATCTTGGGCCAGATGGTGGCTTGGGGAGGTGTAGAGTATTCAAAATAAACAACACAATGACTTAGCTGAAAAAGCCTAAACCGGACTATGGCATCTATCTATCAATACAAGTTGAACTAGATATGGTGGCGCTAATTTACACCAAATTTTCAAATTGGAATATAAATAATTACCACAAAAGAAAATAAAATTATTCACGGTATTACACACAAGTTGGCAACAGTCATATCTCTCTTAACGTCAATCTAGCCAAAGAACAAAATTAGCTTAAAATCAGAGTCATAACATGTAATTTCGAGTAAGGAAATGCAAATTAAAAACATAAAAAAATGCAGCAATAGGCTTATCTCATTAGCCGTTAATAAAACAGACGTACATGAGATAAATTTTTCAGATTATCAAAGCCGACGTAATGTCAGCATAAAAAACGCAGCCATTAGGCTGCGTTGTATATCAATTAAACACTTACTTGTAGAGCTGACGATACCCTGCAATTAATATCAGATATAACAAAGCTAAATACCCAAAAGCACCACCGGAAGAGCCTGATTCCGTTTCTTTAGGTGCTTCGTTCACGGTCAAACTAACTACCGCCTCACTCACCTCTTCAGCCACATCATTTACTCTATAAGTAAAACTGTCACTTCCACTAAAACCTCCAACCTAAATTAGAACGGTGAATCTGAACTTCAAACCCAGCTCTAGACCATCAATCTAAGGGCCAAATCTTCAGCGTCATCGTTTTATGACTATCCTTTATTCAATGCACCTATAAAAACTAAGTCTGAGGTAACAGGATGAAGCCGATAATCGCAGATATTAAGCCCATTAAAGTTAGCCTAACAAAAGGTAAAGAATACTATTTTTGCCGTTGTGGCCGCTCAAAGAGCCAACCGTTTTGCGACGGTTCCCATGCTGGAACCAATATCAAACCTCAGCAATTTATTGCCGATAAATCTGAAGATGCCTATCTATGCCAGTGCAAGCATACCGCAAACGCGCCCTTCTGTGACGGATCGCATAAGCAGTTCACAGCAAATGATATTGGCAAAGCCCCTGCTCAGGGAAAAGAACAGAAAGAGGCAACAACAGCAGGTCAAGCTGCTCCCATCGCTCGCAATACAGCTGAAGAGCCAACGCTTGAATATATCCACATGCTGGCTCGAGAAGGCTTAGCAAGAGTCGGCCATCATGGCCCGATGACATCTATGGGCGTGCCACGCAATCAGCTGCCCCACTGGGACGACTTACAACTCATGGTGGCGCAAATGGCCACTAAACCCTTAATGGAAGATGTGGAGGTCACAACCGAGCTCGTTATAGGCCCACAGGCAAGAAAGCCACTCAAATTAGCCATCCCTCTATTTGTTTCAGATATGAGCTTTGGTTCGTTATCCCAAGAGGCTAAAATTGCACTCGCTCGTGGTGCCGAATTGTCGGGCACGGGGATCTGCTCCGGAGAGGGCGGGATGCTTAGCGATGAGCAAGCCGAAAATTCACGTTATTTTTATGAGTTAGCCAGCGCAAAGTTTGGCTATAAGGAAGCCTTACTTTGCAAAGTTCAAAGCTTTCACTTTAAGGGAGGGCAAGGTGCTAAAACAGGTACCGGCGGTCACCTGCCAGCGAGTAAGAATGTCGGAAAAATATCTGAAGTGCGTGGTTTACCTGAGGGGGTCGACGCCATCTCTCCACCAACTTTTACCGAGCTAAAAAGCAGCGCCGACTTTAAACGTTTTGCCGATCGAGTTAGAGAATTGTCTGGTGGCATTCCAATCGGCTTTAAGCTCAGTGCTAATCATATCGAGCGCGATATTCAATTCGCCCTCGACGCCAGTGCCGACTACATCATACTCGATGGTAGAGGCGGCGGAACCGGAGCGGCGCCTGAAATTTTTCGCGACCATATTAGCGTACCGACGATTCCCGCAATAGCTAGAGCAAGGCGTTACCTTGACCAACAAGGCGAAAGTAGTCGAGTCACTTTAATCGCCACTGGTGGCATACGGACTCCCATCGACTTTGTGAAAGCCATGGCCTTAGGCGTCGATGGTGTGGCGGTATCGAATAGCGCCATGCAGTCGATAGGCTGCGTTGCCGCTCGAATGTGCAATACCAATAATTGCCCTGCGGGTATTGCCACTCAAAAATCTGATCTGCGTCAAAGGCTCAATATTGATAAATCTGCCAAGCAATTACACAACTTTTTTCAAGCCTCTGTCGAGCTAATGCAAGTGATGGCCCGCGCCTGTGGTCATAACGATCTGAGCCAGTTTAATAAAGATGACTTAGCCACCTGGCATATTGAGATGGCTCGCTTAACTGGGGTCAAATACTCAGGGTTTATCGAGCCTTAATACCTGCCATTGCTCAATCTTTCAATAAAATAGCCATTTCAATAAAAAAGCCCTGATTACTCAATCAGGGCTTTTTAGTCGCAGCTTACTGCTCTACACCTTGCATAAAGGCTTTGTCGGCCAGTGACAGCATGGCAAGATCTTCTTTAGTATCGCCATAAGCGTAGACTTGGCTAAAAGCGTTTAAGTCAAACTGTTGCGATACCTTGTCGGCCTTAGCAGTGCAGCTGCAATCTCCCGCGCTGTAATAACCACTATAGCGCATGTCTTCGCTTGCCATTTCACTACAGATAAGCTGGATATTCATCATCTCGCACCAAGGTTTAAGGTAAAGATCGAGCGAAGCTGAGACCAAGACAATGGTGGCACCATCATCTTGATGTTGTTTGAGTATTTGCATTGCATCTAAGCGAATATGCTTAGGGATGATTTTGTCTGCATAAGCGCGCCCTATCGCATCGACACATAACTTATTGCGGCCAGCAAAGGCAAAGAAACTCACAAGCGGTCTAAGCTTTCTAGCTGGGATCAGACCTAGTCTGTATAACAGATAAAGAGGAGACATAAACACTATGCCAAGCACTAATCGTGCTGGCGTGGCGGAGTAGAGAATAAACTTGGTAAACATATCTTGATGAGTCAAGGTACCATCAAAATCAAACAAAACCAGCTTCAAGCCACTCTCCTAAACGACTACCATATAGTGGGCTATTCTACAGCTTTTACGCGATCTCTTCTTCGATAATATCCACCAACTTTAGCTGCTCATCATGACCAAAAGAGGTTTTCTCGGCATTAGAAACCAGGAATACGTTTTCGGTACATTCGCCTAAGGTACTTATTTTTGCCGAGTGAATACTCAGATTCTGCTCAGATAATAGATTACAGATCTGCTCCAGGTACATAGGATCATCTAAGGTATTAACCTTAAGCAAGGCTCTGTTTTTCTTGGTAGTGTGCAGCACTGTAACCACAGGAGGACTATCAAAGTTCTTTAAGGCTCTAGGTGTAACCAGCTTCCTAGGTCTATCTTTTTGATCAACCGCGCGATAGATGCGCTTAACGATTTGCTCTATTCTTGGCTCATCATCAATAGGCTCATCTTTATGATCGAGCACCTTGATGATTTCTAACACTTGACCATCTTTGGTCTGCATCATTTGAGCGTCTTTCACCTTGAGTTTAGAGCTAGCTAAGGTCTTAAATAGATCGACAAAAAGCTTAGGCCTGTCTTCGGTATAAACATAGATACTGGTAAAGCCATTATCACCATTCTTACCGACCAAAACCCGTGTTGTGCCTGCAACCCCTTCGAGCAGCCCCTGACTTATTTCAACGATATCTTCTACTGAATTACCACTGAAGAAATTATTTGGCAAACTGTGCCAAAACTTAGTTAGACGCTCTTCATCAATCCCAAGTTTTATAAGCTCCACCTTAGCGTCGGTCTGATTCTCACGAATGACGGTTCGCACCTCAAAGATATTTTCTATTCCCTGTTTTAACGCGTCACGAAGCGCCATATACAAGAGAGTTAATTGACTCTCCTGCCAATCGTTCCAGTAACTTTCGTTAGTCGCCATCATATCGGCGATGGTAAATAGAAACAGGGCGTTGAGCTTATCTTGCGAGCCGATGGTTTTAGCCAAGTGCTTAATCACGTCCGGCTCACTGATATCTTGAGTTTGAATAGCGCTGATCAATAGGTCTTGATTGGCCACTAGCCAATAGATTAACGCCGTGGTTGATGCTTTTAATAGGTGCTCTTCAGCCAATTCTTTAGCCTGAATAGCACTCAACTCACTGTTCTCTATCGCCTGCTTACCGGAAAGGTGATGACAAAGCGTTGCAAACACCAGCGCAAACCGATTACCGATATTTTGATAAACCGAATAGGTGAGGCTATTCTTCTTATTCAGTGCAAAGCTGTCGATATATTGAATCGTTTTAAAGGTGTGCTCATCCACGGTAAAGGCGTTATGCATATCAAACTGCATTTGACCTTCAATGGCATGCCACTGTGAGCAATATGCCGCTAATACACCGTATCGATGCATCAAGCCAAGGCATTTACGCAGACCTTTAGGGTGAGACAAGATAGCTAAAAACTCTTCACGACACCCCTGATAATCTTGTAACTCACCGAGCAGTCCACGGCGGGTCTGCCTAAGTAACCTTAGTGTTTGCGGCGCAATACCATCAATATTATCGTTTTCGGCAATAAGCTTGAACATACGTATGACCTGGCGCTTATCAATGAAGGCTTGGGTAAACTTCACTTCAATGAGCCCATTACAGACACTGAAATACTTATCAATAGATTGCAAATTACCCCGCTCGGTTTCATTTAGGGTATCGAGCTTAAACGAGTCACAGATGATCTGATTGAGCTCTCGTACGCGAGTCATTGCCCTAAAGAGCTGGCGCATCATACGCTCAATCGCCAGCTGACTATTATCACCTTGGCCAAATTGCATAAACTCGGCTACAGCGGCTTGATGCTCAAACAGCAATACATCCTGCGCCGATTGCGTCACGCAGTGCAACGCCCACCTGACACGGCAGATAAAATCATAAGCTTCTAATAACTCATAAACTTCATCTTGCTGTAAGAAGCCGATGGTTTTAAGGGCATTGGCATTGGCTAGTGAGAAGTGCTTCTGCGCAATCCACATAATCGTGTGCACATCGCGTAGGCCGCCGGGGTTATTCTTAAGATTAGGCTCCAAATAAAGCGCGGTGTTGAGTGCCTTATTGTGTCTAGCTTGCTGCTCAGCCATTTTGGCGTCGTAAAAAGACAGGCTGGTCCACAACTCATTTTGATAGAGCTGCTCTTTAATGGTCTGGGCATGTTTTTTCGAGCCGACTAGACAGCGGATATCGAGCAGGTTGGTGGCAATGGTAATATCGGAGCTTGCAGACTCTATCGATTCAGAGAGGGTTCTAACTGTTTGGCCTATATCTAAGCCAAAATCCCAGAGATGGGTGAGAAAAAGCGATAATTGTTCTTGCTGCTGCGGGGTTAACTCTTGTTCTAAGATGATGGCTAAATCAATATCAGATCTAGGATGCAGCGCCCTTCGACCATATCCTCCCACCGCATTAAGCGACATAGAGGTATTATGCAGGTTGTACATCTTCCATAATGAAACCAACATTTCGTCTATATGCTTAGCACGCCTCTTTAGTAGAGTCTGCACCGGCAGTGTTAAAAACTGCTCGTTAAGCATTTCGTCGAAGGTTTTTATATGAAACTTCAACTCCGAGAGAGAATTCAGTTCCAATAAACTAGACATAATAAGGCTCTTTCCTATTCGCTATATAACCACTGACTTACACCTTAATAAATTAAGGAGTATGACAACATTCAACGTTCTAATTAGCCCGCAGAAAACATGATTTAACTGGATTAATCGCATCACAACCATAACAATTGCAAGACTTTTATTCAACAAGGCGCCACCTTATCTAACCTGTCCCCCCGTAAACTTAGGCTTGATTTATCAATGAAATAGCATTGCAACACTCAACAATACTACAGGCATCATTAGACTAACCGGCCTGCGCCACCTATCGATAAGCACCTTGAATAATAACAAGTTAACGATATTTACCCATTTAAGCGAATAGAGTAGTCTGTGGCGTTCAACGGACAATTCTAAAGCCATCGGCAATAATATTAAAATTGCATGGTTATGACACTGAAGGCGACTCAATGAAGCAGAAAATCGTATTAGTGAAGAGCTATTTCGCCAAGATTGAAACTGATAAACGCGAAGAGATGTGGGCCGCTAAGCCCAAGACATCGGAATTTGAATATTCCACCTGTAAAATTGATAACCAGCGGCTCAATACCGATCTACAGCTAGCAATAGAAAGTCTCAACAATGATGGTTATAAGGTTGTGCAGATAACGCCTGTTCTCTCTGGCGATTTTGCCTTTGAAGATCACTTCAGTGATCCGCACTTGCTAGGTAATGGCGTCACTACGTCTGGTGGCTACGGCTACGGATTCTCCTACACCGACAGCTTGATTATCCTAGCCGAGCAAGTAACGGAGCCCTCAAGCAATCCTGTAGTACCAAGTCTTGATGACGAAGACGGCGCCATAGCAACCAACTCAGTCTAATTAAGCAATTTATGGTCCTGCTGCGAGCTACACATTCTGAAATAACACTTCGACTGTAAAGGTAAGGATGAACTGATTAATCCGCATCGAAAACTCATCCTCTTTACTCCAATTATATTCAGGCGTGATGGCAAAGAATAACCAGTCTCTGGCGTAGTTTTGTCTGTAGGTCACGCTAATACTGGCATCTTTAACATAATGATAAGGCTCATCGACACCGTAAATACCGGCCTGATAACTCAATGCCTGTTTATTATTGATGTACTGATAAACCTTAAAGCTCGATCCAAACTCCCAGCCGTTATCTCGATTTTCATATTGAGCTGCAGCGCTCCAACGTGCAACGAAGGTCTCGTTAAAGGCATGCTCGATATCAAACTCGGTTGATTCACCAGTTACCTTCTTCTCTTGATATAGTTTTTGGGTCAATCGCGTCACAGTGCTGTCTGAAATGGGGTAGGTGTAGCGCCATCTCGCTTCTACTTTTGGTTTGAAGTTAGCCTTAATATTAAAGCTGACACGATCTTTTGCGTACCAGTCATATCTCAGGCCGATATCCCTCTCACTATTGGCATCAGTAGACTTGATAAAGGCAAAAGGATCGTCCTCTCCAGTCGAGTCTAAGATAAGCTTTAAACGCTTTGTCACCCCAGGCAAATTTAACCTAGCATTGAGGTTGGCTCTATATTTAAAGCCCTCTTTTTCATAGTACGAAAAGTCATTATACCAGCGAACGATAGTGCCAGCTCTCGCATCGTCTTCGACTCTGTCATCAACAAAAAAGCTATCAAACCAGATCGCCGGTTGGCAAAACTTAGTATTGAGATAATTAAACGCCTTATCTATTCGGCCTTCCATTTGAGACTCGCTATAACAAGGGTCATCTTCCTCGTCTTCATCACCTGAGTTAAGCGAAACATCAGCCTCAGGGTTATTTTCAGGATCGGCAGCGGTCTGAGTTTGACTCTCACGAGTTTCAACTTCAGCAGGTACTTCTGAGGCTTGTGCAGCTGCAGCAAAGGGGGAATAACACCCAAAGACAAGAAGTAAGGATAAGCACTTAGCTAACAATTGTGGCACTCAATGCACAATAAACGTTTCATAATAGTATCACTCATTACACCGGCTTTACATCCGTACTATGACCCAGCATACGGCGATTAAAATAAGCATTTATGAATATATAAGCCACAGCCTATAAGCAAGCTGCCCCCAGTGATAGCTGCCAGTAAACCTGTCGTAACCATTGATTATTACTTAAATGCCTCTTCGGCTACGCAAACCCGACTATGCATTTTTTCACTATGGCAACTTCGACAATAGCGTCCAGCGTGAGCATTTAGTTGCAGTCTCTTATGTGACCGATAGTTTTGATCATCTAAGGAGTACTTCAATAAAAGTGTCATATAAACTCAATAAACTGACGGTATATGGAGTAAGAATCTATCTAGCAGGATGCGCTAGCGATTAGCTCAACGATGTATTTAAGCTGAATCAAAATAGGATAGGCCGTGTCTTCAATCACCCCAGATGTATTTATCGACAAAGAGCTTTCTTGGCTATCTTTCAACGAGCGAGTATTGCAGGAAGCCTGCGATAAAGCTGTACCGCTAATAGAAAGGGTCAAGTTTTTAGGGATCTACTCCAGTAATATGGATGAGTTTTTTAAAGTCAGAGTTGCCGCCGTAAGACGTGAAATTTTACTCGCTGCCCCCGATGCTCCCTGTAAAAACCAAGAGCTGATGAATAGGATCCACGCTAAGGTACTTAAGCTGCAAGATCATTTCGACGAAACCTATCATGCATTGATGAAAGCCCTAGCGAGAGAAAATATCTTTCTGATCAATGAAAAGCAACTCAGTGACTTTCATAGTGCCTGGCTAAGAAAGTACTTTAAAGACCAGCTCATTCGTCATATTGCACCACTGATCATTACCAAACAGAACAAGCTCATCAACAATATCGATGATGACTCCACCTACCTTTGTACTAGCTTGCAAAAGGGAGATAAGAGTCGCTATGCATTTGTGAAGCTCCCCAACACAAACCTGCCTCGCTTTATTGAGCTCCCCCATGAGAAGTCGAGTAAGAACAGACACTATATCTTGCTCGACAACATAATTCGTCACTGTATCGACCAGCTGTTTCAACCTTTCTTTGACTACGACAACATCGAAGTCTACTCCATGAAGATGACCCGAGATGCTGAATTTGATATTACCGATGAGCTTGAAAAGACTCAACTTGAACAGATGAGTAACGCCATTCGTAAGCGCTTGCAGGCGCAGCCCGTCAGATTGGTGTTCGATCGGAATATGCCAAGTTCCATGCTAAAAATGCTAAAGCGCAGCCTGAGCATCAGCTCAACCGAATGCTTAGTGCCTGGTGGGCGTTACCACAGCTTTAAAGACTTTATGGACTTCCCAAAATCGAGTCGTCGTAAGCATAGCTACGAAAAAGTGTCTGCGATTGAGAGTAGCCAATTCAGTGCCTTCAGTAACAGCTTCGATGCAATAAAGCACGATGATATTGTACTTAACTACCCTTATCATAAGTTTTCACACTTCACCGAGTTAGTCCGCCAAGCCGCATTCGATCCGGCGGTACATTCAATTAAGATCAACCTCTACCGCGTTGCCAAAAATAGCCACATCATGCAGTCGCTTATCGATGCAGTGCAAAATGGCAAACAAGTCACCGCCGTTATCGAACTCAGGGCTCGTTTCGATGAGCAGTCCAATATCGATTGGACCAAACGTTTAGACGAAGCGGGAGTAAAGGTGCATCATGGGATCCCAAGCTTAAAAGTGCACTCTAAACTATGCCTAATAAGCCGCAAAGAGGGGGATGGAACCCAGCTATACGCACACATTGGTTCTGGTAACTTTAATGAAGGCACGGCACGCTTTTATACTGACTTCTCGCTGTTTACCGCTAACCAAGCCATTGCCCGAGAGGTCAAACACGTCTTTGATCTGCTTAAGCGCCCGTATCAACGCGATCATTTCGAACACCTCATTGTGTCGCCGTTTAATTCAAGACAACAATGGCTCAAGCTTATCGATGATGAAATTGATAATGCAAAGCTAAGTAAGCCCGCTGCAATCACGTTAAAACTGAATAACTTGGTCGATAAGCCTATGGTAGAAAAACTGTACCAAGCCTCTCAAGCTGGTGTAGATATTAAGCTGATTATTCGCGGCATGTGCATACTCATCCCACAGCTTGTTGGCGTCAGTGACAATATCGAGGTTTATAGTATTGTTGACCGCTATTTAGAGCATTCCCGAGTCATGCTGTTTCATGCCAATGGCGAACAAAAACTCTTTTTCGGCTCATCAGATTGGATGACACGCAACCTTGACGAACGAGTCGAAGTTTGCACACCAATATACAGCCAAAATCTCAAAAAAATGATTATCGACACTCTCAATATCCAGCTGAGCGATAACACTAAGTCCCGTCTTATCGATCAAGAGCAAAGTAACCTATACAAGTCTCGCGGTAATCGAAAAAAAGTACGTAGCCAGATGGCTATTCAGCAATATTTACAAGGTTACGAAGCCACACAAGCGCAAAAACTGGCTAACTCCCCGACCCCAATCATTTATTGGCAAACAGACAAAATACAAAAAAAGGCTTAACTCAACGTGTCACAGCAAGACAACTCACTACACTTTGTTGCCATCGATATGGGCTCAAATAGCTTTCACCTAGTGATAGCGAGAGAGCAAGATGGCACCATTCAGACACTACATAAAGAAAAACGCCAAGTTCAGCTTGCTGACGGCATTGCTGCAAACGGCTTATTAGATTGCCAAGCCATTGAGCGGGGCCTCACTTGCTTAACTGAGTTTCATCAACGTTTTTCAGGACTTGAACAGACACGAGTTAGACTCGTCGCAACCCATGCCCTGAGAGTCGCCAAAAATGCCCGCCAGTTTATTAAGGCTGCTAGCAAAATTATCCCCTACCCAATAGAGATCGTTTCTGGACATGAGGAGGCGCGATTAATCTACAGCGGGATCTGCAATAGCCAAAGCCTGCAAGCACGTAACTTAGTGATCGATATTGGCGGTGGTTCAACCGAAGTCGTGATAGGTAAGCAAACTAAAGCTAACGCACTAGCCAGCCTAAAATGTGGTTGTGTTAGCTATAACAAACGCTTCTTTTCTAGCGGCGTACTCGACAAAGCTAGTTTCAAGGCGGCTCAAGCCGCCGCGGATAAACAGTTCTCTTTACTGCCCAATGCCTATTTTAAGGGAGATTGGCCATTGGTTCTCGGTAGCTCCGGCAGCGTCAAAGCAATATATGAAGCGATAAATGACCAGTTAGATCCCCCAGTTGATATCACCTTAGAAAGCCTAATTAAGCTCAAATGTGATCTGCTAGAAGTTGGCCATATCGACAAGATAAATCTGCCCGATTTAGATCCTAAACGTATCCCACTGTTGGCGGCAGGCCTGTGTATTTTAATCAGCTTTTTCAAACGCCTCGCCGTAGATTCAATGCAAGTTGCTCAAGGCGCTTTAAGAGAAGGGATCTTGTATGAATTAGCACACATAGGCCAACAGAAAAGCATTAAGCAACGCACTGTCACCAGTCTTGCTAGGCTTTATCACGCAGACCCTGTACAGGCGGGGAATGTCAGTAGCTCGGTAGTCCATCTATTTGAGCAAGTTAAGACTTCTTGGCCGATAGCCCACTACCTATGGCTGCTTGAGAGCGCCGCCGAACTGCATGAGATAGGCATACATATTAATTCTCGCTCCCACCAAAAACATGGTGGCTACATCATTGAAAATAGCGATCTGCCAGGGTTTAGTCAGCAACAGCAAAACCTATTAACACTGCTGGTGTTAAACCATAGGAAACGAGTTAACCTATATAGAATTGAACAGCTAGAGCCTGAAGAGAAGCGACTCGTGACCAGGCTGCTAGTTATTTTCCGTCTAGCCATAGTGCTAAACCTTGGACGAATTAACACTGAAACTGTGCAGGTGCAAATTGAGGCCCATGACAATCATGTCAGCTTAAGGCTGCCCTCGACGCTTGATGAAGAAGCTCGACTACTGAGACGAGATTTAGCCACGGAGCAATCTAAGATAGCCAAACTTGGCATTAAGCTGCAATTTTAAGTGCAGAGGATATAAGCAGTGAAATGTCTGCACTGAAATATCAGCTCTAGAATGTAAGCTCTTAAATATATGTACTGAGGATATAAGTTCTGAAATAAAGAGGAGCAGCCTCAAGCCACTCCTCATTATTTGCCTGCGCTTACGGGTTAATCCGTTAACCAAACAAACTTAGGTAGCTGGCTAAGATCCAGACAATCTCCTTGTTCTGCAATCACACTTTCTCTCGGTGCAAAGCTGCTATTCGCATTAAGTTGCGCCAGTAAAATCTTTTGCGCCTCTACCTCTCCGTGCACTAATACGATGGGAGGTGAATCGTTAAAGTGTCGATACCAGTGCAACAACTCTGACTGATCCGCATGAGCCGAGAGTCCGCCAACTGTATGTAACCTTGCCGCCACATTAATACTTTGACCACTAATAGTCAGGCTCTCTGCGCCATCGACCAAAAGCCGCCCTGGAGTGCCATGCGCTTGATAACCACAAATAATCACATCTGACTGGCTATTAGCAAGATTGTGCTCTAGATGACAACGAATACGGCCTCCGTTACACATACCACTACCAGCGATAATAATCAGCCCTTGGTGAATATGGTTTAACTCCATCGATTCCTCAGTGGTATCGATAAAATCCACGTTGGACAGTAGGGGATGCTTGCCCGGAGACATACGGGTAAAACGCTTAAAATCCTCATCCATTAAGCCATAATTTTCGACATAGATCTGTGTCGCTCTGATTGCCATAGGACTGTCTAAACAGATCCGCCAGCGGGAGAGATCCCACTGCTTAGCATAGAGGTGAAATAGGTAAAGTAACTCCTGCGCTCGTCCAACTGAAAATGCTGGCAATAAAATATTGCCACGGCTCTGTTCAATGGTGCGGGCAAATATTGATCTCAACTCTTCAAGAGTATCATCCCAACTGCGGTGTAGCCTGTCACCATAGGTACTCTCCATCAACACCAGATCAGCGCTATCGATAAATGTTGGATCATCCAGGATAGGCATCCCCTCACGACCTAGATCGCCACTAAATACCACTTTCTTAGTTTCCTCGCCCTCCCCTAGCCAAAGCTCAACCACCGCAGAGCCTAAAATATGCCCCGCATCCGACAGACATACCTTAAGATGAGGAGTAACCTGCATGTTTTCGCCATAATCGAGTGCCACAAACTGCTGCATCACTCGGTCAACGTCGGCCTCATCAAATAAGGGTTCCAATAAGGGTTCGTCCCTCTTTTCACGCTTCTTGTTGAGTCTTTCGGTATCTCTTGCTTGCAACATCGCAGCGTCTTTTAGCATGACTCCACAAAGTTCTACCGTAGCCTTGTGGCTATAGATGGGACCAGTAAATCCAGATTTAACCAATAGAGGCAGTCGACCGGAGTGATCGATATGTGCATGACTTAATACTACGGCGTGGATCTGCGATGGTGTGAAGGCAAAGGGCTCATGATTACGTAACACATCGGCCTTACTCCCTTGGATCAAACCACAATCGAGCAGTACTTGCCGCCCATCGATAGTGAGTAAGTGACAAGAGCCTGTCACTTCTTGAGTTGCACCTAAAAAAGAGAGAGTCATCTGCATAGCGTTCTTCCTCAAAAGGCACCGTTATTCCCTTTAGACGAGTTCAACACTGGGGGAGTCATTTGTGGTGCTTATGCTTAAAAGATAAACCCTTAATGGGTTTTCGACTAGCAATTAGCCTAAAAATATCTCGGATATTTCCCACAAATTTGTGTCATAAAAAAAGCAGGAATAACGTAATTATCCTGCTTATAAATGGGAGCTTTGAGGTGAGCCCAAGTCTGGGCTCAGTACGACTCAGTAAGGCTTTACGCCTAATTTAGTATTTAGCTTGCAGCGTTAGCCACAGCTTATCGGTATCATTTGAGAAACCGTAACCTGCATCAGCACCACTGAAACTGGCATACTTAACACCTAAGCTATAGTACTTAGCAAATGGATAAGTAGCTGCAACGCCCCACTCTTGACCCATGTCGATATCGCCATAGTCAGAATCAAACTTGTGGTATTTAGCCAACAGCTTTAACCCTGCAAGCTTAGCAGTAACAATGAAGTGAGTATCGACTAGACCATTTTCCCAGTTGCCTTTACCACCAAATAGGAACTTATCTGTCCAACCGTTAAAGGCATGCAGTGTGGCTAATGGCGTAATAAATCCAGCCTTACCATCATCCGAGCCCAGAACTTCGTAACCAAGCTTAGCGCCGAAGGCATCGAAGTTAATCCCAGCGCCTAACTTGTAGTACGAAGCGCTGTAACTCACAGGGTTATTACTTCCCTCTGACTGCTGGGCGTATTCAGCTTCGTAGCTCAGCTTTAATGCATCAAGCTTGATATCTCCAGTTGCACGAATACCATAAGTATCAGTAGAGAATGAAGGCACATCAAGGTTATCAATTAAATAGGCATAACCAGAGATCTTGGCGAAATCTAACGCTTTGTAATTAAGGTTAACTAGGTTAGTTTCGTTTTCATGTTCTTCTTTGCCTGAACCTTCAGGGAAAATACGGTTCACAGTTGCCACATAAGCGTAATATGCCGTCAAGCCTTCAATTGCAGTGTTCTTCACCGAAACCGCATCATAAGTCTGCTCATTTTGGCGGAAACCTACCCCACCAACAAAACGCTGGTTATCGAGTAGAATACGCTGGCGACCGAGCAGTGCTAGGGTTTCAGCTGGCGCTCGGTAACCTATGTAACCTTGGTTGATTTGGGTATATTTATAATCGGCAATCAATGGCTCATTGTCTGTAGATCGAACATCGTCGATCTCTGCAACTGCGTATAGGTTATAGATATCGCCAGTTTGGTAATTCAGACGAGTACGCAGTGTGGTTTGATTCTGATCACCAACACTAGCCACATCCACATCTTCATAGCGCAGGCGGAACTGTACTTTTACAGCAGAGTCATCGATAAAGGCTTTCTTAAGTGAATCAACCGTTTCGGCAGTGGCGGCGGTAGAAGTTAAGCTTGCGAGTACAGCTAAAGTAAGGGCATGAACTTTCATTTATTGTAATCCTTTTGTTTCATCATTCTCGCGGATAGTTATATTAATGAAACAGATTTAACTTTTTGATCTAAAACAATGTTACACAGCGATTACAATTTGCTTTCAATATATGTGATAAAGATCATTGCCAAATACTAATTTAGAGGTACGCATAAATAGGTATAAATCTATTTTTACTAATTTTATAAGCACTTAACTAATATCAAATATGTTGAAACCTTTTGATAAAAAGAGCGACCATTTATGTCTTTGTTCACTATGAGCAAACTGGTTCCCCTTAAGTGTAAGCAATTAAAAATAACAGCCTCATTGCAACTTCTGTTAAGGTGCTGCGTATTTTGCTTTTTCCTTAGCAGCCTCATTTTTGGGTGTCAGCCGACCTGCTGACTGCGCAGTAATCACTTCATAGCCATTGGGCTATTCATGGTTCTCATTCGTTTTATAGCGAAGTCCGCAACGCTGGCGCCCTAGAGAAATCAATTTACAGAGTATTCCAATACTCTGTTGACCTGTCTATAGGTATAGGCTTGACACTCCACGCCGTCGTCAAGGCTAGGGAGAAAAGTGGATCCCCTTCCCCTACACGTTGAACACATAAAATATTCTCTAACCTCCCAGCTCTACGATGAGCAAGAAGTCGAAAAATTAAGACTGTAACAGCGGACGATTGACATCATTCAGATATACCTAATGTCAGGCTTACTTCAGTAGGCATTATTTTCATAAAACAAACTTAATTGACTCTTCCTAAACCACTCCACTCATTCCCTTCCTAACAAAGTGATAATTGCCACAGGAATAATGAAACCTACACCCTACACCTTGTATTTATTCCAACGATTAGCTTTACTTACCTAAGCAACAATACTGTTCATTCACTATTTAGGGGTTGATATGTTAGGCGAAGACCACTCACTTGTTCATGAGTTTCCTGAGTACCAAAATATTATTGTTAAGCTTTGCCAAAGCGACGATGCTTTTGCAAAAGATACCAAACACTATAATGCGCTAGATAAAGAGATCCGAGATCTTGAATTAAGAGGCGCGCCCATTGATGACGATGCGATGCATCAATTAAAACATGATAGAGCGGAGTTAAAAGACGCATTGTTTCATCGCCTCAGTACACATACCTAATCACTTACAAGTTGACAAAAAAAGGGAGCCTAAGCTCCCTTTTTTATTTTATCGGCGTCATTACTGAGGCATGCTGCCCTGAATGATTGTCGCGCTATTATTACTTCCTATAGAAGTCACTGTAGCCGTGTTATGTGCATCGTACTGAGTCACAGAAACATGGTTGCCTACGCCGCCTTCAACATATACGTCTGTAATGTGCGACGCACCTGTTTGAGCAACAGTGATATCATTTTCAGCGCCCCACCAAGACTCTACAGATGCTTCGTTGAACTCACCGGTCTGTGAGATATCAACAGTCGACTGATCATGCGCAGCATCAGCATAAACGCGGTTATCCGTACCATCCTGAGTGATCATAAGTAGATTATCTGAACCATAAGTGCCCGCACCAACAGCTTCACCATAAAAACTTGGCGTGTTACCACCGCCCATGATGACGTTATCGCTACCTTCCTGAGTAATGATGATGTCACTGCCAGCACCAAAACGTGTACCAGCACCAGCGTAGTTACGTTGACCATTTTGGTTAATGCTAATGCTGTTACCATGGCTATCGTCTGCTTGCTCTACTACAGCAGTGTTATTTTCACCCACTTGAGCAATTACGGCACTATCGCCGTTACCCGCTTGAGTAACATCTGCACTATTACCATTACCCGCAGTACTACCACTTTGAGTCAGTAATAGTTGGTTGTTTGAACCACCTTGCGTCACGTTTGCAGTATTAGACTCATCGAATTGAGTAATAATTGCCGATTGAGTTGTACCAGTTTGATTTACTGTCGCGCTGTTGCCAAAATCTTGCTGGCTTAGCGAAACGATACTTAAATCACTTGCTTGAGTGATGCTAGCGCTTTGGCCTGCACCTGACTGATTCACTGTAGCTTGGTTTTCATTACCCACTTGCTCAATCGATGCAGACTGTGAAGCCCCAGCATCAGCAGTTTGATCCACGTAGATGCTGTTGAGGTTACCAGTTTGGCCAGTAATTAGCGTATTACCTAAATGCTCTGAACCCGTTTGGTTAGCATAAAGGCTGTTGCCATTGCCAGTTTGTGTCGCTGTGGTCGAGTCTTTAGCTTGTTGGTTGATAAAGCCTTGGTTGTTATTACCAATTTGATCAAGGTTAGCTGTAGCCTCTTCACCGGTTTGGCTAACACTCGCGATGTTTGCATCACCAATTTGATTCACATTAGCGGTTGTTTGCATAGCCGTTTGGCTAATATAACCATTATTGCCAGCACCCGTTTGGCTAAGGGTTGCACTGGTAGAATCTGAATTATCGTAAAACTCATCAGCATTTGTGAACTGGTCGATAGCACCAATATTCGCACTGCCCGTTTGATTTAGCTCTGCAGTTGCATAGTCAGCATCACCTTGCTGGATCGTTGCATTGTTGCCGCCACCAATATTCTGGCTGATGGTCGCACTTGCATGATCCGTCGCTAGGTTATTGATAAATGCCGTATCACCAGAACCGTTTTGAGTGATGCTTGATAGTGAACCGTCAGCGCTATCTTGAAAAATGCTGGCATCGTTAGCATCACCATTTTGGGTGATTATCGCAGTAGCTTCCTCTTGTGTACCACGTTGCTGTCTGATACTAGCAACATTACCATCACCCGTGGTGTCAATCGTTGCTGTTGAAGTGCTGATCTCGTCGTGCTGCTCGATATTGGCTTGGTTACCATTACCCAACTGGTCAATATCAGAAGTCGTGAAAGAGGTTTCAGTTTGCGAAATAGACGCTTGGTTTGTGCTACCGTCTTGATCGACAGTTGCAGTGTTGTTCGAGCTTTCGATAGATTGAGATACGAATGCTTGGTTGCTATCACCCGCTTGATTTACTGCCGCAGTATTATCATTGCTTTGTGTTGCGTAAGCGCTAGTCGATGCAAATATCGCAGATGAGACCAGCAGTGCAATTTTAGTGTGTTTCATATCCCTATACCCTTTCCCTTCGTTAGCATAATGAGGCAGCAGGCCAAGCCTGTTTACCACGAATTGGAGCAATGCTCTTGGTTAGCTCAGCTCCAATGACACAAAATTTGAACGGCTCAGGTGCAGTAAGTACCTATCTTGATAAACACTTAAATCATGCCGCCAAACTATGGGCACCGATTATGCGCAGTGAAAGAAAACTCTGAATCCCCCCAAAGTATTAACCCAAACTAACCTAAAGTCGTATAATCCTAACCCGCATAGACTTAACTACTAATTTTTGAGAGCCTTCTCGGCGTCCCTTTCAAAATGAAACAAACCCAATAAAAACAACGGTAAATTATTATCCTGCGTGACCTTCATTAGTAGTCAAATAAGCTAGAAGAGTTGACCTCTGAGAGTGTCGGCTTATAGCTAAAGGCAGTGATACCAGCTTCAATAAACTGTGTAAGATTAGACTGAAAGTCATTCCCCTCAAAAAACAAAAGACACAAAACACAAACAAATCCAACCAAAAACACACAAACGTTTCATCACAATAACTTTACTGGTATCTTTGCTGCGCATATTTAGAAAGGACACTCCAATGCTACAAAAATCAAAAATTAGTCAAATTTTCAAATCGGCGTCAGTGGTAAAGTTACTGCCTCTTGCCATACTTATTATCGCTATCTTTAATTCCTACTTCATCGTTATAGAAGGTCATGTAGGCGTTGTTAAGCGTTTTGGTGAAGCCAAAGATCAACAGAACCCAGGGTTACACTTTAAGATCCCTTTTATTGAAACTGTCGAGATGATTGAGGTGCGCACTAGAAAGAATGCCGAGAAAATGGCATCCAGTACTAAGGAACAGATGCCTGTCACTATTGAGGTATCGGTAAACTGGACAGTAAATAAAGAAGCAGCGCTTGATCTATTTAAGCGTTATGGCGGATTAACTCAATTTGAACAGCGCATTCTGGATCCGCGTTTTCGCTCTGCGACTAAAGATACCATTCCTCAATTTGAAGCCGAGCAGTTAATTCAAGACCGAGCCAGTGCTATTCAAGGGATCGAGCGCCGCTTAGCTGAAGAAATGGAAGGTTTCCCCGTTATCGTAGATAACATTCAAATTGAAAATATTATTCTGCCACAGAAATATATCAACTCGATTGAAATTAAGCAGACCGAAAAAAACCTCGCTGCGGCAGAAGAACACAAGCTTGAACGCCAACGTTTAGAAGCACTACGTGCAGTAAACACTGCTGATGCTCGTGCGAAAGGCATTCTAAAAGTAGCCGAAGCCGAGGCTCAGTCCATACTACTAAAAGGTAAAGCTGAGGCGCAGGCAATTGAAGCCAAGGCTAAAGCCCTTAAAAACAATCCATTGATTGTTAAACTGACCGAAGCACAAGCCTGGGATGGCAAGCTGCCGAGCACTATGATGGGTGAAGGCGCTATGCCGATCATGGATATTCGCAACGCTAACAAATAGTAAGTTAAATACTTGCTTGAATATAATACAAGCCCGCATAGTGCGGGCTTACTTCTAAAAAACACTTCGCTAATAAACAGCGTTTGCTTAACATTTGAACGACCTAGCAACATCACTCTTCTTTGCCAAAATAAGTCGAATCATAAACCTTCACAGCAGACAGGAGGTTACCGACTAAAGGTTCAAATTTTAGCACCTAACAACACCACGACCTAACAGCCTATTTACAATCTGGCTTTTCAGGGGGAAAGGACAAAACAGTTACATCTTTGGCTCTGCCGTTATGATAAAAGTGAACGACGTATTGATTCGAGTAAGGCTTTTTACCAAAAATGTACCATCTGGTGTAGATGCCGCGCACACAGCACCTAATATCCGTATTGCTCGCCACAGCTTGCACAAAGTAAAATAAAAGCTAAAGTGGATTTCACTATATTCATAATATTATCCTTAATATTTGCCTGTTATTACCATTTACTGCAACGGCAAAGATATCACTTACTGCTTACCACTAAACTCTATCTATAAAAGAGTATTTAAGCTCTTGAGCTGCGCTTATTGCCACAAGTGCTGTATAAAAACTGATATCACTTAACGGAGATTAAAACTCAGTACAATTAACACAACGTAAAAACACAACGTAAAAACACAACGCAGCAAAAATCCCCATAAACGATAAGAGCAACCCCTGTATGACTTTTTATACAACTAAAAAGCTTACCCAATCCATAGTCAAACAAGAACAACCAATACTAAAACCACGTCCTCGACACACATTGAACCGCAAAAACCTGTGGATGTAACCCTAACCATTAATTGAAAAAGTCGTCAAAGTGACCGTACTTTTTTAACACTAAAAGACAAAGAAGGTAATAGTTACAAAGATAGAAGTCGGATAAGAGCCCGCGAGATCACTGCCAATATAAAGCTGAAACCAGCGCAATACCAAACCCAATTATTGCTGCGTAAAAAGGCAATATGAAATTGGAAAAATCACCGCTGTTGCCGGAAAAGATAATAAACTAACTAAATACTTACGCTAAATTCAGACTCTGACTGAAATAAGCAAACCAATACTCTGGCAGGACAAATTTACCTGTCCCCGCAGCAACACAGTTGGTAACGGGGATTAAATACTGACTTAAAATTGCTGATTTTCTATATCGATATAATCTTTGCTTGCAAACTCTAAATGGATAAAGGCATTTTCACGGCCCAGCATTTTTTGTTCCAAATTAACAATGTCCCCGCTGGAATCGACTCCAACCCAACGCTTGCCTTTACACTGTCCCTGCAGTACACATTGGTATGAACTTAGCTCAGCTGACGAGAATACTAAGGTTTGGTAACCACTACCAATAAGTGAGTTTTTGATATCGTTATAATCGCTTTTAAAACTAACGCCATGAGCCGAGTAGTAGTGAGTGGTCATAACAACTTTCACTAAGCCCTTTTCAGGAGTTTGAACTAGCTTATAAAGCTTAGCAATGGAATTGTTTTTGGGTAAATTATCCGTTTTAACTTCAGAGTAACTCAGTCGTTTGGTCACCTCACCATACTTAGTGATGTCCTCCCCCCAAGTAACTCCAAAAGGAGCCGATGCGGATACAGTCATCGGTGTTATCAGTAAAAGTAAACTAAGTAATTTCATCCCCCCCCCTATATTGTCAAAATTTTGGCGCATACTACCACCAAAGAGGTACCCATCAAAATACTAACATCACACAAATAAAAATTTTTAATAACAATGAGTAAGATTTCATATACCAATTATTTTAGTCATCCCGCTCTCTAAAAAGAGCAAAAGTTGACGTCTAGCTCACTTAACTCAGCGCTTAGCTCTTTTTGTTCAACTTTTTAGGCTTCAAAGTGCTAAAAATGATTGCCATATAAATGACTAAACTCCAACAAAACCAGTTTATCAATATATAAGTTATTCCCTGCACAAAGCACATACAAAGCTAATAATTGACATGAGTCGCCTCATCTTTCTGGTTACGTTTTTGTGCCAACTTGTTAGCCTCCTCACGAGCCTTTACGCTTCTTTAATCGCAGCCATTTAGCTTCTATTTTTTATCTAATGCTCCTAGCCTGCTGCGTTCAGCCCTTCTTTTCTCAAGCTTAAAACTTACTAACAATTCAAATGTTGACATTTTA
Source organism: uncultured Shewanella sp. (assembly GCF_947497935.1). GTDB lineage: Bacteria > Pseudomonadota > Gammaproteobacteria > Enterobacterales > Shewanellaceae > Shewanella. The sequence goes on from NZ_CANMIO010000015.1 coordinate 101,115, forward strand.
TGCCAATCCTAGAAGATAACTGGGTTAAAACTCATAATATGCTGGGTTGAGAATCATAATAAAAACCGTTAATAAAACGATAAAAGATTGACAAGGAAGAAAGGATAAAAATGAAAAAGTCACTAATAGCGATTGCCCTAGCAACTACCTTTTTAGGTGGCTGCGGCGCATCAGATGTAAACACTCAAGCTAAAGAAACCAAAACTGAAGTCACTAAAAACGCCAATACTAAAGCCGAGTTAGGTAGCTTTGGTGTTGACTTAAGCGCTCGTAATGAAGCGGTTAAGCCTGGTGATGATTTCTTTATGTATGCTAGCGGCACTTGGTATGACAACTACGTAATGCCTGCTGATAAGACTCGTTTTGGCGCATTCACCGGTCTTGCTGAGCGCAGTGAGAAGCAAGTTAAAGAAATTATCGATGACATCGCTAGCCGCAGTGACCTTAACGCTGAAGAGCAGTTAATCGCTGATTTTTATCAGGCTTATATGGATACAGATACCATTAATAAACTCGGTATCACTCCCATTCAAGGCACGCTAGACCAAATAGGTGCTATCAAGTCCACTGACGACTTAACGAAAATATTTGGCCAATCTTGGTTAACCGGTGCAAGCTCTCCAATTGGCGGTGGCATGTGGTTTAACCGCCTAGACCCAAATCAGTATGAGATGTCTATAGGCGCTGGCGGCTTAGGCTTACCGGACCGTTCTTACTACCTTGAAGATGCCGAACGCTTCGTTAAGATCCGTGAAGCTTACGTCAGCCATATCGCTGAAATGCTCGCCTTTGCTGGCGTTAAAGATGGCCAAGCCCGCGCCGAGGCAATACTTGCGCTAGAGACCAAGATGGCTGAAGGCCAATGGCCACGTGAGAAACGTCGTAACCGCGACCTCACTCTAAACCAAGTAAAACGCACCGATTTAGCCAAACAGTACCCTGGCTTTGATTGGGACGTTTACTTCGCCGAAACGGGTTATCAAGTCCCCCAGCTAAATATCTCACAGCCAGAGCCAGTTAAGGCAATGATTGACTTAGTCAATAAAGAACCTCTAAACGTTTGGCAGGATTACCTAACCTTCCACACAGTGAGCAACAACGCAGGTCTATTGTCTGAAGATATTTATGCAGCCAACTTTGGTTTTTACGGCAAAACCTTAAGTGGTCAGCAAGAGCCGCGCCCACGTTGGAAGCGGGCTATTTCAGAAATGTCTGGCACGCAATCTCTTGGTTTTGCCATCGGTAAAGTATATGTAGCGCGTTACTTCCCTGAGTCATCTAAACAGCAGATGGCAGAGCTAGTTGAAAACCTACGCACGGCCATGGGGCAGCGTATTGACGGACTAGACTGGATGGGCGCTGAAACTAAGGTAAATGCCCACGCTAAACTTGCCGCATTTAACCCGAAAATTGGTTACCCTGATGTTTGGCAAGAGTTTGACGGCGTAGAGCTAACGGATAAGGACCTAGTTGGGAATATTCAAAACCTACGTCAGTTCTTTAAAGCCGATAGCGTTGCTAAAGAGCTTAAGAAAACTGACCGTAACCGTTGGGGCATGACGCCGCAGCGCGTTAATGCTTACTACAACAGCTCGTTTAACGAGATTGTTTTCCCAGCAGCGATTCTACAACCGCCATTTTTCGACCCAAACGCCGATCCAGCCGTTAACTACGGTGGTATTGGTGCGGTTATCGGCCATGAAATGGGTCACGGTTTTGATGACCAAGGTTCTAAGTCTGACGCCAATGGTATTCAACGCAACTGGTGGACAGATGCCGACCGCGCCGCATTTGAAGCCAAAGCCGACCAACTTGCCGCCCAATACAGCAAGTATGAGCCAATTCCTGAAAACTTCGTTAATGGCCGCAACAGCCTAGGCGAAAACATCGGTGATGTAGGTGGCCTTTCAATGGCTTACCACGCATACAAGCTGAGCCTTAACGGTAAAGAAGCGCCAGTGATTGATGGCGTAACAGGCGATCAGCGTTTCTTCCTTGCTTGGGCACAAGTATGGAAAGAGAAACGTACCGAACAAAGCATGCTAAACCAGTTACGTGCAGGTACTCATGCCCCTGGTCGTTACCGTGCTCAAGCACCGCGTAACCACGATGCTTGGTACAAGGCGTTTGACGTAAAACCAGGTGACGAGCTGTATCTTCCTGAAGATCAACGCGTTCGTATCTGGTAATAGGCAAACTCATGTAGCCTAACCTTGAATGCCAGTCAGCTTGCTGACTGGCATTTTTTATTACGAATCTTTTATTGCGAATCTTTTATTCCTAAGCCATCTCAATCAGATTAAAGGGTTATATCTGTAGATTCATTTAGGGGTTTTAAAAAGTTAATTAAACCCGATATCTATATTGTTAAGCCTGAACGAATAAGCAGGTAAGCGACTCAATCCCCCTAATTGACAGAACTTTTACCGATAGGATTTATGATGAAAAACCAATACACACCAGCAAAAGTTTGGGCCATGGATAATGAGAATGGTGGCGAATGGGCCAGCATAAATCGGCCCGATTCAGGAGCTAGGCATGAGCAAGTATTGCCTATCGGTAAGCACCCATTGCAACTGCACTCTTTAGCTACTCCCAATGGCCAGAAAGTCACCATCATGCTTGAGGAACTGCTAGCAAAAGGCGTAGCGGACGCTGAGTATGACGCTTATAAAATCAATATCAGCGAGAGTGAGCAGTTCTCCTCCGGCTTTGTTCAGCTCAACCCAAACTCGAAAATCCCTGCGCTAATTGATAATTCAACCGACATGCCAGTTCGGGTATTTGAGTCAGGTAACATCTTGCTTTATTTAGCCGAGAAGTTTGGACACTTTTTGCCAAAAGAAATAGCAGCTAAAACTGAAGTGTTGAACTGGCTATTCTGGCTACAGGGCTCCGCGCCCTACCTTGGTGGCGGATTTGGCCATTTCTATGCCTACGCACCAGAAAAGTTTGAGTATCCGATCAATCGTTTCGCTATGGAAGCTAAACGCCAACTCGACGTACTCGATAAGCAGCTAGCCAATAATGAGTTTATCGGTGGCAGTGAATACAGCATTGCCGACATCGCTATCTGGCCTTGGTACGGCAATCTAGTGCTTGGTAACTTGTACGATGCCGCTGAGTTTTTAGATGTATCAAGCTACAAACACTTGCAACGCTGGGCAAAACAGATAAGCGAGCGCGACGCAGTTAAACGCGGCCGTATAGTTAACCGCTCATGGGGTGAAGAGTGGGAGCAATTAGCTGAACGCCATAGCGCAGCAGACATCGATGCGGTGCTAAGTAAAAAGCCGTAGCCTTGCCATCATAATAAACTAGAAAAGGCGTGAGTGACCTAACTCTCGACGCCTTTTTTGATAACTAGCTGCCTACACCACAGCGGCTTAAACGCTTAATCACTTCTTCGTGCTGCGGGTAATCATTGAGTAAGGTTTCTTGGCTAAATAGCTCAAAGTCATCGAAGGTAAAACCAGGGGACACCATACAACCCACCAAAGAAAAACCTGGCTTATTCATTGCCGAGCCAAAGATGCAGCCTTTTGGCACTAAAAACTGTGGTCGCTCACCAGCCGCTAAATCAAGACCAAGCTGCGCGGTAGTTAACTTGCCCTGTTCATCAATCATATAAATCGTTAATGACTCACCGGCGTGGAAGTACCACATCTCATCAGCGGTTAAGCGATGAAAGTTCGATACCTCACCGGTGCGCAGCAAAAAATAAATACTAGTCCAAAGCGCACGCGTATCGTCGAAGCTTTGGTCTGAGCGATAAGACGAACGAAAGTAGCCACCTTCAACATGTTGTTCTAATTCTAGGTGTTCAATAAAGTATTCAGCGGTTTGCATCAAAAGACCTTTCTAATTTTAATATGGTGGATGTTTAGGTTGAATAGCACTGTTTGGTAGGGAACATTTCTATCCATAAATTCGCGCAGAAGTATAGTCCAGCCTTAGTTAAAAGATTGCGAGCAGAATTAAAGTTTCTTGTTTGCGTCTGCTAAACGCCATAAAAAAGCCCAAGCTAATCCAGCTTGGGCTTCAATAGTTATCATGATGATAAGTTTAGTGTTTGCCAGTCACGCCATCACGTACCATATCTTTACCTGTCTCATACACTTCATCAGTTACCCAGCGAGCGTGTAACAGCTTGTGATTATTATCAAACACGGCGACGAAGTGGCGACCATCGGCGTTATTAGTAGCCATACCCACACCAGCAACGCCTTCAAGGCCTAGACCGCCGGTTTCAATCGACACTAATAAACGTCTTAGATCGTCCAAATTATCGATAACTTTTTGCTCACTACTCATTTTCAATACTCTTGTGTTCGTTACTTAGCAAATGGGGCATAAAGCCCAAAGCTCACTATGGGCGTACTGTACAGAACCTAGCTACTGATGAAAAGACTGTAAAATGAATAAGCCAATTAATGCGGCTTATCTGCCAATAAGAAACCTCGCCCTACACTGCTGACGGTAATTTAAGCGACAGCTTATTTAGTCTATTAGCTTGGTCACAAATTGCGGCATATTTTCTTAAACTTAAGCGACCTCATGTAATACTCCGCGAAAAGCCCCTATACACATAAAAAGATGGATGCACCAAGATGTCTGAGATTAAATTTGCAATTCTAGGACAATACTTTCATTGCCCAGTAAAAGGTGAGTTTGAGTACGCACAAAAGGCGCTAATTCAGGTTAATAGCCAAGGCACTATAGTTTCGATAATGACCGAGTCTGATGCAGATTTCCAAGCCCAAGTCAGCGCATTATCCAACAGCAATCAGCTAATCGAACTCTCTTCAACTCAATATTTAATGCCTGGCATGGTCGATTTGCACGTGCATGCGCCGCAATTCCCTCAAGCCGGTAAAGGCCTAGACCTACCGCTGTACGATTGGCTACAAGACTATACCTTCCCGCTAGAAGCCAAATTTGCTGACATGGATTTTACTAAGCAGATCTATCCAAGCCTAGTTAAGTCACTACTAGCTAACGGCACCACCAGCGCGGTCTATTTTGCTACTATTCATAAAGACAGCTCTGTCGAACTCGCTCGCGAATGTTTAAAGCAAGGTCAGCGTGGCTTTATCGGCAAAGTCAATATGGATGAAGCCAGCCAATGTCCACCATTTTATATTGAAGCATCGACCACTGACGCCCTAATCGAAACCGAAGACTTTATTCAGCAGGTTATGCAGCTTGAAGGCAATGAGCACAGACTGGTATCGCCAGTGGTTACCCCACGCTTTGTGCCAAGCTGCACCAGCGAGATGCTGCAAGGCTTAGGCGAACTTGTACAAAAGTACCAGTGCCATGTACAAACCCACTGCTCAGAAAGCGATTGGGCTCGAGATTACAGTCAAGAGAAGTACGGCAAGACCGATGTTGAGATCTATAATGATTTTGGCCTCATGACCAACAAGACTATTTTGGCGCACTCGATATTTTTAACCCCGAATGATCATCAGGTGATTAAGGCTACAGGCGCAAGTATCGCTCACTGCCCGCTATCAAATATGTATTTTGCCAATGCCGCGATGCAAACCCGTGAAATTTTAGATAACGAGCTAAAATGCGGTCTAGGTAGCGACTTAGCCGGCGCACCAATCCCATCGATATTCCACACCTGTCTAGACGCGGTGAACCACTCTCGCGTACGTGAAGATGGTACATCGACTTACTTGCCTGCAGATACTCGCGGTGAAAGCGGCAGTCGTATTTCATTCTTAGAGTCTTACTGGATGGCAACCGTAGGCGGCGGACAAGCAATCGATGCCAAAGTGGGTTTGTTCCAACCAGGGTTTGAGTTTGATGCCTTAGTGGTTGATACCGCAGTTGATGACAGCAATATCTTTATTCTTGATGAGATGGACAGCGCGAAAGACAAGCTTGAGAAAATCATCACCCTCAACAGCCGTCAAAATATCCGTAAGGTTTGGGTGAAAGGTCAGTTGGTGGTAGAGAAGTAAATCGCTAGCGTTGTAACTTTAGCCATATAAAAAAGGCTCAGAAGGTAATCCTTTTGAGCCTTTTTGTTAACTTATCTAATATCAATATCCGAGCTGTGGACGCAATATTAATTGCCCGATATTAATGCCCATCAACAAAGGCAAATTTGAAAACAAACAATAATGCCACTATCGCCACACCAGGGTGGATTTCACGCCAGCGATTGGTGCCCACTTTTAGCACGCAGTAAGTAATAAAACCTGCAGCTACGCCTTCTGTAATCGAGAAGGTAAATGGCATCATCACTGCGGTAATAAAGGCTGGAGCCGACTCGGTTAAGTCTTTACCGTCAATTTTTGCAAGCTCTGATGACATCAAAATACCCACATAAACTAGCGCGCCAGCAACCGCATAACCCGGTACCATTGCCGCTAGTGGTGAGAAGAAGATCACCAAAATAAACAGTAGTCCTACAACAATCGCAGTCAAGCCAGTGCGGCCACCCGCGGCAACACCCGCAGAGCTTTCGATATAAGCAGTAACTGTTGATGTGCCCATGTAAGCGCCCACAACTGAGGTTGCAGAGTCGGTCATTAACGCCTGTTTCATGCGTGGGAAACGACCGCGTTTGTCGGTAAAGCCACACTTTTCTGTAACGCCAATCATAGTGCCTGAGCTATCAAATAGGCTCACTAAGGCAAACGAGAAAATCACTCCCATTAGCGCCACATCAAGTGAACCAGCAAGATCTAGCTGGCCAAAAGTATTAGCGATACTTGGCGGCATAGACACAATGCCGGTGTACTCGATATCGCCCATTAAGGCCGCGATAGCCGTCACGATAGCAATCGATACCAGCACAGCTGAATGAATACCACGAGAGGCTAGAATGACAATAATAAAGAAGCCTAAAGCGCCGAGCACACATTGTAGTGAGCTTAGGTCACCCACAGTAATCATGGTTGCAGGGCTTGCAACTACAATACCGGCATTAGTAAAGCCAACCATGGCGATTAGCAAACCAATACCACTTGGAATACCGATGCGTAAACATTTTGGGATATTGGTTAAGATCCACGAACGGATCCCTAATAGCGACACTATTGCAAAACAAACGGCGCCCCAAAAAATGGTGCCCATACCGATTTGCCAGCTTACTCCCATGCCCACTACCACAGAAAAGGCAAAAAACGCATTCAGTCCCATTGCTGGAGCCAACGCAATCGGCAGATTGGCAATCAATCCCATGCCGATACAGCCGATAGCACTGATCATACAGGTCACCACGAATACCGCGCTGGCATCCATACCTGCTGCAGATAGAATTTGTGGATTCACGAACACGATATACACCATGGTCATAAAGGTGGTGATACCAGCAATCACCTCAGTTGAGACTGTAGTGTTATGGGCTGACAGTTTAAAAAAGCGCTCTAACACACCCGGCTTTGCAGGCATATCGCTAGAACTTGCTGCTGTATTAGCAGCTTTTACATCGCTGTGCGGTGTATTACTTGGCGTACTCATAAATAGATTATTTCCAGTTTTTACTTTACTCAACCCGCGCCCTAAACAGCTGTGCAACCTCAACATTAAATTTACGGCGCACACACTTAACCCCCTGAAAGCATATTTCTGGAGATGACGAATTAATGATTACGGTTTTAACTAACGAGGGGCGCTATTGTAGAGTACAGACACCATCGCACACGAGTGATTCATATCACATATTGCAGAGTTATTTAGAGGGTAAATCTACTAGAGAGCTACGTCATCAAAATAGTATCTTAGCTTAAGTAGAATCATAGCCGTGATCACTAGTAGACATTTGCTATAGCTACCTATCTAACCTTATATATACAAAGAAGTTATTGAGCTAAAGCAACCGCAATGCTAGTGTCAGCCCAAACTTGTTCATATCCAAGGAAAGAAGAATGCTTAAAAAAATCTTGGCCAGCGTCGGTATAGGTAAAGCGACTGTCGATACCATCTTGCTCGATGATCAATTAACAGCCGGTGAGCCATTTAGAATCGAGGTCGTCATCAAAGGCGGCGAAGTCGAACAGGAGCTCAATGGTCTTGAGTTTGCGATTATGGCCGAAGCAAAAGCCGAGAAAACAGTCGGTGACGATGAAGTTAAATACAACAAGAGCTTAATACTGCAGAGCTGGAAGCCTATGCTCAAGCAGACGATTCAACCTGGCGAAACCATTACCCATCAGTTCAACCTTGACCTGCATCCAGAAGCCCCTGCCACTCGACTTTTTGGCCATAGAATAGCTAAGGTTTGGCTCCAAACAGGTTTAGACATCAAGAACGGTATCGACGGCAGTGATAAAGACCCCTTAGTGATCGTGCCTTCTAATACTCAACTTGCGGTATTAGAGCTGATTGAAAACAGCGGTTACCGTCTGTTTAAATCGGATCTTGAAGTGGGCTATGTACGTGCGCAAGGTTTTGCATCGCACCTTCCTTGCTACCAAGAGTATGAATTTAAACCACAATCACGCTCATTTTTTGGCGCACGCGAACTAGAAGTCACCTTTGTCGATAATGGCGCAGAAACTGGTGTACTCATCGAAATAGACAGAGCCTTCTCTGGTGATGGCTACCATAGTGTATCGATTCCAAATCACTGCGATACAGTGGAGAGTGTTCGGCCATATATAGAAAGCGTGCTTGGTTAGCAGTCATTCACAACAAAAATAATGCGAGTAAACACCTCTGCAAATCAGCTAATTAAACCTATCATGGCTCCCCTTTACCAGGGTCGCGATCGCAAACAGTAATTTTTAGCCTTCTTGCAGAAGCTAGGGGAAAACGAGCGTTAAGCTAAAAAGCCAGCATCAATTACTGGCTTTTATTCATATATTATCGACATAGGCAAAGGCGTAAAACCTAGCCAGGGATAGGGTTCTTTTCGACCTCTCGCTTAAGTTCATCCGCTTTTTTACGCGCTTCAGCTTCATACTTATCGGCATCCTCTCTCGCATCACGTGCATCCCGCTTAGCCTCTTTCATATCTCTGTCCGCAGCTTGACGAGCCTCACTGTCATACTTATCGGCTTCTTTTCTCGCCTTCTGCGCATCCTTTTTAGCTTCTTTCATATCTTTGTCCGCAGCCTTACGAGCCTCGCGGTCATACTTGTCAGCCTCTTT
>NZ_CANMIO010000016.1 GCF_947497935.1 uncultured Shewanella sp.
CAAGCGATGATTTCTTATACAAGGCACATCAAGTGAAGCTCTTAAACCGCTTTTCACCTAAGATTAATTTCCGTAGAGATTAACCTCTTATCTCCTTGTTAAAAGAGATACTGATTTAGCTGCAAGTCCCGTCCTATCTAGCTTAACGCTGGGTAGTTGGCCTGCTGCTCCGTGTCAGTGGGGTCGCATTATAGGGAGTTTTCAGATCAGCGCAAGCGCTTTTTTAAAGAAAAATACATTTAATTTTTATACCTTCATAAAGCACAGCCAAGCAACAACTTACACACAGAGTTATACACAAATTAGGAGGTGACAACCAAATATTGATGCACTCATACACTATCAACCCTCACATTTATGGGAATATCTACTGCCTTAAAAGTTTGGATTCAGTGTTGTGAAAGCCCAATAGTTAGGATTGATGCTTATATAAGTACAACTTTTTCAATTTAGTACTCTCCTATCGAATAAGGTAATCCCAAAAGGGGCCGATTTTGCTATTAAACAGGCTAAAGCTAATCTCATTCAACCAGATCTCCCCATGCCTTATATCTCTGCTCTTTTACGTAAGGGTTGCGCTCACTACAATAGCCCTGCCTTTATAAGAGTAGAGATATTTATTACTTTATAAAGGAGCCTATCCATTGCCATTGATATCTGTTCGTTTGTATTGCAGCCCTTATTGGTCGAAATCGTATACCGAGCTTCAAATAGATAGCTATATAGGTTGCGCTCCTCTTTAATAGCAACTCCTTCCTTATATAGTCGTAATCGCTCAACCTTACTTCTTCCGAGCTTGTTGGCAGTGCCATTAGTAATCTGGTCACTATGCTTCATCTGTCCCACACTCATATTTAGAAAGTTCGGTAAGATAGTCGCTCTAAGACAGTTTTAGGTATAGATATGAGTTTGTTCGCTAGATTCAGCCTATATATCTAACTAGCAATATATTTATAACCTGTAATTACAAATGGCTGCTCAAGGCCAGAAATGAAAAAAGGGCCAAATGGCCCTTTTATAAATTCAATTTTTATCGCTTAGTAGACGCCTTGCGCCTTCATAGCATCGGCTACCTTTACAAAGCCCGCAACGTTAGCCCCTAACTCGTAGTTAATATGCTCATCTTCACGGCCGTACTCTTCACAAGTTGCATGGATGGAATACATGATGTCGCGCAGACGCATATCCACTTCTTCACGACTCCAGCTCAGACGCAGCGCATTTTGGCTCATCTCAAGACCTGAGGTTGCCACGCCCCCCGCGTTTGCAGCTTTACCAGGTGCGAATAACACCTTTGCTTCATGCATCAAAATAATGGCTTCAGCGGTACTTGGCATATTCGCGCCTTCAGCAACCATCTGCACACCATTTTCAATCAGCATTCTGGCATGTTCCGCATCAAGCTCATTCTGAGTCGCGCAAGGTAGAGCGATTTCTGCAGCAAACTGCCATGGCGTGCCTCCTGTGACATACTCTAGACCATTCTCATAGGCGTAATCGGCAACGCGTCCGCGACGATCGTTTTTCACTTCCATCAGCTTAGCCAGTTTCTCAGGAGTAAAACCTTCAGGATCGAATACCACACCGCTAGAATCTGATGCAGTAATCACTTTACCGCCCATCTCCATCGCTTTTTCGATGGCATACTGCGCTACGTTACCCGAACCAGATACAGTAACAGTCTTACCTTCTAAAGTTTCGCCTTTTGCCTTTAGCATAGCTTCAACGAAATACAGTAGTCCGTAACCCGTGGCTTCTGGGCGAATTAAGCTGCCACCAAATGACAAACCCTTACCAGTAAACACACATTCGGCACTATTGGTTAGTTTTTTCATCATACCTGTCATGTAACCCACTTCACGCGCGCCCACACCGATATCGCCAGCAGGCACATCGGTATCGGCGCCTAAGTGTCGATGTAACTCTAACATCAACGCCTGACAGAAGCGCATGACCTCACCTTCACTTTTGCCTTTAGGATCGAAATCGCTACCGCCCTTACCGCCGCCCATAGGTAATGTCGTAAGCGCATTCTTGAATGTTTGCTCAAAAGCTAAAAACTTAAGCACCGACTGATTAACCGAAGGATGGAAACGCATACCGCCCTTGAAAGGACCAATAGCAGAGTTGTGCTGGATTCTAAATGCACGGTTTACCTGCACTTTACCTTGGTCATCAACCCAAGAAACACGGAACTGGATCAAGCGCTCAGGCTCAACAAGACGCTCTAAAATGCCGGCATTTAAATATTCAGGGCGCGCCGCAACAAAAGGCCAAATTGAAGTGAGTACTTCTTTCACTGCCTGTAAAAACTCAGGTTGATTAGGGTTACGCTCAGCAACGGTAGAAAGAAAACTATCAAGAGTCAGATCGCAGCTCATTTGGGTGCTCCAGGGTATACAAAGAATTGAGATAGCTACTGCTTGGAATGCGCTTAAACACGCCTGCAGTTATTTTGTGAATTGGTTTATATCAGCATTTGATAGTTAATGAATACAAGACTTTACCGAACCTGCGTGTTACCTCAAGAAAATCAAACATTCTCACTAGCTAATGATAATTCCCCAACAAAACGCCAAATAAAAAGAGAAATCAGCAAACTTTGCGAATAGCGCTTTTTGCTTGTTCAAATTTCAGCTAGTACATCTAAAAAAGAAGCAATAAATAGCGAGTTTCTACAGGTTAGAGGAGAGTAAGAATCTATTTTTACTAAGAAAGAGAGTAATTGAAGCTTGAGGTTATGCTTTACAAACCGATGACTGCTGACTTTGGGCCTCTTTAAATAGCAGGCCACCTGCTATCTTCTTTATATCCGAAACGAAAAAGGGCTTCCCTCTCTCTATCATGAAGAATGGAAGCCCTCTCTCTAAATGTGGCGTAGAGGTAGAGACTTAAACCCTACATATATGTGCTATAAACCCATTAGGTTACAGATACGAAAAAGCCCCAGCATTTCTGCTGGGGCTCATCTAAATGTGGCTGAGGATAGCTGGCTCTGGATAATAGGAACCCTGAGGTTCTAATCAGCTTTATATCCGAAACCAAAAAGGGCTTCCGCTCTTTATTACAAGAATGGAAGCCCTTTCTCTAAATGTGGCGTAGAGGTAGAGACTTGAACCCTACATATATGCGCTATAAACCCATTAGGTTACAGATACGAAAAAGCCCCTAGCATTTCTGCTAGGGGCTTCATCTTGAATATGGCGGAGGGATAGGGATTTGAACCCTAGATGGGCTATAAACCCATGCCGGTTTTCAAGACCGGTGCATTCGACCACTCTGCCATCCCTCCGAACGCCGGTGATAATAGGGATACTCAGCGTCATTGTAAAGCCTATTTTCACCGAACTGGTTAGTTTGCACAAAAACTCAGCGCAACAGGCCCATTTCACCAAGTTCTGCTGCAAATCTAATCTAGATAAGACATCACAATCTGGACTGCTTTAACCACACACCATCTATACGACTATTCCTCTTGAATAAAAAGAGGAAGCTCCCCCTCTAAATGTAACAGAGGCATAGCTGACTTTAATTATCCGTAAATAACAGGAACCCAAGGGTTCTAATCAGCTTTATATCCGAAACGAAAAAGGGCTAGTCTTTCGACTAGCCCTTTCTCTAAATGTGGCGGAGGGATAGGGATTTGAACCCTAGATGGGCTATAAACCCATGCCGGTTTTCAAGACCGGTGCATTCGACCACTCTGCCATCCCTCCGAACGCCGCTGATAATAGGGATACTCGACTTCAATGTAAAGCCTATTTCGACTCAAGTGTCTAAAAAACCAGCCAACAATACAAAATACTGCTTAGTTAACTAATTTTTAGTCAATTACCACTTAAAATCAGCGGAACTTCTTGGCTTTTAACTTATCGACCTATCAACCAACTGAAGGTAGCAGGTTAAACATCTGCATCAATTGCACACTGATAATCAATACACCAGCTAAGCCTGCCGCTACTAAGCCTACCTTACCGCCTTTTACTCTGTATCCCTGTAAACCGACCTGCTTACGCTGTGCCGTAACCATAGCGACAGGCAGGAAAACAGCCAGAATGACCAAGGCAAAGGCTGCGTAACCTAATGCGGTAATAAACCCTTGAGGGTAGAACAGAGCAAAGCCTAACGGTGGTAAGAAAGTCACTAAGCCAACCTGCACTCTATGGCTAGCCTTGGTGCTGCGCTTTAGTAGATCAGAGATGAAGTCGAATAGACCTAGGCTTACCCCCAGGAAAGAAGTCGCTAGCGCTAGGTCAGCAAAGATAGATACCGCATTGGCAATCATTGGGTTATCTAGCATTCGGCTCAAAGAGGCGATAAAGCCATTCAAGCTTTGGCTGCCCATTAAGTCTTCCTGAGGCAATACGCCATGGCTAGCTAGCATCCATAGTAGGTATATCATCAATGGCAATGCAGACCCGACAACAATGATCCAGCGTAACGCCTTAGTATCTTTACCTAAATAACGTACAACCGATGGAATAGAGCCATGAAAACCAAAAGAGGTGAAGATAACAGGTAATGACGCAAACACTAAACCTTGGTGAACAGGCAGTTCGACTAGGTTTTCTACCGATACATGGGGTAAAAGCAGGAACAGCATGACCACTAATGCAATCAATTTAAGCGAAAACAAGCTGCGGTTTATCAGATCCACTGAACGAGTACCGATGGCTACTACTGTGCCTATCAATAAGGTAAAAATGATTGCCCCAGCTTGCATTGGCAGTTCCAGTCCAAACCAGCTGGTTAATTTACTGTGGATCTGTTCGCCTCCCCCTGCAATGTAGGCGGCGCATAATGCGTAGAATAGAAACATCATCGAAAAGCTGGCTATAAGCTGCCCTTTTCGCCCTAATAGCTTATGCGCCAAGGTATGTAAGGTCGCATCAATAGGGGCGTGTTGATGTACTTCAATCATCAGCAGCGCGGTATAGGTCATTAGTGACCAAATCAGTAGCATGATGATGCTAGCCATACCAAAGCCAAGACCCGATGCGGCCAGAGGTAATGCCAGCATTCCTGCGCCAATTGTTGTACCAGCAATAATTAGCATGCTACCGAAGGTTTTACTTTTGTTCATTTATGGTGTTCCAAATATATGAGTTTGAGTTCGGAACAGGCTTTGATGGTGGCCGACTTCCGAAAGAAATGGAATTGCCACAATGGAGTGATTTAAAACATGAGGGGGAATGAAAATAACCTCTATCTACGCCATTGTGGCTATCGATAGTAATATGCTTCTTGTGGTGTTAATAACACGTAATATTCCTTGATAGACTCTGTTAATCAACAACTTAATAAACAGAACAATGTGTAAGCCACCACGATATGTTGTCCTAGTTCAACTGTCAACAACCCTGTTATATTTATTGCTGAATAACCGATACCAAGCCCCTCCTCATGACTGCCTATATATAAAACAAAACCAGCTAATCGAGTTACATGCTGTTGCAAGCAAGGCTTATACATTCTGTTAAACCTCTGCTACTTTAAAGGCAAGTTAATGAGAATGGATGCAAAATGAAAGCCTTTAGCTCAAAGAAAGCCGTTAAACTCCTCTTTACCAGCCTATTACTATTAACCATTAACGGCTGCGCCAGGTCCCCTGGCCAAGTTGAATACCTGACCTATGTAAAACCTGGCGATAGCGTACCAGTTGCGCGCTTTGTTGATACTCACGGCAACACGCTGGATCTCAACGAGTCGACAAACAATAAGTTACTGATCTTATTCGCCACTTGGTGTTCCGATTCACAGCGAACCATGAAGCACCTCGCCAACTCAGATCTACACCTGAGCCCTAATGTAGACATCATAGGTATTGGCCGTGAAGAGAGCGACGCAGCACTGGATAAGTTCGCCAGCGAATATGAGCTGAACTTCCCTTTGGTTGCAGATCCCGATAGGCACATCTATGCACAATTTGCCAATGTAGGTGTTCCAAGATTGATCTTATTAGATGCCAACAACAAGGTAGTCAAAACCATCATAGGTGAGACAGAAAATGCCATTACAGATGTCATTTGGTAATAGTTAAAACAAGGAGAGAGCTACAGTCCATGAGCAAAATCATTACCGAAACAGCACGCTTAATAATTAGAGAGTTTAACCTCGACGATGCCCAAGCTGTGTATGACTTTAACGCCGATGAAAGAGTCAACCTATACACGGGCGATGCAGGAGCCGTTAAATCACTTGCCGATGCCGAGCGAATTATTCGTGATATTTGGCTGGATGAATATTTTCAATTTGGTTACGCCCGTTGGGCTGTCGTATTAAAAGAAAACAACAAAGTAATTGGTTTTTGTGGCTTTAAAAATGACCATCGTATCGATGAAACAGATATCGGTTATCGCTTTGCTCCAGAGTATTGGGGCAAAGGCTACGCCACAGAGGCAAATCAAGCTTGCATTGATTACGCTAAAGCGCACATGGATTTAGATTATATTGTTGGCGATGTCGTTGAGATAAATCACGCCTCTATCAATGTACTCAAAAAGCTAGGTATGACCTTTAATAAAAAGTTTCAAGACTTAGGCTTTAGCATTCAGCGCTACGACATGTACCTTAAAAGTAGAAGTTAATCACAGCTGCCAACTCCAGCATTAAAAAGCCCCATGATTCTGCGAGTCATGAGGCTTTTTAATACTATCAAGTCACCGCTTTAGCCTGGACTTCCTCCTAAACCTTTTAGCTTATAACGTGCTGTTGGTAGCTTCTAGCGAATTGCTTTCTTTGTACAAGGCTCTTAGCTAACGGCTTTTTCAATCTGTGTATCGCAAACCTGTAATTGCGAAGGGGTTAAACTATTCAAGTGCTCAATCAGCTTGAAACACAGTTCAATATATTGAATCGCCTCAGCTTTACCCACTTCATAACCTACCGCATGAGCAACGCGATTACGTAATTGACGTAACTCACTAAATAATTTGCCTTGTTTGGTGTTAATCAGCTGTTCACTGATCAAGATATTTTCAATGTGCTTATAGCGAGTATTCTTATCTAAGGTAATGTTGTTACAGTGAGACTTAATCAACCGCTCGGCAGTAAGATCCACTTGCTCCCACGCTTCGATGATAGCCGAGTTGGGCAGGTGGGTGGCCGATGCGATAAGCAAAGTTTTGTTATCTGTCTTTAACTCAGGAAACACACCTTCAGCTTGTTGAGTAACAGCTTTTAAACCTTGACCAAACTCCAGCTCGAGATCTTTAAACTTTAACTTTTTTGCTAGGGGGATCAACTTAGCTAGAGGGCGCTTTAGGCTCATCACTGCAAACACTAACACTGCAGGCCAAACAAGCTTATCCAGCAAGGCGATAGTGAATTCCATCCAACTCATTATGCTATTCTCCATTTAGCGCGCTTCCCTGTTTTGACTTTACCCTCGTCAGGGTAACAAGATTATTCGGCCGATAAAACTAGACTAAACAAACATGCTAGCTGACAAGCTATCAGTTTATCTTCTGATAGGTTTTAGTATTCCAGTCAAACACATACTCAACGCCTTGCCACTCATACACAGTGCGCCCATCTCGCTGAATAACCCGCGCATTATCAGGCAATCGATTTAGTCCTGTTGAATAGCTAACGCTAGTCGTTACCCGCTCGGGCGGCGCAACCACTTTAGGCTCAGGGACTTTATACGTTTGTCTGTCGTAGCGGTAAGGATAAATATAGCGGCTGTTATAACCATAAGGGTAACCCCAACGAGAGCCCATTCCCCAGTTATAACCTGGACGCCATCCCGGCCGGTAATAGCGGCCACGATAGGGATAAGAGTACCAATTGTTAGAAACACCCACATTCCAGCGCCAAGGATCGCGATAATCATAATTGCTCCAGCCAACCCCTACACTGACGTTATTGATTACCGATGAATTGGCAAAGAGGTATCTGTGTTGCTGGTTGACAAACTGGCTTGGTGATGAAGTCGCAGCGCTTAATACGCCGGAAACTAATGCGCCGAAGACTAAAAGGAAGCTCAGACTCCATTTAACGGTATTCATGATCATCCTCCTCGAAACTCTGTAATGATGCTTCGCTAGCCGAATAGCAACAGCTACATAGTAATGATGCTTGGCTAACCACTTAAGTTAATCTTACGCTTAATAACTCCGTTCGCCAATGTCAGGTCTAAACCGTGACAGGACAACTAATCGAAGTTCAGCAATAGCTGAATAATTGCGATACCACGCTTTGATGAACAAGCGTTTAACGCACGTTGGAATAGTGCTATAGTGCGCGCCATATCACAGTTTATAGCGATGAGAATTCCCCTATGAGTTTTAAGGATTTACGCAGCTTTATAGACCACTTAGAAACCAATGGTGAGCTTAAGCGTATTAGTCATCCCGTCGATCCTCATTTGGAAATGACAGAGATAGCCGATCGTGTATTGCGCGCTAAAGGTCCCGCTCTGTTATTCGAAAACCCTGTCGGCAACGAGATGCCTGTGCTGGCTAACCTTTTTGGCACGCCAAAACGCGTAGCCATGGCATTAGGCAAAGAAGATCCTCTCGCGCTACGCGATGTGGGAGAGCTGCTGGCTTTTTTGAAAGAGCCCGAGCCACCACGCGGCTTTAAAGACGCTATTTCAAAAATCCCCATGTTTAAACAAGCGTTAAACATGCCACCTAAAACCGTGCGCAATCCACCTTGCCAGCAAGTGGTTAAAACTGGTGATGATGTCGACTTAACTAAACTGCCTATTCAGCACTGCTGGCCTGGCGATGTAGCGCCATTGGTTACTTGGGGATTAACCATAACTAAGGGCCCACGCCAAAAACGCCAAAACTTGGGTATTTACCGCCAGCAATTACTCGGTAGAGACAAGTTGATTATGCGCTGGCTTGACCACCGCGGCGGCGCACTCGACTTTAAAGATTTCAAAGAAAAGCATCCTGGTGAACGCTACCCTGTGGTTGTTGCCTTAGGTGCCGATCCAGTAACCATCTTGGGCGCGGTAACGCCAGTGCCTGATGCCATGAGCGAATACGCCTTTGCAGGGCTACTTCGCGGCGAGCGCACCGAAGTTTGTAAGGCCCTAAGTTGTGACTTAGAAGTCCCTGCCACCAGCGAAATCATCTTAGAGGGTTATATCGACCCAGACGAGATGGCCGAAGAAGGCCCCTACGGTGACCACACAGGTTATTACAACGAAACCGACTCGTTCCCAGTGTTTACGGTCACTCACATCACCCATAGAAAGGATGCGATTTACCACAGTACCTACACAGGCCGTCCACCAGATGAACCAGCCATGTTAGGTGTGGCACTGAACGAAGTTTTCGTGCCAATTTTGCGTAAACAGTATCCAGAAATCATCGATTTTTACCTGCCGCCTGAAGGCTGCTCGTATCGTATGGCGGTGATCTCTATTCGTAAGCAATACCCAGGTCATGCAAAACGGGTGATGATGGGGGCATGGTCTTTCCTACGCCAGTTTATGTACACCAAGTTTATTGTCGTGGTCGACGAAGATGTTAATTGCCGCGACTGGAACGATGTGATCTGGGCGATAACCACACGTATGGATCCTAAACGCGATACTGTGATGATCGAAAACACCCCTATCGATTATCTCGACTTTGCCTCACCAGTGGCAGGCCTTGGCTCTAAGATGGGAATGGATGCTACCAATAAGTGGGAAGGCGAAACCGACCGCGAATGGGGAACTCCTATCGTAATGGATGAAGCTGTTAAGCAAAAAGTCGATGCAATCTGGGACGATCTTGGCATTGACGATGCACCAACCCTATAACTATATTGCGCTAAACATTAGCTAGCCTTTATATTGCCTGCTGGCCCACAGCAGGCGCACAAATTTATACAAATTAAGCTTCCAAAGAGAAGCGCATCAAGGAATAAAGATGAACACTATTAGTTGCACGATTGAAAAAGTAGCGCCATTTAATAACGCGGTATATCAAGTAATTTTAAAGCCTAGCACTGCGTTTGATTTTAAAGCGGGCCAGTACCTTTGCGTGGTCATGGGCGAGAAAGACAAGCGTCCATTTTCTATCGCTTCAGCCCCTGATGCTGAGCATATTGAGCTACATATCGGCGCAGCTGTCAGTGAGAGTTACCCGATGCAAGTGGTTGAACGTTTAAAAGAATGCCTAGCGTCAGGTAGTAGCATCGAGATTGAAGTTCCTGGCGGCGATGCCCATCTTCGTGCTGAAAGTGTGCGCCCTCGCCTACTGATTGCTGGCGGTACAGGCTTCTCCTATATCAAGAGTATTGTCGAGCAGAAGATTGCTTTAGGCCAAGAGATTGAAACGACGCTCTACTGGGGCTGCCGTAATCAAGATGCCATGTACTATGAAACTATCGCGCGTGAATGGCATGAGGCTCATCCATGGCTGAACTTTATCCCAGTTATCGAAGAAGCGGCAGATGACTGGAAAGGCAAGGAAGCGAACCTGCTTGAGCAGATCAAAGATGACTTTACCAGCTTAAAAGGCTACGACATCTATATTGCAGGCCGTTTCGATATGGTTGGCGCAGCGCGTGAAGTGTTCCGCACCATGGGCGTTGAAGAAGATCACCTCTACGGTGATGCGTTCGCGTTTATTAAATAAAACGTATTGATCGTAAGATCATAAAAGGCGATTGAATCACTATTACCAATAGCTGAATCAGTCGCCTTTTTTATTCAATTTATTTTTTACTCACGCTGGCACGCTCTGTCACTCGTGGCTCAATATCCATAAATTGCGGAGGCAAGCTTGGGTCGTGCAGCCGTGCAATCAATGCATTAACAGCCGCGGCGCCTAAACGCGCTTTTGACTGATGAATACTGGTTAGCGCTGGGGTCATAAATTTAGCCAACTGAATGTTATCGTAACCAATTACCGATAACTGCTCAGGGATCTGCACCCCTGTGCGCTGCGCTTCATGTAACACACCAATCGCCATCATGTCGTTACACACAAATAACGCACTCGGTAATTCGCCCGCCGCTTGTAGATTAGCAAATGCCGCCTTGCCACCCTCGGTTTCAAAGTTACCTTCAATTACCCAAGCAGGGTTAATCGGCAAGTTAGCCGCCGCCATAGCATCCACAAATCCTTGGTAACGTAAATCTGCCTGCTGGCGATTACGCGGACCGGTAATACAACCGATTTGCGTATGGCCGTTATCAATCAAATATTGCGTCGCTAGGACGCCGCCTTGGCGCGAGTGGCCTTGAATTTTGTCACATGGAAACTCCACTTGGCCCCAATCCATCACCACAACGGGTAACCCACCCAATCGGCGATAGATCAGCGCATCGTCGCCTTCGAGCATGGCGCACATCATGATTAACCCATCGACGCGGCGCTCGATTAAGGTGGTTAATGAGCGCTTTAATCGCTGGGCATCACCTTCGGTATTACACAGAATAAGGTTATAACCTTGCTGATAACAGGCTTGCTCAACACTGCGTACTACCTCGGCATAAAACGGGTTAGTCGAGGTGGTCACTAACATACCGATAGTTTTAGTGCAGTTCTGTTTAAGGCTGCGAGCCACCGCAGAAGGGCCATGATAATTTAACTGCTGCGCAGCATCTTGCACTCGCTTAGCAATATCATCACTTACAAAGCGGGTACCATTCATCACATGGCTCACGGTCGACGTGGATACGCTGGCAAGTTTGGCAACATCTTTCATGGTGGCCATGGGTTAACTTCCTATCTGAATTACACTGTTCTTTATACTGTGGCTAACGATTTTATATCGATTTGATTGATGACTCTCTATTTAAACACTGTTAAACAAAGAGTCACCGAAATAAGTTACTGTGCCGCAATAAACTGCTCAACTTCATTCCGCGTAGGAATAGAAGTTTGTGCGCCAAAGCGAGTGACTGAAATGGCCGCTGCGCCGTGGGCAAATACCACAGCATCGTCGATAGCTTTGCCTTCAAGTAATCCCGTCACAAACGCTCCGTTGAAAGTATCACCAGCTGCTGTAGTATCGGTAGCTTTTACCTTAAAGCCGGGGATAATTTTACCTGCGCCTTGCTCACTTAAATACACACCTTTTGCGCCTAGAGTAATCATCACAGTCGCAATGCCTTTGTCGTGCAGCACTTGAGCGGCTTTAGCTGCGCTATCAACGTCAGTCACGGCAACACCCGTTAATAGTTCGGCTTCAGTCTCATTTGGGGTAATGATATCGACCATAGCCAAGAGTGAATCTGGTAGGCGACACGCAGGAGCTGGGTTTAATACCACTTTAGTTGCTTGTGTTTTAGCAATGCTCGCAGCCAGTTCAATACCCGCTAATGGCGTTTCTAGCTGCATCAAAAGATATTGGGCTTGCTCAATCTTTGCCGAATGCTGCTCAACAATTTCAGCCGTTAGGGCATCATTAGCCTCAGCTGCGATACAGATGCTGTTTTCACCACAGTCACTCACCTGGATCATCGCAATGCCCGTTGGGGTATTATCAATCATGTGTACAGCTGAAATATCCATACCGTCGCTAGCAAAAGTCTGGCGAATATTTTGACCAAAGCTATCATCACCTACGCAGGCAATAAAGCCTATATCGGCGCCAAGACGTGCAGCGGCAACCGCCTGATTCGCGCCTTTACCACCAGGGATCACTTGGTAGTTACGGCCATGCAGGGTTTCACCCGGACGTGGGAAAGAAGGCACTTGAAGCACATGGTCGGCATTGACACTGCCTAAAACAATTAACTGAGACATTTACATATTCCTTGATGTTCTCTGACTCGCGGCCAACTTAGTTTGATGTTGGGCTCAGAGGAAAATGCGCCTAGATATTAACTCTCCTGACGCCAAATACTAGTGTGACAAATTGCCGCTTACATTACTGTGTTTGAGTAATGATTTTTAACGCAACAGGGATAGATTTTTCAACGAATTGGCCTTTTAAAATTCTATCTGCTGTCATAATCGCCGTTGCACCGAGTAGCTCAGGTTGCTGAGCTACGGTTGCCGACAGTTGCTGGCGTCTAACCGCCGCAATACCTTCATCAGTGCCGTCAAAGCCAATCACCATAATATCTTTACCCGCCGCTTCAATCGCGCGCAGCGCGCCTAAGGCCATTTCATCATTTTGGGCAAACACCGCCTGTACATCACCATTGGCTGCCAGCATATTTTCCATCACGTTTAGGCCTTTCGAACGGTCAAAATCCGCAGGCTGGCTAGATAACATCACTAGGTGATTGGCTATCACTGCGTTGCTAAAACCTTCGCCGCGCTCGCGAGCGGCAGAAGTACCGGCTATGCCCTCAAGCTGAATAACCTTAGCGCTCTCCCCGAGCGTCTCAGCAATAAACTGCCCGGCAAGCTCGCCACCAGCGATATTATCAGACGCAATATGACTCACGATATCGCCATGCTCTGCGGTTCTATCTAATGTCAGCACTGGAATGTTAGCGCGGTTAGCGGTGCGAATGGCATTGGTTACCGCTAACGCATCAGTCGGGTTGATCAAAATGGCCTTAACGCCACGCATGGTGAGATCTTCAACGTTTGCTAGCTCTTTGCTGGGATCGTTTTGCGAGTCCAGAGCAATCAGCTTATAACCAAGCTCTGCCGCTTTGGCTTCGGCACCGTCTTTCATGGTGACAAAAAAAGGATTGTTCATCGTCGATAGCACGATAGCAATCGCATCTTGTGCGCTGGCGCTAAAAGAACTGCTAGCCGACAGCAAGGCTGCAGACAAGAGAACTGACACTTTATGATTGGCAAGTCGCTTCATGGTAAACCTTTTCAATACAGTAAATGCAAAGGCAGAACTGGCATCTCTCTAGTTAGAGTTTTCGCTAAGTTCCGCCAATAAGGAGTCTAGGCTTTTTGCTTAGTGTCGATAAGCACCGCAAGTAAGATCACGCTGGCTTTGGCAATCATCTGATAGTAAGACGACACATCGAGCAGGTTTAAGGCGTTGTTCAAAAAGCCAATGATCAGTGCGCCAATTAAGGTACCCATGATACGCCCCTTGCCGCCCATTAAGCTGATTCCCCCTAACACGACCGCCGCAATCGCATCGAGCTCATAACCCATACCAGCCGTTGGTTGCGCCGACGATAAACGCGCAGTCACAATGAAGCCGGCAAGCGCTGCCATCGAGCCACAGATAGCGTAGGCTGCAATCTTAACCTTATCAACCGCAATACCCGATAAGCGTGCAGCAGACTCGTTGCCGCCTACCGCATAAATGTAACGGCCAAAACGAGTGTGGTTTAGTAAATACCAGGCGCCAGCAAATACGATGGCCATTAACCAAACCGGCACTGGAATACCGAGTA
Organism: uncultured Shewanella sp.; assembly: GCF_947497935.1. Taxonomy (GTDB): domain Bacteria; phylum Pseudomonadota; class Gammaproteobacteria; order Enterobacterales; family Shewanellaceae; genus Shewanella. The sequence continues at coordinate 14,276 of NZ_CANMIO010000016.1, forward strand.
CATAACCAGTCCCTAACCAGGTAAACGAATCAGCAGTTTCGCTAAAGCCTGTTGGTACTGGACGACCATCTGTGTATACCATGGTCACACCGCGCAATAGCGTCATGGTCACCAATGTCGCGATAAAGGCTTGTACCTTGCCCTTAGCAACAATAATGCCGCTAATTGCACCGAGTGCGGCACCAGCAATGAGCGCCACCGGTAAAGCCACTATCACAGGCACATCCAAACCGATTAAGGTCGCCACGATTGCACCACTTAAGGCCAATACCGAGCCGACACTTAAGTCGATCCCCGCGGTTAAAATCACGATAGTCATGCCCACGGCGATAATCGCGTTGATTGACGTCTGACGCAGAATATTAAGTAAGTTATCGACGGTTAAGAAATTAGGACTCAACAAGGAGACCGCAAAAATCAAACTAAACAGGGCGATGAGAGACTTGTTCTCAATCAACCAAGCTTTGTTAATACGCTTATAAAATGGCTGCGCTGTAATTGACTGGCTCATGCAATATCCTTGTTTAATGTTTTACCGACTGCACAAGCAAGAATGGATTCTTGATCTGCTTGGCATGCGTCAAATTCGCCAGAGATCTGGCCCTGATGCATCACTAAAATACGATCAGACATCCCCAATAACTCAGGCATATCTGATGACACCAAAATAATACTCATACCTTGAGCCTTGAAGCGGTTGATTAAGTCGTAGATCTCTTTCTTGGCTCCCACATCCACACCACGGGTTGGCTCATCTAAGATAAGCACCTGCGGTAAGGTCATTAAACCTTTAGCGATTGATACTTTCTGTTGATTACCGCCAGATAAATTACCGATGCGCGCATCACGGCTTGGGGTTTTAATATTAAAGGCATCGATATACTGATCGACTTCAATCATTTCATCGCGGTGACGCAGTTGTAGCCCAGTGCTTAACTTGGCTAGCGCGCTTATAGACATGTTTTCTTTTACTGATAGATCCAGCAGTAAGCCATCGCCTTTGCGGTCCTCTGAGATATAAGCAATACCGGCATCAAGCGCTTGTTGTGGGTTATTAATCTTAATATCACAGCCATTTAACGCTATCAGACCTTGGGTTTTAGTCTCAGCGCCAAAGATCATTTTCATCAACTCAGTGCGTCCAGCCCCCATTAACCCAGAAAAACCTAAGATTTCACCTTTGTTAAGGTTAAAGCTCACATTTTCAACCCCGGGACCCGATAGTTGATTGACTGCCATTCTGCAGCCTTTGTGGGTAATCGCGATACGTGGATATTGATCGGCGAGCTTACGCCCCACCATGCGCTCTATCAGTTGGTCTTCATCAATGTCACTAATCGCACATTCATGAATAAAGCCGCCATCCCTAAGCACTGTGACCGCATCACAAATGGTAAAAATCTCTTGCATGCGGTGCGAGATATAAACGATCCCGCAGCCTTGCTCACGTAACTCATTAATGACTTTAAACAGCGACTGGGTTTCAACATCGGTGAGGGCATCTGTCGGCTCATCCATGATGATAACTTTCGAGTCGAACGAGATAGCTTTGGCTATTTCAACCATCTGCTGCTCACCTAAACTCAGCCGACCGACCAATGTTTGCGGCGAATGAGATACAGATAAGCGTGCTAATAATGCGGCAGCTTGGGCATTCATCTCATCCCAAAGTATACGGCCAAAGCGTGAAGTGATTTCACGCCCAAGGAAGATGTTTTCGGCAATGGTGAGCTCAGGTAAAAGATTAAGCTCCTGATGAATAATGCTTATGCCAGCGGCTTGTGAATCACGTGGACCATCGAAGGTACGTGTCTTACCTTGATAAACAATACTGCCCGCATCTAAATTATAGATCCCGGTGAGTACTTTCATTAATGTCGATTTACCAGCACCGTTTTCTCCCATCAAGGCCATCACTTTACCTGGGTAAACATTTAAGCTGGCTTTATCTAGGGCTTTAACCCCTGGGAAAGACTTTTCAATGGCTTGTAACTGCAATATTGCTTCGGTCATTAGTGACTCCGATAAGCTTAAAATACAACACCGGTTTTAAAAATTACATTGGCATAAGGCGTGCATTCACCTGTACGGATCACCGCACGGCTGTGTCCCGTGCGCTGCTTAAACGCTTCATGGCTGATGTATTCAATCGAAAAAGTGCGTCCTGTTACTTGCTGCTCGGCTTCGATTTCGAGCAATAACGCTTGATGACACTCTGGGCTAACATCCGCAAACTCTTGCGCTAGTACAAGCCCCTCAACTTGCGAGCTAGCTAGCCAGATTTTAACGGTAGCAATAAAGCTCGGTACCCCATGAGTCAACGCCAAATCTATGCGCTGCACAGATGCTGGAATGGGTAATCCCGCATCACAAATAGTCACTTCATCGGTATGACCCAATATGGCAGCCAGATAGTTCATATCGGCATTGAGTAAAGCGTGTTTGTTCATCTATCAACCTAAGGCTTATCGCTAGCCATCGAAACGTTTCGATAGCAATTGCGAGCAGGGTAATCGAAACGTTTCGATATTGCATGGAGCAGCAATGAGATCTGTGAAGGATCTAACAAAAACGCCATAGTTCTATGGTGGATAAGAGGAAATTTATGAGGTTATCGGATTGATTTATCACGCTCTGGTTATTGCTGTACGATGTAAAAAAGGCAAAACATCTGATGCTGTTTTGCCTTTTTTGACTCGCGTGGCGGCATAAATGCCGACCTACAATAGGGTTAAGTCTTAGTTTTAAAAGAAGGGCCTAGCTCCTAGGACGCTTCGCTGCGAGGACGGGCTACGCCCTGCTAGAAAGAGCAAAAGCCAACAGCACTACCTTTGCCGCTGAGCTTTTGCTAGAACCTGCTCTGTATAGAACCTAGATTCTAGAACGCTGCGCGGCTAGAGCGGACTGCGTCCTGCTATACAATCAAAAGAAGCTCGCTGTAATCTTTTGCTTTTTCGTCTCAGCTTGTACCGTCTCAGCTTTATTCAGCTTTTCCTAGGGCCTAGGACCTCGAACCTGCTTTTAACCTAGAACCTGCTTTTATTAAAGCTTTACCTTATCGTACTCATACCAAGCCACTAGATTACCTAAGATAGGCACTATCCACACTGCGGTTTCAGAATCTTTATAGATGCGATAGAAATACAGATCGCTATCGATGATCTCGTGTTTACGAATTTCACGATAAAAGTGCATTGCAGATGAGCTTACTTGATCGGGCTTAATCAACTCTTTTTGAGCTACTTTGACATGGAATACATCCACATCTAAGTCATTAATTTTTTCGCGGTGCTGAGTAAAGTCACCTTTTATCTTATATTTGATCGGTGTGGTCTTACACTCTTCATCGGTCACGCAAGCAGCGGAATAAAACTTACCCGTTTTTTCACTTTCATAGATAAGTGACAAGCTAATATCGGAGCGCACCAGCATATTACCTTGTACCGGATAATACACGTCCGCATGATAATGATGCTCGATAAAACCACTGGTACCCGGCTCGTCATGAGGAATGATGACGCGGTTATAGCGAATACGCTGCTCCATCTCATGGGTAAGCTCAGTAAAGGTTTTCATATTCAAACCCGCTGGCGTCAAATCAATTGCGGTTATATTGATTAGGCCCTTGCCTGAACAGTTTTGCTTGTCAGCACCTGGGCACACCGCCATCGAATAATAATTACCATCGGTTAGCGCATAGCCATTAAACTTGCTCATGCCATCCAGATGATTAGACTCGGGGGCTAAGTGCTTTTGCCACATTGACGGGTGCAGATGTGCGACATTGTCTTTATGAATAAGCTGAACATCTTGCTTAACGCCACCAATATTCAACGGGATATTTTTGTTAGCATCCCAACTATTTTTAGCTTTTATCACACCGTGATAATCACTAAAGTACCAAACTGACAAAGCGATCAGCACGACAATAATAATCCCGCTTATTTTGACCAGTAATGAAACATCAACAATTGCTGCCCGTACTGATTCAGGATCATTGACCGCAAGCATTTTTATATGAGAACGGGTAGAGACATTAAGCTGATAGCCACGGCCGGCAATAGTGCGCAACATGACTTCAGGATAGGCTTCGAGTTTCTTTCTGAGGGTACTAACGCATTGAGTGAGCGAGGTTGCAGCAACAACGCGATCGGGCCAACCAGCTGCTAGCAACTCTTCTTTTGTACATACTGAACTAACAGCGAGAATTAATTGATGCAAAACCGCAGACTCTGACACCGTCAGGGTTATGGTTTTATTATTCGCATGATCAACTAATTGCTTAGCTTCTTCATCCAGCTCCAAGTATGGAGTAACTTTTAGCACCTTAAACCTCTACAAATCAATTCACTGTAACTCGGGCATTAATAAAACTTAATCTTAGTTTACTAAAAAATTTTATTAAAAACGTGATTTCGCCCTGAAATCAAATCAGCTATTAAAAATCAGCATGTTAATGTTCACATAACTAACATTTTAATTTCTAGCCCCCATTTTTTAATTACAAAGCTCGGCGTTTAAATAGTTGATTAGCAATAAACACTAAGGCTGTAACCCACAGTAACATCACACCATACAGCGCCCATTTACCCCAGGTAACAGTGGAAAGAATCGCCAAACTTCCATTACCGGCATCGGTGCCTAATAAATTAATGGCGCGATAAAGATCCGTTGGATTAAGTGCAATTAAGAAGTTGATTATATACTGATTAAAAAAGGCCAAGTCTGCAACTAATATTGTTAATAACAACAGATCATAAATGAGTACGAACACAAACCAAACGAACAGGATACTAGCAACAGCTTTCGCCTTCTCGGTGGATTTCAAACTGACAATATAACCCAGCAAAATAAAGGCGATAGCCAACAAAATGCTACTCAGAATAAATTGACCAAACTGAGCCAAACTCTTAGCGACGTCATAATCACCGCATGCCAAAAGTAGCAATGCGGTCAGTCCAAAAGCAAGGCTAATCGTAGCGCTCATGATCAGCCCATGACCTAACAACTTACCCAATAGAATTTGCAAACGAGTAATAGGATAAGACAGCAATAATAATAGAGTGCCAGATTCATCCTCCCCCACAAAGGCATCGTAGCTTACCAACATGGCCGCCAACGGAATAATAAACACCGAAACCGTCGACAAGCTTGATATCAAGGCATCCAATTGAGGTAACGCCAGATGACCCGCTACCGCACTGCCCGCAAAAGTGACACTCAAAGATAAGATTAAAAAGATTAGCGAGATAAATAACACCCAACGATTACGCAGGCTGTCTTGGATCTCTTTTTTAGCGATGACACATACCGGAGAGGTTAGCATTGGGTTAACTCACTACGTCAATTTGAGCACATTGCCCCATATAAAAATGATAAATATCGGCCAAAGCAGGCTCTTGCAAGCTAAAGTCATACTCTTGGCAGGCCGTGGTCAACAACTGTAGCGCCTTCGGCTTTGTTTGGTTGTCCAGCAATAATGCATTGTCGGCATACAGTGCAGCCAACTCAGGTTGTGAAGCCACATAGCGTGCAAGCTGAGGCGAAGTTAACCGAGTTTTCAGGCCACTGCCGGCTCTAAGCTGTGCAAGACTGCCCGATGCCAACGCCTGACCTTTTGCGAGAATAAGCGCGATATCGATATTGTGTTCAATCAGTGACAGCTCATGGGTACACACAATGACTCCACATCCCTGCAGCTTAAGCTCATCAATCTTGCCGTATAGGAACTTAGAGGCCACAGGATCGAGCCCCACAGTTGGCTCATCGAGTAGCAATAACTCAGGCTCACTTAAAATAGCTTGAGCAAAGCCAAGCCGCTGCTTCATTCCTTTAGAGTAGGTCTTTAATGCTCTATCTTGCGCATACTCTAAACCAAAGTCTTGTAGCAGTTGTTTAACCCGAACAGACTTCACGCCCTTTAGCGCGGCAAAGTAATTTAAGATCTCTTTGCCAGTTAACTTGTCATAAAAACTCACGTTTTCAGGTAAGTAACCAATCTTTAAATCGGCTCTATTCGTGAGGCTAAACAAGTTATTATCTAAAACCTTTACATCACCACTTGTTGGCTTAATTAGCCCCAACATAATTTTTATCAGGGTCGACTTGCCAGCACCATTATGCCCAAGCAGCGCCATTGTCTGACCCCGTTCAACCTCAAAGCTCACATCATTAAGCGCAACGAAATCTGCGAACTGATGCTTAATGTTTCGCGCTGAAACCGCTAAACAAGGATTCATTTTTTCTCCGAATAGGCTTTTATATTTACGATGAAAAGCTCAGCAAGAGCCATCATAAAATAAACCTAATTGCTAAACGCGGGGTTCATATTCAGTAACGGATAACTGTCGACAATACCGCTTTGCGGAGTGATCTCAAATTGACGTTGAACCCAACGCAGCACCACAATAATTGGACTATCCATCAAGAAGTTAGCTTCAGGATAAAGCCAAAATAATTTATCGATATTATCATTAGGCTGGTAGGCCGTATTGCCTACGCCATTCAAATTGTGATCCCAACCTAGGTATCCACTCCAGTAGTTCCCACGACCAGCTTTGCTCCACTCTAACAAGGCATCACCGACATACTTAACCTGAGAAAAATTATCAATAAACTGATTAGCGTAAACTTGGTTACCCTCACCGCCCATGGCCATATAGAAACCGATATCATTGTAGGCAAAGTGATTATTAATTATGGTGTTGTCTCGAGCGCCGTATACGAAGATCCCTTTACCTTCTTGGCCTTGTACTTGACTGTCACTGCGATTGACAATCTGTTCGACGCGATTAAATTCCACCAGCGAGTCTTTAGTCATATTGAGCAAGATGCCGAAATCGATCGCATCCCATACCTGATTACGATGTAGATGGATACGCTTCGAATCCATCAAGGCATAGCCACCATCAACTTGATAACTTTGATTGTTATAGGCTTCATCATCATGGGTGTACATGTAGTGAATGCCGTATTGCTGGTCAAACAATCGGTTAGCGTAAACCTTGCTGTTACTGCCAGATTCGAGATACACACCGTCGCGCACTTGGGAAATGGTATTGCCCCAGATCTCGGCATCGACCACATGCTGTAGATGAATGCCATCACCGCGGTCTAAAGTATATAAACGGTTGTTACCCACGATGACGTTATCGTTAATCTGGATATTATTGAGCTCATCGGCGCGAATACCGAAGCCATCACCACGTAAGTTATTGTTGTGGATCTTAACGTTATCACTACCCGACTCGACCAAGATCCCGGCATCACGTTCATAATGATCATTACCCCAGTTTTCAATTCTGAGCCCAGAGATCTCAACATTAGAAGCAAACACATAAATTGCGCTGCCAGTGCCATTGGCATCAATAGTGCTATCGCCGCGACTGGAAAGGATGAGAGGTTGACGGATCTGCAACGGGCCTTGATAACGACCCGCCGCAAGCACGATGCGATCGCCAACTTGGGCCTGCTCCAGTGCAAGCCTAAGCTGCTCGGTATTAGACACACTTAAGCTGCCTGCATGGCAAAACGTGCCGTAACCGACAGCAAACGCCCAAAACAACAGGCGCATGAAAGTCGCCCTACTCGCCAGCAAGTAACTCAATGGTGATCTGTTCATAGGTTAAAACCGCTCCGCCAAATTCGGTAGCAAACTTGGTGGCCCCCTCTTTAGTCGCAAATGATGCCACCGCAGGGCCCATTACTGCTTTCTTACTGGTGCCATAAACATACCAAGCAGTGGTCGCATCAACAAAACTACTATCCTCAGGATTTTCCCAATCTGTAACCGACATATCATGCACCTTCAAATGCGTGATCTGACGCTGATTCTCTGGTTGTAGAGCAAAATTAAACATATCTCGGGTCGAGCAGAACTTTGGCACTATGGTTTCGTTCCTTAGGCCTAATTGCCCCTTAGGCCCTGGATACTTGGTAATCATCATGCCGCAAAGGTGGCAGCGGTCATGGTCATGTATCGGTTGTGCTTGAGTAGACTGCGACGCGGCATCACCTTGGCTGCAAGCGTACATTAGCGGAATAAAGAGCAAGATGAGCATCAGTTTTTTCATACAGTTTCCAACTAGAGGAGGTTTATAGATTGGCACTCACCGCCTTATGTCCAGAGGGTCTACAAGCTGTGAGCTAAGCGTTTAATATTTTGCTATTCAGTAGCAGTTCGGCTCCTAATACCTGCCTTGCAGGGACGGCGTATTAGGAGCGAACGACTAGCGACTTGGCTAACTTGCTCTAGGGCTAGATAGCGAAGTTTTGACCGGCATACAGGATAAACATACGCAGACACATCATGCCGGTAACGGCACAAACACCCGATAGGTAGAAGGCCTTAGCCGAGTGGCTAAAAGACTTACCCGTAGCGAAGTTAAGCAGTAGTGGCCCACCAAAACCTAGGCCAACCACACCAAACCAGAACACCGCCGCCCACTCTCCAGTATGGAAAGCGGCAAATGCACTTTGTGCTCCCGCGTTACCCGTCATAAGCGATGTCACAATCATGAAAATGAATAGCATCTCAGCAATCATGATTGGCCACTCAGCGCCATGCAGAACCTTCATATCTTGGCTATGTAAGTCTTCTTTAAACATCGATACCGCAAGCATTTTTGCTGCTGCAGCGCCTGCTGAAATACCGGAGGCAATAAATAGCGCCGGTAAAACAGAGGTATTGATGATGGGAAAACGGATCAAAGCCGAGATTAAGAAGCCGGTATAAGCACACACAGCTAAAGCCAGTACTAATACGGTTACTTCACATGGACGACGAATACCTTGTAGCTTTTCTACTACTGGCACGAGTACTTTCAGTGCAGGGATCTCGCGGATCTCTTCTTCAAATGCAAATAGGCAGATTAGCGCCACTAACGGGATATAAACCGAGAGCGCGATAACACCAATCGACATCACTGAATTGAGGTTGTAGTAAACCAAAATTCGCCAGAAAAACAGTGGGTTGGTCAAATCCAATACCAGACATAACATACCTAAGCTAATCGTCACGAACGAGATCAATGCCGCCGCTTTATAAAATGGTGTGTTAGTTGTCTGCTGTTTGTAGAATCGCAAGAATAACGCCGTGGCTAGCGCACCACCAGAGATCCCCGCGAAGAACAGGTAAACCGCAATAGGCCAAGGCCATGCAAGGCCCTCGGAAAGCCCCATTGTAAACTCAATATTGCCGTCCATATCTATACTCCTAACTTCACAATAGGTATGTAACGTAAGCTAGGCTCAGTACCAAACCCCGGCTTAATACGCACAGAATCTTTTACTCGTAATAGCTTACTGATATAGGATGTCGGATCGTTAATATCACCAAAGATCAGTGCATCGTAACGGCACTTCTGTACACAAGCAGGTAGCTCGCCAATGGCAAGTTTGCTGTTTAGGCAGAAGTCACAGTTATCAGCGACATCGGTTTCTTTATTAATAAAACGTGCGTCATAAGGACAAGCGGCAATACAGTACTTACAACCTGCACACTTAGCCGCGTCCATAGTCACAATGCCGGTCTTCTCATCTCTGTGCGCCGCGCCCGTCGGGCATACGGTGACACATGGGGCGTTCTTACATTGCTGACACGACACACGAACAAACTTACGTTCACAGCCACACTCAGTGGTTTTGCCACAGTGCGGACAAGGCTGCCCTTCTAAACCACCAGAATGCTGTTCCATCAACAGTCTCGACTTACCTTCAGGTAAATTATTGGCTAGATTGCAGGCCTCTTTACACTCGCCGCAGCCAGTACATTTATTTTGATCAAACACCATGGCGTAATGGGGCTTGTTTGCATCTGACTCACCCTCTTTGACAGAACTACACCCCAAGGGCGCTATTATCAAAGAGCTGGCTCCTAAGCACTTAAGGAACCTCCGTCTCTCTATATTTTCACTCACAGCATCCTCCAGCTATCAGCTATTTTGCTGATATATTTATACTTATTAGGTTTTACGTGACTTTACTCAGATGCAGCCACTGAACGATTAGCGATTTTTTGCTCGGCTCTTAAAATTGCATTGTTAATTGAGGCCCGATTGAAGTTCTGCCTGTCGCTTTCGAGTAACTTCTGCCATTGCTCGATGGCTGCTTCATACTCGCCATTAAGGTAAGCGTGGGTCGCGAGCAGCAGTCTTGATTGCGGCTCAAACTCATCGAGGGCTAAAGCTCTGGCGATGACCAGATCTATGTCTAAACTCATCTCGCGATTGTCACGGTAATACATGGCATTGGCTTTCATGCCAATAATGCTGGCATCATCGCCCGTGAGCTTGAGTAAGGTATCGAAGGTTTGTACTGACTCGCTATAGAGTCCACCATCGACATAAGACTGGGCCAAATTTAACAATGCAATTTCATTGCTAGGTTGCTCACTTACTTTCTTTGCGTTTTTATTGATTTCTGCGGTGATCAGATAATCAATATTGCTGTCTACCACTCCTTTGTTCCAACCATTGAAATGGCCTAATTGTGAGTAAACTAATAGTGTCGTCGTAAAGAGCACTACAGATAGCACCACGGGTACCTTAACGTTGGTGGATTGCTCATCTATTCCATCTTCGCAAAGGTTAGCTATCGGGGTTACACCATGCTTTTGACTAGAGTGATGATGACGCCAAATTAAGCTGATAACTGCACATAGGGTGACAGTAATGCCGATAGCTAAACTATTCATAGTGACTCTCTACAAGCGACAAACTTAAAAAACTGATTTAAAAAACTAACTTAATAAACTGACTTAAAACCATTGCGTTAAACGCAGCGATTAATGACCGCCGCCCATCATACCGCCCATGCCCATACCGCTTAATCCCATGCCATGTGCGTTGTCACCAGGTGCTTCCACTTTCACTAGCTCAACTTCAAACACGAGTGTTGATTGCGGTGGGATAATGCCGACTTGCTTGTCGCCGTAGGCAAGCGCAGCAGGAATAGCAAACTTGTAAGTAGAACCCTCATTCATTAATGGGATCCCTTCTTGCCAGCCGTCAATCACGCTCATTAATGCAAAGCGGTTTGGCTCATTACGCTTGTGTGAGTCATCAAACTCAGTGCCGTCGATTAAGAAACCTTTGTAGTGCACGGTAACCACATCTTGTGGGTTCGGCTTACGGCCTTCGCCTTCGCTAATCACTTGGTATTGCAGACCAGACTTAGTCTCTTTTACGCCGTCTTTCTTTTTGTTTTCAGCTAGGTACTTATTACCCGCCGTAACGTTTGCTAACGCAACTTTGGCTTCAGCAGCTTCACGGGCAGTATTGAGCTGCTCGGCGCGCTGGTTAAGGAAAGTGAGAATTTCTTCATCTGAAAACTGGGGATTGTTTTTAAGTGCATCCACTACCCCCTCAATGACAAGGTCGACATCCACTTCTGCACCAAGCTCCGTTTGACTGTAGATTTGACCAGAGATGTATTTACCTAAAGAAGCACCGATACTGTACGACTCTTTTTGTACATCAGAGGTCAGCTCGGTTGCGGCCATTGAGTTGGCAGACATAAACAGGGTGAAACCTGTCACAACAGCTAGGGTAGTTTTTGTAAATGTTTTCATAATAATTATCTCTTTAAATCAATTCGGTACGAACTAGGTTTATGACCCAACATCCTGCTGTTATGGTTTTTCTGTTACTCGGTTCGACAAGCGCCATCCGTATATTCCATCAGGCATCTGGAGAACATTGGTGTAGCCCATCTTTAACGCTTCATGTGCTGCGATTTCGCTGGCATTACATAAGCGGTTAGCGCAATAAAACACCATTACTGCATCTTTCTTAGCTGGCAGTAACTTCTTCCAATCTTTAACGTTGAAGTAAATAGCACCTGGAATGAAACCTTCAGCCCAAAGTTCAAGCGTATTCACATCAAAGAAATAAACCCCTTCCTTGCCGACTAAAGACTCAGCTTCCATCATGCTGATAGTCGTAAGCTGATGCTCATAACGATGAGCAGGTGCCATCTCAGAACCACCGCCTGCTAGACAGCTGGTTGAACTTGCAATTAACGTCAGGCTTAACAGAATTTGACCCAGTGCTTTTTTCATCATCTTTTCTCTTTATTGCCTCGGCAATTATTGCTGTGCAATGCATGCCGAGGCGGTTAACTAGTTAGGCGGCTTATTTAGCTGCGTAACCTGTTCCATCTAGAATGTTTTGTGCTTGCGTAACATAAGTTAGCGCTGCATCTAGACGCTTCTGGCTATAACGGAAGCCATGCACACCCCAAGAACCGTCTTTCTTGATTAGATCAACAGTCTCTTGTGCTTTCTCAGCTAGCATTAGTACTTGAGTCTTGTCTTCAGTAGACAGCTTAGTCACTTCTAATAGCTGGTCGATGCGTACAAGAGCTTGCTCAACCTTAGTGAAGACTTCCTTAACAGGTGTTTGCATCTTCTGCACTTCACCATAAATTTCTAACTGGTCTTCGTAATGCAGGCCTTTCTCAAGCTCAGACTGGAACTGGCTGTGACAACCTTTGTTCTCAACCACGTCGTGGTCAGAGATCGAGGTACGAGCACAAGACCACATTAAGTCTAAGTAGTTACGACCTTCTTCGTTCTTAGCAACAGTCCAACCTTTACCAGCCTTAGGACCTTGAGTACGTGGCTCACCTTCTGGAGGGTTAAGCGTCTTCAGTGTTGGATCAACCTGGATCTTCCACATGTGAGACTTACGTACTGCGTCAAAACCAGCTTGGTCAGGGAACTGCAGTGCCTTGAAGTTTTCACAGCTACCCATGTTAGGCATGTGACAGCTTTGACAAGTTTGCTTGTTGTGTGTATCTGAGTTTTCAGCAATCAAAGTCTGTGCTTCGTGACAGTCTTTACAGTCTTTCTTCAGCTTTGGCGTAGTGAAACCAGACTGCCAATCACCATCAGTCACTTCGTGTGGATCGTGACATGTAGTACAACGCATGCCCTTCTCGTAGTGCACAGAGTTATACATCTGTGAACCTTCAGTACCACATGATGGACATAGTGACTTCATCTTCACACCGAAGGCGTATTCACGCTTTTCTTGTGCTTGAGGCGTGTCAGCAAGTGTTGGGTCGTACTGGAAGCGTTGGTGACAACGTTCACAGTTAGACTGCATACCGCCAGTACCGCCATCTAAGTGACCGCCCGCGCCATGACACTCTTCACAAGCGATACCACGAGAAATCGTGTGCTCTTGTAGCTTCTTAGGATCACCTAACGCATCGAAGAACTCTTGCTTGTTTTGGAAGTCAAACTTGAACGTATGACAAACTTCACAGTAAGAACTTGCAGGTTGGAACAACATCTCTTTTTCGTACTTAGCACCGTATGAGCTCATACCTTGCTGGTGCGAACCTGAACCACCGAAACCCGCTAAGGTTGTTGGGAATTCTGGGATAACATCGTTAATTTTCTTAGACATTTCTGGCGTTAACCATTCAGCCCAACCACGAGAGAACTGGTTAGCACCCGCTACCATTTTACCGGTACCGTCGCGTAATAACCCGTCTCTGATGTGGTAAGTACCACGCACTAGCCACGCATCGATGAAACCGTATTTAGTACGAGGCGTACCAACAGTTGCATAGATCATGTCTGGCGTAATACCGTCTGGCAAAATAGACGTGTCTTTAGTGTTGTACATGGTCTTTTCAATGTCGTTATCCACTTCAGGGTGTTCACCTGGGAAACGAATTGTTTTAGCGTGACGCGAACGCTGCCATTTCTCATATTGAGTCGCATGACATTCAGCACACTTTTCTGGACCAACGAAATTGTTTGGATAATCTAAAATTGATTTAGCACCTAAACGGTACTGAACTGCGCGAGGCGCACCAACGCGCTCACTGTAGTTAGGGCTGTGGCCGGTATCTAAATACTCTTCACCACGGTCACTGATATGGTAATCACCAATCAGATTGCCAGACTGCTGGTATTTAAATACTGGATGGTTCTCAAATAAATAATCGAATAACTCTTCTTCTTGAACGATATAGTCTTGCAGCGTTTTCACGCCGTTAACTTGTTGCATACCGTTGTATTCAGAAATAGCCCCTTTAGCGGTTTTACCCATCTGAGGGATGCTGTCATATTTTCCAGCAGCGTTCGCATTGGCAATGGCACCAAAACAAAACAGCACGCTTAATGCTACCTTGTGTTTCCACCGTCTCATCATTCACTCCTACTTATCATTATTTTATTTTTTCACTGTTTTTTTGCGGGCTTTTTAAAGCCCACATTTTTAAAACTAACCGTTCACCGATTGAGCTAGACAACTGAGCAAGGGCTATTTTCCATATAAAAAACAGTAAAAATTTGCGCTACAGCACACTAAAAAAAGCATTAGAAGCGATTAGATGTAAAAACGGTATTTACATTAAAAAACAAACAGATAAATAGTTACAAAGAGATCTTTTTAGATATAAAAATGGGACTTTAATTTTCTTTAAAGCGCCAAAAACTTACAAAAGAGCGATTAAAAACCAAGCAAGTATGGTTAAGTGAATCTCGCTAGCTTAGGCGGCATAAGGGCTAGCGCAGTCGTAATCATAAAGAACTGGATTCATCTCGGTGTGTTGCAACACCATAGTCAATAGATACTCGCCTAGACACATAGTCGAGCACTAAAGACGTTAAAACATGTTTTAACGCATTATTTGGGGAAGTGAGTTCCATGGATTATTAGCATCTAAATCATGCTTAAAACTATTGTGAGGGGGTTTGGTTTGGTTTGGTTTGGTTTGGTTTGGTTTGGTTTGGTTTGGTTTGGTTTGGTTTGGTTTGGCAGTGTTGTAGCTCAGGGTTATCTAACTCATGAACAGTAATGACAAATGGATGGCTTTATGACAGCTTTGTTTTCAAACGTGCTGCCATAAAACCATTCAGAACTATCAACGATTAACCACGGTTACCAAATAACTTATTTGCCAGTTGTTTCACTGTACTAGAACAATCTTGCAAAAAGCTCTGCGTAGTCGCGTCAGGCAATGACTCAGCATCTTGGAGCATCTCGAGTAACTCGACACGTTCATCTGCCGTGAGCCAGTCCTGCATATCAGGCAGGCGGTTTTCAGTCGCGAGTCTGCGTACAAACGCTTGTTGCTCATAACCCTCATGCACAGCAAAGTACACCAGTGAAGCCTCTGGCACGCCAGCGTTATCGAGCCAATTTAGTGCCCAGCTTTGCTTAGCAATATCCAGCGCATCGCCCATATCACTGTCGCCGTGACGCTCATTACCCACCTCTGAATGACTCCAACGCTCGGCCATGCTGATCTCACCCACTTGCATACGACTAGCCACATAGGCGTTCTCGACTGAGCTTCGACCCAACCAATGCAAGCCGCGCTTACCTAATTGCGCTAAAAACAGTGCTAAGCGCTCAGCCATTTCAATGGGTAACATCCAGATAAAATCAGCAGGGCCGAGTTTACCTCGGTACATAGGATACGGGTTCCAGCCCTGCAATTTTGGCATTTTTAACGCCTGCGGACTCAAGGTCTCTAAGCCTTCGCCACTTGCTAGGTAAGCCATGAGTTTGTCATACAAGGTTTGCGCGCTATCCTCTTCAAAACCTTCTTTCAAGGTATTAAGTAAAGCTTGCTCAAACATCGGCATGATCGGCAGCGAGACCTGTGGATTACGCGCTTTTACATGCTGTAAAAACTCCAAGACTTGATCTTCACGGCAATACTCAAGCTCTCGCAATAAAGCCTCGAATTGCTTAAGTTGCTGCCGTCCAATCATGCTGGTGTCAGTGCTATCGACTGTAGCATATTGCTCAACTTTGGCAGCGTAACGCTGGGCAAAACGCGCATCAGCCGGACGATAATCGGCAACTTGTTGATCTGCCATCAAAGTAAAGGCTTCTAGCATGGCATCTGTTACACCGTATTGCTGTAACAAATCGAATAAAGCGGTCTCGACATCTTGATCATTAATCGCCGCATACAGCCCGTAATCAGCTTTAAATTTAACGACGCGATTTATCACCCGCTGCGGCGCAATTGCCAACCACAATTGCCAATGTCTTTTGGCTAGCATCGCAATATGACTCGATAGCTCAAGCTTGCCAGCACTTTGTAATAACAAGGTGGTTAACATGCAGCGCTGACCAGCATCATGGGTAAACAAGGTCCAATAAGCTGCTTGTTTGGCGCTGATTTCAGGCCCTGACTTACCGCCGTCTTTTGCCATGTTCGCGCGCACAAGCGCTATCATTTGCGCGTCAATATCTGCTGCAGCACAATATTCAGCATCAGGCTCTAAACAACAAAGCCACTGACGCAGCGCCTCGTTAGCCTCTTCAGGTACATCGCAATACTTGAGCACAAAATCAGTGAGCAACTTACTCAAGTGCTGCTCTAACCATTGCTCAATGGCATCGCGCTCTACGGCGCTAGGCTGATTGTTAAGTCGCAGTGCTAAATAAGCGCTACTACCAAGGTGCAATGGCATATAAGGCAGCACTTCAACAATCTCTTGGCCGTCACGATGGCCAAGCTCATCACTGAGGCGCTGTAAACGCTCTTGGCTGATTAAATCTGTTCTTGGATTTAAGCAGCTAAAGAATGAGCGAGCCGTTTTTTCATCCCACTGGATGGCGTTAACTTCTGGCTCTGGTTCAACAGCGGGCTTTGGTTCAACTGCTGAGGAAGCTTGTGTATCAGCCTCAATTTCAACCTCTGTAGGTTGCATCCAGGCTTGATAAGCGTTTTCAATGCCACTGCGCTGCGCTTCAGCTACTGCCAAAAAGTCAGATTCAGTGCGAGTTTCAGTCAGTGTTGCCGCTAAAGTGATGATTTCATCTTCAACTTTAGCGCCACAGATTAATTGCTGCTTTACCTTGTCTTGCCACTGCTCTTGCTCATCTTCAAACTCCCAGCGCTCAGCTCCCACTGGCCAAGCGCCCATGCTGCCGTAATACTCAAACAACATCTGGCTCAAAGAGCTAGGCTCATCAGCAAGCATCAAAACCGGGCTCGCTTGCAGCCGTGATAAAAGCTCAGTTTTAAAATAGTTGTAATCGTCAGGCTGGGATTGTAGGTGCGATAGCAAGTCTGCTTGCACCGCATCATCTTCTTCAAAAAAGTAGCGGCGTACTTCTGCGCCATCGCACCAAACGTAAGCCTTGATCAAATCACGAGTCCAGCCAAGCTTACCGACTAAGCCACTGAGCAAGCAAAGCGGTGCCGTCATAGCCTGCGTATCCCAGTAAGGCACAAGGAAACGCGCTAGCATAGGGCTATAACTGGCATCGGTCTCAACCAGCATATACAAGGCTTCGATACCAAAAGCGTTGTGATCATCTAGCCAAAGATCGTTAGAATCGTTACGGCTGCGAGAAAATGCCACCAAAGCCTCGACAGTTTCAACCACCGCAGGCATGAGATCTGGAAAGTTTAACGCAGCACCGAATAGTACCGGCTCAGTGATAAAAGCGTGTTTCTCGTCAAAACGGCAAGTATTCAGCGCTTGCTCGACCAAAGCGCGGTTCTCGCCGGTATCTTCTAAGGTCAGAGTGCTGCCAGTAGGCGCTACAAACTGCACATTGAGCAGCAGGTTCATGGTTAAGCGAAAGGCCGAACCATCGCTTATTCGCTGACGATACTCGGCAAGTGCACAGGTAATACTCTCTGGGGATTGGGGATCAACAACGATAGCAACATACTTATCAAACTGGGCCATACAACATCCTTGGCGATTGAATATAATAAGAAAACAAATAGATAGTGGGAGAGAAGAGTACTCCGCAGCACAAGAAAATGCGAATCAAAGTTGGGAGATATGGGGGGGCACAGATCCCTGCTACACCGCCATCCATGTCAATATCACACGACTCTGGTTTATAAAGAGTTTCCAGCGTACTTCGGCAGCTCCGATGGGGAATGGGTGTTTTCTGTAGGTTCTGTGTACTGAATTAGCACAGAATAACTATCTTACTCTGACCCCACTTTTCCTAGCATTAGGATCCACCAAAGTGCTTAATGCTGTATCTGTTGGGCATGTTGCAGTATCTGAACCGGAGCTACTAAAACTAATACTTGATTTTGAGAGGTTAGCATTACTCGTTGCTATTTGAATTCCATTTTTATAAGTAGACAAGTATTCAGCAACCATCGCATATCCTGAAACATCTTGAGCTGATAAATCTCGACTCCAAGCCATCGCTGGATAAAAAGGCGCTTGATTACTATGGCCTACGCGAAAAGAGTAAACGTCTTTTGTGGTAGGATTAACTAAAATAATATTTCGAGCTATCGAACCACAGGTAGAGTTATCTGGTGTCGGTGGAGAGATAGGGTCAGTGGAGTTACATTGTAACTTTGGCGCATACTTCAATTTTGCTATATCTTTAGCATTTTCGAGAGATGTACACTCCTTACAAAAAAAGGCTTCATCTGCTTTAATAGATAAACATATAAATATTAAAGTCAACAATAAAAACTTATTAAACATTACAATCATTCCTTGATCATTTTTTATTCAGACAAATAACCTATAACAAAACAAAACAAAACAAAACAAAACAAAACAAAACAAAACAAAACACAATAGCCTGATTACAAATTCATTAAATTAACCACCTAACTTTTTTTCAAAACCAAATAGAAAATACAAAATTAAATCTCCCGCTTTATCACAGGTAATACCATTCCCCATCGAAGTTGCCAAAATACGGAAATGAAAATGCCGTGGAACCATCATGGATGATGGTTCAGGCTCGGGGGGCAGGCCGTTCTATGGCATCCATGCCATCACGGCATTTGTGAATCCATTCACATCAGATGTCCCATCTGAGTCGTTAGGCTATTTTTATTGGAGCATGAGGCCCGTATCTAATGCATGTAACTTTGTCTGGGGCGCAGGGGGTTCGCTAAGGGGGACAAGCGCTTTCCCCCTTGGCTCGACTCTTTACAAAAGAATAGGGGCGAAGCGCCACGACGTTGATTGTTAGACGCAGTCTAACTTATAGGTCAAGCGCAGCTTGATTGCCTTTCACTGTAAAACGCGAGTCAGGCGTAGCCTGAATAGCTCAAACCACAAAGCAATACCCAAGCTAAGGGCACAAAAAAGCCCACATAACCGTGGGCTTTCAAAGTGGGACTCTGTCCCATGATGCTAACTGTTAGACACAGTCTAACCAACCAGCTCAGCTCGATATGAGCACTAATATCGACTTAGATATCGAATCTCTCATAATGGTACCAAGCCGTCACTTGACCAAACAGCGGGATAATCCAAACTGCCGTCTTATGATCCTGATGAATTCGGATGAAATACACCTCTTTATCCTTAATATCGCGCTTGCGTAAATCTCGATAAAAACGCACCGCCGAATCATTCAATTTATCCGGTTTAATCAAATCCTTCTGCTCGACTTTAACCTGGAAAATATCCGCCTCAAGGCCACCGATCATGCCCGAGTATTGCTTAAACTTACCGCGGATCTTGTACTTAATCGGTGTGGTTAGACAGTCTTGGTCGGTGATACAGGTCGAAGAGTGAAATTCACCGGTATCTGAAGAGTCATAGATGAGCGACATATTGATGTCGGCGCGAATAAGCAGCTCATCTTTAACCGGGAAATACACATCGGCTTGATAGTTATGCTCAAGTAGCGCGCCACCTGTGCCAGTACTTTCAGGCAGCATCACTCGGTTGTAACGTATGCGTTGCTCCATCGCGCTCGACAAGTCGACAAACTCCTGCAGATTAAGCTCTGCAGGCTCAGAGTCCACCGAGGTCAAGTTAATTAAGCCCTTACCCGCACACTGCTCTTTATCATTCCCTGGACATAGCGCTATCGAATAGTTTTCACCATCGGTGGCCGCAAAGGCATTAAAATCTTCATGGCAAGTTAAGAAACTGGTATCGGGGAGTAGATGTTTCTCCCACATAAATGGATGCAGATGCGGCGCATCATCTTTATAAAGCAACTGCGCACTGCCTTTTAAGCCGCCAACCTTCAGCTCAAATTGCTCATCGCTGCTCCAACGTGCAAGATTCTGATGTACCTTGTGGTAGTCACTGAAATACCAGGCCATTACCAGTAGGAGAATAGCAATAACAATGCCTGAAATTTTGACCAATAGAGACACATCGAAAAATGCAGCCTTCATCGACTCAGCGTCATTTACCGCCAACATTTTCACATGGGACTGAGTCGAAATATGTAGCTGATAACCACGGCGAGCGATGGTCTTTAACTGAATTTCTCGATAGCCATCGAGCTTTTTACGCAAGGTACTAATACATTGAGTTAAGGATGTCACCGCCACCACACGATCGGGCCAACCTGCGCTAAGTAACTCTTCTTTTGAGCACACAGGGTTTGATGACAGTAAAAGACGATGTAATACAGCAGACTCAGAAAAGGTCAAACTGATTTTTTTTCCACTGACATGGTCAACTAACTGGTTGGCTTCCGTATCCAACTCCAAATACGGAGTAATTTTCAACACAATTAACCTCTACTACCTAATTATACGTAATTGATATTTACAAATTTATCGACCTTGCAAATTCTACAGCTAAGTAATTAAGTAGAATGTGATTTTTGGCTCATAATGGTCTAGGTAAGTAAGCCAATTGTCGCTAATGTTCACAAATTTAGACCTTAATGATATTACCTCTTTAGTAATAGCTTTTTGTAATCACTTTTCTCAGCTTTTACCGAACGTTCAATGCCGCTAAAGCGGCTTATGCTTAAAGAGCTGGTGAGAGATCCCAGTCAGCGACACGATCCACAACAAGAGCAATGCATACATTGCCGATAAGCCCCAATCTGAGTTTGCAAGCATGCCTAAACTGCCGCTGGCACTGCTGCCATCGATGGCAACTAAATTAATAGCGCGGTAGAGGTCTGTCGGGCTCATGGCGATCAAGGCGTTAATGACATATTGATTAGCAAACGAGAAATCTGACACCAAAATAGTCAGCAGTAACAGGTCATAGATGAGCACAAACAGAAACCAAATCAGTAGTAAACCACCTATCGCCTTGGCTTTCTCGGTGCTTTTGAGGCTGACAATATAGCTGATCAAAATAAAGGTTAGCGCTAACAGGTTACTGCTTATCACAAACTGCACAAAAGCACTGATTAACTGACCTTTATGGTAATGATCACCCAACAGCATGAGCAGTACTGCCGTCAAGCCAAAGGCGGCTCCCGTGGCAACAAACATCACAGTCACATGGCCGAGTAACTTACCCAATAATATTTGCATCCGCGTTAAGGGGTAAGACAGCAGCAGTAACAAGGTGCCTGACTCATCTTCGCCAACAAAGCTGTCGTAACACAGTAAAATAGCCGCGAGAGGAATGATGAATACCGAAATGGTCGATAAGCTACTCATCAAGCTGTTGAGCTCTGGCAGATACAAACTACCGGTTACGGCACTGCCTGCAAAGCTGACACTCAATGACAGCAATAAAAACAGGCTACCCATAAAAGTGAGCCAGCGGTTACGTGAACTATCGCAGATCTCTTTATAGGCAATAATCAACACGGGCGATGTTAGTTTATTAATATACATGTTATGTCTGCTCTGCTGCGGAGCGTAAAGATTGCCCCATTAAATCGTGGTAAATGTCTTCGAGTCTTGGCTCTTTTATTTCGAAATCGAATATTTGGCATTGGGTGACTAAGTGCTTAACGATGTCGGCTTTGTGCTGATGGCTAAAACGCAACAAATCATCTTGATAAAACTGCTGCAGATAGGCGTTAGTCTTGACTCTTTCATTAAGATCTTGGAAGTTAATACTGAGTTTTAAACCACTGTTGCTGCTAAGCTGTGCGCATGTGCCTAACGCTCGACACTTGCCTTTAGCCATGATCAACGCGGTATCTAAGTGTGACTCGACTAACGACAACTCATGGGTCGAGATCACCACGGCGCAGCCTGCCTGCTTTAGCTGATTTATCTTGCCGTATAGAAACTGCGACGCCTGCGGGTCGAGTCCCACGGTAGGTTCATCTAGCAGTAAGATTTTAGGTTCAGATAGAATCGCTTGCGCAACTCCAAGGCGCTGCTTCATGCCTTTTGAGTAGTTTTTTAGCTGGCGGTGCTGAGCATATTCGAGGCCAAACTCTTCAATGAGCGACGCTATACGCTGCTTACTTACGCCCTTGAGCGCGGCAAAATAGCTGAGCACTTCAAGCCCTGTGAGTTTGTCGTAAAAACTGACATCTTCTGGCAGGTAACCTAAATTAATTTCGTGCTTACCTTTACCTGATGTGGCACATTGCCCCATGACTTTTGCCACGCCGGCTGTTGGGGAAATCAAGCCTAGAATGACTTTAATCAGACTAGATTTTCCGGCACCATTGTGGCCCAACAATGCCATGGTCTGCCCGGCATTAACCTCAAAACTGACATTATCTAACGCAGTAAAATTATGATAGTTAAGGCTCACATCGATTAGCTGTATTGGCGGTTCTTTTATAGACAGTTTTTGCATCTGTTTCTCAATTTTAGAGCCATCATCAAACCTGTTGTTTGGCGTAGCAGTACTCATTGCATTCCAGCCTCATTCGGTAGGTGCTCATCATCTAAACTGAGTAATGTAGAGCTTTGTAGGGAAAGGCTTTGCACTGAAGGGGCGAGTATGGGGAAGCTGTCGACAATGCCCGTTGCAGGGCCAAACTCGAACTGTCCTTGCACCCAACGCAGCAGTGCAACCACTGGGCTGTTCATTAAAAAGCGCGCCTCGGGATAGAGCCAAAAAAGCTTATCTAGGCTGTCGTTAGGGCGGTATGCTTTATCGGCGATGCCATCATGGTTGGTATCCCAGCCCATGTAGCCGCTCCAGTAATTGCCTCTGCCTTCATAACTCCACTCTAACAGCGTGTCACCAACGTATTTCACCTGGGTCTTGTTATTAACAAACTGGTTGCCGTAAACCTTATTCTTCTCGCCGCCCATGGCCATATAGATGCCGATATCATTGTCGGAGAACAGGTTATGGGTCACCTCATTATCGCGAGCGCCATAGATAAAGATGCCCTTACCCTCGTTGCCGAGCTCGGCTGTACCTTGGGGGTTATGACCTAACGACATACGGTTATTACTGACGATGCATTGGTTACTGATGTTGAGCAAAATGCCAAAGTCTAAGGTGTTTGAGGCTTGGTTTTGATGCAGATTAACGAATTCTGAACTCATAATGGCGTAGCCACCATCAACGTTATCAACCTGATTGCCATAGGCTTCATCATGCTTGGTGTACATGTAGTGAATGCCATACTGCGCCGAGTGAAAACGGTTATCGAACACTAAGCTGTTAGTACTGGTTTCTAAGTAGACGCCGTCTCTAACATCTGAGATGGCGTTGTCGTGGATGACCGAAACATCGACGCCTTTAAGGTAAACCCCATCACCTCTATCGAGCTTATACAGGGCTGGATTACCGGCTATTACATTATTAACAACAGTAATATGACTGGTATTTTCGGCGTAAATACCAAAGCCATCACCTTGCAGCTGGCTTGATTCAACACGAACTCGCTGTGCTTGCTCTTTAATTAATATACCCGCGTTAAGTTCATACAGATCGCCGCCCCAGTTTTGGATAACAAGATTGGAAAGGGTCACATCTGAGCTAAAGATACTGACGGCACTGCCACGTCCCTTCGCATCAATAATCGCGCCCTTCTCACCGATTAAGCTGATGGCTTGGTGGATCTCAAAGTGGCCGCGATATTCGCCAGCGCTTAACACTATGGTGTCACCCGCGACGACACTTAACAGCTGCTGCTTAAGGCTTTCAGTACTCACCACCGAATAAGTGGCCGCGAAACTAATGGGGCTTAAGAGTAGAGATAGGCAAGCACTCAGGCAGACTTGTTTCGCTGCCTTGTAAAATAGTCCTAGCACTTGAGCAGAGGTGACTTTTTTCATAAATAGATTCATTAGTTTGGTAAGTGCCCACTCACTGGCGATCACTTACCGGACTTTATTTGCTTGTAATGGCAGTGAGCCATTACTCACCAGCTAACAAGGCGATATCAATCTTTTCATATGGCAGAACGGCGCCGCCAAACTCTTTCGCGAATGCAACCGCATCATCTTGGCTCTTAAAGCTCGCTACCGCAGGGCCCATCACCGCCTTCTTAATGGTGCCGTAAACATACCAAGCGGTTTTAGCATCGGTGAAGGCGTCGTCTTTCGGGTGTTCCCAATCCGTTGCACCTACGTCATGAACAAATAGCGCTTCAATTTGACGCTTGTTCTCGCTCTGCAGAGCGAAGTTAAACATGTCTCGGGTCGAGCAGAACTTTGGCACCACAGTTTGCCCTT
Source organism: uncultured Shewanella sp. (assembly GCF_947497935.1). GTDB lineage: Bacteria > Pseudomonadota > Gammaproteobacteria > Enterobacterales > Shewanellaceae > Shewanella. The sequence continues at coordinate 38,567 of NZ_CANMIO010000016.1, forward strand.
TAAGGTGAACTTGGCCCTTAGGCCCTGGATACTTGGTGATCATCATGCCGCACAAGTGACAACGGTCATGCTCATGGATGGCTTCAGCCGTATATTGAGTGACATCTGCACTGCTTTCGCTACAAGCGCTGAGCAAAGGTAAAAGGAATAACAAACAGATTAACTTTTTCATTTTCTCTCCAAGTTCCAGTATGTTTTCAGACTAGCCCTTCTGTAGCCTTGCAGGGACGACATTGAAGGGCTAGCTTACTCACAGTCAGTCTAACTTGTGGCTTAGATGTAAAGGCAAGCAGATCACTAAGCACCCATAGGGAAAGCGCTCAAAGACCTGCTGTTTGTTTACAACCCCACTGCGACTAACATTATTTGTATTGAGCCTTTGGCCACTCACTCTCGCGCTAAGCTAACCACTAAAGGCTAAGCTCAAGTGCACTGAAGAGTCAGTGACCGCAAACTCGCTACTCACTTTCGTCAATTAAATCGGTTAGCCTGTTAAGTCGGGGAAACTTATTCGGCTCTCCAATTCACTCGACTAGATGGCATTTAACTGGCCGGCGTAAATCACAAACATACGCAAGCACATCATGCCGACTACCGCACACATACCTGACATGTAGAACGCTTTAGCCGAATGGCTAAACGCTTTACCTGTGGCGAAATTAAGCAGTAATGGACCCACAAAACCGATACCCACAACACCAATCCAGAACACGTTTGCCCACACGCCGGTATGGAAACCAGCGAATGCAGCTTGTGCACCTTCATTACCTGTAGCCAAAGACATGATAATCATGAATAGGAACAGAGCTTCGGCTGCCATTACTGGCCATTCAAAGCCATGTAATGTGTGCATATCTTTGCTGTGTATGTCTTCTTTGAATACCGATACTGCGACCATTTTCGCAGCAGCGGCACCCGCAGATAGACCTGACGCAACAAACAATGCAGGCAATACCGAGGTATTGATGATTGGGAAGCGGATCAAGGCTGAGATCAAGAAGCCGGTGTAAGCACACACTGACATAGCAAGTACTAACACTAGCTTTTCAGATGGTGCGCGAATACCGCGTAACTTATCGATAATTGGCAGTAAGAAATTCAAAGGCTTGTAGGCTTTGATCTCTTCTTCCATTGCGAACAAGGTGACTAGTGCAACTAATGGAATGTATGCTGATAGCGCAATAACACCCACTGACATCACTGAGTTTAGGTTGTAGAACACCAAAATACGCCAGAAGAACAGCGGATTAGTTAAGTCTAAAACCAGACAGATCATACCCAGTGCAATCGTTACCAACGACACTAAAGACGCAGCCTTTAAAAAAGGTGTGTTTTCAGTTTGTTTTTTGTAGAAACGAATGAACAGGGCTACAGATAGTGCACCACCAGAAATACCAGCAAAGAACAGGTAAACCGCAATTGGCCAAGGCCACGCGATGCCTTGTGAAAGGCCCATTGTAAATTCAATATTACCGTCCATGACTATACTCCTAGCTTCACAATTGGAATGTAGCGCAAGCTAGGTTCAGTTCCGAAGCCCGGCTTAATACGCACCGAGTCCTTCACTGCTAATAGCTTACTCACATAGGAAGTTGGATCGTTTGCATCGCCAAAGATTAGTGCGTCGTAACGGCACTGCTGCACACAAGCTGGTAACTCACCAATGGCAAGCTTGCTGTTTAGGCAGAAGTCACAGTTATCGGCAACGTCAGTTTCTTTGTTGATGAAACGTGCGTCATATGGGCAAGCACCAATACAGTACTTACAGCCAGCACATTTCGCCGCGTCCATGGTCACAATGCCTGTCTTCTCGTCGCGATGTGCAGCGCCGGTTGGGCAAACTGTTACGCAAGGAGCGTTTTTACACTGCTGACATGAAACACGTACGAACTTACGCTGACAACCACAGTCATTGGTTTTGCCACAGTGTGGACAAGGCTGACCTTCAACGGCGCTCGATTGCTCTTCCATTAGCAGGCGAGATTTACCTTCTGGTAAGTGGTTAGCCTTATTACAGGCATCCTTACACTCACCACAACCAACACATTTATTTTGGTCGAAAACCATTACATAATGCGGCTTGTTGGTATCTTCCTTGTCTTTGACTGAGCTACACCCAAGCGGTGCCAATATCAAAGAGCTGGCTCCTAGACCTTTAAGGAACCTCCGTCTCTCTAGATTTTCACTCACAGCATCCTCCGATTATCGGTTTAAAACCGACACGTAATTTTTTATTTAATATTTTTGCTAGTACGTTTATTTAGATTTTTGACTCACTAAGATTTAACTTGCGTTAATTTGCCTTTGGACTTTTCAATGGCGAATTGAATTGCATCACGATTAAACACTTGCACTTTATTGCTTAAAACAATATTCCAGTTATCTATCGCCTTTTGATAATCACCATTTAGGTAAGCATCATTGGCCATTAATAAGCGGGTATTTAATTCTTCATGATGCAGAGTTAGCGCCCTCGCAATCACTAAAGAAGTCTCCATGCTAATAACGCGGTCATCGCGGTAGTACATAGATGTGGCTTTAAGCCCTAAAGCTTGGGTGTTGTTAGCGTCTATCGTCAGTAGTTGGTCTAAGGTTCCTAGCGCGTCATTGTATAAGCCACCGTCGATATACGACTGGGCTAGCCCTAATAGCACTAGTGGATCACCGGGGTTTTCTTCAGCGAGTTTCTGGCCTTTGTTAATATCGGCAACCAGCAAATAATCAATGTTGTAATCAACCTGAGCTGAGTCCAAATGCTGATAACTACCGATTGTTGAATAAAGTAAAACCGAAACACTAATAAGAAAGAAGCCAATGGTTCCAAAGTAATAATTATTGTTTTGCTTAGCATCATTGGTGTCGATGCTAATATTAGAGCCAAAGAAGTGCCCAACTTCTGATTCAAGTTCAGTCAGCTTTTTGTCATACCTTAGGTGGTGACAAAAAAGGAACGCTGTCGAACAGAATAAAATAATTGAGATACTAATAAGTACTATGTTCATCTTGGCTCTATATCAATAATTAATATCAAATTTATTTGTGTGGATTGGCGCCCATAGAGCCGCCCATCATTCCACCCATACCCATGCCACTTAGTCCCATGCCGTGAGCACCTTCACCTGGCGCTTCAACTTTGACTAGTTCAACTTCGAATACCAAAGTCGAATGCGGTTGGATCATGCCAACAACACGGTCGCCGTAAGCGAGTGCAGGTGGAATTGTTAATTTAAATTTTGACCCTTGAGGCATAAGAGCAAGCGCTTCTTGCCAGCCTTCAATAACGGTAACTAAAGAGAAACGGTTTGGTTCGTCGCGGTCATAAGTGCTGTCAAACTCAGTGCCATCAATCAAGGTGCCTTTGTAGTGCACGGTAACTACGTCATTGCCTTGTGGCATGGCGCCGTCACCCATGGTGATCACTTCGTATTGCAGACCTGATTCAGTTTGCTTAACATCGCTGTTCTTAGCATTTTCAACCATGAAAGCTTCACCGGCTGCTACGTTCTTAGCAGTTAGCTCATCTAACTTGACCTGCTTCGCTGCATTTAGCGTTTCAGCGCGCTGATTTAGGTAAGTGACGATTTCCTCTTTAGACATTTTTGTCTCATCTTTCAAAGCATCGAGTAAACCGTTTACCACTTGCCCCATATCCACTTCTGCGCCTAACTGAGATTGGCCATATACCTGACTAGAGATATGGTGACCAAAAGACGCGCCTATGCTGTACGACTCTTTTTCAACGTCAGTAGTCAAATCGCTATTAGCAAAACACGACACAGATACTGATAGGGTTAGACAAGACACAACGGCCAAGACACTTTTTTTAAGCTTTTTCATACATTCAATCTCACTAAAAATAAATAAACATAATCCGTTATGGCTTTTCTGTTACTCGATTAGCTAAACGCCAGCCATATATTCCATCTGGCATCTGAAGCACTTGGGTGTAACCCAGTTTCATCACATGTCGAGCAGCAATTTCGCTGGCATTACAAAGACGGTTTGCACAGTAGAAAACCATGAGTGCGTCTTTGTTTTTTGGCAGCAAGTCTTTCCAATTTTTTACGTTGAAATAAACAGCGCCTGGAATGAATCCTTCTGCCCATAATTCCAATGTGTTGACATCAAAGAAGTAAACTCCCTCTTTGCCCACTAAGGTTTGTGCTTCCATCATGGTGATTGTTTGTAACGGCTCATCATAATATTTAGCCGGGCCCATCTCTTGACCACCACCGGCATAACTGCCCGCTGATAGCATTGATAACAAGACGGTGAAAACGACACTTCCCAGTACTCTATTCATAGTTTCTCTCTTTGTTACCTCAACCTAAGTCGCCTTAGGTTGAGGTCGGTATAAACTCAATTACATGTTTTTAGCGCTGTAACCAACACCATCAAGAATGTTTTGAGCTTGGGTAACATAAGTCAGTGCTGCGTCTAGACGCTTCTGGCTGTAACGGAAGCCATGCACACCCCATGAACCATCTTTCTTAATTAGATCAATTGCTTCTTGTGCTTTCTCAGCTAGCATTAGCACTTCAGTCTTGTCTGCAGTAGACAACTTAGTCACTTCTAGTAGCGTATCGATGCGCTCAAGAGCTTGTTCAACTTTGGCGTAAACGTCCTTAACAGGCGTTTGCATCTTCATTACTTCGCCGTAGATCTCTAGTTGGTCATCGTAATGTAGGCCAGTTTCTAGCTCAGACTGGAATGGGCTATGACAACCCTTGTTATCCACTACGTCTTTGTCAGAAATAGCGGTACGAGCACAAGTCCACATTAAGTCTAAGTAGTTGTGACCTTCTTCGTTCTTAGCAACAGTCCAGCCTTTCACGCTTGAATCACGTGGCTGACCTTCTGGTGGGTTAAGTGTCTTACGCTCTGGGTCGATATCAATCTTCCACATGTGAGTACGACGTACCGCGTCAAAACCTGCGTTGTCTGGGAACTGGATTGCAGCGAAGTTCTCACAGCTACCCATGTTAGGCATGTGACAGCTTTGACAAGTTTGGTTGCTGTGGGTGTCAGTGTTGTCAGCAATCGTTGCTTGCGCTTCGTGACAGTCAACACAGTCTTTCTTCAGCTTTGGAGAAGAGAAACCAGATAGGAAGTCACCATCTGTTACTTCGTGTGGATCGTGACAAGTTGTACAACGCATGCCTTTCTCGTAGTGAGAAGAAGCAAACATTTGCGAGCCTTCAGTACCACAAGATGGACAAGCAGACTTCATGTATACGCCGAATGCGTATTCCATTTTCTCTTGTGCTTGTTCTGTATCAGCTAGTGCGTCAACGAAGAAGAAACGCTGGTGACAACGTTCACAGTTAGACTGCATGCCGCCAGTACCACCATCTAAGTGACCACCTGCGCCATGACACTCTTCACAAGCAATACCCTTAGAGATAGTGTGCTCTTGAAGCTTCTTAGCGTCGCCAAGTGCATCGAAGAACTCTTGCTGGTTTTGGAAGTCAAACTTGTAGGTATGGCACATTTCACAGTAAGAGCTACCTGGTTGGAATAGCATCTCTTTTTCGTACTTAGCACCGTATGAAGTCATACCCCACTTGTGCGAACCTGTATCACCAAATTCTTCAAGTGTTACTGGGAACTCAGGGATTGCTTTATTAATTTTCTTAGCCATTTCTGGCGTTAACCATTCAGCCCAACCACGTGAGAACTGGTTACCACCCGCTACCATTTTACCGGTACCTTCAGATAGTAGACCGTCACGAACGTGGTAAGTACCGCGTACTAACCATGAATCTAGGAAACCGTATTTAGTACGTGGTGTACCGATGATTGCGTAAACGTCGTTAGCACGAACACCGTCTGGAAGCATAGACGCTTCGCTGCCGTATAGTGGTGCATTTAAGTCGCCGTTTGGTACTTCTTTATCTGTAATTTCACTTGGGAAACGTACTACGTTAGCGTGACGCGAACGTTGCCATTTCTCATATTGAGTCGCGTGACATTCAGCACACTTCTCTGGACCTACGAAGTTGTTTGGGAAATCCAATGTTGATTTAGCACCTAGACGGTACTGAACTGCACTTGGACGACCAACACGCTTGCTGTATGCCTGGCTTCCGCCGGTATCTAAATATTCTTCACCACGGTCACTGATATGGTAATCACCAATTAAGTTACCTTCTTCTTGATATTTGAACATTGGATGGTTTTGAAATAAGAAATCAAATAACTCATCTTCTTGAACAATATAATCGTGTAGTGACTTAACACCTGTTCTTTCTTGTGTACCAGCATAGTTTGCAATTGCATTCTTAGCAGATGCACCCATTTCTGGGATGCTATTGTACTTATCACCAGCAGCACTAGCGTTACCTATTGCGCCGAAACAAAACAGTACGCTTGCGACTGCTTTAAGTTTCCAACTTTTCATCATCACTCCTAGTTATAACCTAGTTATAGTATTTTCATCATCATTCAACTAAGGCACTCTCTTGTTTAGCCGAACAACTGAACAATTGAGTTGCAGCCATTTTCCACATCTTTTTTACGAAAAATACGCGTCACAGCACGAAATGAGACTTAGAAAAATACAGATAGTAAAAAACCAGTGAAAATAAAGTAAATACAACAACTTAACGAGACACCCAAAACATGTTTTTCACTTTTAATCGTATTTTTTGATATCTAAAAAAAGCTAAAAACAACCACTTTAGACGTGAAAAAATATCACTGGGAAGATGGGGTACGATAAAGGCTCGCGAGGTCACAAAATGCTTCGCTAATATAATCTACCCTAAGCCACAACGGCTTGATTAAGATTTATCTTGAAGAGTTAGACGTTACACAACTGATTAATAAATAGCGCACAGCATTATTAACTTAATGCTCACCGCAAATATTAAACAGTCACATCTAATCATTTAAATCTGGATAAACTTGGCTCAGGCATTTATTAGAATGTAGAGAATTGAATAAGATGATCCCAGAACTAGGACTTATATTCCTTATCATTAGCACAGTGTCAGCATTAATGCTGTCATTTATTCCGCTCTATGCTTCTTATACAAAAAACTATTATCTATTTAGTTATGTAAAAACATTAACGGCATTAATGACCGTCACCATTAGTGCCTCAATATTATGTTTGCTTATTTCCTTCTTAGTCGATGACTTCTCTGTGGCTTATGTGGCCAACCACTCCAATACTCAACTTGCGACCCTATATAAGGTGGCAGCAGTATGGGGTAGCCATGAAGGCTCAATGCTGTTTTGGGTGGTGTCCATCGCGATTTGGGGCTGCCTGATCGTGTTCTCCTCGCGCTATCAAGATCCACTGTTTATTGGCCGTATGATCGCCATTTTAGCGTTTGTGATAGCCGGCTTTAACCTGTTTATGCTGTTCACCTCTAATCCATTTGCTCGCTTACTACCAAACTTTCCGATAGAGGGGCGCGACCTCAATCCAATTTTGCAAGACATAGGACTCATCTTCCATCCACCTATGTTGTTCTTAGGCTATGTAGGACTCACCATCACCTTTGCTGCTGCGATTGCGGCGCTACTTGGGGGTAAGTTTACTCAGCAACATGCAAGCTACCTTCGCCCTTGGGTGTTAATGGCGTGGGTGTTTCTAACGGGTGGTAATGCTTTTGGTTCGTGGTGGGCTTATAACGAGCTAGGCTGGGGCGGTTGGTGGTTCTGGGATCCGGTAGAAAACGCCTCTTTTATTCCCTGGCTTGTGGCCACAGCCCTACTGCATAGCGTGGTACTGAGTCAGCAACGTAGCAGCTTTAAAATCTCAACTCTATTGCTGTGCTTATTGGCCTTCTCTTTAAGTTTACTGGGCACCTTCTTGGTCCGCTCAGGCATAGTGCAGTCGGTGCATGCCTTTGCATCCGATCCGACTCGCGGCATGTCGATTCTGTTCCTATTAGGTATTTTTGTATGCGGCGCGTTAACCCTGTTTGCCCTCAAAGCCAATCAGATAAAGTCTAAGTCTGACTTTGCTTTAGTCTCTCGCGACACTGTGATGCTGCTTGGCAATATCGTATTGGTGGTTGCGGCCATCTCTGTCTTGCTAGGCACCTTCTACCCACTGCTATTTGAACTGCTTAATTTAGGTACGCTGTCAGTGGGTGCGCCTTATTTCAATAGTATCTTCGTGCCGCTTACCTTCGTAACGGTACTGCTTATGGGCGCAGCACCGCTTATAAAGTGGAAGCAGTCATTAAACCGTTTATCTCCACTACTTGGGCTATTTTCCGTGGCTGCTGTAATCGGTGTATTAGTTGCGATGCAAACCCGCGATGGCTTTAACCCTTGGGTCTGGCTTGGCGCGACGGCCGCAAGCTGGGTGTTCATTTCTCTGGGGTATTTAGTGTTTAGCCTACGCCAGCAAGGCGCGGCAGTGATTGCTAAAAAATCGGCAATGCTGATAGCTCACCTTGGCGTGGCAATTACCATTATCGGCGCCACGGCGGTGTCGAACTTTGAGACTCAAGAGTTACTCAGAATGGGCCCAGGCCAAGGTAAAGTGGTCGCTGGCTACACCTTTGTTTATGAAGATACAGTGGATGTGGAGTCCACCAGTTATACCGCGATTCAAGCCAATATACGCGTGACCGATGTTAATGATAACTTTGTCGGTTACATCACCCCACAGCGCCAAACCTTTAAGACCAATGCGATGGAAGTGTCTAAGGCCGGCATTATGCGCAACTTAGTGCGCGACCTGTATGTATCGAGTGGTCAGCAACTCAGTGAAACCGAATACTTAGTGCGTATTAGCCATAAGCCACTTGCCTGTTGGATCTGGATTGGTGGCCTAATGATGATGCTAGGTGGCGCGATTGCTGCTTTAACGGGTCTTTACCAACTGCGTTTACGCCACAGCCAAACCGCTAATACGCCTAACCAAGTCAATGCCTGTAAAGCAGGGAGACTCGCATGAGCAAGTCATACACGGCAACCTTAACTCGCTTACTCGCAGGCTTTGCCATCTTGCTGTGTATCAGCGTTTCTGCCCAAGGCGCTAGCGACAAGATCCATTACAGCCCAGAGCAAATCCGTGACTTAGGCTTTGAAATCGCCCATGAGCTGCGCTGCCCTATGTCGGTAAACCAAAACCTGTTTGACTCAGGTGCGCCAATAGCCAGTGAGCTTAAGGGGCAAATTTTCTTAATGCTCGAACAAGGCGAATCCAAAGCTGAGATCATCGACTTTTTAGTACAACGCTACGGCGAGAAAATCAGATACCAACCTAGCTTTTCGGCCGCCACCGCCCTGCTGTGGTTTGGGCCGATCCTGCTGTTATTTGGCATTATTACGTTTGCAGTAATCTGGATCCGTGAACAACGTAAACATCAAGACATGAAGGCTAACACCTATGAATAAAACACATCTACTGAGCGGCTTATTGGTTCTGTCATCTCTACTTATACCAGCCCAAGCACAAGTTGCTTCAAATAAGGTTTACAACACTGGTGAAGCCATTGAAAAGCCGCTAATTATGTCGCGCTTTATTGAAATGCAGTCGGCACGTTCAGTACCTGAAGTGATGTTTACTGACACCAAAGGCGAGCAGATTAGCCTAAAACAATACAAGGGTAAGTTAGTACTGGTTAACCTGTGGGCGACCTGGTGTGCACCTTGTATTAAAGAGATCCCACAGATGGAGAACATCCGCCAAGTTAATAAAAATAACGACTTGGTTGTGGTACCCATCTCAATTGATGAAGAAAGTGACAAGGTACAGGCCTTCCTAGATCGCCACGAACTAGGCCACTACCAGACTTGGTTAGATCCGAAGAAAACTATCGACCAAATTATGCCAGCCGATGTTGTGCCCGCCACTTATGTATTTGACGGTTCAGGCAACCTTGTGGGCTTCTTACGTGGTTACCTCGACTGGGGTGACAAAGAGGTGCAGCCATACCTTGAAAAGCTGACGGCCAAATACGCGCATCGTTAGTTCTAGGATCAAGGCTCAAGGCTCAAGGTCCTAGGTCCTAGGTCCTAGGTCCTAAAGTGATTTTCACCCTCTCTATGGTGAATTTAGGTTCTGTCAATCACAGTGCCAAGTGCCTTGTCGACTCCTAACCGACAAGGCTTTTTTTATCTGAGCTACCAAGCTATCGCCCCAGCTTAAGCAACGGCCTCTTGTGGCTGAGGTATATTGGCCTCGGGTAAACGCTCTATCTTAAAGTCATATTTTGCATAGGCAGCACTGATTAGTGGGCAGACTAAATTAAAGAAGGCATAAGGCAGATATGCCACCGTTGCCACCCCTAATGTACTGGCCATATAGGCGCCACAAGTATTCCACGGAATAAGCGGGCTAGTAATGGTGGCAGAATCTTCTAATGCTCGGCTTAGGTTAACAGGAGCTAGGCCACGTTTGGTGTACTCCACCTTAAGCATCCTTCCTGGCAGCACAATTGCGATAAACTGATCGGCGGTGATTAGGTTGGCACCGATACAGCTTGCCAGAGTGGTTATTATCAAGCTGCCACTGGATTTCACCAAGCCTAAAACACTCTGCAAAATGCGCTTAAGTAGCCCTGTGACTTCCATGATGCCACCGAAGGTCATGGCACACAGAATCAACCATACGGTATTGATCATACTGCTCATACCGCCGCGACTCAGTAGGTTATCAAGTACCTCATCCCCTGTGCTCGCCGTATAGCCATTAAACATCGCCACCCAGACCCCTTTTACCAAGGCAACCACAGGGCTTAGGCTGTCATCAGCAGCAAAATCCACTACGTTATCAAACTGAAACAGTACCGCGCAGACAGCTCCCGCTATGGTACCTATAATAACCGTTGGAAAGGCGGGGATTTTTTTCCAAGCCAAGATAAACACCACTAACAACGGCAACAACAGGTGAACCCCGGGATTAAATTGAGTCTGAATGAGCGATAAGGTTTGCTCAAAGTTATTGTTATCTATGCCAACCTGATTATTAAAGCCTAATAACAGAAAACAGATCATGGCTATGATGATGCTCGGCACTGTAGTCCAAACCATATGGCGGATATGGCTAAAAATATCGGTTCCAGCTACGGCTGGCGCTAAGTTGGTGGTATCAGACATAGGAGACATCTTATCGCCAAAGTACGCACCACTAATGATGGCGCCGGCGGTGATCTCGACACTGAGTCCCATGGCTGATGCCACGCCGACCAAGGCGATACCTAAGGTGCCCGCCACTGTCCATGAGCTACCAATACTGATGGCGACAACCGCACATAGTAAACAACAGGCCGCATAAAAATATTCAGGGTTGAGCACCAACATGCCGTAATAGATCATGGTCGGTACAGTGCCTGCGAGGATCCAGGTGCCAATGAGGGATCCAACGGTAAACAGAATGAGCAATGCCCCGGTGGCGACACCAATACTGCGGACGATGCCCTGCTCCATTTCCGCCCAGCTATAACCATTTTTCCAACCTATCAATAGCCCTATACAACCCGCCATTATCAAAGCAATTTGATTGGCACCGTATGAACTGTCGGATGAGAACAGGTAGACGGCAGCGGTGAGCATCATCACTAAGGCGATAATAGGGAGAAGAGCATCGAGTAAGGTTGGGACGGTATGCTTGCTATCTTGCAGAGGATCCATAGTCACAGGATCAGACTGTTGAAGATCATTATTTGAGCTCATGTAGCATCCTTTTTATTATTCTTATTACCTAAGCACTCTTTCTAAAATTAAAGCTCTAAAATTAAATCGTTTTTTACGCTAAAAAATAAACTAAGGTGCATAGGCTGAAACCACATCCTTACATAAAGTTAACAACAGCGTCTAGCGTTCAGCTTGAACTCCCCTAGGTAAGCGATCCTCCCTTCACCCCGAAACAGCCTAGCTATTCAGGCAAATGTGAGATATCGATTAAATATGCACTAAATACGCATTTACCACTAAGGGTGCCACTGATGATAAAAATTCATACCAAGACCAACAGACGGATAAAAATGCAACAATTACGCAAACTTTATTGCAAACTGGTCGACATCTGCTTATGTTGATCACTGACAATTGCAACTGAGTACACCATGGCAAGTTTTAATATTAGTCGACTCAATACCAAGGCTGGGATAGTTAAGCTGTCAGGAGATCTTGAGCTGAAAGGTGCCATCAAGATCTCTCAATTATCAATAATGGGAACCGATGGCTGGCAGGCACTCGATATTAGCCATCAGCATAGCCAAAACTTAATCAAGCAGATCAAAGATGAGCTCATCACTCATCTTTCCAATCAGCTCAATTAACGTATTAATAAATCAGTTTTTTGCTTATTTTCTTATACCTCCGCGGTCAATATAGACTCCTGCGAAACCAAATAACTAAGCGTGTCCGACTTTCATTTACGACATCATTTCATTAGTATGGCGCCAGTTAATTTTATTCAGCAGCAAAGGCATACTACCGATGAAACTATCCGCTTTGGATCAGCCACTATACGATCACCTATATCGCGATATTCGAGAGTTCCGCATGACTTTCGACTTACCGATCGAGGATATCAGCACGTTAGATGATAAAGCCGATACGCTGCACACATCGCTTGCGATTGAAGAGCTCACAGAGTTGGCTGAGGCTGATAGTCGCGTAGAACAAGCCGATGCTATCGTCGATTCAGTGTATGTATTGATGGGGCGTTTGGTGCATCTAGGCGCAACTCAGGTAACCGATAGAGTCGAGATAAGCTATGTGATCGACCTACTACTGCACGTTGCCAAGAATCGTGAAATCGACTTTGTTACCTGTTGGGATGAAGTGCATTCGAGCAACATGAGTAAGGTTTGCCGTAATGAGCAAGAGCTTGAGGAAACCATCGCTTTTTATGCCAAGCAAGGTGTTGAGATTGTCGGCAGCACCAAGGGGGATTTCATCATCGCCAAGTGCGCTAAAGACGTCGATATGGCCGGTAAAGTCGTCCGCCAAGGTAAGGTCCTCAAGTCGGTTTACTACCGCCCAGCAGATCTAGAAAAGTTAGTTAAGGCTTAAGCTTTGATACTGTGTAAGTAGAGTCGATTCGCTCTGTTTACACAGGCTCCTGTACGACGGCAACTTAAATACATAGACATATCACTCCAGACAGAAAACCAATCTAATCGATATTAACTTAAGCTGCTTTTGTACAAATAAAAAGCTAAGCTAGAGAAACTAGTCACTGCTGGACAGAGTATCGATGTTAACCTTGCGAAATAAGTGCATTCTTCTTAGCTTATTGCTATCCAGCCTAGCGTTGCTCACTCTCGCCTCACCATACGCTTTCGCGGCTAATCGAAGCATTGAAGCAACCGCACACTTAACCACGCCTTTTAGCATTCCACGCAGTCATACTGTACAAATTAACGATGAAGCACGTACCTATAGGCTCTATGTTAAGCTACCTAAAGGTTATAAAGCCTCTGCGAACAAAGATCTCCAATATCCGGTGATTTATCTTACTGATGCCATGTATACCTTTCAGATCATGTCTGGTGTGACCCGCTTTCCGATGAACTCAAAGCAGATGGCACCAGCCATTATTGTGGGGATCTCTTGGGAGCTTGGGCTGAAAAGTGATCATAGTCGAGTCAGGGACTACACACCTACGGTAGACACTAGCTGGAAAAAAGCCACTGGCGGCGCCGACAGACATTTACACTTTTTAAAGACTAAAATTATCCCCTATATAGAGCAGAACTACCGCACAAATCCCCAGCAGCGCACCTATATTGGTAACTCTTTAGGTGGCCTATTTGGCGCTTATATACTGTTAAAGCAGCCAGATCTCTTTACTAACTACCTGTTAGGTAGCCCTTCTTTTTGGTGGCATGAACGCTGGGTTTTGACTCAATTTGCAAAGAATATCAATTCACTCCAGGGGATAGGTGCAAATGTCTTTATCGGTATCGGTGCACTTGAGCATAACGGTAAAGGCGGAGACTCACAGCACAATATGGTGGCCGATGCGCAGCACTTTAAGGCATTGCTAAACAATGTTGCAATCGGTAACCCAGCTTTTGACAGCAAACTATTGATTATCAATGAGGCTCACCACGCCACAGCCTTTGCTACCACGGCTATTCATGGCATGGATTGGTTGTTTAACACCCAACAAGGAAAGAGTCTTCAGGGCTCGAAAGATCCTGCTGACAACAAGGCCTTAAATGGCGCTAAGCAGTTAACGCCTATACCGGCAAGCACTACAGAGAAGTTCTAAATCAAGGTGTTATAGACAGTCGTTCTATAACATAATGTAAGACGGGTTAGCCGGTATTCCGCTGTTCAATCTTTAAGATGCAGGGAGTTTTTATCACCACCTTTTCACGCTTATACACCAGCTCGTGCTCATACCAATGTATGTATAAACGCAGCTCGATATTGTCGTTAAATCGATTGCTATTATAGAAGTCTCGATAGCAGCGACTGTGCGCTAAGTAACCACCGTGATAGAGCTTTAGTAAACGCTGACCGATGTGAATTTCACGAAAATCGATTCCATTAGCGCTATGGTGAGGAAAGCGATATTCCCCATAGCGGTAGATGCCATCCAGCACTTCAATATTTTTGCCCTTGGTCAACAGCGAGCTTATTTGCAGTGCATCGACTCGGCTCGTCAAGCACAAGCCGGTAAGCGCCACGCAACAGACCACAGCTAGGCTGCAACGCAGGAACCCTTGCGGTTTAAGCCTGCACACCAGCAGCCATACCAGTAATATTGATGCTGAAACCAGCAGTAACGCAAGCTCATAATCGGCCCACTGCCCCGCTTCATAAGCGATAACCCAAGCTGACATCAATCCCTCCGTAGTAATCAAATCCATTTGTTACTTTTGGCTTAGATAGCACCTAAGACACAGACCTCGATAAAGCCGCTATCTCAGCATAGCCAACCAAGATGTCACTTCTATGACCCTTAACTATGGTTAGCGACAACAGTAAGTATAGTCAGGGATCTTCGAATCGTTGCGATATCAAAGTAGCTATGAGGCGAAACACACCAGTATTTCAACCATAAAAAAACGCCTCGAAAAAGGCGTTTTTTTATGGTTAGGCAAGCAGTTAACCAATAATTAAGTAGTCCAGAACCAAGGCGCTAAACAACACCATGCCGGCCCAGTTATTATTTAGAAATGCCGTGAAGCAAGGTCCACGTTCGCGACCATGGATAAGCTTCTGCTGGTAAAGAGCAAAACCGATAAAGGCCAAGATACCAACTACATAAATAGCGCCGCGATCTGCAACCATGCCAGCAATGATAAAGCAGCTTAGAGCCGCTAGCTGAAAAGCCCCGATGATATGTCTGTCATATCGGCCAAATAGGATCGCTGTCGACTTGATGCCAACCTTTAAATCATCATCTCTATCAACCATGGCATACATGGTGTCGTAAGCTACCGTCCAGCACCAGTTAGCGGCAAATAACCACCAAGCCTCTACCGGAACCGTTCCCGTCTGCGCGGCATAAGCCATAGGGATTGACCAACTCCATACTGTGCCCAAAAACATCTGCGGCATATTGGTATAGCGTTTGGTGAAGGGGTAAATAATGGTAAGAATGATACCGACAACCGACAACTGTACTACTAACGGATTAAGCATCAGCACTAGGCAAAATGAAAACAAGGCTACAGCTAAAAACAGTAACAAGGCTTCTTTACTGGAAACCTCACCGCTAGCTAGTGGCCGTGCTTTGGTGCGCTCAACATGGGCATCGAGATCCCTATCGGCATAGTCATTAATAATGCAGCCGCAAGCTCGCATCGAGAATACGCCAATCACAAAAATAATAAACACTTTAAGATCTGGCAAACCACCAGCGGCAAAGGTCAGAGCCATCAAACATGGCCACATTAATAACAAGGTACCAATGGGACGGTCCATACGCGCGAGTCGCATATAAACGTCTAGTTTATCCCTTAAATTCATGATTAGGCTCTCCTACAACGTCTTCGGCCTTTAGTTTTGTAACCGCATTATGACTGAGCTGTAACAGTATTCAACCAGTATTGAGATAAATAAAATTGATGCTTGTTTTATGCACTAAAAAATAAGGCTGAGCACAGTGCTCAGCCTTATATTTGCATGATCGTTAATCACGTAATATCCAAGCCGCTATCTTTAACTGCTTCGCCAAATTACACCTTTTCTAAACGTGCGTAAGCGATCACTAACCACTTACTGCCCACGTCGAAAAAGTTAACCTGAATACGCGCCTGTGCACCACTACCCTCGTAGTTAGTCACAGTGCCTTCACCAAATTTAGGGTGCATCACACGCTGACCAATCTTAAAGCCTGATTCGTTAAACGCGCTATCTTGCTTACTAAAGCGACTGCTGACTGCCGGTGCTGAAACCTGAGTTCGCATACGAATTTCCTGCACATATTGCTCAGGAATTTCTTTTACAAAACGTGATGGTCTAGCGAAGCTTTCACGGCCATAGATGCGTCTCGACTCGGCATAGGTGATATACAGCTTTTGCATGGCGCGGGTCATACCCACGTAGCAGAGACGGCGCTCCTCATCGAGACGATCACCCTCATCGATTGCCATCTGGCTTGGGAATAAACCTTCTTCCACGCCCGCCATAAATACCATTGGAAACTCAAGGCCCTTTGCCGAGTGCAACGTCATTAATTGCACCGCATCGGTAAACTCATCGGCCTGACCTTCACCCGCTTCTAGCGCCGCGTGAGACAAGAAGGCATTGAGCTCGCCCATGTCTTCAATCTCTTCAGGCATCACAAAGCTGCGAGCGGCTGTCACTAATTCTTCTAAGTTCTCTACACGTGCACGAGCTTTTTCACTCTTCTCAGCTTCATACATCGCTTTTAGACCCGATGTTTGGATCACGTGATCTGTCATGCGGTGTAAGGATTGCTCGTCAGTATCCATTCTCATGGCGACAATTAAATCCATGAAGCCACGCACGGCATTGGCAGCGCGGCCGTTAAGGACTTTTTCTTCCAGTAAGCGAATACTCGCTTCCCACAAGGTCATCTCTTGCTGACGCGCAGTTGTACGTATTATCTCTAAGGTGCGATCGCCAATACCACGAGTTGGGGTATTCACAACGCGTTCAAACGCTGCGTCGTCATTCTTGTTATTGATGAGACGCAGATAGCCCATGGCGTCTTTAATCTCTTGGCGTTCGAAGAAACGCAGACCGCCATAGATCCGGTAAGCAATACCTTTGTGCAGTAAGGCTTCTTCCAGTACCCGTGACTGAGCATTAGAGCGATATAAGATGGCGCAATCTTCTAACTTGCCGCCTTCATCTTGCCAATCGGTGATACGCCCAACGATAAAGCGCGCCTCATCCATCTCGTTAAAGGCGCAGTAAAGTCCAATCGGCTCACCGTCTTTGTCGTCGGTCCACAGCTTCTTACCCATACGATCTGGGTTATTGGCAATCAGCTCGTTCGAGGCATTTAGAATATTACCACTCGAGCGATAATTCTGTTCCAAACGAATGGTTTGCGCCGCTGGGAAGTCGGCTAAGAACTTATGCAAGTTCTCCACCTGAGCGCCGCGCCAGCCGTAAATAGACTGATCGTCATCACCAACAATCATCACATTGGCAGTCGAACCTGCAAGTACACGGATCCACGCATATTGAATGGCGTTAGTATCTTGGAACTCGTCCACAAGAATATGCTTAAATCTATCTTGGTAATGGTCAAGAATATGTGGCTTGTTGAGCCAAAGCTCATGGGCTCTAAGCAGGATCTCCGCAAAATCTACCAAACCGGCGCGATCGCATGAATCTTGATAAATTTGATAAATCTTCAGTAAATTTTGCTCAATCGGAAAGCCGCCGGCATCGATATGCGATGGGCGTAGACCTAAGTCCTTCTTACCATTGATGTAGCCCTGAGCTTGTCTTGGCGGATATTGCTTCTCGTCCAAGTTAAGGCTTTTAAGAATACGTTTGATCAGACGCAGTTGATCGTCTGAGTCTAAGATTTGGAAACTCTCAGGCAGATTAGCATCTTTATAATGGGTGCGTAGCAAACGGTGTGCTAAACCGTGGAAAGTGCCTATCCACATGCGGCTCATATTGCCACCAGCAACCTTTTCAACACGCTCACGCATCTCTTTTGCCGCTTTATTGGTAAAAGTTACCGCTAAAATCGCATAAGGGCTTTGCTGTTCAACCTGCATCAACCAGGCAATTCTGTGGGTGAGCACCCGCGTTTTGCCACTACCCGCACCCGCTAATACCAGCATGCTAGATTGCGGTGCACCAACAGCTTCACGCTGCTTGTCGTTTAGGCCGTCTAGTAAAGATGATACGTCCATTATTGCCTCCAAAAAATCAGGCGGGCAGTATAACAGAAGCGAGGAACTCGGGGATAGAATAAGCGAAGTTGTAGTCGGGTTAAATTGATAAGAAATGAGATTGCCGAAGCCAATAGCCGCTTCGGCGATTAAGCCTAGATAGGCTTATGCTTTCTCAGCTGCGACCACAGAGATCTCAACTAATAGTGCGTCACGAGCCATCTTAGCTTCAACACATGCGCGAGCAGGTGCGTAACCTTCTGGCACCCATGCATCCCAAACTGCGTTCATTTCAGCAAAATACTGCATATCTTTAATATAAATGGTAGCCGATAAGATGTGCTCTCTATCGCTGCCAGCTTGCTCGAGTAGAGTATCGACCTTTTCAAGCATGGTACGGGTTTGCTCGGTAATATCTTGCTCAGCATCTTTAGCCACCTGACCACATAGATAGATGGTGCCGTTATGCTTAACGATGCGGCTCATGCGAGTAGCGGTTTCAATTCTCTCAATCGTCATATTTAACTCTTTTGCTCAATTAATTGCGGTAATCAGTACAATTCTAAATAAGATCACATCGATTAGCATCTGATTTATCTATGAAAAATTTTTAAGGCTCTAGCATATGCTTTGTTACACTTAAGCAGATTTACCATTTAATGATTTAAGTCCTATACTTAGTAGCAATGTGATCAACGGATTTGATTTCTAAACTTTTAAAGGATTAAAAATGAATTATCTAATACCTCAAAAAAATAGCCCTGCAAACATTCTCCTACACTGCTTACACACATAACCTTAGACCTCTCTCCTTAACCTCATTCTCAGCTTGCAGCCATCAACAAGCTTAGTCCGAGTTAATTTAAACGATAGAGATAAAGCTTCATTGTCAAACTGTGGGTGTGATGTATGCAAATCAGAAAAAATTTTACGATAAAGCCATGGCATCTTTGCCTTCTAATGACAATTTTAACCGTTACATTAGGCATGCTTTGGGTCTTTAGCTCTCCATCACAAAGCACTGAAGTACTGATAATTATTCCCTTACTCTTTTCGACCAATATCGCCCTCCTAGGCGTTTTTTGGCTGCATTTTTATCCCAAACTATCCAAGATACCTGTGCCAAATAATGAGAGTTCGGCTGATATTGAACAATTCCCTAACCCTCAATTTAATGCCGCTAAGTTGCACTCATTAACACAATTAAAAACAAAGCGAGAGCAACGCAGTAAACACCAAGCGTTCAAAACTGACCAAGAGCAAGCCCTAGAAGAGATGCAAAAAAATAATCCACTTCTTAAGGCTGTTTTAGAGTCGGCCGCGGTTGCTATTTATGCCATCGACGATAAAGGAAAGTGCATCTTTGCCAACCCAATATGTGCTCAATTACTCGGGTACTCTAGCCCTGCACAACTACTGAATTTCAATATGCACGAGCTGATCTATCAAAATAGAGCTTCTACTGAAATGCAGCTTCCACTCGGTAATGGAGAGGTTAAAGAGGATATTTTTTGGCGAGCCGACGGCAGCAGCTTCCCTGTCGATTACAAATCACAACCTCTTGCGCTAGAGAACAGCAGACAGGGTGCGGTGATCTCTTTTTATGACAATAGTGAGCGCCGGGAAGCGGAAGCACTTATTCGCCATCAGGCTCATTACGATACCTTAACCGATCTGCCTAACCGGTTTTCAGCACTAAAACGGCTCGAGCAGTTAGTCGAAGCCAGTAAGAGAAGCGGCCAGAAGATTGCAGTTATCTTTCTCGATTTAGATGACTTTAAGAAGATTAACGACTCCTTAGGCCATGAAGCGGGTGACCAACTACTTATCAGCGCATCAAAGCGTTTACTTAATGCCACTAGAGCCGAAGATACAGTAGGCCGCCTAGGAGGGGATGAATTCATTATATTGCTCGATGATCTATCGTGTGCCTGCGACGCCCAACCTCTAGCAGAGAATTTAATTGGCGGATTTAGAAAGCCTTTCTATATAGATAATCGCCAGCTAGTACTAACTGCCAGTATTGGTATCGCCATCTACCCCAATGACGGTGAAACACCATCCGAGCTATTACGAAATGCCGATTCAGCCATGTATCACACCAAAAGTATTGGCCGAAATACTTACTCCTACTTCACTCATGCGATGAATAAAGAGGTATCACGTCGCCTTGCAATTGAAGAGCAGATCCATGGAGCCTTAGAGCGGGGAGAGCTACAAGCTCATTTTCAAATTCAACTCGATATCCGAGATGGCAGTATCATGGGCGCCGAAGCCCTACTACGCTGGAATAATCCAATCCTAGGAAACGTATCACCTGCCGAGTTCATTCCCATTGCCGAGCAGACGGGAGTAATTGAGTCGATGGGAGAATTTATTCTTAAATGTGCCCTAGAGGCAGCTCACACTTGGCAAAAGCAATTTAATGACAAGTTTAGAGTCGCCATTAACCTTTCACCAAGGCAATTTAGAAACCCTAATCTAGTCCAAATCATCACAGACCAAGTCAAAAAATTCGGCATGACCACCGACGCGCTAGAGCTTGAAATAACCGAAGGTGTACTACTGAGTGGCCACGCCTATACTTTAGATGCCCTTAAGCAACTAAGTAATGCTGGTTTCTGCATCTCCATGGATGATTTTGGTACAGGTTATTCTTCACTAAGTTATCTCAGAACATACCCATTTCAGATCCTCAAAATTGATCGCAGCTTCATTAACGATATGAACAAGGACAGTAAGAGTAACGAGCTAATCATCGCCACTATCGAGATGGCTCATGCTTTAGGGATCAGAGTCATTGCCGAAGGGGTAGAAACTCAAGAGCAATTAGATGAACTTAGCTTTATGATGTGTGATTATGCTCAAGGCTTTCTAATCAGTAAGGCTGTACCTCTAACGGAGTTACTGAAAATAGGCGCGCACTACAATGAGCTCCACGAGAACCTATCCACTCAAGAGCACCCCATCCCTTTGACGGCTATGTAGATGTAATAGAAAGTACCGTCAAAACTTGCGACTAACCACTATGCCGTCATAACTAAGGCAATCCTCCAC
Source organism: uncultured Shewanella sp. (assembly GCF_947497935.1). Classification (GTDB taxonomy): domain Bacteria; phylum Pseudomonadota; class Gammaproteobacteria; order Enterobacterales; family Shewanellaceae; genus Shewanella. The sequence continues at coordinate 59,881 of NZ_CANMIO010000016.1, forward strand.
CCTCTGCTTTTGTACCTTAGATCATCTTGAAAGTGACGAGAGTAAGTTTTGATATTCGCAGTTCTATTTATTGAGCAATAAAACACCTTAGGGACGTTAATGACAGCAAGCGCCTTAACGCCTGTCAGAACTTACGGCTAACCACTACGCCGTCATAACTAAGGCAATCCTCCACCCTCTGCTTTTGTACCTTAGATAATCTTGAAAGTGACGAGAGTAAGTTTTGATATTCGCAGTTCTATTTACTGAGCAATAAAACGACCTTAGGGACGTTAATGACAGCATGTGCCATAAATCCTGTCAGAACTTGCGACTAACCACTATGCCGTCATAACTAAGGCAATCCTCCACCCGCAGCTTTTGTACCTTAAATAATGTTGAGAGTATCGAGAGTAAATATTGATATTCGTAGTTCTATTTACTGAGCAATAAAACGACCTTAGGGACGTTAATGACAGCGTGTGCCATGAACCCTGTCAGAACTTGCGACTAACCACTACGCCGTCATAACTAAGGCAATCCTCCACCCGCAGCTTTTGTACCTTAGAGAATCTTGAAAGTGACGAGAGTAAGTTGTGATATTCGCAGTTCTATTTACTGAGCAATAAAACGACCTTAGGGACGTTAATGACAGCATGTGCCATGACCCCTGTCAGAACTTGCGACTAACCACTACGCCGTCATAACTAAGGCAATCCTCCACCCGCAGCTTTTGCACCTTAGAGAATCTTGAAAGTGACGAGAGTAAGTTTTGATATTCGCAGTTCTATTTACTGAGCAATAAAACGGCCTTAGGGACGTTAATGACAGCATGTGCCATGAACCCTGTCAGAACTTGCGACTAACCACTACGCCGTCATAACTAAGGCAATCCTCCACCCTCTGCTTTTGTACCTTAGATAATCTTGAAAGTGGCGTGTATTGATATTCGCTATGCTCTTCACTAAGGCATATGTTGTGAGAGTCATCGAGTTCACATAAGAAGATAAAGGCCTGCGAGTCATACGCTTGGTGATAGTAAACACCGGTAAGACATTTAACCTGCACCAGAACCCCTAGCTCTTCTTGGCATTCACGTAGCAATGCTTGACGAATTGTCTCACCAGGTTCTAGTGCCCCACCAGGCAAACCCCAACTATATTCACCATAGTTAGCTTTGAGTAATAAGACGCATGGCTCAGCTGTATCTTGCTTAATGATTACTGCATGGCTACTAATACCAATCAGTATAAACATTTAGTCACTCAGCGAGAGTTTAGCTGTTTTGAGGCAAGGCAACGAGTAAAGGGCATAGTTGTTCTACGTTCAAGCTCGTTAACACAGAATCAGAATCGCTAAAACTAACCATTCTGGAGCGTTTTTGGCTGCCTACTTCTGCGTTGATTAGCTTTGTAAGGGAATAACCATTATTGCAGCTATTCGCCTTGAATTAGTTTGCCAAAAATCGCTCTGAGTAGATCAAATTCTTATACTGATTGGTATAAGCCTAAACTTATCATTGAATGCCATAGAACCTCGCCTTATCTAAACCCAATGAAGAATCGATAGCAGCCAAATAAAAATGCTAGACCCCATTATAGGATCTAGCATAGATATTTTTTCCTACAGATAGAGTGGTCTAATCTTTGTCTTCTTCTAAACCTATGCTGTTCATCCAGTGTTCGAAGTCCATCATATTGCCAGGTAAGATAACCTTACTCTGACCATTACTGACCCCCTCAAGCTGCTTAAGGTACTGCGCACCGAGTTGCATACGCACCACGTTCTTACCACCGGGCGCCGCAATCACAATTGCCATACGCTCAATTGACTCAGCCGTGGCTCGCGCAATGGTTAAAATCTCTTCCCCTTTACCCTCTGCCTCGTTAATACGGCGCTGCATTTCACCTTCTGAATGGTTAATGGTTTCTGCTTTTATACCTTCAGATCGATTAATCTTACTCTGCTTATCACCTTCACTCTTTGCCAGTAATGCACGACGCTCACGCTCTGCATTGACCTGCATCTCCATGGCATTTTTAACCGTTTCAGGCGGGGTGATATTCTTAATCTCATAACGGTGAACACGAATGCCCCACATGGCGCCCGCTTGGTCTAGCACTTCGACCACTTTGGCGCTAATCACATCACGCTCTTCAAAGGTACGGTCCAAATCAAGAGTACCAATTACACTACGAGTGGTCGTTTGCGCCAGCTGAATTGCCGCATAACGGTAGTCAGTCACACCGTAACTCGCCTTCACAGGATCTATGACTGAAATGTAGATAACGCCATCGACTTCGACATTGACTTCATCACAAGAGAAACACTCCTGCGGTGGCACATCAATGGTCTCCTCTTTTAGATCATGGATATACGCCACCTTATCGACAAAAGGCACTAGGGCATGAAAGCCCGCGTCTAAAGTTGAATGGTATTTACCTAAGCGTTCAACGATATAGGCAGACTTTGTCGGCACTAGGCGAATCGACTGAAATAGCTTAATCACAAAGATCGCGAAGATGAGGCCCCAGATAGCCATTACAATTAAATCTGTATTAATTCCAGCAATCATTAGCGCGCTCCTTTCACTGAGTTAGCAGACACAGCGTGAGTGACCTGCTCCATGCCTTCAAAGAATCCTTCAATTTTGGCCAGTTCAGCTGGTACCACAGACACATCGGCCTCATCCAATATCTTGCCGACTTGGGCAATAAATTGCTCTTTAAGCTGCATATTCATCGCTTCATGACCGCCATCTTTTGCCAGCGCAGCAGAAACAAGCTCCATGCCTTCAGCCTTAGCTCGGGCGATAATAGCAATCTCTTGCGCGGTACCCTTCGCCTCGTTAATGCGACGCTGTTTCTCACCTTCCGATAAGTTAATCGCTTCTTGACGCTCACCTTCTGACAGGTTGATCATCGCCGCTTTCTCCGCATTCGCTAAGGTGATTTCGGCGCGCTTACTGCGCTCCGCTTCCATCTGTTTCTCTAGGGTGTGGATCACTTTGCGTGATGGGGTGATGTTCTTAATCTCGTAACGTAGCACCTTGATCCCCCAAGGATCCGATGCCTTATCGATCTCTCGAACAATCGACTCATTCAAGCTGTCTCGCTCCGAAAATGTCTGACTTAAGCTTAATTTACCTATCTCTGAACGCATGGTGGTTTGCGCTAGGTTTACCGCCGCGCGGCGGTAATCCTCAATGCCGTAGCTGGCAAGCTTACCGTCCATCACCTTAAGGTAAACTAAACCATCAACCTCTAGCTGAGTGTTATCTTTTGAGATACAGCTTTGGGGTGGCACATCGAGTACTTGCTCACGAATTTCATGCTTATAGGCCACTCGGTCAAAAAACGGGATCAGAAAATGAAACCCTGGCTTTAGCACAGTGCGAAACTTACCTAAGCGCTCAATCACATTGACCTCACGCATAGGGACAATTAGCAATAATTTATAGAGGATAAAAAACACAAATAGAACAAAGAGTGTAAATGCGAACATAGAGATTCCTTCCTGGCTTTACTGATTACTTTTCTACGGAGTGCTCGTCTTCAGCCTTTATAGGCTCAACCACTAACGCAATATTATCTCTGCAGATAATCCTAACTTTGGAGCCAGCAGCAATCTCGCTACCATCCCCCAATGCGGACCATTCACAGCCTTGAAATTCAATCCGTCCCATCTGCTGAGCCGGACCTATAGTTTGTTTAACGATGGCTGGCTGATCATAAATATCGAGTTCTTCATCGGCATTGCCGACATGAGCATCACCACCAACTAACTTTTGAGTAACTTGGCGAAAAAGCAGCAGTAACACCATAGAGGCGATAAACCAGAGCGTTAAGCTTTGCGCTATACCTTCAACTAAACCGATAGCCAAGGCACTCGCAACAACAAGACAAGCGGCGCCTAATAAAATCACAATACCGCCCGGTAAAATGATTTCAGCTAGCATCAAAACGATACCAATAACCGCCCAAATTAGAATGGGATTTGAAAACTCCATATTTCCCCCTGAAATGAAAGAGCCTCAAAAGACTATATCAGTTGCACACACTTTGCGCGACATATTATGTCATAAAACTCTCTATAGAAACTGTAACACAGCCAAGCAAACTCCTCTAGGCAAGCAAGCTCATAGCATGACATTGAGCCGACACACTGTAATCGCTTGCTAGAAAGTTCTCTTTTAAAGACAATCACTAAGTATTAATCCGCCAGTAAAAAACAAATAATCAATAGGTTATAAAGCATGCTCAACGCCAAATTCAAAAAAGCTCAACAAACCCTTTGAACATTGTTCACTTTCCGCCTATATTCCCCGCCAGCAAAAGTCACCTTAACTAACTCATGGTATAAGTTCAATTTGCTGTACCCGAGATCTGATAACAATAAAAGGTTTTACGATGAACAAAAAATTACTCTGTTTAGCTTTGCTCGTCAGCCCGGCGGCGATGGCTGACAACATGGTTAACTGGTGGGACGCTAGCGTAACGGCACTTTACGGTGACAACTACGATCTTGCCCCGTCAGAATCACAAACGACTGTGACCTTTGAAACTGCTGGTGATTGGAAGTACGGTGACTGGTTCGCCTTCCAAGATCTGACTTATTTTAATGGCTCAAACGGCGGCAAAAATAACACCACTTACGGCGAGATCTCAACTCGTTTAAGTGCCGGTAAGATCTTAGGCAAAACCGTTGGTTTTGGCCCCGTTACCGATCTATCGCTAGCGCTAACACTTGAAGAAGGTGAAGGTCCAGTGAAAGCCTTCTTGTACGGTGTCGGCATGGACATCAAAGTCCCTTACTTTAGTTACTTCCAGCTAAACACCTACCGCAGACACGCGCTAAGCAGTGACAACATCAGTGACGGTTGGCAGTTAACTCCATCATTTAGAATGGATTTCCCTGTTGGTAACTCGAATATCGTTTTTGATGGTTTCATTGATTGGGTTTTCGCAGCCGATGAAGCCGCTTACGAGACTAACTTCCACTTCAATCCACAGCTTAAGTATGACTTAGGTGCGATAGTGCTAGGTGAGCATAAGAAAAACAAGCTATTTGTCGGTATCGAGTACGATTACTGGAAAAACAAATACGGCGTTGATGGTATCAAGCAAAACACCTATTCAGTGATCGCCAAATATCACTTCTAGTACTTGTTTTCAGACAATAAAAAAGGCGCTGTTAGCGCCTTTTTTATTGAGCGTAAGTTAGCTTATGCAAGTAACTTTTTAGCTGCAGCAACCACAATTGAAACCGCACTGACTTCGGTTTTCTTCATTGTCGCTTCATCAGGGATCTCTTGCTGAGTACGGTTAACAATAACCCCTGCAACACATGCCGCACGCCAACCCTGTGATGCACACATAGTAAATAGCGTCGAAGACTCCATCTCATAGTTCAGCACACCAAGATCTTGCCACTCTTGCATAGACCCCTTGAACTGACGTGTCACACGGCCAGATACCGTATCGTAACGTTCTTGACCTGGGTAGAAAGTATCTGACGATGCTGTAATACCAATATGAGGCTCAAGACCCGCTTCACGACTGGCAGCAACCATAGCCGTAGTACAATCGAAGTTTGCTACTGCAGGGAACTCCATCGGCGCAAAATGTAAGCTAGCACCGTCTAAACGAACAGAAGCTTGAGTCACAATCACATCACCCACATTAACATGTGGTTGAATCGCGCCTGTTGTGCCCACGCGTAAGAAGGTACGCACACCAAGCTGCGCTAGCTCTTCAACAGCAATAGAGGTCGATGGACCACCAATCCCCGTTGAGCATACGACCACAGGTTTGCCGTCTATGTATGCTAAATAACTGGTATATTCACGATGACTCGCTAAAAATGTCGCATTCTCCATCAACTCGGCGATACGTTTAACACGCTCAGGATCGCCAGGCACAATCGCTAAGCTGGCACCATCTAACATCTCTTTGGTTAAGCCTAAATGAAATACATCAGACATCGTGAAAACCCCTTTCATTTTTGAATTTATAAATCGAATTAAAACGACTTTAACCTAGTCACGCCCTCAAAAAGGTTAAACAGATCACACTTTTTCCGCCAAGAGTAAATGATTTGTCGTAATCTAGTTACTAAATCAATCAGAACTCTGAGCTAGAATATAGCAGCTACTGGGCATAGCGCCAGCCAGTTAAAAAGCTATCAATGCAAGATAGAATCAAGGGTTGAGCCTGTCACTTACATGAAATAACACAAACATTAGCAATAGCTTAGCTAAATATTGCTACAGGCTATACTCTTCAAATTTCGAGCTGTGTCGTCAAATCATTTATAGCTTTTTAGTAATAGATTACTGCTGAAAAATCCCCCGATGAAATCTTACACCTCTAATCGTTCACAATTTGATCGGCATCACATTTAGCGACCAATAATCGCGCTAATTTAGAATCGAACCAAACGAAAAACCGCGAAAAAAAACCAGCAAGAAGGACGCCTGCATGTTTCCAGAATACCGAGAACTTATCAGCCAACTAAAGACATCTGACACACACTTTCAGAAGACGTTTAACAAGCATAACCAACTTGATGAGGAGATAAAAAATCTGGAAAAGAGCAGCGCTAGTGATTACACCTCGAAAGTGCACGAACTCAAGCTTAAAAAGCTACATTTAAAAGAAGAGATCTACGATATTTTAAAGGGGCATACAGCCTAATACTGTTCGATATCTGCATCAAAAAAGAAAAAAGGGCGCTAAGCGCCCTTTTTATGTCAAATACTCAAGCCTTCAATTCTACTACTTCAACCCAGCCTGTAGGGCTTCTGTTGTCTCATAAAATGCTATCTTAGTGATCTGATTATTATTCAGCTCAATTAGTGTCGCCTGATCTTTTTGAGCAGGTAACGGCTTAGTCTGTTCACCCTCGCTGTCGAGTGCCACTCTATATGGAAACTTTTTAAACTGAGGTAAGGCAACAAAACGGGCGATCAACGACGGCATACCACTAATATCAGCCACATAAATTAGAGTTGAATCTTTAACCAACTCAGGCTCGGCTTCTAAAGTCTCTTGAATAATGGTTCCACCATCCATGCTACTGCTAAATAAAACCCGAGTTGTAGTGCTATCAACTTGGTATTGTGCTTCATGTTGATCTTGCAACTTGATCTCAACGATTTGATCGCCAACTTGATAGGTATTCGCCCACACAGACGTGGCTAACAGACTAGATAAAACGAAGATAAGTGCTCTCATAACGGGACTCGGCAAATTAGAATTAGCAGAAAGAGTAACCTATTCTCTAAAGAGCAACAGTAAACTTAGCAACAAATCTTGATCCTCTTCACGCTAAGTTACTCAGTGTCAAAAATGTACTCATAACGGCTCACAACTGCGCAAAAACTGAGTTACAAAACTGTTTATTTTCAGTAAGCTAATTGATAAAGGTTGTCATAGAGGATAGATCCATGAATGAGCAAGGCCTAGACCAAGAAATCGCGCAACTGCAAAACGCTTACACCGCCATCACCGAATTTTTGGTGCAATATAGCTTTAGTATTCTAGGCGCCATCATCATCTTCTTGATTGGCCTATGGCTCGCAGCCAAAGCCGCTAATCTTGTCACTCGAATTTTTGAAAAACACCAGATTGACATCACCCTCAGCAACTTTACCAGCAACTTTGTCCGCATCTTAGTCATTCTTATGGTTGGGGTAATCGCCTTAGGTAAGCTAGGGATAAGCGTCACCCCTATGGTTGCGGCGATAGGTGCCGCCTCTCTCGGTGCAGGTTTAGCATTACAAGGTATGCTATCCAACTATGCAGCAGGGATTACCATCATAGTGACTCGCCCTTTCATTGTGGGCAACACTATTGAGGTTAAAGGTGTTGGCGGCCTAGTAAAGGATATTCACTTAGGCATGACGGTACTAACCAATGAAGAAGGAGAAGAGATCAACATTCCCAACAAGCATATTGTGGGTGAGATCTTACATAACTCTTTCGCCAATAAGCTGGTCGAAACCAAATTCAATATCAGCTATCAATCTAATCCAGATCAAGTCGTGGCGCTGCTTGCTAAAGTTTTAGCCGACAGCCCAAGGGTATATCAAGGTGATAAAGCTCAGGTGGGAATCAATGACTTTAATAGCATAGGCATCGAGGTGGGCATTCGTTATTGGGTTGCTACTGACAGTTATTATCAAGACAAATACCAAACCAATGGCGCACTCTTGAAAGCACTAAAACAGGCTAATATTGAGATCCCTTGTCCAGTTAAACAAATCCATATTCAAGAGTCTTAAATCTAACCAATGCTTAACGGGTCACCATGAGCCGTTAAGTATTGGCATTTCCAATCATCCAAACTACTTATAAGAAAAGCCCGCATAGTGCCATTTTAGCGGCTTTTAGATTCTTTTTACGCCAGATTGATAAGGAAAACGAATAATCATTATTCAGTATACTCTATCGCTCTGATGCAACAGTTGCTGCAAAATGCCTCCATTGAAATCGAATACAGATTAAAACTTAACGGAGATAGCATGATGAACAAGACACTAATTGCACTAGCATTAATGAGTACATTTGGTTACGCAAATGCAGCCGATATCGATAACACTTGGTACATAGGTGCCGGTGCAGGTCAAAGCAACTATGAGTCAGTTGACGCCGCTAGCCACCTAGGTGACGGCAGTGATTTAGCGTGGAATGCTCTAGTGGGTTATCAGCTCAACAAATACTTAGCCTTCGAAGCAGGCTGGCAAGATCTTGGTACCGACGATGACACTCACATGTGGGGCGGCCTAGATGGCAGCCAATCTATTGATGTCGACGGTTTTACCCTTGGTGTTGTAGGTACTTTGCCATTATCAGAAAAATGGTTCTTAACCGGTGAAGCAGGTGCTTATCAATATCACCTAGAGCATCAAATGAATGCGAATAAATATGTTAGTGCTATGGATACAGCTGCGTACTTTGGTGCCGGCGTGGGTTACAACATCACTGATTCTCTAGCCATTTCAGCTAAGTACCGCCGCTTTGCTGGTATAGATGAAACAGCATGGAACACAGCAAACATGGATGCTCAAACAGTCGGTTTACAGCTAACTTACCGCTTTGGTGTGAAGCCTGCGACAACCACAGCGGTTGTATTACCAGCTGTGATTGAAAAGCAGACTAAACCTATGCCTCGTCCAGAGCCTAAGTATGAAATTCATACCGAAAAGAGCAGCGTAGCCGTACTATTTGGTTTCGACTCTTCTGAGCTATCTAGCACAGCTAAAGCTAAGCTAGATCAGGTTATCCAGCTTTCAAAAAGCAAAGAACAGGATGTGATCTTACTTAATGGTCAATCTGATAACCAAGGTGATAGTCAATACAACCTTAAACTATCTGAACAGCGTGTACAGCATGTAGAAGCCTACCTAGTTTCTCATGGTGTAGAGGTGAAGAAGATTGATACTCAAGCCGTTGGCGAACAAGATGCTCACGCTAATTTACGTAAAGATCGTGCTCTAGAGCGCCGTGTAATAGTGACACTAACAAGCCAAGAGAAAGTATTGGCTTCTGCATCTTAGATATCAACGGATATTCAATTTAGTATCACCAATAGGGACCCGACAGCGCTAGGATGGCGAAATGATACGCTAGGATCCCATAAACCATGTCAGGCCCCTTGGCATAAGGTTTAAGGATGTAGGGTTCACGTTAAATAGGACAGTTAACGTGAATGCTTACCAAGGAAATATACAGGGACTCGTTGCACTTAATCTAAGCGCAAACACAGGGATAGACATGAGCCAAGGACGGCTTCATTAGCTCCATACCCATTCACACCAACATGGCCTATTCAAGTAGAACTTTATCGTTTATAGTCAATTTGTTAAATAGGGACTAGGTAATATCATGCTGACCCAGCTCAATCTTGAACGCCTAAAAAATTGCGATTTAAATCTATTACTCGCTTTAGCCGTGTTGCTCAATGAGGCGCATGTTTCTAATGCCGCAAAGCAACTAGGTCTATCTCAATCTGCAATGAGCCAAATGCTAAAGCGTTTACGACTAATGTTTGCCGATCCCCTGCTGCTTAAAAGCAATAACGGCATGACACTGACCAACAAAGCCCAAGCTATTGCGCTGGAATTGGCTCCATTGCTCGATAAAACCGCGCGAATTTTAGAAGCAGAACACTTCAGCCCGAAAACGGCTCAAGGGCGCATCCGCTTTATTATGAACGATGTCATCGCTCAGCTGCTTATCACACCACTCATTGAACTCATGAGCGAAAAGGCTCCTGGCATTGAGATAGAATATATCTCACAAAAAGCCAATGGTTTTCAGCTACTCAGGCGCGGCCAAGCGGATATGGTTATCGGCTTCTATGATAATGTTCCGACTCCGATTGTTAGCGAAGCGATAGGTCGAGCGCCTTGGCAAATGGTCACCCACAGAACGACTAATCAGCAAAACCTTTACGCAGATAAAGGAGCAATTAAGCTATTACGCTATCAATTTCAGGAACATAACCAATTACACTCCATCGAAGCGCTAGAAGACTTAAATGTGCTTGATGCGGCTTATGCTTTAACGTCCAACTCGTTAAGTGCGCTGCTTTATGCGCTACAAACAAATAATACCGTCACCTTGTTACCCCATTTTGCCATGGGAATTTTACCTGATGATGAGGCTAAAAATTATCAATGGTTAGGCTCGCTTATCAATCTTGAGCTGAAAGTCTGCTGGGATCGCCACCAAAGGGCTCCTGAACTACAACAATGGTTTAGACGTCAGATCATAGCGCTATGTCATAAACATCTACCTTTAGAAACTGGCTTATGAATCCAACAGACTTAAAAATGATCCAACAATGCGACCTTAACTTGCTACTCAGTTTGGCTATTCTAATTGAGGAGCAAAGCGTTTCTAAGAGTGCAGAAAGGTTGGATATTTCTCAACCAGCGATGAGTCAGAACTTAAAAAAACTCCGTGCGATTTTTGATGACCCACTATTTATAAAGCAGGGACAAGGCATTAAAGCGACGAGCAAAGCATTACGTCTCTATAATCCACTCACTGAATGGTTACAGCTTAGTGACCAATTGATCTCCCAGAGCCCTTTCGACCCAATGGAAAGTCACGGGGTGATCCGCATTGCATTTATGGACGATCTCACCCAAACCATGATCCCTATGATACTAAATAAAATACTCACATCAGCCCCCAACGTTGAGCTGGAGTTTGTGCAAAAACCTAGGGATGTGTTTTCCTTACTAGAATCTGGTGAAATTGATATTGCCGCAGCAGGTACAGATACCCCTCCTGCTAATATTTATGGACGCCATATCACTACTGATAATTATTGTGCCGCCTATAGCCTTAACCACCCACTAGCTAAAATCAAACAACCATCGCTAGAACAAATTTTTGCTTATGATACCGCCGAATACTCAGCCTCTAACCTAGTCGAAACCGAGGTAAACCAACTAGCGTTACAAAATCAATTGCAACGAAAAATCACCTTTGCCAGTGGTTCGTTTCAGGTATTATTACAAGGGTTATTAGCCGCGAAACATGTTGGTTTTTTACCACAAAGAGTGCTGACTTCAGACAAGTGGAAGGGGCAATTCAAGGGAACCGTATTGAATGAGCTGCCTCAGTTAGACAGCACCCTGTATTGGCATGCAAGAGTTCACAAAGATCCATTAGTCCAATGGTTTAAAAACCAATGCCTAAGTGTGGCTAACGCACTAAAACAGCAAGGTTACATTGGCTAGCGATTGCGATATACAAGCTATTTCCTGCAATCAAAGCCCTCTTTGCCACTCTTGTCGTAATTGAATGTGCTCCGGTGTATTCATTGCGGCCTCTACTTGCGCCACTAATGCTTGCTTATCTTTACCTAGCACACCTTTTAGCACTAAGTAATTAGACGCATGATCCGAGCGAAAGACAGTTTTCTCAAGTGCTAGCTTGCTTAATAGAATATGCATCTCTTCGAAAAGTTGAGCCTGATCAGGCAGCTGAAAGTGACCATCAAAAGCCGCATCCATCCGCGCAGTGCCTAGAGGCAAAGTAACGACTAGAGTCGACAGGTACTCGGGCTGTGCCGCATTCATCAACTTGGCAGAGTTTTCGGCGTGTTGTTTTGATAACTTAACCCCGCCTAAACCATTTAAAATCATCACAGAAGCTTTAATCCCAGCCGCTTTTATTTTTTGCAGCGCCGCCAAAGAGGAGTCAAAGGTCTCACCTTTCTTAATCCGCTCAAGCACCTCATCATCGCCACTTTCACAACCGATATACAGCAGACTTAGACCAAGCTCCCTTAGGCGCTGCAATTGCTCAGGGGTCTTATTATTGATATTACGTGGCAGACAGTAACTGCTGATCCGCGTCACATTGGGCAAATACTTTTTAATCAATAAGCAGATGACTTCTAAGCGCGCAAAGGGGAGTGTCATGGCGTCACCATCGGCCAAAAACACACGGCTGATGTAAGCTTGAGAGTTCGCGATCGCGATAAGCTCTTGTTCTATCTTATCGGCCTTTTGAGCCCGAAAACGCTTCTGCGGCTCGGTATACATGTCACAAAAGCTGCATTGGTTCCAGCTACAGCCATTGGTCACTTGAAGGATCAGAGATTTCCACTCTGATGGAGGACGAAATACAGGTTCAATATAGTTGAGCACAACCACCTCTTAATACATTCGTAGGACGCACTAAAAAAAGTTGAACATTTTTCTCACTCAAAATAAACATTTATTGATCTGCTTAATCATTTTTTGATGAAAAACTAGTTATATTAGTGAGCCGTTGTATACTTATTTCTTACTGATACTGACCGCTACCTATAGAGAGAAAAGCATGCTCATTGCATTAAAATCTAAAGAGAAGCGCAAGACCCCACTCAATCACGATGCTCATTGGGATGCAATGAGCGCCGAGCAAAAAATTGCTCTATATGATCTGCATAAATTTGGCTTTCGATTACTGTTCGTGCGCCATCTGTTTAGCGGGCCCCTCGCATTTATTATGCAGAATAAGACACTTGCTGTGATCAGTCGCAACGGGGATGTGGACTATAAGCCTGACGTCAAACTGCGAGCTTAGGCTAACGAGATTTAGTACCAATCAGTATAAGACATTAAAAAAGCGCACTTCGGTGCGCTTTTTTATTTTCAATCGATCTTTTCTAGCACTACTTTTCCAAAGTTAGCAGCATATCCACATGCGGGATCCCATCTTCGAGGTACATCTCAGATACAGGCTCAAAACCCAGTTGCTGATAGAAGCCTTTTAGGTGCTCTTGACCGCCTAACTGAATATTATGTTCTGGCCACTTCTTGGTCGATATGGCTATCGCTTTTTGCATCAAGGTATGTGCCACCCCAGCGCCTCGAGCTCCTTCTGCAACAATCACTCGGCCAATACTCGCATCAGGGTAACTGACTCCGGGTGCCAGTACCCTAGCATAAGCCTGGAGCACACCTTGTTCATTGAGTCCAAGAAGGTGCTGAGTTTGGCTCTGGCGGTCTTTATCATCGAGCTCCGGATAAGGACAGTTTTGCTCAACAACAAAAACATCGACCCTGAGCTTGAGTAGGTCATATAGCTCATTCAATGAAAGCTCAGAAAAAGACAACGATTTCCAAAGCATTAGCAAGCTCTCCAAAAACAACTTAATAGAGCCGCAGTCTAGCATTTAAGTTTAATAAAAGCAGAAACAAAAAACTGAAATATCCATGACTAATGAATACCTCAAATCCCGAGCTCAATCTAAGGAACCTCTAGTGAATGAAAGTTTACTGATAGCAGCTTGTTGATAGGGTATGTTGGCTAAGCTATTAAAAAAGGGCTCTATAAAAGAGCCCTAAAAAAGTGATGGGCTAGCTATTTGCAGGGAGAAGCTAGCCGTTACTTTTTATTCTTTACGGTCAAACACGTGATACTTTTCAATACCGTATGAACGACCTTCAGCATGACAAGTAGCGCAAGACTCAGAGGTGCCTTGGCTATACCAGTCGCCGGTGTTATCAACAGGCGTATTGATCTCACCACCATTTGACTTCATGTGGTTCAGCGCCTGATCACTGTCATGACACGCAAAACAGTTAGCGGTTACCGGGCTTGACGCTACGCCTGATTGCCCACCATTAAAGGCTTTCGATAACATGTACTGATTAGGCACGGCATTTAAGTCGATACCTTCGGCATGACAAGCCACACAGTTTTCAGCATTAAGCTTAGTGGCAGAGTTTGGCTCGCCAGTTACAGCTGAGCTACCCACGCCCCAGTGCATACTGTGAACCATAGGACCAAAACCTGGTGCTGAGCCCTTAGAGTTACGGTCTTGGCCATTGTTATGACACGCCACACAACCTAAACCACCATCACTATAGCTACCATTCTTGTGGTAGTTGGTTTCGTTGTTATGACAAGTGCTGCAGCTATCAAGTGTGACACTATGGCGACGCTCATACAGTTCACCCGACATCATGTCTGAATAACCATGGAGCGTTACCCCGTCATAACCCGCATCTGCGCCAAAGTTAAAGGTAATGCGTGAGCTTGCCATTAACTCAGGGAATGTCGCATCTAAGCTAGCGAAACAAACAGAAGCAGTACCATTCGCATCATAGGTTGTGGTGCTGGTTCTTGCTGCGCGGCCAACAATCGAACCATTGTCGTAACCATGCAGGTATGCGCCAAGGTAAGAAAGCGTGCCGTCTGCTAATAAGGTTTCAAGGTTTAGCTGCTCTTCGCCTTTAAATAGCGCAATGTCAGTACAGTAACCCGCAGCCGTACTCATATAAGGCGCAGATACAGTTGATGAATGTTCATCGCGTACCGTGGCTTTTTCAGCAACTTTCTTATGGAATAGACGCACATCATCCGACTCGCTAAAGCCACTGTATGTCATAGTTACAGCCGTTGTGCCTACACCAGCAGCGTCGTGACAGTCAGTACAGGTACTCATGCTGTTCACTTTAGTGATTGGCTCAGCGTGACAGGTATAACAGTTAGCAGGCTCGAAATCTTTCTCAAACTTCTGATGATTGATATGACCAATCTTTTGCATTGAGTTTCGGGCATAACCACCTTCATCACGCACAACATTACCGTGGCACACCATACAACCTGCAACGAGATCAGTTTCACCGTCAGTGTTAATTGCGGTATAGCTAGGATGCTTTAGATTAGATGCAGCGTAATCGACATGACAACCGTGACAGGTTGCCGTAGACGTCGTATGCAAGCCTTCCGACTTATCAACCAGGATATAATTTGACTTGGCAATTTTCTCGCCGCCCCCCACTGCAAGCCTAATGATACCTTCGGTGCCCGCATTAATTGCAGGCATAGGCGCTAGAAATTCATAGCGGCCATCTTCGGTCATGGTGAGGTTAGCGCCATCTGTTGCCTCAGAGGCACTACCACCTGCAATTGTCCCTTCAAAATCTGGACGGCTACGGGCAATACCTTTATCAGTCAGTGCCGCGACTTCAGCATTCACTTTTTCAAGGCCGCTAACTAACAAGCCTTCTTCGTTAGTCACTTCAAATTCGAAACGCACCGCGCCCTCTTCCAAGGTATGACTGAGCATTTCAACATTAGTGATTTCAGTTGCCTCGACTACTGGCGGTAGTGGGCTGGTGCCATCTTCACCATCACTGCCATCTTTACCATCGCTACAGGCTGCTAGACCGAAAGCGGTGGCGACGATTAACGCCACACTGCATTTATTAAATTTTCTCATCATCACTCCATAATTTTTATTAAGTCGTGACCTTTACTCCCCCGCAAATACCTTATAAGTAGTAACAGCTTAATTTTGTGATTAATTACTCAACAGCATACTTTTTAAGAGGTATGGTTCACATAAATAAACAAACATACACAATGCATAAAAACCTTAATATTCAATTAATATCCTCATTAAAAAACAGATACCAAAAATCACTTTTAAAACAATGACTAAAATCAGTAAAAACAAAATAACTAGGATTATTTAGCAGAAAGCTGACATGACAAATTAATAAAAAATTAAGCGAGTCGCATACGGTAAAAACCATTAAACCCACAATAGATAAAGTGGCAATTAATATCGTGTAAATTCAAGCCAAGAAACAGCTTAAACTTACACAAATTCAATATTTTGCACTTACTATAACGATTGGTTTAATTTTAGCCTAAAACCTCAAACTCATCATCCACAAGCTTGGCTGTACCATCAGCTTGTAGTACCCAAATCTCTTTATGAACTACGCCGTGGGCTTTATTCATTTTCCAGGCCGTGGTTAATAACACTGACTTTTCATCTAGCACTTTAAACTCAGGGCTTGTGTATTCAACATCCGCATAGCCTTGATCGATCAAGTTTTGCCAAAAAGCTTGAATCGCTTCAGTCCCCACAAACTCACCAAAAGGGCGCGCTAACATTGGCGCATCTGCAGCATATTGTGCAGCGCACTGTGCTGCATTTTGAGTATTAAAGCCTTGCATCCAAGTGGCGCTGGCTAGCTTTACGGCATCGAGTAATTGCTGTGACATAGTGTGTACCTGTATTTAACTATCAATTTATGTCACCAGTTTACAGTGATTATTAGCCTTGATAACCTAGCGAAAAGAGTGATCACAGTCCGATTAAATAGAACAATAGAAAATCGCTTAGACTGATTCAGAGAAGCTAATAAGATAAGAGGAAAGAAATATGGATCACCTACGGCATATGGCCATATTTAAACAAATCGTCGATAACGGCTCGATAAGCGCTGCAGCTGATAAACTCAGCCTGTCTAAATCTGTAGTCAGCCATCATTTAAAATCACTAGAGCTAGCGGTGGGTGTGCAGCTATTGCATAGAACCACTCGCAGGCAACAACTGACTCCCGCAGGTAAAGACTTTTACCAGCGCTGCGGTGAATTATCCAGTATATCTAATCTAGCTTGGCAGCAAGCTAGAGAAAGCGCCGACAAGCTCGCAGGGCCAATAACAATCAGCTCACCCCATGCTTTAGTTGACGACTTTATTGCGCCGACCATAGCCAAGCTATGCCAAGGCAACCCAATGATTAGGCCAAGCATTCAGGTGCAAGATCGCCGTATCGATCTGCTTGGACAAGATATCGATCTCGCAGTGCGAGTCGGCAAATTAACCTCGAGCAGTTTAATCCAGCGGAAAGTCGGCGAGTTTCGCGATGTACTCTGTGCCAGCCCCACTTTTATTGCGCGGCATCAACAACAAATAGCCAGCCAGCAATGGCAAGAATTAGATTACATAGCTAACTCTTGGCAGGGGCAAAATATCGAGCACCAACTACAAGCTAAAGCCAATACAGCTGGGGCTGCCCTCACCCTAAGTTTTAGTGCTAATCGCTTTGCCGATACTTCATCTGCAGTGCTGTCATTGGCAAAAGCAGGCTTAGGCGTAGCCTTACTACCTGATTCTATATTTAAGCAGCAGCCCTCACTCGTTGAACTCATCGCCACTCATCAATGCCCAGTAAACAGTGTGTATGCCTTGCATGATTTTGGCCGCACGCCGCCGCTGTTAATCAAAAAAACCATCGATGCGCTAGTGGAATCCTTTCAGCAGTAGACGCTAACGGTTAGGCAAATGGCTGACAAAAAGCCTAACTCGCTATGGTTTAGGGCGTTAGCTGCAGATATAAAACAAAATTAATCGCTGCGATTAGCATTTTTAAAGGCCTGCACCTGATTTGTTTCGATAAAGCTGCTAACATTGCTGGCAATTTTTTAAGCTTAGTGAGAAAGATCAAGATGGGTAGAGCATACCAAAACAAAAAAGAATCCATGGCGAAAACTGCTGGGCAAAAAACTAGACTTTATTCTCGTTACGGGAAAGAGTTGTACGTTTGCGCCAAGAACGGTGGCTTCGATCCAGATGGCAACCTTGCGCTGCGCACCATGATTGCCAAAGCCAAGAAAGACCAAGTACCAGCACACGTTATTGAACGTGCAATTGAAAAAGCCAAAGGCGGTGGTGGTGAAGACTACGAAACTGCGCGTTATGAAGGTTTTGGTCCTGGCGGCTGCATGGTTATTGCCGACTGTCTAACTGACAACGTTAAGCGTACTTTCACTGAAGTTCGTCAAGCATTCGTTAAAAACGATGCTAAGCTAGGCGGCCCAGGTACTGTTGGCCACATGTTCGATCACCAAGCAGTATTCGTATTCGCTGGCGATGACGAAGATGCAATTCTAGAAATGCTAATGATGGCTGACGTTGATGTATCTGACGTTGAACTAGAAGATGGCATGATCAGCGTTTACGCTCCACACACTGAGTTCTTCAAAGTGAAAACAGCATTAGCAGCTGAGCTACCAGAAGACACTGACTACGTTATGGAAGAAATCACTTTCTTACCACAGACAATGACAGCTTTGACTGACGCTGAAGAGATTGAGCAGTTCGAGAAGTTCCTTGCGGCACTTGAAGATTGTGATGACGTACAGAACGTTTACCACAACGCCGAGCTTCCAGAGTAAATTAAACTCTATATTCGCTACTGACTCGCTAATCGCGGCTCAGAAAAAAGGCACTCATTGAGTGCCTTTTTTATTGCTCATTTATGAGCTTACTTCTTCAACTACTTCTTAAGCTATTTCTTAAGCTATTTCTTAAGCAAGTAACGCAGCATTACCCCTTGCTGGCTAATGTCTAATACTTCATAGCCGTGCCGCTCTTGATGATAGCGGCATCATTTGGGTTTAGCTTTTAACTTACTTCTTCTGCTATTCCTTAAGTTATTCCTTAAGTTATTCCTTAAGGTATTCCTTAAGTTATTCCTTAAGTTATTCCTTAAGTTATTCCTTAAGTTATTCCTTAAGTTATTTCTTAAGCTATTCCTTAAGTTATTTCTTAAGCTATTTCTTAAGCAAGTAACGCAGCATTACACCCTGCTGGCTGATATCGAGAACTTCATAGCCATGGTTCTTAGCATCATTAGGAATGTTATTAATCGACTGCGAGCAATCGGTAATCACTTCCAATACTTCACCCGCTTTTAGTGACTGCATCGCTTCAAGCGTGGCAACCGCTGGGTATGGACAAGGCTCACCGTAAATCTCTAAATTGTAATCGGGTACGATAGATGCTGGCATAAATTGCTCCTCAGCAAAAAATCGGCTCAGGTTAATTGAGCCGAATATAAAACATAAATCATTGTTTAATTTTGAAACGGGTTCTTTAAGCTTCTGTGCTAGTCGCTAATTCTTTATTAGCGGCTAACTCTTTATTAGTCGCTAGCTCTTTATTAGCCGCTAGCGCTGCAAGCTTTGCAGTCACCGCTTGTTGCTGGCTTTTCTGCTTGTTAAAGAATCGCTGTTCCCACATTAGAATCAGCACAAAAGATAAGCCCAGCAATAGATAAGTCACACCTAAGCCACCAAGCGGCCCAAATACATCCAGTAAGTTTACCTTGTCCCAACTGGTCGCCATAGGCTCGGCAATCGCGTCCCAGTAATAAGCCAATATGGTTGCGCCAATAATGTTACCTATACCAACCCACCAAAAGTGCACTTGGCCCTCTAATGCGCGGTACATCCAACCCGTTTCACAGCCGCCAGCGATAACGATACCGATACCAAACAGTAAGCCGCCAATCACCGCATTAGGGCCTGCCCATAAGGTTTTAGGCGTCATGCCCAGCTGCACATAGCTATAAATGCCGATAACGCTGACTGCCATACCTAAGATAATCGCCTTAGCCATGTGAGTACGGCCGGTGATCCACATATCTCGAAATGCTGAGGTAAAGCAGATCTGCGCACGCTCAATCAATAGACCAAACATCATGCCCATAAACATGGCAATGCCAAGCTTAGTCGAGCTTTGCATCACATACAGCGACAAGCCAATCATGGCCGCAAACACTAGCCAACCTAAGCGAAAACGGTTTTGTACTTGAGTTGGATTTGCCTTGGCAATTTTCTTCAGGCCGCCTGCTTTTAGCGTGGCAGTTGAGCGGAAAAACGGTAACAAGGTGATCTTAGCGCCGATATAAGTACCTGCAGCGGCAGCGAAAGCAAAGATCCACGCATGCAAGGTAAACTGTGGAATACCAGTAAAGAAAGCCGCCAAATTACAGCCCATGGCAAGACGCGCACCAAAGCCGGCAATCATGCCGCCAATCAGTGCCTGTGCAATACGCTTTTTCGAGCTTGGCATACGCAGCTTTAGGTTGTTTGCCCACAGCACCGCTGCCATACAGCCGCCAAACATACCGATAATCATCACGCCACCAACACGATCCAGCGGTGTGCCATTAAGGCCGATGATTTTAAAGTACTGCCATGACTCCGGCTCTGCACCAAACCATTGCAATACATGGCCACCCCAGCGGGTAAACTCGCCGGTTACCGCCCAAAGCGAGCCTGTAAGACCAAAGAAGTAAGTCGACAATATTCCCGCCGCAATAACGGCAGCAAAAGGCGACCAGAATTTAATAAAAAACTGATTTTTAAAGGTTAACCACATATTTAAAACTTACCAACTCACATGAAACACTTAAAGCACCCCCTAATAGGTAAAATTAAAAACTTAACTAGATCACTGCCAAGTTATTATTTTCAACATTAGTGAGTGTTTCATTACATAAATACAACCTTTCAGGATGGGTATATATTGTCACCCGATTTTCACGGCAAAACCCAACCAAGGTAATATTCGATCTGTTTGCGATATCAATCGCTAACGAAGTTGCTGAAGAAATTGCAAATATAATACTAATATTTGAAATAGCTGCTTTTTGCACCATTTCAAAACTGGCTCGACTGGTTAATAACAAGGCCGAATGACGAGTCTGCTTATCGATACTGATATGACCAATTAACTTATCGAGTGCGACATGACGCCCCACATCTTCGAAGCAGCACATAATATCACCTTCTGCCGACAACATGGCAGCAGCATGTGTGGCTCCGGTCAAATTAAATGCATTTTGATGCTTGTGTAGGTTAGATAAGGCCAACTTCAAACTATTTAGATCGAATCTTGCAGTGTCTGTGACCTTTACAATTGGCTTAACGGTTTGCTCTATCTGCTCGATACCACAAAGGCCACAGCCTGTGCGGCCAGCAAGACTACGGCGATGTTGCTTGAGCTGCATAAAACAGCGCTGTGAAACCTCGATATGCACCAGCACCCCGGAGGCGATGGTTTCAATCTCAACCGAACGAATATCGTGTACGCTTTCAATAATGGATTCTGACAAGCTAAAACCAATGGCAAACTCTTTTAATGCGGTTGGGCAAGCCATCATCACCACATGAGAAATACCATTATAAATCAGTGCGAC
Organism: uncultured Shewanella sp.; assembly: GCF_947497935.1. Lineage (GTDB taxonomy): Bacteria > Pseudomonadota > Gammaproteobacteria > Enterobacterales > Shewanellaceae > Shewanella. The sequence continues at coordinate 81,161 of NZ_CANMIO010000016.1, forward strand.
TCTCACCTCTTTCGCCACGGTTTCTATTAATGACTGCTCTCTATCATTACGAAAACACGTCACAGAAGCGTGCTCAGTAATATTGTTTAAGCCACATACAAGTTCCGTCATAAAGCTGTTCCATTTCTTATATTAAATATGATCCCACTAAGCGCGTTAAATATTGCCAAATGGATAGATGTAAATAGGACTCACATTTGGAAAACATATAAGTCGATTAATATCATTTATAAAAACACTGATTCTGGCTGAGCCATGTTTTAACTATTTGGTAAATAATGTCCCACTCTTCACGGCTATTACCGATAAATAGTATTGGCACTCACAGTTAATAAAGTTTGTCGCTAGCCACTATTGTTTAGCCAAATACAATTACCTATTATTCGCCGCAAGTGATACGGAAGAACGTCGTTTCCGGTGAAACGTCTGGATTTCAAATCCAGGTGGGGCTGCCAGCAGTCCCGGGTAGGTTCAACTCCTATGTTCTTCCGCCAAATCACTTGCGATAAATATGCTGCCATCTCTTATCACTCTCGAATTATCTTTCTTCTTGCGCCAAGTCAGCCCGCTGCGGTCATAAAACTCCAACAACTGAATACTGGCTTTGCGGCCAAGCTTAATGATTGAATTGAAATCAGCAGTCTTGATCTCACCACTAACCTTGATTTGATTGCGGATCACATCAGCGTAGAAATACAGGCTTTCGGTGAGCATAAAGCGGTCTTTAATAATCGCCGATAGATACCCTAGCTGAATGAGCTTACGGCACAGGCCGCGCACTACCGTCAACTCAAGGTTGAGCGCTTGAGCTAAGTCTGATGACCATAACGGGCCGTTAGCGCTAAGCATCTGCTGCTTTATCTGCGACCACAGCTGCTTCTCAGCATCCGACAACGCCAAGTTATGCCGTGGCAAATGCAGTAAGCCGCGGGTACTTTGCAGCTGTTTTTGCTCTCTAAGTCCATCAGTTAGTTTCAACAGCACTGGCAGTGGGTATTGGTTATGAGTCATGCGCTGCAGGCGATTAATGCTCAAACCTAATAGCTCAGGCGACTGCTGATGATAATCGGCAATTAACGTCAGTAACTGAGCTTCTATCTGCTGTTGTAATCCGCTTGATAACAGATAACCATCGAGGCTAATCACCTGCTCGCCAACCAAACAGCAAGCTTGCTCCGTTAACTGATTGGCCCACATAAAAGCGGACTTCTGCACGCAATGATGGTTTATTTGCACCTGTAAACTGGCCGTTAGCGAGCCGCACTGTTTAAGGTTTTCTAAGTAAGCTAAGCGCTCAATGCTGCGCTTAGCTCGCGTTGGCGGGTTAATGTCTAATACTCGCAGCGCGCCTAAAGTGGTTTTAGCGGCGCTGTCGCGCACGACGATCCTATCTTGCTCGACAGAGCCCAATGACTGCTCACATTGCAGCTCAACCAAGGCGCTACCGTCTGCTAGATTTTGCAGTAAGCCTAAACGCGCCGTAGTGTGGCGATTACCAAGATGCACTTGCACACTTTGCCAATGCTTAAACGGCAGACAAGATTCAAATACGCCACAAATGACTTTTGGCTCAGCAATGACAGGCTCAGCCACTGGTTCCAAAGCTGTTAGCCAGTCACCTCGTGCTGCACCGCGGTGTTGATCGACTCCAGTAATATTCAGCGCCACGCGCTGACAATGATGAGCGCGATCACTCACTCGGCCTTGGCTGTGCAGGGTTCTGACTTTCACCGCTTTACGCTGGCCCGATAGATACAGGTTTTGCCCTTGGCTCACTTGACCGCTAATCACAGTTCCGGTTACCACAAGACCCGCGCCTTTGACGCTAAAGGCTCGGTCGATTGCCATACGAAAGCTGGCTTGCTCGCGAGTCTGCTTAAGACTTGCCATTTGCGCCTCGGCGAGCTGAGTAATCGCCAGACTTAGCTCATCGATACCGAAGCCTGTTTGCGCAGACACTAAGTAAATATCACTTTGTCTTTGATACTTTGCCAATAACTCACTCACCTCAAGCTTGACCATCTCGGCGCGTTCGCTGTCGACTTTATCTTGCTTGGTTAACACCACGATTAAGTGCTCAAGATTAAGTAGCTGCAGAATGGCTAAATGCTCATGGGTTTGCGGCATCACGCCGTCATCACAACTGATTATCAAGAGCGCATGTTTGGCGCAGCTCACTCCTGCTAGCATGGTATTGATAAACTTGCTGTGGCCCGGCACATCGACAAAGGCTAAGCGCTCGCCATCAGATAAATCCATAAAGGCGTAGCCCAGCTCGATGGTCATGCCACGCTGCTTCTCTTCCGGTAAACGGTCGGCATCGGTGCCTGTTAGTGCTTGAATGAGGCTGGTTTTGCCGTGGTCAACATGACCTGCAGTCACAATAATCATGATGCGGCCTCCACGGTTTTCACCTCAAAGTTGAGTAGGCTTGTTGTCAGCACCTCGATAAGCTGGCTGTCACTGTCAGCGCCGCGCAAGTCTAACCACAACTGATTAGCGGTAATCCGGCCAATAATTGGCAAGCTGGCGGCTTTAAAATGCTTATCCAGCTGCAACACATTTGGCGAGTGTTTCTGTTTGCTAGCGTTAGTATTAACAGCAAAACACAGCGCGACAGAATCAAGCAGCACATCAGGCTGTGAGCCGCTACCCACTTGGGTTTGGCAAGCTTGAATCGTCACATCAAACAAACTGGTGTTGCCGCTATCGGCTAATTGCTGCTGAAGCTTTTGTGCAAGCTGCTCTAGTTCAACCAACGGACGAGATAGTTTTCTAAAGATAGGTAACTGCGTATCTAGCGCCTGAGGATTGCGGTACTGCATTAAGGTCGCTTCAAGCGCAGCCAAAGTCATTTTATCGCAGCGCAGTGCGCGCTTTAGTGGGTGCGCTTGCAGCTTAGCAATCAGCTCCGCATCACCAACCACTAAACCTGCTTGCGGTCCGCCGAGGAGCTTGTCACCAGAAAAACTCACCAGATTAACGCCGTCTTTTAGCATCTGCTGCGGCATTGGCTCTTTTGATAAACCAAAGCGTGACAGATCCGTCAGTGCACCACTACCAAGGTCGGAGATCAGTGCGATACCTTTCTCTTTACATAAAGCCGCAAGCTCCGCTTCTTCGGTGACTTTTGTAAAACCACTAATATGATAATTACTGGTGTGCACCTTCATAATTGCGGCGGTGTTTTCAGTAATCGCTGCGGCGTAATCTTTAAGGTGAGTGCGATTAGTACAACCCACTTCCACCAGCTTGCAACCCGCCTGCGCCATAATATCCGGGATACGAAACGCGCCGCCAATCTCCACCAGCTCACCGCGAGACACTATCACCTCTTTACCGGCGGCGGTCGCGGCCAGCATCAATAAAACCGCTGCTGCGTTGTTATTAACGATGCAGCAACTGTCTGCGTCCGTTAGCTCATGAATAAGCGCCGATACTGCGCTGTCACGGTGACCACGCTTGCCTTGGCCCATATCAAACTCTAGTGGCACTGGGCTGCGCATCACTTGGGTGACCGCATCAATCGCCGCTTCACACATCTGCGAGCGCCCGAGGTTGGTGTGCAATATGGTGCCGGTAAGGTTAATGACTGGGCTCATGCTTTGACGCTGGGCTTTATCAATCCGACAGGCTAACTCTGCGCTAATATTAGCTGAATCTAAACACCAGCTTGGCAAGCTTTGGCTACTGGTGATTTGCTGACGTGCATCGTCAAGCATTTGCGCCAATAAGGATTTAATCCAGGGCTTTCCCTGCTGGTCGATAAAACCTATCACTTGAGGTATCAGCAGCAAGCTGTCCATTGCAGGTAAACAACGGTATAGGGCTTGAGTGGAGTTGATAGCTTGAGTCATAGGTCTTCGTCTAATTATTTGAATGATTTTGAATCGATTTAGATTTAATAAAAGAGCCGCAGCGAAATGCGGCTCTTGCTTACGAATAAACTTAAAAGTTGCTTACTGCCTGTTGATTACAGCTGGCTAGTGGATATCACCGACTTTAGGCTGAGGCTCTTTACTTAGCTGAGGCTCTTTACTTAGCTGAGGCTCTACTTCTTGCTCATGAGCAAGCAGCAGCGGATTCACCGTGGTTGCGCTGTATCCTTGCTCAACCAAATGGCTGTCCATCACTAAGGTCGCCAAGTCGTCGGCTGCCACTTCCAGTCTTGGGTTGATGTCGGTAAAGAACATCTTGGTATAACCCTGACAGGTGTCGCAGCTTTCTACCCGAATAGCGGCATTAGTTTCGGTTTCAGCCCACAAGAACACGCCCTTGCTTTCGCCGCATGATGTGCACTCGGCGCGCACTTCATGCCACTCGGTTTCACACAAGCTGCAATGCAGGTATCGCAGACCAACACGCGGCTCTTCTTTGATAACGCTACCTACTGGGTGGCTACCACACACTGGGCATAAGCGTTTATGCGCCTCAGCCTCATCTGCCAAGGTTTGGGCAACATTCACCGCCCAATGTGACCAGTACACTGACAGCGCCGCCCAGATAAACAGGCTGTACTGCGCTGGCACTTCGGCAAAGCGGCCGCCAAGCATCGACTGGGCATAACCTTGCAGTACATCGGCCTTAACTTTAGCCAGTTCCTTTAGTACCACATGCAAGTCAGTACTGACTTTAGGCATAAGCTCACTAATCAGCTCCAGCAATACCGACTGCCAATAATTGCCCCACTCAAAATGCTGCTGCGCCATCGGCTGACTTTGGCTTAGATCTAACTTTGGCAGAGGGCCAAAGCAGCTCTTTGCCGCCTCACCATAAAGTGCCGCTACCTTTTCTTGGGCGCCCACTAATTGCTCAAGTAAGCCAAAGTACTCAGTTAATTCAGACTCTTCAGCGAGCTCTGCAAGTCGCTTAGCGCGAAATTGATAAACGGCTTTTGGGTCAGCTGCGATCACGGTTTTAATGTCCAATGACTGACCAGGGATCTTTTCAGCGTCGAGTATTGCTGTGCTCATAATTAGTGTTTTTCCTGCTTATTAGTCTTTAATTCAGGATCGTTTAACATGTTAGGGTGATGCTTCTTGCACCAAGCCCGCGACACATAGCCGTACAACATGCCAGCAACCGATCCTTCTACCCACGTTGCCATCCAAAAGTGCACAATCACGAAGATCAACATGATCACGGCGCAGATTGCGTGGATCAAAATCGCCCACTGAATAGCAATTGCTTCAAAGTAAGGGGCAAAGTAAGGCTGCCACATCATGATGCCGGTAATCGTCAACGCGATTGAGGTCACCACGAAGGTACGGAACAGCACTTTTTGACCTGGGTTGTAATGGCCGATAGCAGGGATCTTGTCCTCGTTTTCGAACATCACGTCCTTGATAGCTAACATCCATGTCAGGTCGTTCTTTTCCCACTTGTTATGGTGGTAATAGCGCACCAACATCACCATTAACGGCAGGCACATCAGCAAGCCGGCAATTGGGTGAACAAAGCGCGCCATCTGTGGCGTACCTGCAATCGATCCCAACCATTGAAATGATGGGAAGAAGAAAGCAAAGCCGGTTAGGAATGTCACCAAACCTGCTGCAACCACAAACCAGTGACAGATGCGGTCGAACAACTTATGGCGCAAAATCATATTCTGCTTATGCATGAGCGTTACTCCTTATCTGACTTATCTGAGTGAGTGTGGTCGAACGCTGCTGGCTCGTCCTCTTCAACAAGGTTACGACCCACTGTAATGCGGTGCAAACACGCAACAGCAACTGTTGCCATGATGCCCGCCGCACCCAATGGTTTAACCACGTCTTGCCATAACTTAACTGGCACACTCGTTTTCGGATCCGCTGGTAAGCCATAGTCTTGCGGCTTATTGATGTCATGCAAAATCATGATCATGCCTGTACCACCCACACCTTCTGGGTTGTATAGGCCGGCATTAACATAGCCACGCTTACGCAGTTCTTTAATTCGTAAGTCGGCAATAAACAGCATGTCTTCACGGGTGCCGTACTTCAGTGCGCCTGTGATACAAGACTTCACACAAGCTGGCTCTTGGCCTACTTGGATCCGGTCTGAACACATGGTGCACTTGTAGGCCTTTTGATCGATAGGGTCGAGTCTTGGTACATCGAACGGACAAGCCGACACGCAGTAGCCACAACCAGTACACTTATCAGAATCAAAATCCACCACACCGTTTGCACGCTGCACAATGGCACCTTTAGTCGAACAAGCGGTTAAACAAGCTGGATCGTCACAGTGCATACATGCGCTGTGGGCGAAACGCCAATTTAGCTTGTTATCTCGCTCAACTTCTTGGTACTTCATCAGCGTCCAACACTCAGAAGACAGGTCCATTGGGTTCTGGTAAGAACCTTGGAAGCTCCCCACTGGTGCACGCAGATCGTTCCATTCAGAACACGAAACCTGACACGCTTTACAGCCATTACACTTAGTGGCGTCGAATAACTTAGCCACCTTACTTAACTTACGTCGTACCTGCGCTGCAGGAGTGAGCTCTGATGTGCCAGAGCTTAAAATGATATCTTGAGCAGACATGATTAAACTCCCTCAGCCTTAGCGATATCCACTAGGAACGCCTTAAATTCAGGTACCTGGGTATTCGCATCACCCACTTCCGTGGTCAGTACGTTACAGCTATAACTTCTACGTGTAAGACCGTTATGGCCACCGTGACGTGGTAAGCCCACTGTGTGTACCATCTGGCCGTGAACTTTCAGTGGCTGCAGACGCTTAGTGACTAAAGCCTTAGTTAACAAGCTACCGCGCTTAGAGCTCACCTTGACCCAATCGCCATTAGCAATGCCTTTCTTCGCCGCTAAGATTTCGTCTAGTTCAACGAAAGTTTCAGGCATAGAAATCGCCGCTAAACGACAGTGAATCGTCCAGAAGTTAAAGTGTTCGGTTAGCGAGTAAGTGGTACACACATATGGGAATTCAGTATGTGAACCCAATGTCTCTTCCACGCCCTCTAACAAACGTACCGCAGGGTTACTAATCACATTAGGGTGTAATGGGTTAGTACCAATTGGTGACTCCATCGGCTCGTAATGCTCAGGGAACGGACCTTCTGCCAGTAGTTTTAGCGAGAAGAAACGACCCACACCTTCAGGCTGCATAATGAACGGATGCGCCGACTCTTTTGGTGGTAACGTCATATTGAAGTCACCCACATCGATGCCGTGCCACTTACCGTGGTTCCACTCAACGATTACACGTTTTGGATCCCATGGCTTACCGTTAACGTCACACGATGCGCGGTTGTACAGTACGCGGCGGTTTTGTGGCCACGAGAATGCCCAACCAGGGGTGATACCTTTACCTGACGTATCAGAGTTATCACGACGTGCCATCATGTTGCCGTCTTCGGTCCAACTACCAGAGTAGATCCAGCAACCACATGACGTACTACCGTCATCTTTTAACTGGCTAAAGCTATCAAGCTGTTTGCCGGTTTTAAGATCGATACCGTTAAGCTCTTTTGCCACTTCTTCGCCGTGTGGGAAGTATGGGTTGTGGTAGCCAGCCCAGTTAACCGCTTCAATCGGCTCAGGCAATACACCGCCTTCAGCTTTATACAGCTCACGCAGCTTCATTAAGATGCCAGATAAAATTTCGGCATCAGGCTTAGACTCACCCGGCGGATTCGCGCCCTTCCAGTGCCACTGCATCCAGCGACCTGAGTTAACGATACAGCCTTCTTCTTCAGCAAATAACGTGGTTGGTAAGCGGAACACTTCTGTTTGAATTTCGCTTGGTTGTACGTCGTTAAACTCACCGGCTTTTTGCCAGAATACTGAGGTTTCTGTCGCTAACGGATCCATCACCACTAGGTACTTCAGCTTGCATAATGCCGCTAAAGTCTTGTTACGGTTTGGCATAGAGTTAATCGCGTTAACCCCTTGCACGAAGTAACCGTTAACTTGGCCCTTGTACATCATGTCGATGTGCTTGGTGAAGTCGTACTGTAAGTCCCACTTAGGTAACCAGTCATAACCAAAGTTATTAGCCGCAGTCGCGTTCTCACCCCAGAAACTCTTCATCTGTGAGATAAAGAACTTAGGATAGTTAGACCAATAGTTTGTTTGGCCTGGACGCAGCGCCTTAGGCGTATAGTTTTCTAAATATGTGCTTAAATCTGTGTCGTTATCATTTGGTAGCTTTAAGTAACCTGGCAGGTTCTGACATAGCAGACCCATGTCGGTTGCGCCCTGTACGTTTGAGTGACCACGTAGTGCGTTAACACCACCACCCAATACGCCGATATTACCCAGTAGCAACTGCACTAATGCCATAGAACGGATGTTCTGTGCGCCTTTAGTGTGGTGGGTCCAGCCCAATGCATACATGAAGGTCGCCGCTTTATCATGAACGTGGGTGCTACCAATTAGCGCACAAACTTTTTCATAATCTTCAACTGGCGTACCGGTAATATTGCTTACGGTTTCAAAGTCGTAACGGTCAACGTGATGCTTTAATAAGTTCCACACACAACGTGGGTGCTCATACGTTTCATCGACTTTGGCATAACCATCTTCATCTAATTCGTAGTACCAAGAGTCTTTGTCGTATGTACGACTCTTGTCATCAAAACCACTAAATAGGCCTTCATTGAATTCGAAATCTTCACGAATAATGTAGCTAGCGTTGGTATACGCTTTGACATACTCGTAGTTAACTTGTTTAGTCTCAATGAGGTATCGACATAGACCTAGAAGGAATGCGATATCAGTACCACTACGAAGTGGTGCATAGCAGTCAGCTAATGCTGCACTGCGGTTAAAGCGTGGATCCACAACTACCAACTTGGCGTTATTGTGTTCCATAGCTTCCGTTACCCAACCGAAACCGACAGGATGTGCTTCAGCGGCATTACCGCCCATGATCACCACGACATTTGAGTTCTTAATATCGATCCAGTGGTTGGTCATGGCACCGCGCCCAAATGTTGGAGCAAGACTTGCTACCGTTGGGGAGTGTCAGTTACGCGCAATAGTATCGATGGCCACTAGGCCAAGAGAACGAGCAAACTTGTGAGTAATAAAACCACCTTCGTTTGGTTGTGCAGATGAAGTCATCATGCCGGTACTCAACCAACGGTTTACTGTGGTGCCATCACTATTCTTTTCAATCAAGTTTTCATCGCGGTCGTCTTTCATCAGACGGGCGATACGACTAAATGCGTCGTTCCAACTGATACGCTTCCACTCGTTAGTGCCTGGCTCACGTACTTCAGGGAAATGGTTACGGTTAGGGCTATTTACATAGTCGACTAGACCAGCACCTTTAGGACACAATGCGCCGCGGTTAACCGGATGGTCAGCGTCGCCTTCAATGTGGAAAATCGCTTTCTCAGCGTTTTTACCGTTGCTGCCATGGCTGTACATCAACAAGCCACAACCCACTGAGCAATAACAGCAGTTATTGCGGGTTTCTTTTGCTTTCATCAACTTATACTCACGAGGCGCAGCCATCGCAGTGCCGGGCATTAATCCCAACGCTGATATTGCCGATGTGGTCGCTCCGCAGGCACACAGTTTAAAAAACTGTCGTCTGTCCATATCACCCTCACACAATTAGTATTTTCTACTTAGAACCGACTTTCTCATCTCGGTGCTGTAGTTTTGGTTTTCGTTAACTGAGCCTTGCGACATTGGGTGGACACTCTGCAGTTCTACTTACGTAAAATACTGAAGCCCATAAAGCCGAACCCGACTCATTAACGCGAAAGGATTATCCCCAAAGTCAGATATACGAACAATTTATTACACGCGATCAATATCACACAAAAACCACTACAGAATAAACACAAAGAAAGGGTTGCAATGGAAGAATTAAAAGCTAAAAAAGACAAAAACAACAACAACCATCAGAATTAAAAGCCAAAATAAAGCAAAACACCAAGACTGGACTTTATGACCAACACAAAAAAGACATTATGTCTCACAGACAACAAGTTTAAGATGTTAAATAGATGAATCAACTCGAGGCATACCATTACTCAAAAAGAACGTGAAAGTACCTACAGCAAAGGATAAAGCGGCTATGGAAGGAATTAACGCCAGCGTAACGCAACACCAATTCCTTAGGCTTTAAGTTTAGTTTTAGACAATATGGCACAACTAAAACCCTACAAAGCATGCGGCATTATTGTTTTACGCCTAAAAAGAGGTGAATTTGCCGTTACTACAATTTAGCTCTGATTTATCGATAGAGCGGTTTTGTCCCATTTTGGCGCAGTCTCTTGCGGTTATTTTCAACAAGTCATCACGCTAAGTTTGCAGTACAAATGGTGTTATATAAGAGACGGGGTAAGAATCTGGGCTAGTGCGTGTAATCGCATAGAGCGATTAAGAGGAGAGGCTTAAGCAAAGCTTTTTATGAGATAGCTTGAGGCAATTACTTTTTAGGCAGCTGACAAATCGCTTTTTGACCAAATAGACGATAACGATGTTTGGCAATAAAATTATATGTAGCGTTACGCAACCCCCTTGGAAAGAAAGCGACGTACTTTGCTAGGCTTGGTGCGCCGCTCAGTGACTTTGCAATTTCAATTATCGCGTCACTGCGTAGATAGTAGCGCCCCTGCTTTATCAAGATCACACTGTCCATTGCCACATCCGTTAATTGATATTGGCTCAGAAGTGCTCGTCCTTGCATAGATTGCAACGCTACCAGCTCAAATACACTATTTGGATCATGCTTTGTAATAACACACACTGCGCCATCACACAGGTTGCAAGCACCATCGAATATCACTATAGCTTTTTCACTAGACATGACGCTTACAACCAATGTTATGTGAGTCTACATGGCTAACAAATTTTGCCTTTCAAGCTCAACCAAGTAACTGGCAATATCCATGACTTGTTCTGCTGAATTTGCTGACCCGTTTAAAATGATATAGCGACCATTAACTAAAATAGTCGGTGTACCTTGGAGCTCTGCCGCAGACATCAACTGCATCGCCTGCTTAAGCTTAGAGACAATATCTGCAGAGTTAAGCTTATCGTTAAACTCTTGCTCGCTTAGGCCGTAGCCCGCTAAAAATCCTGCCAGTTTAGCTTGCTGTATATTAAGGTCGGTTATTTCCCGTAACCCAATAATTTGTTCAAACAATGCGGCATGGACTTTTTGCTTATCCGGCATCTGCTGCACAATAAAAAATACCTTAGCGTGCAGCTTCATTGCTTCATTCCACACTGCCGGGGACTGCACCAGCACCACGCCATCAGCTAAAGTTTGTTGCCATTGGTGCAGTGGCTTTTCAAATAACTCGCAATGTGGGCAGCCATACCAAAAGAACTCAGTTACCGTGATATCGTTACTGCTTGCGGGAATGGGATTAGCTAACTCACGATAATGTACGCCTTTTACGTAATTACCATTAGCATCCAAATTAGAGGGTTCAGAGCAACCAGCAATGGCTAACGCAAAACAAAATAAGGCGAAGGCTTTTTTCATGACAGGTCCTTTTGTACATAATTTTCAAAGTAAATGAATGCGAATGACAGCCTTACTCACATTCAATTTATAGATTCAGACTGACTTAGTTATAGAGTATTACATGCTCAAAATAAAAAAGGCACTCAGATGAGTGCCTTTATCGGGTATGCCAAGTTAGTGCTTAAGAGCAACAGTCTCGACGCCACCAGTTTTTAGGTAGTTTATCTAAAAACACCTTAGCCATTAAGATAGCCAGCACCACACCTGAGGTGTAAACGATACTCGCTGGTAACAACTCATGTTGCTCACCAATTTGTGGCATCACCACAAAACCAAAGGTATCCACCAGGTAGTTAACCAAGATGCCCGAAACTAACGCTACACCTAATACACCACCTAAATAGCCATATAAGGCACGCTTACCTAGCTCTTTAGTGACCACACCTAAGGTCGCTATGTTGGTTGCAGGGCCTGCCAACATAAACACTAATACTGCACCTGGTGAAACCCCCGCTAATAGCAAACCTGCCGCAATTGGCGTAGAGGCCGTGGCGCAGATATACATAGGGATAGAGATAAGCACCATGACTAACATTGCCAAAATACCATCACCCCACTTAGCCATAAAGTCGGCAGGTACGTATGTCTGCACTAATGCTGCGAAGAACAAACCGATCAACAACCAAACAGTCGTATCGCGGACTAGATCTGTCGCCGCGTAGTGCAGGCCTTTACCTATCCGGCTAATCACTGAGGTGCCTTTTAATTCAGTGGCCACATCTTTGGTCGACTCGCAGCAACTTTCGGCTTCACCGCTTGCATGGCTAAGGCTAGAAAGCTCAGTATTTTTACTGCTGCAGCACGATGATTTATCTGCAGTCTCAGGGGCAACAACCGGTGCTTTCTTACTCGAACAACAAGAAGATGCAGGCTTTGTCGCTACTTCTGGTGCTTTCATCGCCATCACGCTCGCATCTGCAGCCGGCTTCATGCTCACTTCTGTGGTTTTTTTGCTTGAGCAGCACGACTTTTCAGGCTTAGGCTCAACTTTTGGCTCTACTTTTTTACTGCTACAGCAAGATGCCACAGGCGCAGCTTTTGAGTCAGCAGCTCCACTAGCAACAGGCTTGCCGTCATCGTCATCTCGCCCAACCAATAGACCCGCCACAATTGCACTGGTTACCGCAGCTATCGGTCTAACAATGGCCATAAAAGGACCAAGCAATACATAAGAAACCGTTACCGAATCCACGCCAGTTTCAGGCGTTGAGACTAAAAATGAAGTGGTTGCAGCTTTAGATGCGCCGTTACGACGCAGTCCAACAGCTGCAGGGATAACACCGCAAGAACACAAGGGTAAAGGTGCACCTAGTACCGCCGCCTTAACCACAGTTTTAAAGCCGTGACCGCCTAATTGCTTTTGCATCCACGCCATTGGCACAAACATTTTCAGCATACCTGCTAATACTAAGCCTAGTAATAGCCATGGGGCAGACTCTAGAAACAACTCAATAAAGTTTTCAAATAACATAACGACTTCTCACGTGTATTCTAAGTTTTCGATTTAGCTTTCGATTTAGCTTTCGATTCAGCACTCGATTTATCAGTGCAAGTTCTGGTGAACTGCTGCTTATCATGACTATGCTTATCATTTTCACAGCGGATGCTGTCGGTATTCGACTCTAACGCTTCGAGTATGGAGCAGTGCTCGGCACTCTCAGGCCCACCGCAACAGGCTTGCGACAAACGCTGCAAAGACAATTGAAAGTGGTTTAGCTCAGCGATTTTAGCTTCGACATTTGCCAATTTATCATCGACCATGCCTTTTACATCGGCGCAGGCCCAATTGGATTTATCTAATTCAATCGACAAAAGCTCGGTGATCTCAGCAAGCGTGAACCCCACAGCCTTAGCGCGCAGAATAAAGCGCAAGCGCTCGGCGTCAGCTTCCGTATAAATACGGTAACCAGAATCGGTGCGCGATGACGGCGCCAACAAACCATGTTTTTCATAAAACCTCAGGGTGTCAGCTTTAACTTCACATTGCTGTGCAAGCTCACCAATTCGATACATGCCTAGCTCCAAATCAATTTAAAATTCTGTTTGCAATCCAGCTTCAAGCTCAAGCATTCACCAGTGATAAAACCAACTAACAAACAGGTTTTTGTCACTGTAACAGCTAGAGTATAAACCTTGGAGTTGTATCCAAGGTCAAGAGTTATTCTGCGCTTAAATAAACAAGAAAGCTTGTTCTGCTGAACGTATTGTGAAATCGCGCAGAAAAAAACACCGCCGAGTGTAAATTTACGTTAAAATACGCGCGCCGTGACGGGAGAGTATTGAGGGACTTTTGGAAAGCAGTGTAGGCCTATAAGGCGTGAGACTGTTCTGTTTTCCGAAAGATCCTTAAAAATAACTACTGGACCCTGTACCTACAATGAATAATGCCAGACCTATTCGTCGCGCGCTGTTAAGCGTTTCAGATAAAACCGGAATCTTAGAGTTTGCACAAGCACTGCATGCTCAAGGTGTTGAACTACTTTCTACTGGTGGCACCGCACGCCTGCTGGCTGATAATGGTGTGCCTGTCATTGAAGTATCAGATTATACTGGTCACCCAGAGATCATGGATGGCCGCGTTAAAACCCTGCACCCTAAAGTGCATGGCGGTATTTTAGCGCGTCGCGGTATCGACGAAATCGTAATGGAACAAAACAATATCAAACCTATCGACTTGGTAGCGGTTAACTTGTACCCGTTTGCGGCTACCGTAGCTCAAGAAGGTTGTACCCTTGCTGACGCTATCGAGAACATTGATATTGGCGGCCCAACTATGGTTCGCTCTACCGCTAAAAACCACAAAGACACCACTATCATCGTTAACGCTAACGACTACGGCCGCGTAATTGCCGAGATGCAAGCGAACGAAGGTAGCACTACCCTTGAAACTCGCTTTGATTTAGCGATTGCCGCGTTTGAGCACACAGCTGCTTACGATGGCATGATTGCTAACTACTTCGGCACTAAAGTGCCTGCACATAGCACCGACGAATGTCATGCAGACTCTAAGTTCCCACGCACTTACAACACTCAACTAGTGAAGAAGCAAGATTTGCGCTATGGCGAAAACAGCCATCAGACAGCCGCTTTCTACGTTGACACCAATCTTGATGAAGCCTCTGTTGCCACTGCTGTTCAGCTGCAAGGTAAAGCACTTTCATACAACAACATCGCCGATACTGACTCTGCATTAGAGTGCGTAAAAGAGTTCGACGAGCCAGCTTGTGTGATTGTTAAGCACGCTAACCCATGTGGTGTAGCGATTGGTGAAAACCTGCTTGAAGCTTATAACCGTGCATTCCAAACTGACCCAACGTCAGCTTTCGGTGGCATCATCGCCTTTAACGGCGAGTTAGATGCTGAAACTGCAAGCGCAATTGTTGAGCGCCAGTTTGTTGAAGTGATCATTGCCCCTAAAGTTAGCCAAGCAGCACGCGATATTGTTGCCGCTAAAGCTAACGTACGCTTACTTGAATGTGGTGAGTGGGCAGCTAAGACCACCAGCCTAGATTACAAGCGCGTAAATGGCGGCTTATTGCTGCAAGATCGCGACCAAGGCATGGTTGGTCTAGACGACGTAAAAGTTGTTTCTAAGCGTCAGCCTACTGCAAGCGAGATGAAAGACTTAATGTTCTGCTGGAAAGTTGCTAAGTTTGTTAAATCAAACGCGATTGTTTACGCCAAGAACAGCATGACTATCGGCGTTGGCGCTGGCCAAATGAGCCGCGTTTACAGTGCTAAAGTTGCTGGTATTAAAGCCGCTGACGAAGGTCTAGAAGTACAAGACTCTGTAATGGCATCAGATGCATTCTTCCCATTCCGTGATGGTATCGACGCAGCAGCAGAAGCTGGTATCAGTTGTATCATCCAGCCAGGCGGCTCAATCCGCGATGAAGAGATCATCGCAGCAGCAGACGAGCACGGCATGGCAATGGTATTTACCGGTATGCGTCACTTCCGTCATTAATTTGTATGAAGCTTTAGGTTTTAGGTCCTAGGTCCTAGGTCCTAGGTCCTAGGTTCTAGGTTCTAGGTTCTAGGTTCTAGGTTCTAGGTTCTAGGTTCTAGGTTCTGCACCTTAGAGCCTTTGCTTAAAGCTTCAAAAAATTGATTTTTAACGTTTAGCGCAAAGTCATCGGTTATTGAACAAAGAAAACACACGGAAATTCTTGTTGGCAAAAAGTGCCAATACATGAGTATGTTGGATGCAGTTCAAGGACCGATGAAGAAGCGATTAAGGATTAAAAAATGAAAGTATTGATTATAGGTGGCGGCGGTCGCGAACATGCATTGGCATGGAAGGCGGCGCAATCGGCGCAAGTGGAAACTGTTTATGTGGCTCCAGGTAACGCTGGTACAGCACTAGAGCCAAAGCTTGAAAACGTAGCGATTAACGTTGAAGAGATCTCAGCGTTAGTGGCATTTGCGACAGAGCGAAAAGTTGCTATCACTATTGTTGGCCCTGAAGTGCCGTTGGCACTAGGTGTGGTTGATGCCTTTAATGAAGCTGGTCTGCCAATCTTTGGTCCAACCAAAGGTGCTGCGCAGCTAGAATCTTCCAAAGCCTTTACTAAAGACTTCTTGGCCCGCCACAACATTCCAACTGCGGCTTACTCAAACTTTACCGAGATCAAGCCAGCTAAAGCTTATGTTAAACAAGTAACTGGTTTGACTGGTTTCCCTATCGTGATTAAGGCCGACGGCCTAGCGGCAGGTAAAGGCGTGATCATCGCCGCCGATCAAAATGAAGCCGATGCTGCGATTGAAGATATGCTAGCTGGCAATAAGTTTGGTGAAGCGGGTTCTCGCGTAGTTATCGAAGAGTTCCTAAAAGGTGAAGAAGCCAGCTTCATTGTCATGGTAGACGGTAAGAACATTCTTGCTATGGCCACTAGCCAAGATCATAAAGCCCGTGATAACGGCGATCATGGTCCAAACACTGGCGGCATGGGCGCGTACTCTCCAGCGCCAGTTGTTACCCAAGCGGTTCACGACTGGACTATTGAGCATGTTATTCGCCCAACTGTTGATGGCATGGCAGCTGAAGGTAATGTTTACACTGGTTTCTTATACGCAGGCTTGATGATTGCACCGGATGGCAGCGCCAAAGTACTTGAGTACAACTGCCGCTTTGGCGACCCAGAGACTCAACCAATTATGATGCGCCTCAAATCTGATTTAGTTGAGCTTTGCCTAGCATCGACTCGCGGCGAGCTCGATCAAGTCACTGCTGAATTTGATGCACGTGCAGCTGTAGGCGTAGTGCTAGCTGCAGGTGGTTACCCAGATGCATATCGCAAGCACGATGTGATTGATGGTCTAACTCTTGGTGATAACAACGCGAAAGTATTCCATGCAGGTACTAGCATGAAGGACGGTCACGTTGTCACAAATGGTGGCCGCGTATTATGCGCAACCGCACTCGGTAATACAGTAACCGAAGCACAGCAAGCAGCTTACAAGCTAGTTGATGCTATCCATTGGGATGATGTCTACTTTAGAACTGATATTGCGTACCGCGCGATTGCTCGTGAAAACGGCGAAGGCTAAATAGCATAAAGCACTGGAATGACACCTGTTATAACTTAACCGAACCGACATTG
>NZ_CANMIO010000017.1 GCF_947497935.1 uncultured Shewanella sp.
CAGTAATATCAGTAATATCAGTAATATCAGTAATATCAGTAATATCAGTAATATCAGTAATATCAGTAATATCAGTACTATCAGTACTATCAGTAATATCAGTAATACTAGCTAGATGAGTTAAGTTTTTACCTAATTAAACACCAGTGAGCGCTGAGTCTCATCGGTTGGGCGCAGCTGCTTAAGCTCAGGTGTGTATAACGTCACTCGATTACGGCCTGAATGCTTAGATGCATAGAGCGCGATATCGGCACGCTTTAATAACGGATCTAAACTCAGATCCTCACGAGTGTTACACGATACCCCAAAGCTAGCACTAATGTTAAACACATGCCCAGAATACTTGGTATCGATTGCAGCTATCGCCAGTTTACAGCGCTCGGCTATTTTTAGCGCGGTTTGCTCACTAGAATAAGGTAGAAATAGGGCAAACTCTTCACCGCCCATTCGAGTAAAAATATCACTATCGCGAATAAGCGGCCTGATCACCGACACTACATGTTTTAATGTCCAGTCTCCAGTTGCATGACCGAAACTATCATTGATGTTTTTAAAGAGATCCAAATCAAACACTATCACTGAGTAGTCGGCTTTGCGCATACTAACCTGTATGAACTCATTTTCAGCAAAATCTTGCCCAGCGCCGCGATTATAAACACTGGTTAATCTATCTGTTAATGCCAATCTACGATAACGCAATTTCTGCCTGTGGCTGTAAAACAGAAATAGCGACAGGAAGATTACACTGCCCACCAACATGGTCATAATCATGACATTATTAGTACGGGCGGATTGATCTAACTCTTTCTGAGTTTCCACCAATTGGCGCTCCTGATTGAGCAAAGCTATCTCGCGCGCCTGCTCTTGGTGTTTAAACTTGGCCATCTGATAGGCATTAGCCTTGGCTTTGGTGTCATCGAGGATTAAATGACTATAGTGTTGATGAGATTCGAGGTAATCATATGCAAGCTTGTACTCCTTTGACTCAAAGTATCGCTGTGACAGTACTTTGGTGGCAATAGCTTTATATTCAATATGGCTTGTCTCATCATTTAAACTCATCACCTTGTTAGCAAACTCTTCCGCTTGAGGGGAATCTTCTAACGCGAGATAAGTTTGACTCAAAAGAGCATTGACATGGTTGATTTCAGTTTGAAAATTGAACTCTTGATAACCTTTTAATACAGGCTCTAACAAGTTTTTAGCAGAGTGATAATTCTCAGTATTGATAGCAACTAAAGCCAAGCCCTTTTGCGACATCAAACCGATAAGTGGTAATTGGTTTGCCTCACAAAAAGTCTGGCTACGTTGAAAACCATTCTCAGCATTTTGATATTGTTGTTGCTTTAAGTCTGCAACAGCGACATACAACAAAGCGAAGCAATGCTGTCTCGAGTCAACATCAAGACTAAGTGACATGGCTTCTAAAGCATACTCCCGCATATTTTGATAAGCATCGAGTTCTAATGCAAGGTTAGCCAGACGTATGTAGGAACCAACCTTAATATCGGTATTATTGGCTTGCTCAATGCGATCTAAATTCACTGCCATTAACTCTAGTGCGGCGGGGTAGTCCTTTAGACCTATATAATTTGTGGATAAATATTGATAAATTTTGTTAAGTGTTGCGGCACTCGGATTAAAGCTCTCAGCTTCTCTTAAGAGTATTATCGAAGCTTGATAATCCCCATCATAAATTTTAAGAATCGCCTGATAAATTTTAACCAGTGCTCTTTGTTCTGTCGAAAGTTCTCCCCAATCACCCAACATGCTCTCTAATAAATCTGTAGATTTTTGCGGCGCTGCAGTTAATGAATCTACTATCTCTGTTAAAGTAGCATCATAGTTACCCTCCTCCGCATTAACAAGCGTAGAGGCTGCAAACAAATAAAGAAGAATAACTATTGTATAACGCATTATTGGTTATTTATCGTTTATAAAAACAACCATAAATCCTTTAACGCTATTGCCACCCGACAATGATTTAAGCTTATTATCATCGCCCGACATCACAGCTTGGATCTCATCATCACTTAGGCCGTTAGCCTGCATCACACCTTGCGGGTCTTGCTTATATTCCTCTAACAGCTTGGCATCAGAACCTAACTTCTCGAAAAACTGATTAAACTTTGACATTTTTATTCCCTTAAATTAAATGAACATCTTTGGTTTGTTTTACTTTATTTAGCTTTCTTACTTTGCTTGTTACTTTTGTTTAGCTACTAACCATCTATCGGTTGGCTTTACCTTCCAATACGTTGGATTGCTTCAGGCTCAACACTACAGCTCTTAATTTCAGTCTCATAACTACGAGCTCATTAACCTAGCTCTTCTGCGCTGATCCCGAGCTTGGCCAATACCTCATGGTTAAACTCAAGCTCCCGTGACGGCGGAATGAGCAAGGTAGTAATAGATGATAGCTGCGCAAATGGCAGCTGCTTCAACGCAATCCTCTCTATTCTCGGAGACTGAGTCGGCAAATTTGGCGCCTCATAGAGCACGATTCCATGTTCAAGCGGGTACCACTCACTAAGTTGCTCCACTAGCACTTGCAGCCTGTCTGATGACGTATGAAATTCGGTTAAGGTGTGCTCTCCCGCAATACCAATCTGCCACAGCAATAAGTGCGTTGTCGGATCTGGCGTATGCTTATAGAACATAAACTGGCTTGCTTCGAAACTTTGATGGCCAGAGGCGCCAGGATCGATACCTACATCGGCCCATAAACAGGCCTCAGCCGAAATACCCGGCTCCATTTGTGCGCTATAGCCCTCTTCTCTTGCTTGGGTTATGGCAAAATGAGAGACACAGGCAAACACCCCTGGATGACCGTATAGTGCACAAACAACTTTTTTGCCTAGTCGAACCTGATCCAGGATAGCAGCCACCATCTGATCATAGGTATCGCGACGATTTTTAACTTCGCCCTCTTGGGCGTAATAAGGCTGAAGACTGCGCACATCTTGATTAAGAGACTCAAGCCAATGCTGGGCAAATCCATCCGGCACCAGAGAAAACACCACATCGGCATGCTCAATGTAGCTTTTACTCAATACGCTAATTTGTCCGGCTAAATTGAGTCCAGTGCCGACACAAACCAAAGTTCCTTTTTCTGTTGTCATCTACTCTATGCCCATCTATGTATGTTTTATCGTTGTTCTTCACTCAATGTTTATCGCTCAACTTTAAATCCTAGGCTTCTAGGCTTAACGCTTAAACTTAATGAGAAAACAATGTTAAGTTAACACAACAATTCTGTAACTTAAACCGAAATTGGACTGGTGCGTCTTCTTTCTCAAAGTGGTCTGATTTACTTTCAGTTACAGCTTTACTATCAATAAGATAAAGTGAATTATTTAGGGGAGATATCAAAGTCGTTTTATCCAAAATTAAATGACAAAACTAAACCGTTAATCAGATGAATAACTACAGATAATGAACTTCTTAGGTTTTTGGGACTCCATATATTCACTAATTAGGGTTTAATGTTAAATCCTGTAATGAACTAAAGAATTACGTTCCAAGCACGCCTTGACGCAATAGCCCTTGTCATAAGGGGGATCGCTTGGGTATTATGACCGACAGATTTTTATGAAGTAGCGCATTCAATGACAATTAAAAAGAAAAGTCTTACCCTTTTGGGCGCTGCTGCGCTCTCGTTATCAGTTAGTGGCTGTGGTGTTTTCGATTACTTGATCTATAAGCCTGATATCCCTCAGGGTAACTATATGGAAAAACAGCAAGTCGAAAAATTGCGCATAGATATGACTAAAGAGCAGGTTGAATACGTGCTTGGTCGTCCGGTGTTACGTGACAGCTTCTCTGATGATACCTGGTATTACGTCTACCATTATAAGAGTGGTCGTGACGCGAGCATCATACATAAAGAGCTTATTATTAACTTCAATGGCGATAAACTCGCAGAAGTTAAAGGTGATTACGATTTAAGCGTAGAATTTAATACGCCATTGGAAGAAAGTAAGTTACCTGAGATCAATACACCTGAAGGTGACCCACTGATCCCAGAGCAGCGCCCTCAAGCTGAACCTTTGGTAGAAGAGAAAGAAACTCAGCCTGAGACACTTTCTGAAAAGTTTGAATAACGCTTGAATACTCACGTTAGTTAAACCGATTAGCTTAAAGAAAAATGGCGAGTCCCTAAAGGAGACTCGCCATTTTTTATTCATTAGATTTTACTGCCTGTAATCTTATTTATTCGGCCATCTTCTTTAGCTTTTTCAGCCCGTTTACGTCGAACATCTTTAGGGTCGGCAATTAAAGGGCGATAGATCTCGACTCTTTGACCCGGTAGTAACACTTCATCATGTTTAACTAAACGACTAAAGATCCCAAGCTTGACTGTATCTAAATCAATCTCCGGGAAGTAAAGCTGCATATCACTTAACTTGACCGCCTCAATACATGTGGTTCCCGGCGTGACATTCACCTTAATCAGCTTCTGCTGAGTAGGCAGCGCATAGATGACTTCGACTAGAAATGGGGCTTGCTCTGTACTCATTGATATATCACCTTTGCACGACTGGTAAATGCAGTGACCATTGAAGCCATCAACTCTTTAAATACTTTACCGAAGGCTAAGTCGGCAATCGAACTTGAGAATTCAAAATTCAACTCAAACTCCACCTTACAGGCATCTTCGGTCAATTCTGTAAACTTCCATTCACCAACCAGCTCTTTAAAAGGACCATTCTCTAACTGCAACTGAATACTTTTACCAGGAACAACCTGATTACGTGTGGTAAAGGTTTTACTGATCCCCGCTTTTGCTACATCAACCGAGGCAACCATGGTTTTGCCATCAAATTCTAGGACTTTGCCACCCACACAACCGGGCAAGAACTCTTTATAAGATTCAACATCATTGACTAGGTCATACATCTGCATCGCGCTGAAGCGAACTAATACACTGCGAGAAATTTGCGGCATCTGACGATTGGTACTCAGTAATTAAACACGAAGCGTGGATTTTAACATGAACACAAAAAAACGCATCTTTGATACAGCCCCATCGTATTGAGCGGCTAAAAAGCAAACAAACTCACTCAGCAAAGAGATAAAACTTGTAATAAATTGATTTGCCCAATTCCATATTTGTTTGGCGCGAGTATAATGACTGCCTATGGCTAAGAAAAACGCAAAAAATTCAAAGAACAGTTCAGCTTCCATTGCACGCAATAAGCGCGCAACTTTCGACTATAAGTTTGAAGAGAAGCTAGAAGCAGGCTTATCCCTTATGGGATGGGAAGTGAAGTCTATTCGTATGGGCAAGGTAAACTTGTCTGAAAGCTATGTGTTTCTAAGAGAAGGCGAAGCTTATCTTTTTGGTTGCACCATTGCGCCACTGAATACAGCATCTTCCCATGTCGTATGTGATCCGCTACGCTCGCGCAAACTACTACTTAAACGAAAAGAGCTTGATAAGCTTGAAGGTTTAGTTGAACGTAAAGGTTACTCAATCGTACCTATCTCCATGTATTGGCAGAAAGGCGCTTGGGTTAAAATCGAAATTGGTTTAGGTAAAGGTAAGAAAGATCACGACAAGCGTGAAGATACCAAAGACCGTGAATGGCAAATTGAAAAGTCTCGTACTATGAAAAAGGCCGTTCAACAGTAATTTCAACAACGTACGCGGTCAATAACGTACGTATAACGAACAATCGGTTGTAAATGCAATTTTTATGCTTGGTAAAACAAGAAAGGTCGCGTTACAATCACATTGTACTTGGGGGCGATTCTGGATTCGACAAGATTCTCGAAACCCTGGGAGCATGCCGAGGGGCGGTTGGCCTCGTAAAAAGCCGCACAGTTATAGTTGCAAACGACGATAACTACGCTCTAGCAGCTTAGGCTAGCTAGCCATCTTGCTCACGTTTCTCAAATGGGCAGAGTAATAAGATGGTCACCTTTACATTTGATAGCGAGGGAACCACGTTCAGGGGTGAACCGCGAAACAGTACTGAACTCGCCAATTGCAATCCTGTCTTTCGGAGTGTAGTTGGTTAACCAAAAGAGAGACTAAGCATGTAGCGCCTTGGATGTAGGCTTTTTGGACGCGGGTTCGAGCCCCGCCGCCTCCACCAAATATAGGAACAAAGACGTCTCAGGACGTCTTTTTTTCTGTCTGGAATTTATAAAATCAATAACTTAGCGTTCATTAGCGTTTATTGCCATCCCATAGCAGCTTGAGTTTTATGTCACACTCAATGTAACATCGAAGTCAAATCCCATAATCGTGTTACAAACATGGCCAATACAACTAAGCAGCTCACCGCAACGCAAGTCACAAATGCTAAGCCGAAAGAGAAAGAGTACAACCTCGCTGATGGTCGTGGGTTAATGCTTAGGGTAAAACCAAGTGGCTCGAAATTTTGGCTGCTCAACTATACCCGTCCTGTTACGAAAAAACGTACCAACCTTGGGCTCGGCACCTACCCTGATGTGCCACTTGCTGAAGCCAGAAAAAGAAGAGAGGCTGCTCGCGAGCTCCTTGCCAAAGGCATAGATCCTCAATATCACCTTCAGCAACAAGAAGAAACAGTTAAAACGGATGCAGCTAATACCCTTAAAGCTGTTACTGATACTTGGTTCGAAGTAAAAAAACAAAAAGTATCTACAAATCACTCAAGAAAGCTTTATCGCAGATTAGAGCTATACCTATTCCCTGCCCTAGGTGAAACACCAATCAGCGCCTTAACTGCACCACAAGTCATTCAAGTACTCAAGCCATTAGAAGGCAAAGGACACGTAGAAACTTGTAGACGTGTGATCAGCTGGCTGAACGAAGTGATGACCTTTGCAGTTAATACAGGTGTAATTCACTCCAACCCACTTATTGGCATAGCGGCTGCGTTTGGTGTCCCAGAGAAGCGTCAAATGCCGACAATCAAACCTAGTGAGCTACCTGAATTTATGCAGGACTTATCTTACGCCAGTATAAAAGTAACAACACGCTGCTTGATTGAGCTTCAACTACACACCATGACACGACCAGCTGAAGCCGCTATGGCTAAGTGGGCTGAGATAGATTTTGATAAAAAGCTATGGGTGATCCCTGCAGAGCGCATGAAGATGAAGCGTGAGCACATAATCCCTTTAACACCTCAAGTTCTCGCATTACTAAAGCGTATGCAGCCAATCAGCAGTCACTTGGAATACATATTCCCTGCTGACAGAAACCCGAACAGACATACCAACACTGAAACCGCCAATATGGCGATCAAGCGTATGGGCTATAAAGGCCGCCTTGTGGCTCACGGCCTGCGTGCATTAGCGAGTACCACATTAAACGAACAAGGCTTTGATGCTGAGTTAATTGAAGTATCACTGGCTCACGTAGATAAAAATACCGTAAGAGCGGCATATAACCGTGCTGATTACATTGAACGACGCAGAGAGCTTATGTGTTGGTGGAGTGAGCATATCTGTCAGCTATAATAAAGAAGGGACGGCTGGGAGTTTCAGGCAATTTCACTCAATGACATTGCCTCCTCAATCTTAAACAATAAGACTCAACAATCGCTCGACAACAATGTCACTATCTAAGCTTAAGTCAATTGTACAAAATCGAATTTTATGCCCCTGAATAACGGCATACTCATCATAGCTTTCGCCTAAAGACGGGTGTAATAGCATTCCCGAAGCATTCAACGACAGCTTATCATTTGCATCAACTTGAGACATTACATAACTATACAGTTGGTATATATAGTTACTTTTAAATGTACTGTTTCCAAAGCGCCCCTTCATTAATATGTCAGCAAATTTGGTATCGATAATCAAACGTTGTGCTAGCCGTTTATTCTCTAGCACAATATCCATCGACATCGATGGGAGCAACTCTTGCCCCAATACGCTTCCTTTAGATATGGGCCACCTTGCCTTCTTACCTGTTTTTACAGACCAGCCATTGGGCATTAGTTTCAACTTATAGAATCCACCAACGGCTTTTTCAAAGAGCTTCCTGACCCACTCCTTCTGCTTATCTGGAGTTGGTAAAAGCTTAGATCCAAGCGACTCTGTCAATAAGTGCATATCATGCGCAAGCTCAGCTACCAACAATACCTGTCTATCATCAGCTTCATGCCGTGAGAACCTTTCACGACTAGGTCGATAATGAGCTGGTGGCCTATCACTGACACCTAGCCGATTTAACCTCAATGTAAGGTTGTGACATCGCCTCGCAAGTTCTGGCTTATCGACAAGGCCAACTAATGCAGATAGCGAAGCACAAATATAACGATTTCGATCAGAGTCCATCGTCAGCTCATCGAATGAACAAATTACCTTACCTTTCGACAGAGCCATTGTACGCTCCGTTGATAAAATGTTAATCCTACCTCTAACGCGAGTGATCTCTCGTTCAGTTTCTACAAACTGGGTTGATAAATTCCGCTTTAGTCGATTATCAACAAGATCACAGAGCACATCAGCTATCAGGTTTGCAACGTTCTCCAAATTCTCTTCAACATCACTAAGCTGAGCAAACAAAAAACGAGACTCTGATGCATAAAGCATCAGCAGCCACAAGTTCTGTACTGGAATCTTACCTACGTAGTGGCGGCGTTCGCTCATAGCCCCTCAATTAAAGCATCTCTAGCATTTATTGCATCTTCTGGGGAGTCAAACCAATACTCTTCTAACAACGGATAAATTTCTGTTTCAACAATATCTTTGAACCAGGTAGAAGGTTCATCAATTTTGTTATGACGTGATGGGGTAACATAACTATGACCAACCTGAAACTGCTTACCCAACTTTGGATCTTCCGATATTTTCAAGTTCAAGGAAGCCATCTTAGATTGAATTTGTTGTAAAAACGCATCATCTAAACCGTGCTCTTCATTAACCCATCGTCTCCATGTATCGCCTATTTCTGGTTGCAAACTAATAAATGCAAACCTTCTACGTAACGCCAAATCAACTAAAGCAAGCGACCTATCTGCCACGTTCATAGTGCCGATAATAAACAGGTTTTCTGGTATAAATATCGGCTCTTCACCTTCTCGCATATAGCTTAATGAAAGACGTTCATTAGGCGTTCGTTTATCAGCTTCAAGCAAAGTAAGCATTTCACCAAAGATTTGTGCAGGGTTGCCACGATTGATTTCTTCAATAACAACAACATATAGCTGCTTGGGATTTTTGGCTGCTGCACCTACCACATCTAAAAATGGTCCATCACACAGCGTAAGTTTGCCATCTCCAGATGGTCTCCAACCTCTGATAAAGTCCTCATATGAAAGGTTAGGGTGAAATTGAACCGCTATAATGTTCGACTCACGCTTCTCACCTATTAGCGCCATCGCTAGCTTCTTTGCTAACCACGTTTTACCCGTACCTGGCGGCCCTTGAAGAATTAGGTTATTTTTATCTTTCAGTCGCTTAATGATAGATGAAATCTCATCTTTAGATAAGAAGCACCCATCCTCCACAATATCCAACGCTGTATACTTCTCGAAGGTAGGCTGCTTTGCGGCATCGACTTGCTCTTCGTCTTCATAGCCAAACCACTCATATTGACCTTTATCGACAAAGCCAAGAATGTGCTCATCTCGCAAAATTTGCATTTGACGGTCAATAGTCATATCAGGCGTATTATTGTCAGGGAAAAGTGCTTTAAGCTCTTCTAAGTAACGACTTTGAAATTCCTGCCGAGTAAACAACTCTGATTGTTTCTCAAGACATAACTTTTTAATCCGCTCTAATATAAGTGCTTTCCAGCCTTCACCTTTAACTTGTGGCTTAGCTGGAGACTGCCAAGCTTTGAAAGAGAACTCAGGGAATGAGTGAACAGGGAATTTTTCCTCACTAAATCGTGTCTCTAAATCTTCTTGAACCTTCAAGTAATCAGTGGCACTGCACCGCCCTTTTGAGCCACTCAACCCCAGCTTGAATCCCAACGAAGTAAAATAAGTCCTCGACTGAGTATCTAATGTTGGAAAGCTCCATGGTCGTATCCAAAAAAGCCCCATAGACAAGTTCCAGCCAATACCATTTTGGGCAGACACCTTGTCATAAAGCTCTTCAAACTGGCTACGATGCTCTTCAGAAGGCTCATCTGCAAGAGAAAGTGCCACTTCAAACAGCTCCCATAAGTTATCGATATCTGATTCATGACGGTTCTCTTCATAAGCAAAGAACCAAGACTTCATGTTGTTTAATATCGGAATACCTTCAAAAGAGTCTGGAGCTTCAATGTCAATACTCAGAAAACGTGCAAGAGCACCTGCCAATTTAGTACGATTTTCATCCGTAACTTGGCGATTGAATAACCCCATGACAGTAAAAGGACAAATGTCATCAAGGTCTTTCCCACTCATATAGGAAAGCTCGTGCTCTTCAGCCAATTTAGCTACAAATTCGGTCAACTGTTTCCGATTGTCTTTATGCTCAATAAGTGCCGAGGCGAATGCTTCGTAAAAATGACTCCATTCAAAACGCGCATCTTGTATAGCTTTAGAGCCAAAGCGTTCCTTCCAATATGGTTGTTCAACAAAACGTTGATAGTCCTGTTGCTTGTCCCGAAAAGCAAAATCTAAGAGAGCTGTGCTCATCCAGTCATTACTTTCTACTTTCCATATCGTTGTTCTACTGGTGTAGAAGTACCACTCCTTTGGCTCAGGAAACGCATCATCCCACTTCACCTCTACCGTTTTACCGTCATTTAAGTTCTTTGTAATCGTGCCAATCGCCTTAATAGCCATGACAGAAGCGAAGTGATTGTTTCCGTTGAACGGAAGATTATGCTTTTTAGTGTAAGCCGACTTGATGGCTATTTTGTCACCTACCGCCATAGAGCGCACTAGGTCAGAATACTTGTCATCGTAACCATTTTGCCAAATGTTCTCAGCCAAGAATCGAGGAAGTTGATCATCACTAAAATCATACATAGCGCCAACAAACCAACCACAACGCTCTGTTCCTTCTGAGCGCTTGGCTAACGATACCAAGTCGGCGGTCATATCAGTTACAAACTGCTGGTCATCGTTCACTTTCGCCACTTCAAACTCGATTGAAGCCAGCGTATCCTCACGACTCTCCCAGTCTGGGTAAGTCATCTGTTGCTCTAACTCATCAAGAATACGAATTGCGTCTTCCAATAAACTATCACTTAGCTGTAAATGTTTATCGCTCAATTGTGCTTTTAGCACAGCTTCAACTTGGTTTACATCAATCAACTTTGCGTTCCTTGTTCAGCTTATCGGTTAGTTTTAAAGTTCTCAGCCTGCTCAAAAATCTCTTTATACACTTCATCACGATCAATCGGTGGGTAGCCCCACTCATCGAGCAAAATGATCAGGTCAAAGTGCAACTCAGCTTTGATATCGTCTCGCTTGTTCCAATCGGTGTATTTGGCTTTATCATCAATGACCTTCTTCACCTCTTTAGATAGGTCAAGCAGCTTCTCTTCGGGATAGGTAAAGTCATACTTGTGAGCCAGTGAGATGAGAATGTCGTAAAAGGCTTTTTCTTCAAAATCTATCCCCATTTCACCAAACGAGGACATCTCAGCACGTAGTTCATTGTAAAGATTGATAATTTCATCAGAAAAATCATTGATGACTTCCGAGCGAAGTACATCCTTTTCATCACGCTCATTGTACTTTTCAACCAACATATTCATTTTCTTAGTGAAATCGACACCTTTCACTTTATTGGTCTTTTTAAACTCGCCAATCGCTTTGGCAAGCATCTGCTGAAGAAGTTGAAGTTTAGTGTTTGGCTGTTTCACCATCTCCAACTTGGCAAGGTAATCATCATCAAAAATATCAATCTCGCCACCGTCTTTCTCACCCAGTTTAAAGATCTCTTCAACACCATCACTCATTAGTGCGTCTTTGACCAAATCACGCACCTTGCGGTTCATTTGGTCAACATCTGGCGCACCACCCGTAGTGATCTTAAATACGATGGTTCGAACCGCTAGATAATAGTGAATCTTGTCCTTATGCTCTTTGGTCAGCTCACTACTACCCACACAAATGTCATAGGCTGATTTAAGGCGTTTGGTCAGATCCATAAACGTCTTTTCAAACTTCTTGGTTCTTAGTGCAAAATCAGCCGAAGCATTTAAGCAATGTAACTGCTCTAGTGGAGTACCATTGAAGTAAGGCTTAGAGTCGAACTTATGGAACAGCCCATCCAACAGGCTCAAGTGATCCTTAACGATAATGACCGACTGTTTGATGTCTTCTAGGTTCTGATCTTGCCCTGCTGTGTATTGGGAAAGTGCAAGGTTCATCTGTTTTTTTATGCCGATGTAATCGACTACCAGACCATTCTCTTTACCTTCAAATTTACGGTTTACTCTCGAAATGGTTTGGATAAGGTTATGCTTTTGCAAAGGCTTATCAATGTAGATGGTATCGAGGAACGGCACATCAAAGCCCGTTAGCCACATATCGACAACAATAGCGATTTTGAAGTTCGATTTACCATTTTTAAACTGACGATCCAGCTCTTTACGGTACTCTTTGTTACCGAGTTTATTCCACAGAGCTTTATCATCGTCTTTGTTACGAGTCATAATCATCTTGACTCGCTCCATCGGCTTAACTTTCTTCTTATCACTTTCTGATAGGGTTGCACCGTCTTCACAGACTTTTACTTCATCCCACTCAGGGCGAAGCTCAAGCAGTTCTTTATAGAATTGATAGGCAATTTCACGACTGCTACAAACAAACATTGCTTTGCCTTTTTGAGTCGTGCCTTCTTCAACACGATTCTCATAATGCTCAACAAAGTCTTTCGCTATAGATTTTATGCGATCTGGGTCGCCTAGTATGGTAGACATACTCGCCATAGCCGTTTTGCTTTTATCTATTTGGTATTCGTTTGTCCCTGCTTCTTCACACTCTTTATAGTATTTTTCGACTTCATCAAGCTGGCGACCATCAAGTAGCACTTTTGCAGCTCGACCTTCATAAACAATACGAACAGTAATTTCATCGTAAACCGATTCTGTCATTGTGTAGCTATCGACAACCGCACCAAATACATCCAGCGTTGCGTCAATTGGTGTGCCAGTAAAGCCGACATAAGTAGCGTTTGGTAAGGAGTCGTGAAGATACTTAGCAAAGCCGTAAGTCTTTTTCACTCCGTCTTCAGTAACGGTAATTTTCTGTTCTAAATTGGTTTGACTGCGGTGCGCTTCATCCGAGATACAAATGACGTTGGTGCGCTCCGTCAGCAGCTCCAAATCTTCAGTAAATTTATGGATGGTAGTCAGGAATACACCACCACTTTTACGCCCCTTCAGGTGTTCACGAAGTTCAGCACGGCTCTCAACGCTAATGATGTTTTGATCGCCCACGTAACCTTTTGCATTAGTGAATTGACCTGAAAGCTGATCATCCAGATCGGTACGGTCAGTGATAAGAATAATAGTTGGGCTGCCCAACTCGACATCTTTCATCAGTAGACGAGATAAGAACAACATTGTGTAGCTCTTACCGCAACCAGTCGCACCGAAATACGTACCACCTTTACCGTCACCACTCACCAACTTTCCGTGCTCATCAAAGCACTTCATATGTTGTTTGATATTAGCAAAAAGCTTTGTTGCTGCGTAATACTGAGGATAACGACAAACAATCTTTTCTTGTTTACTTGAGGTGTCAGGTAAGTAGATAAAGTGACGTATCACATCAGTAAGGCGTTTCTTGTTAAACAAGCCGCTGATCATCGTAAACAATGAATCAATACCGTCTTTGTCTAGCTTCTCTTCACCCGTAATTTTACGCCAAGAGTAAAAGAACTCGTATGGGGCAAAGTACGACCCCATTTTGCTGTTCACACCATCACTAATCACACACAGAGCGCTGTATTTGAATAGTTCAGGGATATCTCGATCATAACGAGTGGTTAGCTGCTTATACGCATCATAGATAGTCGCTTCTTCACGAATGGCACTCTTAAATTCAAACACCACAAGAGGTAAGCCATTGATGTAAAGAATCCCGTCAGGGATACGCAGCTCATAGCCTTGTATCTCCATTTGGTTAACGATGCGATAGCGGTTGTTCTCTAGGTCAACGTAGTCTAGAAGCTGAATGTATAAATCTTTCTGGCTTGTATCTTCACGCTTTAACAAAAAACCATCAGAGACAAACTTCATTATGGCTTTGTTAGTATCGTAGAGATCTGAAGCTGGAAGATACTCAAGCTTATGGATAATTTGCTTTATCTCATAGGCTGTAATACCTTCCGTTTGATAACGTTTGGCTAGAAATTCACGAAGATCGGACTTAATCAGCACATCTTCAGGTACTCGCTCAATCGCCTCACCACGAGTATGTGGATAGCCCTCTTTCCCTAGCAGCTCAATAATGGCTTGCTCTAGCCTTTCTTCTGTGAATTTCATCAAACTCAACTCTTATTTTTCAATTTCCATTTGCTCAACTACCCCTCTCAACAAAATCGGTGACAGAGGTTTGAGGATTTCCTCAAAACGATGACTAATCTCTTTTCTAACTTCTAATGCGTGATGGATTGCAACATATTTCTTTTGAGCCTCAAGGGGTGGCAATGGCACTTCTATGTCACAAAATCTATCCCAATCTAACCCCCCACGAATACTTGAATCACAATAGAACCAAGTTAATCGATCAAACTCTGGACGCTGAAAAAACATCATCAAAAACTCTGGTAATACAACTTCTTCATCAAGGACTTCAAAAGTTTTATATGCTGGAGAAACAAGAGCTGGTTCATCATCTCTATATAGTGCTATTGGTAGCCTCTCGTCACGGCCTACGTGCATAATGTTACAGGCAAAAACTCCCTTTTTAATGACCTTATACTTGGTTAAATCTAAATTTGTTGAGTTTGCAATTGATGGCATAAAGTTTTTAGATATGTTTATACCTAGTAGGTTAGATACGCTGTTATCTTTATTTTTTTCGTCAACCATAGAAATAAGGTTGCCTATTGGACTAGATTTCATAACCAATTCCTTTAAATGCTTCAAATAGCTCAGCTTGCGCTTGTTTCTCTTCTTTCATTAATGCCGAAAGTTCAGACTGAATCCTTAACATTTCTCCTTCAAAATCTATTGTGCTATCAGTAGCAGAAAAAGGAATGTACTTACTAGGAACTAAAGAGTAATTATTTTTAATAATTTCTTCTTTTGATGCCGAGTAGCAAAACTCAGCAATATTCTTATACGATTCAGAATGCCCTTCTCTTTGCCAACAATGGAATATTTTTGCAACATCGTTAATGTTGTTTTCCGTAAGCTCTATGTATTTTTTTTCAAACTCAGTACCAAGCCTTCTCAGATCCATAAACAAAACTTCTGTGTTTCTTTCCCTTAAGTTCACCTCACCATCTTCATTTTGGTGAAACCTAGCATCTTTATTTTTATTTATAATCCATAAAGTTACACTAATATCAGTGTTATAGAACATATCTCTAGGTAAAGTAATAATGGCTTCAACTAGATTGTTTTCAATAAGCTGTTTACGTATTTTATACTCATTGCCCGAAGCCGAAGTAGAACCACTTGATAAGATAAAGCCAGCAATGCCATTTTGGGAGAGCTTAGATACCATATGTAATATCCAGCCATAGTTAGCATTACTAATTGGCGGAGTCTCGTAACCATCCCAGCGATGATCATCAACCAACTCTTCTGTTGCTCGCCAATCTTTCTGGTTAAATGGTGGGTTTGCCATAATAAAATCAGCTTTAAGAAGCTCTTGCTGATCATTAGCAAAGGTATCTTTAGCAGCTACGCCTAAATTTGCAGAAATACCTCTAATTGCAAGGTTCATTTTTGCAAGCTTAAATGTAGTTGGGGTCGCTTCCTGCCCATAAATTACAACGTCTTTTGTATTCCCTTTGTGCTTTTCAATAAACTTCATTGATTGAACAAACATACCACCCGAACCACAACAAGGATCATAGATTTTACCTCTATAGGGTTCGATTAACTCAGCAATCAAGTTGACTACGCTTTTCGGGGTGTAGAACTCCCCTTTGCCTTTACCTTCTGCGATAGCAAACTTGGCTAAAAAATACTCATAAACCCTTCCAACAATGTCTTTATGGGGGCTATTTAGTGTTTCTATATTTCCAATTACATCTACAAGTGCCGCTAATTTACTAGTATCAAACTCTAATTGAGAAAAGTAATTTTTGGGCAATGCACCTTGAAGTGCTTTGTTGGTTTTCTCGATAGTGCTCAGAGCGGTATCGATCTTTAGGGCAATATCTTCTTGTTTAGCATTTTGCTGAACAAAGCTCCAACGACTCTCTTCTGGTAGATAAAACACATTTTCTTTAGTGTATGCCTGAACTAAATCAACATACTTTTCTTGACCCGCATCAATCAGATCTTGCTTACGCTTCTCGAACGTATCACTGATGAATTTGAGGAAAATCAAGCTCAATACGATGTGTTTGTATTCTGACGATTCAACACTACCACGCAGCTTGTTTGCTGCATCCCAGAGTGTTTCTTCAAATGATTTTTCTTTCTTTTTTGCTGCTGGTTTCTTTTTAGCGGGTGCTTTTGCCATACTATTGATTACTCTATAATTTATGGTTACTGCGGTTACGTGCAGAACATGGAAAAAGATTATATATGAAATTTAATGAATTAAGTTGATAAAACTCTTATTTTAGAAGCCTTTCTAGGAAGCCTTAGGAAAGGATGTTAACGGTAATAAACCTTCAAAATTTGAACCAATCAAAACTATTAACACTGACATAAACAAGCTAAGCAATAGAAATAGTTTTGTTCCAATGCCTTTTTACTGTAGCAATCCCTAAACCTAAAACTTCTGCTACTTTTGATTGAGATAAACCCTCGGCTTTCTTAGCTTGTACTAAAGATGTGGTGTTATGAGCTGCTGGTCTGCCTAGCTTCTTACCTTCGGCTTTAGCTCGCTCAAGCCCTTCTTTTGTTCGTTCCCTGATCCGGTTTCGCTCAAACTCTGCAAAGGCTGAAAACATCTGCAGCATCAGCTTACCCTCAGCACTTGATAGATCGGCGACGGGTAGATCAAGGCACACAACCTTGATGCCTTTATCTGTAAGCAGGTTAATTGTGTTTTGTACGTCTATGTTATCTCGGCCTAAACGGTCTAACTTCAATACCACCAGCATATCGCCACGTTCCATCTGGTGATTAATTAGCATCTTGAACTTTTCACGCTTCATTGCCTCAACAGAACCAGAGACCGTTTCACTGATAGTGCGATCATCATTCACCTCATACCCTTTTTGTCGGATAGCAAGAATCTGATTCTCGGTGGTTTGCTCTGTTGTAGAAACGCGACAATAGGAAAAGGTACGCATTGGTCACTCACTTTTGTAGAAGGTATCAAATATGGGGGCATCATATAATTAAAGTACCATTAAAGCTACACCCTGATTTTATGATACCCTTTTTAAAAAAATAAAACTGGTATCAACATACGAATGTTTATTGATACCCATTTTTTATATCACATAATTCAGCTAGCTTTGTTCGTAATGCGCTTTAAATTTGTGCTTCCATATCTGGTAATGACATTTTCAATTAATACCGCGTCATTCATTTAAACTCACTTTTTGGAATAGCTACAGCATCTGGGGTGCCAGAGAAAAAGAAGATGCCTACGATTAAACCTGATGAGCAGCCTAAATTTATGGAGCCCCTGTCCTACGCCAGCATCAAGAAAATTACTCACTGCTTGATTGAGATCCAAATTCATACCATGACGCGGCCAACTGAAGCCGCAATGGCAAAGTGAGCTGAGATTGATTTCGATAAGCTAATATGGGTTATCCCTGCAGATAGAAATCCCAATAATCACACCAGTACAGAAATTAGCAATATGACACTCAGGCGTATAGGCTACAAAGGCCGCTTAGTGGCTCACGGCCTGCGTGCTTTGGCCAGCACCACCCTCAACGAGCAAGGATTCGATGCCGAATTGATTGAGGTATCACTCGCTTATGTAGACAAGATTACCGTTCGTGCGGCCTATAACCGAGCAGCTATATCGAACGATGCAGAGAGCTCACGTGCTGGTGGAGTGAACATATTTCAACACAGGCTTAGGCCAACCACTCAGACTTACGCTTTCTAAACATAAGAAAAATTCAGAAACAGTAATTTAATGGGAGACATCCATGCCTAGATCTAGGTTTAAATACAAAACCTCACTGAACCCAGCTGATGCTGTTGCTCTAATTTTAAATGTTGATGACATTTCTACAATTCCACGAGGCGATCCTCATTTTGAAAGAGCCAACGAATTATATGCTGGATTAATTTCTGAATTCGAGATTGCAATCAACGATCCAAACAAGAGCAAGATCGACATAGTCTTACCACCTGTCATGGGGGCTTCAGATGCTGAAGCGTCTATAGTCAGCATTGCAAAGTATCTAATCCAAATAGGCCAACGAGAAGATGCTCAGCTTCTATATCCTGGCTCAAACATTCTCAATACCAATAAAGATGGCTCTATTCACGGAAACACAGCTAGAAACGCTAGCGCAAGGGAGGAAGTCCTCCAGTTTGCTCTATACCTGCTGAATAAATATCCAGACCAATGTACTACGATCACACTGTGGGCAGAGTTGATCGATGCAAAAGCACCACTAAAATGGCCAGAAACTTGTGTCCCTCCTCTAGCTCGTGCAACCGTTGAAAAGCTATTAAGGAAATCTATAAAAGATTTCTGACAGTAATTTTTAGTTTCTGACAGTAAAAAATTACTGTCAGAATTTATGCCTTAGTCTGTATTACGCTTGCCTCGTACTATTAACACCGAGATATAACGAGGCAATCCATGAAAGTTTTAAGATTAAAAGAAGTCATTAACATCACAGGGCTAAGCCGCTCTACCATTTACGAGCTGATCGCTCAGAATCAATTTCCTAAGCAACTCCCATTAGGCGCCCGCGCTGTTGGCTGGGTCGAAGAAGAGATCAACAACTGGATTACGCAACAAATTGAAGCGAGGGATCACGAAAACATTTAACTCAGGAACAGTTTACTAAACGATGCGGGTAGCCAGATAGCTCAATTACTTAGCTATGCCACGACTTCTTTGCCCGATAACGATTGACTATATCAAGCAGAAGCAAACAAAAACCCTATTTGATGATTAAGCGGAGTTGAACAGATGAAAACCCCAAGATTATTAAAGCATATGGAACAAAAGTGCATCCAATCTAAAGATCTGGATTACATCATTCGACCTAAAGAGATGGCAAAACTACTAAGTATCAGCATATCGACTCTTCACCGAAGGGTGCGTGACAATCAATTCATTCAACCCATAAAAATCAATGGAAAGAATAAGGGCTGGCGCAAAAGCGATTATGACTTTTGGATAGAAAGCCAATAACCCTAGCCTGGAACCATTTATTTGGGGCCCCATGATAAATGGGCAGTAAAAACTGCCCTTTCTTCCATATTACTGACATCAAATGCACTTAGATGCGTCCAAATGAGCCTTATAAACAACGAATGAAGGTTCAGAGCAACATTTAGCGCCTTAAGTAGATAGTTATCAAAACTGAAATGCGCGGCATCATTGAGCTACAGGTCTGGCACAAGCAGCATTTATTACAGGTTTTATTATTATGCCTTTTAACGCTACTGAGTATGAATACCTAGATTACTTCTGGCCAGTGCAAAAGTTCGATACAGGTTTAAATAAAGACATCATGGATTCTATCTTTGAAAAATTACTTTCAATGCTTGAGCTCCACCCGAAGGTCCTAATGGTCTGTTTTGAAATCCACACTTACGAAGCCACAAGTAATAACAAACTCATTAGCAAACTGTTCAAGCAGCTGACAAACTCTCTAGAAAAGCACTATAGCAGTAAGATGGACTACTTATGGGTACGAGAACAAACAGCAGCTGAAGGGTTCTGCCATTACCACTGCATAGTCATTATTGATGCACAGAAAGTGCGAAACTCATTTGGTATAAAACCGCACTTAGATAGAGCCTGTTACCTGTTGGTCAATGTTAGTTATTATTTCCCTACTAATTGCAACTATTGGGTGCACTACCAAGACAAAGATAGCTTTCTAAGCGCAATATTTCGTGCTAGTTATTTAGCCAAAAATGAGACTAAAGAATACACACCTAAAGGCATTAGAAAGTTTCAAGGGGGACGAAAAAAGCGTTCTCTATAAAAGAAAAAACATCAACTTTAAAACCAATATTAAATTGGATCTCTGCAAATAAAACCATCCCTACGCAATCCTCTTCGGATCGGGCTATCAACTAGATTTAACTAGATTGTTTTAACAGTCTTGGAAAAATAGACCTACTTCTGGAGCCGCTCCCTAAATACCCTTTCATGACACCCAAAACCTGAATCCATTAAACCTTGCTGGTGGTAATCAAGCCATAATGCAACCGCATTATCGATACCAAACTGACCTTCACCTATATTTCGTGAGTAAAACTTAGGGTCTGTGGTTAAGTCTTCAGCTTGAAACCTTCGACCTCTGATTGAGGTTTGTTCGTTGTCGCTATCAGGAATGTGGTTTAACGAGGTCAACCTATGAAACAGGTCAGGAGAAATCATTCGGCCTGAAACATAGCAATTACGCCCCCAGGCTTGTGCTATACATGCAGCAATATCTGCTCGACATTTCCAGTAGCCATAAATCCACAGCTCACAGAAATGATAGCGATAAATAGGTTCGTTTCCGATCTCAGCAACCTGCTCTCTCATTAAAATTAACGCATCATATTCATCAGCCATGAACTTCGTAATTAACAACCAACCATCAACTCTGTTTCCACCAGCAGCATTCAATATAGAATTCAGCCAGTCACCGAATAACTTTGGCTGTTTGTAAAAATGTTTGAGCTCATACAACTCTTCCGAACCGCCTTCCAACCACTCAAGCTTCACACCAAATAGTGTTGCCGCCGCTTCCAAAATATCTGTATCTAAGCTCTTTAGAAGTTCAGCCTCATCTTCAACTTGGTGAATGGTGAGGTTATGCCCAAAAAAACGGGGGATTTGTGCACGGGCGACACCATGAGCTTCAAAAAGTCTAATAAAGCGCTGTGCGGTATTAGTAACGATACGCTCTGGGTTACGCCATTTCTTATACCTTGCTCTAAGCGCAAAGAATGCTTCGATATCACCTAATCCAACCATGGATAATTGTCCTTTATTAAACTAAACCCTTGCACTATGAGTCGACTTTAGTAACTTCAAAGCCATACTGGCTAACCACTTCAATTAAACGAGTTACACTACCAATACTCCATTGGTTAGATATCGCAATAACTTCACCTGAATCAAGCTCAATAAGGTCTTCATCGCTTGAATGATATCGCTTCATTTTTCCATCAGTGATATCTGATATAGGCAAGGCTATTCGTCGACGTATATCCTTATCAAATACTTCCAATAAATCCGACAAAGAATTTGGCTGGTGGGCTTCAATCCAATCAGTGATAAGCGCCAATGCTAGATTTCTCTT
The DNA here is from genome assembly GCF_947497935.1 of uncultured Shewanella sp. Taxonomy (GTDB): domain Bacteria; phylum Pseudomonadota; class Gammaproteobacteria; order Enterobacterales; family Shewanellaceae; genus Shewanella. The sequence goes on from NZ_CANMIO010000017.1 coordinate 21,481, forward strand.
ATTGTAAGTCTGATCTTTATACTTAAATCGTGAATAATCACGCCCACCAGCAGGCTCGCTTCGTTGCTCCGCTCGCTTCTCACGAAACTTAATCTGATACTCTTCGGCTTCAGGAACCGGAATAATCTGCTCAGCATTAATCAAAATATCATCGTTATATTGATAAGGTGTTAAGCGGACGCAAGTTATATCAAGCTTCTTATCACGTAACCAAAGCACAGAGGTTGTCAGCTCCTTGCCAAAATCAGCTGATGCTAAAACAATACGGACATCATTTCCAAAGTCATCAATACTAGTCTCATCTAAGTCAACAAAGTCTAGAATTGCTTCTCGGGCATCCAATTCTAATCCTTCAGCCGTAATATATCTGTCAAAATACTCGCAGGCCTTATCAAAGGTCATGTTCGAGATCATTGCAGCATATCGCAGGGCTTGCAGCTCCATGTGCGCACCAACCTCATCACGCTTAAGCTCAATTACCACTAGGTTGGCATTTTTATCAATTGCTAAAAGGTCAATACGACGACGGCTATCCTCCCAATCAGAGAACTCCTCTGAGATAACAAGGCAATCAGGTGCTATCGCTTCAATACTTTGCTTCAATGCAGCCTGTAGATCTCGGCGCTCATGCAAACCAGCCTCAGCAAAAGTAGTCTTTTTAAGGGCTGTTAAGTTTTGATTAGAAATATTGTATAGGCTCAATTTAGCTTCCTATGCAGGTAGTTTGGGATTAAACATATTATAAAGTCTCAACTTTAAACGCCTTTAATAAACGATGATACATGATACGTACAACTTTTGGACTGGAACAGTTACAACAAGCTCTCACATTTAGGACATTTGATGTTTGTAGGATTCCAAGGCATTTGTGAGTGATATGACCAATAGTCGCCATTTTTGATAAGTCGTGTATCACAACTATAGCAATGGTTATACACGGTAAAGTGCTGACATTCATTGCACTCGTACCACATAGAGCGTTGATTAGCCTTTATCCATTTTTCTTTCCCGTGGATTCTTACTCTTCGGCTATTTTCCGGTGGCTGGATAGGAGTTAAGTTATGAGAGCCGCAAGCAATACAGAAATTTACAGACTCAACATCATCTAATGAGTTATCTAATGAGTTATCTAATGAGTTATCTTCGATACCATATTGCAAGAACATCCCTATCATACGTTGAAACTCATCTAAATAACGAAACCTTAAGACTGGGTTGGCACAGATAGCGCCATATTGATGGTACAAACTGCGATTAGCCTTATCCCAATCAAACATTGCTAATTCGCCAAGGTAACTATCTTGTCCCCAGATCTGCGGTGAAACTTTTTCATTAATTGCGCCCTTAGCTGGTTGGAGTACAAATACTGCATTAGCTCCATTTTCACTGTAATTTTTCTCATGGTAGAGATGTTTGATTACACCTGAAATGCCACCATTCTTTTTCAGAGTACTTCTAGAGTAAAATTTAGCATCCATAACAAAACGTTTCGTAAAGCGCTCACCACTCTTACGCTCAAAGTTGACGTCCATAACAAAATCAGGCGTTCTACCATTAGCAAGAACGGGTTCATATCTTAGTTGGACATCTCGCTTCAACACCTCATGGCTAAAGCCCAAGCTTTCGCGATGCCTACCTGTTGAAATTATTTTCAGCAACCTACGCTTCCAATCATCAACAGGCTGATAATGATAATTCTGTACTAACACTTTGATAATTTGTAATAAGCACCAGCGCTCATAGAGCAGAGGCATGTTGATTAACCCAATTTCTTCTACTTTCTCTAGAGATAGCAGTAGATCTTCATCGGTTAAACTCATTAGTTCACGAATTTTTTTATAGCCTGAATGCACAGCTTGATAATCAGGGTTTTGAACAAACGTCATTGAGTTAGGAAAAGTAGAGGATGGCTTAACTCCTAACTTTTCAATCTGATTAAGTAAGGCTTTAAGTTTATGTAACTTAGGCTCAAGTTTCTCGTAGACTAATTTAATCAATAAATGTTGATTACTATAGGTAACCAGCTGGTTTTGAACAGATCGTTTTTCTCTGTCTTGCTCCGATTTCTCTTGAGATGTAAGCTGCTTTTTCCAACCATTATTTCGTATGAAATCGACTTTTTCCTTAGATGCCAAATATTTCTCTTGTCGCTTTTTTAAGCTCCAGCCACCAATAACGGTAATACTGGTCAAGTCTAGTAAGGTATAAATATGGTAAGGCTTACAATGTTGAGACATACCAGAAAAGTTAGCTAAATTAGCTTGAACCTCATATTCAAGATACGACTCGAATAGTGACGAATAACTCTCACATCCTTCTCCAAATTTTAAAATGACAGTCTCATTTACTGATTCATATTCAAACCATGGGTCATTTGGATTTGTTTTAACTCCAGCAAAAAAGCTTCCATCTTCATTTTTTTTTGATAACTTCAGATACCAGAGGTAAGTAGTCGATTGTCTAGGCTTATTGTTGTTAATATTTTCAAGCTGTTTATGCAGGCCACTAGTAATACCGCTAGCATTGCTCAAAGATTCCATCCGTTTTAAATCTTTTAAAACGAGTTCTTCATCGAGATGTTTAACATCACTAAACGCCTCAAGCCTTTCATTTAGCTTAATGACGGTATTCTCGAATCGATTGACCTTGCTCTTCGATATTGTGACTAACTGTTTTAAGATTTTATGTATACGTTGTAAAGCAAATAACACGTAACGGTTTTCCGGTACGTTATAACTGGGTTCAGTAGCACGGCTGGTTAGGAACTTTCTGTATCCTTTGGTAGCGAGCTCCATAAAAGTGCGATTTACAGGTCTAACTAACTTTCGAGGTTTTAATGTTTGGATTTCTCGCAGTTCAGACTTAGGTTTCTTTAAGATATTTTGTGCATGGGAGAGGATGTTATTGACTAGCTGAATGCTTTCTTCGCTTATCCCGCCTTCCTGTACCTTTTTTGCTTTGCCTGTGACGTAGCTATTTTCATCTAAGATCAACTCCCATAAATCACTCTTAAAGTCAGAGAGGTAGCGGTTTAGCTGCTCGGCTGTAAATTCAGAAGATCCGATAACGATTTGGCATATCTGGCCACTCAGGTAAGCCTTTATATTGCCTGCCGTTCGGTGGGCCTTACCAGCCCAACGTTTATTGTCTTTTAGCCATACATCAGCCTCAACCCACCACGTTTTGCCCGTGTCTCTATCTAGCACCTTCTTAAGAGGGATGCGTTGACCGTCAGCCCCTTCAAAATAGGGTGCAGTAGAGCTTTTAGTTAGCAGCCTAAAGGCTAATTGTCCATGTTTGACGCCGTCAGATTTAGGATAGATTACGGTATTACAAGTAAAGTGTTTTAGCGTGTCTTCATAATCGAGCTTTAAGGGAATAAACGACTCTATAACGCTAACAACAGTGTTTTTGTCATACCAAGTAATATCTAGGTACTTTGCTTCAAACTTCGCTTTCATTGTTAAGCCCAGTAATTAACCACGCCATCATTCGATTTTGCATTCTCAATAATAGCTCTCAGCCCTTCTACGCTGGAGAACTCACTTGAAACTGATTCATGCTCTGTTATCAGTTCTTCAAGTTTAGGTAGAAGTACTTTCTCTAGTAGGTCTAGCTTGTTGAAGTTTCCAGACTGTTTATTACCGTCAAAGGTAAACTTAGGTAGCACCTTATGGATAATAAAATTATTAATCGCCTGTTCATGGCTTGAATTCAGCTCCGAGAACAACTCAAGGTAGTTAAGTCCTTGGCGAATGGTACGCATACCAAACTCAACATCAAGAGGGCTAAAAAACTCTTTATTGAGTTCAACAAATAGCTGGCAAAAATCATCGTCTCGTTTAAAGCTTGGATAAGGGGCTCTTTCACCTAGCTCTTCAACCTCCATAAACAAAGGTTTTGAAACATCATCAAAGTCATAGGTATCGATTTCAGCAAATATCTCGTCCCAATCAGTTAAAAGTGGGCTCTTAAACTTCATGATATGTGCGCGATCAAGAATTTTAGGCGACAAGTAATGAGTTGTCTCATCAATGTTAATCGCACCAATGATTCGAACGTTTGCAGGAATTTTTATTGTTGATGGTGTGCTTATAATGCCTACGAGCATACGGCGTATATCGCCATGATATTTGATTAGTGAATCTTTATCGCTAAAGCCAAAAGCACGCTTCATTTCAGTATTGACGGCTTCATCCTGCATTAGCTTCACAAAGTCGACCAGCCCATCTTGAGAGTACTTTTCTCTTGCCCCTGAAATGATGGCCACCACTGCTTTTAGTTCAGATAGTACATGCGCAGATTCATCATCAGAATAAAGCTGTATTTCAGGTGTATTTTCCCTATCTTCTAGTTTTGATAAGAAGTCAGCAAAATAGTATTCAACCCTTGCTAAATTCATCTCATCTAAACAGATAAAATAAGGGACTTCTGGATTTTGTTGCGCTTCAATTAAAGCCTCCAAAAATGGTGTGGCTAGGTACTTTTTTTCTAGTGGGTTGTAGTAGCCGAGTAAATCCTCTGAGCTTGTCCAATTTGGCTTTACTGGAATAATTTTAGATACACCACCAACAGCTTTGGCAAACGACTGCACCAAGCTGGTTTTACCTGACCCTGAATCACCTGCCAATATGATTAAATCGTTTGAGCGAATAAGCGTAAGGTAGTTTTCGATGATATGGCGTGGATAAAGAATATGCTGTTTTTCTAAATAAGCCTGAATGTATGAGACTGCTTGCTTATAATCACCGTCGAGTATCCCTGAAAAGCTGATCATATCTTCAGTTCCACGGCTCTTAGTCACTTCAAAGATAAAGCTATCGAAATCATCTTCATCGATGAACTCAAAGTCCTTTAGAAAAACGGCTTTTTCAGAAATATAAGATTTTAGCTTTTCAATTTTTTTGGCCATTTCTATCTCGGTCTGTTTATATTGGTCTAACAAAGAAGTAAGTTCAGCTTGTTTTTCAGCTACAGCTCTATTTATTGCGAAATTGGTACTTTCCAGTTCAAGATTTCTAGATTGTAAGCTCTCTGCCTTAAGTCTTGTTTGTTCTAATTTTTCAGCATGTGAATTGAGTGACTCATCAAGCTGCTTTATCTCAGAATTAATATTGAGCTTTTTTGTATCAAGGGACTGCGCTAACAATCTAGCTTCATGCTCTAAATCATCTTTTAATAATTTAAGTTGTAAGCTATAGAGCGTTTCTCGTAAAAGAGTCCCCCCTTCACTTCCAAGTAAATCTTCTTTATCTATTAGTGGAAGTTCGACTAAACGCTCAATCGTTTCCCCCTTTACCGCTAAAAGAAACGGGTTGTTTTTCTTATTACGCAATGATGACGAAGCTAAAGACAATTCACATGAGATCATCGCACTTTTATCTTCACCTAAAATACCTTTTGCTATCAGAGGGCTAAGAAATGCTCCGGACTGTAGGTCTCTTTTTCCAACTAATGGATATTCAATATATTGACTATCGCTCGTCATCCTTGATTTTTTAATGCCAGCCCAGTTACCTTCAGCATTAGTAGTCAATTCCCCCCATACTTCAATCTTGCCATTGGTGATACCCCAACATTCAAATAAACGTTGATAAAGTTCTGCATCTGAAAGGTCTTTGACGACATCAAAACTATAGGTAATGTCTGTGTTACTCATTGATTATATGGCCTGTTCGCCCAAGGCGTCGGTACGGTGAATTTGGTGGTTTGAGCATCAGTTGAACGAACTATAATTTAGTTGCAAAATACCTTTAGCTCATCGAACTTAATAATTCTATCGGTTTCAGTCAGTTTTAATTTATTGATGCCCATCATCTAACAAAATCCTTCTAGATAAATAACAAACAGTTACAGGCAGTTACAGACAGATTTTTAAATTTCGATTGTGCCATAACTTACTGAGGAAACACAGGATTTAGCTCAAGGATTGAAGAACTAACCATCCTGTGAAAAGTGGACTAAGATCAGATCATTTCTTATCGCGCAGCTTTGACTTTCCCTATAGAAACAAGGACCGTATTGGCTATGACCGAGAATGAGTTCATATCAACAATATATGCTGGAATTAACGTTGGTGACATCATCAAGAAACCGAAAGTAACGTCAGAAATATTAGCAATCATGCAAAATGGAAACATCTACTATCGTGTTGGAGAACACAATAAGAAGTATATTTCAAAGAACGAGCTGGTGGACGTCTATGCGGTACTCAGTACCGGGGAGCTAAGCACTAAAGCTATTAGGAATATTGTGCCAAAGTCAAAACCGTTTAATTCAACAACTATACAATGGCTAATAACCCATACCGGCCTCGCAAAACGTAATCAGCATGGTAGGTTCTCAAAAAACTGGCAGTGACTCATGCTGTTCAGCATTGAAAAATGGAGTTTCAAATGGATACTTGTGAAGTAAAAGCTATTGTTGAGAGCTTTGGTAATGGAAAACCTTTTAAAACCAGTGATTTCATCGAGTGGGTAAAACTTGCCAAAGAAACGGCTCTTGACCTGGTAACTGCTAACAGAGATCTTCAGGGCATTTATCGTTGTGCGAATCCTTTTAAATAGGAAAATAATTTGGGTTGCTTCTTAAAATAGTATTTGTACCATCAAACCAATGTAACACCCAATGAAACACCAACAAAAGCAACCGGCAAACAACCCGAATAATAACAACGCTTTAAGGTATCAAATAGAGCCCCGCCGCCTCCACCAATACTAGGTTAGCAATAACCTTCAAAGGCCGCTAAATCCCTACCAGACGGATTTAGCGGCTTTTTTGTATCTGCTGTTTGCCCACCTTAGAATCCATACAAAAGAAATAGCCACTAACTAATTGATAAACAAGTTTTTTAGATAACTATTAAGTTCCTAAAATATCAACAGTTAAGTATGTATGCTAAATCGTTCTCGATATTGCTATAGCCTGACTATCAATTTCAGTTACAAAAAAACCTGCACTTGGCAGGTTTTTTCATATCAAATCAGCTTATATTTCAAAGCAATTAGTTTTGCTTTCTAACAAACTTAGACTTAAGCATCATCTGGCCGTGGCCATCAACTTTACAGTCAATATCGTGGTCTGCATCGACAAAACGCTTAATAACCGCTTTAGTACCTACTTTCAGGATTAGCGATGAACCTTTAACTTTAAGGTCTTTGATTAGCGTAACTTTGTCTTCTTCTGCTAATAGGTTGCCTACAGCATCTTTTAAGATGATTGCATCTGGATCGACGATAACTTCGTTCGGGTTCCATTCATGAGCACATTCAGGGCAAACTAGGTTTGAGCCGTCTTCGTAAACATATTCAGACTCACATTTTGGGCATGGTGGCATTGCGCTCATGGTATATTCTCTTTAATAAGTAATCTACTGAGCCATACTCGATAAGCCACTGTAAAATGACCATCGCACGACTCGCATTTCAAAGATATATTATAATCAATATTTTGAATATCAGCTAGGTTCAAACCGCCGACCTGTGAACACGCCTCCCTTTGCCTCGAGCCAGACATGATCAAGTTATCATTTTCACCTCAAAAAGTTCGGTTTACGCCCGTAAACGAGTCATAAGTGCCACTGACCTCTCAATTTCCACCCGCTATTAACGGCCTATTTAATCGTAAACAGCGTACTCTAGGCTCTAGGATCATCGTTCTAAGCTGAGAGCTCAAGACTCTACAACCTTCCTTATAATAGTCGTTAGCAAAGGCCTATTCGAGTTGTACCTATATCGACTCCATATGCGCTGCAACAAACGAGAACAGCGGCTATTTGCTTGCACTTCCAAGCTTAACGCCGTGCAGGGTTCAGTATAGACAATTGGACTTCGACAAAGGAGCATTAGATATTAAGAATTGAGAATTGGGTGTGAGTGCTGAGTTTTCATTGTCGAGGTTTGTTGTAACGAGCTAATCTAGTGAGCTTAGTAGGAAGTCAGCCACAAAAAAGCTCGCTAATAAGCGAGCCTTAAGAATGAGTGAAAAGCGCGTCGGGGTAGCTATCTTTCACAACAGGGTTATGCTATTTCCCTCGTTGACCGCGCTATAAGCCCAGAAACTAACACGGTTGCTGCTCTTAGAGCCATGACCTTTTACCTACTCACAAAAGCTAACTTTCACACCTACAAACACACAAACCTAAAGTGCTTGGCTAGCCGACTTACTACTTACTTACGCAATAGTCATTGTCTAAAATACGCTTTTCATTATTTAGTATAGTCTATTTTTAAGCCGCTACTAAGCTGGGCTCACAATATTTTTCGCTGATAACATGGCTTATTATCGCCCCGCTTTAAACCACTATTTAAATAAGGTCTTAATCCCTGATAGTCTTCATATATTGCTTTAGTGAGATCCCAAACTGTGTTTTAAAACGCTGGCTAAAACGTGCTTCTGATTGATAACCACATCGTATCGCTAACTCAAGTTGTGACAATGGAGTAACGTTCCTAGCCGTTCTCGATTGCATTGTGCCGATGGCAAACAGCATTCTAACTTCAGCTAAGATCACTCTAAATGAGGTACCCTCTTTGCTTAGGTGACGCATAAAGGTGGCTTGGCTCATAGCAAAATGGCTACAGGTATTTTCAATTGTATGATTAGCCCCAGGTTCGGCTGACAAATAGCGGCTTACCTTTTCTCTTAGAGATAACAACTCTCCCTCAAACAGTCTAGATAAAGCTCCTAGCTCATTGAGCTGTAGGTAAAAAGCATCCAAGTAACACTGCTGAACGGCTGAACTTAAACCTTGTGCTGACATAGCGATAAGCTGCGAAAACGCAAAGTTTAAGCTGTCATCCACCTTGAGACTCGGTGAACTCAAAACCGTTAAATCACTTGTCTCTAGGTTAGCTGGCTGCTTTAACACCCATTTCGAAGGGGGAGAGAGAAATGACAGCTGAATAGACTGAAACTTATTCTGATATGGCTCATTAACAAAGGTGAGCGCTTGTGCGGAAGAGGCAAGCAGCCAATGGTTAGAATCGAATGTTAGGGTTTCTCCCTGCCAAAGCAGGTCTTTCACGCCAGATGTCACCGCAATAATACTTGGTGTATATATAGGTACATTACGTAAAGGCTGCGATTTCTGCCCATAGAAACGCTCAATCTGAACCAATGGTGTCACTCTTACTCTCCTCCTTAATGGCACTAACCTTTATTACAAAAGCTATTTACTGCAGCTATTTACACCGAAATAAGTGGCTAACGCACATAGGTTGCAGTTAATACCGCTTTATCTAGTGCCATTTTATTAAGAGTGAAACCCACAACTGCTGGGGAGATATCCGTTGGCAGATCAATTTTAGCCTCAGGAAGCGCCCAAATAGTGAATTGGTAACGATGCATGCCATCGCCTTCTGGTGGACAAACACCGCCGTAGCCTGGCTTGCCATAATCGGTTCTGGTTTCATGACCGATTTTAAGCCTGCCTGATGCACCTTGCTCTAACGATGTGGTCGCAACTGGTATATTGAGTACAGTCCAGTGCCACCAGCCACTGCCTGTTGGTGCATCTGGATCAAATGCGGTAATGGCAAAACTTTTAGTCCCTTTTGGTGCATTACTCCAGCTAAGCTGAGGCGAAAGATTACCACCGTCACAGCCCATGCCCTTGTATTCAAACTTTGACGACATCAACTGTCCTTCACTGATATCTGAACTTGTTAACTCTAAGGCGTAGCTATGAGCCGAAAAAGCAATTAAGGCGATAGATAAAGCAAGACGTTTCATTGTTTTTTCCTAGATTACATGGTGAGTATGTAGCTAGTTTAGTCAAAAACCAGAACAATAATTAACATAAACAATCACAATGAAGTATATAGACTATTATAGTGACAGTTTCTGTAATAAACATGAATTTCCATATAAATGCACTCATAAAGTTCGAGATAAAACGGCAAACAGCACAGCGCACCTTCCCCCTATTAAAGACTCACTTAATGTTAAAGCCCTGCCCGTTTATATAGGCTTGCATAAAGGGTCTCGACTCCTTACTCAGGGTCGCCTTGATTAGTTCGGACCAAGAGGTCTGTTTATTGTTACTGCTTCTGCTGGCGTAATAGGCTTGTATATGCTGATCGTATTTCGCAAGCTCTTGCTTATCTAAGCTTTGATAACGCTCTTGATGGATCACGATACTCAAGGGTAAGCGTGGTTTTAGCTGCGGCATTTTAGCGGGATACCCAAGGCACATACCGAATAAAGGCAATACATGTTTAGGTAAATCGAGGAGCTCTGTAACTTGCTGAGGATCATTGCGGATCCCGCCAATATACACACCACCTAGCCCCATAGATTCAGCCGCTAACATGGCATTTTGCCCCATTAAACCGGTATCGACTGCACCTATTAATGTTTGCTCAGTAAACCCAAGTTTGGCATCTGGTTGTATTTGCTGATGACGGTTAAAGTCGGCACAAAAAACCAGAAACTCAGCTGCCGATTCAACATAGGCTTGCCCACCCGCAAGTTCAGCCAACTTGGCTCTGATGCTTGGCAAGGTGACCCTAATAATACTGCTGCACTGTATAAAACTAGAGCTAGAGGCGGCATTGGCACAACGTAGGATGAGTTCCAATTTTTCTGCTTCGATCTTTTGCTCAGTAAAGTGCCTAATCGAGCGATGCTGCAAAATGGTTTCTATGGTGTGATTCATGATTATTTCATTTTTAAGGTTTGAAATAACAGCCTACTTTCCCTTCATACATGCCGCAACCTAAAGCATTAAAAAGAAAACCCTTTTCTACTCTAAAGCCTGCTATGAACTAACCGATAAATTCAGATTCAGACAGGAAACAGTGAAACAAAAGAGCAAAATATCAACAACTACATCAGATGCTTAACTAAAATTAAATGTGATTCATCTTTATTGACCTGTTACTACTACAGGAATAGGTTAATAAACATATGATGCAGAGATCACATTTTGCCATCTCCGTCAGCCATTTATACCCATGGAGTATTCTGATGAGAAACCTAGAACTATTTAGCACAGCTTCAATCGATCACTTGATGTGGTCACAAAAAGAGTATTCAGCTAACCTCAACTCCCCTGCTCTATCTATTTTTACTGATTTTGACCATTCTCAGCCTATGGTTATAGACTCATCCGCTAGCGCGGTAGATACCGCAGACATAATGGTGAAGACTCATGCGTTTATGCGACTCGTCGTCGATAAAAGTAACCGTTTTCTCGGCATTATCACTCAGTATGAGTTATCTCATAGTAAGATGATGAAATTAGCGACCAAAAACTCGGGACATATTTCCGATCTTCAGGTGACAGATATGATGGTGCCACGAGAAGACTTAATGGCATTAGACTACCATCAAGTGACGACTGCCGATGTCAGCGATGTTGTCCGAGCATTACAAGAGAATGGCCTGCACCACATGTTAGTCATCGACCATGAACTGCATCATATTAGAGGTTTAATTGCCGCCAATGATGTGGCAAGAAAGCTGAATATCCCGATTGATATTCAGCAGCCGCCATCATTTATCCAGATTTTCAAGGCTACGAGGTAGCTCTAGTTGGCTAATTTTCAGCAGCCAAATTGAATCGTTGTTTGGGTATCTGAGAGTATCTGACTACAAAAAAGCCTGAATGTAATAACACTCAGGCTTTTGTATCTCACGATAGCGAATTTATACCGCTTTAAGTAAATATGATTCAAGCTCTCTAACAGGTAATGCCTTCGAATAAAGCCAGCCCTGCTGCAGATTAACGCCAAGTACTTTTAAAATATCAGCCTGAGCCAAGGTTTCCACTCCTTCGGCAATAACACTAATATTTAATTCTTTAGCAATCGCAATATATGACTCAATTAGAGACAGTTTGCTTTCGGGGGTTCCTAAGTGACCAACGAATTGCTGATCGATTTTCAGATAATCAAAATCCAAATTCTGCAAACATAGACTACCACTATAGCCAGTCCCTACATCATCTAATTTGACCTTACATCCTAGTGCTTGGCATGCTTGAATAAAGTCTTCAAGTTGCTGCCAGTTATTCATAGGCATCCGTTCAGTCAACTCAAAACTCAAGTATTCTACCGGATAGCCCTCTTGCACTAACTCCTGTAAAAACGGCAACATCTGGCCCTGTTCGATTTCAGCTGCGCTGACATTGATACTGCACCAGCCTATAAGCTTGCCATCTAATTGCTCTTTAAGTTCACTCAAGGCAGTTTTAACCACCCAACGAGTGACCTCGGACATAATAGGGTCGTTCTCAAGGATCCCGATAAACTCTCCGGTATTGCGAGTGGTGCCATCGGGCTTCGACCACCTTAATAACACCTCAACACCAAAGATAGTGAGTTTGTCAGTATCAAAAATAGGTTGATAGGCGAGATAAAACTCCCTTCGACTCAATGCTGCAACAAATAGACGATGCCAGTAATATTGAGTGACTATCCCCCTAAGAAAATACCAACCGCTAATAAACACACTAAAGAGTACAACGGTGGCTAAAAAATACGTACTCCATAACAAAGCCTTGGCATAATAACTGACAAAAAAACGGTATTTCAGCCCGGTTCTTTCAGAGGTGAACTCTAAAGTCCCCCAATTTAAATCGTGCTGGTTAACTCTAAAAAGTTCATTGTTATCATCAAGCTGGATACTGATGCCACCACAAACCAAACAATGTTCTAGCACATTTTGTATATTAGGTAACACATCAATACCAATAAACCAACGATATTGGTCTGTGTATCGTCCAACATAAATGAGCTTCTTCGCATTCAGATTACGACCCGCTTCCATTTGATAGATGTGCATTCCATTTTCCAAGGAATCTATCACGCGATAATATTGTGGTCTTGGTAACGGAGAAGCGCCTAATGCGGAGCAAATAAGCTCTTTATCGTTAAACTGCACCCAAACAATCGCTTGCCCTTCTGAAGTTAAGATATACTCCTTAAGCGTATCCACCACCTCTATTGAGCAACTATTTGCTTCTACTTTTTGTAGGCGCTTATTGACCGCCATTAAACTGCGATTCGCGGCTTCTAGATTTTTTTGATAATAGTTATCAAATTCAGCGACTCTGGCCTCTAATCTTATATAAATATCGCACTGGGTCAGAATATAAGAGCTGACTCCACACAGCATAAACAAGGCAAAAATAAGCCAAGAGACATGTCGTTGGTTTAAGAATTGGCTAAGCATATCGCTATGCTTTCACAGATTGAAAGCTGCTAAACGGTAGAGTTAACCAAGTAGTATTACACTCATCAGCAGAGATCCCTGACAGAATGAGAGAAAAACCTCTCTCTCTCATTGTAAATAATGAGTCGACTATTTCATTATCCTTTTGACTATTTAATGCTTTCTTCAAGTCTTGACTATCAAACATTAAGTAATCAAATGGATAGAGCGTCTGTAAGTTTTCATCAAACCTACAGACCAGACAAAATTTAATTCCAGCATCATTCAAGAGGTATTTAACCTGAGGTGTGTATAGACTGAAATCTTTGCAACCATTGTTCAGTATTATCACTAACTTCATTTCTAATCGACGTAAAACAGCGGCTAATGAAATCAAAGCTTTAATCACTGCAGAATCCAACAGATAAATACGCTCTATAGCCAGAAATATTTGGCCATTTTGCTGTTTTATATTGCTATCTTGGTCCAAGCGAACACTCAGACTCCTGAGCATACTTTCCAACTCATGAATATGGGTAAGGTAATAATGAGGTAAAGGGCGATACTCAAGTTGCTCTTCTAACCAGATTGATTTTATCTCTACCCCGCAAAGTGAGCCTTTTCGGTCACGGATATGACTCACACAAAAGTGATATAAACATGCTTTCCCAGCATTACTTTCTCTATCTAAAGAGCAGTTCTGCTTTAGCGCTCCACTTGCTTGTATACAACTATGATTGAAAATACAGCTCATCTAAAAGTTTCTGATTTAAAATGAATAAAGAGCCAATCGCTCAAATAGGGGCGCGAATTTACGCCTATTTGAAGATAAACTCAACAACTATCTAGTATAAAAACCAAACAGCCGTATAAATTTTACAATAGAAAAACTAATGCTTATTACTTTCTATATATTCAAACTGATAGTCACAAAGAAGCAGGCCTTATAAACCATAGGATCCATGCTGCATAGGAGTGGTGATAATGGCGCTACCTTAGCCTTTGAAGGAGGACGTTAATGGCAAATCAATTACCGAGTCGTAATGATTCAAACTTAATATCAGCGTAGCCCGACCACCGACTGACGCAAATAAAAATCACAATGCCCCAGCGTTCTATCCATAACTAAGGACAGCTAAATGCTGATATCAATTCTGCCGAATACTATCAATGACAGGCAGCATTGAATCGACTGTCACTAAAGAATTAGCGTTAAATGACTAGTGCTAATCCTTTAGTGCTAAATGATTAACGTTAAATGATTTACGTGCTAGCTTGTAAAGAGCTGAGGCAAATAACAGGCTATATTTAGGTTAGCAACAAGACATGATTTTAGTTTGCGTCACAGTATTATTTAACGTTATTCTGGGTGAGTTAGCGTTATGTAGATCTTAGCCTGAAATCATACATCCCTGACCTTTGAGGAGTCATGCTTTGACCTTCTTATCGAATTCGCAAACGCTGAGCAGATTAAGCTTAGCGAGCCTACTTATCTGTGCTCCCTTTTCCTCCTATGCCGATCAATGGCACTTAAGTTTTGATAACGATGTGGTGATTGGCCAAGATGGCGATTACTCCAATGGTTTCGTTTTTGGTTGGCAAGCTCTTCCTCAAGCTGATTTTACCCAAGCTCCTTGGCCATTTAGCTGGCAACAGAAATTACAATTCTCAAGCCAGAGTAAGACGGTGCAATGGGGAGCCAAGATCTACCAAAGAATGTGGACCCCGAGTGAAATTGAATATGATTACCCCCAGCCAAATGATCGTCCCTATGCGGGCCTACTCGAACTAGAAAGCTTTACCGGCAGTTATAATGAAACTTTCGCACAAAAAAACTGGTTTAGCATTGGCGTTATTGGCCCTGCATCTGGTGCGCAAACCATGCAGGAGTGGGTTCATAGGATCACCCCGTCGACTCTTCCTCAAGGTTGGCAATATCAAGTCGAGAATCAACTCACTCTGCAACTGGCTTACGAAGCAGATGTACTGGCATTACGTCGAGATGCGACAGATGATAGCCAATGGGAACTCAGTGGCTATAGCCATAGCATGCTGGGTAATTTCCGCTCTGAGGCAAATCTAGGTTTTACATTGCGCTGGGGAGATGACTTAGCCGAGTCATTTGGTCAACTCAGTAGTCATGCAGGTCATTATGGTCAATTCAGTGCTACAGCACGCACTGATGGAAGTTGGACTGTATATGCTCGGGCGCAAGCAGGGTATCGCTTTAACGATCTCAGCATCGACGGTGATGTGCCCTACGACTCTTATGTGCAAATGAAACATCAACAAGCCAGAGCCAGCACAGGCGTGATTTGGGCGTTTCCCACTTGGTCTGTCAGTTGGAGTTTTGAGGTTTACACTCCTGAGTATGAACCGGATCCAAACCGATGGCATGGTTATGGTGTGCTGAGTTACAGCTTTGTGCTATAACAAAAATAGAAGATAGAAGATAGAAGATAGAAGATAGAAGATAGAATAACAATGTGAGATAAGAGATAAGCTCAAATATGTAAACTTATCTCAGGATCGCACAAGGCTCAAAAACTAAAGGCCCAACCTAGCTGTGGGCCTTTTTCAATGAAGTCCATCTCATACTGCACGCCATCGACCTCACTGTCGTTACCTATCTGCAAATAACGATAACCAACCCAAACATTATGTAGATCCCCGAAACGGTATAACGCCGCAGCATTAAAGCCGTAATCCCTGTCGTTATCACCATAGATTTTAGTGTCGGCGCCTACCGAAAGCCCCCAAGACTCAGTGAGCCAGTAGCGGTAGGTCACCCCCACTAACCAGTCAAAAAGGTGTTCATCGGCAATGGGGACTTGTGCATTAATGTTAATAAGTCCATCGTCGCTCAGAGGCTTAATATTCAGATCGATTTTGCTAAACACATGGCGTACGCCGGTAAACAATCGAAAACCCGGCGTCACTTCATAGCCTGCTAGAAAGTCATTAACGGCTAAGTGCATGTCGGTTTCAATATTATGTCCAGGTGAGATAATACCGCCAGTGATAGGCCCCTTAAGACCCTCTGTTTGGCTATCGCTTTTAACTCTTAAATAGTTAACCCTAAGGCTATAGAGCCAATCTCCTTTTTGTGCGTAAAGCTCCCCAATCACACCGAAGTTAAGGTTATCAATGATACTTTTGAAAGGGACATCGATATCGACTCTGTCTGCATCGGCAGCAATAGAGCCTGAAATATCAGGTGCCCAAACCATGGGAAAGGCAATTAAATAGTTCCACCCATCATTGCTCTCGTCATAAGAGTCGGGGCCAATCTCGTACTCTTCATTGGCAAAGGCTGCAGAATGGATGGCCAACATAAGTAATACAGTAATAGGTATCTTCACCAACAATACTCCCTTAACCATAAGCGCCAAAATGCTATTCCACCCAACGCAGCACATCCTTTATTACCGACCAGCGGGGCTCTTGAGGCTTGGCATTCTCACCTAAAATCCAATAGCCGTAGAGTTTGTCTACATAACCTGATGACTTTTGCAGTTCCAGCCAGCTATTTAAAAAGGTTTGCAACGAGGCATTGTCAAGAGCCACCGCGTAAGACGCAGGAAAGGACTTAATCTCTTTACGATTATAAAGTGTGGTGTACTCTGGATATAAGATGGTCCAGGTTTTACCCGCTTCGAGACTTATCATAAGCCCATCCCAAGTCTTGCCGCCATCTTCAAAAAACAATCGGTCTGACTCAATGGTCTCAAACTCGATATTGGGAAACTTCTCCTCTAACTTGGGGATAATAGAATAACGCCCTACTGTGGCAATTCTGATCTGGTCGGCCTCTCGGATTAACTTGTCGGTTTTGAATTCATCAACCCGATGATCTTTCACCACAAATGCATAGTGCAAGTCGAGCACTGGAGTAGTAAAACCCACCAGCTCGATTCGCTTGGTTGTCATCTGCAAACCCGATATGGCAATATCAAACTGCCCTTGATTGATCCCCTCTAATACATTGGTAAAGGTATAAGGTACAAATGCGATTTTAAGCTCTAGTTCTAACGCTAATTTTTTCATTAGCTCAACATCGAACCCAACAAGCTGATGCTCTGCATTATAAAAAGAGAAAGGGACTTGAGTCGGATTATACCCCACTCTTAGCACACCACTTTCTCTAATCTGTTGCATGTTGCGAGGCCCATCCGCTTCGGCTAAGTCAGCCCAGTTATAAGCAGTGACTTGATCAGGCACTTTCTCTGCCGCACTCATCTGCGCGACGACTTCATCCATCTCATACTCTGTATTGACGATAGAGCTTAATAACCAGCTCGTTGCCAGTAAACTCACACCAAACACCACAGGGGTGAGTAGGCTAACTATGGCTAATCGCTTCATACTCACCTTAGCAATACCGACCAACATGGCTGTGCCACCAATAGCCAAGATAAAGATATTCATCGCGGCAAGCAGGGAAGTAAAACGACTGGTGAACAGACTCGAAACCATATACAACTGAAAGAGATCGGAAGAAAGCTCGAGCGAATCAAGCAGCATAGGAATAGTCAAATAAACACTACCAAACAGGCTCACTAAACCATTTAGTGACATAGGCAAGTAAGTTAAAAAATCCAGTTCCTTACCTGAAAACCAAGCGGCAAATAACACAAAGACTATGGTGAGTAATTTGCCAAGATTTGGGAAGCTGAACACCACAGGAATAATGATGTTGGCATAGTCATCACTTTGCTGACTGCCGATATTGTATTTATGAAATAACTCTTTAGTGCGCTCAATTAGAATAGGAATTACGATAAAAATATTACCCGCGGCAAAGGCTGTGATCATCGCATCTTTTGCAATTCCCGTGATATCTCGATAGGAGAAAGGAGTGATCACCACTAAAATAGCCGGTAATATCCAGTAAGTCAGAATGATGGTCATCACCACATGGGCAACAAAATAGACCTGTAGCTTTTGGAACTCATCAAAGTCCATTGTCCCTGCGGTGGCTGCCGTCATCGCAAAGATACCAATAGGCATTAATTTAACGATGCTTTGTGTCACCTTATTAAACGACTCTCCAAGCAGCTGCATCGGCTTCATAAGCGAGTCTTTGTTATCGATAGAGATCAGTGCAATACCCGTGGCCACACAAAACAGCACAATCGCAGGGATATAGCTGTTCGATAATGAAAAGAATGGGTTGGACGGAATATAGATATCGAGCAAGTTCACCGAATTAGGATCTTCTAGGGCAGTTAAGCTAAAAAACTCCCCCGCCTGCCAATCAGGAAAGGTGTATTTAATAAAGTACATACTCAGCAAACCAAGCGCCCAGATCACCAGCATTAGTTTACCGACCTTCACCCCCAAAGATTTAGCCTGTTCCATAGTCAGGCTACCAAGGCTCGAGACCAAGGACACTATGATGTAGGGAATAATGGTCATCTGTAGCAGTTTAATAAATGCATCGCCGATGATAGACATCCACGCCAACATCTCACCAAAAAATAACCCTGCAATAATGCCTGCCGCAAACGACAATAAAACCAGAGTCGACATGCTCATCTTCTGTTTGGGTTTTTCTTGCTCATTGTGGTTAGCTTCTGGCTCTATGGTATCCGTTTTACTGCTCATTACTGTCTCCGTGTAAAGCCTGCTGTGATGAAGAGTTACCTTGGCAATCATTTATTGCTTCAAGGTAGCAGGCTAGGTATTGCTCAATTTTAGCCTCTGGATTAAAAAGCTTAGCAGCCCGCAGCCTACCTGCATGTCCCATCTGCTTTTGCCGCTCCGGCTCAAACAAAATCTGCTCCATGGCCTTAGCCATTGCAATCGCATCATCGGGGTCGAACATAAACCCGGTCTGTCCATCATCTACAACCTCAGGGATCCCATCGACATTACTACTCACCGTCGGAATACCGCAGGCCATCGCTTCAAGCAGTACCATGCTAAAAGATTCACGATAGCTAGGTTGGATCATGCAATCTGCATTTGGCAGGTAGTGCTCAACATGAGTCACATCCCCCATAAAAGTGACATGTTTTAAAATTCCCAGCTTTTCACATTGTTGCTTAATACTATCAATATCAGGCCCGCTGCCGAGCAAGACTAGTCGAGCCTTGACCTTTCGCTGCAACAAGTGAAAGGAGCGGATCACCGTATCACTGTTCTTTAACGGCCTAAAATTTGATACATGCATAACGATTTTCTCGTCATCTTTCGCCATTTTGCGACGAACGTTAATATCGGCTAAATCAGGTGAGAAAACGGCTAAATCAATGAAGTTATGGATCACGTCTATCGGCTTTGTCTCATCAAAATGGCTATAGATGTAGTTGCGCTGAAAGTCCGACACAGTCGTTACTCTGGTGCTTTTATGAATACTGAAGCGATTGAGAGGGTAAAGCGGTTTATCTTGGCCAACGATGGTGACATCAGTGCCATGAATCGTGGTTACTGTTGGAAATTTATGGGTGGTAATTTCGCCAGCGAGATAGGCACATAGAGAATGGGGGATCGAGTAGTGAGCATGTACAACATCGAGCTTAAATTGCTCTACGACTTCAATAATTTTAGCCGTTAATGCAAAGGTATATAGCGGATCAGAAAATAGTGGATAATTAATTGCTTCTACCGAGTGAAAAAATAACCTGTCGGAGTCTTCTATTAATTTAAAAGGGCGTACACTCGATATAAAGTGCACTTCATGACCAAGCTTAGCAAGCCCAAGCCCTAATTCTGTTGCCACCAGCCCTGAACCACCAATACTGGGGTGGCACACTATCCCTATGCGCATCTTCGACATAAATTCCTTACCATCATAAAACAGTTAAAAGAATGTTACAGCTTAAGAAAACTTAGCACCCTTAATCACTTAAGCCAAGTTAATCATTAATACACTCAGTAAGTTGGCAATATGCACTCGATCTTGTGGTCCTTATTGATTTGCAAAATGCAAAAGCCCACCTTCAGCCTATCTAGATAAACGAATTAACTAACTGAATAAACAATATAAATTCTAATGGCATAAATTATGCTGTTCCCAGTTATATTGATTAGCTAACAGCGAGAGATGCATTATGAAAATAGCCAAGCCAATTCCATTAATCTGCTCCCCGTTAATTCTCAGTGTATTGATTTCTATCAACGTCAGTGCATCGGACCCTTTTAGTGCATGTCCTACAGAAGCCTTTGTCATCCAAAAACAATCTAATACTCCAAAAAGCTACGGCGTTAACTTGGCTACGGGTAGCTATGTGGTTTTATCGGAAGATATGGGAACTGGAAACGGCTATAACGGCGTAGGTTTTAACTACCATGATAATTATCTCTACGGTTGGGATTACGCCAGTGCCTCACTCGGACGCACCGGTAATGACTATCAAATAACGGCACTGAGTGTCAGTAAAGATGCAGCTTCGGCTTCAGCAGGTAACTTCTTTGTGGGTGATATCGCCATCAATGACAATGTTTGGTATGGCTATAGAAAAGGCAAGGGGCTATTTAAAATTCCGCTGGATGATCCCGACAGCTACAGCATGACACTGGTACCAGGTAGCAGCAGCTTTGCCACCTACAATATCACCGACTTCGCCTTTCATCCCAGCGATGGCTACCTGTACAGTATCAGTAATGGCGCTTCTGGGGATCTCTTACGAATCAACCCCGCCACGGGGGAAGCATTAAATCTAGGTACCGTCATTACATCAACTTCCGGCAACTTTACCTTCGGTGCACAGTTCTTCGACCCCGATGGTAATCTCTATGTCAGTAACAACAGTAATGGCTATATCTACAAACTCAATGTAAACGCCTCCTCACCTAGCCCCGTTTTATTCGCCTATGGCCCGGCCTCTTCGAGTAATGATGGCGCCCGCTGCGCGCTAGCCGAAGTCGTGCTCGGAGATGATGTCGACTTCGGTGATGCCCCCGACAGCTACGGCACCCTCCTAGCCTCTAACGGCGCGAGACACACAATGAGTGATGACTTGTATCTAGGTGCCAGCGTTGATAATGAGTCCAACGGTTATCCATCACCATTGAGTGATGACAGTAGCGATAATTCCGATGATGAAGATGGTGTATCTATGCCGACGGGATTTGAGTTAGGAGAAAGCGCAATTTTACTGGTTACCGCTAAAGGAAGTGAAGGTTACCTAAATGCTTGGTTCGACTGGGACAGAGACGGCAGTTTTAGCGCCGACGAACAGGCTATTGTGGGTGAAAGTCTCGTTGATGGTCAAAATAGCATTAGTATTGATGTGCCTAGCTGGGCTAGAGCGGGCTCAACATGGGCACGTTTTCGCCTCAGTACTCAGCAAGTCATTAACCCGACGGGGGGCGTCGGTGATGGAGAGGTCGAAGATTATGCCGTAACCCTAACGGAAACTGGCGTAACCATTAATTACTATCCCTCCTCTTCCACTTACACGACTCTCGCCTTTGAAGATCTCTACCCAGATCAAGGTGACTTTGATATGAATGATGTAGTGATTCAATTGCGTCTTATCGAATATGTCAAAAATAACCAGGTCAGACGTATCGGCTTTGAGGCGCAATTAGCCGCTATGGGCGCCGCTTACCATAATGGCTTTGCCATTCACTTACCCGGTGTCGACCGCAGCAAGATAAAAGAGTCTGTTATCAGCTGGTCAATTGATGGCGTAGCTCAAACAGACTCCCCCCTAGAAACCGGGCAATCTAATGCCGTCTTAGTCTTCACCCAAGACTTAAAGCAGTACGTGACACTCGAGCAAGGTTGTCTATACCTTAGAACCGAGACAGGCTGTGATACAGCCTATCGAACCTCTTGGTCATTTGAGATCCCGTTTGAAAGCCCTGTGGATGAGAACCTCGTTCCCCCATTCCCCTATGACCCATTTATTTTCGCCACACCGAATACTGATCATGGCTTAGCTGCTAAAAATGTAGTCGGTGAAAATCCAGGTCGACAGTTAGAGATCCACCTTAAGAACCAGACTCCAACCGATAAGTTCTCAACTAATTATTTTGGTGCTCGAGATGATGCCTCGGATCCAAGCGCCCAGCAATACTTCCAAGATGAAAACGGCATGGCCTGGGCTATCGAGATCCCTGTTACTTGGAAACACCCAAAAGAGAATGAACGCCTAGATGATGTCTACACAGATTTCGTCGATTTTGCTGCCGATCCCACAGGAAACACCAAGCCAACATGGTACGAAAATGCCAATGAATCATTGATTTTTAGCCATTAATGGAGAGCGTTATGAAAAATCAAAATGAGAAATCCATTAACAATCACTTAGTCCTATTATTCATTATGGCGGCATTCGTTAGCGCCTGTGGTGGCGGTGGCGATGATGCACCAGACACTCCGGCTGCTATAGAAACAGCTACAAACACAACATCGACTGATACTACAACGACAACGGATGATCCAACTCCTGACCCCGCTCCAGAGCCAACGTCATTGGACGATCTAGTGGTCGATGCCGATAACAAGCTTGAGTCAGCGTATATGCTAACCATTAATGTGGATAGGAACAGTACTCAGAGGGGGTACTTCTCACTGTGTGATGACTACCAAGCACAAGGTGACGGTTACTCGGTAAACTTCGATTCTTGCCTATTTAGGGGGCCGTTAACTCAAGGCAAGCTCAGTAAAGAGGTCAAAGTCGCCAATCATGAGAGTCAACTGATTGCGGTTATTTGGTTTTATAAAGGCCAAGCGCCACAATTTCTGGAGTGGCGATATTTGCAAGATGCGGATCCACAAGTACTCACTATGAATTAACCTTGTCTTAAGCCACCTAAGGTTTATTTAGATTTTGCTGCGAATCATTCTCCATTGGATCGCAGCATTTTTATTTAAATAATTTAATAATAAAACGCAAATTATTGTTCTCCTTTTGTTCTTCAACCAACCCATTGGTATCGATTTAATCACTACAGTAAACTTTTCTAACCTTAGCTACGTACTCAATGAACATGATTACAATGAAGATGAACAATGCTAAAAACAATCAGAGATTAAGGTTTGCAGCAGCTGAACGTTTACATAAAGCATGCAAAAAGATTTCGAGACTTTTCTTTTCGGCGAGCACACATACTTTAATCATGACCCTAACTATGGGCTTAACTTTAGGCTTAACTATGACCGCAAGTTATCAAGCTAACGCAGAAGAAGTCATCAGTTTCGATGTAATAACTCCTTCCATATGGCGGACCGTTAACGACACTGTGATGGGCGGGATCTCGCAAAGCACTGTAAAAACCAATGCCAATAGCGCGATCTTTTCTGGCGAGTTATCATTAGAGCGAAACGGCGGTTTTGCATCAACCCGAACTGAAATGACTCAAGCAGTCCCATCAACTCACAATTTAATACGTATTGCAGTTAAAGGTGACGGCAGGCAATACCAATTAAGAATACGAACAGACGAGCAATGGGATTCTTATGCCTATTCAAAGCCTTTCAATACTGAGAACAACCAATGGTTACAGCTAGTGTTTAAAGCTGAAGATTTTACGCCGGTATACCGAGGCCGCGAGGTTGACGCACCAGCGCTCAGTTTTAGCCAAATTAAACAAATTGGATTTCTACTTGCCGATAAGCAACCCGGTCCATTTGAGCTGGCTTTTAAAAATATCGATTTTATCGTTAGTGCGTCCGAGCAGTAACATCAACAAATCAACAATAGCAACAATAGCAACAGGTCATCCCAATTGAGCATAACGGTAAACCGACATTTCGATTTTAGTCAGATCCACGGGGTTATCTTTGATTTAGATGGCACTCTAGCTGATTCAAATCCTGATTTTACAGGCTTAAGAGCAGAGCTTGGTATTGAGGCATCCACAGATATTCTAGGTTATGTTAATTCAATTACTGAGCCTGAGTATGCGCTTAAAACTCAAGCTGTCATAAAGCGTTATGAACTTGATAGCTCACACAGTGCTACTTGGATCGACGGTGCTCAGCAGCTAATTGCTTTTTTAAAGCAGAGGCAAATCCCTCAAGCCATACTGACTCGTAATATGCCCGAGGCAGCTAATATCACCCTAAATAACTTAGGATTAGAAATAGGCTCTGATATAGAGGTATTACTCACCCGCTTTGACGCTAAAGCTAAACCACACCCTGAAGGCGTTGAACTGATTTGTGCAAAGTGGCAAATCAAACCCGCAAATATTTTATTTGTTGGTGATTATCTATTTGATCTTCAAACCGCCAATAATGCTGGCACAAGAAGTATCCTTTATACGCCAAGCCTAATCCCTGACTACGCCAACCAAGCCGATATTGTTTGCAGTTGCTACTTAACACTTATTGACTATTTTCGCTCTCAACTGCAAACATAAGCCCAAGCAGAATTCGCAAGCTTAAGTCAGTTAAGGTTCAACATATTTAGTACTTTCTAACGGCTATTATCACAAGAGCAAATGTGAGAACGCCCACAACTTCACCAACATTAATTAAGCAAACCTCGCCTTGCAACTAAGGAGTTGCTAAATTACATTAAAAGTTTGTATTGTTGCATTTAACACTGCAAACGCCCCTATTAACGATAGCTTTAGAAAATGGAGAATTTGATGATTGTAGTAAACCCTAACTGGGCAGCTGCAGCACTTTAAGTACCCTCTCTTGTTAAAAAACAAGAGTCAGTATTAGGCATGTTTACCATGCAAGTCACATGAGCGAGTTAGTATGATATTTTTCATACTTACCTATTGTGCTGACTTTTTAAAGCGCTTTGCCCGGTAACTATTTCTAAGTACCGGGGTCTTATCGAATCAAGTCCCCCCAGAATCAATATTCAGGCGCTTTGCGCTGGGGTTTATATGACAAAATCAAATCGTTTTAACCACCTAAAATCCAGTAGATTTTCACGTACCACGTCTTCAGCTAGTACTTGCTCATCGAGTACATCGTCAGCGAACAGCTCTGCTACGGGTGTAGAAAACCCTACTGATGTATCCACGCCACTAGAAAATGGCTCTTTATATAGCTTAAAGCAACTTGGCTGGAATCCGTTTTTTCAGCAACAGCTGCTAATTGAAACTAAGCAGTACGCGACTGTAGCAAGAGTATGTGCTCATCACCGTAGCCAGTATCAATTACTCACTGAAAACGGAGAGTCGACACTGGCAATCCATCAAAACATGCCAGAGATGACGGTCGGAGACTGGTTACTGTTAGACAGTCAGCAGCATTTTGTCTGTGTACTGGAGCGCAGCGCATTGTTTAGTAGAAAGGCTGCAGGCTCTAAGGTTGAGCAGCAACTTATCGCAGCGAACCTTGACTGGGTATTTATCGTATCGTCATTAAATGATGACTTTAATATCAACCGAATCGAACGCTACTTGGCACTGGTGCACGAGGCAAAAGTCACGCCGGTTATCGTGCTGACAAAAGTCGATTTATGTGATGATCTTACGCCCTATATAGCAGCATTAAGAGAATTAGATTCGAGTCTATTAATCGAAACCGTTAACGGTCTCGACGAGAAAAGCACTCAGGCACTCTCGAGTTATTGCGCTGACGGTAAAACCGTGGCTTTTATCGGTTCTTCTGGTGTGGGGAAGTCCACTCTCGTCAACGCACTATTAGGCGACAGCAGCCAGTTAACTTCGGGAGTTCGCCAAGATGATAGTAAGGGACGACATACCACCACTAGCCGTTCACTGCATTTAACTCACTGCGGCGGGCTATTGTTAGACACTCCTGGCATGCGCGAGCTTCAACTGGTCGATTGCGAAGAGGGACTCAAGGAGACCTTTGCCGATCTTGTTGAATACGCGCAGCAATGCCGTTTTATCGACTGTCAGCATGAGCAAGAACCCGGCTGCGCCGTTCAGGGGGCAATTGAAAGTGGTCAGCTAACTGAGCGTCGGTTACAAAGCTACCAAAAGCTAATGCGAGAACAGGCGTTAAACGGCGCCAGTATTGCCGAAAAACGAGCAAAGGATAGAAACTTAAGCAAGATGTACAAACGAGTCCAAGGTGAGGCTCGAGTACATAAACGAGGTTAATAGGCCTAAAACCTAATAACAGGTGTACTTAAACAACCAAATTTTTCTATTGATTGGTATTAAACCAAACACAAACAAGGGCGATATCGCCCTTGTTTTATTTTTAATTCTCAATAATTAAACTGCTCTAATACTAATTCGTATTGGAAGTCAGCCCCCTCTCTTTTACTGACTCAATTAACCCCTGCTCACCATTGTAATAACGTCATATCACTAAAAATAATTTCATTCGAGCGTACACGCGTAAGCTTATGAAATTTGTAGCGTAAATAATCAAAACTAAACAGAACCTTAGTCAAAATCCAAACAAGCGTTTAAATTTATCGTTTGAAAATTTGATCTATGACTCGTTTTATGACGTAATGTGAAGCATAACTTCTGGTCGGACGAGCATATAATATGAGCATAAGAACACAACTAAAAAAAATATTGCCAAGCATTTCTACCACAGAACAAGAAGCACTCGATGCCGGTGATGTGTGGTTAGAAGGTTCGATTTATCAAGGTGTACCTGACTTTGCAGCCCTACGTGATATCCCCGTTGCAACGCTATCGAACGACGAACAGGCATTCCTAGATGGTCCCGTGGCGACCTTACTAGAGATGGTGGATGACTTTGAGATCCAGCGCAGCACCCACCTTCCCGAAAACATTCTTAACTTCCTAAAAGAAAATAAATTTTTCTCACTGATTATTCCAAAATCTTTCGGCGGTCTCGAGTTTAGTCCCTATGCAAACTCGACGATTGTGGCGACCATTGCCGCTAAAAGTTCGGCGGTTGCGGTCACAGTGATGGTGCCAAACTCTCTCGGTCCAGGTGAATTATTGATGCACTACGGCACCTCTGAGCAGCAAGATTACTGGTTACCTCGCCTAGCTAACGGTCAAGAGATCCCTTGTTTTGCACTCACTAGCCCTGAGGCGGGTTCAGATGCCGGCGGGATCCCGGATATCGGTACTGTAACCATGGGTGAATACCAAGGTGAACAAGTATTGGGCATGAGCGTAACTTGGGATAAGCGTTATATCACCCTAGCACCAATCGCCAGCGTATTAGGTTTAGCCTTTAAAGTAGAAGATCCAAACGGCCTATTGGGCGACAAAGAACAGCTAGGCATTACCTGTGCGCTTATTCCTAGGTCACACCCTGGCGTGCAACTAGGTAATCGCCATGATCCTATGGGCATTCGCTTTTACAACGGTACGACCCGTGGCGAAAATGTGTTCATCCCGATGGACTTCATCATAGGTGGCCAAAAGAATATTGGCCGCGGCTGGGCAATGCTGGTTGCCTGTCTTGGTGCAGGACGCGGTATTTCACTGCCAGCCCTTGGCGTGTCAGTGAGTCAGGCCTCATTTAAGTCTTCTGCTGAGTACGCTGCAGTGCGTGAGCAGTTTGGCCTATCGATTGGAAAGTTTGAGGGTATTCAAGAAAAGCTTGCTGATATTGCCGGTAAAACCTACCTGCAAGAAGCGATGCGTGTACTCACCACTGAGGGGCTAGGATTAGGCTTAAAACCATCTGTTGTCACCGCAATCGCCAAGTATCACATGACAGAGCTTGGCCGAGATGTGCTCGACTCGGCAATGGATATCCAAGCGGGTAAGGCGATTCAATGCGGCCCACAAAACACCTTAGCCTCAGGCTATGTGGCGCAACCGATTGCGATCACCGTAGAAGGCGCGAACATCTTGACCCGTAACCTGATGATTTTCGGTCAAGGCG
Organism: uncultured Shewanella sp.; assembly: GCF_947497935.1. Lineage (GTDB taxonomy): Bacteria > Pseudomonadota > Gammaproteobacteria > Enterobacterales > Shewanellaceae > Shewanella. The sequence continues at coordinate 49,352 of NZ_CANMIO010000017.1, forward strand.
TCATGCGTTGTCACCCATATCTACAGACTATGGTGGAGTCAATCCACTCAAACGAAAAAGGCGCTGACAAAGAGTTTAATGGCATCTTACGTAAAACTGTTAGTTACAGTGTCGGCAATAGCCTCCGCGCTTTTAAGCTTGGATTACTGCCTTTCACTGCTTCAGCAGACTCAACCCTTGCTGAAGTCAAACCTTACGAGCAATCGGTGCATAAGCTCGCCTCTAAGCTAGCGGTATATGCAGACTTCTCGTTACTGGTATTAGGTGGCAAGCTCAAGCAGGCAGAAATGCTGTCAGCGCGCCTAGGTGATGTGATGAGCTATCTGTACGCTGCTATGGCATCTATTCGTTATTACGAGAAGAAGCTAACCGCTGTCGAGCGACAAGAAGCGGCGCCCTATTTCCATTACGCAACGCGCTGGTCACTGTGTCAGGCAGAAAAAGCACTATTAGACTTCTTAGATAACTTCCCATCTTCAGCGACACGTAAGTTTATGCGTTTAATCACGGTTACTTACTCGGCTAAGATGCCAAAAATTAATGACAACTTGATACGCGAACTGGCTGAGCAAGCTCAGCTTAATACCGAGTTTAAGAAGAACCTGACGCACCTAGTTAAGCCTATAGCAGGTGACGGTAACGACATTAATGAGCAAGCTTACCTTGCTAAAATCGAGTGTTTACCGCTACTGGCCAAAGTTAAAAAGGCGATTCGCGCCAAGACATTTAAGCCTGGTGTCAGATTCGCATTGACCTTAAATGCCGCACTTGAGGCTAAGGTGATCAGCGAAGCTGAGCATAAGCTACTGCAAGATTACAATCTTAAGCGTGAGCGTGCTATTCGTGTCGATGAGTTCGATTTTGATATGAATTTAATCAGCGACAAGCCAGACTTAAAGATCGCTAACTAATCGCTAACTGTGGATCAGCTGCTCAACATGCAGCTATAGACTGTCACTAAAAAGCCACCGCAAGGTGGTTTTTTAGCTTCGAAATAAGCTAAATAAATTTCTTGTGGGGAAGGTGTTACCAAGTAGCGTGTTCGAACTGGCAGTTTCGTAGTTTTCAATCGCCTCCAGCGGGGTATGTGCAGACACTGCTGCGAGACGCTGTGAATATGTCCCTATACGCTCTGCGGTTTCATCCCTGAAACCGAAGCCCGCAGCCGTATCTACACGGGATAATTGGTGGAACCTTTTGGCTGTAGCTGTTCGGTTTCTAACTTGAAAATGCCCCAAAGTTAGCTAGGAAATAAGTTTGTTTACACCTGCTTATCAGCTTCGGCAATAATTAAGCTAATGAGAGGCGCAAAATTCAAGACTAGCGTCTGAGTTATCATATGGGCCGCAGCCTAGTGACTTTGTTCTTTATTCTTTAATAGCGTCTAGCTGCATCTGAAATTACTTAACTCAATTGTTAACTATACCCTTATTGTGACTTATTCTCCTGAGTGAGCAATGCAATTTGAGCATTGATTGAGGTTCTTGGTTTCATTCAAAAACAGAAACTGGGGGAGAGATTCTTCTACATCATAACTCATTGTTAACAAATTGGTTTGCTGTTATTCTTGAGCCAATAAAGTACTGGCACCTGTTCTTATTAAGACCGTTCTTATTCTGAGTTCAAACTGATATACTTTTATGCTTTTTATACATTTCGGAGGAAATTTGAGGCTATTCGTAACGAGTAAAGCAGGTAAAAAGATTTACCTTCAAATGACAGCTCTTACTAAAAGAGAGCTCATGAATAAAATTGGCGGGCATAAATTTACTCTCGAGGGCAAGTTGTACACTGTTAGTAACGTAAAAGCTGAACCATCGAATGAGAATGCTGCCGTTTCAATGGTCATTGGCGGAGCCATAGGTCTTCTTGGTGGAGTGGCTGGTGTTCTAGCTGGAGGAGTTCTTGGCGGATTCTTTGGAAACGAAAAAGATAAGAAGGATATTCTTATGGTTGAGCGTTTCAATGGGAGTAAGTCGTGAACATAAAGGTTTTAGGGGCAGCAAGTATCCTTGCTGTAATTTGCTTCTTTTTTACAGCAAATCAAGATTCTGCAATGCAGTATATTCGGGAATTTTTAGAGTCTGGGTACCTGATGATAATTTGCTTGGTTTTTGTTGTAGTTTCTATTTTATGCCACGCTATTTTTGTTCCTGAATCAAACTTAGATGTTCCGATGTTCAAGAGTAATCAGATGTGGATTCTTGAGGTTATTGTGAATATTGCGACGTATGCGGCAGTAACATCAACAGCAATTACCCTATTGAAAGCTATCTATATTCAGAAGTTTTACGGTGACATACAGTATTTTCACCAATTTGAAAGTTATGATATTTATACGATGTTCGCGGTGAGCGGTGTACTTCTTTGGTTCTCGATGTTCAAGTGTTGGCAATTGTTTTACGAAGCATTAAAAACAACAGAAAGTGCAAAAGTACAAAAAGCGTAACAAGTTGCTCAATTGGGATAAAAACCTTCGGCACTTTTCGCTGCGCTTAAGTTAACCCATTTTTTTGCTCATTAGCAAAGCGTTAGGCCAAAAGGATAATTATGGAGTTCTTAAAAGGAGCAAAGGATTTTGCAAGGAACCCACTGGGTATTGTTGCCCTATTTATATCTTTGATTTATGGGTTTGCTTCACTACTGCTTGGGGCGTCAGCAGACAAGTTAGAGTCGTTAGAACGTTGGCCTTTGCTTGTTTTCGTTGTCACTTTTCCATTTGTAGTACTTTATGTTTTTTACAAATTGGTTACGGAGCATCATGGAAAGCTATATAGCCCCGGTGACTACAAAGATGATGACTCATTTCTTAGAACTTTATCTCCAGAAGAAAAAGAAAAGAAATTGGAAAATGACGCTAAAGAAGCCACTGGGGATGTCTTTATTGAGAAAGCTCAACCAAGTCAAAGGGCATCGTTCTCAGCAACTAAAACACGCATTCAACAAGCCGAGAAACATGTTATTAATATGCTTTCCGCCGAATTGGGGGTTACTCCTAATATTGACGTGCAGATAAGTACTGAGAAATACACCTTCGATGCAGCATATTTTAAACCAGGGTCAAGCGCCACAATACTTGAGGTTAAATATTACTCACAACCAAGAATTACGTTCAAAGCAGTACAAGAATTTGTTTATCGAGCAAAGCTGGCTGCTGAATACATGACGATAGATACCAAATTTATACTTGCTTTGGTTCTTGACGGTGATACCGATAAATTCCAACTGATCGCTGACGCATGGTCAAAATCTCTAGAAGACTCTGGTCTAAATATTGAGTTGAGGGTTATAAGCGGAGAGGAAGTCAGTGCCTAACTAAGCCAGCCATAGGGACTTCCACACTGCGTGATCCAGCTCCTGGTGGCGTCAGGCAAAAGGAGAAAGTATGAAGATCGAAGTACTCGAAGAGCCATTGTATGCAGGTGCTATAGCGTGTGAGACCGGTGCATTCAGAAAATGGCTGAAGATAAAGCACCCTGACGTCGAGGTAATCACTCCCTATGAAACAAACAAGGTAGATCTACACGATTTTACTCTGGTTATGCCATTAGTTCAGTTGATTACTGATGGCTCAGTTCTTAGCTATCTGAACTTAGTTTTAGAATACTCAAACTATTACTTTTCATATATATGGGGTCAGAGTAAACTTTATTTGAGAACCATATTTTTCCTCATCCCACGCCCTAGCTTTAGGCTCCTTGCTCTAACGTATTTCTCTCCAAAAATAAGTTTGTACCATCCCAAGAGAGATAACTTGGTAAGTTGAATAATCAGATGTCGCTGCGGCTGTGGGCTTCGGTTTCAGGGATGAAACCGCAGAGCGGCCATGGATGGCTTTACAGCGTCCCACAGAAGTAGCGACATGTGAACTGACTATCACCTTTCTTGATTCTGAACTGACTTATTACTCGCTAAACTCATCCTAAGGAGTGACAATATTAAACACACCTTTGGGTTTATCCAATGTAGAGAAGAAGCTGACTAAATCCAGCTTACTGCCCTCGATCTCAAGCTCATCAGAAAATAGCACCTCTTTCACTCCGGCTTTACCAATAATCAGATCGACAAACAGCTCATGGCTAATATTCAATGTGGCGTTAGCCTTAGCCGACTTAGGCGCGAGTTTATGATGCAACACGGCATTTTTAAGGCTTAAAACATAGTTTTGCTCAAGGTCGATAAAGTAAATGTTTAGCTCAAACTCCTCACCAAATGCTTCAGGCCCAATCACTCTGGTCGCCATCGACTGCATAAAATTATCGAGCGGTGAATGAAGTAAAATAGACTTCATCGACGCGAGATCGATGCCCTTTTCAGGGCTACCGTGACGCAGCTCATAGGCCGCCGTCAGATACACATCTCGCCATGGTGCAGACTCAGCTTGATAGCCCAACTGATCATAAATACTGGCAAGCAAAGCTTTAGCTTCATTATGCTTAGGTTCTGCCACCACTAAATGATTTACCAGCTCTGCCGCCCAGCGATACTCGCCAGCAGCAACAGCTTTGTTAGCCGCTGCTATGATTTTGTCAGCGCCGCCCATTAGCTCCACATATTTAACCGCTGATGCCGTTGCTGGTAGTGGATCTAGGTTAACTGGATTGGCGTCGTACCAGCCTAAATAAGCTTGGTATACCGCCTTGGCATTATGCTTGGCGGTGCCGTAATAACCGCGGGTGGCAAAGGTGTTAGAAAGTGACGGCGGCATCTGTATTTGCTCGGCAATTTCTGCGGGGGTGAGCCCAGCATTTAGCATCCGCACGGCTTGGTCGTGAATATATTTATAGGTGTCACGCTGCTTTTCTAAGAACTCATTGACTCTCTCTTGGCCCCAAATGGGCCAATGGTGACTGCCAAAATAGACTTTGGTGTCTCGCTGAGAATTAAGGGCATCATCAATCGCACGGCTCCAAGTCAATGCATCACGCACCTTTGCACCACGTAACGTATACAAATTATGCATATTCTTAGAGACCAGCTCCGCACCGCAATAGGCTTGCTGCTCAGGCAGGTAAAAAGTAAATTCGGCTGGCGCCTCTGAGCCCGAGACAATTTGAAACTCAAACGGCACGCCATCAATCATCATAGATGAATCTTGTTCGACGACTAAGGTCGGACTCAAGATCCCAAACTGTCCAAATGCAGGCTCTTTACCCAGCCCCGAATCGATATGACCACGCTTTGATCGCGGTAATTGCTTGCCATACATATACATGGCGCGGCGACTCATGGCGGTCCCAGCGGTAACATTCTCACTGGTTGCCTCATGCATAAAGCCTGCAGGCGCAATAATATCAACACCTTCAAAGGGATCCTCTACTTGTGCATTCTCGTCTAACAAACCTAATGCGCCGCCGAAGTGATCCATATGACTATGGGTGAAGATAATCGCTGATACGGGGCGTGCTCCCAATGTCTTATTGAGAAACTCGAAGGCAACATTAGCCGTTTCTGCCGTGGTAAGCGGGTCGATAATAATCCAGCCGGTCTCTCCCTCAATCACTGTCATGTTGGCTAAATCGAAGCCCCGCAACTGATAGACACCCTCTGTCACCTCAAACAGGCCGTCTATGTTGTTGAGACTCGCTTGACGCCAGAGGCTGGGGTTAACGCTAGTAGGAGCTTCTCCCTTGATAAAATCATAAGCAGTTCTATCCCAGACTGTATTGCCCTCACTATCCAATACGGTTAGCTCATCCATTCTCGCAATAAAGCCTCGTTTGGCATCTTCAAAATCTTGAACGTCATCGAAAGGCAATTGAGATCTCACGGCCTGATTAGCCGCGACCGTATGTAAACTCGCAGGCGTAAACCCTTCGCTATCAGCGACTAACGAGGAGAGTTCTGGGGATGTAATTTCAGGCTGGCACCCCAGTAGCAAGAGAGTCGTTACTCCTGCAAGCATATAAGGTTTGAGGGTCTTTTTTGTTGTTTTTTTTAGCATCTGTCTGCGCCAAGTTGTTAATAACTTAAGTTCAACCTATTACACATTAACAACATGGCAGTTATCATTTTTCGCCAATTCTCTCGGCAGTGACTTAAACGCTCCATCCGTTTCGCTCTAGCGAGTAAAGGTTAACCTGTAAACGAGCCGTTTTTTTGACGATACTGCGAAGGGCTGATCCCCTGCCAAGACTTGAATGAGCGCGTAAAGTTGCTCACGCTGCTATAGCCTAGAGTGTCGGATAGCAGGGCAATAGACATATCGGTATGGGTGAGATAATGATGCGCAAGTTCTTGACGCTTAAGGCTGAGTAGTTCTCTAAAGCCTGTGCCTTCGAGCTGTAGATATCGGCCTAAGCTGCGCTCACTAATATTATACATCTGCGCTATTTTTGCCGCCGTAGGCTCTTGATTAAGTAAACTTGCGTGGATCCCTTGGCTGGTTTTTTGTCTCCAGCTCAACGCCTGCATGTTATCTAGATATTGCCGCACGGCAACTTCATTAGACTTAGCCAGCAAGGGATCTTTAGTTAGCGCGGCCTGCTCTAGCATGCTTCTATCCATCCACATGCAATTATCGGCTGCATTCATCACCACTGGACAGCCGAAACACGCTTGCCAGGCTTGAGTCGACTTTGCCCCCTGACGTATTAGCTCGACTCTACGCACAAAATGACTATGACCGACCATCTGTTTACCGTGCTGCATTAGACTACTAAAGAACGCATCAATAGCTAATTCGCTAATTTCAACGCCTTTTAATGGACTAATCGTCAGCCCAAGCATGTGTGGCGTACGCTGTAAACGGATCCGCCCACCGTTACTCACAAGCGCAGAATAGTCAGGCAATGCTTCGAAGGCTTGCGCCAATGAGTCACTCGCCATTAATAACTTGCCCAAGTTATGAAAATGCATCGGGTAAGCATAACGACCAACGGTTAGACCAAAAGCCGCAGAAGCTGATGCCTTTTCTGCCGCTTGCCAAAGCCGTGTCATTTTATCGATATCGACTCTGGCATCGGGCTGAGCCTCTAACCGCTCAAGATCTAAACCGACTTGTTTAAACAGGGCTCTAGGCTCAATGTTACTCACACTTAATGCCCGAGCAATCGCCAAAGACCAAGCTGCAATCGTGGTGTAGCTATCCAAGATAATCAATGCCTCTTAACAAGAGATGCTCTTCAGCTTACGGCGGCTCATCGCGCCATCGTATATGGCTAATAAGCCCTATGTTTGTCGAACTCCAAAGTAATCACGCTGACTCGATTGATACTTCTTTTGCTCTATCAAACGGGCGTATAGCTTGGTTTATCGATAGCCAAAGTCACCTTGCAATGCACATATTCATCGACAACCTCCCCACTAACAAACTGATATAGAAGTTAATATCTGCAACTGCGCTATCAAGTCTCTGCCCGGCATTTTAGCCACCACAACACCTCTTCCTTCTGGTTAACGCTCAACGGGAGCTCCCTGTCACCAGCTAGCGGTAAGGTGATTATTTTATTGCGATTTAATCGCAGTGAATATCGAATTTCGAATAAGTAGCATTCAATAAGCCCACATTATCAGCTTGCCTTATATCTAAGCAACCCAGCAAAGAAAAAGGCTCAAAGGAGAACCCTTGAGCCTTATAAAATGAGTCATGTTTGACACATGATTAGTAACCGTAACGAGTCACTTCCGACCAATTTTTATCGACTTCTTGCTTAATGAACTGCTGCTTTTGCTCCGTCAATTTATCAAGCTTAATTCCTACCGCGGCTTGAGCCGACTCTTTGCTACTAATGTCTGGATACTCAACCTTAGTGACAGCAAACATCTTCAAAATTTCGGCTAACGATTCACGGGCATACTTAACCTGCCTGATGGACATATCCAGTAGCGCATTGCCCTCTTTAGGATTATGGGCATACAGACCATGTGATGCCATGGCGAAGTCCCAGCGCCACTGTGAGTGACGAATCGCCATAATCGCATCATTCATCAAGGGCCAAGTCGCGCCAGCCTCCCAAGCCGCTGCGGCCTCATAGTGAGCCTTAACCAAGAGCTCTTCGACTTCCCGAGCTTTAGCATTGATTTTGGCTTTACTGTTCTCAAGCGACTTAATAATGGTTTTTTCACTCTTGTGGCAGTTTTGACAAACTGAGTCAAAGTGATCCAAGGCTTTACTCACCTTATGGCTGGTAAATGTATTGCCTTGTTTGTCTGTTTCTTCAGGCATATGGCAAGTAATACAAGTCACACCAGCCTCAGCATGCTCACTTCTCATCCAATGCTCAAACTCAGGGTGACGCGCCTTTAAGATTGGCGTTTTAGAGATAGGGTGGATCCATTCATAGAAGCGGCGAGTATCGTAATACTTCTCGATATCGTCGACATTGTTACCGAAGATCCACGGGATATTGACCTTGTCACTGCGCTCCGGTTGGAAATAGTAAGTCACATGACACTGACCACAAACCTGTGCCCCTTGCATATTGGCATCTTGCTTGTCGAAAGGCAGATGCACTTTCGCCATCGCATCTTGGGCATGGGGTCGTGGCAAAGCCAGCTCAGCCTTGCCGTCAACGTGACAATCGGTGCAATAGACCACGCTATTGACTTCAACCCCAACATCGGTAAAGTTTTTCGCAGAAAACCCCTCTACACCAAGCTCATTCATTAGTCTTGGCGCATCCGGTGTCTTACAGGTCCAGCAGCTAGCAGACAAGCCCTTGTCTCCCGCCGCTGGCGGCACGCCAGTACGTAGGGTATGTGTCACATCAGCCACCGCGAAATGGTGGCCGCGAGGGCTGTTGTACTCTTTTGCAAATGAGGAGCCGGCCCATAAGATGATCGCCGCAGGATAGCTAGCAAGCATATCTTCACGCTCTGTTTGCTCCGAAGTCTCCTGCCAGCTTTGATACTGCACCGGAAATTTGGCCCGTAGCGATTGATCTCTTTGCTGTTGCTCTTTTGCTGCAACAGTCTGAGCATTGGCATTATCAGCGGCTTGCGCACTTGCTACCGACATAAGCATGGCTAACGAAATCGGCCCTGCAATTTTTATCAGATTGTTTACTGTCATTTGTTTTTCTATCAACCTTATCTGCGTTCTTATTCTTTGGCCTTATTAAAAAGCTGCTTTTATCAAGCGACTTTTTATTAAGAAATCCCTCTAGGTAAAGCTATTAAAGTAAAGCTATCCGGGTCGACCATCTATACGCGGTTTAGAGAGTATCGAAGCGTAATTTATTACAAACATAGCAAACGCCAGCGACCACAATCCCCCCGCTAACCATAACCATACTTGGTACTGAGCCGGTGCGATGATTGGCATTACCGAGCGCAGTATGGCTGCAATGGGCAAACAAGCGAACGCCACAGCCATATTCGGCCCTTCATAAATATTGCGGCTGGTGTGGCCTAATGACACTCTCGAGATCATTGAAAGACAGATCCCCGCCAGCGTACCTATGGCAAAGAGGTGTAATAAATGCCTATAGGCCATTGAGTCATTAATATTCCATGCTAATAAAAATAGCGTGATGGGAAGAAACAAATAGGCAATTTGCAACGACCATAGCATAGGCTCTTTTAGTGTCTTATGGGGAAACCAGCGCAACCATCGAACTAAGTGTAATCCACCTGCGCTATATAGTAGCACTTGCTCTAATCCTTTAGGCATCACCTGAGTGATCGCCTGCACCACCAAAGCCACCATAATTATGATTAAGCTTCTGTCGAGAATCGCAATTGGCTGTGGTTTCGTCTGTTTTATACGTATAGCAGTGAAGAAAGGGATGACACGTCCACCGACTATGGTGATAAGCAGACCTAGCCACCACAGCATGGCTTGCCAAATTTGCTGACTCAGAGAAAAGTCTCTCTCGCTGAGGGCGTAATAGCTTAAGAGATTAATCAGCATCGCCACAAATAACATGATAGGAAAGCCGATATTATGCCACTGCTTCACCTTATAGATGCAGCGCCAAAGTTTTATGGCGGTGAAGGTTAAAAACAAGGAGTCGAGTAATGCTGGCAGCCACAGAGGAATAGAAACTGGAAGCAGCAGGGTCAGTCTTGCTAATAGCCAGCAAGAGAAAGTCAGCGCCAAGGCCCAGCCTTTCATCCCAGGCTGATTCGTCCATGTCTGTACCGATGTCAGCAAGAACCCACAAACAATCGCTAATGCAAAACCAAACAACATCTCATGGGGATGCCACCATAACGGCACGACTTTCACCCAGAAGTCAGTCTGGAACAGACTATATTGCGGATAAAACCAGGTGAGTAGCCATAAAGGCACGAATAGCATGGCGACTGTTGCACCACCTAAGAAAAAAGGTCTAAACCCTAAGCGAAAAATGGCCGGGATCTTTTCCGTCGCTTTTGGATCATCAATATTCAGCATAGTCCACCCCATAAACACGCATTTTAAATACAGCTTTAAGTTATTCGTCAGTGTATCCGCGCCTATTCATGATAACAATCACTATCGGTTTAGATTATAGCTTCTGTGAGCCATGTGGCTATCTGACTGTTTTAAATCTATATCTTTATGAGTAGACAACCAAATCCAGCTTATCCTTGTTCTACTTTTTACTCGAAATGTTCCAGACCCATCTCCCTTTTTTAAATACCTACAGCATCACTTACATAATAGGGAGCGACTACCTGCCTTTACAGACCCTCTTACCATTCCATTCCATGCCCTACCTTCAGATTACCAACCACTCAAATACCTAAAAACACTTAGCGCATCTAACTGTCTATGCTAGATTGAATAACAATCTGTTATGTAAACTGGTTGGATAAAAAATGGCACTCGCGGCAAAAAAAATCCTCGTCCTCTATGCTCACCCCTCTCAAGAACGATCTGAAATCAACACCCCATTATTTAAAGCAACCCAATTACAGCCGAACGTGACTGCCGTTGATCTCTATGGGGAGTACCCCACTTTCAGGATCAATATCGACAAAGAACAACAAAGACTCAGAGACCACGACATAGTGGTCTTTATGTTTCCGCTGTACTGGTATTCCACCCCTGCAATTTTAAAAGAGTGGCAAGATCTAGTCTTAGAGTACAACTTTGCCTACGGCACTAAAGGCAAAACCCTATGTGGAAAAACCTTTCTGTGCGCGCTCAGCGCGGGAGGCAGTGAAGCGGCCTACAATGAAGATGGCTACAATCACTTTACCCTAAGAGAGCTGCTAAGACCCTTAGAGCAGATGGCTAACTTAACTGGTATGCATTTCTTAGCGCCTTTTGCACTCTTCTGTGCCCGCAGCGCCTCAGAGGAGAATCGAGTGGATACTCATGTGCAAAAGTGGATTCGAACACTCTCGGCACTGAGTGAGGGCAGATTCGATATAGAACGAGCGCTATCCCTCGATAAATTGAATGGTCATCTCGACCAATTGATCCAGGAGCACTGATAATGACAGCTTATTTCATTCAAGCTTTTATCTATTTATGCGCCGCAGTCATCGCTGTGCCCATCGCTAAACGTCTCGGTCTGGGCTCAGTGCTGGGCTACTTGATGGCAGGCGTTGTGATAGGACCCATTATTGGCCTTGTCGGCGCTGAAACCAATACACTGCAGCATTTTGCCGAATTTGGTGTAGTCATGATGCTATTCCTAGTCGGACTTGAACTTGAGCCTCGAATGCTATGGAATATGCGTAATAAACTTATCGGCTTAGGCGGGCTTCAGGTCGGACTATCTACCTTGGTAGTGATGGGTATCGCCCTGAGTTTCGGCTATGGCTGGACCGTCGCCCTTACGGTGGGGATGATTTTCTCTCTATCCTCAACCGCTATCGTACTGCAGACCTTCAATGAGAAGAGTCTAACCAAAACCGAAGGCGGCAAAAACGCCTTTTCGGTGCTGTTATTCCAAGATATCGCCGTGATCCCTATGCTGGCGTTTATTCCGCTCTTAGCCTTGCCTGAACTGGTCGAAAAAGCACAATCAGTCACTCAAAGTGCAGCCGAGCACCATGAGGAGCTTTCATTAGTCGCAGGCCTGCCAGGCTGGGCATACGGTATTGTCGTGCTACTGGCCATCGCCAGTGTTGTGGTAGGCGGACACTATTTAAGTCGGCCACTTTTTCGCTACGTTGCCAGTTCTGGGCTTAGAGAGATCTTTACCGCCACCGCGCTTATGCTCGTTATCGGTATTGCCGCGCTTATGAGCCTCGTCGGCCTGTCTCCGGCGCTGGGTACTTTCCTTGCCGGCGTTGTTTTAGCAAACAGTGAATTTAGACACGAGCTTGAGTCCAATATTGAGCCTTTCAAGGGCTTATTGCTCGGGCTATTTTTTATTACCGTTGGCGCAGGGATCAACTTCGATGTGCTGATCAGTAATATCGGCCCCGTGATGGCGATGACTGCTGGGGTGATCTTGATTAAGGCCTTAGTATTACTGGTACTGGCCTTTATTTTTAAGATCAGAGGCAGTGACCGCTGGCTGTTTGCTCTTAGCCTAGCGCAAGCTGGTGAATTTGGTTTTGTGCTCTTAAGTTACACAGTACAAAACCACGTTATTCCTACCGAGCTGGCGCAGCTACTCTCGCTAGTCGTCGCTATATCCATGTTCCTCACACCAGGTCTGTTCATCCTGTTTGATAAAGTCATATTGCCGCGCTATGAAAAAACAGAAAATACACGTGAGCCTGACGATATCGATGAGACTGGCACTGTGATTATCGCCGGCGTCGGCCGTTTTGGTCAGATAGTTAATCGCCTGCTGGTGACTAATGGCGTTAAGACTGTGGTATTGGACCATGAGGTTCAGCAAATCGAAAACTTGCGTAAAATCAATACCAAAAGCTATTACGGCGATGCCACTCAGCCAGATCTACTCCATACTGCCGGTATCGAACAGGCTAAGATGCTTGTTATTGCCATTGATGACCCAGATCGAGCCGTTGGTTTAGTCGAATACATCAAGCATAGCCACCCCCATGTGATTGTGATGGCTCGTGCCTTTGATCGACGTCATCTCTATCGTCTTCGTAATGCTGGAGCTGACTTTATGGTCAGCGAGACTTTCCATTCAGCCCTCAATTTAGGTAAGCACGCCCTGATAAGACTTGGCGTACACCCGTTTAAGGCTGAGCAACAACGTGCAACTTTCTATGAGACCGAAACGACTCATAAAGATACTCTGTATGAGGCTTGGAAGCAGTTCACCGAAGACGATAAATATCTAGTTCATTACCGCGATATGTTTATTCAGCTTGAAGAGACCCTTAGCGAGGCGATGAAGGACGAGCGTTATCGCAGCTTTTCGAAAGTAGAGCGCAGTTGGACGCCTCCTCCTAAGGAGAATCATACCGAGTTTTCTAAAGCGGAAAGCGATTAAACAGAATAAGCCCCCATAGAAAATGGGATAGGCCACCCGCCTATGCCGTTAGCATTTTCAAGGGTTGCCACAAACAAACCAATTACTAACTTTAAGGTTTTTGAGTAAGAAGTTAGAGAGTATAGGCTTGGGAACTTGTGCCAATCTGTCATGTTGGGCAAACAGTCAAAAAAAGCCCTCGTTACCATTAGGTAGCGAGGGCTTGTTATCTTTTGTCTGGTGACAAGAATCTATCTGTGGAGATTAGACTAAGTTCATCTCTTGAACTTTCTCATGTGCAATCTCAGGTGTCGTCACAACAGGCTTGGAATGTAGATCTGCCTTTAGTTGACCTTTACGATGCTTTAGTGCCGCATCGAGTTTCTTAGCTGCGTTGGTAATCGCGGGATACATAACTGGATCATTACCAGACGCCGAAATTCGACTTCCCTCATAATTAGTTCTAATTTCAACCTGGAATTCGCCGTGCTCTTTCGAAACGATAATATCTAAAGCGATCAGGGTTGGAAAATGACTCTCTATCTTCGAAAACTTCTCTTGGACATGCTGCCTAACAACGTCTGTAACTTCAACGTGGTGACCAGAAAGATTTATTTTCATAGGTTTTCCTTTTTACAATGACTTCTTACCTAATACATTTGAGGCTTTCGCATTAAATTACAAGCTTTATTAAAAATAATTTATACAAATTTATGAGAAAATTATCCTTAAAATTTGCTGTAGCCCAGTCTATATAGGGGAAGTACACATTTTGTTGTATTGATAGTTTTAATCGAGCGACCAGTTAACTATGGTTAAAACATAAGCTAACGATGGCATTTATAAGGATATCGAGTATTAGCAAACAGCAATCTAACCTCGTATACCTCTACTAATTTAGACAAAAAAATTTGCTTTAGCTTGATTTTTATCACTCTTTGCTCAAATAAATTTAATTTTATTTTTACGTTTGCCTCGCATCAGACACTTACGCGTAAATTCATTCACATATCCATACTGTAACAATCAGCAAATCTTCATCTGCTTAGGGTTTCTTAGCGTGTCTTTTAAGACTTAAAGATTTGCGAGCTACATCCCAAGTTTGTAAGCTTACAAAGTAAATACGAATGAAAACAGTTCTCAATACCCAGGTTTGATGTAGAATGCTAACACCTTCTCATGTGCTTTCTAAACTTACGTCAAATAGGTGTACGCCGAAGTGCAAACAATAAAGACAAACTTACTTCAAACTCTGGACTCAAACAGAGTGAAGATTGGCTACCGCGCCTTTTCAGCTATTTTTGCAGGCTACCTTTTAGCTGCCACGGTATCGAGTGTTCTAGCCTTAACGCTGCCCTTCTCCCCGATAGACAACATACTAACGGCGATGATGTTGTCATTTGCAGTCTACGCCAGTGCGGCTATATGGGCCTTTAGTGTACAGAGCCATTGGCGTGCATTGAGCGATCTTGTGTTACTTAGTGGACTTTTCTACCTGCTTACTCTGGCGATAGGTTAAACAATGAAAGAGACTTTTTTTCGCAGCATGACTTGGCTGCACACTTGGGTTGGCTTACTCGTATGCTGGATATTATTGTTGGTATTTTTTGCTGGCACGCTAAGTTACTACCGTTATGAGATGACGTTGTGGAGCAAGCCAGAACTGCATAAGAATGTGTTCCAGCAGTATGACGCCACTAAGGTCACCAACGAGCTCGAACGCGCTCAGCGCTATTTAGAAGAGCATGCTCCTGATGCACGAGACTGGCGAGTTAATTTCCCTACCGACCGCAAGCCCTATATGAGCTACAGCTGGCAAACACAGCCAGAGGTCGGTCAGCGTCGGGGGAAATTTATTGAGCATATTGCTAAAACTGACTCCGAAGAGCTGATCACAGAAGTACGCGAATCGAAAGGCGGGCATTTTTTCTATCGTCTGCACTTTGACCTGCACTACCTCCCAGCTAAAGTCGCTCGTTGGATAGTCGGCTTTTGTACCATGTTTATGCTCATAGCACTTATTAGCGGCATAGTGATCCATAAGCGTATTTTTAAAGACTTTTTCAGCTTTAGACGTAACAAAGGCAGTCGCTCATGGTTAGATGCTCATAATGTCAGCTCAGTGCTTGCCCTGCCTTATCACCTGATGATCACCTACACAGGTCTTGTAACCCTGATGGTAATGTATATGCCATGGGGGGTTATTACGGCCTATGATGGCGACTTTAAAGCCTTTAGTAAGGAGTTAAGGCCAAGCAGAGTACTCGTTAAACCAGTAGGCATTGAGGCGCAAACCGTTTCTCTGAGTACTCTATTACCCGAGGTAAGAAATATCTGGGGCAATACTCAGATCAAACAGGTCGTTGTTAATAACCCAAGCGATCAAAATAGCCGAGTTAATTTCTACAAAGAGACCGGAGAAACTGTTACCGACAGAAGAACAGCGATTATCTTTAACGGTACCAATGCAGAGTTACTCAGTCCCGGCATAGAGCCAGACTCGGGTGCCCATAACACTCATGACACCTTAATAGCCTTGCATACCGGACGTTTCGCAGAGCCAATACTGCGCGTGCTATTTTTCATTAGCGGGATCTTAGGCTGCGCCATGATTACTACGGGCACTTTGCTCTGGGCAGTGAAAATTCGCCAGAAACAACAAAAGCAAATTAGCCAAGGTGCCAAAGCCAGCTTGGGCTTACGCCTAGTAGAAGGACTAAACCTGACTTTCATTACCGGTCTGCCTTTAGCTACTGCGGCCTTCTTCTACGCCAACCGCCTGTTACCTATCGATCTGGTTAATCGTGCACAATGGGAAGTGAATACCTTCTTTATCACGCTAGCTTGTGTCGCTCTATTAGCCTGTATTAACCGTACGCTAGCCGCTTGGCGCCTTGTTATCACAGTGACGGCAACCAGCTTAATCGCTATTCCAGCCTTAAATGCATTAACCTCTAATAGCGACTTATTGAGTAATATTGCCCAAAAACAGTGGCCTTTAGTAGGGTTTGATTTAATGTGCGTATTGATTGGACTCTCGTTATTTTTCGCGAAAACGAAACTTGGTAACAAACAAGATGTCATACCCAAAAGAATCGTACGTACACGCAGCGAAAACAATCAGCTGAGAGTCGACACTTCATCAGCGATGAAAGAAGGAATATAAGTGGTGATTTTAAGTCTTTTAGGATTTAGCTACCTTGCATTTGGCTTATTAGCGCTGGCCATGTTTTCACACTATCGGGACACTTTTGGCAGTGCTCCTAGCCCAACACAGGCGAAAGTTTTATATATTGCAGGTTGGCTCGCCATCGCGGGTACCTTTTGGGGCTGCATAACTAGCCTCGGAGGCGCTTACGGAAGTATTTTATTCTTTGGATTACTGTCTGTTGCGGGGCTATTGGTCATTCTTACCTTGAGCTATCGTGCTAAGTTTCTGCCTTATTCCATGGCGCTTAGCACTCTACTTAGCTCAGTTTTGGTGGGCTTTAACTAAAAATATAGCGGCCTATTATCACTATGGTTTAGCAAATAAAGCAGCCTTTTGCATCGCAATAAAAGCGCGCACAAAAGGCTGTTTTCTATCTGATAAGCAGGGAATGAAAGCTGACGTAAAATGATTCAGCTTACGTACAGCTAGCTAGCGCTAAGGTGTTGACATATTTAAAACTGACTTAGAGAAATGATGCTTGTTTCAAACCACAGCTCGCAACAATTGACTACGCCGTCAAACGGCCCAAATCATAGCCAGAACATGTGCTCTCAAGCTAATCAAGAACCTAAGTTAACAGTACAGACTGATACCCTAACTCTCAGTTCTAAAGCGATAGCGTTAAGCAATCAAGACCCTATATCTCAACCTTCGCAAACACGTCCGGATCTAAGTGAACGACCCAATAATGGTGAGAAAGCCGAAGCTTATGTGCAATATAAAAAAGCAATGGTGCAGTATCAAATCTATGCTGATATGGCGAATATCGCCACTGGCAGCAACAGTGGTATCTCTCCAGCCACAGCCTACTACCTGTCTAAAAATGATGATGCTCGGGCAGCAACAGTGAACGCTAAGTCCCAACAACACCAGATTGCTAACATGCAAATCTACGTAAAAACAAGCCAAAGCTCTATGGAGGGTAATTAGCGACGCCTCCTTATTCAAGGGACTTTGACTCTGTTCTTATAGTAAAGCTTTTTCCCCCTGTAATCCCCCTCCCTAACACACAACCGTGATGCTTTTGATTAAAATCAAACTCTCGCCCTCTTTGTGCGAGTACACTTTCATTTAATTATTTTGAAGTTGCTGCAATTTAACTAGCAAATCCTAGCCAAATCGCTTAAATCTAGTCATACCCTTCAGCGCGAGTTATTCACGAATTAAATGAGTTAACCTTATGAGCTTTAAGATCAACCTCTGTTGGACCGCCTCTGAGGAGCCTATAAACGATCCGCAAAAGTTTTGTCGCGATCATCAAATTACCTTTGGCAGTGGCCAACAAGTTAACGGTTCTTCCGCCCCAGAATATAGCGGTAATCCTGAGAATGTTAATCCTGAGGAAAGTCTATTGGCAGCGCTTTCCTCTTGCCACATGTTAACCTTCCTGACAATTGCGCACCTAAAACGCCTACCCATTATCTCTTATCAAGATAATGCCCATGCAGAGTTGGGTAAGAATGCAGAAGGAAAAATCTTTGTCAGTAAAATTGTCTTAAGTCCAAAGATTGAGTTTGCGGCAGAAATCGAACAGGAGATTATCGATAAGATCCATGAAAAGTCTCACAGTAACTGCTTTATCGCTAATAGCTTAAGCTCTGAAACAGTATTTGAGATCAAGTAATCACCTATAGAGCGATTCTTAAGGCATAAAAAAAGCTAGGTTATGACCTAGCTTTTCTATTCAGATAGTTTGGGCTGCTAACCATCATTCTCAACGAAGTCATCGCTAAAATCAGTTTCCCAATACTTGTATCCCTGTACGGTTGCCTGAGCCGCTGCGCCCATTAAGTTGACTTGATAGGTCTTAACACCTGAAACATCGACAGATTGGTTTGCCGATGCCTGATCACCGCTTCCTTCATATTCTGCACTGGCCTCAGCCTGAGCTTGACCTTCATATCCAGACTCTTTAAAGCGAGTTAACGCATCACGCTCGGTAAAGGCTTGTACAAATGCCATCTGCTTCCAACCAATACCCGCGCCTACCCCACCTGTTGCAAAACGGTAGTAAGAAAGCTTGCTGCCCTCATGTAACACACAGATCCCGCCACCTGTAGATAAGGCAAACAGATAACTATTACTACCTGTACAAACGACATAACCAACCGAACTGGAAACAGCCGACTTAGCTGCAGGATGCTCGGTATAGATCTCTTGAAGCGCAGCTTGAGTTTCTTCTCTCGCATGCATTTTCTTCGCTTCAGGGGTATCGCCTGTTGCACAACCAACAAGCAAAACTGGTAGAGCAACTGCGGCAAACTTAAGTGTATTTAGTCGAAACATAGTTTCATCCTTATCGATAAATATTGATATGTGGTCGATTCACTCTTGTAATATGTCATGATCAAAACTTTGCGCCATTTAACATATAGCATAAGAACCAAGTTATTGATTCAGTTATATATCATAATCTTGCTTAACGATTGCTGTCTTCTTCCGACATCGGCAGCAAATTCGCTCTCAAACGAGAATTCTAATCTAGAGACTGTTGCGCTTTTTTAGAAACTTCCAGTCTCTAGACTCTAAAAAGAAAGAGGCAAAAATCATGTAAACGCCCACTAAAAATAGTTGCAAGATCCTAAGGTAAAAATTCACCGCAACATCTTTATCGGTCGATGATGCCGTTGAGCCCACAACCACAAGTAGGGCAGATAGAATCCCCGCATAGAGAGGCGCTTTTGCCGGTTCGGCATAGATTTTTTGGCCGAAGAACAAGGCTGCTAACATCGACATGCCAATATAAAATTGGATCTCTGGCACTATGGTTAATAAGTTATAAAACACAACGGCTAACGCGCCGCCAATTCCATTAGTCACCAGTAAAAACAGACTCACCTTAATACTTTTCGCCCCTGCCGCTTGCAAGGATAAGATAGCGATAAAGATCATGGTCAGCAGCGCACCTGAGATCTCAAGAAAATAAAAAAAACAGATCACGGGAAAAGCGATAATTAGTGCGCGAAATGCCTCATGGGTTCGCTCATCATGGCTCTGTTCGGCGCTGGCTATCAGCTCTTTTTTAGGGGAGAGATCCGGCAGCAAGGCGTGCAGTAATGCAAATATGACGACAGCCACTACACCTGAAAAGCTCAGGCCCACACCCACCAGTATCGCAGCGCCAGGCTGCAATAGGCTTAGGTAAGGTAGCAGCAGGGTTGCCACAATAAAGATGGTAGCGAAGAAGTTCCACTTAGGATCGCTAAACAGGTAATAGCCCCATAACATCATCATTGCGAGCAAGGGCAATAACACCATAGGGTAATGAGTCGGGCCGAAACTTACCACCCAAGCTAAGCCAATCGTACAGATCATGGAGATCAGCAACTCATACACTGTCTGCATTGTCGGCTCTTGCCTATCAACCAAAAATTTAGCCACAAAAACCGGTACGATAAAGGCGAGCGGCCAGGCCCAAATTGCTGACACGGCAACCGCTAAGCCTATCCCGAGGGTAAAACGCAGTACCCTACGAGTATAAATGGCCTCCTCAGTCACATTTTGGTTATTTGCTGAAGCAATCGAGCTCTGCTGTTGATTGCTATCTGACATAAGAGAACCAGCTTACTAGGCGGATCCAGAATTTACCAAAAAGATTGATGATACTGCTGTCACTGGTGTAGACGATCACATCGGCTTGACCGCCGACTCGTCTTAAGCCAACAGCTTCATCTGCAGGCAATACAATAGTGACAGGGAAACGCTGAGATTGACGTAACCAGCCCGTTTGGCCAGTCACTTGTGCTAATTTTCCCGTCTGCTCACTCTGGCCCCAGTCGATACCGTAATCTATACTTCCTACCGTCGCTTGAAAGACCTCTCCAGGTGCGTAATCTAGGGCAAACTCAACTTTGTCACCTGGCTGCATATTACCTAAGCTGTTTTCCCTAAAGTAAGCTTCAATCCATACATCTTCCGACGAGATAAAAGTCATCACAGGTTGACCTGCACTGGCGTAAATCCCCTCTTTTAATCGAAAGTTTGACGCGACGCCATTGGTGGGAGCCGTAATGGAAGTTCGGGTTAGATCAAGCTGAGCTTTTTCTAGACTCAATAAAGCCGATTTTACATTGGTATTATTCTCACCTTCGGCGCCTAAGCGTTCCTGAGCTTTGGCTAAATCGGCTTTAGCACTGGCCACACCGGCTTCAGCCTTAGTTAACTCGGCTCTGGCATTATCGGCATCGGCCTGTGACATCACCGCTTTATCAACCATGGCAAAAATACGCTTGGATTGAACTTGAGCATTGGTTAAATTGGCCTGAGCATTGGTGACCTTAGCTTGAGCAGCTGCCACATTGGCGGTTTGGGCACCGACATTTTGTCCAGCCTTTTTGAGCGATTGCTCGGCTTGATGCAGTGCGATTTCATAATCATGAGGGTTAATCTTGGCAAGCACATCACCTTGTTTTATTAAGGTGTTAGGCTCAACTAAGATATCAATTATCTCGCCTGAGACCTGAGGGCTGATCGGTACCACATAGCCTCGAATGCGACCCAGATCCGTTGAGGGGATAAATCTGTCAGCAATAAGATGAAAAACGAATAGAAAACTAACAACGATTAAGATGATATTCGTGGCTTTACGAATTTTATTGCTCTTCTTGCTCTCGGTTTGCTCGGGCTCATTACTCTGCTCACTCTTCGTAACACCCTCGTTCGCAGTCACACCCTTGTCTTCAGTCATACTTATCCCTTTAGTAACCGAGCTATTTTTTAATCAGTTTAGTGTCTTAAACAGTTAACATTCAATACTTTTATCAAATTAATTTACAAACAATACATTAATAAAAGGACTTAAAATGATAGCTGAATAAGGTCGACTGCAATAATTGGTCAGTAGGGGCTTTGCCGGAAAGTTTTATTGAAATAAGTACGAAAAAAGGCGTTATTAACTCGGAAACCGCTTAGTCTATAACGCCCTATAACTATCACTTTGCGCCAATTTCTATAGGATTAAAAATTGGCGCTCAATGCCGTTAAAATGCCTTCTGCACGTCTTCTGCCATGCCCTTTGTCGGCATAGGCTTTGGCGTTAGCTCAGGAACAGGTTGTGCTTGCAGCGCGCCCTTCAAGTAGCTTATCGCTTTATCCAACTGTGCATCGTGACCTGTAAATGTGGCATAGGGTAAGTTGTCGACCTCAATGTCAGGACTCACGCCTCGGCCTTCAATAATCCAGCTGCCATCCATCGCATATTGCGGGTACTCGGCAACTCGAGCCATACCTCGGTCGGTTAATGCGTTACGGCCAGAAAGCCAGACACCGGCACCTGCAGTCTGCTTACCTATCAAGGGAGCAATCCCTAGTGCCTTAACCCCTGCCGAGAAGGTTTCGCCATCAGAATATGTAAGCTGATCGGTCAACACTACCAGCTGGCCCCTAAAGGTCTGCTGCATATTACCCGATGGCGTGCCATGGGTCGGTGCCCAGAATGCCCATGTACGGCGCAGTAGTTTTTCGATAATCCAGCTATCAATATTACCGCCGCGATTACGGCGCACATCGATAATCAAACCATCTTTGTCGACATTGGCATAAAACTCACGAGCAAAGCTGGCAATATCACCGCTTCCCATAGCGTATAGGTGCAGATAACCTATCTTACCGTCACTATTTTTGGTGACTTCATCACTGTTGTGACGCACCCAATCAATATATCTGAGCTTAGCGTTTTTAGACGCTGTGACAGGTTTCACTATGGTCTGGTGTGTTTTACTGCCGCGCTTAAGTGTCAGTAGTACTTGCTTGCCACCTTGGTTACGCAAAAGTTTAGTCACATCGGCAATATTGCTTAGCTTTTTCGCATTGATAGCGACGATCACATCCCCTATCTTGGCATTAACACCCATCTGCATTAATGGCGCCGCCTGTGCAGGCAACTCAGGATCGCCCTGATAGATATGTTCAATCACCACGCCGGCCTTGGTTTGCTCGAGTCGCGCCCCTAAGCTTGCCGATTTAGCCTTATTAGGATCTTTAGGGCTATCGCCACCGCGCACCTGAGAATGGAGTGAGTCTAGCTCGCCCATCATCTGCATGAAGATATCATTGAGCTCATGTCGGTCTGTGAGTCTATCGACCAAAGGTTGGTACTTAGCCTTGGTTGCTTGCCAGTCTAGACCGCGCATGTTTTTGTCATAGAAAGAGTCTCTATGCATCAGCCAGGCATCTTCAAACATCTGCTGCCACTCGCTCGCAGGCTCAATCGCAAGTTGCCATAGATTGGTTTGTACTTTGGCGTGGCTAAGCTCTTTAGGCAGCTTGTCACCTGCATCGACAATCAGCATTTCACTGCCCTGCTTAGATTGCTTACGGATAAACAGCTTTTCGCCATCTTGAGACAGTTGGTACTCGCCAACATCCTTTGAAAAAGTCTCAACCTTAGGGCTAAGCGCGTCAAACTTCACGACTTTAAGTGTCGACTTACCACTACTTGATGTATCGAGCAGATAGAACTTATCTTTGGCCATCTGCAGAGAGTCATAATTACCGGCACCAATCGGCACCTGCCATAGACGACTCGATAGCCCTTGCCACTCGACCTCTGTTGTTACCTCATCGTCATCGGACTTTTTAGCTTCAGACATCAGCTCATTGGGCTTTTGGAAAGCAAAGCGCGCGTCTTCATTGAGGGCAATAGCAAAAACCTGCGTGCGCTTATCGAACATAGGGCCTAAGTTTCTGTCTCCCCAAGGTGAGCTAGGAGTGGAGACAAATTTTCGATTAGACAGGAAATATAACCAGTCGCCGTCGGCACTAAAGCTTGGTGAAAAGGACTCATACTTATCGCTGGTTAAAGACTCTGCTCGGTTATTCTTTAGTGAGTACAGCACGATTTGTGGCCGAGCCTTACCCATTTCGGCCTTAGTTAAGGCAATAAAGCGACTATCAGCAGACCAGACGATATCGGCATAGGGGCCAAGACCCTCACCTTGCGTGATGATCTTTTTGTTACTGCCCTTTTTAAGATCGAGCAACCACACATTGCCGTCGTAGTCATCATGAGCAAGATAACGGCCATCGGGAGACAGATGTAGACTCAGCCTTAAAGTCTTACCATCCTTAGTCAGCTGCTTAGACCTGTCACTGCCATCGGCGGCAAACTGCCATACCTCTTGCTCGCCAGAGGCGTCGCTAATACCGTAGACCCAAGCACCATCTTGACTCATTAGCGCGTGACGCACACGACTCTGCTCTGGCAATGCGACTTCAACTAAGCGTTGACCATCCGTGCCCGCTATCGCCACATGACTTCGCGCGGTGATCACCACCTTATCGCCATTAGGAGCAAGAGTGGTGGACGTGGCGTACTTCATTGGCTCTTTTACCCAATGTTCACGCTTTTGTGCAAAGTCGGAGACGAGCTTAATATCGAGAGTCTGCTCTTTGCCGGATGCGATATCGAACAATTTAATATCGGCGCCCTGTTGAAACACAATGCGCCCTTGATCTAACCGAGCATCGCGAACTTGCCATTCGCTATGGTGGGTATGCTGCTTAACATCAGTGCCATCGGTCGCCATTGACCAGATGTTGTCATTACCATCGCTATCGCTAATAAAATACAGTCTCGATTGCCACAACATAGGCTGCCTGACTGAGCCTTGATGAGCCTGAGTCAGCGGTGTGGCTTCTTGCTTAGCGCCTAACTTGAACTTCCACAGCTCGCCTTTAGCGCCGCCGCGATAAACCTTGGCGTTATCCCCTGTGGTCTGTAAGCCAAATCGAGTGAAATAAAGGTACTCGCCCTTGTCATCCATGGCGCCTTCAATCGCATCGGCTAATGGGAGATCTTCTGTTATCAAAGTGTCGGGATCGACGGTTCTTAGTACCCAGTAATTCGCCGGGCCAAATGCATTATCGGTTGAATAAAGCACCTTGCCATTAGCAGTCCACCCTTGAACGCGAACGCGGCTATTTTCAAAGCTCACCCGCTTAGCTTGTCCACCAGCAATCGCAATAACGTAGACCTCAGTTGAGCCTTCATAGTTGGCAACATA
This sequence comes from uncultured Shewanella sp., assembly GCF_947497935.1. GTDB lineage: Bacteria > Pseudomonadota > Gammaproteobacteria > Enterobacterales > Shewanellaceae > Shewanella. The sequence continues at coordinate 73,843 of NZ_CANMIO010000017.1, forward strand.
AGCCACAGACTTACCATCGGGGGAGATTGTCGCTCCAAGCTCCTGTGCCGGTAAACTCGTCAAGCGCTTCGCTTGAGGGTCACCTAAAGATTGTGTCCAAAGATCGCCTTCAGCGGTAAAGACTAGGGTCTGTTGATTCAATGCTGGCGCACGAAAGTAACCCGGCTTTACAGTGGATTCAGCGGCAAAAGAGGGGGAAATATTAATCGTGCCTAAGGCAAGCATGCAGCATGCGAGAGAGTGACGGAGTTTCATCTTAGCGACCAATCCTATTGTTATTGTTCTAAAAGAATTAATTTCAAGCCAACAAGGTAGCAAAATTTTCACAAAGCAGCAGCAAAAGAGTCCCAAATAATTATGAGTAAATGTGTTTCATCGACTTGAAGCAAAAAGCCCGCTAATGCGGGCTTTTTCTTGTGAGTCTTTGTAATACGACTCAAGCTTGGTACTGGTAGTGATATCTGTTAATGACCAGACATAATCGCCTGCTGCAACATTAAATATCTTGTATGTAACGTGTGACTAGGCTCTAACAGCTCAGGTTGTTGCTTTGCTAATTGCTGAAGTAAATCGTGAGCTTCTGCAATTTTCTTCTCTTGAATTAGCTGCTCAATATTATCTAGTTGCGCTGTTAAATCAGCATCTACCGACTTAAGCTCACTGCCCTGCACTCTCAGAGCTTGCTCATCCAATTGCTCAACCGCTTGATTAGGATTATCCAACGCGCGCATCATCTGTGGCTTAGGCGAAGACATCATCACAGGCTCCCCTTGCTCTAATACATCGCCACTTTTCATTGCCGGATTAATCACAAACAGGGTCACCACCACTAAAACGGAGGCGGCAGAAGATAAGGACCAGCGGTATTTGCGCCAAAAAGACTGACTCTCTCGTGGCTTAGCGACACGACTACCAGCCATTTTCAGGATCTCGGCATCGAGCTGACTCGAAGGCTGCTCTTTATCAATTTGCTGATAAAGCGACTTAATCTCAGCCTCAACTGCCTCATGCTCTTTATCTGTCATGCTCAGCTCCTTGCCATTTTAAGTCTACGCAATCTTTAAGGCCTTTATAAGCATAACGAATGCGACTCTTTGTTGCCTCTAACGTCGCCCCAGCTATGTCTGCGATAATCGCAGCGGTAAACCCCATCTCGACGTTTAGTAAAAACGCCTCTTTTTGTACTTGCGGTAAGTTGGCCACACAACCTTTAAGCAGAGTCGACTTTTGCTTATCTACCATTTGCAGCTCAGGATTAAAATCATCGTTACTTAGCAGGGACTCAGTATCTTGCTCTGGCTCGAAAACTTCACTGAAGTTATTCACCGGCTTTAATGCCCTAACATGATCGATAATAAGGTTATGAGCGATGCGATATAGCCAAGTGGTAAATTTTGCGCTGGTCTCATAACTGTTGGCCGCCTTTATCACTCGACTCCAAGTTTCCTGATACAGATCTTCTGCTAGCTGTTGATCATAAATTTGCCGAACGAAGTAGCGGTATAGCGGACCTTTGTGCTTATTGTAAAGTAGCTCAAACGCTCGAGCGCTGCCTGCGGCATATTGCAACATCAGGGCTTGATCTGAATCGACCTCATTAGATATATCATCTGAGGGCAAGGGTTGCTCCACGGTATCTTCCTTAGCTTAAATTTTTCGCTTATTGAGTTTGCATATTACATTAAGCATTGTCTAGTTTATCTAGACTAAACTCATTAAGCCGAGTTACAGGGGAGCTATAGATTAGTCATGGGTGAGATCCCCATAGGGATAAGTATCAAGATTGTACAAGCAGATGTTGAAGTTGGTGTGGCAGGTATAAAAAATGCCACCTAAATGGAAATTTAGATGGCATTTGATATTTACAGGCTAAGTGCCTGTTAAATTAAGCTAGTTTAGCTTGTAGAGCTGCGTCTTTAGCTTGAACAGCTTCGGCAGACTTTGCACGCTCTTCTTTTACAGCTACAGCTAGAGCATCATCACCTACAGCTAACATTTGCGCTGCTAGGTAACCTGCGTTTTTAGCACCTGCACTACCAATAGCAACAGTTGCTACTGGAACGCCGCCAGGCATCATTACTGTAGATAGCAGTGCGTCATGGCCTTGTAGTGGACCACAATCAACTGGAACACCGATGACTGGACGAGTAGTAATACCCGCTACAGCACCAGCTAAGTGCGCAGCAAGACCTGCAGCACAAATAAAGACTTTACAACCACGCGCTTCTGCATCGGTTACGTAGGCATGCGTAGCAGCAGGCGTACGGTGCGCTGAAGTTACTTTAGCTTCAAAGTTGATTTCGAAAGTTCTAAGCACATCGAGGGTGGCTTGCATTGTAGGCAGATCTGAATCAGATCCCATTAATACTGCAACAAATGGTTTGCTCATTTTAAGTCCTTGAGTAGGGCGGTACATTATTATATTTGCGCGCATTATACTGAAATTTAGCGCACTTAGTAAACAGGCTTCCCCCAAGCCTGCGGCGCAATTATCCCTAAGGTTTGCCTCAACTGCAAATAACTTATTAATACATATGTATAACAAACCAGTAAAATTATACATAAAGAATTAAACTCTTAAACTAGGCCTCATTTTAGAGCTTACTACGCTAGTAACTGTGACAAACACGCTAATAACTTAGTTTCTAACTTTGCGCTCAACCGAGAAAAGCCGATATATCAAGAGCGATTTTCGCTTGGCTAAACATGAGAAGTATTCAATAAGAGAAAAAACACTTAGCAGAGCAGCCCTTCTCGCTAAACTTGCTACAAAGAGAGGATTATTGGATAGATATGAAATGAATAAGAAGCCGCTACATAGGTCAAAGATTAGCGCATAACCTTGATAAGGCATGAAAACAAAAAGCCCCTACTGATGTAGAGGCCTAATTCATACTTTATCTAACCAAAAAAGAGTCGCCATAACCATGAGGAATCTAAATCTTCCTGACACTGCCGATATTGAGTCGCATAGCGTTTAGAGCGCGAATCCACCTTATCAGCCACCTTAATTAACCAGGCTTTTTGGTTATAGGTTTTACGCTTGTAGCCCCCCCAGCCTTCGTGATAATTAAGATATTGATTACGGGCATCCCATTTAGACACGCCATTAATCTTGTGGGACTTATAAATAAACCAGCCCATAAAATCCATGGCATCGTCAAAGTTACTTCGGCTCGACCAAGAGTTACCGGTTTCCTTAACGTAATCATCCCAGGTCATCGTCTTAGCCTGAGCATAGCCATAAGCATCACTGGCGCGACCTATAGGAATAAAGCCTAGAAAATATTCCATAGGGGGCGCAGCATTATGTTTAAAGGAGCTCTCTTGGTACATCATGGCCAAAGGTACGTGAACCGGAACCCCCCACTTTTCACGGGTATTTTTAGCGGCGCTATACCAAGATCTGTTTTCGGTATAAATCGAACAAAGATTCTCAGGATCTTTTGGCGGAGGAGTGGCACACCCGGTCAACAGGGTTGCTAAAATAACAGTCGCAAATAATGCAGGCCATTTCATAAAAAACAATACCAATAAGCAGTAATAGCAAAACGCTAGTGTCACACTGATAAGCTAAAGATGCAATTAAGCGTTTAGTGAAATGTGTTACAAATCAAATAGGATAAAAGATAGGCTAGCGTGACTAAACCTCAGGAGTTAATTCGCAATCGTGAGCTTCTTGTTGCCACACTTCGGGCCGCCAGAAGCTACTATCATTGCCTCTGTACACCTTGTCGGTATTCAGTTTCGCGCCGATATGATAGCGCTGGTTATGGGCTACATTCACCTTGAGTTGTTTAGGTGTGCGGGCAGCAAGCTTGACCTTTAAGCTAGGCGCATCAATTAGCTCGGCAACGGTAAAGGTATGCTCCCCTACACTCAAACGGTAGTTCGGCTGAGAAATCACTGGTTTTCCATCGAGATGAGTCACTACCACTCGATAAATATCGGCCTCACGGTCAGGATCCATGTAAGTCGCGACAATGCCACACTGATTAGCGGTATCGGATTGTGAAGCACAACCCGATACCATCAATAATAATGCGGCTATGCCTAATACGCCTTTGAGGCCCTTTATCGACAAAACTAAACCTTAAAGTAATCGACTAAAAACTGATCGAAGCTTACGCTTGGTTGCGACTCTAGATATACCTGCTTTTCTAGCGAGTCGACAGCATCTTGCTGATATCGTTTGTCTATACTCTCAGTTAGCGGGTAAGCTTTCAACTGTTGGTGATACTGCTCGGCAAGCTCCATGACCCACTGACTATGATCGATTTGTTCATCCTTCAGCCCAGCCATGATTTTACCCGACAGAGTTTCACTTGGATTCTCGACCGCTTTATGCCACTTAGCAAGTGCGACTTGGTAATCGTCTTGACCTTCATCGTCTATCAATTCGGCAATCTGCTTTAAATTACCAAATAGCGACTCTAGCCAATGGGTTAAACTTAACTCTTCACCAGAACGCTTTAGCAACAGGCCTGGTTTACGCCCCTCTAAAACAACTGCCTGCAAGTTTTCAGCAATTTCAGCCTCTTCACTTGCATCCGACGGAGCCGATGGCTGCAGTAAGCAGTTCAATAAGAAGAGATCTAAGAAGCGGATCTGCGACTTTTCGATGCCGACGGCGCTGTAAGGGTTAACGTCTAACGCTCTAACTTCAATATATTCAACCCCAGCACGTGCTAGAGACTCAGATGGCTTCTCATTGCCCTTTGCCACACGCTTAGCGCGAATAGGTGAATAAAATTCGTTTTCTATCTGTAAGATATTGTCGTTCAACTGACGATATTCACCGTCAACTTTAACGCCAATTTTTGCAAAATTTGCCGACGGCATATTTATCGCAGCCTGCATGCCCGTTAAATAATCGGTGAGGCTGTTGTAACTAATATTTAAGTTATCTTGCTCTTGATTGGTATAGCCCAAATCACTCATACGCAACGATGTTGCATAAGGTAGGTACAAGGTACCATCGCCAATCACTTCAAATGGAAAATGACTGGTCTTAGGGTCCTGAATAAAGGTACTACATAGAGCCGGTGACGCACCAAATAGATAAGGTAACACCCAGACTAAACGACGGTAGTTACGGATCAGACCAAAATAGGACTCCGAAATAAAATCATCTAAACTTAATGACTTATCCGAGAGTTCATACAGTCTGTGCCAAAGCTTGTCTGACACAGAGAAATTAAAATGTACCCCAGAGATGATCTGCATCTGAGCGCCATAACGATAAGTCAGGCCTTTACGATACAGACGCTTCATTTGACCTGAGTTAGAGCTACCATAATCGGCGATAGGAATGTCTGCACCATCACCAAGATAACAAGGCATACTCACAGGCCATAAACGCTGACCATTAAGGTGGCGTACGCTGTAGGCATGAGTCAGGGTGAGATCTTCAACTAATTCATCGATATCGTCGAAAACAGGCGTAATAAACTCAAGTAGAGATTCACTATAATCTGTAGTGATCCGCGAATGCGTTAATGCCGAGCCCAGTGCTTTAGGATGTTTATCCAACGCCAAATGACCCGACTTTTCAATTCTTAACGCTTCACGCTCAATGCCTCGCTGCATCGATTTTAGCGCTTGCCGACTTGCCGGATCCGACAACTTACCAACTAATTCATTGAAAGATTTCAATACATTATTCTCTAGTGCGTGACTCTAACCTTATAACTGATCTGGTAGACCCGCTATAACTTACTTAAATTTCAAGTCGTACCAAATTAGCGTTTATCAATCACCAGCCTAATAAACGATGAGATGGTGCCATATCCATGGCACCATCTTTCGGATATATGGCCTAGCGAAGTCTTTTACAACTGTAAAATTTCAATTGGATAACCAAGTGTTGATAATTCAGACTCTATTTTAGCGCGATCCCCTACAACTAAGATCACCATGTCATCAATATTCAACTGCTCTTTTGCTAATTTATTCAACTCATTGCGACCAATACTATTGGTGATTTCGCTCTGCTTTTCACTATAGTTATCATCCAAATTGTAGCGTTGAATATTACGCATCAACCCTGCTTTTTGATACGGCGTTTCATAATCAAGTGCCTTTGATTGAGAGATAGAGCTTTTCATAAAGTCTAGCTCCTTATCTGTCATCCCTGACTCTTGGAACGTATTAATCTCTTTTATGAACTCGATTAATGCCTTTGTGGTTACATCGCTGCGCACGCTTGCTGTCGCTTGATAGAAACCTTGCTCAGGCCCACCCGAGAAGTAACTTCTCGCACCGTAGGTGTAACCTTTGTCTTCACGCAGGTTAAGGTTGATACGGCTGTTGAACGCACCACCTAGCGGATAGTTCATCAAGTATGACTCAAAATACTCGCCTGTGGCATCAAAAGGCAATGCTCGCTTACCTATCTTGATAACCGACTGCGCCGCATCTGGCTTATCTACAATAAAGACTTTGCCACCTTGAAACTCTGGTAACTCGGCAAGCTCAGGGAATGGGCTCGCCGCGCCATTCCAACTGGCAAGAGTCGAAAGTTTAGCTAACATCTGCGCTTCATTCAGGTTACCCACTGCAACAACTTGTGCATTGCCCGCAGTATACTGCTGCTTATAAAAGGCTTTTACATCATCTAGGGTGATTGCCGAGACAGTCTCTAAAGATCCACCACTGCTAACGCCAAATGGACTCTTATCGCCATAGAGCAAGCCACTAAATGCCGTGTTTGCCAAATAGTTTGGTTCGGTCAATTCGCGCTGCAAGTGCTGAAGTTTTTGCTGTTTGACTCGCTCAAAGTCAGCTGGCTTAAAGCCCGGCTCAAATAACTTCTCCTGCACGATCGCCATGGTCTTATCGAGGTTTGCCGTTAGCGATGAGATTTTCAACTGACTTTGATAGCCACTAGCACTAAAGCTTACGTTGCTTCCCAGCATCTCTAACGCCTGAGTTAACTCTTCAGAGCTACGTTTTAGGCTCGACTCGTTCATCATCGCCGCCGTCATACTGGCAAGGCCTGCTTGGCTAACATCGAGTAACCGATGACCACCGTTTAGATAAATCACTATCTCAACTGTTGGCGTCTCGGTGGTTTGCGTGCCTATCACCTCGATGTTATTGGCAAGTTTGCCTTTCCAAAGCTCAGGCATAGTCAGCACAGGAGCTGGTCCTGCCGCCGGGATAACACTTCTATCGAATGATGAAACTACCTGCGGTGCAAGTGCTAACTCCTCTACTGCAACACTAGCGACCTTCTCAGCAGGTGCAACAAAGTTATCCGCCTTAGCAATGAGCTGCGTCTGCCCTTCAGGCACAACGCTCATCACGACCATAGGCTTATCTTTGATGTACTTATTAAAGACTCGCATCACATCTTCTTTAGTGACATTGGCATAACGTGACAGATCAAAGCCAATCATGTTGGGATTATCAGAAAAGGTCTCATTGAAGGCTAGGCTTGCCACCTTGCCTTGTACGCTTTGCAGGCCAAAGATTGTGCCCGCCTCAAAGTTTACTTTTACCTTTTCAAGATCGTCATCGGTCACGCCACGCTGTTCAAACTCTTTAATCGAGTCTCGCATCGCCTGCTCGACTTCAGCCAAGTTGCCGCCTCGTGCAGGGTTAGCCAATGCATACATAGAAAACTGACAAGCTAGTTCCTGACATGGATGATTTACGCCTGCTTGTACAGCCAAGCCATCTTTAACGAGATTTTTATAAAACAGTGATGTTTTGCCACCCCCTAAAATATTAGACAGTAGATCCAGCGCAGCTTCATCTTCATGACGGGCATATACCGTTGGCATACCGATTCTAAGCAGTGGCAAATGAACTCTGTCTTCCATCGACAGGTAAAGCGTCTCATCGAGGGTCACTAACTCTTTTTTCGGTGCATCAACTTTAGGTCCCGATGGGATCTCGCCGAAATACTTATTCACCCACGCAAGAACCTGCATCTCATCAAAATCGCCACCTATGGTAAGAGTGGCGTTATTAGGGCCGTACCAACGTTGGAAGAAATGCTTCACATCTTCAACATCGGCTCGGTTTAAATCTTCAGGCCAGCCAATAACAGGCCAAGAGTATGGATGCCCCTGAGGGTAGAATGCTTGGTTGAAGCGCTCTCCCATGCGACCATAAGGGCGATTATCGACCCGTTGTGCACGCTCATTCTTAACAGTCTCACGTTGTACTTCGAACTTTTCTTCGGTTAATGCTGGCAGGAAAAAGCCCATTCGGTCCGACTCTAGCCAGAGCATTTTCTCAAGCTGATTATTGGGTACCGTTTCAAAATAGTTTGTGCGATCGGTATTTGTGGTGCCGTTTAACGTCCCGCCCGCCTCGGTGACCATCTTGAAGTGCTGCTCGTCGCCGACGTTTTGTGAGCCTTGAAACATCATGTGCTCAAAAAGGTGAGCAAAACCAGAGCGTCCTTCTAACTCACGGCCTGAGCCGACATGGTAAGTCACATCAACATGGACTAAAGGATCGGAATGGTCTTCATGTAAGATCACCGTAAGGCCGTTAGCCAACTGATACTTCCGGTAAGGGATCCCAACTTGCTCGCCACTAAAGCTGACCGTCTCGAGAAGAGTCACTCCTGCAGGCAAAGAGGTTTCGACCTGTTGCTGTCCCGCGCAACCCATTAATGCAGCACTAACGGCTGCTGCTAATATCCATTTTTTCAATGACTTTCTCCTTTTTCCAACAGGCGTTTTTTTTCGAACTGATGCCTTGCTGTTTATTAATGCAGCTAGTATTACCTACTACAGATAAAACAACCAGCATTGAAATTTGAATTAAATTGCTATTAAACATATCGTTTTCTTAACAATTAACACTTAAAGACTCGCATTTAATCGACAGTCTCATTCTAAGGTAAGTTCCTTAACCAGTGAAATAACAGATATTTTTACACTGCAAGTGCAAACAAGCCTACAATGTTGCAACACGGTTAAGATTTAAAGTTATTAAAACAAGCTTATTTATCACAATAAGTTATAACTAAATCGGTTTGTTCTGCAAGTGGCGCTATCTATAGAATGAGCGGCAATTGGGTAACTAAATGTAAATTTATATAGCAATTGCCTAAAACTAATACTGGAGTGAACGTAGATTCACCCGTAGAGTAACTTGATAAAAATTAAATAATTGGAATTCGATAATGTGGCAAGCGATTAAAAACATCCCATTTTGGCAGAAAGTTTTAGCTGCCTTTATATTAGGCGCCGGTGTGGGTGTCATCTTTGGTGAATCTGCAACAGTATTAAAGCCACTTGGCGATCTATTTATTAGTGCAATTAAGATGTTAGTTGCACCACTCATTTTCTGCGCTATCGTTGTAAGCATCACCTCTTTAGGCTCTGAAGTTAGCTTAAAGAGACTTAGCTTCAAAACCTTAGCCATGTTTATGTTTACAGGCACCATAGCCTCACTTATTGGCCTAACAATCGGTTCCTTGATCGATATGGGTGGCTCAATGGAGCTTGTAGCTACAGAGGTGCGCGAGCGTAATGTTCCGGGCTTCGCACAAGTCTTACTGGATATGATCCCTGTGAATCCTTTTGCCTCGCTTGCCGAAGGTAAGGTATTACAGATCATCATCTTTGCCGCCCTAATTGGTATTGCCATCAATAAAGTCGGCGAAAAAGCTGCGCCACTAAAACACACTATTGAAGCGGGTGCGGAGGTGATGTTCCAGCTCACTCGCATGGTGCTACAACTTACCCCAATTGGTGTGTTTGGTCTTATGGCTTGGGTTGTGGGTGAATACGGCTTATCGACGTTATTGCCCCTAGGTAAGTTTATCGGGGCTATTTATCTTGCTGCACTTATCCATATTATCTGCGTTTATGGCGGTCTGGTTAAGTTTGCAGCCAAATTGAGCCCAGTCCAGTTTTTCCGTAAGGCGGTACCCGCGCAAATAGTAGCTTTCACCACGGCTTCAAGCTTTGGTACCTTACCAGCGAGTACACGCTGCAGCGAGTCGATGGGCGTCTCTAAACGCTACGGCTCATTCGTACTGCCTCTTGGAGCAACCATGAATATGGATGGTTGTGGTGGTATTTATCCTGCTATTGCGGCTATTTTCATTGCGCAGATCTACGGTATTCCACTGGATATGACCGACTATATGTTAATTGCGGTAACTGCAACAGTTGCCTCTGTAGGTACCGCTGGTGTCCCTGGTAGTGCTATGGTGATGTTAACTGTTACCTTAGGCGTAGTCGGCCTACCACTGGAAGGTATCGCCTTTATTGCGGCGGTTGACCGTATTATCGATATGATCCGCACCGCAACCAATGTCACCGGCGATATGATGACTGCCGTAGTCATAGGTAAATCGGAAGGCCAACTTGATGAGGCGCAGTTTTATGCCCAAGACAATGGCACGCTAGAGCAGGCCAGTAGCTAAACAAGCCATTTACTGAATAAAAAGGCCGCAATTGCGGCCTTTTTAATTTATACTTTTCAATATTATACTGGGTTACTAGGTTATTTTAGGAGCGGCTGGATATGACAAAACTATTCATTCTACCAATATTGCTTTCATTAGCATGGGCGCTTTTTCTTAACTATAACGGCGTACCCTTAAAGCAAGGTAAGACTGGTTTTCTCTATATCATTGGCATTAGCCTAACCGTTATTTTTGCTCTCGCTTTTCTACTCTGGCTCACAGCAGGCCAAAATATTCGCAATTAGTAAAAACAAGCTTCTGCGTAATCAAATGGCACCGAAGCGAATTGAGCGTATAGAACTGACTAAAGGGCTAAACAAACCTATTATTTAAGCCCGTCGTTAGTTACTCCTGATTCTTGCCTGTCAATGTTAATAGTGGTGAGTATAAGTCTGGCCGCCTATCTCTAAACACTCCCCAGCTATAGCGAGCAAGATCTGTCGCATGAAGATCGATCTCTGCATAGATTACCTCTTCATAATCTCGGCTAGCTTCAGCTAATAACTCTCCCGTGTGATCTGTGATAAAAGAGGAACCATAAAACCGTGTTTCAACTCCGTCATCGGTTTCGCCCCCTGTCCGATTGGCCACAATAACGGGGATTAAATTTGCCGCAGCATGACCTTGCATTGTTCGCTGCCAATGCCCTTTAGAGTCTAAGCTTGGCTGTTGAGGTTCGGATCCAATAGCCGTTGGGTAGAATATTGCCTCAGCCCCCGCCAGAGTCAAACAACGCGCTAGCTCTGGAAACCATTGATCCCAACAGATCCCCGCCCCAAAGCGACCGTAGCGGGTGTCCCACACCTTAAAGCCTGTGTCTCCTGGGCTGAAGTAGTACTTCTCACTATAACCAGGGCCATCGGGAATATGGGACTTACGATAATTATCTAAAATCGTACCATCTGCATCTATCATCACCAGTGAATTAAAGAAGTTATTACCTGACTTTTCGAAATAGCTGATAGGCAAGACCACTTGCAGGGACTTGGCCAACTCACTCATTTTTTGTATTAAGCTGCTTTCTGTGAGCTCGGCTGCTAGTTCAAAATACTTCGCACTTTGTTGCTTGCAAAAGTAAGGAGCAGCGAATAATTCTTGAAGCAGAATGACTTGAGCGCCATTAGCTGCAGCCTGTTTAATTCTTTTCGTTGCCTCTGAAAGATTATGCTCGATATCCCAATCGATAGAGAGTTGAATAGCTGCAAATTTGACAAGTTTGGACATACAAAGCCTCTTTTAAATGCCTAGAATAGGGGGAAACTAAAAAGAGAGACTCATGCTGAGCCCCTCCCGCTGTGAATTTGAGCAATTATTGCCCCGTCTTGACACGAGTCCACATACGATTCATCGCACGTTCAAACTTCAAGCTACGTCCCTCATCAGCAAACAAGTTACTCAAGGTGCTTTCATCCGGATAAATCCCAGGATGAGAAGTAATAGCAGTATCGACATACTGCTGTGAGTCAGCGTTGGCATTGGCGTACCAGACGTAATTAGAGATCTCAGCGATGACCTTAGGCTCTAGGATATGGTCCAAGAAGGCATAAGCTGCATCAACATTTTTAGAGTCTCTGGTGATATTAAACGTGTCCGCCCAACCTTGTGCGCCCTCTTTTGGGATCACATAGTCAACATTTACCCCATTGTTAGCCTCAAGAGCTCTATTCGCAGCCATAAATACATCACCACTCCAGCCCATCGCTAAGCAGATATTGCCACTTGCAAGGTCGGTAACGTAAGAAGAGCTGTGAAAATAGGTAATATAGGGACGTATAGCGAGAAGTCGCTCCTCAACCAACTTGAGATCGTCCAAATTCTGCGAGTTCGGATTTTTGCCTAGATACTTCAACATGGCACTGACGACTTCGCTTGGGGCATCAACCATGGCCACACCACACTCACTAAACTTTGAAACCGTTTCGGCTTGAAACAGGAGTTCCCATGTATTTAAGGGCTGCTCACCTAATATTTGAGCAGCCTTATCTATGTTATAGCCAATACCCGTTGTGCCCCACATGTACGGAACTGCATACTTATTATCTTCATCAAAAGATTGAACGATATTGAGGACCTTAGGATCTAGGTGGTAATAGTTCTTTAAACGACTCTTATCTAAAGGTTGAAATACGCCTACCTTAATCTGCCGCTGTAAGAATGAGCCTGATGACACCACTAGGTCGTAGCCTGTTTTACCCAGTAGCAATTTGGTTTCAGCAAGCTCTTGGGAATCATAAACATCGTAATTCACTTTAATCCCAGTTTTGGCTTCAAATGAGGCTATTGCCGCTTCGCTGATATAATCTGACCAGTTATAAATATTAAGAGTACTCTGCGCCGATACCGAGCTGGTGAACAGCACTAATATCGCTAACAACATGCTAGATTGGTTATTCATCTTATCTTCCCTGTCCTGATAGTTTCTGATCTCTGGTGTATGCCTATGCGGACATACCTGCGTACTGTGGCTGAGTAATACAGGCGACGTTGCCTCCCCCCAGCAAAATTTCACGGGCATTTTGAATGCCGATAACTTTATGATTAGGAAAAAGCTTTCGTAATATGGCTTGGGCGGTCTCATCCATAGGGTCGTCGTAGGCGGGTACCATGATGACGGAGTTACCTATGTAGTAATTGATATAAGAGGCGCAAATTTTAGTACCTGCTACCCGGCTATGAGTTTCCTGTGCAACATCCAGCCCAGAAGCCTCCTCCTCAGTCCACTCCAATGCCTTAGGTTGGGGGATTTTATGGATGATAATCTTTCGGCCTTGAGCATCGGTGCTTCTACTTAAGATCTCATAGGCTTCTTGATAGATTTCGTATTGTGGATCGCTGCGATCATCAGTCCACTGTAACAAGAGTTCTCCTGGAGCGACCCAACAAGCAAGATCATCGATATGACCGTCTGTCTCATCAAACTTACAACCACGAGGTAACCAAATAATCTTTTCAACTCCCATGTAGTCTCGTAGCTGTTGTTCAACTTCTGCCTTACCAAGATGTGCATTTCGATTTACATTGAGTAGGCATTGCTCTGTGGTCAATAAGGTTCCTTGACCATCACATTGGATCCCACCCATCTCAGCAATAAGCGTTGAGCGGTAACGATCAAGGTTTTCTATTTCGAGAATTTTCTGCGCGATTTTCTCATCTTTATCCCATGGAAAATAAAGCCCACCATTTAAGCCACCGTAAGCGTTAAATTCCCAATCAGTGCCTCTTACTTCGCCTTTATCATTAACGAGAAAGGCGCAAGCTGAATCTCTAAACCAGGCATCATTGGTACTCATCTCCACGACTCGAACCGTTTCAGGCAACATGTTGCGCGCATTCTCATACTGAGCCTGAGACACACATACCGTCACCAGCTCACTCGATGCGATGGCGGTACAGATCTCAACCCAAACTTTCTGTGCAGGTTTAGCGCCATTGCGCCAAACATCGCTGCGCTCGGGCCAGCCTAACCAGCAGCCTTTTTTAGGTTCAAATTCCCCCGGCATTCGAAAGCCGTCTTCTCTAGGAGTGGAGTTTAATGTTCGTGACATAGACCTAACCTTGTTTTATCTAATTTGTTTTGATTTGATATATCCAAACCTAACGAGATAAAAATGGGGGGTCTACTGAGAAAACTTGTATAGATTGGTTAGTTTTTCTCACAAATAATACAAGTTCTAGCTTGTTTACAGCAGAAATACAGAGAAAAACTAACCGTATTTCGCGATTGGAAATAACGGAATTTAATAATGAGAGGAGTTAGCGTTAAACTGACTAATCGACTAGTCTGAGCAGCGAGCAGTGCTGAATTGAGTATTGATTTGAGCCAGCAGCCAATCGATAAAAGTGATGAGCTTTACATCCCCTTTTTTTCGTTTCTCAGCAACCAAATAATAGTTACCCAATGAAGGAACACTGTGCTCAAAAGGCCTAACCAATTTGCCACTGTCTAGCTCAGTACTGGCGGTAAAATTATCACCGATAGCAACCCCATATCCAGCGATTGCCGCTTCTAAAGACAGGCCAGCATGGGCAAAGTTTAAGTTTTGCGGTGTATTTAAGATATGCGGCGCATGAGCTCCAAGCCAAGTTGCCCAAGTTTTACCATCTTGATCGTCGTGTAGTAGGCGCTGCATACTCAAGTCTAGAGAGCGACAACCCTCTTTCTTAGCTGTTCCCGCCAGATTATTATCCGATTCGAGCAGCTTGGGGCTGCAGACAGGGAAAAACTCCATTCTTTTAATTGGAGTGACCCAATAGCGATTCCAATCAGCATCTCCTGCGCCATAGATAATCGAAAGATCGGCCTGTGGGTTAATGTTAGTCTCATCACTAGAGTGCACCAATAGGCTGACGTCGATTGAAGGATAACGAATAGCAAAATCACCAATCTGTTTAATAAGCCACTTAGAGGAGAGTTCGGGGGGAGCGGAAATGACCAAGCGACCACTGAGTCCAGGCTCAACCGCTTTTTCACAGGCTTGACCTATGATATCGAACGCTTCTTGAATTGCTGGTAATAGGTTTGCCCCAGATTGAGTCAATTTAGCGTTACGGCCTTGCTTCTCAAACAATCTAATCCCTAAGGCATCTTCTAAAGTCTTCACTTGATGACTAATTGCGCTATGGGTAACGCAGAGTTCATCTGCAGCACGAGAGAAATGCTCATGTCTAGCGGCGGACTCGAATGCTCTCAAAGGGTTTAATGGCGGAAGGCGACGCATAAGCTCATAATCTGGTTCATAAAGTGACTAAATTAGACTATGCCAGAACCGATTAAATTAACAGCAACAATTTATCATTACTCAATTAATAAAAAATCCCGCATCAAATACTGAATACGGGATTTTTCAAAAAGACATCAACTAACCAAGTACGGCCAGCAAGACACCTGCTGCAACAGCACTACCTAGTACTCCGGCCACGTTTGGTCCCATTGCATGCATCAACAGGAAGTTCTGATTATTAGCCTCGAGACCAACCTTATTCACGACTCGCGCCGCCATAGGCACCGCCGAAACACCTGCCGCGCCAAGCAATGGGTTAATCTTACCACCAGATAGCTTACTCATCAGCTTGGCCATTAATACCCCCGCTGCAGTACCTATCGAGAAAGCGACAGCGCCCAGCACTAAGATCCCTAAGGTCTCCATCTGCAGAAACTGCTCGGCTGATAATTTAGAGCCGACTGCAAGACCTAGGAAAATAGTCACTATATTGATTAGCTCATTCTGCGCAGTACTCGATAATCTATCGACCACACCTGATTCACGCATCAAGTTACCTAGACAGAACATACCCACTAGAGGTGTCGCTGCAGGCAGGAACAAGATGGTTAAGCCAAGCACCATCATAGGGAAGATAATCTTCTCCTTCTTGCTCACCTCACGCAGCTGCTCCATCTTGATTTTACGCTCAGACTCGGTTGTCAATAAACGCATGATAGGTGGCTGGATCAGCGGTACCAATGCCATATAAGAATAGGCTGCAACCGCAATCGCTCCGAGTAAGTCCGGTGCAAGCTTGGACGCGAGGAAAATAGCCGTTGGCCCATCAGCACCACCAATGATGGCAATCGCCGCCGCATCTTTCATTGAGAACTCAAATCCAGGAACCCAGTTAAGTGCAATCGCGCCAATTAAGGTGGCGAAAATACCAAACTGAGCAGCGGCGCCTAGTAATAACATCTTAGGGTTAGCGATCAGTGCACCAAAGTCAGTTAATGCTCCCACGCCCATAAAAATCAGTAGTGGGAAAATACCAGTTTCGATACCTACATAGTAGGCAAAATACAGTAAGCCACCCTCTTCGGTAAATCCACCATTAGGGATGTTGGCCAATATGGCGCCAAAGCCTATAGGTAACAAGAGTAATGGTTCAAACTTCTTTGCGATTGCTAAATATAACAATAGGCAACCTACACCCATCATTAGCAGTTGGCCTGAAGTAAAATTGGCGATGCCAGATTCAGCCCAAAACGCGATTAATCCTTCCATGATGACCCCTAAGCTAATGCCAACAATTGGCTACCCACTGCAACAGCGTCACCTTCTTTAACCCAAACCTTAGAGATCACGCCATCGGCTTCAGCACGGACTTCGGTTTCCATTTTCATCGCTTCTAGGATAATCACAACATCACCCTCTTTAACGCTATCGCCAGGCGATACATGTACTTTAAAGATGTTGCCCGATAGCGGCGCATTCTGCTGATGCTTAACCGCAGACAGATCCACAACTGGTGCCGCTTGCGCTTGCGCTGGAGCAGTAAAAGGCACTACATTCTCGCTTGGGGTGATCTGACTGATATCGCCACCTTCGGCGACTTCAACCACAAAACTTTGGCCTTGAACGGTTACGGTATATGTTTCAGGTCCTTGCTGGCTTGCCGCTTTTGCTTCTGCTTTTTTCGCTTCCTCAAGCGCTTTAGCAGCGACTTCAGGTTTTGGCTCAAATGCATCAGGGTTATTACGGTTACTTAAGAATTTAAGACCGATTTGCGGGAATAACGCATAGGTCAGAACGTCATCATCAAGCTCTTCAGCCAACGTAATGCCATCAGAAGCAGCTTTGTCTTTTAGCTCGATACGTAACCGGTCTAGTTCAGATTCAAGCAGATCGGCTGGACGACAAGTAATGGCTTCTTTACCCGCTAATACTCTTTGCTGAAGTTCAAAATTAACAGGCGCAGGTGTTGCACCGTACTCGCCTTTTAACACACCTTCCGTTTCTTTAGTCATCGACTTATAACGCTCACCCGTCAGCACGTTAATCACTGATTGAGTACCAACAATCTGAGACGTCGGTGTCACTAAAGGTAAGAAACCTAAGTCTTCACGTACACGAGGGATCTCCTCAAGTACTAGATCTAACTTATCTGCTGCGCCCTGCTCTTTAAGTTGACTTTCCATGTTTGTTAGCATGCCGCCTGGCACTTGAGCGCGTAAAATACGCGAATCGATGCCTTTTAGCTCACCTTCAAACGCCGCATACTTTTTGCGTACGACTCTAAAGTAAGCTGCAATCTCTTCGAGCAGCGCCATATCATAGCCAGTTGCTCTATCTGTGCCTTCAACCATAGCAACCAAAGTTTCTGTTGCACTATGCCCGTATGTTTGGCTCATTGAGGAGATAGCCGTGTCGAGGACATCGACGCCTGCTTCAATAGCTTTTTGGTAGGTTGCGGTGCTCAGACCTGTGGTTGCGTGGCAGTGCAGAGATAAAACTAGATCGGTTTGAGACTTTATTTGACTGATAAGTTCGAATGCTTCAAACGGCTTTAATAGCCCTGCCATATCTTTAATACATAAAGAGTGACAACCCATATCTTCGATACGCTTCGCCATATCAACCCAGGTATCTAAGTTGTGTACTGGGCTAGTGGTATAAGATATTGTGCCTTGGGCATGACCGCCAACTTCAATTACCGATTTTACTGCTGTTTCTAGATTGCGCACATCGTTCATCGCGTCAAAGACACGGAACACATCAACACCATTGGTATGAGCTCGCTCAACAAAACGATGGACTAAGTCATCGGCATAATGACGATAACCTAAAAGGTTTTGTCCACGAAGTAACATCTGTTGCGGCGTATTAGGCATAACCTTCTTGAGTTCACGGATCCTTTCCCAAGGATCTTCACCTAAATAGCGTATACAAGAGTCAAATGTGGCGCCGCCCCATGACTCAATAGACCAAAGACCCACTTTATCGAGTAATGGTGCAATAGGTAACATATCTTCGGTGCGCAAACGAGTAGCGAGAATAGATTGGTGTGCATCTCTTAAGGCAACATCAGTTAAAGCCAATGGCTTGCTCATACAAAAACTCCCTACTTTTATTATGCTTTTTTACGGTGCTGATGAATTGCAGCAGTAATTACCGCGGCCATTAATGGGCTCACGGCGGATTGACTCGATTGCGCTTGGCTCTGTGTTATTGAACTCTCGCATGGTGGCGTAGGTCCAAACTTTCGAGCAACCAATGTCATCGCAACAATAAGAATACTTAGAAAAACAAATACTAGTGACATGCCTAGTATCATGATCCCCAATGCGTCATATAACTGCTCAGATATTGAAGCCATCTCTTCCTCTCATTAGTGTGAGGTTGTGAATATTATTGGGCTTTTAAAAATAAATATTCACCATTTGTTCACACATTATGCAATTTATTCCATTCATTTCAGGTACAGGTTTACTGCTAAAGGTCTAGTGACGACTTCAACAATAACTAATTTATAACAAAGTAGCGAACCAGTTGTAAATTGGTCATACCACAAAATTAATCATTAACCGCAATTGACTGAAAAATCCACATTAAATCAAGTCAAAAAATTAACATTTGATAATGAGCAAGCTGTAGCCGCGACTTTTTCAATTTTAACAGCGTATTTACGGAAAAATGAATTCGTAAAAAAGAACAGATAGAACAGAAATAAACCAAAATGAAATTTTATGCAGTATTCATTATTGATTTACAGCATGATTCTGGAGCATAAGCTTCAGTAATGAGTGTATAAATAGAAGGGTTGTTATGATTGATAGAGTCGATATAAGAAAATGAAAGACCCAAACGTGACGATTAGGAGATAAGTAGAGAAGAAGTCGATAGCAAGTAGATAAGAAGTCATGCCAGCTATTTCAGCCCTTCGTTAAAAATCAGCAAACTAGAGAGCTTGAAATCGAGGTGACAAATAACTAGAACTAAAGCCAAATATCTAAAGCTGCTGCGCGACTTACCAGATCAGCCCAAAGCTTAAGCCCTTAAGCCCAAGCAGGCTCTGCGAGAGTTTAGCGGCTCTGAGACAAGGTCATTAAATGCTCCTCGGTAACTGCTTCTGCGTTACTCTCGATAATAGCTCCTGCATTATTCTACCTTCGACCATCCTTGGTCTCGTACCTCCTATATCCTTATAGTCGTGCATTAATGACATTCAGCACATCTGACTTCCATCGCCTTAAGCGTTCCATTCGTTTTGAAGGCATTTCCCATATCCCTATGGGGCAGTTGAGGGAATGTCTTATGAATATCGGGAACATACAAGACCATGTGGTTTGCAACGAGTGAAGAGCATAGCCTTTCTACGTTTAAGCTCCCTCTTGTTCCTTAAGAGTCACAGTATCAGAGCCGCTAAAACTCGCCATTCTGGAGCGCTTTTGGCTGCCGACTTCTGCGTTGAACAACCTCACAAGGGAACAACCATTCTTTCAGTTATTCGCCTTGAATTAGTTTGCCAAAAATCGCTCTGAGTAGATCAACTTCTTATACTGATTGGTATAACTTATTTACCAAAACGCTCTGAGTCGATCGACTGTTTATACTGATGGGTATAATACGCCGCTAACTTGGATCTAAGCTCAACGACTGAAGACTTGCCTAAATTACAGATACAAAAAAACCGCACTAGGTGCGGTTTCTTTGTATGAATGGCGGAGAAGGAGGGATTCGAACCCTCGATGGGAGTTAAAGCCCATACTCCCTTAGCAGGGGAGCGCCTTCGGCCACTCGGCCACCTCTCCGGCAAAACATGGTGCGCGTGGGAGGATTCGAACCTCCGACCGCCTGGTTCGTAGCCAGGTACTCTATCCAGCTGAGCTACACGCGCAAACTCGGTACAATCTAAATCTAATGTGTATTATATGGTGCGGATGGGAGGATTCGAACCTCCGACCGCCTGGTTCGTAGCCAGGTACTCTATCCAGCTGAGCTACATCC
>NZ_CANMIO010000018.1 GCF_947497935.1 uncultured Shewanella sp.
TGGCTCTGGCTCTGGCTCTGGCTCTGGCTCTGGCTCTGGCTCTGGCTCTGGCTCTGGCTCTGGCTCTGGCTCTGGCTTAACACTAGCTTGTTTCACTTCTTCTTGCTGATCAAGCTTAGGCTCAAAACTCACACCGTCGACGGTGGGCGTCGATATCTCTTCTGCTGTCTCAGGAGTGATATCTTTCATCTCACTCTCAGGTACATCTTGAGTCGCTTCAGCGCGCTTAGCTGCCTGCTCTTTCTCTGCTTGCGCCGCCTTTTGAGTGCGTCTATAAAGATAAACACCTAATACAATCAGCAATATAATGACGATTTCTTTCATTGTCTTCCACCATGGGTTAGCCACGAACACATTAAATACATGCAATCACACTGCTAAAATGTGCAAAATTTAAACATTATTATTAATGCATTCACTCTCTTAAAATCAACTATTTATATCTCTTTTTTTATCGGGTATCAAAAATAATCGTTTTTTTGAGTGTTATAAAGCATAAATAAACTAAGATATTAATCTTGCAGCGTCATTTTCATTGGACAGCCTCTCGAGCGGTAAAGGCCTTGCCAAATAAAAACCTTGAACCAAATCAACACCACAATTTTCAATAAATTCATATTCCAGCTGTGTTTCAACGCCCTCAGCAACGATTTTGCAATTAGCAATCTCACCTAATTTAGCCACCAATTTATAGATCTCTTTACCCTTGACCGATTGCGCATCTAACAGCAACGATCTGTCTATTTTCACTTTGTTAAATGGATACTGCAGTAGGTGCGGAAATGATGCATAACCCGAGCCAAAATCATCCATTGCAATCGTGATATCCCTCGCCTGTAGTTCTTTCATCACACTGGTTAAGTGAACCTTATCGCTAAGCATCGTTTCTTCGGTGATCTCTATTTCCACCTTTGACGGAGAGATAGAATAGTGTTCGAGTCGCGTAAGCAGATGCTGAACAAAATCAGCGTGCTCGATGGAAGCCACCGACACATTAATAGATACACGCCCTTCGGAAGGTAAATCCATTTTCTGCATATCACTTAATACTAGCTCAATGACCAACTTATCTAGCATAGGCATAGCTTCTAACAGCTGGAAATCTAGAATAAACTCCGGCGAACATAACCTGCCCTTATCATCAACATAGCGAAGTAGCGCTTCATAGTTGTATTGTTCTTTATTCTGGATTGACTGAATCTTTTGATAAAACATGACTAGATTGCCGCGCCTTAGAATCTGCGCCATGCGCTTCTGAGCCGAGGATTGGGTAAAATTATCATTCGTCGAATTTCTCACACTTCGCAGTACATGATTGAAAATTGAACTTTCCGCAGCGGCGTAGCGAGTATTTGGGTCTAGTGATACCAAGTGCTTTCCAACATAAGCAAGATAGAAAGGACGATACATAAACATGCCGACAATAATGACGAGGATTTGCAGAAGCGCGCCATCTAACTGCTCTCCCATTGCGAAGTAACCGCTAAAAATCGGCGGCGTCATCCAGTTCACGATACTCACAACCGGCGATACAAGCCCTAATGCGATGCAGGCATAAACAATCACGAAGCTAGCCAGTGGCACTAAGATAAACGGGATAATCATAATCGGATTAAACAGTATCGGAAGGCCAAACAATAACACCTCATTGATATTGAATATGACCATAGGTATTGCGACGATAGCCAGCGTTCTATGGTTATCATTTCGGCTAAAGATAAGCACGCAGAGCAACAAGCTTATGCAATTCCCTGAGCCACCCATAGACAGAAATGCGTCATAGAAGCCTTGGCTAATAATATTGATAGAAGCTTCTCCGGCGCGCCAAGCTTCAATATTGGTTAGAGTATCGGCATAAATTTGCTGCTTGATTGCAAAAAGCAGGTTGTGACCATTGATACCAACGGCGCCTAAAATCCCAAGCAGCGTCTGATAAATCAGCCCCCCCGAGAAGGTCATAGGATCCAGCCCGACTGTTGAAACCAGAGTTTCCAGATAAGTGCCGGTAAAAATAACAAGCTGTGAAAGTAACAATGCAAAGATTGAAAAGCTGAAGATATGGAAAATATACTTTATTAACCTAGAGGCAAAATCATACGAATTAGGATCTAAAAGGCGAACAGGAAAATACAGATAATATAAGTAGGTCACAATTGCGCTTAATAAGGCCAGCAGTGGATTATTTGGCAATGTATGACTCGTCGAGAAGTCTTGACTTCCAATAGAGAGAATATAAAAAAGCACTAATGCATAGATGATAAAAATGGCACTAGATGCATTAGTTTTTTGTGAAAGATAATAGCTCGCCACAACACAGAATGTCGTTGGGTAGAGGTTAATCAATATATCAGAGACATAAAAGAGTAGCTCTGAAACATGATTTATCTCGATCACTCTAAATGCATGCCCTAGCAACATAGCTAACGAGCTTGCCAATGTTATCGGCAGCAGCAATAGCGCTATCGCAGCAAGGTCTGATAAGTAAAGCTTGGACTCTTTACTCCAATTTAACACTCTCGAAGAGACATAGCGTAATGTCATGATTTAAAACCTTAGAGGCTCCAAAAAAGTTGCGTAGGGTATTTCATTTGAAAGTTATGGAATCATGTTCATAAGTATTGAGCCGAAAATGAAAATAACGGCTTGTTCAACCTCAAAGTTAGCAACAAAAAACCACACCAACACAACTAAAAAAATCTTAAAAAAATCTTAAAAAACAGTATGTAATTTAAATGCTCGTTGCTTTTCCATCAACTGAAATTAAGGGTAAAATATACATAAAACATCGTTGGATATTAAAATCTGACTGTAATACCTAATTTATAGCGCGCCTCTCCCTCTGCGCTGAATACAGGGTAGTTATTCTGCAGCTCAGGCTTCACTTCTGCCGAATCGGCTGCAACCCCCAGCTGTATACTGTCTTCAGCCAATAAATTCACCACCTCGAAAGTAATGGCGAGATGTTCAGTGAAGTTATAGCGACTGCTGAAATCGATTGTTCCGTAGGCTTGATGCTCTCGATTACCATAGTAGCCGGGCAATTCGCGGATCATATATTCGCTGCGCCAGTTGTAAGCAACGCGAGCCGAGAATGCATCCATTTCATAGTAACCCACTAAGTTCACCGTATGTTTAGATGAGTCTGAAAATACGCTAACTTGATCTGGATAATGGCCTGCTGGGGCACTCGAATCGGCAAAGGTATAATTGACAGCGTAACCCAGGCCATTTTCAAAGCCGTTCTGTAGCTGTAGCTCAACACCTTGGATCTGACCACCCGAACCATTTTTCTTGGCAGACACAGTCCAGCTATCCTCACCAGAGTCTGGATCGATAATACCTATACTTTGACCCAATAATTGCTCAGAGGTGATGAATGAGCTGATATCCTTAATAAAATAGGTCGCAGCGAGCAAGCCTTCTGCAGCGAAATACCACTCAATGCCAAGGTCTGCTTGGGTTGCCTTAAACGGAGTCAGTGCGACATTTCCCCTATCAACCACTTCATTGTCTGGCACGCCATCGGCGTAACCTGACAGTGCCGAGGCCGAAAACATATCATCATAATTTGGACGAGAAATAACCTTAGATGCTGAAGCGCGAATAATCACATCCTCAGATAAGTCATATGCAACGTTGATACTGGGTAATAAGTCACGATAACTTGAGCTTTCCGTACTTAGATCATCGGCGTAAGTCCCATCTGAGTTAAGCTGGTAGTAATCAGAAGCAGCATCTGTTGAAATATAGCGCAATCCAACATTACCTCTAATACCTTCAGACGCGAAGTTAGCCATAAGATACAGGGCTAAGTTTTGTTCGTTAATCGTACCGTAACCAGACTTATAGACTTGGCCATCGCTATCAAAGTGAGTAACCGCGGCCTTAGCATCGTTTAACATGGCATCGAGAATAGGCCTTGGCAGCGTAAACCCACCGCCTGAAGAAACCGTCCCAGAGTAATAGGCTGATGCATTCTTAGCGATGATATCGGGGCTCGCAATCCCCTCGAAGGATTCCTGCTTCACATCATGATTTGCCCAGCTAACACCTGTTTTTATCGCCGTAATTAAGCCGTAATCAACTGGAAAAGTGATATCCAACTTAACATATGTCTCTTCATCAGAATTGGGTTGCTTACGCAGCGACCAAGCTTCAGGTGCGAGAGATCCATTAAAGTCCTCAGCTCCAAACACTTTATTAGCAATGTCGATGTTTATCACCTCGCCGCTAGCATCGTATGTACCTGCAAAGTCGCTCGGCTGACCTAACCAGAAACCATAATTAGCGGTCATATTGGTTCCACCTTCAGACTTAGTGTTACCTACAAGGCCCTCTAAGGTGTAGCTATCTGTTTCATATGTAAAATCAAAATCATAGGTATTCGAATCCATACTGGCTTCACGTACCCATGTTTGCGCCCACCCAGGATTAGCATCATTAGCCTCACGGCGGTAAAAAATACAGGTACCAGCCTCATTCCTTTGTTCACAGGCTGCTTCCTTATCATCCGGAAACATAAGAAAAAGCGAAGTATTGGCATTGTTTGCTTGCATATCGAGATGCATCACATTAAAGCCAAACTCTAAATTATCTGTTGGACGATACTGCAAAACGGCGTTAATAGCCGTGCGCTCCCGCTGTTGCTCGAACGTTGTCGGTACGATGTCTCCCCAACCTATGTTTGATTCAATACCATTACGCTGGTAGTGAGTCTTAGCATCGGCGACCGCAAGCAGGACACCGACACTTTCTTCGCTATTTTTCCAGCTGTATAGCCCGGAAAACTCAGGATCGATTTCCTCAGAGACGGTGCCATAATCTTGCTTATGACTGAAAAAGAGTGAGTTTGCATCCAGATCAAAAGGTTTACGGGTATTGATAATCACGGTTCCGCCCACCCCTCCTTCGCTCATATCTGCTTGTGAAGATTTATAGACCTCAATGTCCCCCACCATTTCGGGTGGCAGTAATGAATAGTTAAAGCTACGGTCGGTTGTTTGCTGATCGAACCAACCGGTAGAAGCGACCGAGTGCCCATTTAACAAGGTACTGGTTAACTGATTTGATGCCCCTCGAATGGAAACCTGTTGACCCTGACCAAATTGACGGTTAACCGCAACCCCAGGAATGCGTCCGAGTGACTCACCCACATCACTATCAGGGAACTTACCGATATCTTCAGCCGTAACTGCGTCCACTAACGAATCTGAGAATCGTTTAGTATTAATAGAATCCTTCATCGAGGCACGGATACCACGAACTTCAATTCTTTCAATTGATTGTTCGCTAACCGAGTCATCATTTAGCTGAGCCGTAGCAAAAGCAGATCCCGTCAGACTCAACAGCAAGATATGGGTGGTCAGTAAGCATTTGTTTAAAATAGCTCGGCTTATTCCCATTATCTTCAAAAAGGAGTGCTTATTAATATCCATCATCATTTTACAAGTGGTATCACGTATCTATCTGCTAAAAAGCCTAATAAAGCCCAGCAGTAACCTATGGTATGACCCGCATTATTCCCTGAGTTCAGTGAATTTTTGTGTGTCTTTTGGCTTACAAGCGACTTATGGAAGGTGCATTGGAAGTTAATTTATTATTCGTTAAATAATCGCTGACACTCATTTGTGGGCATGTAGGAGGGGGCAAACACGCTTCCATAGAGCACATATCTAGGCTATACAATTAAGGTATATCGACAGGAAAGTTCTGCCTCGATAATCTTTCAGCATAAAAATCAGCGGCGAATTTTAAGCCAGTTAGAATCAATCTGACAAGTATAATTTTATCTGTTAGCAGTTAATTTCACGTAAAAAAAATACAAATTTCAATCACGTCTGCCGACACTAGGCACCTTAGACTTAAAGCGCTATTTTGTGCACACCTTCAAAGTTTCACGCTTATATTTTGTCAGCCAAAGCCAAGCCTCTTATTATATAAATAACCCAGTAGCTTACTAAGGTATCCCATGGCATTTGAACAACTACTCAGTGGCAAGCTTCTCAGAGAGTTTGAAACAATTTCCGCTATGGTGAAGATCTACTGCAAGGCACATCACAAAGACTTAGAAGCCCACCCATGCGAAGAGTGTGAAAGCTTTATTGAATACGCTCACACACGCTTAGACCGATGCCCCTACGGCCAAGAAAAACCGACTTGTAATAAATGCCCAGTGCATTGCTATAAGCCCCACATGAAAGCCAAGGCACGTGAGATCATGATTTACGCCGGCCCGAGAATGCTACTGCCTCACCCGATTATGGCTATTAGGCACTTGATGTCTGAACGTGAAGCCGCTCCAGGTAAACCACCAGAAGCAAGCTCCAATCGCCACCAGCGAATAAAGGCTGCCACAAAAGATTAGTTAATTTTGCTCAAGATCTTCTTGTCTAAGCGCACCATGACTTAAGCTATGTTTTAGCAAATATTAATGACTTAAATACGATCTCATGAAACAAGAAAACGGCTAAGCCATAGCAAAGTATAGCGTCGCGACTTCTCAGGTTTAGTTCCCCTCCCCATATAGCTGCCCCTTGTCGTATTTAAAATTCACTACTAGACTTTTGAAAAGTAAAAGGACTTATCCCAATCTGAACATATCAATTTGCTCAGTAACAAATACAGCAGGAGGCTGATGGCTTGGGCAGAGAAATCCTACTCGTTGAAGACAACAGAGTCATGCAACTACTGATGAGGAAAAAGCTCTCTTCACGAGGCTACCATGTCATCACAGCCATCGATGGTATCGATGCACTAAAGCAGCTCGAAAATACCCCCTCTATTCAATTAGTCCTCAGTGACTGGATGATGCCAAAGTTAAATGGCATCGAACTCTGCTATTACCTAAAATCCCCCGAGTATGGGCGCTACATCTTCTTTGTTTTACTATCTGGGCGCGATGACAAGGAATCTATTGTCGAAGGCATTAATGCCGGTGCCGATGACTTCGTCGCCAAAGATACCAGTATCGATGAACTCGATGCTCGGCTTAAAGCCGGATTTAGGAGCTTAGAGCTACACAATCAACTTGTTGCCAAAAACATTGAGCTAGACCAGGCTTATGCCACCATCCGCCAAGATCTCGATTCCGCCAACCAACTGCTACAGAGAATGTTGCCCAGCCAAAAAATGTTTCAAGGTGTAGAGCTGCATTACACTCACATCCCCAGCGCTCAAATTGGTGGCGATATGTTAGGTTGTATGCAGCTAGACGAAGATCATATCGCCGCTTATCTATTTGACGTCGCAGGTCACGGAGTCACATCGGCATTGATGTCTTTCTCCATCCAGCAAAGTATCAACTCCAATTCGACCTACGAGTCCAATGTGAAGAGTAGAAAGGAGACTGATCCTTTTTATAGCCTAAGGGAACCTAGCGAAGTACTGACTAGACTCAATCTGAGCTATATCAATCAAGGCGATAACAACCTCTATTTCACTATGATTTACCTAGTATTAAACACCAAAACAGGGCGACTAAACTATGCCTTTGCCGGTCACCCACCGATGGTTTGGCAGCAAAAATCACAACAAGTGTGTCGCTTCGTAAAACAAGAGAGCTTTGTCGCCGGCATGTTCGATTTTGCCCACTACCAAACGGAACAAATTCAGCTCGGTCAAGGCGATCGTATATTTCTATACTCTGATGGCATTACCGAGGCTGAATCGGCAGACAAGCAACAATATTCCGAACAGAGTTTAAAGCAGCGAATTCAAGAATTGGCCGAACAACCAATCAATAAGCAGAGCGACACCTTAGTCGCAACACTGAAGAGCTGGTCGGGTACAACAAAATTTGACGATGACATTAGCTTATTGGCACTTGAGTGGAATGGAAACTAGAACAGGAAGCAGCATGCAATTTAACATCTTAGAGAATGAGCAATACACGATTATCCAAATTCAAGAAGCTAGATTTGACGCCAAACTGACCCCATCCTTTCACACGGAGCTCGGGAAGCTAAAGCACAACCTCAGAGAGCACCTGCTTCTCGATATGAGCGGCGTGCGCTTTATGGACAGCAGCGGACTCGGAGCGGTAATGGGCTGCTATAAGATGCTACGCAATACCAAGATAAGTATCATTAATCCACAAAAGCCGATCTTAGACTTACTCAAGTTGACTCGAGTCGACAAGCTAATATTGAGCTATTCAACAATTGAAGACGCTCTAGCAGCAAGCGCATAACAGAAAGTGGGATGAAAGCAACGATACTCATCCCAGAGAATAGTACTGAAGCGACTTCAATACTGAAGCCCCTGACTGCGGTGACAATAGGGAGATTATCGTGAACACAAGGAAGTTTAACCAACAATACACAAGCAGCTTAGAAGCATCCCGTACCGTAGCCTCCGATATCCTTCCTTTTTGGCACTCCCTCGGGCTAGATGGAGCAGTGATTGGACAGATGGAGCTATGTCTTGTGGAGCTGGTTAATAACGTATTTGAACACGCTTACGCTAACCTTGATGGTGCAAAGTTTGAGATTACTTCTTACCTAAGTGACACTCAGCAATTGATTATTGAGGTCGCTGATTATGGCAATTCAATGCCATCGAATCTTCTTAAAGATCTCGCCATGATGGATTTTGTTGAACCATTAGCCTGTGACCCAAGTACTTGGTTACAAAGTCGTAGGGGACTTAAGATTATTGAGCAACTTTCAGACAAAATTGAATACCATTCAAACGAGAATCGTAACACCTTTAAGCTACAGCGAAAGACGGGCTAAAGCTACGTTCCCCCTCGTATACAACGGGCTGCACAGGCAAAACTGGCAATCACTTGTATGGTTACATTAATAATCAAAGGAGAGCTTGATGATAGAAATAGAAAAGTTAATGGCGCTCTGTGATGGCGATGATTCTATGCTAAACATGGTAGTCACTATCTATATTCAAGAGTACGGTCAGAGTGACCGCATCATTTTACACAGGTATCACACCGAGGATGTCGATGGACTATTCCAACTTGCCCATGAGCTGAAAGGTATGTTCAGTAATTTATGCGCACAAGACGCGGTAAGCTTGGCAAAAATAGTAGAGTCTAGCGCCCAAAGCGGTGTCATCCCCGATGAAACGGCAATCAACAAGCTTTGCAGTGAAATCCAGAAGATTAACCAGCAGATCCAAGCGCTATTACAATAATAGCCTTCCTGAGTAACTCCCCTCTCTCTTCCAGTCCATAATCAAAATACAAAACTCACAGCAAGACTTACGAGATTGACATCTGAATTCTCATTATAGACGAGTGGCGAAGTGACAAATTGAGCTCGATTGTCCTCCCCTTGAGAAAGAATTGCCTGGTATTCAAGGTTCAGAGAAATACTTGAGGTCACATCATATCTGACCCCAACAGTCACCCCTTTTGACTTACGCAACTGATGGCTCTCTGCATAAGTAAGATAAGGCGATAGGTCGTCAAAAGCGTAGATCACTGAGGCATACCAGTTAGCTTGCAACCTATCCAACTCGACCTCCGCCATCCATAGCCAAGACTCATAGCTGTACTCCGCCCCTACCGTGTATATATCTAACGTACTTTTCTCGACGGCAGGAAGTTGTGTGTATTCCACTTGCATAAATCCGCTATGGAGCCGGTAATTAAAGCCGACCAAATCGACATAAATACCCGCCATATACTCGGTATCAAACTGCAATACGCTCCCAGCGATCTCAACCTCATTTAGTCTATCGAAGCCATAATAAGGAGAAATAGTTAATAACAGCTCATCAGAAACATCGTAATTCCATGCCAAAGAAAGACCATCATAAAAAGTAAACCCTAAGAGACTGTCATATACCTCCTGAGGAGGTCTTATCCAAGGATAGGCTTGGCCAACATAATAATATTCAGAAACCAAAAATAGCGGTATACGCAAGCGCCCTGCTCTGACTTCAAAATCATCATATTCATATGACAAATAGGCCCATTCAAGCTCAGGATCACTCCAATCATCTTGAGTGCGCTTTACCACTTGTCCCGATGCACTCAAGCTATCAAACACATCGATATCCAGCTGTAAGCCAAATATCGTGTCACAGTCGTAACAGGTCTCATCGGTAATTTCTCGGCTAATAAATAAGGGGGTGCGATTATCACTCTGACTGATCGCTGTAGATCCAAATCCCCCAAGGGCAATCTTGTCGCTAAGCTCAATACTCGCCTGCACTTCAGGCAAAAATATCAGAGGAGGTAACGCTATAAATAATAGACGGCGAAATAACATGGCTACTCTCCCTCTGGCACGGTTATCAAGATATTGACTTCTTTAGGCACAGATTCGATCGGCGCATAAGCTATGCCATTGGGATTGTCGTTGAGCCACTTTAAAATCTGCTTAATATCATCGCTGTCTAACTCTTCAGGCGGCGAGCCTCTGCCAGAGAATGCACGTCCCGCCCAATAGCCGTTCATTTGCGAAACGGACTTACCGAGTAACATTTTATAAAATTCTTCTCTGTGAATTGACGTTTCTGGAAGGTCTACTAGGATGATTTTTAAGCTACCCGATATTTTCTTCGTCTTACCTCGATAAAGCATTCTTGCCTTGCTTTTACTTAACGCTGGCAAGTCATCATTGAGACTAAAAATGGCAAACTCAACATCGCTGTTTTCATCGACGTAGGCCTCTAACGCTAGGGCGGATGGAGAAGTACAATGGAGCGTCAACATGATGAAAGTCTGAAAACAGACAAGCCGAGCTCGTTCGCTTAATCCCTTAAACATTAAAACCCTCAATCCTAGATAGTTTTTGTACTATGCTGAATATAGTCAAGGGGAAGTTAAACTACAAGAACACAGCTAACTTGTTCAATTCATGGAGTAGAAATGAACATATTGAATCACATTTCTATAAAAATACGCATGTTAGCCCTAGTGCTATTACCGCTGATTTTTGCCTCATTCTTATTAATCTTAGAGGTCAAAAAACAGAGTGATAATGTCCAAGCATTAAATACTCTCAACAGTAAAGTTAGCTTTCTCGAATCTTTCTCCCTGCTCAATAGACATATCAACCAAACCAGAGAGCGACTACTCAAACACAATATTCAGGTGATTGCAGACGCCTTCACTTTCGAGCTCAACAAATTAAGGCTGCTACTACCACAAGCTTTTACAAGCCAAAATACCTTAGAGATGGCGTCTTGGTTAGATACCACCAGTAAAGCAGTCGATGAGATGACGAGTGTTGATGCCGAAAGCTTAGGAGACTGGTCGACTTGGTTCTATGAGCTACAGCTGCAAGCCCTCAACACCCTAGAAAAAGACCATTCTGGGATCAATAACGATATCAATCGACAACTTACCATCCTATACCAACTCCAATGGCTGTCATTATGGTCCGCAGAAGAAAAATGGCTTATCAATCAATTACTACTCACCCCTAATGATGCCGAACTTCTCAGCCAGTTAAACGCTATCACTGAGCGCCAACAGCATTACGTTGAACGCTTTATTGATATCAATGCTAATCCTGTACAGGTCTCACTATTGCTCAGTACTTTTTCAGATCCCGTCTTTGAGCAGAGTTACCAATTAAGAAGCCAGATTTTAAGTCAACAGCGACTAACGAATACTGCCAATATCAGTTTAGAAGCATTCAGCCAGCGCCTCGATTTAATCCAGTATGTAGTGGGAGCATTCTCCACTGAGCTCACTAACAATATTCAGAGTGAGATCGCCAATTCTAAAAAATTAATCTGGCTATTTTGCGCAGCACTGTTCGGCTCCTTAGTCCTCATTATCATCATAGGGGCTAACCTCTATAGGCGGCTCATTAGCTACCTCAGCCATGTTATTAACACCATGTCGAAGATTGAGGAGACACATGACTATTCTAAAAAAATCAACGAAGA
The DNA here is from genome assembly GCF_947497935.1 of uncultured Shewanella sp. GTDB lineage: Bacteria > Pseudomonadota > Gammaproteobacteria > Enterobacterales > Shewanellaceae > Shewanella. The sequence continues at coordinate 11,860 of NZ_CANMIO010000018.1, forward strand.
GGGCCGCGATGAGCTAAGCCTTTTCTCTGTCACCCTCAACAAGCTTATAAATGAACGTCACCTAAACGAACTAAAAATACTGCAGGCAAAACAAGAGGCAGAAAAAGCCAATCAGGCTAAGAGTTCATTTCTGGCCAACATGTCCCATGAAATTAGAACCCCACTCAATGGGATCATCGGCATGTCAGATATCATGGCTAGCACAGAGTTGACAGCTATTCAGAGTGAGCACTTGCAGACAATTGAGACTTCATCACAGGCTCTGTTAATTTTAATCAACGATATACTCGACCTATCTAAGATTGAATCAGGCAAACTTTCTGTCACCAATACCAATACCGATATTGCCGAAGTGGTTTACGACACGATTTCAATGGTGTTGCCTAAGGTGACGGAGAAAAACCTCACATTAGAGCTCGAAATTGATGATGCGACTCCGTACCTAATCTCCCTAGACGATCATCGTCTGAGGCAAGTGCTGATGAACTTGCTCTCTAACGCAGTTAAATTCACCCAAGAGGGGGGGATCAAACTGGTTGTCTCTTGTCAAAAAATCCAGGACGCTAGCCATATACTTATCAGCGTCCACGATACTGGGATTGGAATTGAAAAAGAGAAACAGCAGCAGATCTTCTCTCCATTTACTCAAGAAGATATCACCACCACTCGTCAATTTGGGGGGACCGGGCTAGGACTCACTATTTGCAAACAGTTAATCGAACTGATGGGAGGAGAGATCTCTGTTAACTCAGTTAAAGGTGAAGGCAGCTGCTTCACTATTTCACTGACGCCAAAAATTATTACCCTAGAGAAATCTGTCACGAGCCAATTTGAACCATTAAAGGCAGCAATCATTTCAAAAAACGCCCAGCTAAATGACGTGCTCAACAAGGAATGCAAACGACATGGGTTCTGTATCAACTACCGCTATCAATCTTGTTTCGATCTGCTTCAAGCTAAACAGACATTCGATCTACTGTTTGTCGATAATCAGTCATCGACAAGAGATGGACTCGCTAGCCTAAATGAGCTACTGAGACAGAAAAATATCTTCACCATTGCTATTAACTCTCTGGATGAAAAGCGCCATTTAGACAATATAGATGCAATCGTGACTCTACCGCTGCTGGGTAACCGTTTTCGCAACGCCATACAGAATGGAGTGCAAAGTCGTAAGCTAAGACAGAAACAGATATTAGATAAACAACTTAGCCATAGCAGTAAGCCTATCAAGGCTGAGAGAATGAATCAGGTGATCCTGATTGTCGAAGACAATCTAGTGAATCAAAAGGTGGCCTCTTTACAGCTCACTCAAGCGGGGTTTGATTTTATTATTGCCAGTAATGGCCAAGAAGCTTTAGATTTCATCAGTACAGGCAATGCTATCCACGCCATTCTAATGGACTGCATGATGCCGGTTATGGATGGCTTTACTGCAACCGAAAAAATCAGAGAGTGGGAACACCAGCATTCTCTTTCGAGACTCCCTATCATAGCTTTGACGGCGAGCGTGCTCGATCAAGATATTCAAAGGTGCTATCAATCGGGCATGGATGATTATCTAGCAAAGCCCTTTAAAAAAGAGGCCTTGCTGCATAAGCTAAAATCTATATCCAAACTAGCAAGTTAACTCATACCCGTATCAGTATTGGACAATAGGGCGCCCACCCTCACTTCAAATTTTACAAAATCGTAAGTTTGTCTGAGCTTATCAACCAAAAGCTAGAAGATATGACGACGAGTCAGTAGCGTTCAAAAAATCAACACTTGCATCTTAGGTTTCAATACGTTGAAATGAGTTTGGCATGAATGAATTTAACGAGTTTTTCTCTGAAAGTTATTGGTGGCTCTCATTGCTTGGCGGTATTCACTGTCTAGGCCTAGGCTTTTATATCCGCTATATCTACAGTGAAAAAAATGGTAACCATAAGATCCTTGGAAATATTTTCTGCCTTATGGCGCTGTATTTCTTTACTGGCTTACTGACCAGAAACAATGCTCCCGCCCCCATTCACCTGTTGTTCACCTTGATCATTCCAGTCTATTTTCTTGTGATGCCACTGCTCTATCTATACTGCGACCGCAGCCTCCATGATATAGAGCGTCCCGTAGGGTTTTCTCACCATTTCTATCCTGCGCTAATACTCGCCGTCTTTGTGGTGCTGACCACTAGTTACCAAATTTTGTTTAACAAAAACGGGGTAAATATTGGATTTATCCAGCAGGCTGACATTACGAATTTAAACTTGTTAGTCATGCTCTTACCCGCACTGCTATTTATCCAAACCGGGCTATATTTTTACTATATCATTAAGATGCTAAGCCGCTATCCAGGGCGCGCCTCTCGATTGCATCAAGATAGCCTAAAAGACATCAAATTCCGTTGGTTGCTAGTACTGACCCTAGCCCTAATGAGCAACTGGCTTATCAGGGCTGTACTTGTCATTTTGCCATTTTATCTAGGCGATCAGGCCGTTATGTTCAATCAGGCTGCAACAAGATTAGCCATGCTATTAACCGTGTACATTTTAGCAATCTACGGCCTCAACCAAATCACTCGAGCCGCCTATTTACGGGGCAAGCTTGCTCAACAGCAACCGCAAAGAAATCCTATGCCAGCCAGTCAGCAGCTACTAAATTCAGAAGAGATTGCCTACTTGCAGCAATTGATGCAGGAAGATCTACTGGAAAAGCAGAAAGGGACTACGCCCAAGCCCTAAGTTCTTAGCATCGAGTTCGTTTGTAATCATTAAATTAGTGATGCTTTTAGCTATATCGCGAGCAGATATATGCTAATTACACCCTGCAGCCCTGTAGGAATATTTTGATCGCCTGAGTTGAGTACAACTTAATCTCTTCATCTGATGGAACGCCCAAGCCCAACACCACATCTTGATAATAATCACCGCGTAATAAGCCGATTAACAGACTCGCGGTCAGCTCTGGATTATCTATAGCTAGCCTTTCCTCTTCCGCTTGCTGCTGCAAAAAGTCGCTCAACTTCTGGTAGAACTTATGTGGTCCTCGGGATAAGAAAAACGTCACCAACTCTTTATCACGGCGTGATTCGGTGACAATGATCCGGTACATATCAATAATCTGCTGCGAACATAAGGCCTTCAGGTATTCATAACCAAACTGACTGAGTTGCGTCTGTAGCTCGGCTTTTTCATCGAACTGAAATGCGTTACCCACTTGCTCAGTACAACGAGTGATAACCTCAATAAGTATGCCGCGCTTACAACCAAAATAGCTATACAGAGTCTGTTTCGAGCCACCGCAGATCTCAATGATTTGATCTAGAGTCGTTTCGGCATAGCCTTGTTCAAAAAATAATTTAGTCGCTACGTCGATGATTTTGTCTTGCTTCTTTAGCGTAGATGGACGCATTTAAGTACCTCTCCTGTATGGGCCTAATTAGAACAGGTCTCCGTTATTCATGCAATTTAAGCCTAATGCCAATCACCATGAGATTGATATAAGCAAGCTCAAGATAAATGTTGATCCCAAGCGATCTTTTTAACATTGGTTAAAATTTAACTTGATCTAGTTATACCAAATAACTTATCGTACCGTCCAGTACAGTACGATAAGTTGTAGAGATATTATGAATTCCAAAATTAAAGCCGTCGTCATAAGCCTCGCCTTAACCACAATGCTTGCTATGACAGCTAAAACCTTTATCACCAATCGTGATACAGAAAAAACCAATAACGCCTATGTTCATGGTGAGATCACTCAGATAAGCGCCGAAGCCTCGGGTCGAATTACAGCGATCTTTGTCACCGATAACCAATTAGTCAAAGCGGGAGATGTACTGGCAATTATCGACCCTAGAGACTACATAGCACGACAAGCTCAAGCTAAAGCCGCCCTAGCAATGGCGACTGCATCGCTAAGCAGCAATCAGAGCCGTACCGATTTGCAACACGTCAATATCGATGAAACGGCTGCCCATTTAGAGATCGCACAGGCAAGTCATGACTTCGAGCAAAAGGAGTTAATTCGATATGCAAAGTTGGTTAAGACTGATGCCGTGAGTAAAACCCTGCATGATTCGCAAATTAACAAGACTCGAATCGCGAATGCCAATCTTGAGGCCGCGAAGTTTAAGTTAGCAGCTACCAAACAGCAGCTTATTAATCTACAGACAGAGCGCGCTCAGCTCCTTGCTCAGCAACAACAGGCACAAGCAAGCTTAGAGCTAGCGGAACTGGCGCTACAAGATACCCAAATTCTGGCACCGATCTCAGGCCGTATCGGTAACCGCGCCCTGCAACTGGGTAAGTTTGTCAAAGCAGGCTCAGGTGTATTGGCCATAGTGCCGACCGATAATCTATGGATAGAAGCCAACTTTAAAGAGACACAGCTCACCCACATTCAACCAGGGCAAACCGTAGAAATTGTATTGGATACGTTTCCAGATTCACCACTTACAGGCACAGTAAGCAGCACTTCACCATCAACGGGAGCCCAGTTCAGCCTACTACCGCCTGATAACGCCACTGGCAACTTCGTTAAAGTGGTGCAACGGGTACCGGTAAAGATCGCCCTAGCGATCCCACAACCACTTAAAGGGCGGATCCTACCCGGACTCTCTGCAAAAGTTACGATCAGCACAGACAGTTAATATCGCCAACAGTTAGTACTAGTTAAACGACTTACATAGAGTAAAATATTATGACCCGCCGCCTCGAACTTATACTGCTTGTTACTCTTGCGATGATCCCGTTTGGTATCGTCTCGGCTATTTATAATGCCAGTGTCAGCGACATTGCTGGTGCGCTAGGGCTATCAGCTGACGATACCTCTTGGTTCAATATTGTTTTCATCTTGACGCAATTACTCACCCTTCCTTTAGCCTCGTGGCTCAGCTACCGCGTAGGCGCAAAAGCGCTGTTAATTCTGGGCACGACGCTTGGTTTTTTCAGCAGCTTAGTACTAGGGTTTAGCGACAATGTCGAGATGCACTTTGTTGCCTGGGCTGTTATCGGTATTGCAGCAAGCGCGATGTTAGTCGCGGTGCAGGTTTTAGTGCTGCGTAACTTGTCGTTAAAGGATATTGCGATTGCAGAAGGCTGCATGATGTTGATGACGACACTACTGCCTATGGGGATCTATCCTTGGCTTATCGCCGAACTTGCCGAGAACGGTTTATGGCAATTCAGCTTCGCTGCGCAATCGACTCTTTATCTACTCATTTTGGCTTGGCTATGGTTACGTCCTCTCGATTATATTGACACAACACAAGCGGTGAAATTTAACCCTCTGCAAGCTATCTCAATGAGCGCGGCGATTACTGCTTTCACTCTAGTCTTGATGCGTGGTCAGTACTATAACTGGTTCGATAGCCCCGAATTTACTCAGTTTACTCTGCTCACAGCGGCATTAATTCTTTTGTGCGTATCAGTCATCGCAAAACAAACTGGTTGTGGCGAATTTATTCGTAGCGATGTACTTAGCTCCTTCAAGAATAAAGTCTCTATGTACAACGCAGCCCTCGCAGGTTTTGCGGTACTGGGTACCTCTATGTTGATCAGCGTCTATCTTGGCAGCGTGCTGCACTATAGCCATAGCGAGCAAGGCTGGCTGCAACTACCCGCCTTTGGCAGTATGTTGGTCGGCTTACTTATTAGCATTTGGATCTGCAACCATCCAAGGCTTAAGCCTGATGCGGTAGTGCCTATTGGTGTACTGATGATCTTACTATCGAGTGTCTCACTGTCTGGCAGTAGTGTCAGCAGTGGCGCAAGCGATATGCTGCCGGCATTAATATTACGTGGGCTTGGAGTCGGTCTACTCAACGTTACAGTTTCGATCTCGATTCTATCGAGCTTTAAAAAAGAGCATATTCCTCAGGGCGTGAGTTACTTCTATTTGTTTAGAACCTTAGGGGGCATAGTCGGTATGGCATTGTTTTCGAGGATGATGAGTGTCGAGTCCAGCAGCACCATGAGTGTGCTCGGCGAAAACTTCAATCAAATGAACGACAGCTTCATCCAGTATCAAGTGGCCATGACTCAAGTCTTGAACCAGGGCATGTTAGAAGCCACGCCAGAGCGAGTCGCGAACTTGCTTTCCAGTCAACTGCAACTGCAAACCGCAGCGATAGCTGGGGGCAATAATTTCATGTGGTTTATCGTCTCATTATTTGTGCTCGCCCCTATCTTGATCATCGGCAAAAAGTTAGCAACGAAGTCGGCTAATCAACAGCCTAAAACTTAATTTAGAGCCGCTTTTGATTTATCACAAATAAACACAATTGATTAAACATTTTTCATAGCCAACTGCGTAAAAGTTGCGCTAGTGTATTAACCCTTATTTCAAAACAATATCAAAACAATAACAAAAAACACCAGTTAACTTATTGAAGGTTAGGAACTAATACATGAATAAAGTACACAGGCTATCAGTGCTTGCTGCCGCGCTAGTCAGCAGCAGCTTTTCCGCCATGGCGGCAGATAGAACTCACGACATCACCATAGATGACTTCTTCGATATCGGTAACATGGGCTCAGTGACTCTTAGTCCAAATGGTAAACAAGCCGTTTGGTTGGAATCTCGCTGGGACAAAGAACTCGATAAAAGCCAACGTGATTTATGGTTGCTCGACACTAAATCTCGTCAATCCAAGCGCATGACCTTCACCAACGAGAGTGAATCTAGTCCTCAATGGAGTCCAGATGGTGCGTATGTCTATTACCTTGGTAAAATAAAGCAAGAAGGTGCAAAGGCGCCTTTCAACGGTAAAACCCAGGTATTCCGTTTATCTGTCAATACTGGCGATAGCCAGCCTATGACTAAAGAAGTTGAAGGCGTCAATGGCTTTGAACTTAGCCAAGACGGCAAAAGCTTATATTTTCTTGCCACTAAAACTACAACTGATAAAGATCAGTGGGCAGCTATGCGTGCCAATCACAGTGCCCCCAAGTATGGCCACGGTGAACAAAAAACCAATCCGCTATATCAACTCGACCTTGAGCATTTCAAACAAAAGCTCATCTTAGACGATGACAAAGTCGTGTGGGAATTTAAGGTCAGCCAAGATGGCAGTAAAATTGCCCGCATCACCACCACAGATAATGAACTGGTGTTTTTAGAAGGTTGGTCAGACGTTGAGATTTTTGATACTAAAACCAAACAAAATAGTGTGCTAGCAGACACTCAGTGGCGAGATAATGCGCCCTCAGCTTATGGCTGGCTACTTGGGCTAGCATGGCAAGACAACACTGAGCTTGCCTTTAGAATCGATTTCGATGGTCACCCAGGTCAACTATTTATCGCTAATGCTAAATCAACCGACAAGCCATCACTAGAGATCACCCGTCCTGGCGATGTCACCCTCACATCAAGCGATTTGACTTGGCGCCCCAATAGCGATGAGATCTGCTACCGCGGCGCCGATCATGGACGCGTCAAACTGTTCTGTACTGAAATCGATGATGGTGAGCAGGGCGATACTCGCACCGTGATCCCGGGGGATATGGTTATCGGCAGCTATAGCTTTAGCCAAAATGGCAAGTCCGTTGCCTTTAGCCACAACGGTTTAGATCATTTCTCCGATATGTTTATCGCCGACGCGAACAGCAGCCGTGCAAAGCCTAAGCGTCTCACCAATATCAACCCACAAGTCGATAGCTGGAAGCTGCCACAAGTCTCTATCGTCAAGTGGACGGCGCCCGATGGCGCTGTGGTTGAAGGCATATTAGATCTACCAGCAGGCTATAATAAGGAAGATGGTCCACTGCCATTAATCGTCCAGATTCATGGCGGCCCAACTTCTGCCACCCCTTATGCGCTTCAGCATAGATCCTATGGTCGCTCAACTTTCACCGCTAAGGGCTGGGCATTACTATCACCCAATTACCGTGGCTCTACTAGCTATGGCGATAAGTTCTTAACCGATCTCGTCGGCCGCGAACACGATATCGAAGTCAAAGATATTATGGCGGGTGTCGATCAACTCATCGCTGACGGTATTGTCGATGGCGACAAGATGGCGGTAATGGGATGGAGTAATGGTGGCTACCTCACCAATGCAATTATTAGTACGAATAATCGCTTTAAAGCCGCCAGTTCTGGCGCAGGTGTATTCGATCAACGCCTACAGTGGATGCTAGAAGATACACCTGGTCATGTGGTCAACTTTATGGAAGGCCTTCCTTGGGAAAAGCCTAAAGCCTATGACCATGGTTCATCGCTAACCTATGCCGATCAGATCAAAACACCGACCTTAATCCACATAGGTGAAGGTGATCAGCGCGTCCCCCTAGGGCATGCACAAGGTTTATATCGCGCGCTACACCACTACCTAAATGTACCTGTAGAGTTAGTGGTTTATCCCGGTGAAGGCCACGGACTAAGCAAGTACCAACATCGTAAAGCCAAGATGGAGTGGGATCAGAAGTGGTTCGAACACTACGTTTTAGGCAAGCCTGTCGAGTAAACACTCGAGCTTAAGTTATGTTTAAAGCGCCCTTGTTGGCGCTTTTATTTTGGACATAGCAACGACTTTAAGTGTATTCACTTTCTATTCAGTAACGCTATGCTAAGGTTTAGCCAGATAACTAGATTAGGAGAGATTAATGACAGGTTTTATTAAGAAAATCACCGCTAGCTTATGTCTACTTGCTAGTGTACTGATAGCACCGCAAGCACTAGCCGAAGACGCTTATGCGCAAGCTAAAAGCACTTTTCAACAAGCTAATGAAACCCAAAAATTCTTCGATACAGCCTATGGCTACGCACTGTTTCCGACGGTAGGAAAAGGTGGCATAGGTATTGGTGCCGCTTACGGAAAAGGTCAAGTCTATCGAGGCGGTAGCTATACTGGCAATACCAGCTTAACCCAGCTTTCTTTTGGTTTTCAGCTAGGCGGACAAGCCTACAGCGAGATCATCTTCTTTAAAGATGAAGCCGCCTATAAAGACTTTACCAGTGGTAGTTTCGAGTTTGGCGCACAAGCTTCAGCCGTAGCCATTACTATAGGTGCCAATGCGCAAGCAGGCACAACTGGTAACTCTGCGGGTGCGGGAAAAGGAGCAGCTAAAGCAGCTTATATCAATGGTATGGCAGTGTTTACTGTTGCCAAAGGCGGACTAATGTTTGAAGCCGCACTGGCAGGACAATCTTTTACTTTTGAAGAGAAGTAAGGAACAAGAAGGTTCTAGGTTCTAGGTTCTAGGTTCTAGGTTCTAGGTTCTAGGTTCTAGGTTCTAGGTTCTAGGTTCTAGGTTCTAGCAATTAAAAACTAGAACCTAGACACATCAAAGCTGAGTCCGCTATTTATGACCCCAAGGTACAGGTGGCAAATCGACAGGCTTAGTCAGATCGAAATCCACTCTAAAATCGCGGTTTTCTCGGGTTAAGCGATAGGTAAACTCTTGCGGCTTAACATACATGTGCCACACATTCGTCACCGACACATCTAAGCCATTTTCTCTAAAATTATTAATCGAGTAGGCATCCACAGGGAAGGACTGCTCGGTATCACTGCCCATATCAGCGGTCATACCGCCATACATAGTCACCTTATCCTCGCTACCGTCTTTATGGCGATGATCGTGTGCGAGATGTAAACCGTAAGGCGTCTTAGTGATCACCCAAGTGCGAGAGTGGTCATCGCCAACATGAAATGGCACTTTTAACACGGTATCGCTGCACTCACGCACATGCATCACCAACTTTTTTCCGCTAAACGCAGAGTCTGCACTATTACCCGCCGTCACCGTACCTTCAAAGGCTTTACCGCAGTGGGCTGATAAGTTGTCAAAAAAAGCAGTTTGCTCCGAAGTCACTGCCAACGCAGGTGTTGCAAAGCTTGCTGCTGCGATTAACGCAAAATGTGAGTATTTTATTGTTTTCATTATTATCTCCGATGATTTGTGACTAACACTATCACAAAGAGATAAATTTTAGCTGAAGTGATTTTAGACTTAACCGAGTAGAAAAGTCCCCTCAGCGAAAACAATGCCGAGGGGAAAGATTGCAGGATGATACGAATTGAGTGTGATCAAGGCGATATTCCTGCAAACGCCACACAGGAGCTACCGCCAGCCCTGACAAACACATAAAAATCTATCGAGCTTGTCAGTTACACCTAACGGTAATACCTCAACAACCCCACTATCGCCTTTCAATGTGGACTGCTGTAAGTTTTGGATATATCTTCGCCTCTTTCATAGCGCGTATCTATAAAAAGGAGGCATTGTAAATACGGCTTTCGCCTTCTCTACGCTTTCTCCACGCGGATAGGGATCCCGTGACGGCAGTTAGCCCCCGTCCAGTAATCGTTTAACATGCTCGCAGTTTGCTTACGGGTAGGATCTGAAGGGATCATTTGATTGATCGCCACCCCCCCCGCTCGCTCTTTGAGAGCCGCTAATTTCTCGCCATTGATGATCCTGTCGTCACCGCCAAAGCCTTGTGAGTGACCAAATCCGTGGGATACACATACTGCGCCCGGTGCAACACCAAAGTCAGTTTGCAATAGACCTGTAGCTGGTTTGCCATTAGCAGTCACTAACCTTACGGTATCGCCGTCTTTTAGGTTTTGCTGCTTGGCAGTTTCTTCATTCATAAACACAAAGTTGGTCGGGCTGATCTCTGCGATGCGCTTATAAGCTACCGCATAATTTGAGCGCACCGTGGCCTTGTAACTTGAAAACAGCAGCGGATACTCAGATGCTGGCCAGTGACTATCCCAGCTATCACCATTCCAGAATCTATGTTCGTGATAGGTAATGTTGCCCGGATAGTGTTCACCTGAATACGCATGACGCAACTGCGCTACCGCCTCATGGTAAAGCTGCAGACACTTTGGCCCCGCGCCTTTAATAAAGTCGCCATCGTAGCGCTCATCGGCAACATAGTAGCCACCACGGGATAATAGTGCTTCAACCTCACGAGCTTCAGTCGCAGTCAATCTTGGCGTAAGCGGCTTCATAGCATAATCCAATCCAGCCCACTGTCTGTCTTCTGCTGTCACTGTCGGCAGGTTTTCACACTGAGATGCCACGTTTGCGAGGTATTTTGCGTGCCAATCTTCGAAGCAAAGCAGATCGGCTTTGCTACCATCAGCATGGGCAATCGCGCCCTTACCAAATCCAGGGAGCTGCATATCCAGCGCAATATCAACGAGTAACTGCTCCATACAAACGTGCTGACCCGCGGCATTCTTCACGGTTCTTGGAGTAACAAGTGGGGCAGCAGCCACCACCCCTAGCATATGTGAGCCCCACATACGGTCGGCTGCATACTCTTCAAGCATTGAGCGATCAGGAATGAAATAGTCGGCGTAGCGATTGGTCTCATTCATATGGCAATCGATACCGATAATCAAAGGCAGACGCTTAGGATCGGCAATACTAGCAACCACCTCTTGGCTAATCGATGCAGCGCTGTAAAGGAAGTTATTACGCCAATTGAACAGCACCTTAGCTTGATAGGGATCGTTATTAGCGTGACTCGTCCATTGCTCTGCCGCATTCATTGCGGGCAACACCTCATGCCAAGGTGTACTCGCAGGGTATGGGTTTTCGCCTTTAGCGACCTTCTGCTTATATTCCGTTGATGACTCATAGGCGCCATCTCGGCAGGCATTCACCACACCATCTAGGCTGACACCATTATCGATATTCGCCAGATCGTAACGGCCTTCCATGCCGCCAATTGGGCCATTACCGTAAATAGCGCCACCTTTAGCATCGTGGCTGCCCACCAAGGTATTTAGGGTTGCCCAGATCCAGCCCATCACAAAACCATCCGATGAGTTAGTACCACCATTGCCTGCCACACAGGCTTTACGGCCATATTGACCTAAATCTTTAGCCACTTGACGCATCGCATCAACACTAATCCCCGACTTAGCCGCGTACTCTTGCATGCTGGTGCGCTGCGCTTCTTGTCGTAATAGATAAAGCGATGACGCTAACTTCACCCTACGACCCGACTTATCTTTTATGGTCTTACTGATAAATAACTCTGCCTTGTTGCCAGACTCTGCCGCCACCAAGGTATCACTTCCGGCTTTAACAATAATGGCTTCATCACCACCTAAACCAAAGTCTTTCGCCTTAGCGAAACGGCGGTAATCAGGATGTTTAGGATCGACAACCACCAAGTGACCAGCATTGGTATAATTAAGCTCGCTCGCAGCTTTGGCCGCTTTCTCACTCGCGCCTTCTAGGTGAACCTTGTTAAACCAACCTTCCTCCAGCATGGTGCGGATAACCCCAAAGGCGAATGCCGCATCTTGGCCCGGCTTTACCGCTAACCAAGTAGCATTGGTATCGGCAGCCACCGTGGTGCGCAGTAACGGATCGACACATACATACTTAAACTTTCTATCAACCCGGCTATCGGCCAAGCCACGGCCAACACGGTTAAGGCTGACACCTGAAGAACCCGGGCTCGTTCCCATAAATAGGCCATATTCGACATTTTCCCAGTCAACATCGTTGAGCCACTCTTCAAAGCCTGCTGCCATGCCTAAGCTATAGCCTGTCGCCTGCGCCGCACCGCAATAGGCGTGCTTAGTACCTAAGTTGCTTGTGCCCCAAGACTGCTGCATAAAGCGCGCATAGAAACTGCCACGCAAAGTATCTTCGGCGCAATAAGTCGCAAATAGATGGTTAGCCGCGCTGCCAAATTCAGGAAAGCCAGGCTTAACTTGCTTATCGAGCTGGCGCAGACTACGCAGCCCTTCAACATGGCCTTCACCAAACAGATCACCGCCTTGTAAAATCTCTTGCAGCGCCTGCTCATAACTAATGGTTACCCAGCGACCTTCACCACGCTTGCCGTCACGTTTAAGTACCTGAGTGACTCGGCGCTCATCATCTACTGAATCGGCGCAACTGGCACCTTTGGCGCAAGTCGTTGCACGATTTTTAAGGCCATTCTCACCCGCTAATGCGATATAACTCTGCTTCACACTGGTGTCGATTGGCAATGGTGAACCAGAGTTATTTTCACAATATGGGTTGCCGCCCACCTTGAGTATTTTGTCATTCTTATCATCAATACGTACGCGTAAGCCGCAAATATTGTAGCAACTAAAACAACGTGAATATGCCGTGCGCACACCCGGTGTTAGCTGCCAATCACCATTAGCATCTTGCTGGCATTCCGCTGGGATCGGGTGGCCAAAGCAGCTTACATCTTGGCTGCGTGCAGGGTGTATTGGCTGCGTTTTTTCACCACAGCCCACTGTGGCAGCCGCAACTGAGACAACGCCCGCTTGGGTTAAAAATTTACGTCTATCCATTATTAGCTCCTAGCGTTGCCATTCGAGGAAATTAAGTGACAAGATCTGTTTATCCTGAGGTTGCTCAGGTAAACCTATGTAGAAAATATTCGGCTTAGTGCCAGCGTCGGCCAACATGGCGTACACCTTATTGTCGCGTACCAATTGAGAAACCTTGCTAGTGGAATCATTAAGGTCGCCAAAGTTGCGCGCTTCACCAATACAGGTTTCTACGCATGCAGGCAGTAATCCTGCCGATGTACGGTGAATACAGAAGTTGCACTTTTCTGGTGGAGAGTTAAGGGTTTCATCTTTACGTCTAGCTCCGTAAGGACAGGCATCGACACAAAGCTGACAATGAATACACTCATCATGATTAATCACCACAATGCCATCTTCCTTGCGCTTATAGGTCGCTTCAACGGGACAAACATACACACAAGCTGGGTTATCACACTGGTTACACTGGTTTGGTAGTGCCAATGTGGCTAAGCCCGTTTCGGTTTCAATCGCAGCCTGATTGACTCGGGTACGACAACGCCCCACATCAGTTTGGTTTTCCATCGCACAGGAAACGGTACAAGATAGACAGCCTGTGCAACGGCGAACATCAAACACCATCGCCAACCGTTTACCTGGAGTTTTAGCTTGAAGTTGAGCACTGGGGATCAATGTTAACATTGCACCACCAGCAGCCATTTTTAAAATGGAACGTCTATCCAACATAATTATTCCTTATTATGAATACAGCAAAGATTACTGGCATCACGTATAAAAACTTTATATTTAAAATACACTCAAAAATATAAAGTTATAAACAAAGGCTTAATTTAAAAAACGAATATCAACGAAAGATCACAATAGGAAAATAATTTAAATTTTTATGAAATAAAATCTAGAGATGGTTTTTCATCCATAAAAAACAATAATCCAAATCTAAAAAACAATGCTGAACATCTAAGTACTACGAATTAAAAATAATACACAAATCACATAACGCAACAAGAAAGAAATCAAAAACAAATAGTTACCAAGACACAGCTCTCTAAACAAACTGTACTATCGTTCCACTTAATAAGTGAAAAACCTTTCACAAAACTGTTTACAGATATATCTATAGCAAATATCACAAACTGCAATTTGCTAAAATTAAAATGTAAAACACGAGAGCCATATCAAATATACAAAAATAAGCTTATTAAAAATGTGACTTACAACACTGCATATAAAAACTCATATATAGATTATATTAACCAATATATTTCAGCCGGAATTCACCGTGAACAAAATAGACCAATTAAATTACAACCAATTAAAAGTATTTATTGCTATATATGAACATGGTCAAAGTCATCAGGCTGCAAATGAATTAGGCATGACAGCATCTGGCGTCAGCCGTACATTAAAAATATTAAGAGACACATTTAAAGATTCACTCTTTATAAGACGCTGCTCCGGTTTTATTGCCACAGAAAAAACTCACCAACTCATTCCGATGGCCAAGAGTCTCGTAGAGCAGTACCAAAAAATAGAGATGCAACACTCGGTATTCACCCCAGCTGAATCGGGAGGGCAATTTGTTATCCACGCCTACGATGAGTTTGTCTATGCGGTGCAAAAAGTGGTGCGCAACGATATCTTAACGGAAGCGCCAAATCTCAGGTTCGATGTCCGAGTTCTCACCCATGATTGCACCACAGAGTTGGCCAATGGTGATATGGATTTTATCGTCGTCTATGAGGGATTTAACGGTAAGAACCTCAACTACGAAATGTTTAGTGAAACCGATAGCCTTTATATTCTCGCTAGACGCAATCATCCAGTCTTAAGCCAAGCAATCACTCTCGAAAACCTCTCCCGTTACTCCTGCTTAGAGATCGATAACTACGATGATCTCAGCTGCCCACTGCTGGTCAACCTATGTCGAGAAAAAGATCTGTGTATGGAAGTTGAAGGCTACACCGACAGTTTAGCTTCGGCCATGCGCCTTCTCAGTGAAAGCGATGCCATTACTCTGAGTTGTAATCAGTTCACCCGTCAATTCGTCAATATGCTACCCGATATCGATTACGTCAAATTGCCCGAAGAGTTAGCGCAAAAGTGTCGAATTCGTCGCCGAGAAAACCGCGAAATTGGTAACTATGTATTGTTTGGTAATACCAACCATTCGGCAGCATTTAACTGGGTTAAATCCAAGCTTATTTGCGGCCTTGAGAGAGAGTGGCGTCTAGCCAGTGAAGACTAGTGTTTAGTTTCAATCAATAGGGAAAGTCGAACCCAGAATGATGGGAGTTCTGAGTTTGCAGTTAGAGGAGTTTTAAAAATAAAAATTGTGTGTAACCCAGTGAGTACCCGCTACGCCTGAAGCAGGCCCACTCGCTGAGCAATATTAATGTCGTCTTTGCTACAAAAATAAATAGTGAACTAACACTATCAAGATGGGGAAAACATATGAAAATTAACAGACGCACCTTCCTGCAGGGAGTTGGAGCTAGTTCTGTTGTCGGCTCCTTGTCTGGCTTAATGCCAGGCATTGCCAATGCAACTGAACGCGGTGGTGCACCGGACAAACTACTAAAACGAGAAGGAAAAATCGTTTATCACACTTGTCAGCGAAACTGTGCCGACCGTTGCCTGTTGAAGTTTACTGTACAAAATGGCCGTATGACTTATGTCGAAGGCGCATCCGAGATGAAAAAAATGGGGACATCTCCTTGCGTTAAGGGCCATGCCTACGTGCAGTATACCTATGCAGCCGATCGCATTTTGCACCCGATGGAACGCGCGGGTGAAAAAGGCGAAGGTAAATGGCGCCGCATTAGTTGGGATGAAGCCTATGCAAAAATTGCGAGCCGTTTACAACAGATCATTAAAGAGCATGGCGCTGACTCCATTTTGCCATACAGCTACTCGGGCCATGAAGGCGTTATCGGTAAATACGGCGGACCTAGCCGTTTCTTTAACGCAGTCGGTGCTCGTAAGCTCGATCGTAAAGTGTGTGTTTTCGCCGCTTATGAAGGTCTAAAGTCTGTTACAGGTACTTACCAAGGACCCGATCCATACGACAACATTTACACCAATTGCTATATCTCTTGGGGTCAAAACGAAACTGCCACTAACGTTCACGGCATCAAGTTTATTAACCAAGCTCGTGACAAAGGCGCTAAGTTGTTAGTGGTTAACCCTATGCGTACGCCTATCGCGTCACAAGCTGACATCTGGTTACAGCCTAAGCCAAGCACCGACACCCATCTCGCAACCGGTATCATGAAATACCTAGTCGATAACGACTTAGCCGATATGAAGTTTATCGAAGCCAACACCCTTGGCTATGAAGATCTGCTCAAGCGTCTCGACGAGATGAGCTATGACGAGATCGAGCAAGTTACCGGTGTTCCAAGAGAGAAAATGTTCGAGTTTGCCAAAGTCTATGGTGAATCAGAGCTTTCTGTCATTCGTTTAGGTTACGGTATGCAGCGTAACTACAACGGTGCACGTATGTCTCGCGCCATCGCCATGATGCACGCAGTCGCGGGTCAATACGGTAAGATTGGTAACGGCTTTATTTATGATAATACCCAAGCCGATGACAGCCTTAACTATTCTAAAGGCCGTGCAGACCATATTCACCCTAACGGCGATACCGTGGGTCACGTGAATATGACTGAGATCGCCAAAGCGATTCATCCAACCAATCCAACGGCTTATGGCAAACCGATCAAGCCAATTAAAGCCGTGATTAACTATAACGGTAACTTTGTCTCGGTTGCACCAGATTCAAATGCTTGTCGCCTAGGGGCAATGCGTGATGATCTATTCCTAGTGGTACATGACTTCTTAATGACAGATACCGCTGAACTTGCCGATATTATCGTGCCATCAACCACGCAGTTTGAATTCCCAGACATGGGTACCGACTACAACTGCTATCACATGCAAACTTCTGAGAAAGTGATCGAGCCTTTAGGTGAATCTAAAGATAACTGGATCTTCTTTAAAGAGTTAGCGGCGCATATGGGGCTAGATTATCACCCAGAGATGCGAGTCGATTACGAGCAGATCCTACGCGACTTCCTCGATACTGACGAACCTGCATTTAGACACAACAACATCACCTACGAGAAGATCATCGAAGACAAATTTGTCACCGTCTACGATCAACGTCCTTACTTTGGCGATGGTAAATATAAAACGGACAGTGGCAAGATCGAGTTCTACTCGCAAATGATGAAAGACGCAGGCTACCACCCCGTTATCGACTTCGGCTTGCCTGAAGACGAGATGATCCCTGAAGAGAAGAAGCTACCATTCCGCATGCTATCTCCTGCAATTCCGCAGCGCGCTAACAGCTCCTTCTACAACGTTAAATACATCCGTAACTTCCCTGCATACTTGGCCAAGATCAATACCGAAGATGCGAAAGAGTTAGGCATTAAAAATAACGACAGAGTTAGACTCAGCAACCACCGAGGTGAGGCGTTCTTCACAGCTCAGGTTTCCGGGCAAGTTGGCCGCGGTACCGTTATGGCACCGAAGAACAACTGGCGCCGCATGGATCCATACGGCAAAGCTAGCTGTACCAACAACTTAACCACCGACAAGTTAACCGATATGGGCGGCTGTTCGGCCTACCACTCGACCAATGTCGCGCTAGAAAAAGCCTAAGGAGTAAATGATGACGATGAACAAAAGAGTAGGCTTTGTCTTCAGACAAGAGAACTGTGTCGGCTGTGGTGCCTGTACTGTGGCTTGCCAAATTCACAATGAATTACCAGAAAACCACCGCTTTCGTAAAGTCGACCGCTATGAAGTAAAGCGTGATGACGGTGCCATCGATGTGTGGCTATCGCACTCTTGCATGCATTGTGAAAACCCAGCTTGTTTAATGGTTTGCCCTGCAAAAGCCTACCACGTACGTGATGATGGCATTGTGGTGTTAGATCGTGAGAAGTGCACCGGTTGTGGTCTATGCGCCAGCGCTTGCCCTTACTCTGCTGTCAGCATTCGTGAAGACGACGGTAAGGCAGATAAGTGCAACATGTGCGTCGAGTTACTCGATCGCGGTATGCAGCCTGCGTGCGTCCACGGTTGCCCAGTGGAGTGTATCCAAGTTGGCAACATTGACGAAGTGCTTAAGAAGCCATCTGCCAGCAAAGAGGGCATTGGTTACGGCGACTGCATCACGAAACCTAACATGGTGATTATTAAGGAACGCGCATAATGACAAACCAATATGGTCCGATGGCAACGGCTTACTTTGCCTTTAAATCGATGATCTTCTTTCCATCAGAAGTAGAAGCACTTAACGGATTAATCGCTTACCTAGAATCGAGCAATCCACAGAGTCCACTATTGACTGAAGCTAAGCGGTTTGTCGAAGACCCATCGGAACTGGAGTTTGACTTCAACCGCATGTGTATCGGCCCATATAAGCTGTTAGTTGCCCCCTACGAGGGCGTATACCGCAGCGGAAACCATGTCATGAACACAGATGAAACTGTCGAGGTGGCTGACTTCTATCAACAGATAGGTTTAGTCATCGACGATAAATTCAATGAACCTGCCGATTTTATTGGTAACGAATTGGAGTTTCTTTACTGTGTGCACGCCCTTGCAAGTGAGCAACGACAAGCAGAGAACCTAGATGCCGCCAACGAACTCGATGCCATGGCAGATGAGTTTGTTAATAAGCACCTAGGGCTATGGATTAATCCATTCTGCGAAGGCATTAAGCAGCATGCCAAGCTGGCATTCTGGCTCGAATTTGCCACTGAGTTGCAACTTTTTATCACTAAACAACTGCATGAATAGACTGACATCAAGCCAATCTATTACACATCAGGATCAGGCTCTCTTGCAGCATCTAATGATGCTATGCACAGGAAAGCCAAAAGAGGCGACCCTAAGTCGCCAAAGGAGTTACCTATGAACAGAGCAATAAAATGGTTAAGTTTTATTGTGATCAGCCTGTTTGTCTCAACGGCCGCCATGGCTGATGAAGCAAGCTTGCAGCCACAACAGTGGCAACCTATTAAGGTCGAAGCTATCGCTGGCGATATTCCAGAGTTACGCGGCATGCCTACTGATCCTCAGTTACAGCTGCCCGCATCACTCCCTGAAGAGGCCAACGAAACCGTTTTAGGTTATTTAGCTGAGACTGACACCATCGCGTTTTTAGTTTACGCCAGCTTATTTGCTGTCATCGCGTTGTTTATCATTTTCATCGTAGTTAATGGTATTTCACGCTTAGATGACGGCTTCTCTGGCAAGTTAATTAAGCGTTGGTCGGGTTTAAGTATCAGTGTGCACTGGCTAGGTGCCATCGCTTGTATCTTCTTAATCCTAACCGGCTTAGTACTAGCAGGTGGCCGCCTGTACCTAGAACCAAGCATGAACCAATCTAGCTGGGCGTCACTGGTGGGGCTATCGAGCGGACTGCACGAGCTGATGGCGTTCCCATTCATCTTAGGTTACATACTGATGATCTTAATGTGGGCACCGAAGCAAATTCCAGCCAGCTATGATCTTAAGTGGTTTGCAGTATTGGGTGGTTACCTCAACACGGGTAAGAAACATCACCCGGATGCAGGCTTTGCCAATGCCGGTGAAAAACTATGGTTCTGGGTCTTTGCCCTATTTGGCGCCCTAATGGTGATCTCTGGACTCACCATGATGTACCCAGAGACTTTCGTTGTCACCAAGAACACAGCCAATACCATGCTGTTAGTGCATATCGTATCAACCATTATCATTACCGCATTTTCTGTCGTACACATCTTTATGGCAACCGTGATGTCAGAAGGTGGCATGTCCAACATGACCTCTGGCTATTGCGATGAAAACTGGGCTAAACAGCACCACAACCTCTGGTTCAAAGAGCTGAAGTAATTCACTCCAGCTAAAACTGTACCACCTGCTCACCAGCCCCAAAGCTGGTGAGCAGTTAACACCATCACATTTATTCGTTCTGCACCAACTCTAGCCTTTAGAGAGGGCAACTTGCTGCAGCCGAAATATAGGGAAATACACTAATGAACACATTCAAATCACTGCTGGCGATTGCCGTTAGCCTCTGCTGCGTCAATGCCTATGCCGCTGACTCTGCCACCAATGCAGAACTTGAGGCACGTATCGCCAAACTCGAAGGCAACGCCGCACCATCACAGTTTAAAAATAGCCAAGTGAGCCTCTATGGCTCTATTCGCCCGACATTGAGTTACCTCGACGATAGCCAAGATAAGACCTGGGATGTGCGTGATGCACTTTCTCGGGTGGGAATTAAAGCCAGCACAGAGTTTGCAGACGGTTGGACTGCTATCGCTCAAGGCGAATGGAGTGTCGATATCGCTAACTCAGGCGACTTTGGTAAGGCACGCCAAGCCTATGCCGCTATCGCCTCACCTTATGGCCAAATCGGTATAGGTAAGCAACGCCCAGCCCAGTACACCTTGGTGGCCGAGTATGTGGATATCTTTAACCATGGCAACAGCCCTTTTGCTTACGATCATGAAAGCCCATTTTTTGTCGATAACTTTGTAACCTACCAACTTGTTACCGGTGACTTCACTTGGATGGCTGGCGCTCAATTTGATGGTGATAACGGTGATGATGCCACCGATATGGTGAACGTCGGTGTCGGCTATGACATCGAGCAACTGCATATTGGTTTAGGTTATGTCACTCAAAACACAACCGATCTGCAAGGGGTCGAAGGTGACGATAAGACCGTAGGTGGCGTCGTGGCGTATACCTTTAGTAACGACCTGTACTTCGCCGCGAGCTATCAAGATAAACAATATAACTATGATGCTGGCAGCATGAATAAAGATCGCAGTGGTAGCACCTTAGATACAGCTTTAGCCTATCCAATCTTTGATGATTACAAAATTAAGTTAGGCTATTTCCAGTTTAAAGACGGTATCGACGATATCACCTCTGCCGACTATGATGGCTTTAATACCACACTGGAATGGAACCCTATCGACAACGTGCGAGTTCACCTCGAGTATCTAGACAAAAGTTATGATAATCATGATGACGACCGCTCGGTCACTATCGGCTTTAGGTACGACTTTAACCTAACTTGGCAAGGCTAGATTAAATTAAAATATCTATCTTATCAGCCGCATATTCACTGCGGCTGAATTATCTAATATAGAAAGAGCTCAATGGTTAAACATCGCGTATAATCGCGCGACATTTTTCAGTATCACTAAAAGCTCAACCCCTCATGAGTAAGTACACAGTCCCAACCTTTTCGCTCGCAATGTTACATCCCAAATATTGGTGTGTGTTATTAATCATTAGCGTTAGCTATCTTTGCAGCCTATTGCCCTACACGATTCAGATTCGCTTAGGCAAACTACTCGGCCGCGTCGTACTTAGCTTTATGAAACGTCGCACGCGCACAATTAAGCGTAACCTTGAGCTATGTTTTCCAGACATGCCTGACGCCGAGCGTGAAAAGTTAACCAAACAGAATATTGAAAATACCGGTTTAGCCCTGCTCGAAACGGGCATGGCTTGGTTTTGGTCCAATGAACGCATTGCTAAACACACCACAGTGGTTGGCATGGAGCATATCGACAAGCTAAAAGCGGAAGGACGTGGCGCACTGCTTATCGCTGTGCACTCACTCAACCTTGAGCTTAGTGGTCGTGCATTTGGCCGATATACGCAAGGCATGGCGGTATATCGCCCTAACAACAACCCATGTTTTGATTACTTTCAACTGAAAGGCCGCTCTCAAGGTGGTCATACGCTAATCCATCGTAAGAACGTTAAGTTTATGCTCGAGTCACTCAATGATGGTGCCTTTATGTGGTACGCACCAGATCATGATTACGGTCGCCGCCGTTCTACATTTGCGCCGCTATTTGCAGTAAAAAACGCCTGTACTACAACGGGAACTAGCCTGTTAGCAGACAATACTAACTGCGCCATAGTGCCAGTGGTATTTGTACGCGATAACGATACAGGCCATTACACCTTAACCATTAAAGAGCCAATGATAGATAAGTTTCCCAAGGGTGATGAACATGCTGGGGCGTGTTTTATCAACAAGATTGTTGAAGAGTCGATTATGGCGCAACCGAGCCAGTATATGTGGTTACATAGACGCTTTAAGAACCGCCCAGAGGGTGAGGCTTCTCTATATTAATGCTAGTCAAACCAAGCTGTGGCCTTCTCTGCGGCTTGGTTTTTGACATTATCATCTACATACATAGATACCATCGCTAGCGCCGCAGCCAAGGCTCCGAGATCATCAGAAAATCCCATTATAGGCGTCAAATCGGGTATCGCATCGATTGGCGAAATGAAATAGGCTAGTGCACCAAAAATCACTGTTTTAGCCCATTTAGGCGTGTCTGGACGCTTGGCCGCATAATAGAGACACAGGGCGTTATCGATCACTTCACGACCCGCTTTCTTGGCAAACAGTTTTACCTTCAGCCAAAAGCTCTCGTCACTATATTCAATATTATCGTTTGTCTGTTGCGTCATTTTCGCACCCATTAAAAAGGGAATATTTATACCTGTCAGTATAAGATATTCCCTTATTTTAGTTTATTTAGCTACCGTAAGCTGCTCACAGCTTAGAGCATTGACGCTTTACCTTTGATGTTTTGGTGTGGTTCCCCAAGCATTCTTCTTAGGTGGGCGCTTACCAGTCGGTTTAGCCGCTGTATTGACCCCCTGACCTGATTTGTTCTGACCCGGCTTGCCTTGAGCAGCTTTATTCTGCCCGGGCTTTTTGCCAGCAGCTTTATTGCCATTCGACGTATTGTGTCCTGACTTACTCTGACCAGATTTACGATCATCAAATTGATCGCCCGAGAAACGAGTAAAGGCTTTTTTGCCTTTGCCGTCATCTTGGGAATTGAGCTTCTTCTTATTACGAATAGCTTCACGCTCTTGGCGAGATTCTGCCGGTACCAAACAGTTAGGGCCATTACCAATCAGCTTCTCTTTGCCCATGGCAATAAGCGCTTCACGGATCAGCGGCCAACCTTCTGCGTCGTGGTAACGCAGCAAGGCTTTATGTAGCTTACGCTGACGACCTTTCTTAGGCACTGAGACTTCTTCACTGGTATGTTTAACGTTTTTCAGCGAGTTCAGCTCAGTGTGATAAATCGTGGTCGCATTAGCCATTGGCGATGGATAGAAGTTTTGCACTTGATCCAGCTTAAACTTCTCGCTTTTTAGCCATAACGCCAAGTTCACCATATCTTCATTAGTGGTGCCTGGGTGCGCCGAAATAAAGTATGGGATCAGATACTGCTTCTTGCCTGCTTCCTGTGAGTACTTATCGAAAAGTTCTTTAAACTTGTCGTAAGTGCCCATACCCGGCTTCATCATCTTATTCAGCGGGCCTTCTTCGGTATGCTCTGGAGCAATCTTCAGATAACCACCCACATGGTGCGTTGCCAACTCTTTCACGTAACGCGGATCTTCGGTAGCCAAGTCATAACGCACACCCGAGGCAATCAATACCTTTTTAATACCCGGTACATCACGCGCCGCGCGGTACAGATCAATTGTCGCTTGATGGTCGGTATCTAAGTGGCCACAAATCGACGGGAATACACAAGACAGACGACGACAGGTACTCTCGGCTTTTACGCTAGTACAGCCTAAGCGATACATGTTGGCTGTAGGGCCGCCCAAGTCAGAAATCACCCCGGTAAAGCCCGGCACCTTCTCTTGAATGTCTTTAATTTCTTTAACGATAGAGTCTTGCGAACGACTCTGAATAATACGCCCTTCGTGTTCTGTAATAGAACAGAACGAGCAGCCGCCAAAACAGCCTCGCATGATGTTGATCGAAGTCTTAATCATGTCGTAGGCAGGGATCTTCTCTTTACCGTACGATGGATGCGGTACACGCTGATAAGCGAGATCAAACACACCATCCATTTCATCGGTATTCAGTGGCCACGCAGGTGGATTCACCCAAATCGCACGCTCAGCATGCTTTTGAAACAGCGCTCGCGCACAACCAGGATTCTGCTCTTGGTGCAAAATACGCGATGCATGGGCATACAAATATTTATCTTCTGAGACCTTCTCATAGCTTGGCAGCAATACGTAGGTCTTCTCCCAAGGCTTAGGCCTAGCAGGCTGAACACTGACCGCCTTTGGCGCGTCATTGTCAAAAATCTTTTCATCCGTTGGGCCCGACAGGTTTTTACAACCTACGTCATCGGCGCCATACGGGTTTGGAATAGGATCGATCTTATGTAGCTGATCGATTTTACGCGAGTCCATGCCTTTCCATTCAGGCAGCGGCTCTTTACGGATCACTGTGGTACCACGAATATCATGCAGCTCAGATATAGGCTCACCAGCTGCCAAGCGGTGCGACAGTTCCACCAAAGGACGCTCGGCGTTGCCGTAAACCAAGATATCGGCTTTAGCGTCTAAAACCACACTGCGGCGCACTTTATCAGACCAGTAATCATAGTGAGCAATACGGCGTAAGCTGGCCTCGATGCCGCCAATCACGACAGGAACTTGCTTAAAGGCTTCTTTACAACGCTGGGTATAAACCGTTACCGCGCGATCGGGACGCTTGCCACCGATATTTCCTGCAGTGTAGGCATCATCATGACGCATACGGCGCTCAGCCGTATAACGGTTAATCATCGAGTCCATGTTACCAGCGGTCACACCAAAGTAGAGGTTAGGTTTACCTAACTTCATAAAGTCTTCTTTGTTTGACCAATCGGGCTGCGAAATAATACCGACTCTAAAACCCTGTGCTTCAAGCATACGGCCAATAACCGCCATACCAAAACTTGGATGATCCACGTATGCATCGCCAGTGACGATGATAATGTCGCAGCTATCCCAGCCGAGCTTTGCCATCTCTTTGCGAGACATAGGCAAAAATGGCGCAGGCCTTGTTAGCTCTGAACGATATTTTGGAAAGGTAAATAACGTGGATTCTACTTGCATGGATTAGGCAGCCTAACTGAAATACAAAAATTACGCGGATATCGCACCCCATACCACTCTCACTATGGGGACGCGGAGTATAACAGGCTACGCCTGCAAGGTGTGACTAAAAAAGCATCAAATTGATGCTTTTTTTAGTATAGCCTCTTATCCCATAATTTGGCTGTGGGTATTACTCTGCCTGACTCTCGGCGCATTGACGTCGATACCACAAGGTATATTGGCTTTAAACTGGTATTACCTTAGCGTTATAAACTTGAGGCAAAAGCCAGTAAATTCACCACCACCAGAGCTATCATCACCGCCCAAGTCAGCAGCATCCCCCAGAAGCGACCCAAATGATAACCACCTTGACCTTGAGTTAAGCCAATAGCATGGAGCAAGCGCGCAATAATCCACACGGTACCAAACAGATGTAATAACAGAGCGCTTGTACCATTCATCTCTGCAACCACTAATAACAACAACACTATGGGTGCGTTTTCAAGCAGGTTGGCATGTACTCGCTGAGCTAAGGTGAGGGCTTCATTGCCCGCACTACCGATACCAATCTTATGAGCGCGACGTAGCTTTATTACTCTATAAGTCAACACAATCACGAGTAATGCAGTAAGGCTTACATACAACCCTGATACGGCAAGTGGCATTTTATATCCTGCTAAATTTTGCACACAAAACCATAGCATTACAATTGCAGAACATAATGTAAATAAATGGCAACTTTTTTAACTCAAATAGGGTAAGATGCGCTCGTCAAATTATGACAAATAAATAGCTGCGACTAACAACTAACGAAAACAGTTTAAACCGCTGTTTAATATAAAAATAATCCTGAAGTCACCTATAGCGAATATCATAGTGGATAATCAAGAGTTCTTAGAAAAGCGCCGTTTTATTATTAGACTCGGTAAAGCACTGCATAAATTTGGCACACCAGCCTACCGTTTAGAAACCCACCTACAGGGTGTTTCTAATGTGCTTGGGATCGAAGGCTATTTTTTAATATCGCCAACGGCAATGACCTTTGTATTGCAACACGACGAAGACCAAGAATATAACCACGTAGCTCGAGTTAACCCAGGTGAACTCGATTTAGGTTCTCTCGCTAGGACTGATGAATTAGTCGAAGAGCTAATGTCAGGTCAGCGCACACTCAGTGAAGCACTTGAACGTCTAGAAGAAATTTCCAATAAGCCTAACCCGTACGGCACTAAATTAACTCTGCTCGCCTTCGGTACGTCAGCCGGAGCGTTTGCAATGCTGATGGGCACCAGTTGGAACGATGTATTTTGGTCTGGCATGTTAGGCCTAATGGTTTATGGCCTCGTCTATCGCGCCGAGCGCTCTAAGCGTATGGCCGAAATGCTTGAACCCCTCGCCGCGATTTTATGTGCCATTACTGCGTACGGAATAGCTAAAGTCGACCCCTCGGTTAATATTCCCGTGGTGATCTTGTCAGGCATTATTATCTTTATCCCTGGTTTAGCACTAACGCTGGGCTTAGCAGAACTGGCCGCACGCGATCTTATCTCTGGTACAGCTAGAGTCATGGACGCCTTTATGCTGCTGTTTAAGCTGTATTTTGGAGTAATTTTGGGTATGGCCATAGGTAAAGCCTTGTTTGGTGAAACCACCTATGTGCCCCCCGGATCATTACCACAATGGGGAATTTGGGCCGCGGTGCCCATATTGTCGACGGCGCTTGTGATTATCTTTAAAGCCAGGTTGAAAGACTCACCTTGGGGAATTATGGCGGGGATTGTGGCATTTTTCTCTGCCATGCTGGGGGGGCTCTATTTTGGCGAATCTATCGGCATTTTCTTTGGTGCATTAGCCGTAGGTATCTATTCGAATTTATTTGCGCGCTGGATGAAAGCCCCCGCATCTATCGCTCTACTGCAGGGTATCGTCATCTTAGTCCCTGGTAGCAAGACCTATATTGGGCTCAACACTCTAATCCTAGGTGAGACTATCTTTAACCAATCTCATTTAGGTATTCAGATCTTCTTAATCTTTATGTCCATTGTCGCAGGCTTGATCTTTGCTAATGTCGCGGTGCCGCCTAGACGCACCTTGTAATAATTAACGGCAATTAATACCGAAAAAGAGCGCTTATAGGCGCTCTTTTTTATTGCATCACATCATTTTCAGCTTTAGTAAATCAACATGTTATTGCTTGAGTAATCTACACTTACCTTGTATTACAAATTTGTTACTTGTTGCAATTAGTGGATCGCGCCAAGGAGTATAACGGATAGAATGAAACGGCTTTTCAGCGTGACATTGGCATTCTTGTTTAGCATCCATGCGGATGCCGCTTCTGCTGAAAATAAAACCACAGCTATCGATAACAAGCATGCTGGTGATTACGAACAAAAAAAACAAACCAAGAATATTGTCATCAAGAGTAATGACATTTTTGACCTATCCGATCCTGAAACTTTTTTTATTCATCGTTGGGCCAATTACCTACATATTAACACTCGAGACTTGGTGGTTCGCGATAAACTCAGCTTTTCAGAAGGTGATAAAATCAGCCAAAAAGACTTAGAAGAAGCACAGCGACTTCTGCGGGCTCAAGCCTATATCCGCGATGCCAGAGTCACATTTTCTCAGCCTGCCGCCGATGCCGACCTTGCCGATGAAGGTGAAAATATTCTGGTTGAAACTTGGGACAACTGGTCACTATTGCCGACCTTTAGTGCTAGTCATAGCGGTGGAGAGAGTAAGTTCTCTATCGGCCTCAAAGAAGATAACTTGCTCGGCTACGGTATTCGAACTCGCGTAAAGTACCAATCAGATGCCGATCGAACCGGTTATAAGTTTGCCATCGAGGCGCCAGTTTATTTCATTAGACACGCTACCATCGCCGCTGACTTTTATGATAATAGCGATGGACAGGCTACATATCTTTATTTTGAAAAGCCTTTTTACAGCTTAGACAGCACTCACATGTACTCTGCCGAGTACTTAGATGATTACCGTGTCGATACCCTCAAACAAAACGGCCAGGACATTAATGAGTTTGAGCATACCGAGACTTACAACAATGGCCGCTTTGGCTGGTTGGTTGACCGCAATAGTGACGAACTGTCTCGAATCATTGCTGGGGTGACTCAAGATCGGCATGAGTTTGCACATATCGATAGTTACCCCACTTCAGAACTGCCACAAGACAGAGACTTTCTTTACCCTTGGCTGGCCTATCAATATCTTCAAGATGATTTCAAAGTGCTCAACAATGTGCATCTTATTAATTACAACGAAGACTTTAATCTGGGCTGGCAACACTACTTCAGGCTGGGCTTAGAAACCCGAGATCTCAATGACAACTCGCCTGTCGGCTACCATGTCGATTGGCGCTCTAGTCGTGGTTATCAAGGCGATGAGCAGCTCATTTTATTAGAGATGGATGCAAAAGGCGTATTTGCTACCAACCAAAAAGACTTTTATCAAATCAATGTCGCTGCAGAATATTTCTTCCATCTCAGCCCTAAATGGACAGCTTACTCTAAGCTTAGACTCAGCACCTCACAAAATAACTACTTAGACAAACCCTTTGCTTTAGGTGACGAAACTGGAGTTCGTGGCTATCCCAATGACTATCAATATGGCGACCATCAGTGGGCCTTTACCGCAGAGATCCGTAACTATCCAAACATCAATCTATATCAACTCGCCGAACTCGGCTGGGCAATCTTCACCGATATTGGTCACGCATTTGGTGGCACTGATGCAAATAACGCAGTGTCTTCGCCTATCGGTAGCTTCGGGATTGGCGCGAGAATTTATTCATCTAAATCCAGCTACGGCAATGTAGCCCATATAGACTTAAGCCTGCCCTATACTAGCGGCGTCGACGTCAACAGTTGGGAGTGGCGCTTTCAGGTGAAAAAACATTTCTAGTCATGCAGCAAATCAGAGAGCCTAGGCAGAAATCAATGTAGCCATCTTTGCAATACACCAATAAATATATAGATAGAAAACAAAGAACATAAAAAAGCCTCTAATAAATTAGAGGCTTAGACATTGAGTAATACGAGCAGTTACTCAGGCCGATGAACCAATATTAGTTTTCGTCGGCGAAGGCTTCAATTTTGGCCTTAATCGCATTCTTCTGCTCTTTATTTTCCAGTTTATAGATCCGCTTTATTTGTGCTTTCATCATGGGGTCTTGCACCGTCGACACTGAATCGAAGCCGACTTCAACTTTGCCTAGAGTAGATGTCACCAATAAGCCTTGGGCAAAGTTAAGATCATTCAAGCCACCACCCAAAATCAGCAAATAACTCTGTCTGGGTCGAGAGGTAAGGATCAGTGAATATCTATCGATACTCTCCCAACCATCCATACGAAAATTATCTATCGAATTAACCTGCTCTAGCTCTGGAAAGGTATATTTAGCTATCCGTTCTTTACTCGCCTCACTGGAGGCGCAACCAGCTAAGACAAGAATAAATAATAAAGACACTAATTTTAGTAAACGCATAAATTCATCTCCTTACAACTTCACTCTACTGTAGCAGTTATTAATGGATGCGCAAAAAACAATCAACCCAAATTCAGTCCCAGCAAAATAACTTAACCTTAGCTGTTAACCCTAATGAGTATGCCCCTGTGAAAAGTTAATCATCATCACACCTACGGCCACCAGCGCCATACCAACCCAAGCCGTCATATCGAGATGTTGGCGATAAAACAGAGCAGATAAAAGCGTTACCGTGACAATGGCTAAGCCAGCCCAAAGTGCATGCACTACACCAACGGGCATACCTTTCATTGCCTGACCTAGAAAGATAAACGCCGTCAGATGCCCTAATAACACAAATGCGGCAGGCAATGGCTTACTAAAACCATCTGTGGCTTTTAGCGCCACATGAGACAAAGCTTCCGCCACCACACCCAGTAAAAGAAAAATCCAGCTCATGTTATTACCTTAATTTTGCTCGGCAAAGCTCTGTTTGCAAAGGCGTTAAAATCATTGTCTGTATTATATTTGCCTGAGAGTTAATGATAATCACCCTGAAATACAAATCACTTTTACCCGAGGGTAATAATCTTCTTAAAGGTAATAAAAAGCCGCCTAATTGGCGGCTTTTTGCATCTATTTTGCAGGTAAAAGTGCTGCTTTACTTAGCCAAGTGCTCAGCATGAAAACGCAGGTGGTTTTCAATAAAGCTAGATATGAAGTAATAACTATGGTCGAAACCTTCTTGCATGTTTAGCGTTAAAGGATAACCACTGATGCTAGCAGCCGCTTCTAACACTTCAGGTTTTAACTGCTCAACAAGAAAATCATCGGCGTCACCCTGATCAACCAGCGCTGGTACAAACTCAGTAGCTTGACGCATCAACAGGCTAGCATCGTATTCAGCCCAAGTTGTGGTATCTCGACCTAAATACGCAGTGAACGCCTTTTTGCCCCAAGGGCAATTAACTGGATTGGCAATCGGGCTAAATGCAGACACAGACTGGTAAGCCTGTGGATTACGCATCGCAATCACTAATGCACCATGTCCCCCCATTGAGTGACCCGCAATTGAGCGTTTGTCACTAACTGGGAACATAGATTCAATCAATTGTGGTAACTCATTCACCACATAATCATACATACGGTAATGGCGGTTCCATGGTGCTTGAGTCGCGTTAACGTAGAAACCAGCGCCCTTACCTAAATCGTAGCCGGCATCGTCGGCAACATCGTCACCACGTGGGCTAGTATCTGGTGCGACTATCGCAATGCCAAGTTCGGCAGCCATACGCTGTGCGCCGGCTTTTTGCATAAAGTTTTCATCGGTACAGGTTAAGCCTGACAACCAATAAAGCACTGGTACTTTTTTACCATTTGACGCTTGAGGCGGTAGATAAACCGCAAATCGCATGGCGCAATTAAGGGTTTTAGACTGGTGGCTATATTGCTTATGCCAGCCGCCAAAGCTCTTATTCACACTGATATTTTCTACGGTCATTTAATACCGACTCCTATAAATTTGTTACATCGAGAGCTATCGACTCCCTTAAAGAAACAAGCGCCCGAAAGCGCTTGTTATTTTGTATGACTTAATTATTTGTCGAAATGAATAACAGTACGAATACTCTTACCTTCGTGCATTAGGTCGAATGCTTCGTTAACTTGTTCAAGACCCATAGTGTGAGTGATGAAGTCGTTTAGCTTGAACTCGCCTGCCATGTAACGCTCAACGTATTCAGGTAGCTCTGAGCGGCCTTTAACACCACCAAATGCACTACCTTTCCATACACGGCCTGTTACTAACTGGAATGGACGAGTCGAAATTTCTTGGCCTGCACCCGCAACACCAATAACCACTGACTCACCCCAACCTTTATGGCAGCACTCTAGTGCGCTACGCATAACGTGTACGTTACCGATACACTCGAATGAGTAATCTACGCCACCGTCAGTTAGCTCAACAATCACGTCTTGGATTGGCTTGTCGTAATCTTTAGGGTTGATGCAATCAGTTGCACCCAACTTACGTGCTAGGTCGAACTTGCTTTCGTTAATGTCGATAGCGATGATGCGTGAAGCTTTAGCCATGGCCGCGCCGATAACCGCAGACAGACCAATACCACCCATACCGAAGATAGCAACTGTTGCGCCTTCTTCTACTTTAGCGGTGTTCATTACCGCACCCATACCTGTTGTTACACCACAACCTAGCAGACACACTTCTTCAAGCGGTGCTTCAGGGTTTACTTTCGCTAAAGAGATCTCAGGTAATACTGTGTACTCAGAGAAAGTTGATGTACCCATATAATGGAAAATTTCAACGCCATCTTTAGAGAAACGCGTGGTGCCATCAGGCATCAAACCTTTACCTTGAGTTTCACGAATTTTCTGACAAAGGTTAGTTTTGCCAGACTTACAGAATTTACATTCGCCACACTCAGGTGTGTAAAGTGGGATAACGTGGTCGCCTACTTGAACGCTAGTTACGCCTTCACCGATTGACTCAACAATACCGCCGCCTTCGTGGCCAAGAATACAAGGGAAAATACCTTCTGGATCATCGCCTGATAATGTAAATGCATCAGTGTGACATACGCCAGTGGCGATCATCTTAACGCGCACTTCACCTTTTTGTGGTGGCATTACATCAACGATTTCCATTGATAGTGGTTGGCCAACTGCCCAAGCTACTGCGGCTTTTGATTTAATTGTTTGTGCTGTCATCTTGTATTCCTACTCTTAATAAACTTTATATACGGCATGTCACCGCAGTGGGTATGGAAAGATTATAACTACCTGTTTGACATTGATAATCCCATCAATAGGTAATTTACCTTTACCATATGGTAATAATCTTTTAAAAATGGCTTCATTTACCACGCAAGTCATTTCAAATGGTTTGCCCTGAGCATCTAGCTAGAAGCAACTTATATCCAGTTAGAAGCTAAGCTTGATCACGTTAGAATCAGGCCTAGCTGTTAACAGTGTTTATTCCTAATATCTGCGAAGCCAACTTATCGTAGCTGACTATCTTTACTCGCTCGGCGATTGAACAGATGTTGCTTCGCCCGGCTGTTATCGATTTCATTTTGACAATGGATACAGAGTCGAACGCCTGGCACTGCCATCCGTCTCGCCTCTGGGATCTCTTCACCACACTCTTCACAATGCAGAAGACTCTTCCCGCCAACAAGTCGACTTCTCGCCGCTGCTACGGCATCGTCGACACTACTGTCAATTTGGTCTTGTACCGCACCATCTCTAGACCATCCGCCCGCCATATTGATACCTCTGCATGACAATTGTGCTACCCAATAAATGATCGACAAATGGCGCATTCAATGAGCTGCCATTAATCTATAGTTGAAGTCAGCTCTTTAGTCGACATTGGCTAAAGATGCATTAGTAATTAAAGCGGATTATCTATATCAATCAGCATCACTCGACTCGATGGATGTATTATATTTATTTCAGAAAAGATGATAATTAGCTAAATATGCAAATATCTTTTACCATACAGTAAAAGTTGTTTATTCAATCCTTATAAGGAAACAGCATGTTTAATTGGGAAGGTGTCAGTGAGTTCGTCGCAGTAGCCGAAGCAGAAAGCTTTACCAAGGCATCGCAACGATTAGGCATATCGACTGCGCAAGTGAGTCGTCAAATTAGCGCACTAGAAACAAGGCTTGCGTCTAAATTGTTTCATCGCACCACTCGCAAAGTATCGGTAACTGAAGTCGGTCGCATCTATTATCAGCATTGTAGACAGGTACTCGACGGTCTCGAAGAAGCCGAGCGGGCTATCACCAATTTGCAAACCAGCCCAAGAGGGCTATTAAAGCTCACAGCCCCAGTGACCTATGGTGAAATGACCATTGCACCACTGATCAATGACTTTGCAGCGCTCTACCCTGAGCTTGAGGTGAAACTCAACCTCACCAATCAAAAGTTAGATTTAGTTGATGAAGGTTACGATTTGGCTATCCGCCTTGGCCATTTAGAAGATTCGAGCATGATGGCCAAAAAGCTTAGCAGTCGTACCCAATATGTTTGTGCATCACCTAGCTATATATCTACTTATGGCATCCCACATTCATTATCTGAACTGGATCAACACAACTGCTTAATTGGCACCATGGATTATTGGCGCTTTCAAGAGAATGGCAAAGCCCGTAATGTTCGGGTCAAAGGCAGCTTGAGCTGTAATAGTGGTCATGCATTAGTGGATGCAGCCATAAAAGGCATAGGCATAGTGCAGCTGCCAGATTATTACGTGCAGCCTTACATTGAAGCAGGAGAGCTCACCGCATTACTTGAACAAAACCGCCAACCCGAAGAAGGCATTTGGGCGCTATACCCACAAAATCGCCACCTTTCACCCAAGGTGCGCATGTTGCTCGACCACCTAACGGCAGGTTTAAAGTAATCCAGCTAAACAACTGACTCATATTCCTGTACTGTCGAAAACAAAAAACGAGCCAAAACTAATAGTTCTGACTCGTTCTTTTTATTATAGCCTTATACTATTTTAATCGAGAATGAATACCCTCGCGATATTAAGTAATACAACAGGCTATCCGGCACTTACTTCAGAACAACAGCACCTTTATTGCTTAGCGGCTTAACTGATAATACTGATTCTTTTTGCTCTATAGCTGCTGGAGCATTTACAGAGAGCAATCCAAGATCAATAGTATTTTGCCACTCTGCTTGCCAATCACTCAAATCGGTAACTTTAATGACGTTGATGCGCGGGTAAAGAAATTGACCAAACTCATCATCTTCAATAACACCATTATTATCGATATCCCAGCCATAAACTGAGTGCTCCAAAACTAAGGCCCGACCTTGGTCATCAACAGAGATAACTTCCCAAGTACGCTGTCTCTCAGCCCAGTCTGATGACTGGTATAAATTGACGTTGCGTCCAGATGTATTCCAAGTCCAGCTATCATCACCCAAGTGAAAATAACCAATGCCATTGCCAAGATCTCCCCAGTCGTATTCAGGAGTGATGCCAGCGACTCCGCGATTCAAGGTGCCATCCGCATTAAATACATAACCCCAGAGGTGCTCAAGCTTAAGTTTGTCTCCGTCCCATTGCTGTTGAATACTGCCATTAATGTACGCCATTTGTGCCTTTGGCAATTCGGTCACCAAATCTTCGATATATTGCTCATAACTACTATCAAACTTAGCTATCTGCCGTGCTAGAACAAGCTCTAACTTGTTGTCTACCCACTTTTCAACCTGAGCTAAGTGGCCTTTGCCTTCTGTTTTTACTGGGGTAAATTTATAAACAACATTACCATTGGTTAGCGATAAAACCCCATCAGTGAGTGAGGCGGTAAATTGCTGCTTGGCATTTCTTGCGGTTGCTGATGAGCCAGAAATCGTAACAAAGTCAGCCATTAGAGCGGTGAAACCCTCTAAATTATGGCTCTGTACTGTAACATCAAGATTCAACACCCAGTCCCCCGCTATATCCGCAAGCGTTTTTCCATCAAAGGCACTTTCTGGCGTGTGTATTAGCGTTTGATTATAATAATACTCACTAGTTACCCGTGGAGTCGGGTTTGTCCAAGTCGTCACTGATGTAGGAAGGATTAACTTGGTATATTCTTCATTTGTAACAACAGCTTGATAACTACTTGGTGTACTTCCTATTAAAGTAGTCCTAGTTCGAGCTGTACCTGACTCAAGCTCAAATACAGCATCAGGGATTAAACCTGCGTCAGCTGCAGCAACCACCTCATCGACTAAAGTTTGCGAAAAACCGTAATTAGTCACTAGCTCATCATACGGGTAAGCGATCATCCAATAAACTTTTGATGAATAATTCTGGTATTCAACATCTAATTTACCGTCTACTACAGACCAGGTAAAGTCGACAGCATCAGAGTCATCATGACTACCAAAGTTTTTATATAACTCACCGGAACCATCGGCATTAAAATTCATTCCTCTGCCTGAGTGTTGATTCCAACCTTGCTTTGCACCGTATAAAGAAAGCATGGTTTTATTTACTATGTCATCAACGCGGAACTGCTCAATCACATTCGCATCTGTTACGGTTTGCTCAATTGCTTCTTCTAAAGCAGCTGAATAGGCTTCTGTTACCTCTCCATTTGCATCAACATGATTATTTGCCACTAAATAAGCTTGAATAGCTGCGCTCGTATCTACTCCGCTGCCTTCTGACACTTCAGCATCTAATAAAGATAATACAGTTTCGCCCTCTGGAATATCGAAATTGGCATTATCAACCAATAACTTGATGAAAGCAGATGTTTGAACCAATTCCTCGGGGGAGACTTCGCTCGCTAACTGGTTAAACTGCTGCTCACTAGTAATTTCACCACTTTCTGCACGGTCCTCTGCTAATAAATAATTAGCGGTAGATACGTGCGTAACATTAGTTAAGTTATTTTCTTCATTGGTTAACTGACGCTCTTCACCCGCTTTGGTTAGCAAAGTACTTGTTTGCCCTGCAACCGTAATTAATTCAACGTTTTCTTGATTCTGATCTGCGCTACCTTTGGCATTAATAAGCACAAGCGCAGACATATCGTTAATAGTGATGGGCAACGAATAATTACCGTTGCTATCGGCCTCAACTTCAAACAAGTCATCGCCAATAGCAATCGAAACCAATGCATTAGCAATAGGTGAATCAGTTACAAGTCCAGATATCGTTAAGGTATGATTGACCGTCACTGCAACTTCTGCACTAGCGGTAAACTCACCATCACTAATTTCATAAGTGAACGAATCGGTCGTTGCTACATTACTCTCAGGAGTGTAGAGGATTTGATTATCGACGATTTCAACAGAGCCACTTTCAGGCTGACTAGTAATTGATGTAATCGTTAATGCATCGCCATCGTTATCACTGTCGTTGGCTAACACATCAAAGGATGTAGCCTCGTTATTTTGAACTAACAAGCTATCTGCAGCTGCTTGTGGAGCACGATTAACAATCGGTTCTGATGTGTCAGAAGATGAGTCGCTGCCACCACAACCAGCAAGAATTGCAGTGGCGAGAAGTGTTAATGAAAAGCGATTTTTCATTTGAAGTCCTTATGATATTTTTAAGATTCCTTTCCTACATTCCCTGCAACATAGGAGCGCGACATCATTCTATTTACAAAAAAACCACAATTCAATGCAAACCCAAAACATCACCACAAAAAAACACAGCCCCAACTTAAACAATAAACTGCTAATATTCAATATACTGCAAATATTAGCCATTACTTAAACAACTGGCATTTTACAGCCAGATATCAGAAACTGAACTCAAAGAGTCTAAATCTCATTTGGCTATTTTTTCTTTTTATAGAAATGATACCAACCACATCATTATTACTTGGCAGTAAAAGTAATTTACCTTTTTAGTCAATTGTTCCAAATACGACGATAACTATAATGAGCGCCATCTAATAGCCCTGCACTCGGTCATACCTTTCGTATCCCCATTCAGTCCCAAGGCTCATTTCAATTTTCAAATTATGTCTGCATCTGTCGATGCATAGAGGAATTATTATGTCTCGTATTGTTATTGTTGGCGGTGGCGCTGCAGGTCTAGAAATCGCCAGTATGCTAGGTCGCAATGTGAATAGCCAAGATGAAGTTATTCTGGTTGAAGGTGAAACTCACCATTACTGGAAGCCACGCTTTCATGAAATCGCTGCCGGCACCTTTGACAGCGATCTCGACACTATCTGCTATTTCAGCCACGGGGCTAAAAATGGTTACATGCATTACCAAGCCTGGATGACAGACGTCAACCGAGCGGCAAAGCAACTCATTGTTCGTAAGCCCAATGGTGAAACGGATACGCTGAATTACGATTACTTAATTATCGCTATCGGTGCCATAAGTAACGACTTTGCCACCCAAGGCGCAAAAGAGCATTGCTTGTTCTTAGATACACCAGAGCAAGCCCGTGATAGCTGGCACCAAATCAGTTCACTGCTACGTTCTGGTCAGAGTCGCACTGTTAATATTGTCGGCGCTGGTGCTACTGGCTTAGAGCTAGCGGCAGAATTGGCAAAAGTCAGCGAAGAGTTAAGCCTTAACCCCTATGCCGCCAAGCTTAATATCAACTTGATTGAAGCGGCTGATAGAGTGCTACCCAACGGCCCTGTGAAGATGTCTGAGCAAGCTTTATTAAGGCTTGAGAAGTATCAAATCAATGTGATGCTTAATACGCGTATTGCCAGTGTTGATGCGGATCGTATGACCACCAGCGACGGCCAAGTGCTTAATGCCGATGTACAGTTTTGGGCTGCAGGCATTAAAGCGCCAGACTGGTTAAAAGAGATTGGCGGATTGCAAAGTAATTCACTTAACCAACTGGTTGTTGAGCAAACGCTGGCGACCACGTTTGATTCATCAATTTTTGCACTCGGTGATTGTGCGGCGATCCCACAAGCCGATGGTAGCCAAGTACCACCAAAAGCGCAGGCCGCTAACCGCGCTGCAGTGCATTTAGCTAAAAATCTTGTGGCCCATTTAAAGGGCAAGCCACTCAAACCATTCGTCTACAACGATGGTGGCATGGTGGTCGCTATCGGCCATAACTTTGCTATTAGCACCATGATGAACGACAGATTGATCTTAAAGGGCCGCTTAGTTCGCCGCCTATACGATACAATTTTCCGGTTACATCAAAAAACCGTTAGTGGTTACTTGGCCATGTCACGTTTGATTATTTTCAAACGACTCAAGTGTTTATTTAAACCCGCTTAACAGCCAAATCACAGCCAAGCACTTTAAGACTAAAAAGCCCGTTTATCTTTCGATAAGCGGGCTTTTTGATATTCATTATACAGACACTTTTACTAGAAACACTAAACCAACCGCCACTGCATTTAATGCCCATAAGCAAATGTTATTAACTGCGTAAGCTTCACCACTTAATTCGACCACTAACCATTTTCGTAAGCAGTTGCACAGAATTGAATCCACCACGCAAAATGACAAAACTGTTAACCAAGTTGCAGCTGTGTTAATTTTAATCACCAGTTAGTTGTTTTGCCTAGCTTTGCACCAAACATCTGCATTCTTGGTGTTAACCATAAGAATCGACGCACAGCCTCTAGTTTGAACTCTAACCATTGTTAGAAGGGCTCGTGCATAAAAGATATCTCATCCTAGAGCACGGAGTGTTTATGAAACATATACTTTTGATTGGTAG
Source organism: uncultured Shewanella sp. (assembly GCF_947497935.1). Classification (GTDB taxonomy): domain Bacteria; phylum Pseudomonadota; class Gammaproteobacteria; order Enterobacterales; family Shewanellaceae; genus Shewanella. The sequence continues at coordinate 50,737 of NZ_CANMIO010000018.1, forward strand.
CCTACTCCTTAGTAGCTTAACCCATCAAGTGTTTGCCGAAGAGCAGTGCGGCAAGGTCACTATCGCCGATATGAATTGGAGTTCAGCTTCATTAATCGCCAACGTTGACCGCTTTATTTTGGAGCATGGATATGGCTGTGAGGCTGAATTAATTCCAGGCGACACCATGCCTACCAGCACCTCAATGGCTGAAAAAGGTGAACCAGACATCGCACCTGAGATCTGGAGCAACAGCGTTAAGGAGCTTATCGAGCAAGCGGTTAGCGATAAGCGCCTAATTATCGCGGGCAAATCACTCTCTGATGGTGGCGAAGAAGGTTTCTGGGTACCTCAGTATATGGTCGACAAAGACCCTAGCCTGAAAACCATTGCTGGCGTTATCGCTAACGTAAAAGCCTTTAAACATCCTGAAGATCCTGACCGCGGTGCTTTCTATGGTTGTCCTGCGGGCTGGGGCTGCCAACTCTCTGCTGAAAACCTATTTCGGGCACTAAAACTCAGCGATGCAGGCTTTGATCTTATCGATCCGGGTTCCGGCGCGGGTCTGGCTGGGTCAATTGCACGTGCTTACGAACGAGAAAAACCTTGGTTTGGCTACTATTGGGCTCCCACGGCAGTGTTAGGTAAATACCAGATGGTTAAAGTTGATTTCGGTAGCGGCGTCGATGCCGAACATTTTCGTGATTGTACCTCTCAAGCTGAGTGTGCAGAACCTAAAATCACTATGTATCCTGCCGCTCTCGTACAGACAGTTACTACCTCAGAATTCGCTAACCGTTCGGCCTCTGTATTTGAGTATCTTGGTAAACGATCTTTTACCAATGCTCAAATGAATAGCTTGCTCGCTTGGATGGAGGATAACCAGGCTGATGGCACTATCGCCGCCGAACATTTCTTGATCAACAACCAAGATATCTGGCTTGAGTGGGTGCCTGCTGACGTTGCTGCAAAAGTAAACTCAGCAATAGCCGAGTTATAAAGTAACGACTAAAGCGAGGCCAACTAAGCCTCGCTTTTTATTCCCACCTAGATCACCCCTTAACAAACTAGAGAGGTAGCAATGGCTGACTTTTCTTGGCTCAGCGAGTTTCCCAAAATGGATCGCTCTACTTTATTGGCGATCCGTAAATATTTAGACGGTACCTTTCGCGATTTTTCTCGTGAGTATGGCGATGTTATCGAGTCTTTCTTCGATCCACTGCTCGACTTTCTTATCTGGTTTGAAAAGCTACTAGTACAGTCGCCTTGGTGGGCTGTGTTGCTATCAATTACCGCTTTGGTGTTCTTCGCTAGCCGCTCATGGAAATTATCTTTAGGTGTTGTGGTGTCATTTCTGCTGATTGGCTATTTTGGTATGTGGCAAGATACGATGCGCACCCTTAGCATCATTACCGTCTGCACCTTATTAGCCATCGCATTGGGAATACCTATTGGTATCTTAATGTCGCGTAGCAATCGCACCCAAGCTTTTGTCACCCCCATTCTGGATGTGATGCAAACCATGCCAGCCTTCGTCTATTTAATTCCGGTTGTCATGCTACTAGGGATTGGCAAGGTGCCGGGGGTTATCGCCGTCGTGATCTATGCCATTCCACCAGTTATTCGCTTAACCAATTTAGGGATCCGTCTAGTAGATAAAGAGGTGCTAGAGGCTGCGACAGCCTATGGTGCTAATCCGATGCAACGACTGATGGGGGTGCAGTTACCCTTGGCCTCCCCAACCATTATGGCTGGTATTAATCAGACGATTATGATGGCTTTAGGCATGGTGGTTATCGCATCGATGATTGGCGTCAAGGGCTTAGGTCAACCTGTTCTCAAGTCAATCACTAACCAATATTTTACCCTAGGGCTCTTTAACGGTTTAGCCATCGTCGCTCTGGCCATCATTTTTGATCGTGCTTCTCAAGCCTACGCCAAGCGTTCGCAGAAACACATACAGGGTGGACAACATGACTAATGACTCGCAGACACAACCACTGATTCAAATAAGGGATCTGTATAAGGTCTTTGGCAAAAAGCCTGAAAGAGTCATGCCTCTAGTGAGGGACGGTTTATCTAAAGATGAGATCTTAGCCAAAACCGGTCATACCCTTGGTCTTCAAGCCATTAACCTCGACATTAAAAAGGGCGAGATTTTTGTGATTATGGGGTTATCCGGTTCGGGGAAGTCAACTTTGATCCGTCACTTTAATCGACTCATTGACCCAACTGAGGGGAAAATTCTGGTTGAAGGTTTAGATGTGATGAAGCTCAATTCCAAACAACTAGAACAATTTCGCCGCAGCAAAATGGCCATGGTGTTCCAACGCTTTGGATTAATGCCTCACAAAAGCGTACTGGAAAATGTTGCTTATGGCCTGAGCGTGCAGGGCGTTGACAAAGCGACTCGAAATGCCAAAGCGACACAATGGCTAGAAACCGTTGGTTTAGCGGGTTATGAAGCCCAGTACCCTTCTCAGCTTTCAGGCGGTCAGCAACAACGCGTCGGCCTTGCCAGAGCCCTATGCACCGATGCCGAGATCCTATTGATGGATGAGGCCTTTTCCGCGCTCGATCCGCTAATACGCAGCGAGATGCAGGATCAACTGATTGAACTACAAAAAGAACTCCATAAAACCATTATCTTCATTACCCATGATCTCGATGAGGCCCTGCGAATTGGCGACCGAATCGCTATTCTCAAAGACGGCAATCTCGTTCAAGTCGGTGAGCCAGTGGATATCTTACTCAACCCTGCCGACGATTATGTTGAAGCCTTTGTTAAAGACGTCAACCGTCCACGGGCTCTCACCGTAGAAACCGTCATGAAGCCCCCCGCATTTCGCCTCACAGCCGACACGATAGGCGAAGCCTTAAAACAGATGAAGCGCATTCCTGCTAACTATGCCTATTACGTTACCGATGAAGGATTTCAGGGCGTGGTGTGCCAAGAGGCACTTGAAGATGCCGTGAAAGCCGATGAAGCAGCGCTGATGGAGGACTTCAAGGTCGAGGAGCTCACTCCAATATCACAAGATGCCCTACTTGAAAGCATTATTCCTGCAACGATGGGATCGGATTACCCCCTACCCGTTGTCGATGCGGAGGGCGATCTTCAAGGCGAGCTTTCAAGGACTCACTTGGCTGGTGTGCTATCCGATTTTTACAGCGATGACGCCAGCAATACAGATAACGCAGACTTACAAAAATCAAATTTAACGAATAAGGATAAATGATGATTCGCTACACACTGACAGCTTCATGTATCGCCCTTGCACTATCCGCTAATGTATATGCAACTCCAATAGATGAAGAGCTTAAGGCGCTCAAGGCCCGTATCGAGCAACTTGAATCACAACAGCAACAGACCAAAGAACAGCAAGAGAAAGATCTTCAAGAGCAAAAATCGCAAGCCAAAGAGCAAGAGGCAGCGGAAAGCTCATTAAAGTTTGGCGGCGCCGTGCGAGTTAATTACTCCTATGAAGACTTCGATGACGATAATGCAGACCGCGGTGGTGACTTTGATTTCGACCTGTTTCGTATCGATGTATCAGGCAATTACCAAGACCTGATTTTTTCGGCTCAATACCGCTGGTTTGAATATATGAATGTCATTCAACACGCATGGATTGGTTACAACTTTGACGAGCAACAACAAGCTAAGATTGGTGTGACTCAAGTGCCGTTTGGTATCTTAACTTACGCATCAAATAACTACTTCTTCAGCTCAAACTTCTACCTTGGCCTTGAAGACGACCATGATATGGGCCTGAACTACACCTATAAAAGCGCTGACAATCAATTTGATTTCGCCTTCTACAAAAACGATGAGCAAGGCGGCCTAGACGGTTTTGTCTCAGACCGTACCGACCGTTACGCTTATGATGTGGTGGGTATTCGTTTGGACGGGGAGGACGCTTACGATGCACCTAGCGCGGGATACGCCGCAGGTGAAGTGAACACCTTTAATGCCCGTTATGCGCATAATTTTGTATTTAGTGATGTGGAGGTTGAGTTAGGGGCCTCAATCCAGGCGGGTCAATTAGAAATAGAAAATGGTACCAATGGCGATAATGTTGCGGCCGCTATTCATGGCGTTGTTAACTATGACCGCTGGAACGTCAAGCTACAGATGACCGATTACAAGTACGACGTTGACGGCATGGATGTGGATCGCATCGTTGTGGCCGCCTATCATTTCTATGACTCTATTCCAGCAGAAGCCACAACTTACATTGCCAACCTCGCTTATAATCTGCCCGTTGATATCGGCCCTATCTCAAGCCTCACCTTCTATAACGACTACTCGTTAGTCACCGATAAGCCTGCGGCTATGGAAGACACCTTTATGAACGTAACCGGTATGGCAGTTTCTGCCGGTGGACTCTATACCTATTTTGATTTTGTTGTGGCAGAAAACCAACCCTTTATCGGCGGCACTATGGTGGGCGACGGCGGCACCAACACACGTTTTAATATTAACTTTGGCTACTATTTCTAAGCGCCAAACGATATAAGCTGAAGTAAACATCACAGCGAACAAAAGCCTGCCTGTTATAGGACAAGCAGGCTTGTATGTTCCCCCTGTAATATGTAAATACAATAAGTATGAAAATCAACAGTATTAGCTAATTGAGCGACAGCTTCATGATAACTAGTCGCACTTTTATCCAGCATAAGCCAATTCGATTTTTAACGCTCAACGCCACTCTTTACATTTATTTTACATTTGGCATTTACTAAACTCACGCATAAGTTATATTGTATACAGAATATTTTATCTGTTATAGCTCAAGCTGATAATGCTGTTATTCGATTCAAGCTTGCACATCAAGCTGCATTTTGTGCAATAAATTCACAATGAAATCAAATAATAAGAGTAAAAAAATGACTAATATTTTGAAATTAACGGTATGTGCCGCACTGGTAGCCACTTCATCATTTGCTGTAGCAAAGCAACCCGAATTCAGCCAGCATCACTGTAAGGCGGCTGAAACTAATGCCCAGCATTATCGTAACTTCCCAAGTGCTTTGCTCGAAGCTCAGGAGCGCCATGCCAACATAGGCAAAGTTCGTCAATCGAGAGCACAAGCGGGTGACGATACTTCCAATACATCACAATCTCCCTATGCAATGGTTAATGAAGTCACAGCTGACTACATCATTCCAGTGGTGTTTCATGTTTATGGCACAGTCCATAACGGTGATACCGTCAATGATGCGGTGATTATCGACGCATTAAATAAGACTAATGAAGACTTTCAAGGAAGAACCGCTGACTTTGCCGATATAGATCCTGAATTCCAATCAATAAAAGACTCACTAGGTATAGAGTTCCGTTTAGCCAGCATCGACCCTAACGGTAACCCAACCTCAGGGATTATTTATCACCCTGAATCATCGGGTGCGGGTAACTACTCAAGCTCAGATGTTAAGCGAGATCATTGGGATAACTACCGCTATATGAATGTGTACATTCAAAATGATCTCTATGCCGATGGCGTAACCAATAACTCTGGCGTTGCTTGGTACCCTGATACTGGAATGTCTGACGATGGCCTTGCTCGCGTTGCATACAACGGCGCTTATCTTGGAACAAATACAGATGAAAACTTTCGCTCAGTGCTAACCCATGAATTCGGCCACTTTCTCGATCTCATCCATACTTTTGAGGGTGGCTGTAAACGTGGTGCAGAAAGGCGCTGTTCAAGAACAGGAGATGAAACATGCGATACGCCACAACAAAATAGCTGGCAGATGAACCCTGGTGATGGCGGGATCCTTAACTGTATGGGTCAAACGATTAACTGGCAAAACTTTATGGCCTATTCAGATCAGTATGCTAATTACACCCAGCAACAAGTGGATCGCATGATTAATGGCTTAAGCAGCCCTTCAAGAGAGACCTTGTGGTCAGCATCAAACCTAGCTGCTACTGGCGTTGCTAATTAACCGTATTAGCTAACAATTATCGTTAATTTCGTCCGTTTATTAAAAGATAAACGGACGAAATTAAACAGCCTGATGAACGGAATTAGGCTATACGTGCGAAATACAAAAGTAATTTTGTGAGACTTAATGATATTACTGCCGCAAACAATCGATCAGCTTAACGAGCTACTGTAAGCATTGTAATTATTTAAGGTAATTGACGTTTTCATCTGACAAATAACGAAAAACGCATCCCTTTTGATATGCCGGCTTTTGTTAGAATCGGTAACATTGATGCTCGATAGGCCGCTGTGATTTGGTTAAAGCTAAAGTCGGCTGCTTTTCATTTGACAGAAAACAAAAAGCCCCCAACATTTCTGTTGAGGGCTTTTCTTTGATAGGTTGAGTTGGCCGATAAGCCGGGTCCTGTCGTGGACAGTTATTCATCTAGGCCTGCAATCGCTCACAGGCTCAAGCGACCTACCCGGTCCCAACGCGAGCAGCGCCATACGGGACCCTATTTGGTCTTGCTTCGGGTAGAGTTTACCTTGCTACGAACTATTACTAGCCGCACGGTGCGCTCTTACCGCACCCTTTCACCCTTACCAATCCGAAGATTGGCGGTCTCCTCTCTGCTGCACTTGTCGTCGGTTCACACCGCCCAGGCGTTACCTGGTACCCTGCTCTTTGAAGCCCGGACTTTCCTCCCCGTTCTTACGAACGCGGCAACTGTCTAGCCAACTCGGCGCGGATTATAGCTAAGCTCAAGCAACAAACCAAGGACTTTCACTAATCAACTTAACCTAACGCTCAACTATTAGAGAGCTATCTATAAATACAGCCAATAAATACAGAGACGTCATATAGAGACTATTAAATAAAAAGTGCTAAGTCGTACAACTGAAAAACTTACAGTCCGATCGATAAACCATGCTTATAAAGTGCATTCTTTTTAATGTCGTAAATCTGTCCCGCAACCGCCGCCGCTTTCTTCAGTGGCAGCTCCTCACACAGTAATTTAAGCGTATTGATCACCGTTGGTGAAAACTCTGACTCTTCATCGCTACGGTGGCCGTGACACATCAACACGATTTCGCCGCGCTGCTGGTTAGGATCATCTTTAACGGTTTGCAGCACTTCAGCCACTGGACCCGAAAGGAAGGTCTCGAAGGTCTTAGTCACTTCACGCGCCATAACGATTTCGCGCTCTTCACCTAGTGCAGCCACGATTGACTCTAAGCTATGCACGATACGATGCGGTGATTCGTAAAAGATTAAGGTACGAGGATCATCTTTCAATGCCATTAATTTATCTAATCTCGCCTTCTCTTTTGATGGCAAGAAGCCTTCAAATGAGAAACGATCCGATGGTAAACCCGATGCAGATAAAGCCGTAATCGCCGCACAGGGTCCTGGCAATGGGATCACATTGAAGCCCGCTTCGCGTACTTGTTTGACTAAGTGATAACCCGGATCTGAGATAAGCGGCGTTCCCGCATCTGAAATCAAAGCAACGGCTTCGCCATTACCCAACTTTTGAATAATCCACTGGGCTCTGTCACGCTCGTTATGATCATGCAGCGCCGTTTTACGGGTCTCGATGCCGAAATGACTGAGCAACTTGCCGCTGTGGCGAGTGTCTTCACAGGCGATAAGAGATACCTGATTCAGCACCTCTAGCGCACGGCTACTGATGTCTCCTAAATTCCCAATTGGTGTGGGAACAATGTAAAGCGCGACCGACAGGTCCATATCTACCTCTGTATTGAGTGTTGGCAAGAGTTTCTAACAATACTTTCGCCAAGGGGAAGAGCAGGTTAAACTATTAGCAGCATCTTACCAGAGTGAAGACCCGTGTTAAAAAGACTGAATACAACAAAATTTATCTCTATCGCAATTTTATCTGCGGTTTTGTTCGGTTGCGGCACGACGACTGCGCCGGTAAAGACTGAAAAGACTGAAGTTTCTTTATCTTCGGTGACTAAGCCGTCATCACAATACCTGGCATTAGCCGCCAGCGAAAAAAACAAAGAAACTCAGGATAAGTATGTTTTACTCGCCGCACATGCCTTTATCAATGAAGGTAATGCCAGTGCCGCCGATAAAACATTGAAGTCTATTGCTCAAGATATCAGCCAAAAACCTGAGTTACTGGCCGAGCATATTTACCTTTCGGCTCGAGTGCTCGAAATGACCTCAACTTATGATCATGCACTGCAGGTACTCAAATATCCAAGTAACTGGAAACTACCTAACTGGCAATGGGTCAGCTACTACCAGTTCAAGGCACACCTATACCAGCTGATTAACCAGCCGATTGATCAAGTTAGACAGCTTAGCTTACTCAGTCAGTATCTCCCTGCTGCCGAAGCCCATGAAGTCAATGACACTATCTGGCGCTCACTGCAGCCGATTAATGAGCAAACGCTACTTAGCTTTAGTGACGATAGAACAAACCCTATTTTTGCTGGCTGGGTGCAGCTCGCCTACATAGCTAAACACTATGCCGTGGATCCAAATGATCTGGTGCGCCACTTAGGCAGCTGGCAGCAGCTCAACCCTAACCACCCTGCTGCGGCAAAATTGCCAACAGATTTAGAAAAGGCGCTTAATACCCAGCCTTACCAACCAAAAAATATCGCGGTATTGCTGCCATTAACGGGTTCGCGTGCAGTTGTCGCCAACACAGTTAAGCAGGGCATTCTTGCTAACTATATGGCAATGGGCAATGACGATGTGACGCTTAACTTTTTCGATACCGCCACCGGAGCTCAAGCGGCTTATCAACAGGCTGTCGCTGCTGGTGCAGAATTTATCATTGGTCCGTTACTGCAATCTGAAGTCGAGCAGTTACAAAATATGACACCAGTGAGTGATGCCGTAAACGCTGCAGATGCCGCCCTTCCTGCAAGCTCAGTTCCTGCAAGCACTGTGGCAAATAAGACCATACCTCAGCTATATCTGAACCACATCGATACCTTTACGGCCGATCCAGATAAGTTCTTCTTTGCTCTGTCTCCAACTGATGAAGCTATCGATGCCGCTCAGCGCCTCTACAATGATGGTATTAAGCAACCACTCCTGCTGGTAAGCAACGATGCCGTTGGCCACCGCATGGCCGAAAGTTTTGCTAACGCCTGGAAAAAACTAACCAATAACGTAGCCGAAATTCACTACTATGACGGCGGCGATAAGATGAAAGTGACAGTGCAAAAGGCCCTAGGGGTTATCGACAGTAAGGAACGTATTGCTCGTATTAAAGCGATTCTAACGCCTAAGATTGAAGCCGATTTTCGCTCACGCCGCGATATCGATGCGATTTATATGATCTCTGCCAGCAAAGATTTAGTGCTGCTTAAGCCCTTTATCGATGTTAACTTTAGTGTGTTTGCCGATCCAGTTCCGCTCTATACTACCAGCCGTAGCCGAGTCGAAGGCAATAGCCGCAATACTGCTGAAGAGCTAAATAACCTCACCATTAGTGATATACCTTGGTTATTAACACCGAACACCGAAACTCAAATGGTGAACGAGCTATGGCCAAGCTGGAGCAATAGCCGCAAGAGACTATTTATAATGGGCTATGATGCGCTGGATTTAGTGGGTAAACTGGCTCAGATGCGCGCCTTACCAGGCTATCAGTTTTCAGGTCGTAGCGGCATGTTATCGGTGCAACCTGACGGCACATTAAACCGCCAGCTAAGTTGGGGCCGATACCAAAGGGGTAACTTACGTCCGCTATAAAGCTGATGCACCCTGACGTTAGGATAATTTACAAGTAAATACCCAAAGTTAAGCAGTCTCGATTATTGCTTTAGGATATAGTCAAATTGACGCCACAGGGATGAGCGAGTTTGATGGCAAAAAATCTGAACCAAGGTCAAATAGCCGAACAAAGTGCACGACGATACTTGGAACGACGCGGCCTGAGGTTTATTGAGCAAAATGTACGGTATCGCTTTGGCGAAATCGACATTGTGATGAAAGATGGCAGCGATTGGGTGTTCGTTGAGGTAAAATACCGCTCTCCATCTCAATACGGTGGAGCCGTCAATGCGTTGAGCCATGCACAAACTCTACGCATTAGAAAAGCGGCGAGTCATTACATACAGATTAATCGAATCGATGCCATATGTCGTTTCGATGTTGTCGCGGTCGATCCCGATGCCATACAGTGGATCCGCGATGCTTTTTAAATAGCTTAATTTTCATATGCTCAGTTAGGTAAAATACCTTTCTACCAAGCATATATAAACATAGGGTTTATCCATGTTAGAACGCATAAAAGACAGTTTTACCGAATCAATTCAAACTAAGATTGATGCATCTGAAGCCCTTCCAGAGTCAATCGCAAAAGCCGCAGAGATGATGGTTAACTGCCTACTAGGTGGCAATAAGATCTTAGCCTGTGGTAATGGCGGCAGTGCTGGCGATGCGCAGCATTTCTCTGCTGAGCTATTAAACCGTTATGAAATTGAGCGTCCACCGCTACCTGCAATTGCATTGAGCTGTGATACTTCAACCATCACCGCGATTGCTAACGATTATAGCTATGATGAAATTTTCTCTAAGCAGATTATGGCACTGGGTCAGCCTGGTGATATCTTACTAGCGATTTCAACTAGCGGTAACTCAGGTAACGTGATTAAAGCGATGGAAGCAGCCCTAAGCCGTGATATGACGATTGTATCGTTAACGGGTAAGGACGGCGGCGCGATGGCTGGCCTTCTGAGCGTCAATGACGTTGAGATCCGCGTACCTTCAAACGTGACTGCGCGTATTCAGGAAGTTCACCTGCTAGCGATTCACTGCCTATGTGACAATATCGACCGCACGCTATTCCCGCAGGACGAGCAGGCATGAGAGCACTGCTCCCATTAATCGCCGTTGTATTAATGCTACAAGGCTGCGCAGGGGCCATTATGGTCGGCGCAGTTGGCGGCGCAATGATGGTTAATGACGAGCGTAGCTTTAAGACTCAAATTGACGATACCAATGCCGACTTTAATGTCTCCAGCGCGTTAGCATCTCATGATGATTTAAACAATCAAGCCAACATTAGTGGCATCGTAATGAACTCCAATGTATTGATGATTGGCCAGGCGCCAAACTCTATGCTCAGGGATAAAGCCATTCGTGTCATTAAAGAGTTGCAGATTGGTGGAAAGATCCACAACCAGATCCGTATAGGTAATCCCACCTCATTTACAACGCGTAGTAACGATACTTGGATCACCACCAAGGTGAAGGGACGCATGCTTAATGAGAAAGGCTTAGATGTTACTAACATCAAAGTCGTTACTGAAAATGGTGAAGTGTTTCTGGTTGGATATGTTGAGCGAGAACAGGCCGATTTAGCCGTTGAGGTCGCTCGAAATACTGCTGGTGTACGTAAAGTCATTAAAGTGTTTGAGTACACGGACTCTTAATCTGTAGCACAGAGACGTCCACCAGCGATTAAAGAAATCATCCCGCTTTTTGCTCGATGATTTTTTTTGGTCTTAAATAAGCAACTCTTGCCGCAACCCATGGGATAATTAAAGACGGCAACACAATAAACCCAGCGCCAACCCAACTCAAACCATCTAACCACTCGTCAAACAATAGCCAGCCAAACAATACGCAAAATAGTAGCCCAGTGTATTCGGCTATCGCGATTTGACTCGCCTCGGCCTTACGGTAAGCCAACACGCATAACCAGTGATAAGCCAGCAAGAAACTATTACTGAGCGCAGCCATGCCGATTAGCGCCCAACTGACTCCCTCGAAGCCCTGCACTAACACCATAATGAATGTCAGCGGGATACTGAGCGTGTTGTAAAGCATCAAGGTGACACTCGGGTTTTCGGTGTCGGGTAACTTACGCAGTGCTAGCTGATTCAGGGCAAAGGTGAATGCAGAGATCAGCACCGCAATACCAAACCAGTTTATCTCGCTGGGGCGCAACAGAATTAAGATGCCGATAAATCCTAGAATAGTGGCGATCCACTGAGTTGGTGTGACCTTCTCTTTAAGAAATAATGACCCCATCAGGACTATCATCAGAGGTGCAGAAAAAAACAGTGAGCTTACTGTTGCCATAGGCAATGACATCAAGCCCATGATCAGACAAACCGCGCCCAATGCCCCCGTGTTAGAGCGGAAGAAGTGCACTTTAAGGTGTCTGGTCGCAGGCCTTTTGGCGTAAAACCACAGCGGTAATAACATTAATACCGACAAAAGCTGACGCAAGAACAAAAAGGTGGCCGCGTTGCTACCCTCTGGGATCCATTTAATAGACACATCGTAGAGTGCACTAAAAAGATTACCAAAAACGAGTATTGCCATGGCAATCATGACGTTGGATTTCATCTGCAATTCCACAGTACAACTGAATTTGGGTGCATGATATCGCCCGCAAAATCTAAACTAAAATGATGTTTTTTTTCCATTCATGAATTAAATTAATACCATGATAAAGATCACTTATTAAATTCATACATAGGACCCTCGCCATGCGCAAACTGCCCCCTCTCAGGGCGCTACAAGTCTTTGAGGCCGCCGCCAGACAATCACATTTCTCCCGTGCGGCCGCGGAACTTTGTATTACCCAAAGCGCGGTGTCCCATCAAGTCAAACAGCTTGAAGAGCACTATGGCGAGCGACTATTTAAGCGTGAGGGACGACAACTACGACTGACTAGCAAAGGCAAGTTGCTATATAAAGAATTAGAGCGAATCTTTAATGAACTTAGTGATTTAAGCATGCAGATAAGTGGCGACAGTAATGATCAGCTGCGCCTTGCCGTTTATAGCTCATTTGCGATCAAATGGCTCATCCCTAGGCTCAGTGATTTTAGGCGCCAACATCCGCAAATAAAAATCCGTCTCAATATGATTGCCGATGATCCCGAGTTAAGCGACAGTGTGGCCGACATGTTTATCACGGGCCAAAGTGGCCAATTAGGTTACCATCATCACTTATTACATAAGGAGCGCTTAATTCCGGTGATTAGCCCAAGCTTGATGGTTCCAGATAGCCTAGCACTGGACGAATTAGCTAAACACCCATTGCTGACTGTTGACGAGGGACCTCTCGGATTAGATTGGGACAGATGGTTTGTGGCTAACAACTTAGCCCTACCAGCAGAGCAACAACAACAACAACAACATGTTTTTAGTCATGTGTTAATGGCTATTGAGGCTGCTATTGCAGGCCAAGGGATCGCACTCGCATCGGATTTTATGGTGCAGGCCGATATCGAAAGAGGCTTATTGGTTGAGTTGGATTTACCCGATATTTTGACTGGATTTGAGTTCTACTTCAGCTGTAAACAGAGACGACTCAAAGAGCCCGCTATTGCCGCCTTTGTGAATTGGTTGAGCCAGCAGTAAATACAAAAAAGTAATAAAAAAGCCAGCGTACTGCTGGCTTTCATTAGTTCGTATCAACGAGTTAAACAATAAGACCAATCTTTTCGTAAACGTTCTTGATGGTCACTTCAGCGCGCGCCTGTGCTTTCTCTGCGCCATCTTTCATCACTTGATTCAAGAATGCTTGGTCTGCACGGTACTCTTTAAAGCGCTGCTGTAGCGGCTCCAGCATACCCACAACGGCTTCACCAGTTGCCACTTTCAAATGACCATACATCTTGCCTTCAAACTCGGCTTCAAGACTGGCAATTGACTGACCAGTACAGCCAGACATTAAGCTCAGTAGGTTTGATACACCAGGCTTTTCAGCAACGTCAAAACGAACCACTGGCGGCTCTTGGCCATCTGTCATCGCTTTTTTGATCTTCTTCATGATCGCTTTTGGATCTTCAAGCAGACCAATAACATTATTACGGTTATCGTCAGACTTAGACATCTTCTTCAGCGGATCTTGCAGTGACATCACCTTAGCACCATGCTCAGGAATGAATGGCTCTGGGATCACGAAAGTCTCACCGTAGGCATTATTAAAACGAGTCGCGATATCGCGAGTCAGCTCTAAGTGTTGCTTCTGATCTTGGCCCACTGGGATCTCGTTCGCTTGATAAAGCAAGATATCCGCCGCCATCAATACTGGGTAACCAAATAGGCCGACGTTGATATTGTTAGCGTGCTTCTGAGACTTGTCTTTAAACTGCGTCATGCGGTTTAGCTCACCCATCTGGGTGTAACAGTTTAACGCCCAGCCAAGCTGAGTGTGCTGTGGCACCTGAGACTGGATAAATACCGTGCTCTTTTTAGGGTCAACACCACAAGCTAAATATAGCGCTAGCGTATCTAAACACGCCTCGCGTAACTTAACTGGATCTTGTCTGACAGTAATCGCATGCAGGTCAACGACGCAATAAAGGCAATCATGACTATCTTGCATTGCAACCCACTGACGTAACGCGCCCATATAGTTGCCGATGGTTAGCTCGCCCGATGGCTGCGCTCCGCTTAGAACTACTGGTTTCGTTAGGGGGGTCGTCATTTTGTTTATTGCTCCGTTGCTTTATCGCGCAGATTAAGTAGCGCGGTTATTTCACTAAATTGTTCACATACGGCATCTGGGCCGCTTAGCCCGATATCTTCACCGTAGTTGTAGCCATAGGTCAAGCCCACAGAGGCTACCTTAGCCGCTTTTGCCGCTAATATGTCGTTCTTTGAGTCACCCACCATCAACAACTGCTCAGCTCCTAACTGCCACTCGTGCAAAATATGCTGCAGTGGTAATGGATCAGGCTTCATTTTTGTTAATGAGTCACCGCCAAGCACCATGTCAAAGTAACCATGAATATTAAATGCTTCAAGCAGTGGAATGGTAAATTCATAAGGCTTGTTTGTGACAATCGCTATACGATAGCCCTCTTGCTGTAACCGCGCTAATACCGACACTACATCTGCATATAACACACTGTGCTGCTGCAGATTAAGCCGATAAAAATGCATAAAGCGCGGCATAGTGTTTTGCAGCTTTTCTTCCCCCACTTGAGTATCAAGGGCAAAAGATAGCGCTCTTCGCATTAGCATCTCAGCGCCATTACCCACCCAGCTTCGCACCTGCTCATCACTACAAACTGGAAGGTTAAGCTCTTCTAGGGTCGCGCGCGTGGCAGCCGCTAGATCCGGAACGCTATCGATTAGCGTTCCGTCTAAGTCAAATGCTACCGTGTTAATTTGACTAAAAGGGCTCATTGATTACGCCTCAACGCTCGCAAGTTCTGCACGCATCTCGTCAATAACCGCCTTGTAATCAGGCTTATTGAAAATAGCTGAGCCCGCGACAAACATGTCTGCACCTGCCGCTGCGATTTCGGCAATATTGTCGACCTTAACGCCGCCATCGACTTCGAGGCGAATATCATAACCACTGTCATCAATCAGCTTACGCACCTGACGCAACTTATCCAAAGTAGTCGGAATAAATGATTGGCCACCGAAACCAGGGTTAACAGACATAAGCAAAATAACATCCAGTTTATCCATTACATGGTCTAGGTAATGAAGAGGGGTTGCAGGGTTAAATACTAGGCCCGCTTTACAGCCAGACTCTTTAATCAACTGCAAAGTACGATCAACATGCTCCGAAGCCTCTGGATGGAATGTAATAATCGATGCCCCAGCCTCTGCAAAATCAGGAATGATACGGTCGACTGGCTTCACCATTAGATGCACGTCGATATCCGCTGTGATGCCGTAGTTACGTAACGCCTGGCACACCATAGGGCCAATCGTTAGATTTGGTACATAATGGTTATCCATGACATCAAAATGAACCACATCAGCGCCTGCGGCTAATACCGCATCGACATCTTCACCTAAACGAGCAAAATCGGCAGATAAAATAGAAGGAGCAATCAAAAATGGACGCATATCGAACTCACCTGAATGTTTAAGAAATATGCTATTCTACCTGCTGTAGCCATAGCCCTCCACACCTGAAAGCCCATTTCAGTTAATTAGCACAGATAAAATAATTCACTTAAACAGTGAAATAGAATTTACGGGTAAAAAATGTTTAAAATATAGCCAGACTTGCTATAATGTTTCGACCAAGTTAATAAAGGAGGCGTGATGAAAGGACTTATCCAGAATACAGCAATACTAAAATCTGCTGTGCTTCTTGCGCTTGCGAGCTCAGCAATTGGTTCTCTTGCTTTGTCGTCAAATCCTGTAGAAACAGCATCAAACAATGCTTGTGCCTGTGATACTACAACCAGTCAATATAACCCTAGCCTACCTGCCAGCCATCCTAATAATCGCTGCGCGAGTCAGTCAGATGATCTAAGCTGGAAAAGTTGGTTAACAGGTAAGAGCCAAACCAATCAATTACACTTTATCGATCTGTTTGAGCTGCTATACGGTCACGAAAGTGCACCTATTAGCAAAAGCTCTCCACTCAACGGCAAATAATCAGCGATATGCTACGCCATCTCTGGCAGCTATTTTCGAGTACTATCGCGGCTTTTTTTGGTGTGCAAACTGAACAAAACCGCCTTAGAGATTTCCAAGCCTCTTCACCATTACCCTTTATTATCATGGGCATAGTGTTGGCGATTATGTTCGTGGCTGCGCTATTGCTCATCGTTAAGCAGGTACTCGCGTAAACGATAAGCTAAGTGCTAGAGCAGGTTAATCATTCTCACTATGGTACGAATCGTCGTACAAAGCCATCAATTCATCGACCTTCTTACGACCACTCCCCTTCTGACTGATGTTACGTTGAACCTGAATCGTTCCAAAACGAGCCCCATGGTATAACTCACGGGTTAATGGAATATCATGGTTACTGATCAGCACTGGAATACCCCGTTCTATCGCCGTATGACGCGCTTGTCTAGCAAGCAATGCCTGATCGTCTAACGAAAAACCGCTGCCCACATAAGTGGTAAAGCTAGCAGTTGAAGACAGAGGTGCATAAGGTGGATCACAATAAACCACATCGCCAGATTGAGTCATACCAATTGCCTGCTCATAACCTATGCAGTGAAACTCGGCATTTTGAGCCTTTAGCGAAAACGCACGGATCTCTTTTTCTGGGAAGTAAGGTTTTTTATATGAACCAAATGGTACATTGAAGCCGCCTTTACGGTTATAACGACATAGGCCATTAAAACCATGACGATTCATATAAAGGAAATAGACTGAGCGCGTAAAGGGATCTTGAGTCGCATTAAAGGCGGTACGGATCTTGTAGTAAGCCTCTTTATCATTCATTTCTGGAACGAAAAGTGCCTTCGCAGCTTTGATATATCTATCGGGCTCTTTTTGCACGATCTTGTACAAATTAATCAGGTCATGATTAATATCGCACAAAAGATATTGGCTGTAATTAGTATTGAGAAATACCGAACCGGCACCGACAAAAGGCTCGACAAGGCGATCACCTTCAGGCAAATGCTCTGCCAAGGCTTCAATCAGTTTAAATTTTCCGCCTGCCCACTTTAGAAAGGCTCTTTGTTTTTTAATCATTTAAATTGATTGAACACTGTGAAAAAAAGAGAGCTGATGATTGTACTCTGTTTATTATTGAATTTCACGAGTTGGAAGTACATCTTGCAGCTCATATTCACTAAGATTTTGCCAAGCACGGACCCAAGGTTGTGAAATTCCCATTTCCGCTACCAATAATGCCGACTGTTCTTGCGCGATTTCTCGACTACTAAACTCACCGAGTAACACGACCCAACGCTGTTTATAGCGCGCCACTTTGACGTAAGGAATGCCCTGCAGTATTTTTAGCGTGTTATGCAGCGAATCTAAGCGCTTCACACTAGCCAGTTGCAAAGTATAACCCTCTATTGGCATAGCATCTTGGGCTCGTTTATTCGCTGAACGACTTTGCTCCGTCACCAAGCTCTCATCAGAGCCGTTAGCACTCGGCTTTTCAATCGACTCACTCCGTTGTCTGGGTAACTGCGATCTTGTCGGGTTAACTGGTTGTTCAATAGCATCAAAGGTAGGAGCTTGCTCGACTTGATAGGTAGTAACCACTGCAGTGCTAAAAGCAACACTTGAAGATTCTATTGACTCATCTAAGTTCGTAATCTTAACCACTACAGGCTCTGGATCATTAGCTGCACTCTCACTGCTACTCACTAATCGATTTTCACTGGAGTGAGATATTGGCAAATAGCCCTCAAGCACGCGTTCAGCATACTCAAGCAGAAACGCATTATCCATCGCAACCGGCTCGTTTGTATCTAGAGCAAATTCGATCTTATTAGCTGCGGCAATATTAGTGGCATCATTGTTATCACTCAGCCCCCAAGCTGCGAGTAAAGCGGTTATGCTTAATATTGAAGTGGCAACAAGCGTTGTTAGTTTAGACTTTTTCGGCGGCAGCTCTTGCTCGCCATTAAGAGCAAGCTCAAGTAGGTTAACAACTGCTTTTGGTGTGCCTAATTGTTGCTCCAAACGATTTTTAACTATGTCTCTTGGAGTAAACGGTTGTTGCTCACTACGACTTAAAAGCGTGTAGTACAGCCCTTCACGTTCAGCTTGATCTAGTGGTTCAATATTGATGGGGAGCACTTGCTCTAAGAGTGACTCTGGAAGCTGACCAACGACATCATTCAAAAACTCATTCGGTGATGTCATTAAGATCTTAATCACCTTACCAGGCAAGCTCATTTGGCTAAGCCAAATGCACTCGGCCCAGACATCTAGAGGTAATAGGTGCGCATCATCTAACACTATGCAACTCTCAGCGGGCAAAGAGTCTAGAACACTAAGCAAGCACTCTGGCAGCGGGATCTCATCATCAAAGACGGGATCGCTCAATAACTGAATAAGTATTTTGCGTCTGATTTCAGCGCTATCACAATGTTTAGGGCAAATAACGAGTGCAGAACTATGGTTATCTAATTCATTAACAAGCGCCGTGGCTAAGGTTGTCTTACCCGCACCATCTGCCCCCGTGAGCACCATCAGTTGCTCGCCGAACAAACTCAGATGCAATAGCCGGTGCAGTAATGCATCTTGGCTTGGTAGTAAAGTGGAGTCTGCGGCAAACGACATCTAGATCTGACCCCAATTCAATTGCGGCCATAAAAGATTGGCAATAATTTTAAGCGATAAAGATCCGCAACTATGCTTAAAAAAGGCCATAGCATGGGAAGAGAATTTAAAGACTTGTTTCTTAATACTGAGTTTAGCGTTCACCAATCACCTGCCACATAGTTTATGCGCAGCTGATAACCTCTTCCAGCAGCTCATCGGTAACGTCACTGTAGATCCCTGCTTGGCCTATGCCTTCAGGTAAAATAAGTCGTAACTGACCTTTGAGCACCTTCTTGTCTCGGCGCATATGCTTAATGAATTGATCGAAATTCATTGT
This sequence comes from uncultured Shewanella sp., assembly GCF_947497935.1. GTDB lineage: Bacteria > Pseudomonadota > Gammaproteobacteria > Enterobacterales > Shewanellaceae > Shewanella. The sequence continues at coordinate 69,943 of NZ_CANMIO010000018.1, forward strand.
CTCGGGAGCCGTTGTAGGCAGATCAAATGCCGCTAATAACGCTGTTATACGACAAACAATTGACTCATCAACGAGCCCAAGCTTATTTGAAGTGATTGCAGCAAGGACTGTGCCAGCAGAGACTGCCTCACCGTGTAACCAAACACCGTAGCCCATTTCGGCTTCAATAGCATGGCCAAAGGTGTGCCCGAGATTAAGCAATGCACGCACAGCTTGTTCGGTTTCATCCTTTTCTACAACTTCAGCCTTAATTTCGCAGCAACGGCTAATTGCATATTCGAGCGCTTGCGTATCCAATAATTTCAACGCTTCGACGTTGTTTTCAAGCCATTGGAAAAACTCTGCATCCCAAATCACACCATACTTAATGACTTCCGCCATGCCGGCTGCAAATTCACGTTTAGGTAAAGTGCTTAAGCAATGAGTGTCAATTAACACACACTTAGGCTGATAGAAGGCACCTATCATATTTTTACCTAGGGGGTGATTAACTGCGGTTTTCCCGCCAACAGATGAATCAACTTGAGACAACAAAGTCGTGGGGATCTGAATAAAATCCACACCTCGCTGATAGCTAGCAGCAGCAAAACCTGTCATATCACCAATCACACCACCACCTAGAGCAATCAAAACCGTATCTCTACCTAGATTTTGCTCTAGCAATGAAGTGAATATGGTATTCATCTGTTCGAGAGTTTTATATTGCTCACCGTCGGGCAGAATGACAGGAGTAACGCACGCGAAATCCGACAGCATAGCTTCTACCTTTTCGAGGTAAAGAGGCGCTATCGTTTCGTTGGTGACGATTAGAATGTTTTTATTTTGAAGATAGCGAGCCAATGGCTCGCTGCTACTAAACAAATTCTGGCCAATTTCAATTGGGTAACTGCGCTCTCCGAGCTCAACCAGAACTTGTTTAGTCATATCTTAAAAACCTAACTGTTCGATAATTTGATTTGCAACAACTTTGGCACTTTGCTCGTCAGTCTTAACGATGACGTCAGCAATCTCTTCATAAAGAGGATTACGCACCTCGGCTAGACTCTCTAGCACTTCTCTTGGGTCATCAACTTGAAGAAGTGGACGACGCTTATCTCTTTGCGTACGTGCGACTTGCTTGTCGATAGTGGTTTCTAGGTAAACAACGATACCGCGTGCAGATAGATTATTACGGATCTCTTTGCTTTGAATCGAACCACCGCCTGTAGCTAGGACAATGCCTTGCTTTTCAGTCAGATCGGCGACAACCTGTGTTTCACGGTTGCGGAAACCCTCTTCACCTTCAACATCAAAAACCCAAGCGATATCAGCACCTGTGCGGCTTTCAATTTCTTGATCTGAATCGTGGAACTCTAAGTGCAGCATCTGTGCCAGATGACGGCCTATAGTGCTTTTACCAGCCCCCATAGGGCCTACTAGGAAAATATTACGTTTCTCGGCCATTTGATTTATACGTCTGAATCTTATTTAAGTTTGCCAACGTCAACTCAAATTAACAGAGTTGACCTTTAATCTTACCTTGCTCTATTGAGACTTGACCGCAGATTATCTCAGCTAAGTGCCATCTATGGCAAGCGTGGAATGCATTTCTATCAAAAATGTATCGACCAAACTGACAAAGCCAGCGAATTACGCTGGCTTTGTATGCCTAAATAATTTATAGCGCTTCCGAGACTATCTTAGGCGTAACAAAAATCAGTAACTCCTGTCGCTCATTTTTATCAGAGGTATTTCTGAACATGAAGCCTAAGTAAGGAATATCTCCCAGAATAGGAACTTTACTTACTCGGCTGATAAGTTGTTGCTGGTAAATACCACCCAGTACAATCGTCTCGCCGTGGTCCACCAGCACTTGTGTGCCAATGCGTTGTGTATCGATTGATACAGCTTGTCCTGTTGGCGTATCAACCGTTTGACCTTGCGAGTCTTGGGTAATTTCAAGATCTAAGATTACCCGATTATCTGGCGTGATTTGAGGGGTCACGCGTAGCGATAATACTGCCTTTTTAAAGGTTACCGTTGTTGCACCGCTGGAACTTGCCTCAACATAGGGGATCTCGACACCTTGTTCGATGAAAGCGGCCTTCTGGTTAGAGGTTGTGATACGCGGGCTCGCGATAATCTCACCCTTATTCTCTTGCTCTAAAGCACTTAATTCAAGGTCTAGCACTGTACCATCGGCAAGCTTAGCCACGTGAAATGCAATACTTGTAGGATTTGCTACAGCTGCAGGAAGGTTGACGTTTAAGCGATCATCTAAACTTGGCACCGTGCCATTGGCAATATCACCCGCACCTTCAAGGCTACCTGAAGTGCCTTTGTTTCCCTGCTGATCGGTCACGCCCCAACGCACACCAAGATCTTCTGAAACATTGTCCTTTACTGTCACCATTCGCGCTTCAATCAAAACCTGTTTGATTGGAATATCTAGCACTTCAATTAGGCGGTGAATATTTTCTAATGTCTCTTCAGTATCTTTAACTAACAGGGTATTAGTACGCTCATCGACTGCCACACTACCTCGACTGGTTAGCAAGCTAGAGTCTTCACCCTTTAGCAAGCCTGCAATATCGACTGCTTTAGCGTAGTTAATCTGTAAATATTCAGAGTAGAGTGGGGCGAGTTCCTTCACTTCCTGCATATTCTTTAGCTCTTGGCTTTCACGAATAGCGATCTCTTCGATAGGGGCAACCATTAAGATATTACCTTCAATGCGCTTATCTAGGCCTTTTGCTTGAAGAATAAGATCTAATGCCTGATCCCATGGCACATCATCGAGTCTTAGAGTGATATCGCCTTCAACGGTATCGCTGGTGACTAAGTTGAAGTTATTGTAATCAGCAATAATCTGCAGCACGGTTCTAACCGAAATATTCTGGAAGTTTAATGACAGTGAACGCCCATCATATTTTTTCTCTTCCTTAACAATATTCATTCGCTCGGTTTTCTTCATACTTAACTTGAACAAACTACCCTCTTGCTTGTAGTTATATTCATAGTTACCGTCTATATCGATAAGAAAGCGGGCGGTTAAGTCTTCTTTGAAAGTTTCAAAACTTTTAACTGGTGTCGCAAAATCATATACATCCATCACGTATAGGAAATCACTATTAATATCTGTGTTATAAAGCTTTAGCTCGAGCTTGGCACCAACCTGCTCAACATTTGCAGCCACAGAGCTATTATTGAGTTTTACAAGTAACTCGCCACCACCATCTTTAGTGCGACGAAAATCAATATTCTCAATACTATTAACAAAAGGGTTTTCACCTGTAGTTCCCTGGCTGGCAACCTCATCATTAATAGTTAAACGATAGGTATTTCCCACCACTTTACCCTGGTAAGGCTTCACCTTATCTAAGCCAACAAACACTTGTAAGTTATTACCATTTGGTACCGTACTTACGGTTTCTACACCAACGGTTTTAATCGGCAAGGTTTGCTTTTCTAATGCTGAAATACTGTCATCAAATCCTAGAATAATCTGCGCAGGAGAGGCGTTTAAATCGATTTCAGGCTCTTTAATATCATTTTCAAAGATCAACTGTAGTTCGAGTTGATGATCCACTACGGCGTGGTATTTGACATCAATGAGTCGATTCGCGGCATATGAATGCTGAGTCATGCCTACGATTAATGCGAAACCAATAATGGCCTTAAAATAAGGCAGTACCTTAAAGCTGGCTTTTGGCGTGGTTAAAGATCTCATTATTCCCTCAGTCATCTCTTATTATTCTCCCGTTAATTCCATGCTACTGTTGCGCTCAGTCCAGCAGCCTGCTCCATCTGGGATTAATTCTATTATTTCGACAGTTTGCGGTGTTACTTTAGCTATTTTGCCGTGATAAAGGCCCAAATATTGGCCTACACCTAAACGGTAAACACTGCCATCAGTGGTCTCAAGTAGAGCCCAAATATCATCTTGCTCGCTCAAGGTGCCTCGCATACGAAGATTATCTAATGCATAGGTTTCCAATCGACCTTTACGGCGCTTTAAATCAGGCTGTAAGCAATCTTTGGTGGTATCGATAATCTCTTCAGTTAATTCTCTTGAAGGTGGCACATAGGGACTTCTCATTAAATCTGCTTGATAAGCAAAGTGCTCAAACTTTGGCGTTTCCTTTAATGGCGGAATATGAGCAACATGCTGAGCCTTAGTTGTAGTAACAAACAACTCCAGATCGCTTTTATCCCCAATACAGCCTGTAAGTAAAACACTTAGCATTAAAAGTGGTAGCAGTTTCATCATTTTGCCGCCCCCTTCTTACCTTTTGCTGGTAATTCTGCACCCTCTTTAAATCGGTAGGTTTTAGCCAGAATATCCATCCCTAGCTCACCAGAATCATTTCGCTTAATAACAAAATCATGCAAGCTAACAATTCGAGGTAGCTGAGCAACGCCTCCAACTAGGTGACCTAATTCGTGGTAATCACCGCTAACCACTATTTTGATAGGAAATTCGATATAGAAATCACGTGCGATTTCCGACTCCCAGTCTAGGCTCTTAATATTTAATCCTGAATCAGTTGCCACAAAGGTAATGTCATCCAGTAATCCTGGCATTTCATTTTTTGAAGGCAGCATTTTAAGTAGCTCAGCAAACTGCACTTCCATAATCGCGAGTTGTTCACGATAGAGTTTCAAGTTTGCGGCCAGCTGATACTTAGATTTAAAGTCTGTTTTTAATTGTTGCTCTTTATTCTGCTCAGCACTAAGTGAGTCAAGAGCGTCTGAAATGAATAGAAAATAACTACCAACAAACACACACACGGCCAGTACGGCAGCAAATACAATTTTTACCAGTTGCGGCCAAGCGCCAATATTTTCAAAATCAATATCTTTGAATTGATCTAAGTCTAAGTTCATTTACTCGCTCCCTGCACTGTGCTTGCAGATAGCAGTTCACTATTAACTATGGTCACTCTTAATGTGAAACGCTGTAACTGTCTTAATTCTTCATTTTGAGCGACTATCGATTGCATATTAGGATCTTGCAACCAAGCCGATGCTTCAATTTTTCGCATCATATTAGCGACATTATTATTTGACTCACTGCGCCCTTCAATCCACAGCATACTGCCTTTCTTTTCGATGCTAGACAGGTAGATCCCAGGTGGAACGACACGTACCAATTCGTCTAACACATGGGTCGGTAAGTTTCTCGACTGCTGTAGGCCCAAAATAATTTCGGTGCGTCTCTCGATATCTTTCTTGCGGGTACGGATCTTTGTGATTTCAGAAATTTGCGCCTCAAGAAGCTGAATTTCAGACTGCAGGTAAGCGTTACGACTTTTCTGTTCATCGATAAACATATCGATTGTCATCAACGACAAATAAACCACTAAACCAGAAACTAAAAATACCAAGGCTAAAATGCCAGTGTAATCTCGCTTCTGTTTTTCTCTCGCTTCTTCGCGCCAAGGTAATAAGTTTATGTTCGCCATTCTGAATAGCTCCTTAGGGCTAAGCCACAGGCCAACATATACTTACTAATTTGAGGCTGTAGATGGCTCTTTATCGCCTCATCGGCATGTAGGCAGCCTTGGAATGGGTCGGCAATAATCGTATGCACACCTAACTCATTAACCATTAGCTCAGCCATACCTTCAAGCTTCGATGTACCACCACATAGGACAATATGGTCAACTTTATCTCGACCGCTAGAAGTGCAGTAAATTTGTAATGTGCGTTTAATTTGTTGCAATAACTGTGTCTGGAATGGCGACAAGACTTCAAATACATAGTTGCGCGGTAATTCACCTTCAAGCTTAGCTTTTTCAGCCTGCTCATAGGTCATTCCATAGAAAGATAAGATTGATTGGGTAAACTGCTCGCCACCAAAGGCTTGCTCACGGACAAATGTGGTTTCTCCGTCCTCGACGACTGAGAACGTGGTGATGTTGGCACCAATATCTACCAGCGCCACCACTTTGTCGCTAACATCATCTGGCAGTTGACCCGCTATCATGTCAAAAGAGCGACCTAACGCATAGCCTTCGACATCAACCACTTTAGCTTCTAGATTCACCGCATCGAGCGAGTCACTTAAACTATCGATATTTTCAGAACGACAAGCGCTTAATAGCACATCGACTTTAGTGGGATCGCTACGATTCGCACTTAAGGTTTCGAAATCAATATTCACTTCATCGAGGGAATAGGGAATAAGGTTATCGGCTTCAATTTCAATTTGAGCCTCCATCTCTTCTTCACTTAATGCCGAATCCATAAAAATAACTTTGGTCATGACCGCGGAACCAGAAACAGCAACGGCGGCATATTTAGTCGACTTAGGTAAAACACGTTTTATTTGTTTTAAGGCATCGACAACGGCGTCACTATCACGGATCTCATGATCATTTACGGCTCCTTTTTTCAAAGGAACGGCTGCATGGCTTAATATTTTGTACCCGTCAGCAGTCTTGCTCAGCAGTATAGCTTTTACTTCATGGGATCCCACATCTATCCCAACCATCTGCGGGGCTTGACGCTTCCAAAAATTAGAAAGCATAGTCCAAAGTCACTTTTATAGTTATTGTATCCAAAGTAGATTAGCACAAAATCAACTCGTTATAGCTATTTGTACAAAATGTTTCTCAACTTTACAATTGCTATTTTTTTGACGCCAAACACTCACTTATACGCAACTCTGACACAAGCACCACCGACATAGGTTACATTTCCAACATAATTACCACTTTATTCTTCATTGCAGCGATATAAACCAGAAAAACCTTTAACCTTGGTCATAAAAACTGAATCCGTTACTCATAAATGTTTAGGTGATTTTTTACGTTAATTCATTTTTCAATTAATTTTCTTTAAAAAAAACATTCAAATTAAGTTATCAAGAAAAAAGCTCAGCCTAATCTGGTAACAAGACTTCACCATTTCCACCTTGGCTTATATACTGTTGTTCTTATTTTTAGTTCTTGGAATATTGCGGTGAAGTGGTTTAAACGACTTTTAATAGCTTTCTTTAGCCTTGGCTTACTTGGCATCGGAGCGATAGCGGCAGCTTATTTTTATGTGCTGCCGGATCTCCCAGATGTTACAACGTTAAAGACGGTAAAATTACAAACACCACTTCGTATTTATAGTAGTGATGGCAAGCTGATCTCTCAATTTGGTGAAAAGCGCCGTATCCCACTTAAGCTAGAAGAGGTACCTAAGCCTCTCCTACAAGCTTTTATCGCTACCGAAGATGCACGTTTCTACGAACACAAGGGTATCGACCCAATTGGTATTTTACGTGCCGCATCAGTGATGCTGACAACAGGTCAAAAGAAGCAAGGTGCAAGTACTATCACCATGCAAGTAGCACGTAACTTCTTTTTGACTCGTGATAAGACCATCATACGTAAAGTAAAAGAGATCTTTATCTCGATTCATATCGAACAACTGCTCACCAAAGATGAAATTCTAGAGCTCTACGTAAACCGTATCTACCTAGGTCAACGTGCTTACGGTGTGGGTGCTGCTGCGCAGGTTTATTATGGAAAAGAAGTAAGTGAGCTGACCCTGCCAGAAATGGCTGTCATTGCCGGCTTACCTAAAGCGCCATCAACACTGAACCCGATCACTTCAAAAGCCCGCGCAAAAGCACGCCGCGACGTGGTTTTAATGCGAATGAACGAGGTTGGCTATATCAATTCTGCTGAATATCAAGCCGCTATTGCTAGCCCAATTACCGCTAAATATCACGGTGCCGTAATTGATCTGTACGCCCCGTATATTTCTGAAATGGCTCGTGATTACCTAGTTGCAAAGCTTGGAGAAGAAGAGGCCTATACAGGCGGTTACGATATCTATACCACTGTCAATTCTAAACTCCAGCTCGATGCGCAAAAAGCATTACGTAATAACGTTTACTCTTATGATGAGCGCCACGGATATCGCGGCAGAGTAAAAGAGCTATGGACAAAGACAGCGCTAGAGCCTGAAGAGATCACCGCCAAATTGAAGCAAACCGGTGCATTCCAAGGTATGTTCCCTGCGGCTGTATTGTCTGTAAATGAACAGACCGCCACAGTGATGAACGCAAAAGGTGAAACCATCGAGCTACCTTGGGATGGTATCAAGTGGGCGCGTAAATTTATCACCAACAAACGCCAAGGCAAGGCCCCAAAGCTTGCATCGGATGTGTTAAAACCTGGCGAACAAGTTTGGATCCGCAACAATGGTAACTTCTGGCAATTAAGCCAAGTACCATTGGTTGCCAGCGCCCTCGTCTCTCTAGATCCACATGACGGCGCAATCCGCACTTTAGTCGGTGGCTTCAGCTTTTACACGAGCCAATACAACCGCGTGACTCAGGCCAAGCGTCAGTTAGGTTCGAACATTAAACCTTTCATCTATAGCGCCGCGCTTGAAAAAGGCTACACCCTTGCCACCCTTATTAACAACGCGCCAATTAATAAACCTGATACACGTCAGGGCACAGCTTGGCGCCCTAAAAATTCACCGGATGTTTATGGCGGCCCAACTCGCCTCCGCGTGGGTTTAGCACAATCTATCAACGTCATGTCTGTTAGAGCCATGCGCTATGCAGGTCTGGATGCCACCATTGCAGAGTTAGTAAAGTTTGGTTTCGATCCAGCCGACTTGCCACGTAATGAATCGATTGCTTTAGGCTCTCCATCAGTAACACCACTGCAAGTGGTCACCGCGTTTTCTGTGTTTGCTAACGGTGGCTATCTAGTCGAACCGTACTTTATTGAGCGTGTACAAACGGCAAATGGCGATATCGTAGAAGAAGCTAACCCAACACTAGCCTGCAAACCTGTATTAGCTGAGCCAGCTATTAGTGATGATCCTTTTGCCGCTATGGCCAATGAGCTTCAAGCAAGCACGACACCTTTAGAAAACTTATCTGCCGTCAATGAAATCCATCAATGCGGCGATGAAGATTCACGTTTTGCGCCACAGATTATTTCGGAGCAAACGGCCTTCTTAATCACCGAAGCACTTAAGAGTGTAATTTGGGGCGGTGGTAATTGGAGTAAAGGAACTGGCTGGAACGGTACGGCATGGCGCGCCGCGCGCGTAGTAAATCGCCGTGATATTGCAGGTAAAACAGGTACAACTAACGAATCTCGTGATACTTGGTTTAGTGGTTTCAATCCTAAACTTGCTACCACAGTTTGGGTCGGTTTCGATGACCATAGCCAGGAACTCGGTCGCACAAGTTGGAACGCAAACGGCGCCAAAGATCAGATCTCTTTAGCTGAAGCCGGCGCAAAAACAGCAGGTCCAGGCTGGAATGAGTTTATGAAGGATGCCTTAGCAGGTACGCCTGAAGTACCAATGTCGCCACCAGAAGGCATCGTATCGGCACGAATCGATCTTGCCACCGGCAAGTTGACGCGTAAAACAGATTACACCAGCAAGTTTGAGTACTTTATTGCTGGTACTGAGCCTACGGAATACGTGACTGAGCAAGAAGATAATAGTGATATTTTTATTGACGAGCCAGATGAAGATCTATTCCAGTAGACCTATTCCCGTAAACCATAGTCAGAAATAATAAAAACGCGGTCACTCAATAGAGTGACCGCGTTTTTTTATACTCACTATTTTAGTGACTATCAGCTCTCTTGCTTAGTCGCCAATGCGCTGCGAACTTGAAGCAAAGAGGTTCCACCAATGGCTTCGCGCTTTGCTAAGCAAGACTCTATGGTCAAGCAATCATATACGTCAGCTTCGATTGCTGCGCTGAAGGCTTGCAACTCTATTAGAGTCAATTCCTCTAAAGGCGTTTGTTTGGCAATCGCACTCACTACGGCTTCACCTACAACATGATGCGCCTCTCTAAACGGCATCCCTTTCGCCACTAAATAATCAGCCAGTTCAGTCGAGTTAGCATAGCCTTGCTTAGCGGCGTTAAGGGTTTTCTCTCGATTCACCTGTAAGCCACTTAATACCAAGCCTGCCATTTCAAGACAAATCGACCAGCTATCCATTACATCGAACAGGCCTTCTTTGTCTTCCTGCATATCTTTATTGTACGCAAGCGGCAACGCTTTCATGGTGGTTAAAATTCCCATTAAGGCGCCGTAAACACGACCAGTCTTGCCTCTAATTAGCTCTAGAGCATCTGGGTTTTTCTTCTGTGGCATCAATGAAGAGCCAGAGGTCACTTCATCATCGAGATCGATGAAACCTGCTTCACCACTGTTAAAGAAAATTAAGTCTTCAGCCATACGACTTAAATGCATCATGCTGATAGAGGCATCACTGCAGATCTCAATCACATGATCTCTGTCAGAGACAGTATCTAAGCTATTGAGCGTCGGCGAGGCAAAACCTAAGGACTTTGCCAGCTTCACTCTATCCATAGGGTAAGCCGTTCCCGCTAATGCTCCCGTACCTAACGGACAAGTATCGGCGCGCTTAAGCGCATCTTGCAAGCGGCTAATATCACGCTCAAACATCTCAACATAAGCTAAACACCAGTGGCCAAACAATACTGGCTGAGCTCTTTGAAGGTGTGTATATCCCGGCATTACCGCGTCAAGTTCACGCTCGGCAAGCTCGATCAATGCGGCTCTTAAGTTAGTAAGTAAACCTAGTAGCTGTTCACCCTCTTTCTTACACCAAAGCTTAAGGTCGGTAGCCACCTGATCATTGCGCGAACGTCCCGTATGCAACTTTTTGCCGAGATCGCCCACTTTAGCAATCAGCGACTGCTCAACAAAACTATGAATATCCTCGGCACCTGAAGCGATTATAAGCTCAGGACTCTCTTGGGTTTCCGCGAGTAATTCATTTAACGCTTGATGTAGCTCGGTGCATTCTTGCTCGGTCAGAATACCGACTTGCGTAATCGCACTCGCCCAAGCAATTGAGCCAACAATGTCTTGCTCTATGAGCCGAAAGTCCACAGGTAATGAGTCATTGAAAAGTTTAAACAGTGCACTGCTTTCTTGGCTAAATCTGCCACCCCATAATGCCATTATGACTTCCTCTACAATCTAATAAAGTGGTGTTATCCACCTTTAACCATACGCTTTTAAAGCGCTAGCCACATATTGTTAGCGCTCACTAACTTTTAATGATTTACCGCTTACTTTTGCTGGTGCAACGCTCTGATGCGGCTTGATAGCGAGTAAAGGCGGATAAAGCCTTCAGCATCTTTTTGGTTATAAACATCATCAGCACCAAAGGTGGCAAATTCTTCTGAATACAAACTATTTGGTGAACGCTTTTTCACTATACTTGCTTGGCCTTTATAAAGCTTAACCACCACTTCACCGTTAACCAGATCTGCCAGAGGCTTAGAAGCGCCAAGCAGAGACTCACACAATGGCGTGAACCAGCGGCCGTCATAGACAAGGTGTGCCATCTGCGCGCCAACTTGCTCACGCCACTCGCGGCTAGTTCTATCAAGCACTAACTCTTCAATAGCGCGCAGTGCTGCGAACATCACTGTACCGCCAGGTGTTTCATAACAACCACGAGACTTCATGCCTACCAGTCTGTTTTCAGTAATATCGATTCTGCCCACACCATGAGCACCCGCGACTTCATTCAATACCATCAGCGCTTTATATGGTGACAAAGCCTCACCATTAACTTTAGTGATCTTGCCCTGTTCGAGTTCAAGAGCCACATATTCAGGCTGGTTAGGCGCATCTTCTGGCGCTACAGTCATGGTCCAAACCCCTTTTGAAGGCTCATTCCATGGATCTTCTAGCTCACCGCCTTCGTGAGAAATATGCCAAGCGTTCGCATCACGGCTATAGATCTTAGTTGCCGAAGCGCTAGTTGCGATGTTACGCACAGCAAGATAGTCGAGCAGATCTTCACGGCTCACCATCTCCCACTCACGCCAAGGCGCGATCACTTTTAAATCTGGCGCTAGCGCCGCAAAGCAGCCTTCAAAACGTACTTGATCATTACCCTTGCCAGTACAGCCGTGACAAACCGCATCCGCCCCCACTTTACGAGCGACTTCAACCTGCGCCTTAGCAATAATAGGTCTCGCCATCGAAGTGCCTAATAGGTAAGTACCTTCGTAAATAGCGCCTGTCGCAATAGTGGGATAGATATAATCCGCCACCAGCTCCTCTTTTAAATCGACGATGTAGCACTCTGATGCGCCAGAGGCGATGGCTTTTTCATACAAGCCTTCTAGCTCTGCATCACCTTGGCCAACATCGGCGCAAAAGGCCACAATTTCACAGTTGTTATAAGTTTCTTTTAACCAAGGAATAATCGCCGAGGTGTCTAAGCCACCGGAATACGCCAGAACGACTTTCTTTACATCTGCTTGAGTATTTATCACTGAATTTACGTTAGACATTTGTTCTTCCTACTACTTTGTTTTGTCATCAGTTCGCCTATGCAAACTAATCGTTGTTCTAATTAACTTAAAAGGGTAACGAGTACCGCATTTTGTGCGTGCATACGGTTTTCAGCTTGATGCAAGATGAGTGAGCCTTCACCATCGACTATCTCGGCAGTCACTTCGACTTCTCGGTAAGCTGGCAGGCAATGCATAAAGTGTTTAGCGCCGGCTTTTTGCATTAACTGAGCATTCACTTGATAGGGCTTAAATTTAGCTTCAATCTCTTCCATTGATGCTGAATCGCCCATGGAAATCCAGGTATCAGTGTAAATAGCATGGTGATCGCTAATCGCTTCGATGTCTGAGCTGAGAGTTAACTTACCGCCATGCTTCGCCGCGAGTTCTTGCGCCTCGCACACCACTTTACCGTCAGGGAAATGCCCTGGAGGACAGATAACCGTTAGTTGGGCCCCTAGAATCGCCGCACCAAACATCAAAGAGTGAGTCACATTGTTACCATCACCCACATAAGCCAGTTTCACCTTGCTCACGTCGCCATATTGCTCGGTTAATGTCAGAAAGTCCGCTAGACCTTGGCAAGGATGATAAAGATCCGATAGTGCGTTAATTACCGGCACTGTACCGTGCTCAGCAAGCTCTTCGATGGTCGAGTGCAAGAAGGTTCTCGCCACAATCGCGTCTGCCCAGCATGAAATATTGGCGGCAAAATCAGATACCGGTTCACGCTTACCAAGAGCACCATTTTGCTGATCTAGATATAAGCAGTGGCCACCAAGCTTATTAATACCGATATCAAAACTCACCCGAGTTCTTAGCGATGGCTTCTCAAATAGCATCACTACACTTTTGCCTTCTAAAGCATGCTTATACTCAGCAGGGTTAGTCTTAATGTTTTTTGCCAATGCCAGCAGATCAAGTAATTGCTGCTGGCTGAGATCTTTGATCGATAGTAGGTGTTTCATAAGACTTGTCTCCTAAGGTTGGATCTGTGTGCCAACGGCTTCACCCTGGCATAATGCGATTAACTGATGTGCATGACGCCAAGAGGCTATCTGTACGGCTTGCCCCATGGACTCTGCAACATCCAATGCAGCCTCCACTTTGACCTTCATTCCTTTCTCAATAACACCTATCTTGGTTAATTCATTAACCTGTTCTCTATTTAAACTATTAATTAGCTGCCCTTTACCATCGAGAACCCCTGATACGTCTGACAGTAAGACTAAAGAACCATTAACTAACTTCGCCAGTGCTGTTGCAGCTTGGTCTGCATTCACGTTGAGCATCTCACCTTGTTCACTAATGGCTATAGAGCTCACAATTGGCATCCAGCCCTTTGCTAATACATATTCCAAATAGCTGGCATCTTTTGGCTCAACTTCACCCACCAGCCCTAACAAGGGATCTTTAACCTTGGCGTTCATCATGCCTGCATCAGCTAAGCTCATACCTAAGCAAGTGACGCCCGCCTTAATGGCTGCAGCCTGAAGCGTCTTATTAGAGGTACCTGCTAATGCGCCGACGATGACAGGGATCTGCACTTCTGGCGTCACCCGTAATCCATCTAGTTTTTCAGATATCATGCCATTGGCTTTCAACTGCTCATCCACTAAGCAGCCTCCGCCATGCACCATGATAATCGGCTGGCCAGATGCAATTATCTTAGCGGCTGCCTCCATCAAACGAGCCATACCCATTTCACACTGCAGTAAAGCCCCACCGACCTTTAGCACCATAACTGGATTTTGTTCTGTGTTGTTTAGATCTGTTTGTGTCATCTCAATTCTCCACACCAGTTACTTAGCCTACTCACCAAAATGAATCTTTATGCACTGAACGGCTTGACTAGCAGCGCCCTTCATTAAGTTATCGATGGCGCTAGCCACCACTAGATATCCAGTTTGCTCGTCAAATTTCCACCCCAAATGGCAATGAGGTGTTTGTACTACATCATCTACCTTTGGAAATTGATTTTGTTTTACCGTGACAAGCTCAGCTAAGTCATAACATTGATAGGCTTGCTGAATATCACTAAGAGTTGTGCCTGGCTTCAATTTGGCCGTAATCGTAGCCAAGATCCCGCGCTTAAAGTTGCCTAGATGAGGAGTGAAGATAACTTCTTGCCCTAGTTGAGTTGCAATCTCAGGCTGGTGTCTATGAGCGAGTACGCCATAGGGAGTTAAGCTCACCTCACAAAAGCTGGTATGTAATTGAGCCTTTCTACCCGCTCCAGTCACACCGCTTACCGCATTAATCACAGGCAATACATCGGTTAACAAATGGGAGAGAGGCTTCAGAGCTGTAAGTGATGCCGTTGGATAACAGCCTGGAACGGCTATCATCTTACTCGCTGCTATTTGATCGCTATTCCACTCGGCTAGACCATATACGGCATCGGCTAGCACTTGTGGATATTCATGAGTAAAACCATACCACTTAGGATATTGTGCTACGTCGCTAAACCGGTAGGCACCACTTAAATCAAATACGGCTAAACCTTGCTGATAGAACCAAGCAGCTAGATGCAAACTCACAGCATGATCAGTTGCTAATACCACGGCGTCAGCAGTGGCCACTATGGTTTGCTTTGCGTCTTCCGAAAGTGGATTAAGGCAGAGTGAGATATGGCTATATGCCGGGTAGAGCTCAGATAATGCCTTACCTTTATCTAAGCTGTTTTCAGAAACATAAAGGCCTTGAATTAATAAATTCGCTTCGGCATTTATAAG
The DNA here is from genome assembly GCF_947497935.1 of uncultured Shewanella sp. Taxonomy (GTDB): domain Bacteria; phylum Pseudomonadota; class Gammaproteobacteria; order Enterobacterales; family Shewanellaceae; genus Shewanella. Next base: position 84,982 of record NZ_CANMIO010000018.1, read on the forward strand.
AGAAGTGATCTGTGCGCCGGTGTACCCACTAGCGCCAATAATGGCTATATTCTTCATAGTCTATGACTTTAAAACCTTAATCTTGAAATTAGATGACACAACGAAAAAAAGATTGGGCACTACTTAAGCCCTGGTTGAACACCATGTATGACAAGATTATCGTCGCAGGAAGTGGGTATAAATAACCTTAACTATGATTAACTGAACCAGATTGAACATAAATACTCTCATTAAACAGACCATTGAAATGTGGTAGTTGCCTTAGCTGTTTGATAGACTAACACGCAGAATTAATTATGCAATATATTTGAATATATATTTAGGTATTTTTTAATGAAGACACTTCCAGAGATAAAGAGTAGCTTTAGCCAGCTTATCGCGGCGCCTTCTATTAGCGCCCTCGAAGCCGAACTAGATACCAGCAATATGGCTGTCATCGAACTATTGCATACTTGGTTTACCGATTTAGGTATGCAGTGCCAATCAGTGCCCGTTGCGAATACACGCAATAAACACAATTTAGTGGCGTCTTTTGGCCAAGGTCAGGGAGGGTTACTTCTGGCAGGACACACAGATACTGTACCTTTCGATGAAGGACGTTGGAGCCAAGATCCGTTTTTGTTAACTGAAAAAGATAACCGTTGGTACGGTTTAGGCACCTGCGACATGAAAGGCTTTTTTGCTTTAGTACTCGAAGCACTAAAAGAGTTACCGATGGACAAATTTAAACGTCCACTGCATATCTTAGCCAGTGCCGATGAAGAAACGACCATGAATGGCGCTAAAGCATTTGCTGCAGCTAAGTCGATTGCACCTGATTATGCCATTATCGGCGAGCCAACTAGCCTAAAGCCTGTGTATATGCATAAAGGACATTTAACTCAAGGGATCAGAGTTACTGGCCGTAGCGGCCACTCATCAGATCCGGCAAAAGGACTCAACGCTATCGAAGTGATGCACTTAGTGACTGGCCAACTACTAAAGCTCAAACAACACTTAACTGATAATTATCGAGAAGATGCCTTTAGCGTACCTTACCCAACCATGAATTTCGGTCATATCCACGGCGGAGATGCAGCCAACCGTATCTGTGGTTGTTGCGATCTACATATCGATCTTCGTCCAATCCCAGGGCTAGCGCTACAGGATTTAGAGTTGATGGTTGCCAACTACCTTGAACCAATATGCAGCCAATACCCTGGAAGTATTCATGTGGCGCCCTTATATCCTGGATCTGAACCTTTTGCAGATAACAAAGACGGCAGTTGGACCCAGCTTGTCGCTGAGTTGAGTGAGAGCCAACCTGAAGTGGTGAACTATGCCACAGAAGCCCCCTACATTAGCCAGTTAGGTTGCCAAACTTTAGTACTTGGCCCTGGCAGTATTGAACAAGCACATCAACCCGATGAATTTTTGGATCTTGATTATATTGAACGCACCAAAGATCTTTTGAAAAAACTGATTTATCAGGCCTGTATAAAATAAATCGCTATTTATCGTATGTTTATGGGCTAAATTGAATACTAGCTATAAGATGAAATATTTAAAAAGTGGTATAAAGCCTATTCAAGCAGGATATTTTAATCTCGGCCATTGCCTAGCTCTAAGCTGCTAGGTATTGTGATCGATTAGCTTACCGATATGGAGCACGTATGGTAGACATGTATGCCTCGCTAAGGTCTAACGTTGGAACCTTAGGGCAGATTTTAGGTGACACAATCCGAACCGATCTTGATGATTCGTTCCTAGATAAAATTGAGCAGATCCGTCATCTAGCAAAAAGCTCACGCCAAGGCGATGATGCTGCTCGTGAAGAGATGCTGACTTTACTCTCCTCTTTGAGCGATGATGAGCTAGTTCCTTTCGCTAAAGCATTTAATCAGTTTTTGAACCTTGCGAATATCGCCGAACAATTCCATACCATTAGCCGCAATTGTGATGAATTAGTTTGTGTACCAGATCCTGTAGAGCAACTACTTGGCCGCATGCTAGGTGGAAAAATAGATCAGGAGAAAGTACTCGACAGCCTCAAGACGCTAGATATAGATCTTGTCCTAACAGCGCACCCGACCGAGATCTCTCGTCGCACCTTGATTCAAAAGTATTCAGCAGTCATCGACTCACTCACAGCTCTAGAAAATACCCAACTAACAGAGCAAGAGAAAAAGCAGCATCACCTACGCCTACGTCAGTTAATTGCACAAATTTGGCATACCAATGAGATCCGTAATGAGCGCCCTACGCCAGTCGACGAAGCACGCTGGGGGCTAAGCACAATTGAAGCCTCATTATGGCAAGCAATCCCTGACTTCTTACGTCAGCTTAACCAACAGGTTGAAGAGCGTACTAATACTCAATTACCTATCGATATCGCTCCGGTCAGATTCTCAAGCTGGATGGGTGGAGATCGTGACGGTAACCCATTTGTCACTTCAACCGTTACCCAAGAAGTGCTCGATAGAAACCGCCACACTGCGGCACGCCTATACTTAAAAGACGTAGTGTTACTGGTTAACGAACTCTCGATGGAAGGCGCTAATGAAGAGCTATTAGCCTACACCAATAATAGCAGTGAGCCTTACCGCGATGTGCTTAGAGATCTGCGTAAAAAGCTGAGAACAACCATTGATTACCTCAATGCAAAACTTGAAGGTCATCAACCGGACGTTAATCCAAAAGACATTATTTGGCATGAAAGCGATCTAAAAGATCCCTTAATGATGCTTTACAAGAGCCTATGTGACCAAGGCATGAGCCTAATTGCTAACGGCTTACTACTTGATATGCTACGTCGTATCGCTTGTTTCGGTATTCATATGCTGCGACTCGATGTACGCCAAGATGCCCAGCGTCATGCCGATGTTATTGCCGAGCTGACACGCTATCTAGGCATGGGTGACTATGCTCACTGGGATGAAAGTGAAAAGCAATCATTCTTGCTGCGTGAACTTTCAAGCAAACGTCCATTAATTCCAGCCAATTGGCAAGCCTCTGCTGAGGTTGAAGAAGTCGTCAAAACTTGCAGACTTGTCGCAAGCCAACCGGCACGAGCAATGGGCTCGTATGTTATCTCAATGGCAAGCCAACCATCAGACGTATTAGCAGTACTGTTACTACTTAAAGAAACTGGCTGCCCACATCCGATCCGCGTAGTGCCGCTATTTGAAACCTTAGATGACTTAAATAATGCGTCTAACTGTATGTCAGCACTGTTTGCTATCGATTGGTATCGAGGTTACACCAAAGGTATTCAAGAGGTCATGATCGGCTATTCTGACTCGGCTAAAGACGCCGGTGTAATGGCCGCCGCTTGGGCACAGTACACAGCGCAAGAAAAGCTCGTTGCCATCAGCCAGGAAGCCAATATCAAGCTGACTTTATTCCATGGCCGCGGCGGCACAATTGGTCGCGGCGGTGGACCAGCTCACCAAGCGATTTTATCTCAGCCTCCAGGTTCTGTAGATGGTCGCATTCGAGTTACTGAACAAGGTGAAATGATCCGCTTTAAGTTCGGCCTACCAAAACTTGCCGTACAAAGCCTTGCGCTTTATACCTCAGCGGTAATGGAAGCGACATTACTGCCTCCACCAGAGCCGAAACCAGAGTGGCGTGAATGCATGGAACGCCTCGCTAGCGATTCTGTACAAGCTTATCGCGCTATGGTGCGTGAAGAACCTGATTTTGTGTCTTACTTCCGTGCAGCTACACCAGAAGTAGAATTAGGAAAACTACCACTAGGTAGCCGTCCAGCAAAACGTAGAGTAGATGGTGGTATTGAAAGTCTACGCGCGATCCCTTGGATCTTCGCTTGGTCACAAAACCGCTTAATGCTTCCTGCTTGGTTAGGTGCAGGTGAAGCACTGAAAGCCGCTAGCGAGCGAGGCGAACTGTCATTGCTCCAAGAGATGGAAAAACAATGGCCATTCTTCACAACTCGTATTTCTATGTTAGAAATGGTCTATGCTAAAGCAGAGCCTAACTTATCTAAGTTTTACGAGACTAGTTTAGTGCCGAAAGAGCTACATCACCTCGGTGTACAACTCAGAGAGCGTTTAGCTACAGGGGTTGAGGCTGTATTAGAGCTGACTCAAGCAGAAAGCCTAATGGCGCACACCCCTTGGAACCGTGAGTCTGTTGAACTGAGAAACCCTTATATTGATCCACTAAACTTCCTTCAAGCAGAGCTACTCGCAAGAACACGTCGGGAGGAGCAATCTTCTCAAAATGTTGAGCTAGCATTGATGTTAACCATCGCTGGTGTTGCCGCAGGAATGAGAAATACAGGTTAATGAAATTACTAAAAGTGGCGCTTGCTAGCGCCTTGCTGTTATTGACTGGCTGTGTCAGTCAATACAGCATCACAGAAAAAGAGCTAGAAACGTACCTTAACGATGAAATGCATTTTGAAGTAAAACAAGGCAACAAAATCTTTGGTGTTGATCTGCGCGTAAATGACATCGAGGTTACCTTAGGCGAAAAGCCAGATACCATGGCGGTATCTGCGGTTACTATCGTCAAGGTGAGAAACCCATTGATGCCGATAAACGCCAATTTAATCACGGAGTTTGAAGCAGAGCCTTGGTACGACGCAACTAACAATAGCGTTCACCTGCGTAATCTGCAATTAGTTAAAGTAGAGTCAAAACCTCAGGATATCGAAAAAGCCATTGGTTCTATTGCACCGCAGCTTATGGGGTTTTTAACTCAGTTTTTAGAAACTCAACCTGTATACGTACTCGATACCAAAGAGTCTAATCAGGCACTGATTGCCGATATGACCAAGCGCATTGAAGTGAAGCCGGGCAAACTTGTGTTGGTGTTTGAAGATTAGCTTGATAGCGTTAGCTTGTCATTAAAGCTAAAAAGGCAGGAACAAATGTTCCTGCCTTTTTGTTATTTTAAATGAGTCGTTTTGAAAGTGCTATTTTTGGAAGCGACCTATCGAACCATAATCGACGATAACGGCTTCACCTAATAACTCCCTTCTTAGCATATCGAACGCTACTGCCGTACTTAAGCTACGCACCAGATCACGAGAGCGCCTTGGAAGCTTGATCATCTGACTGTAGACTCCTCCCCTAGTCGCGAGAGCAATAGCAACCGTTCCTACAGGCTTATCATCGGTACCACCTGTTGGGCCTGCAATACCGCTTGTCGCAAGCGCAAAGTCGCTATCGAGTATTGCCCTTGCTCCGATCGCCATCTCCTCTACTGTCGCTATAGAGACCGCTCCATGATCATCTAACGTCTCAGGCTTGACTCCAAGCACTCGTACCTTAGACTCATTGCTATAGGTGACTAAACCTTGATCTAAATAAGATGAACTTCCAGAGAAATCGATCAATTGACTTGCGAGCATGCCGCCAGTGCAAGACTCGGCAACACTTAAGCTTCGACCAGAGTCGAGCATTAGAGAATGAATTTCTTCTGCTAAGCTTTTCTTTTCTTGAGCAACAATAGCATTGCCAAGCAAGAACTTTATTTGCGCTTCAATTGTATCAAGTTGAGCAATGGCAGCTTCTCCTCGAGCGAATAGTTTGATCTCTATATGGGGCATAAAAGAGCGATAACCAATGGTGATCCCACTTGGAAGATCTATCTTCTCAAGCGTGTCGGCAAGGGATGATTCCCCTTGACCTAAAGTAAGGTATTTTCTTAATGCTACATCACCTGCAATTTCAAATCGCTGCTTGATAAAAGGAATAAACTGCTCGTTGACCATCTGTTTAAATTCAAATGGTACACCTGGAGTAAAAAACAACCATGCTCGATTAAGTTTTACTGCGAAACCACAAGCTGTCCCTACAGGATTATCAATCATAATGGCAGACCCTGGCAGCAGCGCTTGCTTAAGATTGCTTAGCGCCATAACTCGACCGTTACGGGTAAACCACTCTTCTAACCTTTCTCGCCAAACTCCGCTCTCAACCAAGGCCTCCCCCTTAGCCAGTGCCATAGCTTCAGCAGAAAGGTCGTCACTTGTCGGGCCTAGACCACCATTAACCAAAATGACATCGGCCTCATGACTACGCTCTTTAAATACAGAGATCAGATCTTCTAGACGATCGCCAACGGTCACACGCCTTTGGCATTCGATACCATGCTCCATCATTGTGTTACCAAACCATGCAGCATTAGTATCGACTATCTGGCCAGCCAATATCTCTTCACCCGTACAAATCATTTCTAGCTTCATTCGACAATCCTTTACGTATCACATAGCGTGAGATCTATAGTTGAGCCATTAGCGACGTCATTGCTGCTAAACTATGAAAGCTAAGCCCCAATAGCAATAATCAATTGTGATTATTTGCACTCTCAATGTGAATAAGATTTTACGCTGCAGCGAGAAACGAAGAGCAGAAAGCAGATATAAAACATCACCGTCACTAAATCACCTATAAGAAGTTCTGAGCCTATCCCAATAAAAGCCACCTAAATAAGATGGCTTCTTCACCGTTAAATTTAGAGTGCGCCTGGAAATGAACGAATTAGTTCGCGCAGCGAACACATAGGGGCGGAAAAGCCCTGCTTTGGATGCAGCGCATTCAAGGGCTTTGAAGTGCAAGTAACTTGTTACGAAGCTGGAGGCAAGGCACACGGAAGTGCCGGATGCCAGAAACGCATGGATGCAGTTTCTGGCCAAGCTCAGCGACGGGTTGACGTAGGGGGGAGGCATTTATACCTACTTTAAGTGAAGCAGTCACCTTAACGGGTAGCTGTATTCTAGATAAGTTAGCGTTCAATATTTTACAAACGCCCAAACGCAACTCCTCTCCTATACCATCCATAGCATTCGAGGATAAGTACTTCCTGTACACAAAAGCCACCTGCTTTTATCATATAAGAGTAGGTGGCTTTTTCACTACTCTTAGCGAGTAAAATAGGCGCCTGGAAATGGCCAGCTTCGAGTAAGCTCTCCGCGTTCACCCCATGCATCAAACTTCGTTTGATAAGCACAAGGGCTTCACCCTACTCCACATGGGTATTGAGCCTCACTACGTTCGGACTTTTTACTTCCCCATGTTAGTTCGGTCACCTTTCCAGACAAAAACGAAAAAAGCCCGCTACATCGTAGCGGGCTTTCTCGCTTCTCTTTCGAGAATAAATTAGCGCCTGGAAATGACCTACTCTCACATGGGGGTGAAAGTAAGCTGTTTTGAATACGCAGTATTCAGGCTTGCATGAACGCGGAGAAGCTTGCCTTCGTAGCGGGGGAGCCCGCTCAGCGGCGGGTCGACATCGGGGTAAGCATTGCACGTACGTGCTTAAGTGGAAAACCACCTGCCCACATTGAAATTGGCTATGGAAATCAACGTTGAAAACTTATAAATACCAAACGCAAAAAAGCCACCTTATGCAGGTGGCTTTTCGACTTAAATAGGCGCCTGGAAATGACCTACTCTCACATGGGGAGACCCCACACTACCATCGGCGATACTGTGTTTCACTTCTGAGTTCGGAATGGATTCAGGTGGTGCCACAGCTCTATGGTTTCCAGACAAATTTGGTAAATTCGGAAAGCTTGAAATTCTTTATTGAGTTCACACTACATTAAGTGCTTTATTCTAATTCTGGTTTCTATAAGAAACATAGTTAACTCATAAAACCCATCAGGGTTGTATGGTTAAGCCTCACGAGTCATTAGTACAAGTTAGCTCAACGCCTCACAACGCTTACAC
>NZ_CANMIO010000019.1 GCF_947497935.1 uncultured Shewanella sp.
TGGTTGCGGGAGCTGGATTTGAACCAACGACCTTCGGGTTATGAGCCCGACGAGCTACCAAACTGCTCCATCCCGCGACTGTGTTCTTGCTGTCCGTTTGGCTGTTGCCTTGGAACGAGCGCTATAGTATGGCGATAGCGTCATCGTTGCAAGTAAAAAAACACAATTATGTGTTAAGCGGTGATTTGCTGGCCAAGTTGGGCGGTGTTTAATCGTTTTAGGCATTTTTTAAGTAAAACAATTACAAACGAGAATGTTTTATGCCAAGTTTTAACCCATTTTATTAAGCGAAGAATCCCTTGAAGCAACTTTTATCAATATCGCTTTTAGCTCAACTGTTATCCCAACTGCACTAAAAATCAAAAAAGCCACTTTATTAGTGGCTCTTTTACCTAGATAGTATATCCAGATCAGTTCAATACAAGCTTCGGCTTTATTACCATAGGCCTATCATCTATAGGTAGATGCAGTAAAGCCGCAATAAAGGCTAATACAACAGTACTCCACCAAATCGGATCGTAACTGCCATAATAGTCGTAGATACGACCACCAACCCAGGCTCCCAGAAAACTGCCTAGCTGATGAGTAAAGAACACTAAACCATATAGCGTTGATAAGTAGCGCGCCCCAAAAATTTGCCTTACTAAGCCAGAAGTCAGCGGCACTGTGCCTAGCCAACAAAATCCAATCGCCGCGCCAAATACTGCAGCGGTATTATTAGTTACAGGTAAGGTCACAAAGGCAGCAATAACGACTGTTCTCACTAAATAGAGTGCACTCATTACATATCGCTTATTAAACCTATCCCCCATGACGCCCCAAAAGTAAGAGCCAAATATGTTAAATATCCCCACATAAGCCAAGGCTAAGGCAGCTGTTGAGCTATCCAAATGCTTATCTGCTAGATAACTGGGTAAATGAGTGGCAATAAACATCACATGAAAACCACAAACAAAAAAGCCCATATGAATAAGCCAGTAATTACGATTAGTACAGGCCTGTTTAAGTGCCTCAGTTAAGGTTTGGTCATCTAATTGCTCAGGACTCGTTTCACTTGGCTTCGCTGTTTTCATAAACGAAGCGAAAGCGAACATGAAACAACAAAGCAGTGCGAATACCTGTAGTGCAGTCTGCCAGTCAAACTCTGTAAGTAAACTTTGCGCTCCAGGGATCACCGCAAACATACCAAATGAGCCTGCAGCCGTGGTTAACCCAAATGCCTTTGCTGTATGCTCGGCAGGTACAACTTTGGCGACAGCGCCAAGCACCACCACATAACTGGTGGCGCTAAGTCCCAATCCAATCAACATGCTTATAGACACGTAAAACATCTCTGTTGTCGTTGATATAGATGTAAGCAGTAGCCCTAAACCATAGACTAACGAGCCGAGCATAATGATTCTTTTAGATCCAAACCTGTCTGCTGCCATCCCTACAAACGGCTGAAATACCCCAAACAATAAATTCTGCAACGCAATTGCTAGACTAAAAAACTCTCGCCCTTGATCAAAAGTTGTTGAAATCGGCATCATAAAGATCCCAAAAGACTGGCGGACCCCAAGACTGATAATAAGAATGCCAATACCTAACCAGACTAAAACGGGGAAGCGAAAGATACTCATTGGTGTACCTCATTTGCTACATGTGTATTGTCATTTATTGGTTTAGGGAGTTGATGGCAACCTACATCCGTTGCATTAAGGCTAAAAGCATCGAGTAGTGGTTTGCAGTAATGAACCAATATAAGAGTAAAAATTAACAAGGAGGTCATGCGCAGAAGCTGCGCGAATAGAGTTTGAGAACGCATGGATATTGAGGTTGAGAAAAGAAGAGGCGCATCCTACAGCGGCGTAAAACATGAGGCAAATGAATAATCAGAAACAACACTATGCATAGAATGCATGTGAGCTAACTGTCACTAATAAAAAACGGGCATTCAATACTGAATGCCCGTTTCATTTTTACCCGATGCTCGCCTAGTTATTTAAGGCATAACAGAGAGATTACTTACCCCAAGGGTTAGTTGGATCTTGTGACGCTGCAGGTCGTTTCGAGCCACTTTTGCGATTTTGCGCGTAAGAATCTTGTGCTCTTGGCTTATCTTTACTGAAGCGAGGGCGTGAACCATTCTTCTTCATTTCCTTATAGTTTGCCATGGCCTTAGTGCGCATTTCTGCAACTAATTCCACAGTCAACTTTTCAGGTTTACGCGGCACAATGCCATCGGCATAACCACGTTCGCGTGGTTTAAGTGCCATTTGTTCTTCATTGCCTTTTGGCATACGCTTAAAACGGTATAGGTAAAATGCTTCTACACGTTCCCTCGCCCACTCAGTCTTTTTCAAAAACTTAACGCATGAATCCATATTCGGATTTAAATTAAAGCACGCCAATCTAAGGGCGGCGTAAAGCACTTTATAGTCATAAAACTTCACAAGCTCAGTCAGCATGGTTTCAAGTTTTAAGCCGTGAAGCGGGTTGTTCTGTTGATGTTCAATCATGGGGCGTCCAAATATCGCAGATAATATGTAATGCGCTAGCAGCTATTAAATGAAAAACATTTAATAGCCACTAAAGACCAATCATAACGCTGGTCAAAACTATTTCCTAATAATAACAAGAAAAATCCTTTATCACCCTATCAAATCGTTCTGCGCCATCATTTATTGATGAAAGCCAACTCCAACATCATAAATATCAAACGATTCATCGCATGATTGCTCGACATCTAAGCACCTACCTCTGTATAATCCGCGGCTGTTTTGCCTCTCGAGCAGGATTAGTCTCCCTAACCTGTTAGCGTCTATGGCTTTCACTTTATATTATTCACTCAGGATACTCTTTTGATTTCTACCGCAAATATTACGATGCAGTTTGGCCCAGAGCCATTATTCGAAAACATTTCCGCTAAGTTTGGTAACGGCAATCGCTACGGCTTAATCGGCGCAAATGGTTGTGGTAAATCCACCTTTATGAAGATCCTCAGTGGCGAGCTTGCACCGACTTCAGGTAATGTTTCAATTACTCCAGGTCAAAAAGTCGGTACCTTGAGCCAGAATCAGTTTGCATTTGAAGAATACAGCGTTATTGACGCGGTAATTCAAGGCGATACAAAACTGTGGGAAATCAAGCAAGAACGTGAGCGTATCTATTCACTGCCAGAAATGAGCGAAGAAGATGGTATGAAAGTGGGCGAACTTGAAAGTGAGTTTGCTGAAATGGACGGTTACAGCGCTGAAAGTCGTGCAGGTGAAATCTTACTTGAAGCCGGTATCGAAGAAGAGTTCCACTTCGGCTTAATGAGCCAGGTCGCACCCGGTTTTAAATTACGCGTACTATTAGCACAGGCATTGTTCTCAAATCCAGATATCTTGCTACTGGACGAACCAACCAACAACTTGGACATTCATACCATTAACTGGTTGGCTGAAGAGCTTAATAAACGCAAGTGCACCATGATCATCATTTCGCACGACAGACACTTCTTAAACACTGTTTGTACCCATATGGCAGATATCGATTACGGTGAGCTACGTATTTACCCAGGTAACTACGAGTACTTCATGGAAGCCTCTGCACTTATTCAAGAACAGCTACTTGCGGGTAACGCTAAGAAAAGCGCTGAAATGACAGAGCTACAAGACTTCGTTAACCGCTTTGGTGCTAACGCGTCTAAAGCGAAGCAAGCGAGTTCTCGTGCTAAGAAGCTTGAGAAAATCAGCTTAGATGAAGTCAAAGCGTCAAGCCGTATGACACCATCGCTTCGTTTCGAAGATGGTAAAAAAATGCACCGCCAAGCACTTATTCTTGAGAATGTCGGCCATGGTTTTGATGGCGAAACCCTATTTGAAGGCGGCGAATTAATCCTTGAAGCGGGTGCTAAGCTTGCCGTTATTGGTGAAAACGGTGTCGGCAAGTCAACTTTCCTACGCTGTTTAGTGAATGAATTACAAAACAACCATGGCGTCATTAAGTGGTCTGAAAATGCGTCTATCGGCTATTGTCCACAGGACAGCAGCAAAGACTTTGATAATGATCTAAGCCTATTTGATTGGATGTCACAGTGGCGCCTTCCAAAGCATAACGACCTAATGGTACGTGGCATGCTAGGCCGTTTATTGTTTACTGAAGACGACATCAATAAGAAGGCCCGTAACTGTTCTGGTGGTGAGAAAAACCGTCTGTTATTCGGTAAGTTAATGATGATGGACATCAACGTACTGGTAATGGATGAGCCAACTAACCACATGGATATGGAAGCGATCGAAGCATTAAACAATGCGCTTAAAGTGTATCAAGGTACGCTAATTTTCGTTAGCCATGACCGTGAGTTTGTTTCATCTTTGGCAACGCGTATTATCGATGTTAAAAACAAGAAGCTAATTAACTTCCAAGGTACCTTTAACGAGTACATGGCAAGTCAGGCTGAAAATGAAGCGAGTAATAAAGCCTAATTGAAGCTTGCTAACTTCGTAAGTAACGTAAGTATCTGGCCTCGCTAATCCCATACAAAAATGGCGCTAATCTTTTTGATTAGCGCCATTTTTGTATTGTTGCCCGCTTTACTTAATGAGCTTTAAATTTGAATACATTTACTCATGATCAAGATGGTATTGATATAAACCGCCAATGTCTGCACTGCACATTAACGGCATCGCGCCTTTAAGTTTCTCCAGCGGCCAATCCCACCACTTTATCTGTAACAGCTTAGCAATTAACTCTGGCTCGAATCTCAGCTTAACCAGCTTGTTACTGCCGACCACCACGCTATACGGCGCAACATCTTTTGAAATAACCGCTCTTGCGCCAATCACTGCACCGTCACCTATGGTCACCCCTGGCATGATCATCGCCTCAGAGCCAATCCACACATCGTTGCCGATAACTGTGTTGCCCGCACGCTCAAAACCACTGTTAACCCCATCACCAAAGGTCTCTTGGGAGAACGGATAGGTGGAGATCCAGTCCAGTCGATGACCCTGATTTCCCGCCAGCATAAAACACGCACCAGAAGCGATGGAGCAGAACTTGCCGATAATCAGCTTATCGACCTCACCAAAGACCCCCGCCTCCCACACATCTATGGTCGATCCATCACCAAGCAAGTAACGCACCGCTTGATCTTCGAACGATTTACCATGATAAAAGCCAGAGTAATATGAGTACTCTCCCACTTCGATATTCGGGTTAACGACTTGTTCTTTAAGTTTTTTAGAATCAAGCCAACTGGTGAACTGGTTCATTTAGACCTTGAAATGTTAATTTAGTAAATATCATGCAATAATCACTCAATCTTACAGCGCAATGCCAATGCCGACTGCGTTATCAAAATGATTATAATCAGAAATGGTCATTCCATAACCACTTTGAAGCTTTAGGTAACCTCTTAAACCTTTATATATTGGAAAGCGCCAGCTCAATTCTTCATAGCCTTTAGAAAAGCCACTTTCAACAAGGTTTCTTAAGGTTAGGCTCAGTTGATGCTCACCAAAATACCAATCCCCTTTAAGCGTTCCATAGCCCATATAGTCTTCAATATCAGGATTATAATCCGTGCCTGAAAAGTCCGCCCTCAGCCAAGGTTTTACACTGATTTCAATATCCTGGTACGCCAATGAAAACTCAAGATAAACACGGTTCCAACTTCGCTCATAAATGCCACCTTTGCCATTTGATTGGTGCTCGAAACCTAGGCTAGTGCTTTTCCAAGTATCGGCTGCGTCTCCGTGCTGCCAAAACCAGAACACTTGCGGTTGATACTGCGAATCTCGAAAATAGGCTGAGTCGTCATATGCCTGCCAATTAGATATTTGGCTGTAAGCGATGTAAAAGCCATCATTATCAGTGAATAGATTATTCGCGATGCCATATTTAAGGCTGAACTGAAACTGCACATTGGTTTCGCTGATCTCGTCATTATTTGGGTTTTGAGGAGCGTAGTAAGCTTGATTTGCTGATTGCGTTTGGTAAACCGGTAAAATGAAATTATTATCAAACACCGTAAGTGTATAAAGATCATCTGCAGGAGTTAAGCCTGCGACCCCAGTGATATCATTACTCACAGTGACCAGCTCTTTTGCCTGAAGTGAACCTGCAGCCAGTATGCTTGCCAGCAAAATAACATTGGTTTTAGTATTGGTTTTGGTTTTGATATTGCTTTTACGCTTCAAGTTATTTATCTCCCTCTTAAATAACGACGAACGACATCAACAATATACTTGTTTTTTCCAGATGTTCGCCTCAATATCTTAATATATTGGAATTATATTGATTTTACACCTTTCAGCGCTAACCTTCGCCATATAAACCAAAGGCTAAGATATTCCAAGGCGCCCTCCTTTTTAATGTTGAAAATGGTTAGCTACTTAAACCCTTTGATACATTGAGCGCCAGCTTGAAAAACAGCGGTTTTGAATAAAGTCTATTCGAATAGAGCCCATTTCAAATAGTGCAAATCTCGAAAAATGGCAATCTCGAAAAGTGGCAGTCTCAAAAGCCCATGAAAAAGGAGCCCATACAGGCCCCAGCAAAATATCTTAGCTAACCAGGATAAAACACGCTGACATTACATAAAGATAAACTGACGATAGAGTGCAATAAGCTGCTCTCGAACAAGCTTAGCTTCATCCACCCCGCCCTCATCGACAAACTGCAGTAACTCCTTCTCTTTGGCGGTGATCTGTTGACACAAGGCTGACAGGCTCGCACAAAACTGCGCCCTATCCATGTGGCTAACTGCTGCCTGAGTCTGACTATCGGTGTCGAGTTTACGCTTCGATGAAGTCGGCACAATCCCATTAGCCATGTTATAGATGATTTGATGGCCTCTGCGCTGGGATGACTCATCGATGGCACTTTGCATCGCAGTCGTCACCTTATCTGCGTATAAAATCGCTTTGCCGTTCTCGTTACGCGCTGCTCGTCCGATAATTTGAATAAGCGCCTGTTCTGAGCGTAAGAAACCGGCTTTATCGGCATCGAGTACCGCCACCAATGATGCCTCTGGAATATCTAAACCTTCACGTAATAGGTTAATGCCTATTAGTACATCGATCTCCCCTGCACGCAAAGAATTAATGATCTCTACTCTATCGTTGGTTTTAATATCAGAGTGTAAATAGCTGACTTTAATCCCTTTAGCAGACAAAAAGTCATTTAACGATTCAGCGCTTTTTTTAGTTAACGTGGTCACCAGTGTCCGCTCGTTGCGGCTAAGCCTAACGGATATCTCCTTGACGAGATCGTCAAGCTGCTCCTCAGAGGGGCGAATTTCAATTTCAGGATCGAGCAAACCTGTTGGACGGATAATCTGCTTAAATACCTGCTCTTTTGATTTTGATAGCTCGTAGTGGCTCGGAGTGGCAGATACAAAAATAGTTTGTGGTTTGATGCTCTCAAACTCAGTGAAGCTCAAAGGACGGTTGTTACGGGCAGAAGGGAGACGAAATCCAAAATCGATTAGAGTGTTCTTACGGCTCTGATCACTCTTATACATCGCCGATATCTGCGGGATCATCACATGTGACTCGTCAATAAACAGCAAGCCATCAATGGGCAGATAGTCGAATAGCGTCGTTGGCGGTAACTGTGGATCACGTTGATTGAGATAGGAGGCGTAGTTCTCTATACCTGGGCAGTAGCCCTGTAGTCGTAACAACTCGAGGTCTGATATGGTGCGCTCATATAACCTCGCCGCCTCAGTCAGCCTATTTTCAGCGTTAAGTATGGCAACTTGCTGCTCCATGTCTGCCATGATCTGCTCGCAAGCGATTTCTACCTGCTCTAGAGATACCGAGTACAAGGTTTTTGGTGAAACGCAATATTCAGTAATCGCCTCGAGCTGTTCGCCACTGATGGCATCAATCCAATAAAGCTGACTGACTCGTCCAGCTTCAATTTCAACTGTCAGCGCCTGATGCTCAGAATCGGCAGGAAAGATATCAATCACTCCCTCACGTACTAAAAATGTCGCGCGCTTGATGGTGCGATTACAACGTATGTACTGTAACCGCTCTAGACGTGCAATTAAGTCATGAAGTTCTATCTCTTGCCCTAACCAGAGCTTCACTTGCAAGGAACGGTATGCCTCAGGATCGCCCAAGCCATATATCGATGAAACAGACGCCACAACGATAACGTCTCTACGCTCAATCAAGGCCTTAGTCGTCGATAGGCGTAAACGCTCTAAATGCTCGTTAATGGCAGAGTCTTTACGAATGAAACGGTCGCTACCGGGAAGATAGACTTCAGGCTGATAATAATCGTAATAAGAAACAAAGAATTCGACGGCATTTTCAGGAAAGAAGTGCCTCATCTCACTATAAAGCTGCGCGGCTAAAGTCTTGTTATGGGCCAGAATAATCGTTGGACGATTCAGCCTATGGATGATGTTGGCTACGGTGAATGTTTTACCCGATCCCGTTACCCCTTTTAAGGTCTGATGGCTCTCCCCACTATCAATCCCATCGACTAAGCGGGCAATGGCTTCAGGTTGATCGCCTGAAGGCGGATAGTTGGAATGTAAGATAAAGGTATTTTTTGACATAAGCACTCGCCTTTAATCAAGTCTTGCTGCGTAGTCTGTACACATTGCAGCAGCTTATATTAACTATAGAGTATCAAGCTTAGTCGATGACTAGGCGGGCGGTTTTTCTATTCGAAACAACCTTGATGTCGCTATGGGTTTTAGTTTCATATTGCTTACTCTCGGCTCTCGCCCTTAACTCTGTCTCTCGGCTTCAATAGGACTGAAATAGGCCTTAATATCGCTCAATCAGACAACATTCATTACAGGCAATTATATACCGCCCAAGACCGATTTAAGCCGAATAACGTCGAATAAAATAAGCACGCCGACACTGCTTGCATCAAAAATAATCACCCCAACATCTTCAACCGAAGCGACCAACAACTCGTATCATCCCTACAATAAAACATTAGCACTTAGACAAGAAACAATAGACCGACTAATTTAGCCCTTAACTAAAGCCAAGTATCATCAAAATTATTGATGACACGTTTCACCTTTATTTTCACCATATCTTTAACTTACATTCACCGTCACTCTAACCTTAACGGCATAAGCATAACTAAGCCGCCGAGCTCTGTATTTTATCTGGTACATTGCAGGTGTACTGGCAACTTTCGGCCCCCGCTTTCTTATGCAAACTGCAGGCAAGAAAGGCCTTGCCTGTATGACTATTTGTGCGCTGAACTAATTTACCCGAAATGCATTTTGGGCAGACTGGACTCTTGTGGCCACATTTTGCTGAGCTGCAAAAGTGATGTGTTTCATTACGCAGCATAGGGGCACTTTGACAGACGCCGCATGCCTCAAGCTTAGTATCACAATAGTCTTGTCCTAAGGAGCAAGTGTAAAATAGACCATAACGCCCCTCTCTTGGGATGAGTTTCCCTTCGTTACACTCAGGGCAAGATAGCTGCTCGTGATACATGGGCGCCAGATCGCTGAGGTAAACACGAATATCGCCTTTAAAACCTCTGAGCTCTTTGACAAAGACAGACTCTTTACCTAATTCAGCCTGAACAAATACCGTCTGTTTTGCTCGTGACAGTGCAACGTAAAACAAGCGTCGCTCTTCGGTATCGGCGTAACTATCGAGCTTTGGCAACAAGGCCTCTAAGATAGGATCGCTATCTATCTTGCAAGGGAAACCATACTTGTCGTTATTCACGTCGAGCACGATAACATAGTCGGCTTGCTTACCTTTCGAGGCATGGGCTGAAAAACCAGAGATGGCAAACTGCGGATAACGCCTTTGCCAATGACTCAGCTCTTTAAGCGATGCGTTAAAGCGACCGATTAACATCACTGTCGCTCGCTTAGCTGCTTTTATATGCCTTGTGACCTCATCGATACTGTCAAATGCCTGAGTTATTGCCGTCTCTCTGTTGTTTATCATTAAGCAGACTTGTGGATTATCACTGCAGCTATGGGTCGTAAGGCGCTTCTTTAACTGGGCAGGGTTTGCCTGAACAAACTGTGAAGCCACCTTCTCAATTTTGTCGTTAAATCTGAAGGTCTTATCCAGCATAACGGTTTTAGTCGCGCCGAAGGTCTCACTAAACTGAGTCGTTAAACCCAGATTGCTACCGGTAAACCGATAAATCGCCTGCCAGTCATCGCCTACACAAAACAGAGCACAGCCTGGACTAGAGTCTCGCAGTTCAGTCACCAACTTGGCGCGCTCTGCGGAGATATCCTGAAACTCATCGACCATAATGTATTTATATCGAAAACGATCAGCCGTTTTCTGATGAAAATCTTTGGCTCGCGTTATCTTGAGCGCCTCGGCGATCATGTCAGAGAAATCTAAGGTATTAAGCGATTTAAGCTGCTTGTCATAACGGCTATAAACCCACCTGAATAAGTGTAAGAACGCCTTCCATCTGAGTTGGTTATAGGTGGAAGTCTTAGTGCCTTTCCCCTTTGCCATCTTAACGGCTTCAAGCCCTGCCAAGGTATATCCTGAAGACTTAAACAGCCCCAAAAAGCTGGACATCAAACGGCTCACATTACGATACACGCCTAAGTGTTTAACCTGAGCAAAGACTTCTTGTGGTGAAATAGGCTTAAAAAGCTGACTCTCTTCAAGGCCAAGTTGAGCACAGCGCTCACACAATAGCGCTTCAAGACTCTTCTCCAAACCGTCCTTTTCTGCCTGCCAGCTAAAGGTTTGCAACAGGCAAGTATTATGGCGCTTATGCAGCGCTATCTTCCACTCCCGACTCTGCTGGTACGCTTCTTTATCAATATCAGGACGAGTATTGCCCTGTTTATCCTGGCCAAAATGCTCAAGATAAGCATCAAGCAGCGGAATATAGAAATCAGGTTGATAGACGCTCTTTCCAGGTTCGGTGATCTCATTGCTGTTTTTAGAGTCATCTTTAGAATCAAGCTTTGAGCGATATCTAGGCTCATAGTCGAACTCGATACCGTGGGTATAAAGGTAGTTACAGATGGTGAGCTCTTGAAAACTCTTAACTCGGTCACCCGATAATGCACGGATCTCGTTGTTTTTAAGGTAGGAGCGATACTGACCCTGGGTGTTAAAGTCCAGCTCGTTGACCTGAGGATACAGATAGCGGCCAAAATAGTCAGCAACGGGATCCGCCATCTGTGGATCGGCAACAATAGCGTCGATCTGTTGATCAACAAATTGCGTAAGACGCTTATCATCACTGGCCAGCACAGACACTTGGGTCGAACGATTTAAGTAGTATTGTATAATCTCTTTGCCTAACGCATGAAAAGTACTGACCTTAACTCCAGCTAATGCCTCTGCTCCTTGGCTAGCATTTCCTGCAATGGAAGTTAACCGTTGTTCAAGTTCAACTCTGGCATCTCTACCGTAGGCCAGCATCAAGATCTCTTCAGGCTTCGCTAAACCTTGATTCACCAGATATGCCGCTTTTGCCGCCATGGTGCTGGTTTTACCTGTTCCCGCCCCCGCAATCACTAAGGTATTATTTTCATCGGTAACACAGGCTTGGCGCTGCAATAGCGTGAGTGGATTTGCTTCTAGCGAGTCAAACAGTGGCTGATGCGCATCTAGCTGCTTTTCCTGCCACCACTGGTTATATTTTTCAGTGAACGCCTCAGGCTGCTTAATAAACTTAGCGAGTCTGCAGTTAAAGGCACTGGTGTCAAAACCTAGTTGAGTAAAATGTTCTGCACAGCTAAATGCCGATAATGAATCTTGAAACTCATTCTGCAACAGGCTTTTATCTGAATCACGTAAATATCGCTTATGTAAACCAAAGCGGCTGTCAAAACGCGCAATATCAACAAGCAGCTCATCATAGCTCACTTGTAGCGCCGCTTTGCTTTGCAACAGATGGTTTTTCAGGGCGTATTTAAACAGAGGTTTACTGTCGATAAAGCGGAAAAAGCTAAAGCGCGTATCTCCCCAAACTAATGTTTGAGTAAACCAGCCTTCTCGCACCTCAACGGTTTGATTAAACTGCGGGTAGGCATAGAGCTTACCGTTTATGGTTAATCCCTGTTCGCAAAGTTTGGCACCATTACAGAATATGATCCCTTGCAGAAAACCGAACTCAACAGAATGTCGCCTAAGCTCCATTTACAACCTCTGATTGGTAAAATACCGCCGCATAGTATCAAGTTATCTCAGTCGCAAATAGCGGTAATCTTGCGTGTGCTTAAATATTTACCAAGACGCTATAACGGCAAATGGTGCTGTAAATTGTCTATAAAAACAGCAAGGTAAATCACGTGGGCTTTTTTAGCTTTTTTTACATATAAAACCTGCATGACAAGCGTGATTAACCACACAAAAACGAATTGAAAGCGACTAAATGAGGTTCAGTATCACATACCTATTAATTACTAAATGCTAGCCTTTATCTCAATTCATAGCACCTCAAAGCAATATAAATGCTATGTAATATCATCTAGATAACAGATCCATTGATGGAATGAAAAAGGGTTCACCATAATGAAAAAAGTACTAATTGCAGGTCTTGTAAGTTGTTTATTCGCAGGTACCGCTGTCGCTGAAAACCTAGACAAAGATACTGCGCTTGGCATGGCAAGCCTCATGATTTGTACAACGTTTTATGCAGAACAAGATATGCAAATCGAAGGCAGCATTGTTGGCCAATCTATGATGATGCATAAAGATGCAGGCATCGAAGAGATGATCATGTCAAAAGAAACCAGTGAAGCATTAGATGCTTACATGGACCAATTCAAAGCAGCGAATAAAGAGCAGCAAATCAAGATATGTGACCAAGCAATTAAGTTTGCTCGCGAAAGTGATTTTGTTACAGCTGAATAGCCGAGACATTTGGCTACACGCTTAAACAATTGATAGCCCCGTACGGGGTTATCTTGTTTAAACGCTTTCATAGACTAAACCCGTTCAAGCTTTATCGCGCTAAAGCAAGCTTCAGGGCGACTCCTAATTAATTCGAGTTGAGCCAACAGAAGCTCAAGTCTTAGCCTTATGTCATAAGCCTTATTTCTTATGTAATATGCTTTAAGCCATCAGTAAACTCGTTTTTGATTACGGGTATAAGTTGGGATCTCAAGCTCCGTTGTAAATTGGTCACAGCTCTTTTCCCTTACCGACTTCTCTTTTAAAAAGTCATGTAAATTTAACAGCTCAGATGATTCAAAACGGTGATTATGAGATTTGCCACCTGCTGGTCTTTGCTGTTCGACTAGGAGCTGATTTAGTAAAGACTGATCTACCAAGGCCTGCTCTACATAAGCGTTTAAGCTGTCAGCCTCATCTTGCATACCTGTTGCAATCACCATCAACTCAAGCTCACAATCCAGATCTGGGACTATGGTGAGGCCAATAATCACCAGCGCAGCGGGATCAAGCTGTTCCTGCAGCGTTTCACCTATACTATTGTACTGATTAAGCTCAATATTTTCTGTTGCCATCACACTTACAATCGCACCTTGCGCCTTAGATAGATCGCACTCTTCTAACAGGGGGTTCTTAAGGGCCTTATTGATGGTCTGTTGCAGATCTTCGCCTGCCATCTGTCTGGCCACTCCCATTGCCGCGCGCCCTTGGTGACTCACCACAGCGATAAAATCATTGAGATCAATATTAATCAAACCAGACTGGCTAATGGTC
The DNA here is from genome assembly GCF_947497935.1 of uncultured Shewanella sp. Lineage (GTDB taxonomy): Bacteria > Pseudomonadota > Gammaproteobacteria > Enterobacterales > Shewanellaceae > Shewanella. Next base: position 13,635 of record NZ_CANMIO010000019.1, read on the forward strand.
GTGGTTAACCCCTGTAATACATCTTGCAAGATGCGGTTACTCTCATAAAAGGCGTTAACTAAACTGACCTTCTTATCCAGTGTCTTAACCAGCTGATCGTTAGGCAGCACGATTACCGCGTTGGCATGCTGCATCAGCTCATCCACACCTTTTTTCGCCATTAACCCTCTTTGATGGCCTTCAAAATTAAATGGCGTGGTCACCACAGCCACTAAAGGTTTATTGAGCTCAGTCGCGACTGATGCCATAAAAGGAATGGCGCCAGTACCCGTACCGCCGCCCATTCCACCCGTTATAAAGATAATATCTGCCAACTCAATGTATTCTCTAAGCTCAGCCTCTGACTCTGCAGCGGCGTCATAGCCTTTTTGTGGTCTAGCACCGGCTCCTAAGCCTTTGGTTGCCTCAAGGCCAATCTGTAGTCGGGTACTGCACTGTGAGACATGTAAAGACTGTGCATCAGTGTTAACCGCAATAAGCTGTACATTGTCAGCTAACACGGACTGACTGAGTTGATTAATTGAATTACAACCACATCCGCCAACACCAAATACGGCTATTCGTGGTGCTTGGTTATTTTGAGTATGCAAATCGAACATTTGCCCTTCTCCTAGGTATTGTCATTTGACTTAGATAGTACCGAGGAGATTAACCTAGCTATGCGACAGACTCGGTCGTAGCATTTTGATATTGCGTATTTACTTTACCGATCAACCGGGTGAAATGATCACGAAGCTTTGGCGGAGAAACGACTTCTACGCTATCAGCCATGGCCCACAAAAACTCTCTTAATCTTGGTGTATCACACACGCTCGCATTGAGACGATAATAGCCGTTTGCCAGTCGTTCAATCTGCTGATCTTCACTCAGTCTGGCGTTGCGCTGAATAAAGTTGGCCGACGGCGAAAGCAGTAACTCTAGAGCTATCGGCGTTGTGGCGCTTACTTCGCCGGTCAGCGTGATATCAAAATCATCACGTGTGATCGCATCACTATCGAGTAAGCGAATATTGCGCATTAAGTTAATGGGTTTTGCATAGCGCTTTATATGTGTCTTTCCCACAGTAAATGCCAGCATGATGATCCCATCCGAGATTTTTATCCCTTCGGGGTTAATCGGTCGGTAGTCTATCCAATAACTTTTGCCTTTAATAAATCGTTGAATTTCGCAGGCTATTTGTCGCTTGTTTAACAGCGCATCTTGTACAATTTCTAATGCGTGAGGATCGTGATCGTCGTAGGTAATAGGCAAAGGTGCTGGCAGTTGGGCGACGCGAAGCGCCCAGTACAGCCAGGGATTATCCGGATCCGTACCTAAAACTTGATCGGCACGTTCAAAATAAGGGGTAAGCTGCTGTAAACTTTTAGGCGGCAACAGTTGCTTGGCGTTGTGCTTTAACGTATGAAACGCCAATGCCATATGATGATCCATCAAGGTTAAGTTAAGACCCCGCCAGCAAGCCGCAATAGACCAGCCAAATGGTTTGCACCTATCATCCATCACTAAGCCAAACAGCCCCATGTCGTACATGGCTTTTAGCTCTCGCTGCACGGTTCTTAGGCCTATGTCATAGTCACGATTTTTTAGCTTTTCAGTGATCTCCTTGGCGGTAAACTTTCTAGGGTAACGCGGTATTTGCTCAAGCATAGCGATTTGGCGCTCGATATTGGTTTGCATCAAAAATTCTCTGATCAAAAGCTCTCTAATTTGCTGAGCGATTAGCATAATACACAGCTGCGACATATCTTGACGCAGGGGTAATATTTTATATCCAAATCATTAAAAGTCATCCACACGCTATGAAAAGTTCGATGAACAGCTCAAGCCACAGTAACTAATGCCTCAGTGACTATTATAAATATTCTCGAGATCTATCACGTCATCAAAGATAGATAACGCCCGAAGCCACTGTTAGCGTTGACTAAATGCTGCTGTAGCCCATAATCACAAGTAAACGTACTGCTAATGCCTTAGCTTACTGATATTTTTGGGAGCCTTTTTAATGAGTGGCCTTAAACTCAAACCGCACCACTTAGTCTTATTATTCGCTTTAGCGATCGCCTTTTATGCCTGTTATTTACTCATATCCCCTTATTTAGGCTCGATAGTACTCGGATTTATCGTGTCGATATTATTTCTCCCAATCCATACTCGGATTCAACAGCGCATGCCTAACAGCCCGAATATGGCCTCCGTGTTTTCGTGTACATTGGTGACAGTGATGGTGCTGATCCCATTACTGTTTGTAGCAATGGCCATTATGAATGAAGGCATCAACTTCATGACTAATGCTTATGCTTGGTTAACTGACGGCGGAGCAAAAAGCTTTCTTGCTCATCCCTATATTCAACATGGCATTGCCTTATTGAATAAGTGGCTGCCGTTCGACACAATTAAGATAGATGAACTCGTGCAACAAGCTGCCGGAAAAGTAACGCAACTGAGCAGCAGCTTATTAACTGCTAGTACAGGCATTGCCGGCGATGTAGCGGACACGGTTTTAGATTTTGGATTGATGCTATTTGTATTGTTTTTCTTTTTACGAGATCAACAGAAAATCATCGATAACACCCGCCACATCATTCCATTATCTCGCTCACAGCAAGGGCTTATCTTTAATGAAGTCGGTGTGGTTGCTAAGTCTGCCGTATTAGGTGCATTTCTTACTGCATTAGCCCAAGGCGCGCTCGGCGGAATAGCCATGTCGTTAGCCGGATTTTCGGGGTTATTCTGGGGCAGTATGATGGCCTTTGCTTCCTTTATCCCGTTTGTTGGAACCGCAATGATTTGGTTACCTGCCTCAATTTATTTGTTTATAACCGGCGACTGGCAATGGGCACTCTTTTTGATTGTTTGGGGGGTTGTGGTTATTGGCTCGATTGATAACTTTCTCAGACCTTGGCTCATGCAAGGTAATACAGGTATGAGTACCTTACTGTTATTTTTCTCACTACTAGGCGGTTTGCAGCTGTTTGGACTAATCGGCTTAGTCTATGGCCCTATTATATTTGCCGTAACCTTGGTTCTGGCTCGGTTATATGAGATTGAGTTTAAAGACTTTATTGAACAGCAAGATAAAGAGTAAACAACATAATACCAATTAGTATAAAGATTTGGTCGCTCAGCGAGAGTTTAGCGGCACTGAGACAAGGTCATTAAATGCTCCTGCATTAATGACATTCACCACATCCATGTGGTTTGCAACGAGTGCAGAGCATAGTTATTCTACGTTTAAGCTCCCTCTTTGTTTATTAAGAGTCGCAGTATCAGAGCCACTAAAACTCGCCATTCTGGAGCGTTTTTGGCTGCCTACTTCTGCGTTGAATAACTTCACAAGGGAGCAACCATTCTTTCAATTATTCGCCTTGAATTAGTTTGCCAAAAACGCTCTGAGTAGATCAACTTCTTATACTGATTGGTATAATACCTGTCATTTGAAAATCTTATTTACAAATGACAGGTATAAAATATGGCCGCTACTTGCTCCCGTCCAAACTTGATAGCTCCTGCTCAAGTTGCTTCAGCTTAGTGTTTTCACTCAATAGCTTTTGTTGATATTTATAGGTTTTATCTAAGTTACTCTCTTCTTCGGCTTCCTTTAAGTCAGCCTCGTACTTATCAATTTGTTGTTTTACTTCAGCTATCTCAGTAGTTAAGTCTTGCTTAAGGCCATCGTTAGTACAATTGGACTCAACGCCTTTTAACGCGGTTTCTAACCCCGCTACCTTATTTGTGTTGCCATGAGCCTTTGCCATGGTAATTTGCTTTTTTATCTCACAACTCTTTTTGTCACAGCCAACCATAGTGCTGCAATCTTTATGATGATCAGCAAAAGCGAGTTTTGGCACAAGTGTAAGGCTCAATGTGCAAGCCGTCATAGCAACGACTAACGCAGCGCGAGAGGATTTGTTTTTCATCATAATATCTCCATTTATTAATCATTGCGGATCCCGTATACGTTATCCTGCTATACGTATATAGACACTCCATCAACATACGTCCACTTATGGCTATTTTAAATCCTCATCAAATGCATTGTTTTCCTCTTCATATTTATTTCGACTTTATTCGAAACAAGAATTGACAAGCATCAGATAGCCGCCTATATTTCGACTTTTACAGAAACTTCATAAGGATAGAGTAAAGTGCTAAGGAGCAGCATCAGATCGAAGTTAACTATGTCATTAACAACGTCATTAACAATGACGATAAAAAGCGATTTTTAGTTCTGTCTTATCAAGAACCCATTAAACAATTAGCGGCGGACACCATGATTAACGACACAAGCAAACAAGCTTCACAAGATGCCATTGAGTGGGCGTTAAGCCATGGTATGGCGCTAAAAACCACGCCATATTCTGCCGTACACACTGCTTTTAGTTTAACGCCAACACCTATTTCGACAGCGCGCTATCAAAAGCTAACCTCATCGGTAGGCCTATTGGGCAAGTTAGTTCATTTTGCATCCGAAGATGCTGAGTTTCTTAACCAAGCGATCGCGCCGATCACCAAAGGCGATCCTTTCTTTAATGCCTTATTAGAGATGCATCAGGCGATTCACCAACCTAATCAGCAACTTACTCATCAACCTAATCAGCAAGAGTCGCAAAGTGCTAAGCGCTTACCGCTATTAATTATGCGCAGCGACTTTATGGATGATGCCAGCTTAGGTCCAAAACTGATTGAGTTTAACGGTATCGCCGCAGGCATGGGCCCATTCGGTCAACGCGTGCATGAGCTACACAAGTTTTTGCAGTTACAAGCGCCAGAAGCCTTTAGTGAGTGGTCAACGCCAACAACAGGGAAGCTCGTTGCCAACCACGCGCTAGAGAACTTAGCCCAAGGCATAGCTAACGCCACACATAGAATTAATGCTGAGTTTGCTGCCATTGAGCAATCTTCAATTGATAACACCACGAACGCGCCAACCTTTTTAATGGTTGTGCAAGCTGGTGAAGACAATGTTTACGATCAACACCTACTAGAACACGCCCTGCAATCTAAAGGCATACGAACCATTAGACGCACGTTTAGAGAGTTGCACGGTAAACTTAAAACTGGCGATAACCATAGATTGTTACTCGACGGTGTCGGCGCAATCGATACCGTATATTTACGCGCAGGCTACCAATATTGTGACTACCACGCCAACGACATCATCAGCCGAGTGTGCTGTGATGCATTAATGCAAACCCGTATCTTTATTGAAAAACACCGCGTTGCCGTTAACGCCACGGTTAGTCAACAATTGGCCACCAGCAAACGGGTACAAATGTTATTGTCTTCAATGGAGCCATGTACCCTCACCCGTTTTGGCTTAAACATTGATGAGGCAATAGCCGTTAAGGAATTACTCGGTGAAATGATTGCCGTCACTAAAGACAGCGCCGCAATAGTAGCGAATGGCAGCAACAATGATTGGGTACTAAAAAACCAAGGTGAAGGTGGCGGCCACTGCATATTTGGAGACGACATTTTGCCAAAACTTGCTGCATTGCAACCCCACGAATACCAAGCCTGGTCACTAATGCGTAGACTGCACCCGAGTGCACGAGCAACGACCGCATTAACCGTGCGTAAAGGTGAGCTACAAAAAGTAGACGATCTCATCAGCGAAATTGGCATGTTTACCGTGCATATTGACGGCAAGCCTGCGATAGATGTGAAAAAGCTAGAAGTTGAGACATTAGCTGTTGAAAAGTTTGATGTTAAACCGTTAGAGGTTCACGGTGTAAACGAGCAAATTACAGATAAAATAGCTTACGCCGGATATTTGATAAGAAGTAAATCAGCCCGCAGCACCGAAGGTGGCGTACACAGCGGCATGGGCGTATTGGATTCGCTAGTGTTTATTGATTAGTGTTTAGTGATTAGCTACAGATATGAACACAACAATTAACGGGCGAGTGTAAGTTCTAGAGACTGCCGCTAAACGTTAAACACTAATACTTAGCATTACATATAAACAACCGAAGATTTTGAATATTGTCAATCCAGACAATGCAGAGGTTCAATCAGATGGTCCGCCTCCGTGTTTGAAAAGCCGTAAGGTTGAGGCGAACCATCATAATTAAGCCACTCAAACAAATTTGAGTGGCATTTTTCAAGTTAAAGCATTAATCAAGGTGTTCGCATCGGCCAAACTCAGCCCCAGCGTTAACCTTATTGATTAAGCCTTTAGGGAAACCTGTTTTCACCGATTGTCCATTTTCACAAACATATACCTGATCCATGTTCACATGGTAAGACATAGGCACACCTGCAATCCCTCCTACCATTTCAGAACCTGAACCACTGATCGATAGTGGGTTGTTCATATAAGCATTTTCAGCTTCCATGACTCCCTGCTTTGCGAAAAATTCAGGTAGAGGCATCCAACCAATGGTGTCGATGTAGATGGCACCAACAAACCCAGCCCAAAAGTCACCCGCTCGTGCAATGATAACGCTACCATCATCATTCATATCAAACGGTAGAGTCGGTACTGCGCCAAACGTACTTTGCACCCATTCTGGACTCTCGAGTTCACACAAGTCTTGGCCCCACCATAAAAATGGAATGTCTTCGCACCAAGTCAGGCCACCGATATCAGTAAATGCCGCATCACCTTTCTTAGTGTGGTCCCACAGTAAGGCGTTACCATTTATCGTTCCTAAGGCAACGGTTTTACCATCGTAAGAAGCAGCATGAGATTCCGTCGCTCCAGCCTCTTCATAAAGGTTGATCATTTTTCCTTCTTTGATCCAAGCTACAGCTTCCCAACCGTCAGCGGATCCAAGCACAACCTCACCATTACCTGAGATAGAGTGCGCTCTGACCCAGCTATAGTAATCCCAGTTAACGTCACGAGTATCTAGCTCATGCATACCGGCTTTGGGTGTCCAAATAAAGGGAACCATCTCACCTTTACCATATTCGGTGCAGTAGCCGTTGTTATTTACATCTTTGTAGGCTAGTCCGACTACTGTATTACCAGCATCATCGATATCCCAAGCAGATGCCGCTTGCGTGCCTTCCATACCAGAGCCACCACATGCGTTTCCGGTGAAATCACCTAAAGACATAGCACCGTTTGCGCTAGTCCAAATCGCTGGTGCGCTAACGCCATTACCATCTAAGTCAGAGTTAACCAATAACTTCTTACCGTTACGGTTCATCTTGCCACTACTTGCAGAGATGTACTCAGGCAGGATAGTAAAATCTTTATTCTCTTCCCATGTAAAACCGATCCCGTTAATCACACCCATAGAAGAACGACCATTTTTAGCCAGATCCGTTAGATGCGCATTCACAATCGGTCTAAATTCGATACCATCACTGTAGCCATTAAAGGTTAAGTCGGCTTGTTTCGTCTTACCGGCTTCAGCAACAATTGCAGTCACGTCACAGGCACTATCGGTTACGGGGTTACTCCCTTCTGCTTCATTCCAATATTCTGCAACTGAAACTAAAGGAGTTTGACGAGTTGGATAGCCCCCTTGATGGATCTCTTCTGTATATAAAACATAACTTTGCCCAGGAGTTAAACCATTGATTTTAAATGAACCATCAGGCCCAATCTTACCCTGAGTTAAATTACCAGATTGAGCAGATACAGCATCAAAAAGCGGATCATTGACATTACGGGCAATGATATTAATTCCACTATATTCTGTTTGACCGTCTTTTAATCTTAGTGTGCCTTCAATAGAGCCAAACTGGCTCATATATTCGGCAGTTGGATAAAGGTTCGAAATCGACACTCGGTCATCAAGTACATTCACCGTACTTTGACTCACACCGCCAGCACCATTGTGACGAATAAACGGGAACATGGTTTCGATAATATCGGGATCGGCTGGGTTGCCTCCCCAATCTGCTGGATATTCATAATCATGAATAGCCTCAACATCACAGCCCGCAACACCTGGATAAAGTGGCGCTCCAGGCCAACTTAAATAAGCCAATTGGCCGTTTGTCTGCGAGTGCGACAAGTTCAATGCATGGCCAAATTCATGGGTAAATACCCCAGCAACCTGATCGCCATCAGTATCTTGTACATAAACATTCCAGCCATTCAGCACGGCAGTTGCTTCTGTGATAGTACCGTCTTCGTCAGCCCATTCAGGAAAGGCGATGCCGAGTACGGCTGATTTAGGTATACCAAAAAAGTCTTCTAAAATACTGCCATCTGTATCATATAAGACATAAAAACCATATCCGTTTTCAACAGTATAAATTTGAGCAGCGTTGGCGCCAGTCACATCTGCAATACCAACTTGCTCCTCTATCGTGCCCGCAATGTTGGCCTCAAAAGTTGATGTTTCAACATTATTCCACTGATCGAAAGCAAATTGGGTGATTTCATTTGCACGGTCAATTGACAGGAAAACACTGCCATCATAATCAAAAGTAAACGCAGCGCCGCCATCGACATAAACCGGAATAGATCCTGCTGATGTATCCCATCTATAGGGCTGAGGATTTGCGCTATCAGTGGTATAGAGTGGGCCAGCAGCCATGACACTGCCAGACGTTAAAAACATGGCTATTGCCAGTGTAGATTTAGATAGTTTCATTATTTCATCTTCCCATTGTCAATCCACTGCTGCGAAACGGCGCGCCCAACAACACTCATAAAGAAAGTTGCACTGATAGCCGTAGGGTTCGTCATCATATTTTGTTCTTCATGAGTTAATAAGCCAGGAGCAAACTCCACATCGTTAAAGATCCCCTCGTTATTAAACTCGTTAACAACATTGCCATTCACTAAGTTGAACTTTCCATGAGCCATACCAGCAGTCGTACGCAAACCTGTTTGCTTTGCTGACTTGTACATAAAGGCGATAACTGTCTCCCCTTTATTCCAGCGCGGAAAGCCTTCAGGTGCCATTGCAAGCATCTGTCGACCGTTTGACATTACACGAGGCTTTAATAAACCAAATTGACGAAATGTATAAGTAGAGTTTTTAGCGTGCTGACCTTTTGCCGCACTACCGATCTTAATGCTGACTTCCGTGTAGGGGATCCCCTTGTCAGTTAAACCGTCGGTTACCTTCTCTACTTGCCCAGAGATAATACTTTCTGAGGAATCAATTAATTGTGTAAGATTTTGAGATTTTAATTTTGCCGCTTGCGCCATGGGTGCTAACAGGATTAAAGCTGTTAGCAGCGCTGTAACGCTGGCAATACTTTGCTTGAGTTTCATACACCGTCCTTATTTGTTATTTATGAGTAGATATTCGTTATATGTGAGTAGAATCGCTACTGATTAATAACCGTACCTGAAAATGATTGAGTGAAATATCGGGGAAACCCTGATTTTTCTGAAACAGATCCAAAGCCAACCGACAGCCAAGCGAAAGTTAATTAAAAGTTAAATTTGCTTATTATTTGCTACATCGATACCTTGTAACATCACTTAGATCGCGGTTGAATATCGGTGTAACGAAGAACGGGAGAGTTGATTTGTATAATATTTCGAACAAAGCATTATCGAAATTAGCCTACATCCTGACAGTCACGTCAATACTAGCTATCAGCCTAATTCCCTTACAGAGTAAGGCTTTTTCAAGTTTGGAGAGTAGCCGAATAGGCCTTAATAGCGGCTTGGAAGAAGACATTATTTTAGCCTTACTTTTAGATCATCAAGACTTTATGTGGGTAGGCACTAAGAATGGGCTGTTTGTCTACGACGGCTACCAAGTACAAAAACATATCCCCCATCCCAGCACAGCAAATAGCCTTAGCGCGCTAGACATTCGCAATATTTATCAAAGTAGTGATCACACCATCTGGGTATCGACAAATAGTGGCGGCCTGAATAAGTATGAAGCAGGCAGCAATAGGTTTACCCATTTCCGCCACCAATCAGATAAGCCAAATAGTATCAGTAATGACAGTGTCTATGACGTTGTAGAAGGGTCTGATGGACACCTGTGGATTGCGACTCAAATAGGCTTAAACAGGTTAAACATCAGCACTGGAGAGATAACCCGCTTCTATCATGAAGCTAGCGATCCCACGTCATTACCCAATGATTATGTTTATAAGCTCTTCTTAGACAGCAAGCAGCGGTTGTGGCTTGGCACCATAGGGGCGGGACTCGCTTATTGGGACAGTGTGCAGCAAGCGTTTATTCAAGTCGCTCTGCCAGATGGCGGTCATGACGACATATTTGCCATCACAGAAGATACCAAGCAAACCCTTTGGCTTGGGAGTCGTAATGGCTTGCTAAAAATGAATCCCCAACGCGATAACGTTGAGCAGGTCTATTTAACGCCTTCTTCTACACCGCAGCCACTTATCATCAATCTTCACGTGACCCAAAAACATACCCTCGCGATTGGCACAAGTGGATACGGCCTTATGGTGTTAGATCTACTCAATGATCAATTGCTTAGTGGTCATGAAAAGCCACAAGCCGCTAAAGGAACCGCCACCAGCATAGTTGAAAACCGACAAGGCACGCTTTTTGTTGGCACTTGGGGCGCTGGAATACAGCGGATAGATCCTAAAGTCCCCTATGTGTCATTAATCACTAAACCCGATAATAAATCGCTCCCCGCCATTAGAAATATCAGCGCCCTTTACACAGACAAGCGCAATAACAAAACTTGGGTCGGCACATCAGGCACAGGTTTACATTGGTTAGATCAGTATTCAGGACAAATTATAAAGGTGGGCTCCTCTCTTCCACCGCATTTAATCGAAGGTGTACACAGCATCGCGCAGCTAACAAGTGGTCAACTTTATGTGGGTACATCGCAAGGCTTGTGGCAGTTATCGGCACAAGGCGAAACGTTAGCCTTCTTTAAACACGAACCCAGTAATCCAAATTCAATCGGCAAAGGTTATGTCAGAGTCATTGAACCCGCATTAGATGGCAACCTGTGGATTGGTGTAGGTGGCACAGGGCTACACCACTTCAATCCAAATACCGGAAAATTCACCGCCTACCGCCATGAGAGTGCCGATAAAGAATCCATAAGTGGCAATTACATCACCTCTCTGCTCGTCGATGGTGATGAGATCTGGGTAGGAACCCGCTCAAACGGCCTAAACCTATGCCAGACAAACAACTGGAGTTGCCAAAGATTTAAACCAAACTCTCAACTCGAACAGCCACTGAGCCATTTTTATATCACAGATCTCGCCATAGACAGCCAGCAACAAATTTGGGTGGGAACCGACGGTGGTGGCTTAAGTAAAATCGTCTTTGATAGCGACAATAAGGTGGAAGGATTCCAAGCCGTGAACGAGCGTCTTGGATTTGTGGGGCAAAGCATTATCTCGATAACACCTGAGCTAGATGGCAATTTGTGGCTAACAACAAAAAAAGGCATCTCTTTTTTTAACCCATCGCAACAGACAGTATTTAATTTAGCTGATGATCAACTTTTTCATGTCGGTAGTTTCTCACAAAATGCCCGCTCACAGAGTAGCGACTACAGCTACTTTGGTGCCATCAATGGTGTGATTAGTATTGAGCGTAACCAAATAATCACTCCTAAGCTCCCTGCCCCGATTAAGTTTACCAAAATTGAACATGAGTCTTTGCCCTTACCGCTGCTAAATGTTGGGATCCCGAGCGAGCTTGAGCTATCACTGCCTTGGGGCGAAGTCCTCACCTTAGAGTTTTCATTGTTAGATTTTTCCGAAAAGAGTCATGACTATCAATATCGCTTAACGCCATCAAGTCCATGGCAGACATTAAGCAACCGCAATCAGATGACATTCTTTAATCTAGACCCAGGTTTTCACCCGATTGAAGTCAGAGGCAAAGGTAATAATGGCCAGTGGAGTGCTCCCGCAAGGCTCAATGTTCAGATAGTGCCGCCCTGGTGGATGAAGACCTCGAACCGAATCGCATTTGTCTGCGTCATCATACTGATGTTTATTGCATTTCATAAAATGCGCCTTGCCCGTTGGAAAAAACACACGGCGCGACTACAGGCGCTACAAGAGCAGAAGCAAATTGCACTCGATGAAGTTAACCATCGCGAACAACAACTTAGCACCGCTTATCAAGGGCTTAGAAGTCTAGCAACCCAAATACAAAACGCTAAAGAAGAGGAACGAAAATCCATTTCGAGAGAATTACATGATCAGTTTGGGCAAACATTAACGGCAACAAAAATCAATCTTCAGCTCTATAAAAAGTTTAACTATCAAGAGCAAGAACGCATCGATTCCGCTATTTCAATTACTCATACGATGATCCAACAGATGCGCGCCATCTCTTTTAATTTACGCCCCGCACTCTTAGATGATGAAGGTCTCGTTGCCGGGGTTAAGCTTCAACTTGAAAAGATGTCAGCGTTAATCGCTAACCCAATCAAATTTAACGTTAGCAATGATTTTCCTATGGTTAATCAAGGGATCACTATTAACGTATTCAGGATCATTCAAGAGTCGGTCAATAACGCTATTCGACATGCAGAGGCCAATCAGATTTTTGTCAGCCTCCGCTTTCATCGTGAGCAGTTATTCATAGAAATAAAAGATGACGGCAAAGGGTTTGACGTCGATAACGTGAAACAAAATACCTTTAGTGGTATTCATCTGGGGCTGCTGGGTATGGAAGAGCGAGTACATTCGTTATCAGGAAAGTTGATACTTAACTCAAGTATCGGTAATGGTTCAATAATTAAGGTGGTGATCCCTAATGTCTGAAAAAATAACAATTATACTCGTCGACGACCATATATTAGTCCGAGCAGGGATCCGCAGTTTACTCGAGTCGATAGCCAATGTTGAAGTCATTCAAGAGTCTGGTGACGGCATAGAAGCCTTGTCGTTATTGCGAACCCACGAACCGACACTGTTGATTTTAGACATCTCTCTGCCCGGACTGAACGGACTGGAGGTTGCACGTAGTGTCACAAAGATGAAGACCAAGACAAAAATCTTGATGCTGTCGATGCACAGCGACGTTGAATACGTTGCAAAAGCCCTCACCATAGGCAGCCACGGTTACCTAATGAAAGAATCCGCCGTCGACGAACTCGAAACCGCTATTTCTACGTTGATCAGCGACAAACAATACATAGGAAAAAATATTGATCTGGAGATGGTCAGCAAACTAAGGGGAGATAACAATCAAGACAGCGACTTAATAAAACTGCTTACAAGCCGTCAAAGGCAGATCTTACAACAAATTGCCGAAGGTTTTTCAACAAGAGAGATAAGCGAACGCATGAACGTGAGCATTAAAACCGTTGAGACCCATCGCGCCCATATTATGTCCCGCCTTAATATATTTGATATTGCCGGACTCGTGCGATTTGCTCTTCGCGCCAAGCTTATTTGCCTTAATGAGGCGCCCCATTAACTCTGTTAGCGCTAAATCATTCCACATATCAACAATATATTTAACGCTAGTGATCTTTTAATTCCGCTAGCGATTTGCATTAACCATTGCCCTGCTTCTCCCTCAAATATTTTTGAATTCTCCATCATCATTGTTTGTACGCTTTAGTGCTTAGGTAAATATCAGGGATTCCCCGATAGTTTAGCCCGCTAAAGTTAGCTAGTTTGATTAAATGGCAGTCGATTTATACCCAAACGACTTGAACATGCAAGTTTCAGAGGCTTTGCGCGAGTTCAACTCTAGCGCATTAGCGTAGGAATGGTGACGCCCTTTTAAGCTAGTGCGACATCGAAGCGGGCTTGGGTAAATTACCAATGGCCAACTTTTGAAGCTTATCGGAAATATTCAATTAGACATATTTAATAAGAATCATAAATAAATGGAGTGTATTAATGAGAAAAACAACTAAAAGCCTTATCGCCTTAAGCATAGGCTTATCATTTGCAACTCAGGCCGCAGATCAACGCTATATCATCCAAGTCGATGAGGGGCACAAGGGATTAGTCAAAGCCTTAGCGAAAAAAGTGGGTGGCGAGCTTAACCTAGATGGTAACGGCTTTATCGCAGCGACATTTTCAGGAAAAGATTTAAGCACAGTCAAAGGCTTACTTAATAATCCACATGTGAAGCTAGTAGAAGAAGATCAACGCCGTGTGCCACTGTCGCTATACAGCGATGACATTGGCGATCCATCCGTCACCCAGTTAACACCTTATGCCGTTTATCAATCACAAGCTGACCAGCTCACACTAAACCCCAGTGCAGGAACTAAAGTGTGTGTGATTGACTCAGGACTAGACCGCTCAAATCCCGATTTTGTCTGGTCATCAATTACAGGTGACAGTGACTCAGGCACCGGAAACTGGGATGAACATGGTGGCCCCCATGGTACCCACGTAGCCGGTACCATAGGTGCAGCAGACAATGGCTTTGGTGTGGTTGGTATGGCACCCGGTGTTGAAATGCATATCATTAAAGTCTTCAATGCCAGTGGCTGGGGTTACTCATCTGACTTGGCCCACGCCGCGAACCTTTGTAGCGCAGCGGGTGCAAACATTATCAGCATGAGTCTAGGTGGTGGCCGAGCCAATGCGACCGAAGAAAATGCCTTTAAAACCTTTACCTCAGACGGCGGTCTTGTGGTCGCCGCAGCAGGTAACGACGGTAATAATGTCCGTACATTCCCTGCTGGCTACACCTCGGTGATGATGGTAGGCGCAAACGATGCAGACAACAATATTGCCGCATTTTCTCAATTTCCGGCTTGTTCGACCTTTTCTACTGGGCGCGGCAAGAAGAATAAAACAGAGATTATCGACGGCAGTTGCGTAGAGATCACCGCAGGCGGCGTCAGCACCCTATCGACATATCCACAAAGCATGGCGGTCAATTCCAACCTTGAAGCAGACGGACAAGCCCTCGCCTCATCGGCTATGGAGAACGCTGGCGAAGTGACTGGCGAGCCCTATTTTATGGGAACTGCCGAAGCAATCGACGCAAATGCCAATGGCAAAGTTTGTCTTATCGACCGAGGCAATATCTCTTTTCACGACAAGGTTAAAAACTGTGAAGCCTCGGGCGGTTTAGGCGCAGTTATCGTAAACAATGTCGATGGCATGCTATATGGAACACTGGGTGATGCCAATATCACCGACATTCCAGCAGTCGGCACCGCACTTGCCGACCGCGGCGCTCTACATGCAGCATCACAGATGACGGTTAAAATTGCCGCCGCAGATTATGGTTTCATGAGCGGAACCTCGATGGCCACGCCAGCGATTTCAGG
Organism: uncultured Shewanella sp.; assembly: GCF_947497935.1. GTDB lineage: Bacteria > Pseudomonadota > Gammaproteobacteria > Enterobacterales > Shewanellaceae > Shewanella. The sequence goes on from NZ_CANMIO010000019.1 coordinate 28,772, forward strand.
CATGGCAGCGCTTTTATGGTCTAACCATAGCGGCTGTACTGGTAATGATATTCGTGAGGCACTCAAAGCCACAGCATTTGATGCCGGTGAACCAGGCCGAGATGATTACTTTGGTTATGGTATCGCCAAGGTCGCCGACGCCAGCGCTTACTTAAACAACATGGGCTGTAACACCACTGCGCCGTTAGAAGATATCGAGCTCAGCGCTACAACATCATTTTCGAAAGGAAAAGATAGAGTTAGTTTGACATGGTCAGGCGCTAGCGCCACACGAGTCGATGTTTATCGCAACGGCCTTATCCAAACCACAACCAGCAATGACGGCAGCCACGTAGACACATTACGAAATGCCTACGGCATGTACACTTACAGTGTATGTGATGCCGGCACAAACCACTGCTCTAGCAATGTAAGCGTCACCTTTTAATTTATTTGATTGAACTTGCTAGCCGCTAACAATCAACATAAATAGCCTAAAAAGCCGCATTAGCGGCTTTTTTATTGCGCGTACCTTTATCATCACTCTCTTCAATAAAGCCCAGCACTTCGTAGTGAGAGTTGCAAATTTAGCAGAAGCCACATCTCACAATATTTTCTGCGCTCATGTGATAACTAAGAATATGATAACCAAAGGATATGCTTACCAATGGAGCTTACTCGTTTTTGGACAAAAGCTATTCACCACGGCGAATATGGTGAAGCCATGCGCTAATAAGCGAGAGCTAGGGATAGCGAACTGGCCGTTTAACACGGATGTTAATGGAACACTGAGGACACGAAGAGAGGCAATAATTCGCAGTAAGCTCAGATGTCGCAACTTCTGTAGAACGCTGTAAAGCCGTCCTTGGCCGCTCTGCGGTTTCATCCTTGAAATCGAAGCCCACAGTCGTACCGACATCTGAATCATCATCTTTCCGAATTAGTTCTCCCAGATGTTACAAACTCATTTGTGGACAGAAATGCGTAAGTACAAAGGGTCTAAAGCTGGGTCGTGGGATAAGAAAAAGTATGGCAATCAAATAAAGTTTACTCTGACCCCACATATCCTAAGTACTGTAATATGGGATATTTAACTGAATCGAAGCAAAAACACCAAGTATTCCCCCCCCCCACAAGCACTTAACTATACGCACAGACAATCCCCACGCCGCCTAAACTTGATTGCGCGTTTTTAAATTGCTATCATCCTCGAAAATCAAGCGGGGATCAAAAGTAATGAGCGAACATAGACTATCAATTAGCGGTAAAAACATAAGCATTGATGAATACGTAACACCTGACTTTGCTCGAAAAATCATTGCATTATTGTATTCTGACAGTTCAGTTATAGTTGATATCCCTCAAGGCGCCGCGCAAGATCACCCAAAGGACAAAATAGAAAAAACGCCAATAGCAAAGGTTCTTACAACGAGCGATAGCAAAAGCGACTTTACTACCTTCTGTGAAAAACATGATGTACGCAGATACTGCGAAGTTGCTCTCGCAGTAGGCGTATATTTAGCGTCGAAAGGACGAGAGTCATTTGATATCAAAGACTACCGAAAGTTATTTCTTGAACATAAAGGCTCAAACCCTACTAATGCACCTTCAAATATTGAGTGGGCTTTAAATAACAACTGGATAGCCCAAATTGACACACAAAACTATAAAGTAACCCCTTCAGGTCGACGAGTACTAAATGAAAATTTCCCTGACTCGGTTCGGGGTTCAACTCGCGGAAAACCTAAGAAAAAAGTATAGTAATTCGTTAGAGGGGGAGTCCCCCCCTTTCTTATAAGCAGCACCAGTGTATAACGCCTCAAACAAACAACAAACTCCTCTCTTCAGGCTTAATAAACCTGTACACCGATATGAGGTAAACTCTCCTTAATATAGAACGGTGTAAAAATAATGAAGACTCAACCAACTTACTCAACAGAATTTAAAATTGATGTAGCTAACCTTGTTATTAATCAAGGCTATACCATTCGTGAAGCCTGTCAGGCTACCGGTGTAGGCCCAACAGCAATGAGACGTTGGGTTATCCAACTAAAGCAAGAATTTGAAGGTATTACTCCACCTGCCAACGCTATGACTCCAGAGCAAAGGCGCATTCAAGAGCTTGAAGCTCAAATTAAGAAAATTGAATGGGAGAAAGACATCTTAAAAAAGCTACCGCTCTCTTAATGCAAGACAGCATCAAACGATAGCGTTGATTGAATCGTTATCGAGAGAGCAAAACAGTGGTAAACCACTTTGTGACTTATTTGAAATTCCGAGAAGCAGCTATCATTATCACCTAAAACACCGTGAATTAATAAAACCAGAACGTGAGTTATTACTCAAAAAAGCGATTGATATACATAGTGATAGTCGCGGCTCTGCGGGAGCAAGAACGATAGCAGGTCAACTTAATCAACTGGGTGAAAATGTTGGCCGTTATAAGGCCGCAAGTTTAATTAGAGATGCTGGGCTTATCAGTAGCCAGCAATAATTACATGACACCAACAGCCGCTGAAACGGCTGTATAAATACCTATCCCCTGTTAGTGTACAGTTTTAGTTGACTACATCACTTAGTAGAGGAGCCTATATTGAACAATTCTGGCTCTCTTCGTTATTAATAGATGGTATTTCAAGTCTATTTTCTATTCATTAACTGTGTTTTGTGGGAATATTCTTTTATTAAGTAATTCAGTCATCCTTAAATCACCATTAATTATCTTTTTCTTTTTTGGCCGAACTAATCCCTTAATATATTTTTCACCAATTCTTGCTATTTTTCCCGTTGCAATACCAGATACCGAGAAAACTAGTTTAACTGGTTGTCGAAATCTAGTGTGCTGTGCGCACATATCATCACAAGTGTAATGAGAAACCATCCTCCTCTGAAGATCGCTAGTCATTCCAGTGTAATATGATCCATCACTGCATTCTAGAATATAAATCGAAAACATCTTTCTACTTTCCATGAAATTACCTACAAATAAAACGTATAGCCCTAAATAAGATGCAACGTAGGACACCTGGATTTAGTTGTTAGAGCTGCTACTTTCTAGCATTGCCCCGAATTCATTCCAGTTAGTTAACACTACTTGCTGCTATAATTTTGATAGGAAGTCAATTGATTGCCCAACAAAGCCTGCCGCTGTATTGATTCCTTAAACGCTTGCATTAACTTCAATGTGCATAGAACCATGACCATAGTTATGGTGAGCCCGAGTTTTATAGTGCTCGTTAGCTTTTTACATTCTATCCAGAAGCGGAACAAATCCATTAAAATTGATACTGTCTTTTTTTTTACGACTCTAGGTGCAAAATCATTTTCACGTAATCGTAATTTAACGTGCCATCCACAATAAATCTGTCAGTCGTTCGTCTAAGTAACACCAGCGAGTTTTGCAAGATATATCTTAGCACGTGGTGTAAGGTTAATTTTACCCTTTGGGTTTTGTATCTTAGTTATCAGCTCTCTAGCTATCACTGTATCCATTTCGAATACAAACCTTGTTGCATCAACTTCTTTTTTCGGTGTCGATGACCAGCGCTTTTTATTCCAAAACTCTAGGTTTTGATCTTTTGGCACGATTAAGTGTAAATGCTTAATTGCTCTTGTTATCGCTACATAAAATAAACGTCTTTCTTCTTTTAAATCATCATGTTTTTTGGTTGCTAAATCTCCTAACTTCGTTTGGGTTGATGATTCATTGCTTAACCCCGGATAAACTTTATCATTTAAACCTATGAGAATAACGTTACTCCACTCTAGGCCTTTTGAACCATGCATAGTCGTTAAATGGAAGCGAACATCATCTTCTTGGTGTTCTTTAGGTACTATTAATGTAGATAATAAATCACCTACAGTAATTTCAAAGGTATCCAAAAGCTGCTCCATAACACTAATACCCCGTAATTGGTCGTTTGACTCTCTACGTAAAATGGTTGATTCGCTTACATTTGAAAATAAATCTTTATCGTTAAAATCTCTGTATAAATCTGATGATTTATCTTCAGATTTATATGACTTATTTATCGCTTGAATGGAGTTGAACAGTTTACAGTTAACACTCTGACTTAATATTCCTTTATCTTTTATTATCTCTAGAAACTGCTCACTATTTCTGGCTGTTTCCTCCGTTATTTCATTTAACATCCCTTTTGGTAATCTGAAGCCAAGTTGCTTCATAAAGTTCTTTATTAGAGGCTTAATATTCTTAATAGGAAATAGCTTTCTAAAATCGCCATCGATAGCTAAACACATTAGTAGAGTAAATAACGTAATCTCTGGTCTGGTCACTAACTTTTGTTGAGTAGTTTTCGTGTTGTAAGGCAATTTAAGTATCTTAAGGATAATTTCAGGTGCAATTAGATCAGCATTAGATCTTGCTATTATTGCAGTAGAATAATTTGTAGAACTTTTCTCACATAGTTGAAGGAGTTCTATCAAATCCCCCCCCTGATGAATTGACACTTCTGTATCAGAATTATTAGGATGACTAATACAAAAACTACTATTTGAATCTTTGTTCTTACTAATAACGGAGTTAGCTATATAAGCCAATTGGTGCCCATACCTAAATGTACATGAAAGGTTGAAAACAGTGCTCTTTTTAAAGTCTCTCTCAAATATCCCTTCAATGAAATCTGGACGACTTCCACGCCACTTATAAATGCATTGGTTAACGTCTCCGACAACCATCACACTGGTGTACTCTGTAGTTAGGCTCTTAATTAGTTCATTCTGAATGTAATTAACATCTTGATATTCATCGACTATAATATGTGTTAATTCTGGTATTGGAAATTGATTAGAACGAAGCAATTGAACAGCTTCAATCAGGGAGTCATCAAAGGTTCTTAGGTTATATTGCTCTAATAGTTCACAATACTTTCTGTAAGCACGCTTGTTGATGGCATCGACTTCTTTATAGTTTGGGTCATGCTCTAAGTCATCAGCTGTCAAGTTTTCTAAACGCCAATTTGAAATGTTTAACTCTAACTTTTCAACTTCATTATTATCAAGGTAGCGACTTTCAATTTGCTTTCCGTAGAAATAGCACTCTCTCAATAATTCTTGGTATTTATGGTCTTCTGGCCTGACAAGTGATTTTCGTTTTATTAATTTGGATTGTTGTGCTTCCTTAATCAACTTAAGGGCATAGCTGTTAAATGTTTTTACTTCAGGCGAATTTGGTACATTATATTTTATGATTGCTACTTTTAACTTCTCTTGAAAGCTTACTTGTGCTGCTTTGTTGTACATGAGGATGAGTATATTTTCAGGTGCAATGCCTCTACTTATTAAATACTTAACGCGCATAATCAATGTGGTGGTTTTCCCACTTCCTGGAACAGCTCTTACCAGAGCGTGACCATCGATATGCTTTACTATTTTTTGTTGTTCTAAAGTTAAGCTCTTACTCATACTTCGACTACTTCATAATTCTTACAAACTTTAGCTTCTGTATAAGGCACAGCAGTGTTTTTTTCTAAGCAACTAATTTTTCCATCATTCCATTCAGAAATATTGATACACTTTAAACAATTAGAAAAAATATTTTGTGGGTCCATATCTCTCACTAGCGTAACTATTTTTTTAGTCTTAATACGTTTATCTAAATTCGCTGACCAACAGCTACTCTGCGAAAGATCTTCTTCAGTCAAATGAGCAAATGACTTAACAACCTTATTTAGCCTTCCACTGGGACTCAAGGACCAAATTTCAAAGAGAAGTGTAGAATAGCGGCAGTTATTGTGGCACTTTTGGACAGATTTGTCTTTTACACTGAAGTTATATAAGGAAATGTTTAAATCACTGAATGAAAAGTCAGACTCTTGGATATACTTAATATCATTTTCATCCTTCACTGATATTTCAACGATTGGAACACCAGAAGCTATTTTTTCTTCCGTACATTTATGAGTAACAAAAATTTCTACATAACATAGACGATCATTGTCTAAATTAGACAGCATGACATCTGGCGTAAAGCCGGTTCTCTTGTCGTACTTTTCTAAAGAGGCTTGACTAAATAATTTTTTAAGGTTGTATTTGGCTTCAATAACATTTGTACAGCTAGTGCTTATATCCAGTAAGAATTTCTTCTTTCTACTTTCACAAGATATAGCTCTTTCCAAAACAAGCACTATAGGGTTGCAAGTCTCATTAAACCGACTATAGAAAGCGTTTTTTGCGGCATTGTGAAGGTAAGTTTCATAACTACATGTCGCTTGATTATGACGAAAATGATGAATGTTTACAGAACCTTTAACGGCAACCATCTCACCACAACAACCAGGGCAAGTATATGAATCATGTTTTACAACATTTAGTATGTGGGTCAGAACACCTGCATAGTCAATCGCATAAGCATGTTGGGCAGAAGAAACTTCCATTTATCACTCTTCCGAGAACTATCTATTTCTTTTGAAGCTAATCTTTTCATTAAACACGGTTTTTATCAACTGTGTCAGTTACTAAAAACAAATTAACCGAGGTAGCATTATTAACTAGCTCATTAAGCTATCAACCCTTAACCCACTTCCAATCAATACCTAAAACTCAATAAGTCAGATCAACCTCGCCACCACCATTTAAAAACTCAAACTCCCTTCCCGCTAGCCACAATGGCGAATCACCTTGGTGCGCTAGCTGATATGCCCATGCGGTAATGGCTTCTGAACGTGAACTATCACAAATAAAATATTGGCTGAGTTCTGATGTGATTTGTGCAGCGTTGTTTATGATGTTTTGTTCATACCAGCGTTCTTTATGGCGCTGGGCAGCGAGATGATCCCGTTTGGCGTTGTTGCAGCTGCGGTGTGCCAATACAAAGTTGTGGCCGAGATCGTTTGGATATCGCGCCCACGGGATAAAGTGATCAACCTCGGCTGCATTGCTGCCATCGTTTTTCAGCGGCTTATTACAGTAAAAGCATTTACCTTGTTGGATCTCGGTAAGTAACGGTCTAGCACTGATAATTGAGCTGCGATCACAACCGAATAAAAATTCGGATAAGTTGCCTTTGCCGCCAAGCGCGTTGAAGTTTGCAGGAAATGCGCTGACTTTCTGTGTCCAATGACTTCTTGATAGAGACACAACGAGATCGTAAAAACGCCTAAAGCAAAAAGCGATGCCAGGTTTAAGCACAATATGCTTTTGCGATTTGTCGTGGTTGTAGTAAAAGCACTCTTCTTTACCCGCAAGCAACTGTAATCGCCAGAGTGGGCCTTGTTTGAAGGTGCTGCGGGTCTTGCTAACTAACTTATTCCAGCCTGCATGCTGTTTTAACTGACCAAGGGTACGTATACCTTGCTGGCGAAATGCCGCTAAGTCTTGTACCAATGCCGATTGGCCGCCAGAGTTTTGCAAAAGAACAAATGCTTCAACACCCACGCCGTTATACGGTAAAGAGTGTTGCCAATACAGTTCGATAAACTTCACCACTAACTCGTTTATGGTTATCACACTGTCTAATGCATCGTGCAGGTTGGCGGTAACATCACTGTGCAGTGGTCGCTCGATACAGATATCAGCTAAGGCGTGCAGTAAGGCAAACTTATAGGTTGCGGTAAACTCGCCTTCGACTAACAAACGCTGCAAATAACTAATAAAGCTAACTTGAGTTTGTGCATCAACTTGTTGAGATAAAGACTCTCTCATGACTGTTCACCCGTCGATTGCATCTCAATAGCGTTACCCAGCTTGTTTACCTTTTGCAGTACCAGCGTTTCCCAGTAAACCTTGTTGTCTCGACCCAGCTTATCTTTTTCAGCTTTGACGCTATCGATAATCGTTAGTTTTAGGCCGTCATCACTCAGGTCTAGGCATAACGTTTCTAGCTCTTGAATACTCACCTGATGCATCTCTCGCTCATCACCACTTGGACCGTGACGTAAGGTGATAATCAACTTGCCTTGAGGTTCAAGTAATTGGGCTAAACGTGTGAGCGCTTGCAGCCTTTGTGATTCAGGAATGTGCATCCAAACAGCGCTAAGTAAAATAAGCTTAAAATGCAGATTGGCTTGGTTAAGATCAGATATTTCACTTAACGTATTAAGCGCCGGGAGTGAGTCCTGTATCCAAGTGACGTTAAGATCTTGAGTTAAGCTTTTGCCTATTGCAGCTAATTCGCTTGCGGGCTCTATGGCATAGACAGCAACACTTTGCTGGCTTGTTGCTTGCTCTGCTAGATATTTAACATCACGGCCGGAGCCTGCGCCAATATCCAGCACATTAATACTTGCGGAATACGCCTTAGGATCGGTTGAAGCTGATGGAGAGCTGGTGTGATAGCTGGTATTAGAAGAGCCGTGAGAACTGGCATGAGAACTACTGTGAGAAACGAAGACATCAGATAAATGCGCGATCCATGACTCGTGCACTAGCTCAAATGAAGTTGATTGATACTGGGCAGCAAGTTTAGTCGCATGGGTATTATAAAAGCTGGCAGTGTCTTGCTGTTTGGCTATAGAAACCACTAATACATTCCTTTGTATTGCGCCTTTTTCTTGGTTGTTCGATTGTTATTAGGCGCTTATTTAATCCAAATAAATTATCATACTCAGTGAGTTAAAAGAACATCTAGATCATATATTTAAAGCGAAATAGTATGATTGAGGTCACGATAAACAAATCCTTCGTTTAGCTAAACCTCAAACTATAGTTCTTTAAAAAAGCTCTTTAAAAGAGTTCTGTAAAAGAGCCATTTAAAAAAGTTCTTTTAAAGCAGCTCTTTGCGCTCGCTGATGCACTCGTAAGATCCCATCTCAAACAGGCGGCAGATCCATGGGCGGTTCTCATAAATGGTGCACATTAAGGTGTCTCTATCGACTGCGGAGCACCAGCCATCATCTAGGCGCAACATGGTTTCGGCGCCATATTCGTCAACGGTGATGTGTTCATCAGGTACCCCGGTATCTGTCACTATCATCACTTCTAAACGGCAACAACAGGCCTGGCAGTTTGAGCAGGTGATCTCAGAGTTGATTACGGGATCGGATATCTCTTTTACGTCAATGTTCATAAACAGCAGTATTAAATTTAATGGCCGCTAGGATACGCTAAAACTGTAGCTTTCACGACTATTTTGCTCTCTATCGCTTTTAACGCAAAGAACCCAGCTTTGGCTGAGTTCTTAGTTTTTGCTTTTTGATTATTGCTTTTGCTTTGGATCAGGTTTGAGCTTAACTTAGCCGCATTCGATTCAGCATTCGATTCAACATTCGATTCAATATTGGCCAAATTGAGTTGACCACTACAGAAGCCTTGATTAAAGGGTGCGGCCTTACAAGATTAAAACGTATCGCTAGGCACTCTCACCCAACCTTCCATTAGTACGCGGGCGCTGCGGCTCATAACGGCTTTATTGACTTGCCACTCAGCATTAACTTGGCTCGCCTCTGCGCCGACTTTAAGTGTGCCAGAGGGATGACCAAAGGTGACAAAACCAGGGTTAACCGCATTACTCTGCCCCTCACCTGCTGCCAAGCTGACTAACGTGCCAGGGATCGCTGCAGCGGTACCTATGGCTACCGCTGCAGTGCCCATCATGGCATGGTGTAGCTTGCCCATAGACAGGGCGCGTACATTTAAGTCGATAGTGTTTTTATCAATCGCTTTACCGCTAGATGAGATGTAATCAATGGCCGCAGCCACTATCGCCACTTTTGGCGTGTGTTGGCGGTTAGCTGCTTCGTCGATATGATTAATCAACCCCATCTGTACTGCACCATGAGCGCGGATGGTTTCAAACATGGCAAGCGCCTTTGCATCACCGTTAATGGCATCTTGTAGCTCTGCGCCGCTGTAACCGAGTTCTGAAGCATTAATAAACACGGTTGGAATACCCGCGTTGATCATGGTGGCTTGCAAGGTGCCGCTTGGCACAACCTCTGTTGGCACTTGTAAGTCATCAATCAGGTTCCCCGTCGGGAACATGGCACCGTTGCCATCTGCAGGATCTAAAAACTCAACTTGTACCTCTGCTGCAGCGAACGTGACGCCATCTAACTCGAAATCACCCGTTTCTTGCACTTCGCCATTTGTCATAGGCACATGAGCAATAATGGTTTTTTGTATGTTTTTTTGCCAAATACGTACCACAGCAATGCCATTTTCAGGCACGCGGCTGCTGTCGACTAAGCCGTTACTGATGGCAAACGAGCCGACCGCAGCGGTTAAGTTGCCGCAGTTACCGCTCCAATCAACAAAAGGCCTGTCGATGGCCACTTGGCCAAAAAGATAATCCACATCGTGGTCGCTCTTGTCACTCTTGGCGAGGATCACCGTTTTGCTGGTACTCGATGTTGCGCCGCCCATGCCGTCAGTTTGTTTACCGTAAGGATCTGGGCTGCCAATGACTCTAAGCAGCAGTGCATCACGTGCAGGTCCTGCTACCTGCGCATCAGCAGGTAAATCGGTTAAATTAAAAAATACCCCTTTACTGGTACCGCCACGCATATAGGTGGCCGGCACTTTGATTTGCGGGGCAAATGTTGCTTTTGAATCTGTTGATGTGGTCATGTGTTTTACCTTGTCAATCCGTAATGCCTAGTCATTTCAACGTTAAATGGGTCCGAGAACAATGATAATGCGCTCGGTAGCTCCTTTAATTAGCTCCCGCACTGACTCTCGTTGCCAAAATATAAAGTGTGAAATTGAGTTGACGGTATTGCTGACTATATGAGCTTTGGTGGCATGGATGCCACCGTAGAGCCTACAAGGATGTACTTGCGGCGTTTCATATAGATTGCAATACCGTCTTACAACGTTTGTAGCTCAATATTCCTTCAAATTTGGCGATAAGGACTCTCAATCCGCTTAAGGCTCATGTTGAAGACACTTTACTACGTTGAAGACTCTTTACTACGTTGAGGACTCTTCATTACGTTGAAGACTCTAAAAAGTCTTGGGCGAAGCGCTGGAGTATGCCGCCCGCTTCGTAGATAGAGACTTCTTCTGCGGTGTCGAGTCGACACTTAACTGGGATCTCAACGGTTTCGCCATTGCGCCTTGTCATGATCACCGTCAACAATGCGCCTGGCGTTCGCTCGCCAATCACATCGTAGGTTTCGGTTCCATCAATTTGATAGGTATGGCGGTTATCACCATTAGTGAATTCAAGCGGCAATACGCCCATACCTACAAGGTTGGTACGGTGAATACGCTCGAATCCTTCTGCCACTATCACCTCAACACCGGCAAGGCGAACCCCTTTTGCGGCCCAATCTCGACTAGAGCCTTGACCGTAATCGGCGCCAGCAATAATGATCAGCGGCTGTTTACGCTCCATGTAGGTTTCAATCGCTTCCCACATGCGTGATTCAACACCTTCTGGCTCGATGCGGGCAAAAGAGCCCTGCTTAACCTCGACTTCACCATTGCGACCGAGCTTAGTCACCATTTCATTAAATAGCTTAGGGTTAGCAAAGGTGGCTCGCTGCGCCGTTAAGTGATCGCCGCGGTGGGTAGCGTAGGAGTTAAAGTCCACTTCTGGTAAGCCCATTTTATCTAAATAAGCGCCAGCCGCACTATCGAGCATAATTGCGTTTGATGGCGATAGATGGTCGGTGGTGATGTTGTCACCCAGTACCGCTAATGGGCGCATGCCTTTCATGGTGCGCTCGCCCGCTAATGCGCCTTCCCAATAAGGTGGACGACGAATATAGGTGCTCTGTGGACGCCACGCATATTGTGGGTCATTGTTAGAACCGTATTCAACTTTAATGTCGAACATAGGCTCATACACTTTACGAAACTGTTCTGGCTTAACACTTTGCGCAATGACGGCATCGATCTCTTCATCAGATGGCCACAGATCTTTAAGCAAAATGTCGTTGCCGTTACTGTCTTGCCCAAGCGCATCCTTTTCAATATCGAAGCGGATGGTACCCGCTATCGCATAGGCAACTACTAATGGCGGCGATGCAAGGAAGGCTTGCTTAGCGTAGGGGTGAATGCGGCCATCGAAGTTGCGGTTTCCGCTGAGCACAGCCGTGGCATAAAGATCGCGGTCGACAACCTCTTGTTGAATAACAGGATCCAGTGCGCCGCTCATGCCGTTACAGGTCGTACAGGCAAAACCGACAATACCAAAGCCTAGCGCTTCAAGTTCGGGCAATAGGTTAGCATCTTCCAAATACAGCTGAACCGCTTTAGATCCCGGAGCTAATGAAGTTTTAACCCATGGCTTACGGGTTAGACCTTTTGCGTTAGCGTTGCGTGCAAGCAGGCCTGCGGCAATCACGTTACGCGGATTAGAGGTATTGGTGCAACTGGTGATAGCGGCGATGATACAAGCACCATCGGGCATTAAACCTGCTTCCTCTTCAGCTTTGTTAGCAAAGGGGGCACTAATACCTTTTGCGGCAAGATCTGAGGTGGCGACGCGGCGATGGGGATTTGATGGACCAGCAATGTTACGGCCAACACTTGATAAGTCAAAACGCAGCACGCGCTCATACTCAGCGTGTTCTAACGTGTCAGCCCATAGACCTGCTTGCTTGGCATAAGTTTCGACTAGCTTAACTTGCTTGTCGTCACGACCTGTTAGCTTTAAGTAATCGATAGTCTTGTCATCGATATAGAACATGGCCGCTGTAGCGCCAAATTCAGGCGTCATGTTTGAAATGGTCGCGCGATCGCCAAGGGTTAGGTTGGCAGCCCCCTCGCCGAAGAACTCTAGATAAGTCGAGACGACTTTTTCATTGCGCAGGAACTCGGTAATAGCCAGTACGATATCGGTTGCTGTAATGCCGCTTTGACGCTGACCCACCAGCTCAACACCCACAATATCAGGTAGGCGCATATAGGATGGGCGGCCTAGCATCACGCTTTCAGCCTCTAATCCACCAACACCGATGGCGATAACGCCTAGTGCGTCAACATGGGGGGTATGGCTGTCGGTGCCGACTAAGGTATCTGGAAAGGCTACGCCGTCTCGGGCTTGTACCACTGGCGACATTTTCTCAAGATTAATTTGATGCATGATGCCGTTACCCGGCTGGATCACATCGATATTTTCAAAGGCCGTTTTGGTCCAGTTGATAAAGTGAAATCTATCTTCGTTACGTCTGTCTTCTATGGCGCGGTTTTTCTCAAAGGCATCTTTTTCAAAGCCAGCGTGCTCAACAGCAAGTGAGTGATCCACAATCAACTGCGTGGGAACTACAGGGTTTACTTTTGATGGGTCGCCGCCCTTTTCAGCAATGGCGTCACGTAGGCCTGCTAAGTCAACCAGTGCGGTTTGGCCAAGAATGTCGTGACACACCACGCGCGCAGGATACCAAGGGAAATCTAAATCGCGTTTACGATAGATAATTTGGCTTAGGCAATCATTAAGTGACTCAGGGCTACAGCGGCGTACTAGGTTTTCGGCGTACACACGGGAGCTGTATGGCAACTTTGCATAGCTACCTGGGCTGATGGCATTAACGGCGGCTTCGGTGTCAAAAAAGTCTAATTCGGTACCGGCTAAAGCTTTACGGTATTGGGTATTCATAGGATTCATAACGCATTCCCGTTTAAATATGGTGTTTAACTCTAAGAGCAAGGTTCTAGATGCTAGGGCGTTCGCAAGCTCACTTCTAGGACGCTACGCGGCTAGAGCGGGCTAATACCTCTTAAAAGAAGCCCTTCTATACAATCAAAAGCACACTCAATAGCCTAAGCAGTGATGCTGTTATCCTTTGACTGTATAGGATCTAGCAGGAGCGCAGCGACGCTCTCGCCGCGACCTTATCTATGTTTTAGTCGCGTTCTAGCTTCTATCTCTCACTAATAGGTGTCACCTTGCGTGGCTCGCTACCCGTATAGTCTGCACTAGGGCGAATAATACGGTTATTTGAGCGCTGCTCCATCACGTGCGCTGCCCAGCCAGTCAGGCGTGAACAGACGAAGATAGGCGTGAACAACTTAGTTGGAATACCCATAAAATGGTAAGCCGACGCGTGGAAGAAGTCTGCATTACAGAACAGCTTCTTGCTGTCCCACATAAACTCTTCACAGGCTACCGAGATGTCATACAGTGAGCTGTCACCAAATTCAGCCCCAAGCTTTTTAGACCAGGCTTTAATGATAACGTTGCGTGGGTCTGACTCGCGGTAGATCGCATGACCAAAGCCCATAATTTTTTCTTTACGCTCAAGCATGCCTGCCATCTGCTCTTTGGCATCCTGTGGTGAAGTGAATTTTTGGATCATATCCATAGCCGCTTCGTTTGCGCCGCCATGCAGTGGGCCACGAAGTGTACCGATGGCACCTGTGATACAAGAGAACATGTCTGACAGGGTTGACGCACAGACGCGGGCAGTAAAGGTTGATGCGTTAAACTCATGCTCGGCATACAGAATTAACGACACATCCATCACACGGCGGTGTAGATCCGATGGCGCTTTGCCATTGAGTAGATGCAGGAAGTGACCACCGATAGAATCTTCATCTGTAATGCAGTCGATTTCTACTCCTTCGTGAGAGAATTTATACCAGTAACACATGATGGCAGGAAACGCGGCTAACAAGCGGTTAGCGGCTTTATTCTGCTCGCTAAAGTCGTTCTCAGGCTCTAGGTTACCTAGAAATGAGCAACCAGTGCGCATCACATCCATTGGGTGGGCATCGGCTGGAATACGCTGAAGAACCTCTTTCAGGGCTTGAGGAAGATCGCGCTGGGCAAACAGTTCCGTTTTGTAGTGATCCAGCTGTGTTTGATTTGGCAATTCGCCGTTAAATAGCAAGTATGCGACTTCTTCAAACGTGGCGTTATCTGCCAAGTCAGATACATCGTAACCACAGTAGGTCAGACCCGAACCTGATTTACCGACTGTACAAAGGGCGGTCTCACCGGCACTTTGACCACGAAGGCCTGCGCCACCTAACTTCTTATCAACTGCTTTTTTTGAAACCTCTGTCTTATCAACCATTACTGTCTTCCTTCTATTTGTTTCCCGTCAGCTTTAAGGCTTTGGATAATTTTTATATTTATATTGGCGCGCTATTCCTTAACGCTTCCGCTTGTAAACTCGTATGGTTTACTTTGTAAGGTACTGCTTGTTTTGCTGGGTCTAGCTTATTGATGGATGAGCTAAACCTTAATCGTTTAAAAAGCTGATTACAGATTCTTACCTTCTGAGAACAACTTATCTAGCTTCTGCTCGTAATCGTGGTATCCCAAGTAATCGTATAGGTCCATACGAGTTTGCATTGAATCCACCACAGCTTTTTGGTCGCCATTTTCTAAAATAGAGGTGTACACCATTTCGGCTGCTTTATTCATGGCTCTAAAGGCACTCAGTGGATAAAGCACCATAGAAGCGCCCCACTCGCCTAACAGCTCCTTGTTCCACAGTTCGGTTTGACCAAACTCGGTAATGTTGGCAAGAATTGGTACATCGAGAGCGTCGCTAAACGCGCGGTAATGCTCTTCGGTTTTCACTGCTTCGGCAAAAATACCGTCTGCGCCTGCTGCCACATAAGCCTTAGCACGGGCAATCGCCGCCTCTAAACCTTCTTGGGCGAAAGAGTCGGTACGGGCCATGATGAAAAAGTCTGGATCAGTACGAGCATCAACCGCAGCTTTAATGCGATCTACCATCTCTTCGGTGGTGACAATCTCTTTGTTAGGACGATGGCCACAACGCTTTTGCGCAACTTGATCTTCCATGTGTACCGCTGCTGCGCCGGCTTTTTCCATATCACGAATGGTTTTAGCAATGTTAAACGCGCCGCCCCAACCAGTGTCGATATCCACCATTAGCGGTAAGTCACAGGCTGAGGTGATGCGCTGCACATCGACTATCACATCATTTAGTGATGTCATGCCAAGATCTGGTAATCCATAAGAGGCGTTTGCCACCCCGCCACCTGATAGATATATGGCTTGATGACCAATTTTCTTTGCCATCATGGCTGAGTAGGCATTAATGGTGCCGACAATCTGTAGGGGCTTGTTAGCGGCTAACGCTTCGCGAAACTTCTTACCTGCGCTCATGTGTTGTTCCTTATGTTTATCGACCATTTATTTTGCTGCTATTGCTTTACATTTCAGCTACTGCAACAAACAAAGCAATGGTGATGTTTCTACTGTCAATTGTTTATGTTTTTAACTATTCGTCTGCTTAGTTTTTTCAACTACTTGTTGCCAAAAGCTTGTTTTCGATACTGTTCTTTGAGTACAAGATATGGCGCCGCATCAACATTTCGGCGAGTTCAGCATCGCGATTACAGATGGCTTGTACTATGTGTTTATGTTCATCAAATGCGGTAGTGACACGGGGCCCTGTCATCCCAAGCTGTACACGATACATGCGCACCAAGTGATAAATGCCATCGAGCAACATAGAGATAAGATGTTTATTTTTACAGCCCAAGATAATGCGGTAGTGGAAGTCGACGTCTCCCGCCTCTTGATAATATGACTGACCGGATTTAACTTCGTTAAAGTGGCTATTGAGCAAAGCTTGCAGATCCAAGATTTCTTGATCGGACATATTTAACGCCGCGAGTCTGGCCGCCATCCCCTCGAGTGACTCCCGCACCTGATAAAGCTCAAGTAACCCTTCGGCACTGAGACTGACGACTCTTGCGCCGACATTGGCTTTACGTTCAACCAAGTGGCTGGCTTCAAGGCGATTAATGGCTTCACGGACAACCGCTCGGCTAACGGCATATTTTGTCGACAACTCTGTTTCACTTAGCTTTGAGCCCTGCAACACCTCGCCTTCTACGATCGCTTTTCGCAGTTGGAAAAAGGTTTTATCGGCTGTTGTTACTGGCTGTTCGCTAAAAAATGTCATTATCAAACACAATATTAGTTTTTAATTGATTGTCGACAATCTAGCCAGTTAAACATCAATAGTCAACATATAGCCAACAAATTGTCGACAAAGTAGAAGTAAAGTCTAAGAGACAGTTAATCAGCATCTGTAGAATTTAGTCGCTAAATATTTACAGAATTTTGCTTAAGCGCTGCTGTTTTTACCAAGATAAACCATGGTATTTGAGTTAGATATTAAGTAGGCGTCAGTGCAGTGTGCACGCCCGAATTTTATACCATGAGTTTACGGGCTCGTTTAAAGAATGGTTTAAAAACTATGCTAGTCTGGGAGCACAAGCAGCAGGTTAAGCAATTAAAACAGGGGCAAACGATGGCAATGTTAATTCTTAATGGCAAAAAAGCAGGTTTAGCGCAGATCAGAGAGTCTGTTATGGCACTGCGTGCTCAAGGCCATACTCTTGAAGTGCGCTGCACTTGGGAAAGTGGTGATGTAAAACGCTTTGTCAACGAGGCTATCGAACTTAACATCACACGCGTAATCGCAGGTGGCGGCGATGGCACGGTTAACGAAGTCGCAGTGGCTATTATGCAGTTAGCAATGAAAACACCATCGGCTATAGAACTTGCCATATTACCCTTGGGCACTGCCAATGACTTTGCTACAGCCTGCCAAATTCCCACTGAAATAGAGGCCGCTTTAGCCTTGGCAGTCACTGGTAACGCCAAGAGTATCGACATGGCGCAAGCTAACGATAATTACTTTATCAATGTGGCATCTGCAGGTTTTGGCGCGCAAGTTACGGTTGATACCCCTGTCGAATTAAAAGATCTGCTAGGCGGCCAAGCCTATTTTATCTCTGGCTTAGTGCAAGCTCTTAACTTTAGCCCTTATCAAGGGCAGATCTCTGCAACTTTAGCTAACGGTGACAAAATAGATTTACAGGGTGAAGGTTTGCTTGGTGCTATTTGCAATGGCCGATTAGCGGGTGGCGGACAAAATTTGGCACCTAATGCCTTACTTAATGATGGGTTACTGGATGTATTTTTGGTTAAGCATTTTCCAACATCGGCATTAAAACATGTTGTTGACGAACTTAAACAACCTATAGTCAATGGCGAGTTCGTTAATCGCTTTCAGGTCACCGAAATTATCTTAGATTCAGAGCAAGCTTTACCGGTTAATTTAGACGGCGAGCCGACCGCCGCTTTACAGCACAAAATAACAGTCTTGCCTAATGCAATAAAGCTTGTTTGTCCAGATAATTGTCCAGTGATTCAGTAAGCATTAATGTAATGGCTTTATATAAAAATGCAGTGCTCAAGCACTGCATTTTCATCCCTTATTAGTATTGCTAACTCTGGCGCTAAACCAGCGAAAATGACTTATACACCGCTGTTTACCAGCCAATTTCCCCCAAGCGCTTTATGTAAGCCTATTGTCATATGCGCGGTCTGCAGTTTTGCTGCAATAATACGGTCTTTAAGCATATTTTGCTGACGCTGCGCATCTAAAATCGGCAGGTAATCACTCAGACCTGCTTTGTATAAGGATTTAGCTTTATTCACCGCTATCGTGGTTTCGGCTTCAGCTTCAATAACCCGTTGTACATATTGCTGGCTGTGCCCATACCCCTGCAACAGGGTTTCGACTTCACCAAATGCGGCAATCACTGAGTGTTGATACCTAAGCACACTTACATCGAAACGTGCTTGTTGTAACTCAACCATGGCGTCACCGCGGCCGCCATCAAACACATTCCAACTGATACCGACACTGCCTAACCAAGCCACTGAGTCACTGCTAAATAGATCATCAAAGTCTTTGGCCAACACGCCCGGTGAGCCGGTTAGAAAGACTTTAGGGTATTGCGCTGCTATTGCCGCTCCTTGCTCTTGATTTAAGGCTGCCATTTCTCGCTCTGCCATTTTGATATCAGGGCGACGATTAAGTAGATCTGACGGTAACCCTGTTGGGATCACACCTTGAAAGTCTGGCAATGGCATCTGCTGGCTAAAGCGCAATTGAGCCTGTTTTGGTGTTTCACCAAGCAAAATTGCTAGGCGCTGGCGGTGGGCATTTTCAGCTATCTCTAACTGAGGAATAACCGACTGAGTCACGGCTAGCATTGCTTTAGCTTGGGCTTGTTCGAGTTTAGAACCATAACCACTTTTAACCATAAGTTTGACTAACTCAAGGGTGCGCTTTTGGTCGCTAACTGTACTTAAAGCAATGCGTTTACGCTCTTGGGCGCCACGCATTTGCAGGTAATTATGGATAACATCAGAGGTAATTAATGTTGTTAATCCCTCTCGCATTATGACGGCTTGCTCTTTGCGTATTGCTGCAGCTTGCGATTGCCTGTCTATTTGGCCAAATAGATCAGCTTGCCAGGCAATGGTCGCGCCGGCGAAAAAAGCGCTGTTATTGTCATCAACTAAACCTAACTCTTCACCTGTCATTGGGTTAGTTGCCGTTATCGCCCCACCTAGCAGCGGATCGTTTTCACTTATCTGGGCGTTACCAAAACCTGCGCCTACATTCACCGTTGGCACTTTAAAAGATTCAATCGCTGTTTGATAAGACTGCGCCATCTTTATGCGTTCGGCGGCAACTTTCAATGGAATCGCTTGGTTTTGGGCATCAATGACTAACTGATTCAGCACAGGATCATTAAATTGATGCCACCAAGCATGGTCTTGCTCTGCTTGATATGCGCCGGATTTTGTTCCGTCCACACCTTGGTTTAAATACTCTGATTGAAGTTGAGTGGTCGGTACTTGGTAATCTGGACCAACTGCACAACCCGAAACAATGAGTACCACTGCAAGTGGGGCAAGTTTTAAAATTTTCATATTATTTTTGCTCCAATAAAGTTTGTGCAATAAGTGGCTCGACTTGTTGTGGCTTGTCGCTACTGCGATAAAATAAGCAGTAAAATGCTGGCATAATAAATAGTGATAAGGCAGTTGCTGCGGCAAGTCCGCCGATAATGGTAGCGGCCATCTGGTCAAATAAACGGTCACTTAGCAGCGGGATCATCCCCAGCGCTGTCGTTAACGCCCCCATCGAGATAGCCATGGTGCGGTTAAGCGTCGCCACTATCACCGCTTCTCGCATAGGCATATTTTTAGCGCGCTCTAGCTCAATCTGATCCATTAACACTATGCCGTTTTTAATGATCATCCCCATCAAGGTGATGGCGCCAATGAGTGCCATAAATCCAAAGGGCTTACCGAGCAGTAGTAGCGTCCAGATCACCCCTATAGTGGCCAATGGTAACGTAATAAGAATGATAGCGGGTTGCTTAAAACCGTTAAACATAGCGACCATTATTACCACCATCATCAATAAGGCCTTGGGTAGCTGGTTTAAGGTATCGTTTATGGCACGGTTTTCATCGTAGTACTCTCCGCCCCACTCAAACGAGTAACCCGCAGGTAAGCTTATCGCTTCGATTTGATCTTTTATTTGGTTGCGAACCTGAGCCGGTGTTGCATCGAATACATCCGCTTGAGCCGTAATGGTTGGCACCCTATCACGACGCCATATCATGCTCTGCTCAGATTGGAGTTCAAAACCATCGACAACCTGACCGAGTGGCACACTGTGTAAGCCGAGTAACGACCGTACAGTTAAGGTTTCTAATTGGCCAAGATCGCTATTATGGCTTCTCACTCTAATTGGGATGAGTTGATCGCCTTGATTCAGTGTTCCTAAAGGCACCCCTTCGGCGGCCCGCTTGATTGCCAAAGAAATATCGGTACGGTTGACTCCCGCAAGACGCGCTTTCTCTTGATTTATCAGCGGTGTAATAACTTTGCTCCGTTGACGCCAATCATCTCTAACATACCTAGCATTAGGATGCTGCTTCATGATAGCTTGCGCCTGCTCTGACAGAGCTTGTAGCACCTTAGGATCGCTACCGGTAAAGCGTGCTTCAACGCTAAACTTGTCTTTAGTCGCCAGTTTTAGGGAGCGAAAACGCGGCTCAGCATTAGGGAACTCCCGTGCCAACCATAGATCTCCCCGCTGACTCAACGCTTTAATGCCGTCGTAATTTTTTACGTTTATGACAATCTGGCCATAGCTTGAATCATAGGGCTCAGGTTCCACTGTGACCGAAAAACGGGGGGCACTGGCACCGACATAACTCGAAACAGAAGAGACTTCCGCTTGCTGTAAAAGCCAGCCTTCTATTTTTTTCATGTCAGTTGAGGTTTGCTCGATTTTAGCCCCGCTTGGTAACCAGTAATCTAGGAATACCATTGCCCTATCTGAGCTTGGAATAAAATTGATGGCAACATATGGCACAGCCATAGCCGTGATCAGTAATAAGGGAATGACTGAGCCGATAGCCTTACGTGGATTCATCACAGTCCATTTAATCGCTGCCTGATAGCGACTGACTTTTTGTTCGGCTTGTTGTTTGTTTTTAGACGGTTTGCACCATAACCAGCACAACAGAGGCGTTAAGGTCACCGCCACCAGCCAGGAGAACAGCAGTGAAGAACAGATAATCAGGAACACTGAGCTTGAGAACTCACCCGCATCGGTTTTTGAAAACAGTACAGGTGTGGAGCCCATAATAGCAATCACAGTTGCTGCAAGCAGTGGTTTTGAGGTTTCTTTAACCGCATCGATAGCCGCTTTAGTGCGCTCTATGCCCTTATTAAGCTTAACGATGATGAGATCTGTAATCACGATAGCATTATCAACCAACATGCCCAACGCTAGCACAAAGGTACCCAGAGATACCCGCTGCAGATCGACCCCAGCAATGTACATGTAGATCAATGTCAGTAAAATGGTAAATAGCAGACTACTACCGACAATTGTTGCACTCTTAAAGCCCATAAAGATAAGCAGTACGACAAAGACAATCAGCACACTTTCTAGCAGGTTAGTGACAAAATCTGCTATCGATTTATTCACTTCATCCGGTTGAAAGGCTATGGTGCCAATTTCAATACCCACGGGAAGAGTCTGTTGGTAATCTTGGATAATTTGTGTCAGCTCTTCTCCTAGGCTAACGACATTGATACCGTTTACAGGACTCACTGCTAAGGTAACACCGGGCATACCATTGAAACGACTCATGCTGCTAGCGGGTGTTTGATAGCCCAAATTTATCTCAGCGATATCACCGAGACGAATTAAGCCTGTACTGTAGTCTCCTGCCCCGCCTTTAATGGTCAGATCGTTAATATCTTGTACGCTCTTAAACGCACTACTTTGATTAATCCGGATCCGCTCGGCGCCCACAGGGAAACTACCACTGTCGTAGGTGAGATTTTGAGTGGCCAACTGATTGATAACTTGCGCCGAAGAGATCCCATATTGGGCTAATCGCTCATCAGGCAGGTCGATATAGATAGCTTGTTGCTGCACACCATGCAGTTCAATTTTTTTGATGCCATCGATAGTCTTAAGGCGCCTTTGTAACTCTTTCGCGTATTGGCGTAATGCCTCAGGGTCAGCATCTTTACCATATACGCTAAAGAGCATGCCATAGACCTCAGAAAACTCATCTTGAACGATACTAAGCTGAGCCGTTGCCGGTAGAGACAACTTTACATCGTTCATTTTTCGCCTTAGTAGGTCCCACTCCTGAGGAAGATCTTCAGAGTTAGTCGACTCCTTAAGATCAATAAAAATCATGGAGCTACCTGGACGCGAAAGCGAACGCAACTTCCACATGGAGCCCATCTCTTGCAACTTAGTCTCTATCTTATCTGTCACCTGTTGCTCCACTTCATGGGCGGAGGCACCGGGATAGAGAGTAACAACGACAGCGCTCTTAACCGTAAAGCTGGGGTCTTCAAGCTTACCGAGTTCAAAATAGGAAATGAGCCCAACGATGACGCATAACACGCTAAAGAACAGCACAAATACTCGCTGTTTAATGGCAAATTCAGCTAAATTCATCATGACTCCTAGTAATCCATCGTTTTAACAAGAGACGTATCAAGAGTTTGTGCAATCACTTGATCTGGCTTTAAGTAGTCGACACCTGTGATGACTAACTTATCCCCTTCATCAAGATCGCCCTCGACGCAAACCTTTGATTTTTGCATCGCTTTTACTTTCACTTTTTTTGCTACGATACGTTGCTGCTCTAGGGTATAAACTTGAGCATTATTGGCTGTAGCAAACTCATCATCTTGAGCATTGACTAAAGCGCTGTAAGGGATACAGTACTGCTCTGTCGTCCTTTTCATATCGACAGAAACTGTAACCGACTTACCCGGCATAACTGCTTGATTAATTTGGTCTATGGTGTATTGAACTGTGTAGGTCTGCTTGATGGGATCGGCAAGGGTATTCATTTCACTGAACGATGCAGTCAGTGGTTTATCGTTACCGAACCAGCTCACAGATGCTGACTGCTGACCATTGATGGAAGCCATCAAGTTTTCAGGCACTTCTATCACGGCCTTTAACTGTGCAGGCTGATGAATGGAAAACAGTGAGATCCCAGGGGATGTTTGCTCGAAAGTTTCTTGAGATTGTGACGCGATCACGCCTTCAAAAGGTGCTTTAAGCTCGGTATAGGACAACGCATCTTGCGCTTTTGTCAGGTGCTGAGTCACCACTTCAACCATGGCGAGGCTACGCTTATAACCGCTTGTAGCTCTGTCTAAATTAACTTGAGATATCGCATCGTCGGCTATCGCTTGTTTTACTCGGGCTAATTCTACGCTGGCTAGCTGATGTGAGGCCTTTGCTTCGGCGAGTCGGGCTTCAAGTTCAACGACTGTGACGCGGTAATCGTGGGGATCGAGTCTTGCTAATACTTGTCCCTTGGCAACCTTGTCTCCAGTCTTAACCAAGATACTATCAATGGTACCAGACACTCTAAACGCTAGACGTGCACTCTGGCTTGATTCTAATACGCCAGAAAATTGTTTAAAATTGACTTCGGAATTTGCGCCCAAAAGCATGATCTGAACAGGACGCTTTGCGATAGAAGACTGTAATTGCTCCTGTATGTTCCCCTGTGTTTCAGTCTGTGCAGGCACTTCACTGCAACCAGTGAGTATAAGAAAAGATAAAGAAGTGACGCCAACATTGGCAATTGTTTTACTAGAAAACGACATTACACGCTCCCAAATGAGTTAATACGGGAGAGTGTAAGTGTTTAGCCTAGTTAGATAATCTGCGCTAACTGCATATAACTGTCACGAAAATCATTACAATGAGACAAATTCAGGTATTTCTTGTATTAAAAAATCAATCAAAAGCCGTGTCGGTAAACTCATGCCCTTTCTATCGGGATAAATAAGCCACACATCTTCTTTCTTTGATTCATATTCAGGTAAAACACGTACGAGTTCCCCTGACTCAAGGGCTGAAATAACATACATTTGTGGTAAACAGCCTATCCCTTGCCCACCAACTATGGCACGGCGAACAAACCCCATGTGGTTACAATTAAGGCGCCCATTGACCTTGACACTATCTGAAATGAAGTCCCAATGATCATCTAAGGTACCGTTAGACCATCGATAACAAATGGTTTCATGCTCAGTTAGGTCCTTTAGAGTGAGAGGCTCACCGTATTTTGCTATGTAGTGAGGACTGGCATACATTCCACGGCCAAGACTTAACAGCCGCCTAGCGATAAACCCTGAATCTTGAATTTGGCCAGCGTGTACAACAAAGTCTAAGCCCTGGCTGTAAATATCATTGACATAGTTATTGGTAAAACGCAGATCAAGATCAATATTAGGATAGAGCTGTTGGAATTTTGCGAGCGTGGGTTGCAGTACCTCCTCACTTTCCGGTAGAAAACCAAGCTTTACTTTACCTATGGCTTTTTCACTAACATCGAGTAATTTATTCTTTGCTTGCTCAAAGCCTTCCAGTAGTTCGACGAGATCATGATAGTAAGCCTCACCATGCTGGGTTAAACGTAGTTGACGTGTTGTTCTAAAAAACAGCTGAGCATTGAGCGACTTCTCAAGCTCGCCTATTCGCCTGCTAACGTTAGCACGAGGCAGATCTAAAGCCGTAGCCGCTGCGGTAAAACTGCCGAGATTGACCACAATTGTAAAAAGTTTCAGATCTTCTATACGCATTGAACGGCCTCTAACACCATTATAGGGGGCTAAAAAGTATCACTCTGGGTGCCCCCTGAATGACCCAAGTACTAAAGGCAAAAACTGTAGCGCTTTTTATCTTACGATCATAGCGGTAGTGCAATGATTGATGCACTGTGCACAAATTTAAAACATATGCCGTTAAAAATTAGAAAATCGCGTACCAGAAAGAAGTCATAAGCAAACTTAGAGCCAGTGTGAGATAAACGTTTACGGATTAACGATAGTCTAAATACCAACATACTTTTTAATGCATAGCCATGACTAGCGGCCACGCCACTCCCCAAGCGTCCAACATCAGCCTTGGGGATTTCGACCATTCTACTATGGTAAAACCCTTACGCTCATGTACACTCATAACATACTGACTTGTAGGATAAGTTCATGAGCCAACGCACCCTTCATACCCTCTTCAAACCTAAATCAGTTGCCATTATTGGCGCCTCAAATCAACCCAAGCGAGCGGGTAATGTGTTGATGAAAAACCTGCTTTCCGGTGGGTTTTCAGGGCCTATCATGCCGGTGACGCCAAAATATGAAGCCGTGATGGGGGTTTTAGCTTATCCCAACATTCAAGCCCTGCCACTTATCCCTGATCTAGCCATTATCTGCACCACCGCCAGTAGCGTCCCCGCTATCATCGAAACCTTAGCGCAATTTGGCTGTAAGGTTGCAATCGTTATGGCTTCCGGTATGGCCGATGAGCTTGACGAGGAAGGTGTCAGCCTGTTAAGTCAGATGCAGCAATTTGCTGATAGATATGGCATGCGGATCTTAGGCCCCAATAGTTTGGGGATGATTTTGCCCAACATTGGTTTGAACGCTAGCCTTGCTCACACCAGTGCCCTGCCAGGTAAAATCGCATTCGTGTCGCAGTCAGCAGCTATCTGCACCACAGTATTGGACTGGGCAAATAACAAAGGCATTGGCTTCTCCTCCTTTATCTCCCTTGGTGATGCTAACGATATTAACTTTGATGAGCTTTTGGATTATTTAGGTCGAGACTCCAAAACTGATGCCATTTTGCTCTACATCGACTCGATTAATGAAAAGCGTCACTTCCTGTCTGCGGCGCGTGCGGCGTCACGTAATAAGCCTATCTTGGTGATTAAATCTGGCCGAAGTATTGAGGGTGGTAATGCCGCTCAGCTACACACTGGCGGTGTGTCTGGTAACGATGCAGTTTATGAAGCCGCCTTCAGGCGTGCGGGTATGTTGAGGGTTAACGATCTTATCGAGCTCTTTGCCGCAGTGGAAACCTTAGCGCATTCAAGGCCTTTGCAAGGCGAGCGGCTTGGGATTATCAGTAATGGTGGTGGCCCTGCAGTTTTGGCATTGGATGAGCTTATTTTGGGCGGAGGCAAGTTACCGCCGCTGTCCCCCGAAATCTATCAGCGCCTTAATGCATTATTACCTAGAAGTTGGTCTAGGCAGAACCCCGTTGATATCGGCGGTGACTCAGACGCAAACCGTTATGCAAAGTCCCTTGAGATCTTAATGGACAGTGACGATCTCGATGCGATTTTAATCTTGCACTCGCCTTCGGCGTTGGGTGAAAGCGTAGGGGTCGCCGAAGCCATTGCTGAAACTATTGCCAAGCACCCAAATCGGCACAAAATCAATATCCTTACTAACTGGAGCGGCGAAGACTCAGCCTATGAGGCCCGAAAACATTTCTCAAAGTCTCGCATTCCGACCTATCGCACACCAGAAGGGGCAGTTGGTGCATTTATGCACATGGTTGAGTACCGCCGTAATCAAAAACTACTGCAAGAAGTCCCCCAGTCTATTCCTGATAACATTCCTGCCGATTCCGCGTTAGCGCGTGAAAAGTTACAGCAGGCGTTAGCGCAAGGTAAAACGGTTTTAGAAACCCATGAATCACGTGCGATTTTAAGTGCCTATGGACTTAATACTATTGATACCTGGTTTGCGACAACGGCAGAGCAAGCCGTAGAGTTTGCCAAGCTTGCTGGTTACCCTATCGCGTTAAAGCTGCAGTCTCCTGATATTCACTACAAGTCTGATATACAAGGTGTAATGCTTAATTTAACGTCTGACTTAGAAGTTGAACATGCCGCGAATGCCATGATAGAAAGAGTGATGTCTGTTAATCCTGATGCTCGGATTGAGGGGTTAATCGTTCAGAAAATGGCGCTCACCGCGGGTGCGCAGGAGATCAGAGTCGCGGTTGCCAATGATCCTGTGTTTGGCCCGGCAATTTTGCTAGGTGAAGGTGGATCCGAATGGGAACCCACAAAAGATGCTGTCGTTGCCCTGCCCCCACTTAATATGACGCTAGCGCGTTATATGGTGATCCAAGCACTAAAAACTCAAAAACTCAGAGATAGGCATTTGCCACTTGGATTAAATATGCATGCCCTATGTGTCATGCTGACCCAGATCTCACACTTAATTATTGACTGCCCAGAAATCGCCACTCTCGACCTTAACCCGGTGCTGTGCGCAGGCGAGCAGATCACCTTACTCGATGTCAATATTGGTCTGCACCAAGAGCCCGTTGATAACGCCTCAAGGTTAGCAATCTCACCTTACCCGAAAGAACTCGAGGAGATGGTGACCCTTAAGAATGGTAACAAGGTCATGCTAAGGCCGATTTTGCCTGAAGATGAGCCTAAGCATCTGGCCTTTGACAACTCCCTTTCAGATGAAGATAGATACAAGCGCTATTTTGGGGTTCGCTCTAAGATGACCCATGAAGAAATGGCGGTGTTAACTCAAATTGATTACGCCCGGGAGATGGCCTTTATCGCAACCGCATTGGGAGAAGATGGTGAGGAAACCACTTTAGGTGCTATTCGAGCCTCAATTGATCCCGATAATACTGAGGCTGAATTTGCGATGGCTGTTCGCAGTAATTACCAGGGCCAAGGTTTAGGCAAGCTGTTACTGGAGAAATTAGTTCGTTATTACAAGGAAAACGACACCTTAGTGCTCACCGGCTTTACCATGTTTGAAAATCGCAACATGGCAAGCTTAGCAAAGCGTTTAGGCTTTAGTGTCACCTTCGACATGGAAGAGCGCTTAATTAACATGCATATGGACTTAAAGGGTGACTAAGCTCTTTTAAGCGGAATGAAAGCCATTAAGATCTATACTTAATGGCTTTTATTTTGAAATGAGTGTTGAAATGAGTACTCAACACAGTGAACCAACTTCCCCTTAACTATAACGGTGTTTCGGTAACCCTTTCACCAATAACACAGTTACGCCCTGAAGACTTGGCCCGATATAAGGCCTCATCGGCGCGAATAAAGTAGCTGTCTTTATCATCGCTCGCCTTAAGTGAGGCCACGCCCACCGAGACAGTCACATTCCCAAGGGGTAACTTCTTCTCTTTACCTATGGTTAAATTACGACCGGCAATCTTACTACGGATATTCTCGGCAACTTTATGAGCATCTTGATGTGAAGTATTTGGAAGCAAGATAACAAATTCCTCGCCGCCGTAACGAGCCACGAAATCATCCCCCTTCACGGCATTTTTAAGTGCCTGAGCCACATAAGAGAGCACCTTGTCACCAATTAAATGCCCATGAATATCATTGAATTTCTTAAAGTAATCTATATCGACGACCAACAAGCTACTTTCAAAATTAGAATGGTTAAAGTTATCGATGTGGCTTATCAATTCTTGATCAAATGCTCGGCGATTATTGAGTGATGTCAGTTGATCTGTCATCACCACAGAACGAAGCTCTACCATCTCAGTTTTTAGCGCGTCGACCTCTTCACTCATGCTAGTGAGGCTCTTGTCCATCTCACTATTCGCATTAATGATCTCATCGAGCTCAGAGGTGATGCCGTCGACTAAATCCTGTAATACAGCAGGTTCTGGATCGCCCTTAAGAGCCGAATCAAATTCCGTTAGCGACTCAGAAAAGCGTGATGTCCCCTTGCTCATACTCGCTATCTTAGCCAACAAGCTATTGATAAGCTGATGAGTTTCTATTTGGACATTTTCGATGACTTCCGGTGAGTGTACCTGGATATAGGTCTTATACAGATCTTCACTCATGGTTGGAGTAAAGGCTAGGTTGTTGGCTAACAAACCATCTATCGCACGCTTAAGATCGAGATTAACCCCCTTATAGTATTCATACCAAACGGCATAATTTTCAGGGGTGACAGGAATATTTAATTCTGACATTTTTGGTACAGCATGACGCAGTATTTTTGCCGACAACTCTGTTTCAGACAAATGTTGTGCCATATCCATAAATTGAAGCCTCTCGATCGATATCCATAACTATCAATACATTAAACAAAAAAAGGAGTCTTGCCACCCCTTTTTAAATAATTTTATTGATTAATACCAATCAGTATAAGCAGTTGATCTACTCAGAACGTTTTTTGGCAACTAATTCAAGGCAAATAACTGAAAGAATGGTTATTCCCTTGTGAAGCTATTTAACGCAGAAGTAGGCAGCCAAAAACGCTCCTGAATGGCGACCAAATCTTTCTACTGATTGGTATAAGGAGTATTTATGTCCTACAACCCAAAAATATGTCGCTATTCGGGCGATAAATACTGGTTTTCACATTCATCAAGCCAAGCAAGCTATCGAACAGGTTATCATGAGAAAAACCTCCCTTTGCCGCTTCTTTACTTAAGCAGGTTAAATCCAAACGATTTTGCTCAGCAAATCCACTCGATATCCAAGCTAATAAAGGCACCTTTATCTGCTCACCCGGCGCGAACGAATAAGGCGTTCCATGAAGATACATGCCATGTTCTCCTAATGACTCACCGTGATCTGAGATATAAAGCATTGCGGTATCAAATTGCTCACTCTCGCCCTGTAACTTATTGACCACCTGAGACACAATATAATCTGTGTACAAAATGGTATTGTCATAAGTGTTAACCAACTCCTCATGAGTACAGTTTTGAATATCACTGCGCTGACAGTCAGGTACAAAACGGCGGTGCTGCTCAGGGTAACGCAGATAGTATGTCGGCCCATGGGAGCCAATAATATGCAGCACCAACAGAGTATCTTTACGCTCGATCGTTTTAAGGCGTTTATCCAGTTCATTTATTAAGACTTGGTCATAGCAGAATTCGCCGTTGCATAATTTGGGATCGCTGTTATGGTCGATCACTAAGTGCTCTACGTTCTGACAAACCCCTTTACAGCCACTGTCATTATCGAGCCATTCGAGTTGAATGCCGGCATGATCCAGTACATCAATGACATTATCTTGTGCCATTTCACGACGAGAATCGTAATTGTTATGATCCATCCTTGAAAACATGCAGGGTAAAGATACTGCGGTTGCGGTGCCACAAGAATAAGTATCCTGAAATGCGATTATGTCTTGTTTTTTGGTATAAGCATTCGTTGGTTTGTCATAGCCGTAATAACTATAGTTAGCCGCTCTTGCTGTTTCACCGACCACCAGCACCACTAAGTTAGGTTTCGTTTTTTCTGTGGTATTTTTTGCATCTAAACCAAGCTTTGTATACTCAAGTGGTTTTTGAAGATAGTTCAGTTCAATATACTTGACGGCAGAACCAATAAAATAGGTCGGGATTATATAACGCTTAATGATGTCGTTATTACGGCCAAAAGAGACATAGTTTTGATAGTAAAACAAACCGATCACCACTATGCCTGCTAACATAGACAGCATGAACAAAACCTTATGAAGTAACTCCTTGGAAAAGGGTTTGTACTCAATATTGGCCTTATATATCAGTAAGGAGGGGAGCACTCCCGTTACTGCGAAATTTAGAACGGAGGCCCAATTGAGATAGGTCGTCGCTTCAGATTGATTAGTCTGAACAGTGTTTTCAATCATGCCGTAGTCAAATACCACTCCATATTGAAAAGCGGCAAAAAATACGCTCGATGATATCAATGTCAGCAGGATAAAGAATGGCTTTGCCAGATACTTCACGCTAAAAACACTAAATATGAAAGACAGTGCAAATAGCAGAAACAAAGGCATGGTCGCAATAAATACCATGTTCACATCGGCTTGCTTATCTACGCCCTGTTTGATGATTTGAAAAAGCGGAATATTAAGTACGCAAACATAATAAATCGCAAGAATGAAGGTGAATTGAATACTGTTTAAGTTTTTAAGACGTGATAACACTTGGTTTACTCACTCAGTTCTGTACTTATTTAGGTTCAATAAGCTGACTAACTAGCCTAGGTCATTAAGGCCTTAAGTTGCACCGCAACACAAAGGCTAAAATGCTGCTAGAAGGACGGAACCTACATTTTCGCAAAAAATGTATCATTTGTAACGTTATAAAAAGAGACTCAAGAAGAGATGATTATATTAACAGCGATTTTGACTGCGTTAGAATTTGTTAGTTCGAACCTGAGAGGCGGGCTCATGGCTAAGCTCATTATTAGTCTAACCATGAAAAGGAATAGAAATTAAATCAATTTTTCAACAAGATAATGAGAGTAATCTTATTTGCTCTACCCTCTGTCTAGCACTAAAACTCACGGTTGATCCGTTCGAAAAAGTCTAGTAACTGAGAACGTTCTTTATCGGTAAATTTGGCGGTTAAATCTTGAGTCAGCTGAACATGAAGTTTGTCATGTTCTTCAAACATCACTCGGCCACTATCTGTCAGTTC
The DNA here is from genome assembly GCF_947497935.1 of uncultured Shewanella sp. GTDB lineage: Bacteria > Pseudomonadota > Gammaproteobacteria > Enterobacterales > Shewanellaceae > Shewanella. The sequence continues at coordinate 60,247 of NZ_CANMIO010000019.1, forward strand.
CACTAAAATAGAGCGCCTATCACTAGCATGGGGCGTACGAATAACTAAGCCTGCATCGACCATTTTATCGACTTGAACTGTCAATGTACCAGTAGTAATCCCGATTTTTTGCGCTAACTCTTTCATTCGCATTGGGCCATTAAGCCCCAAAATCTCGACTGTATGCACCTGAGGCAGACTAAAGCCTTTATCTTTAACAACGGCCATCTCCCAAGACGACAACTTCTCATAAAACTCGATTATCGCATGATTTAAATTATCGTCTTGGTTTGTCATTAAATAAGTTCCTAGTCTGTATAGGCTTATTGTGCCTGAGTAACAGGATTCACTTCAATAGTGACATGAGACAAGCGCTCAAAATTTGCTAGTTTCTCTTTGAAATAGCCTGCATCTTTAGTACTTTCAGCACACAAAACCATACTGCCGGCATAGTGATTAGCGCTTATCTTCCACACATGAAGATCAAGTAACTGTGCTTTTTCTTTCTCTAATGTCTGCTTTATCTTATCAAGGTAGGCCTGTTCGATACTCGCATCTAATAATATCGGCCCTGTTTGTTTGAGTAATCCCCATGCCCAACGACTAATGATCAGCGCCCCCACTATGCCCATTACGGGATCTAGCCAGTTTAGGCCAAAGTATTTACCCATCAATAAGGCGCCAATGGCTAATAGTGAGGTTAATGCATCGGCCAGCACATGAAAATATGCGGCACGTAAATTATGATCGTGACCATGATGCTGGTTATCTTGGTTACTGTGCTGGTGTTCATGGTTCTGGTGGCTGTGACTATCGGAATGATCGTGACTATGTTCATAACTATGATCGTGGCTGTGACTGTGCGTATGCTCATGACTGTGTTCGTGACCGTGCGAATGGCTATGATGATCTTTTAATAGAAAAACACTCACCACATTAACCACAAGACCGATAATCGCCACTAGAATGGCCTGATTGAAATAGATCTCATGAGGGTTAAAGATTCTGACACTCGACTCAGCCAACATGATAAGTGCGACTAATCCCAAGGCGATAGCACTGGTATACCCTCCGAGTACGCTCACCTTGCCAGTTCCATACGAAAACTCTGGCGAATTTGCATGTTTTCGAGCATATCGATAAGCAAAAAGAGTGATCAGGAACGCTGCAGCGTGTGTTCCCATATGCCAACCATCGGCGAGTAATGCCATAGAGCCATAGATAGTACCAGCAATGATCTCGGCCAACATGGTTACTATTGTCAGCACTAAGACATAAGCAGTATTACGCTCCCCCGAACTATTTTGCGTTGAAAACCCCTGCTTATAACCACAATTCTCGCCCTTAACCATAAATAACCCCATTAATATTTTGGTTTAATATTTGATCTTAAAATGTTTATAACGTTTATATTTTCTAGTCATTCAAAGCCGTTTAAACAACACTGCGAGTTAACAGGTCTTGGCCCTTACATAGCTTAAAAGCGACAAACTTGATAAAACTTTAGTTTCAAAGCCATATCGCTCAAATGAGAATAACCAGAAGCGCATTTAGTTTGATATTAATATAATTTGATAAAAAGATAGTTTGACTATCAAAGCAATATTGCGACTTTTAGATGACAAATACAAGGATAAAGAGAAATTATGTGATCTCGATGTGGCTGTTAGTGGACTGTTGAACGATGAGTCGATGGCGAACTTTACGCCGCGTATAGTGTCCTAGAAAAGTAAAACTAGATTTTACTTGTAAGATATTGCAAGATTATCCCATTGTTAATAAAGGTTATTTTTATTTTATAATAATTAATTTAATGATTTTTGGTTTTTAATAACCCTTTTTCGAAATACCAACGTTTATAGAGGTATTGAACACAAGCACTACCTTTTTATTTTGGAGAATTTATGACTTTATTCACTGCTGCAAACAAGACCTTTACTCGTACACTTTTAGCTTCTTCTTTAATTCTTTCGGCTTTTTCATTCAACGCAAGTGCGACTAGCCCTGCACATCCATCTGGATTGAACCAAAATATGATCAGCGCGCAAATGTATACAGTGGCAAATTACAGTGTGACCAAAGAAACTAAAATGTACCCAGCACCGCAATCAGGCCAAGTGCAGCATATATTAACTCTGCCTAAGCTTGATAATGAAGCGGACTACATGGTTGAAATCCAAATCGGTCAAACGAAAATGGTCGACTGCAATAATCACGGCTTATCGGGTGAACTTAAACAACACACTGTAAAGGGATGGGGTTATAACTACTACCAAGTAGACAGCATTAGCGAAGGTCCAAGCACTATGATGGCCTGCTTCGAACAGACTAAAACGGAGAAGTTCTTACCTATTGCTGATGATCTAATGCTTAAATACGACAGCCGTTTACCAAAGGTATTCTACCTACCTGAAAACTCTCAGGTGCGTTACCGCGTTTGGAAAGTAGAATCAGCATTTAGCTACGCAGGTTAAGTCGCCTAATAATCAACTTCTTATACTAATTGGTATAACACCTTATTAGACATAAAAAAAGCTACCCTAGGGTAGCTTTTTTATTTGGTGTATGACTTAAGCTTTAAGTGCACCAATAGCTTCTTTACACAAAGCGGTAATGCGCTCCCAATCACCCTGCTCCATTGCATCTGTTGGAGCAATCCAGCTACCACCGATACAATCGACATTCTTAAGTGCTAAGTAATCTTTATAGCTACTTGGGGTAATACCACCTGTTGGGCAGAAACGAATATCAGCAAGTGGGCCAGAGAAAGCTTTAAGTGCATTCACGCCACCTGAGGCTTCAGCGGGGAAAAACTTAAAGTTTGTGTAGCCCAGTGCCATGCCTTTCATCACTTCTGAAATACTGGCAACACCAGGAATGAGCGGCGTATTTCCCGCCATCGCAGCTTCAAGTAGCTCAGTTGTTGCACCTGGGGTGATAACAAACTGAGCGCCAGCATCGATCGCTTGCTTTAACTGTGCTTTATTCAGAATAGTACCCGCACCGACTAAGGCTTCTGGCACTTCTTGAGCAATCTTAGTGATAGCTTCTAGTGCACAATCGGTACGTAGCGTTACCTCTAATACCGAGATCCCACCAGCGACGAGTGCCTTAGCAAGTGGCACGGCATGTTCAATCTTATTGATCACCATTACAGGAACAATAGGGCTGCGTTTAAAAATATCTTGTGGCTGTATTGACCAGTTATTCTCAAGCATTGCGTTACTCTTCCTTAACCTTTAATAGTGTTCATCAATAGCACTAGTGCTTCGCGCACCAGTTTCTGGACTGCTTAGGCTGGCGCGCAGTGCACCAAAAAGCTCTCGTCCCATTCCATAACTTGTTCTTTGCAAATCGACTTTTTCGGCAACTCTTGAATTGAGTTCAGTTTCATCGACTAGCAAAGACAGTTCACCTGTTGTTGCATTGACTCTCACTAAATCACCATTATGGATCTTAGCGATTAGACCGCCATCCAACGCCTCTGGCGTTAAATGAATGGCAGCTGGTACTTTTCCTGATGCACCAGACATACGACCATCGGTCAGTAGCGCAACCTTAAAGCCTCTATCTTGCAGTGTGCCAAGGATTGGTGTGAGCTTATGTAGCTCAGGCATGCCAATGGCTTTAGGACCTTGTCCCTTAACCACGACAACACAGTCTTTATCAAGTTCGCCCGCTTTGAATAAGGCTTCAAGCTTGTTTTGATCGTCAATCACTACTGCAGGCGCTTCAACAACGCGATGCTGCTCAGCCACTGCCGACACTTTAATCACCGCGCGGCCAAGGTTACCCTTTAGTAGCTTAAGGCCACCGTTACTTTGGAACGGCGTATTCAGAGCGGTTAGCACTTCAGTGTCTAGGCTGGTCTTTTGACCATCGACCCAAGTGAGTTCACCATTGCGAATTTGTGGCTCTTGGGTATAACGCTTAAGACCAAAGCCTGCCACTGTATCGACATCTTCATGAAGTAAACCGCCCTCAAGCAATTCTTTAATCAAGAACGCCATGCCACCAGCAGCGTGGAAGTGGTTAATATCTGCATGGCCATTTGGATACACACGCGCAAGTAGCGGCACGGCATCTGAAAGTTCAGAAAAATCATCCCAGTTCACGATAATACCAGCAGCGCGGGCCGCGGCAACGATATGCATAGTTAGGTTAGTCGAACCACCCGTTGCTAATAGTGCAACGATACCGTTAACCACTGACTTTTCAGATACCACTTTACCGATTGGTGTATATTGCGTGCCCATTTCGGTTAGACGGCAAACCTGCTTAGCGGCAGTCTTGCTCAGTACATCACGTAGTGGGTCGTCAGGGTTAACGAAAGATGAACCAGGTAACTGAAGCCCCATCACCTCTAGCATTAACTGGTTGCTGTTAGCCGTACCGTAGAAAGTACAGGTACCCGCACTGTGATAAGACTTAGACTCAGCATCTAATAACGCCGCTCTGTCGATTTCACCTTGGGCATACTTTTGACGAATACGTGCCTTTTCCTTATTAGGAATACCCGACTTCATCGGGCCTGCTGGCACAAATAACATAGGAAGGTGACCAAAACTCAGTGCACCAATCAACAGGCCTGGGACAATCTTGTCACAAATACCCAGTAGCAAAGCACCGTCGAACATGTTATGGGATAAACCAACCGCAGTGCCCATGGCAATCACTTCACGGCTTAACAGGCTAAGCTCCATGCCTGGCTGACCTTGGGTTACACCATCACACATAGCTGGTACGCCGCCTGCGACTTGCGCAACGCTACCGACTTCATTACATGCTTGCTTTAGCATGTCTGGATACTCACCGTATGGCTGATGAGCAGACAACATGTCGTTAAAAGAGGTGATAATGCCGATATTGGCTTTGTTTAACTGTTTTATGTCGGACTTGTCACTTGGATTACAAGCTGCAAAACCGTGAGCTAAGTTACCGCAACTCAGTGCGCTACGGTGAACGCCTTTGTTTTTAGCATCCTCGAGCGCCGCTAAATACTTAGCGCGAGAATCTTTGCTTCGTTCAATAATTCTGTCAGTAACAGATTGTACAACGCTGTGCATAATTACTCCTTAAGCGCTCCAGTAAACATCAACAGGTGTTTTATGCTGTTCGAGTACGGCTCGAATCGGCATTTCACGCGTGTCATCGCTTGCTAGTGCTTGTCGGTAAACATCAAGTTTTTGTTCACCAACGATATGTAGATAGATTTGACGGCTGGCTAAAATCGCCGATTTTGACAAAGAGATCCTTGAATGTGGTGCATTGCCAGGTGTAACAGCAACACACAGATCTGCCGTCGTTAATGCGTTATCAAGTTCAGCTTCTGCGGCGCAGGGAAACCATGAGCAGGTATGTCCATCGTTACCCATGCCTAATACGACAACGTCGAAAGGTTTAGGCAAGCTCGCAAGCTGCTCCGTTGCCATAGCGCAGCCATCTTCTGCTGAAGAATACATATTCTTCAAACCACGAAATTTAGCACTGGCCGCTCTATTTTTGAGTAAATTGTTTCTTACCAGACGCTCATTTGAGTCGCCGTGTTCAGGACTTACCCAACGCTCATCGGCAAGAGTGATAAACACATCACTCCAGTCAATCGCTTTCTTGCTAAGTAACTCAAACAACTTAAGCGGAGTTGAGCCACCAGAAACAATCAGGCTTGCCTTACCACGGGCATCAACGGCTTCTTGCAGTTGATTCGCAATACGCTCGGCAAGCTGCGCTTCTAACGCCTCTTTATTATCGAATGATTTGAAAACCGTTTCTTTAATCATTGTCTCCCCTTACTCGTCCCAAGAACGACCATCTTTAGTAATAAGTGCAACAGAGGCGACAGGGCCCCATGTGCCAGCTGGATAAGGTTTTGGCTTTTCGTCTGTTTCTTCCCACGCTTGAATAATGCCATCTACCCAGCTCCAAGCTTGCTCGACTTCATCTCGGCGTACAAACAGTGCCTGGTTACCTAGCATGGCTTCGAGCAATAAACGCTCGTATGCATCGGCAATACGCTCGTTCTTAAAGGTCTCAGAAAAACTTAAATCGAGCTTAGTGGTTTGTAGACGCTGTTTTTCGCCTAGACCCGGCACCTTATTCAACATCTGAATTTCAACCCCTTCATGAGGCTGCAATCTGATCGTCAATTTGTTAGGTGGCAGATTACGGTAGTTAGAGCTGTATAAGTTATGGGGTGGGTTCTTAAAGTAGACCACAATTTCAGAACTCTTAAACGGCATACGCTTGCCACTACGAAGGTAGAATGGCACGCCAGCCCAGCGCCAGTTATCGATGTCGACTCGAAGCGCAACAAAAGTTTCAGCATTTGACTGAACATTCGCGCCCTCTTCTTCTAGGTAACCAGGAACCGGTGCACCTTTTAAGAAGCCAGAGCTATATTGACCGCGCACCGTGTTCTCATAGATGTTATCAGCATTGATTGGGCGCAGTGACTTAAGCACTTTTACTTTCTCATCGCGAATATTGTCAGCATCTAAGTTAACAGGTGGGTCCATCGCCACTAAAGTTAATACCTGTAGTAGATGGTTTTGGATCATGTCACGCATTTGACCCGCTTTGTCGAAATAGCCCCAACGGCCTTCGATACCCACCTCTTCAGCGACTGTTAGCTGTACATGGTCGATCGTTCGGTTGTCCCATTTCGATGCAAATAACGAGTTAGCAAAACGCAGCGCAAGTAGGTTTTGTACCGTTTCTTTACCTAAGTAATGGTCGATACGATAAACTTGGTTTTCTTCGAAATAGGCTGAGACTTGGTCGTTAATGATGCGAGAACTTGCGAGATCGGAACCGATTGGTTTTTCTAGAACGACGCGAGAGTCAGGGAAAATAAGGTTTTGTTCGTGAAGGCAACGGCAAATATCACCAAAAATAGCGGGAGGAGTGGCGAAGTAACTCACCATGACGCGTTTTTCTGGTTCAAGAATATCGTGGAACGCTTGATAGCCATCAGACTCTGTGAAGTTAGTGCCAACATAATGGCAACGGTCTAAGAAACGGTTGACAGTCTCTTCACAAAGCTCGTCTTTTACAAAGGTCGTTAAGGCGTTTACCACCAGCTCGCGGTATTCCTCTTGACTAAATTCATCCTTTGCGACGCCGAGGATTTTAGTATCGACATTCAGCAAATTGGCTTTATCGAGTTGGTATAAAGAAGGAAGTAACTTACGCTTCGCAAGATCTCCCTTGGTACCAAATAGAACAAAATCACAAGCTTTGGCTTTAGGTGTCGTAATGCCCATCGCTTCAAAATCTCCTTTTGACACTGTGCCCCATCATTTTTGATGAGAATTCACACGTTTGTTGTAATATAACAACAGAAATAGCTAATTGCATCTAAATTTTATAATAAACTTCAAGTTAGCTTATTAGGTATGTTACGCCATAATCTGGTATGCTTTCGTGATAAAATTACTAAAAATTATCGTGTTTGTACCTGTTGTCATTATAAATTAATGTTGGCCTAAGCGCTCTGTAATTAACGGTAACTAAACGACAAATAATTAGCTTCATCAAAATATAATAAAACTACATTACTATTGAGTGGACGTACGCATATGAATACCCTCGAAAAGGTGCAGAAAAGCCTTACCCATTTTAGTAAATCTGAACGTAAAGTTGCAGAAGTTATTTTGTCTTCGCCACAAACCGCGATTCACTCAAGTATCGCAACACTGGCGAAAATGGCTGACGTGAGTGAACCGACAGTTAACCGTTTTTGTCGTCGCCTTGATACTAAGGGATTTCCAGACTTTAAACTCCACTTGGCTCAGAGCCTAGCTAATGGTACACCGTACGTTAGCCGCCATGTGGAAGAGGATGATAGTCCAGATTCGTACACCACTAAGATTTTTGAATCTTCTATGGCATCACTCGATACCGCTAGACAAAGTATCGACACTGCCGCTATCAACAAGGCTGTAGACATTTTAACTCAAGCTAAAAAGATCTCTTTCTTTGGCTTAGGTGCCTCGGCTTCTGTTGCACACGATGCTCAAAATAAATTCTTCCGCTTTAATGTACCTGTCATCAGTTTCGATGATGTGCTTATGCAGCGTATGAGCTGTATAAATAGCAATGAAGGCGATGTTGTCGTATTAATTTCTCACACAGGCCGCACTAAATCGCTTATCGATATCGCAAAACTTGCCAGAGAAAATGGCGCTGCGGTTATTGGTATTACCGCCAGACACTCACCGCTTTCAACGGTTTGTACACTTCCTGTCACAATGGAAGTCCCCGAAGATACCGATATGTACTTACCTATGGCGTCACGTTTAGCACAATTAGTTATAATTGATGTGCTAGCCACAGGATTTACACTCAGAAGAGGCCCTCGTTTCCGTGAGAATTTGAAACGAGTAAAGGAAGTGTTAAAAGAATCAAGAATAGACAAAGATCCAGTTCTGTAACTGACTTTCGACATGATTTTAGGCAATTTGGCTTAGGCTGAATTGCCTACTTTCAATTATATGTTGGAATAGGTCACAAAATTTAAAACTTGAGTTAGATCATTTTGTTCGTAATTTTACTACACGAATGGGTATTGTCTGTTAATATAGGGTCAGAATTATTTAAAACTTAACGGAGTATATCATGTTCCGCAGAACCAAAATTGTAACAACTTTGGGTCCAGCCACAGACCGTGATGACAACTTACGCCGCATTATTGCTGCCGGTGCTAACGTTGTTCGCTTAAACTTCTCTCACGGTGCACCAGAAGATCACAAGAAACGCGCAGACGATACGCGAGCGATTGCAAAAGAGCTTGGCGTTCATGTTGCCGTTTTAGGCGATCTACAGGGTCCTAAAATTCGTATCTCAACTTTCAAAGACAACAGAAAGGTTATGTTAGTGCTTGGTCAAGCCTATACCCTTGATGGCGATCTCGCGAAAGGTGAAGGCGATGAGAACCAAGTCGGTATCGATTATAAAGAATTACCACAGGACGTCAGTCTTGGTGATATCTTGATGCTCGATGACGGCCGCGTTCAACTGCGCGTTGAGAAAGTAGAAGGTAACAAGGTTCATACCATAGTTACTGTTGCTGGTCCTTTATCAAACAATAAAGGTATCAACAAGCAAGGCGGCGGACTTTCTGCTGCGGCTCTAACGGAAAAAGACAAGCAAGACATCATCACCGCAGCTGCGATTAAAGTTGATTATCTCGCTGTTTCTTTCCCAAGAAGCGGTGCCGATCTTAACTACGCACGCGATTTAGCACGTCAAGCAGGTAGTAATGCCTTAATTGTTTCTAAAGTTGAGCGCGCTGAAGCCGTTGCAACTGATGAAGCGATGGACGATGTTATTATGGCATCAGATGCCGTTATGGTTGCTCGTGGTGATCTCGGTGTTGAAATTGGTGACCCTGCGCTTGTTGCGGTGCAAAAGAGACTGATTAGTCGCTCACGTCAATTGAATAAGCCTGTTATTACGGCCACTCAAATGATGGAATCGATGATCTCTAGCCCAATGCCAACTCGTGCAGAAGTGATGGACGTTGCAAACGCTGTACTTGATGGTACTGATGCCGTAATGCTAAGCGCCGAAACCGCAGCGGGTGACTTCCCTGAAGAAACCGTTAAGGCAATGGCCCAAGTTTGTTTAGGTGCCGAGTCTCATCCAAGTGTGCAAGTTTCTAAGCACAGATTGGACCAGCAGTTCACCACTATTGAAGAAACTATTGCGTTATCAACTATGTATGCAGCAAACCACCTAGAAGGTATCAAGGCTATTATCGCCCTTACCGAATCAGGTGCTACGCCGCAGATGATGTCTCGTATCAGCTCTGCACTGCCAATTTTTGCCTTGTCACGTCATGAGTCAACTCTGGCGAAGATGGCGCTTTACCGTGGTGTTCAGCCTGTCTACTTTGATTCGACAGCACATGCTCCTGAAGCGGTTGCTCAAAAAGCACTAGAGACGCTTTCTCAAGCTGGTTACCTTGTAAAAGGTGACATGGCAATGATGACTAAGGGCGATGCAATGGAAACTGTTGGTGGCACAAATACCAGCAAGGTCGTTGTTGTTTAAACTATACTCTTCCCTTAAATTATGAGGGATTTAGTCAATAAAAAAGGTACGCATTGCGTACCTTTTTTTATAACTATTAAACGAGTTAAAGCGTTTCAAACTCATCAACATTAATAGCAGCAAGCCTTAACACATCAGTCTTGACCAATTGTTGGTGCTCTTGTTCAGAGATTAATGAGATCTCAAGTGCTGCGTCAAACAATGCCAAAGCCGGTAACTTCTTCGGTAAACTGCCCTCTCTCTGCGCCTGCTTAAGCCTCTTATACAAGCCTTTACACTCTTGCTTTGCAATAAAGGCATTTTCAACGTCGGCAATACCACTATTATCCCCCTCAAAGCTTGGGCACAAGAAGGTTAACCTGTCGCGAGCTGGGCCTGGCTTACTCATCGCATTAGCTAAATCGACGGATAATTTATCGCTAGCATCTTTAAATCGGTTACCGAGCGGGAAGATTAATGCACGAAGCAGCAATGCAACCGGGCGATTTGGGAAGTTGCGAATCGCTTCATCAAGCGCTTTGGCTGCTAAATGTAAACGAGTAGCCATAACGTGGCGCACTGCCGGTAAGTCATCAAACTGACGACCGTTATCTTCAAAAAGTTTTAAGGTAGCAGAACCTAGATAGAGCTGGCTTAACACATCGCCCATACGCGCACTTAGCATCTCTTTACGTTTCAGATCGCCACCAAGAATAAGCATGGACACATCTGTCATCAAGGCCAAACCTGCAGATAAACGGGTCATATCTTTATAATACTGCTTAGTTTCACCACTCACTGGTGATTGCGCAAAACGGCTGCCAGTCATGGCGTTACCCAATGCACTAAAGGCATTACGAGTCGCATAACCAATATGTCCGAGTAACAAGTCATCGAAGCGCTCAAGACCTGCACTTGTGTCTTCCATTCCAGCCGCTTCCATCTCAGCCAGTACATAAGGATGACAACGCGTCGCACCTTGGCCAAAGATCATCAAACTTCTGGTAAGAATGTTTGCCCCCTCCACTGTGATAGAGATTGGTAGCGCCATATAACCATGACCTAAATAGTTCTTAGGCCCCAGTTGAATGCCTTTACCCGATTGGATGTCCATCGCATCATCAATCACCTTCCGGCCAAGCTCTGTCATGTGATATTTAGCAATCGCAGTCACTACTGAAGGCTTAACCTTTAAGTCGATCCCTGTGGTAGTTAAACGTCTTGCAGCTTCGAGTTGATAGGTATTTGCAATCACGCGAGCAAGCGCCTCTTGCACACCTTCAAATTGACCAATATCTAGACCAAACTGCTGACGCACTGCGCTGTAAGCCGTAGTCGTCTTAGTCGCCATATGTCCAGAAGCCGTTGATAAAGCAGGTAGCGAAATGCCACGACCTGCCGATAAACACTCAACTAGCATTCTCCAGCCACGACCCGCATATTGAGGGCCGCCGATGATCCAATCCAATGGAATAAATACATCTTTACCACGGGTGGTACCATTCATAAACGCAAGATTGAGCGGGTTATGGCGACTGCCGATTTCGACTCCATCATGATCGGTCGGAATTAATGCGCAGGTGATACCGATATGTTTAATGTCACCTAACAAGCCGTCTGGATCGTACATTTGAAATGCAAGACCCAATACATCAGCCACTGGCGCAAGGGTAATATATCGCTTATCCCAATTTAGTTTTAGACCAAGGACTTCTTCACCATTCACTTCCTGGCGGCATACAATGCCAGTATCAGGAATTGCACTGGCATCACTCCCCGCTTCAGGGCCCGTCAATGCAAAACAGGGAATGGCTCGCCCATCGGCAAGTTGAGGTAACCAGTAATCTTTCTGCTCGCTGGTGCCATAATGGGTCAATAGCTCACCAGGACCGAGTGAGTTAGGTACCATAACCGTTACCGCCGCGCTAACGCTACGACTGGCTATCTTACTGACGATGGTCGAGTTAGCGTAAGCTGAAAACGCCTTACCACCATATTTCTTAGGTATGATTAACGCGAAGAAGCCTTCTTTCTTGAAGTATTCCCAGAGCTCTGGCGGTAAGTCTTTTCTATCATTCACTATGTTGTAATCATCGATCATAGTTAATGCGGTCATGACTTGATTATCAATAAAGTCTTGCTCTTCAGAGGTCAGCGTTGGTTTACCGTAGCTGTGAAGTAACTGCCAGTTGGGTTTGCCCTTAAACAGCTCCCCTTCCCACCATACATCCCCCGCTTCCATCGCTTCTCTCTCAGTAACAGAAAGAGGTGGTAGCACTTTTTTAAAGAAACTGAAAACAGGACGCGTAATTAACTGCATCCTGATATTTTTAACACTGAATACAACGACTATTGCGATAAGCAACAGTACTAATAATGTCGTAGCCATAATTTTTACATTACATCCTTAGTAAGTGGAACGGACACCCCGGCTGACAAATACGGAATGACTTTTCTGATAACAGCTTCAATATCATTTTGCTCCCCAAAATCGGCCTCTGCAATTTCTGTTAATGCATCAGCCGACGCCATGGTGAAAACAATCGTACCTAAGGTAAAGTGTAATCGCCAAAACATCTCAGCGGGAGGAATATGTGGAGCACTTTCGGCTACAGCCTTAACAAATAAGCCTAAGTATTCTCCATAGTGTGTGGTAATAAACCAGCGGAGGTGACCTTGGCTCTCAATGTAGCCGCGCCCTAATAATTGTAAGAAGGTCGTCGTCCCTTCCGCTCTCAAGCTATTAAGATCGAGCAAAGGTTCCACCAAAGTCGAAAAGATATCGTCTAATGATGCGTTCGCATTTTTGTTACGCACTGCAACAATTGCTGCTGCTGCCGCAGGCATAAACACATCAAGGTAACGTGCGAGTACCGCTCGGATCAGCTCCTTTTTAGAGCCAAAATGGTAATTTACAGATGCAAGGTTTACTTCAGCTTTACTTGTAATTAGTCTTAGTGAAGTTTCAGAAAAACCTCTCTCTGCAAATAATTTTTCCGCAGCATCCAGTATTCTTGTTTTTGTATCGGAGCGATTTGCCATTCCGTTGCCTTTTATATCTATTTAAAACACTCGTTTAAATTAAACATTCGCTTGCCCATTGTCAAACTAATTCCCGAGATCCGCTAAAACAGTACTGTTATAAGCATGTCCGTTTTAATCCGCTATCTATGGTAATCAGTATAAAGGTATGAGCACTCGTCGAGAGTCTAGTACTGCTAAGGCAAGTTCATTGATTTCTCGTCTCTAGAACCCTAGGTAACCGCTCCAGTGCAACTCTAGCTCCTATATCTAAATACCATAGTGCCTTAATGACAATCACTACTTCTACGCTGTCTGATCGATACGCGTTCCATCATTCACTCGTCATAAATGTGTTTTTCAAAAATCGATGAGTAAATCACTTTCTTGCATTCGCTGGTATTAATCAGCAACAAAATAAGTAAAATAAGCAACACAAAAATAACAAGGGATATGAAGGATGCATAAAAGCCTAGTTACGGTTTCTAGACTGTCAGCACTGATTGCGCTAACACTTGGTGTTTCTGCTTGTAGTAAAACAGAAGCAGAGAGTCAGCCTGTCACGGTTGATAAGACGTTAGAAGCTAAACAGTTTATCAAGGATGCTGAATCTACGATGGCCGATCTCTCTATTGAGATCAATCGTTCAGAGTGGATCTACAGTAATTTCATTACCCAAGATACAGCTGCACTGGCAGCCAGTGTTTCTGAAAAATATACCGCGACATCGGTTGAACTCGCGACTAAATCGGCGCAATACGCCAACCTCCCCTTAAGTGAGGCAGAAAAGCGTAAACTCAATATATTGCGTAGTTCTATCGTACTCCCAGCTCCTCTCGATCCAGTTAAAAATACCGAGCTTGCCAATATCAGCGCCGAGCTAAACGGTCTATACGGTAAAGGTAAATATTGCTTCGAAGATGGCCGCTGCCTAACTCAGCCAGAACTGTCAGCCATTATGGGAACATCAACTAATCCAGATGAGCTGTTAGAGGTATGGCAAGGCTGGCGTGAAATAGCAAAACCTATGCGCCCACTTTTTGAAAGAGAAGTCGAGCTTGCCAATGAGGGCGCTAAAGATCTAGGTTATGCCAATCTCTCTGAGCTTTGGCGTAGTAACTATGATATGAAGCCTGACGAGTTTGCCACAGAACTTGACAGACTATGGGGACAAGTTAAGCCTCTGTATGACTCACTACACTGCTACGTTCGTGGTGAACTTAATGAACAATATGGTGATGAGGTTGCTCCAGCTTCAGGTGCTATCCCTGCACACTTGCTAGGTAATATGTGGGCTCAAAGCTGGGGCAACATATACAATCAAGTCGCACCTGAAGATGCCGATCCTGGATATGATGTCACCGAGCTGTTAGCCAAACATAATTTCGATGAGATCAAGATGGTTGAGCAGGCCGAGACCTTCTTCACTTCTCTAGGCTTCGAGCCACTGCCTGACACATTCTGGGATCGCTCTTTATTCGTCCAGCCTGAAGATCGTGATGTAGTTTGTCATGCATCGGCTTGGGATCTAGATAATCGCGACGATATTCGTATCAAGATGTGTATCCAGAAGACTGCTGAAGACTTTACCGTTATTCATCATGAGCTTGGACACAATTTCTATCAACGAGCCTATAAAGATCAACCGTTTATCTTTAAAAATAGCGCTAACGATGGTTTTCATGAAGCGATTGGCGATACCGTTGCCCTTTCGATTACGCCAGACTACTTAAAGCAGATTGGATTACTCAATGAAGTCCCTGATGCTTCAAAAGACATTGGTCTACTACTTAAGCAAGCATTGGATAAAGTGGCATTTTTACCATTTGGCTTGATGATTGACCAATGGCGATGGAAGGTGTTTAGCGGTGAAATTTCGCCTGAGCAATATAATACAGCATGGTGGGAACTGCGTGAAAAATACCAAGGGGTCACAGCTCCTATCGCCCGCAGCGAAGCAGACTTCGATCCAGGTGCTAAGTATCATGTACCCGGAAATGTCCCCTACACTCGCTATTTCTTAGCGCATATTCTTCAGTTCCAGTTCCATCAATCCTTATGTGAGATTGCAGGTGATAATGGCCCAGTTCATAGATGCAGTATTTATGGTAACAAGCAAGCCGGTGAGAAACTCAACACCATGTTAGAGATGGGACAAAGCAAACCTTGGCCTGAGGCGTTAGCGGCAGTAACAGGCACTAAAGAGATGGACGCCAAAGCCGTACTCGATTACTTTGCGCCACTGCAAACTTGGTTAGATGAGCAAAACTCAACGGCTAACCGTCAATGTGGTTGGTAAACAGTTTTTGATGTGATTGATACAACGATAAAGGCCATCTTACCTTAAGGTAAAATGGCCTTTTTAAACTTACAATAAACCTAGAAATAAAACTGAAAAATCAACGGACATTCACCCCTTTATGATTAGTCTCTCTAGCTTCAATGCGTTTCTGCTCAGATTTGGTGAGCATGACATAGAGCGCTCCACAGCCGCCATGGTGGGTTTGTGCACTGTGAAAGGCCAGAACTTCATCTATCTGTTCAAGCCAGCTAACAACAAAGGATTTCATTAATGCTGGGATAGGCTTAGTGTTAGCGCCTTTACCGTGAATGACTAAAATACTTCTCTCGCCCTTTTCACGACTCTTTTGGATCTCGTTATATAGCACCTCTCTGGCCTGAGCGACTTTTAACTGGTGCAAAAGCACCTCATGTTTAACCGGGTAATCTCCTCGGCTTAAACGATGAAATACCGCCTCTTGTACTCCGTCTCGCTTAAACTCCACTACATCTTCCGGTCCAACAGGGTTAACCTCTTGTACCTGTGTTGTTAGTTTAGACAACTGCTCACTCATCTCTAGCTGCGCTCGGCGAGCAGCTTGCGCCTGCGTCGAGGCCTTCTGCTCTGAGACCGTACAAGAGGTATTATTTTTCAGTGGCGTTACACTTGCCATCTCTTCGAGAAAAAGCGTCATCTCCTCTTCACCCATAAGTGCTCCCATAGGCTTAAATGCCCAAACAATTTGAAAGGCTAATCATTCGCCAATTACTGACTTAACTGAAAGTTTCTACACATCTTGTAAAGATCTAGTACTTTAGTTCAGCTTAACCATCTATTATAGTGATAATTAATATATTCTCGGTCTATCCTAATTACATGCTCAAAAAAGTTGCTACATCGCTTACATTAATAAGCGCACTATATCTCAGCTTCATTCAAGTCGCATTCGCTGATGATAACGACTCGCTTAATGCCGTCTATAACCATTTTAGCGAAGCCTTTAATGAGCTCGATGCCAGCATCATGAAGTCTATCTACTCCGAAGACGCTTGTTATATTCCAGAGGGACAAGATGAAGAGATCACTTTAGGTCGAGATAAGATTGTTGCTTTGTACGAAGCTTTTTTTGGAAAGATAAAACACAAAAATGCTAAAATTGAAGTCGATTTCAGGGTTATAGAGCGTAACATCGTAGGTAAAAGCGCAACCGATATCGGCTATTATCTTATTCGTTTCCATCCTCCTGTCGATAATGGTGAGCCAAGTAGTGAGTTTGCTGGTAAATTTGTAGGTGTGTCCAAAAAGAAAAGTGATGGTAAGTGGTATTTAACCGTAGATACTAACAATCGTGCTGAAGCGTCTTTTTATTATAATGCCAAACCTAGCCCAAACCTTTATTATGGCCGCCAATTTCCCGCATTAAGTCAAGGCTCACAACCCAATAACCATGACAAACCATAACTTTGAAGCCACTTCCTTGTGCCCTTGTTGTTCAGGTCTATCTTATCAGCAATGTTGCCAACCACTTCACCTTAAGACACAAATAGCACAAAATCCGGAGCAGTTAATGCGCTCTCGATTTAGTGCTTTTTATCTAAATAAGTTTGCTTATCTAATTCAGACTCATCATAAAGACTACTTAAATGGACTTACAGAGCAAAGCCTTGCACATGAACCTTTACCCCATTGGTTAAGCCTTGAAGTGAAGTCCGCAAGTGAAAATGGCAATCTGGGTCATGTGACTTTTCAAGCTTGGTATCAACTAGATAATGAGTTGGATGCGATACATGAATGTTCTGATTTCATTAAGCTAGGCAACGAATGGTTTTACACCCAAGGTGAGCAAAAGGCTACAGTCTTTCCTAAGCGAAATGACAAATGTGTTTGTAACAGTGGTAAGAAATTTAAGCAGTGTTGCGGCCAGTAATTAGGACTGAGTCTAGCTCTGAACTAAAATTCAAGTTCAAGTTCAAGTTCAATCAAAACATTAATTAACTTATTGTTTGGCTACTCTCGATTTTATTAGCCTCAAACATGACTCACAGCTATTGCTAACAGCCATGAGTATCAGTTGTTACTCACAGTTATTCCTTCCAGATAGAGCCGATAAGTTCGGCTTTATCGACTCTACACTCGAATAGCAAGATTACCAATATTAGCTATCAGTATAAGAATAAAGACCCTTTAAGATATCGTACGAACAACTTTAGCTAGTTTCACTGTTCTTTTTGATAGCCTGACACCTTCTAATCACCTCAGGCAACCTTTAAGATGGCGCTAGATTAATGAATAGATGTAGATTTTTGTAGAAACTGGCTGAACTCGGAAACGCGTAAGGCTGGGCTATATAGGAAGCCTTGGGCTTGATGACACAAGTGTTTAGCGAGGAACTGCTCCTGCTCTTTGGTTTCGACACCTTCTGCGGTGAGGGAGATGTTTAGCGCCGATGCCATGGCAATGATAGCACTCACTATTTCACGGCTTTCGCGACTGACAGAAAGATCTGAGATAAATGAACGGTCAATTTTCAACTTACTAATGGGAAACTGCTTTAAGTATCTCATCGAACTATAACCAGTCCCAAAATCATCGATAGCGAGTCCAACACCGAGTGCTGCTAGTTCGTGACACAAATTAGTTGCTGAGCGAATATCTTCCATTAACTCAGTTTCAGTGATCTCAAGGATCAAACTATTTGGTTTTAAACGATAGCGGGTTACAAGCTCCCAAACCTGCTCAAACAAATTACTGCTAAAAAACTGTCTAGCAGACACGTTTACGTGCATGGAAATATCAATTTGATGGCGTTGCCAAAGGTTTAACTGCTTGCATGCTGCTTCAAGCACCCACGAGCCAATATCATTGATCAGTCCCGTTTGCTCGGCAATATCGATGAACGCTCCTGGGTAGAGCACACCTTTTTTTGGGTGATGCCAACGCAGTAATGCTTCTGCACCAATATAAGACTGAGTACCTAAATCTTTGAGTGGTTGATAGTACAGTTCAAATTGACGCCCTTTTATCGCGACGGCTAAGTCCCTTTCAATTTGAGCATCTTCTTTAAATGCATTGAGTAAGGCCGAGTTGAACAGCTGAATCGCATTGCCCTGCAGATTTTTGGCGTATTGTATGGCGATGTCAGCACAGGTTAAAGGTGAAAACTTCTGCTCAATGGAGGACAGTTCGACTCTCGCAATCGCTGGCTTTGGTTCAATCTGCTCTATACCTATGGTAATAGGGGCTTCTAGCTGATGATATAATCGCTCGGTTGCCTGCTCTATCCAGGCTTCACTTTGTTCACTTTCAAATAAAATCCCAAACTCATCACTGCCTATGCGTGCGATCTCAGAAATCTTATTCACTTCGGCAAAGTGGCGAATTCGTCTGGCAATTTCAACTAAAATGATGTCGCCATTTGCATGACCATAGGTATCGTTAAAACGTTTAAAGCCTCGAAGGTCGATCATAACTAAATGACCAGAATCCGCTTTTTCAAGGACTCGGCTGAAGTGTGTACGGTTAAATAAACCTGTCAAGCCACAGCGCCATGCTAGACGAAATAATTCATTTTGATGATAGTGCTCTTCTGTACAGTTTTCGGCATTAACCAAAGCAAAGTGGTTGCCCCTTTCTGAAATAAATCGCTTTACCGAAAAACGCATCCAATAGGAGCTACCATCATCGCGAACCAAATAAACCTCTTCATCGGAGGGTTCGCCTAGTCGTGCTTTTTCCAACACCTCATCTGATAACGCGGGATATTGTCTGAAAAAGTCTAATACCTGTACTTTTCGACCTAACACTTTTTCTTTAGGTACTTTGGTTAAGTTAAAATGAGCTTTGTTAACATATTCGATGATGTCAGAGCCTAGATTAACCACCATCATGATCTGTTCTGATTGCTCTGCAGCCGATAAGAAGAGTGTTAAGCGCTCATCTTTATCATAACCATATTGTGTTGCTAAAGTTAATGCTAGCTGATCTGCGACTTGTGAACAGAGCTGTACCTCAATGTCACTCCAAGGTTCTGTCTGTTCTTTGCATTCAAGACTTAAAATCCCTTCTAAATGGCCATTTATACGAATAGCCACCTCTAACACTGACAAGATCCCTTGTTGTTGGTAATAAGAATGCAGCTCGATGAGTCGGCTGTCACTACAGCAATGCTCTGCCGTAATATGACGTTCATCTTTTAATTGCCGGATAAAGTTGGGACAAGATGATGGGCTCGGACGAAATGAAGTCAACGCGGAACAATTAGGAGATGTATCGAGGCGCGTGATTTGTGTCAGTGTGTCTGTATCTGCTGACAATGCAGAGACAACGACACTCGAAACACTAAGCTGCTGAGAAAGTAATTCAGCTGCAATTTGGGCTGTAGACTTAAAGTCGCCTAACAACTTTGCTTCTGAATTAACAATGTACTCCAACAATTGCTGAAATTTATGCTTCTTCACACGTAATCCTAAATAGGGTAAGCAAAGAGCTTACCAAATAGCTTTAAAATTAAAGCCAACATGTTATTTTTTATAGGGTACAAGATTACACGAGTTAACTTATTTTCAGCAAGTTATGTAATGTACTTTTACAAACCATTTTCTAGCTGAAAAATCATTTTTTCGGCGCTAAAAGAAAAAGTTAAGCTAACTTTTGCACTTTGACCTTCAAGTTCAGTCTGTGCCGTCACCCCTTCAAAGCGTTTTTTAGCCTTTTCAATGACTGAATTTGCTAACTCTTCGCAATTATCACCCTGTAACTCTAGATCTAATACCGTGTCGTATTCATCAATAACAGCACCGACATCCACAAAGCTACCACAGTCATTACAAGTATCATTAACTAAATCAGACTGTGCTTTTTGAATATTTTTCATCTTTAACTTATCTCTATTTAAGATCAATTGAAGATTTGATTATATATCAGCAAA
Source organism: uncultured Shewanella sp. (assembly GCF_947497935.1). Lineage (GTDB taxonomy): Bacteria > Pseudomonadota > Gammaproteobacteria > Enterobacterales > Shewanellaceae > Shewanella. The sequence goes on from NZ_CANMIO010000019.1 coordinate 80,487, forward strand.
TCAAAATAGAGCAGGATCATCATCAAGCTTGGGCTATTAATTCGCTCATTTGACGCTGCATGAGTAATTGATCGGCAAAATGCAGCAATTCCACCTTTGCTTTGGTCGAGACTTGGTTATAGCGCTGGCGAGTAGATAGTGCACAGTTGGCTAATACCTCTTGCATACCTAGAGACTCATTTTGACGGATCACTAACGCTTCTTCGTTTAATACGTTAGCCAAACGAAAAGCAGTAGACCCATTTAATTGATGCGTCTGACTGTTATCAATCACAGCTTGGTCACTATCGAGTAATCCGAGTAACGTCTGAGGAGCTGGAAGCTCAAACTTTGATCTCAGATCATCACAAAGATGTCTAGGTGTCTGAAATTGAGCCATATCACGCGCATCTTCCGAAAGCATAGAAAGCAGTAACCCAAATTCACCTCGTCGGTTTGAACCAACTGCATGATTGAGTCTCGACCCCAACTGGGATTCGTTAACCAATGTACTTTCTAGCGGAATAACACTCATTTTGAATAAAAATAAACCAATAAAACAGACTGTTAAAACCTTATCGACTCAATCAGTCATTACTTTAGACTTTATTTCGTATTCAATGACATTAAACAGGATCATGTGAAAACAGTTCGCTTTACATTAAAGCTTCTTGGCCATAGGCCTATATAGCGATTTCAAGCACGTACAGGGATTGACTAGATTACAGACCCTACTCAATGGCTAATGTTTTTTTAAACTGACAGAGATTGTTTAGCAACGAGCTAATTAGTAATCATATTGAGCAAGAATACATCCACAAAACAACTTGTTGTCAGTTAATTAACCAAACAGTCAGTTCTTTAGGGTTTATTTCATAATTTGGCTTTACAGGAGAAATATTTCTGACTACTATTGCCGCCGCAATTGAGGAGGGGTTCCCGAGTGGCCAAAGGGATCAGACTGTAAATCTGACGGCTCAGCCTTCGAAGGTTCGAATCCTTCTCCCTCCACCATTTGCGCACAATTTGTAGAAAGATATTCGTGGAGGGGTTCCCGAGTGGCCAAAGGGATCAGACTGTAAATCTGACGGCTCAGCCTTCGAAGGTTCGAATCCTTCTCCCTCCACCACTTCTATATAATTGAAGTTAAGATGTACCAAGCAACGAACACGATAGGCCAATATTGTGTGTAAGACGAAGTAAGAAAATGTGGAGGGGTTCCCGAGTGGCCAAAGGGATCAGACTGTAAATCTGACGGCTCAGCCTTCGAAGGTTCGAATCCTTCTCCCTCCACCACTTCTTAACTCGCTAATGTATTATTTATTAGCGATTTGAAGTAAAAGTTCAAGTGAAAGCAGTAAACACAATAGGCCAATTATTGTGTGCAAGACGAAGTAAGAAAATGTGGAGGGGTTCCCGAGTGGCCAAAGGGATCAGACTGTAAATCTGACGGCTCAGCCTTCGAAGGTTCGAATCCTTCTCCCTCCACCACTTCTTAACTCATTAATACGTTTGTATTTATCTGTTTAGAAGTAAGTAAAGAGTAATAAACACAGTAGGCCAATATTGTGTGCAAGACGAAGTAAGAAAATGTGGAGGGGTTCCCGAGTGGCCAAAGGGATCAGACTGTAAATCTGACGGCTCAGCCTTCGAAGGTTCGAATCCTTCTCCCTCCACCACTTCTTAACTTATTCATTTTTTAGCTTGTCAGCTTTAATTCTTATTTATCCCAATAAACATCACCGTAAATAATCATTTTCACGCCATATGGCTCAAGTACAAATCTATGTACTGCATCAATAAATAATTACTAATCAATATTTACATCCGCATTACAAACCATGTCAGATTCCAATATTACTACCCTTGAACCCATATATTCACTATGATTTAAAATAAATGTATAAATCAGGGGCTATATAGTGACTAATACTTGGGTAAATCAAGCAATTGAAAAAATTGAAGCTGACTTCCAAAGAAGTGCAGATACGCATCTAATTAAGCTCGATACGCTTAGCTTAAAGGGTATTGATATTTACCTAAAAGATGAAAGTACCCACCCTACTGGAAGTTTAAAACACCGTCTCGCCCGCTCCTTGTTTCTCTATGCCTTATGTAATGGTTGGATAAAAGAAGGTACGCCGGTTATTGAATCATCTTCTGGTAGTACCGCAGTATCCGAAGCCTATTTCGCTCGATTACTAGGTTTGCCATTTATCGCCGTCATGCCAAGCACCACTGCTAAGAAGAAAATCCAGCAAATTGAGTTTTATGGCGGTCAATGCCACTTTGTCGACCACTCAAGTAAAATCTATGCAGAGTCTGAACGTCTAGCGGCAGAACTTGACGGTCATTATATGGACCAGTTCACCTATGCCGAGCGCGCAACTGATTGGCGAGGAAATAATAATATCGCTAACTCTATCTTTAACCAGATGGAAAAAGAGCAATATTCGATTCCGACATGGATTGTAATGAGTCCGGGTACGGGTGGCACATCGGCGACTATCGGCCGCTATATCCGATATCAAAGATTAACCACCAAACTTTGTGTCGTTGACCCTGAAAATTCGGTTTTCTTTGATTACTTCAATACGGGTGATAAAAATGTTAGTTGCGCGAATGGTAGTAAAATTGAAGGCATTGGCAGACCACGCGCCGAACCATCATTTATTCCAGGAGTGGTTGATGAAATGCGTAAGATCCCCGACCCAGCATCGGTCGCGACTATCAATTGGCTAGAGAGTATTATCGGCCGTAAGACTGGCGCATCTACCGGCACAAATCTATACGGAGCCCTACAGATCGCGAGTGAAATGGCCGCTAAAGGTGAGACTGGCTCAATCGTCACGCTGATTTGTGATTCGGGTGAACGTTATCTAGACACCTATTACAACAAGGATTGGATCAAACAGAATATTGGTGATCTCAGTCCCTATAAAGATGCTTTGGCACAATTTAGCGCGACTTGCGTATTAAATTGCCCAAGTTTGAAATAAATGATGTTTGACAATATTTGCTTTGAAATAGCCTGATCAAGATTGTCGCAGTCTAGAAGATAAAAGCCCTTGAGATCATTAGAACCAAGGGCTTTTATAGTTAAAACGGTTTCACCGAAATAGGGCTCATTGGATTATAAGCTAGTCGATATTTAAATACTTATGGGTTTGCACCGATAAGCGCCAGTTACGCTCAATACAGGTCTTCATCGCCAACTCAGTTGCTCTCGGCTTTTGGCTGATGGGTTGTAGACAGACGGTTTTACCCGTTAAGTCAATGTCTTCAAGCAGTGTATCTAACTCATCGATATGTTTTTGGGTGGCGATGGGGTGCTTAATCTCATTGGCTCGATTAAGCGCCTGGGCTAATACCGCATAGCCGCCCTTCATGTTCACTTTTGGTGATACCGTTACCCAAGTGTCTGAGTGACAAAGCACATCGAAGGTGCCACTGGTCTCAATCTGCGTCTGATAACCATGATCATGAAGATATTGGGTTAACTCACTCAAGTCATATAAACAAGGTTCTCCGCCCGTGATCACAACAAGCTTGGCTGTAAAGCCCTTGTCTTCAAACGCACTAACTAACTGCTGGACGCTGAGTTCGGCCCAACGGCCAATTGTACCGTCAACTTGAATAACGAGTTCAGGTGCAACACGGTTATCCTCGAGCAACTCCCAAGTCTGCTTAGTGTCACACCAAGCGCAACCAACAGGACAGCCTTGAAGTCTAACAAAAATAGCCGGCACTCCAGTGTGAGTCCCCTCGCCTTGTATTGTTTCAAACACTTCATTAACTGGATATTTCATTATCTGACCTCTTGATTAACTGGGTCGCATTTATAGTGGATTTTACTCATAGTCGCAAGTAGTTTAAAAGCATTCACAGCTGAGCTAAACTACTCAGTCTTATTTATTGAAAGATTAAAGCTAAATTATGTCAAAAGCCGTTGTAGTTTTTAGTGGTGGTCAAGATTCGACAACCTGTCTCATTCAAGCCCTTCAACAATTTGACGAGGTCCACGGGATCACCTTCGATTATGGACAAAGACATAGAGAAGAGATTGAGATCGCTAAAACGCTAGGTAGCAAGCTCAACCTGGCAAGTCACAAGGTGATGGACGTGACTCTACTCAATGAATTAGCCATCTCAGCCCTCACCCGTGACTCCATTACAGTCTCTAATGAATTAATGGATAACGGCTTGCCCAATACCTTCGTACCGGGAAGAAATATTCTGTTTCTTACCCTAGCTGGGATCTATGCCTACCAACTTGGTGCCGATGTCGTTATTACTGGTGTGTGTGAAACTGACTTTTCAGGCTACCCAGATTGTCGTAATGACTTTGTAAAGGCCATGCAAGCAGCACTTGAGCAAGGCATGGACAAAAAGCTAACCATCCAAACTCCTTTAATGTGGTTGGATAAGGCTGAAACCTGGGCTTTAGCGGATAAATACCAAAGCCTAGATCTCATCCGTCATGAGACGCTAACCTGTTATAACGGACTTAAAGGTGATGGTTGCGGGACCTGCCCTGCATGCTTATTAAGAAAGCGCGGGCTTGAAGAGTACCTCGCAGATAAAAAGGCGATACAAGCAAGACTTGCGGCTAAATGCTAAAACTCAAACTAGGGGCTAGTAGCCCCTATGCTTTCGCACTGGTGATCACCCTAATTTGTGTCAGTTTTTTTTATCTGCAACTTGACGCCCTACTGGCCTATCAAAGAAACCTCATCATTGATGGCCAATGGTGGAGATTAATAAGCGGAAATTTACTGCATACCAATGCTTGGCACCTATATATGAACCTAGCAGGTTTCTGGGTGATATTAGGACTTCACGAACAACATTATCGAGCCAAAGGGCTCTGCCTAGTCTTCTTCATACTATGCCTTATGCAAGGGCTCGGCTTATTAGTTTTTTTCCCAAACCTTATTGGCTATGTTGGTTTAAGCGGTATGCTGCATGGTCTGTTTACCTATGGCGCCGTGTTGGATATTCGCAGCGGCTTAAAATCGGGCTACTTACTGCTATTAGGGGTGTGCTTGAAAGTCGCCTATGAGCAATATTTTGGTGCAAGCCTTGAGATGACTCAGCTCATCGACGCCAGAGTGGCAACTGAAGCCCATTTAGTGGGACTCATCAGTGGGCTTATCTGTGTTGGCGTATTTATCACTTGTAAACGTTTGGGACGTGAGCAGATATAATACCAATCAGTATAAACATTTAGTCGCTCAGCAAGAGTTTAGCGATTCTGAGGCAAGGTCATTAAGTGCTCCTGCTTTAATGACATTCACCACATCCATGTGGCTTGCAACGAGTGAAGAGCATAGTTGTTCTACGGTTAAGCTAGTTAACACAGCATCAGAACCGCTAAAACTCGCCATTCTGGAGCGTTTTTGGCTGCCTACTTCTGCGTTGAATAGCTTTATAAGGGAATAACCATTATTACAACTTTTCGCCTTGAATTAGCTTGCCAAAAGCGCTCTGAGTAGATCAAATTCTTATGCTGATTGGTATAAATGCATTATGGACAATAAAAAGGAGAGCTCAGTTTAACTGGCTCTCCTTTTTAGTTCATAGAGGACTTGTTAGTGCTAGGCTTTTATAAACTGCTCTCTGAGTCGGCTGACTTGATCGCGAATAGCAGCGGCTTCTTCAAACTCTAGGTTTTTAGCATGTTCGTGCATCTGCTTTTCGAGCCTATCGATGTCATGGCTAATATCAGCAGGTTTAGCCACATGGTAAGCCCCCTCTTTCTCTGCTACGCCACGTTCGCTATCGACATATTGATGATCGCCAACATCCATAACATCGGTAATACGCTTAACCACACCTTTTGGTGTAATGCCGTTATCTAAATTGTATTGGTGCTGTTTTTCACGACGACGATTGGTTTCGGTAATCGCTTTATCCATCGACTTAGTAATGCGATCACCATAAAGGATAACCTTACCATTGACGTTACGCGCCGCACGTCCGATAGTCTGAATCAGTGAGCGCTCAGAACGTAAAAAACCTTCTTTATCGGCGTCGAGAATACAGACTAAAGACACCTCAGGCATATCTAAGCCTTCTCGAAGTAAGTTAATACCGATAAGCACATCGAATACACCTAGCCTTAAGTCACGGATAATTTCAACACGCTCAACAGTGTCGATATCTGAATGCAAATATCTGACTTTAACACCGTGTTCATCAAGATACTCGGTGAGATCTTCAGACATTCGTTTAGTCAGCGTTGTAACTAACACACGCTCATTAACAGCAACTCGCTTGCCAATTTCAGAAAGCAAATCATCAACTTGAATGCCGACTGGCCTAACTTCAATCTCAGGATCAAGCAGACCCGTCGGTCTAACAACCTGCTCGGCAATCTCACCATCAGACTTCTCGATTTCATAGTCACTAGGCGTTGCTGAAACAAAGATGCTTTGTGGCATGAGCGCTTCAAACTCTTCGAACTTAAGTGGACGATTGTCTAGAGCCGAAGGTAGGCGGAAGCCATACTCAACGAGGTTCATCTTTCTTGAGCGGTCCCCTTTATACATGGCGCCTATTTGCGGCACAGTAACATGCGACTCATCAATAATCAGCAAACCATCATCGGGTAGATAATCTAATAATGTTGGCGGCCCATCGCCAGGAGCACGCCCTGATAGGTAACGAGAGTAATTTTCAATACCTGAGCAGTAACCCAGTTCAGTCATCATCTCAACATCGTACTGCACACGCTCGGTGATCCGCTGCTCTTCTATCAGCTTATTAAGATCAAGTAGTTGCTTCTTACGCTCTCTAAGCTCTTCTTTAATATCCTCTGTTGCCGCTAAGATTGACTCTCTAGGCGTAACATAATGACTCTTTGGATAAACGGTGATCCGAGCGATACGTTTAACCACATGGCCAGTAAGTGGATCGAACAAGCTTAAACGTTCAATTTCATCATCAAAAAGCTCGATACGAATGGCATGTTTATCTGAATCAGCAGGAAAAATATCAATCACTTCCCCTCTCACCCGATAAGTACCACGCTGTAACTCGACATCATTACGCGTATATTGCAGTTCACTGAGACGTTTTAAGATCTCACGCTGCGCCATAATCCCACCTTCACGCAGGTGTAATAGCATCTTCATATAAGACTTAGGATCACCCAAGCCATAAATTGCCGACACTGAAGCAATCAGAACGACATCTTTCCTCTCTAACAATGCCTTAGTGGCCGATAAGCGCATCTGTTCAATATGTGCATTCACCGATGCATCTTTTTCAATAAAAGTGCCAGTAGAAGGAACATACGCTTCGGGTTGATAGTAGTCGTAGTAAGAAACGAAATATTCGACCGCGTTATGGGGAAAGAACTCTTTCATCTCCCCATAGAGCTGAGCAGCTAGGGTCTTATTAGGCGCCATAATAATGGTTGGCCGTGACATTTTTGCGATGACATTCGCAACAGTAAAAGTCTTACCAGACCCGGTAACACCTAACAATGTCTGGCAAGCGACACCGGACTCGAGTCCCTCAACAAGCTTATTGATGGCCGTAGGCTGATCGCCAGCAGGCTGATACATGGACTCTAATTGAAATACAGATTCTGACACTCAGATACTTCCCTAGAAAGATGAGCCATTATTTTAACCTAATTCGATTAAAAATGGTGCGTAATCGTTAATTTATCAACTGGCTCATATATAAAAAGGCAAACACGCATAGCGGTGTTCAGCCTTAGCCTTTCCCATAACCAAAGATAAAGAGCATGCCTTATATGGCCAGCATTGATACCTAAGCTTATCAATAGCCGTATATGTCTTTATATTTCTATCCCCTCATAATCCACCTTTGTAAAATGAAGCTAAGTCACATACCACCCATCGACTTGCCATCAATAGGAACAGAACCCCGTTTTGGACAGGTTTTAAATCCCTCCACGAGGTTAATCGACCAAGGCTTTCACTGTTATCAGTCTTTCTATCAGTTTTACACGCTCTAAAACGCTAAATGAAACTTTATAACATCGACTAAAGTGCATACTTAGTTATTCCATTGCCACCAAAGCCAATAGAATGGGCATTTTAATTCACAAGAAGGACCGACAGAGAAGTTACACTTTAGCAACATTTTTGAAATTACCACAATTAACTGTTGCTTTTTCCATCACGCTGTTTTTATTGCCTAAAAAAAACAATCGATAAATTCGTTCAATTTAAGCCCAATCCCCAATCCATCGGCATTTGACGATGATTTTTCGACTTAACCCACAGGCTTATCCACAGAAACAGTGGATAACTCTCACAAAGCTCATCTACTGGGGCTTCTAGGGCCTAGTGCAACTAAAGTATGACACGGTGTTTTTTTGAAAGTTTCCTACATTTGTAATTATTGCAGCAGAATTTAGGATCAGTATTAACCACTAAACGATAGAAAACTGCGATTAACTCATAGACTTGCATTTGCAACTGCTCATATATTAACAAAAGCGCTGCATTCATCATCATTATGTGTATTAGGTGAGCACTTAAGCGTATAAATTCATTTTTTTCCCCTTATCGAGTTGACTCAATTGTAAGAGCGATTTAATATGCGCTCCGTCTTCAACGAGACGTAACTTAAACGCTTCCCCTGTAGTTCAGTTGGTAGAACGGCGGACTGTTAATCCGTATGTCACTGGTTCGAGTCCAGTCTGGGGAGCCACTTTTATTAAAGTTAATTAAAGTATTACGATTCCCCTGTAGTTCAGTTGGTAGAACGGCGGACTGTTAATCCGTATGTCACTGGTTCGAGTCCAGTCTGGGGAG
>NZ_CANMIO010000020.1 GCF_947497935.1 uncultured Shewanella sp.
AGGTTCTAGGTTCTAGGTTCTAGGTTCTAGGTTCTAGGTTCTAGGTTCTAGGTTCTAGGTTCTAGGTTCTAGGTTCTTCAGTATTTTTAGCCAAGTCTTTGAGTAAATTCACTAATAATTAAACTTTAATGGTAGTTATTGAGTGAATTAGCCATTACCACCAACTGCAAACCAAAGATAACATAGTTAAAACAAATAGATAACCTGTTGGCACAATTTCTGCTTATTGATCGATATTAAAATGACAGCAGCTTGTAAATGCTGCCAACCAAAAATAATAAAAGGAAGTTAACTAATGAAATCTACTGCGACCTTGCTTGCCGCCCTAATTAGCGTGTCACTTTCAGGCTGCATCATCAATGTTAATGGTGCCAATGCAGGGCCCCTTAATCACCAAAAGAAACAACTTCAAATTGATGCTAACGATATCGACACCTTAGTGGCCGAAACTGGCGCAGGCGATCTCAAGATCCAAGGTGTCGACGGGCTTTCACAGATCATGGTGACTGCGGATATTTATACCTACGGTGATATTGAAAGTAATCTCAGCCTCAAGCAAAGCGGCTCAAAAGCGACCTTAGTTGCAGAATTCGACAGCAGCATTAACTTTCAGCGCTCACCCTATATCGACCTAAACATACAAGTTCCTAGCAGCATGATGTTAGATATCGATGATGGCTCGGGGGATATCGAGATCAAAGGCCTCTCAGCAAACATTAAGCTTGATGATGGCTCTGGTGATGTATGGATCAAAGGCGGCAACGACCTCAATATCCAAGACGGCTCTGGCTCAGTTGAAGTCAGCAACACCACAGGCAAACTCACTCTTGAAGATGGCTCGGGCTCTATTACTCTCTCCGGCATTGGTGGTGATACCCATATCGATGATGGTTCGGGCGACTTAAGTGTGGAAAATGTTAATGGTCATGTCGTGATTGATGATGGCTCAGGCGATATCAATGTCGAAAACACGCTTGGGTTAAGCATTATCGAGTCAGGCTCTGGTGACTTAAGCGTAGATAACATCAATGGCTCAGTCAGCATGCACTAACCAATACCACTGCGACCATCAAGGTAAACGACTTCCCGGCGCAGGGCTTGTTGTCCATTAGTGCACCTCGCGGTCAGTGATACTGACCACAAGACCACTAACGTCAGCAGTGCCCTGCCCAACTAATTGAATGAGAGTGCTTTATGAATAAAATGAAACAGCTTTGGAAAGATAATCGTCAGTTAGTGCTATTCATTGTTTTAATGTCTATTTGTAGAAGTGCTATCGCCGACTGGTACACGGTACCGACAGGCTCTATGCAGCCTACGATTAAAGAAGGCGACCGCATTGTGGTAAATAAAATGGCCTACAACTTACGTGTGCCCTTTACTCAAATATCTTTAGCCATAACAGATGAGCCTGAACGCGGCGAAATTGTTGTGTTCGAATCAAAAGCTGCGGATAAACGCTTAATCAAGCGGGTCATTGGCTTACCTGGCGATAAGATTAGCTTAAGCAATGAAGCCCTATTCATTAATGGTAAGGCGTTGGCTTACGCTGTGGTATCCAACAATGTTCAGGAATTAATTGCTAAGGAAGATCTCAATGGCTTATCCCATAACATCCGGATTGAAAAGGATGCCAGCGATCAGTTAAGCAGTTTCGAAACGGTAACCGTACCCGAAGGGCATTATTTAGTGATGGGCGATAACCGCCGTAACAGCGCCGACTCACGGGTATATGGCTTTGTCCCTCGGGATGAAATAATGGGTAAAGCAACCAAAGTCGCCTTCTCCCTCGATTATGAAGACCACTACCGCCCCCGTGAAAATCGTTTTTTCACCAGCCTTTATAACAACTAAACACAGTTAGCTCTGGCCAGAAAAGGCGTAACCTCTATCAGTGGTTACGCCGTTATACCGATATGCTTAACCAACTGTGGCAATCAAGGCCAGCTTCTTGGCTCTCGAGTACTTCTTTAATGCTATCTCTCGCTTAAGCGCATCGGAGTGACTACCCACGGTTTCAGAGTAAGCTAGAGTCAGCGGGCCTTTTCCCCGTAGAAACTTAGCCGATTTAGCACTACCACCTTGATGTTCGCTAAAGCGACGAGCCACATCTGTTGTTATCCCGGTATAGAGGTGGCCGTTTGCACAGCGCACCATATACAGGTACCACAATGTTGTACTTACTTTATGCTGCAGCTTGGCAGGCTTTTTTCCCTCGATGCATTGCTCAGCTGGTTCAATCACTTTAGCCACATTACCCCTTAGTACTATTCTTTAGTCGTGCCAGCATCTAAACCTAGCAAACCGAGGAAGAAGGCATACTCTTTAGCGGTATCATCATACTGGCGATAGCGGCCACTCTTGCCACCGTGTCCCGCTTCCATATCGGTATCGAACAGCAGCATATTAGTGTCTGTCTTTACATCACGCAGCTTAGCAACCCACTTAGCAGGCTCAAAGTACTGTACTTGCGAGTCATGCAAGCCAGTGGTCACTAGCAGATGTGGGTAATCTTGAGCACTGACGTTGTCATAGGGGGCGTAGCTGAGCATATAGTCAAAATAGACCTTCTCATTAGGATTACCCCACTCGTCATACTCGTTGGTTGTAAGAGGGATCGACTCATCTAGCATGGTGGTGACCACATCGACAAACGGCACATGCGCTGCCACGGCAAAGTAACGCTCTGGCGCCTGATTAATCACCCCACCCATTAGTAGGCCACCAGCACTACCACCTGCGGCAACTACCTTGTCTTTTGCGCCGTAACCTTGCTCTGTCAGCGCCTTAGTCACATCGACGAAATCGTTAAAGCTGTTTTGCTTATTGAGCATTCTACCGTCGTCATACCATCCACGACCTAGCATTTCTGAACCTCGTACATGAGCGATGGCGTAAACCACACCGCGATCCAATAAGCTTAAGACCGATGAGCTAAAGTCCGGCTCGACGGTATAACCATAAGAACCATAACCATACTGATACAGTGGGTTAGTACCGTCTTTGTTAAAGCAGTCTTTGCGGTAGACCAAGGTCACCGGTACCTCTTTACCGTCACGGGCAGCAATAAACAGACGCTCTGCTTGATAGTCATCGGCATTAAACTCACCGAGGACTTGCTCCTGTTTAAGCAGTTCTCTCTCGTTTGGCTTAGCCAGTGCATACTCATACACAGACTCAGGGGTCGTTGGGCTTGAGTAATAAATGCGGAGCTTGTTGCTTTGCTGGCTGGCGTTAATATCGAAACCAACAACATAGGCGGGATCATTAAAGACCAGCTCAAACTCAGCTTGCTCATTAAACGGATACACGCGAATACGGCTGATGCCTCGCTCGCGAGTTTGCACCACCATATAGTCACTCAGCAGCAATACATCTTCTATGCGTGAGTTGAGATCGTGGGCTATCACATCTTGCCAAGCACTCTTGTCTGCCGCCTGACTAATCGCCACTTTCATTAAGCGGAAGTTACTCGCTTGCCAGTTAGTCAATATGTAATAAGTGTCGCCTAGCTTAGACACCGAGTACTCATGCCCTTCTTCTCTTGCTAACACAGGCTCAAACTTACCCAAAGATGTATTGGCATCCAACATGCGAACTTCGCTTGTTACCGTACTTTCTGCATGCAAGACGATAACCGACTCATCCAAGGATTTGCCTAAGCTGATATAGAAGGCGTCATCTTGTTCTTCATACACAAGCACATCTGCTGATTGCGCCGTGCCTAACTTATGACGAAACACTTGATAACCGAGCAGTGTCTGCGGATCTTTGGCGATATAGAACAGATGCTGGTTATCGTTAGACCATACGACACCACCGTCGGTCCCTTCGAGCTTGTCACCCATCAGCTCACCGGTTGTAAGATCTTTAAAGTACAAGGTGTATATCCGTCGACTAACAAGATCTTCACCGAACACCAGCTTGGTTTCATCAGGGCTTACCGATACGCCACCTAAACCATAAAAATCTTTACCTTCCGCGCGTTCATTCACATCTAGCAGCACTTGCTCCTGTTCACTTTCCAACGCGGTTTTACGGGCTATAACTGGGTATTCAAAACCCTGTTTGTAATAACGGTAGTACCAATGCTTATGCCAGAAATAAGGCACACTCGACTCATCTTTATCTAAACGGCCCACCAGCTCATCAAACAAACCTTGCTTAAGCTCACTAAAGGGTTTGAACTCTTGTTTGGTATAGACATTCTCTGCGTTTAAATACGCAATTACCTTGTCATCTTTACGCTCGTCATCTCGCATCCAGTAATAGTCATCGACACGGGTTACACCATGGAGAGTCATGCTATGTGGAACTTTATCGGCTTTAGGTGGTTTTACAGCTTGGGTGGTGGTCATATTATTACATCCAAATAGCAATACAGCGCTGAGTATGAGCGGAGCAGTTTTCATCTAACATCCCTTTCTAATCTCAGTCAAAATGTTCCGTACATTGACTGGGGCGATTCCTGAATCGCAGTATCGATAGTTTTTTGCGCTATCGCGCTATTTTAACAGCCCAGCTTGTCATTTTATTTAAATAGGGGCAACATAGCGCCACTTGGCTAGTTTGTTAATCAATTCATTAATAATCAGCCAAAAATAATTCTCAGGGCGGGGTGTAATTCCCCACCGGCGGTAAATTATGCTGAGTATATCAATCACAGTATAAAAGCCCGCGAGCGCCTAGTTTACGCTATTAAATATCAATAGCAGTCAATATTAACTAGGGTCAGCAGATCTGGTAAACAGACCTTATCAAAGACACCCGTCATCAATAAGGTTGTACCTACTCCAGAGCCGACGGTAATGAGTACTAACTAAGTGAGTACGCTAAGTCCGGATGAAAGAGAATATAAGAAAAAACGAGGGAACCGTAAGCTACTGTTAGCTTTGTGGTGCTCTTTGTCGCTCTTATTATGCATATAACTATTAGCCAAAGTTTTTGGCTGATGGTATGTGTCATTTTCTGTACGCCCTGATTCTGGCCAACCCAATGTCGTATTTTAAGGATGTTATCCATGAATCAGTCTTTACTTGCCCCATATGGCAACCCAATCGAACGTGTTAATGCTGCGCTAAACGCACTTCGCCAAGGCAAAGGTGTGTTAGTTGTCGATGATGAAGATCGTGAAAATGAAGGCGATCTAATCTATGCAGCAGAGACTCTCACCAATGAACAGATGGCACTACTCATTCGTGAATGCAGCGGAATCGTTTGTCTATGTCTAACCGATGAACGTATTGAGCAGCTGCAACTCCCCCCTATGGTGAGTGACAACAACAGCCAATATGGCACAGCCTTTACCGTGAGTATCGAAGCTAAACATGGTGTCACTACAGGTGTTTCAGCTGCCGATCGCGTAACGACCATCAAGACCGCTATAGCCGACAATGCTCAGCCCGATGACTTAGCACGCCCAGGTCATGTGTACCCACTGCGGGCTCGTCCTGGTGGTGTGTTAGAGCGCCGTGGCCATACAGAAGGCACGGTCGATCTTATGAAGCTTGCCGGCCTCAAGCCTTTTGGGGTGCTATGCGAAGTGACACTGCCAAACGGCACCATGGCCCGCTTACCTGAAATTGTCGAATTTGGTCAGCAACATGATATGCCAGTACTCACCATCGAGGACATTGTTGCTTATCGTAATACTCAATAATTAAGTTTACAGTTAACAGCCGCAGTCTATGCGGCTGTTTTCTTATGCCGCTTTCATTTATATAACCACTTACTTATATTCATTATGTATAACAAACTGTTCAGCAAAACCTTTGATTTGGCAGATGTTTGAAGTATTTTGTTAAATTCGTGACCTAGACTGGACTTTAATAGACACGCTAAGGCGCACATTCATTTCTATGGTTATTATTTGGCGCTATTTTTTACTTCGTATAGCTCCACTGCCTTACTAAGACAAAATTATCTCCTGCGGAGGGCCATCGCCGAATGCAACCCGTGTTAAGCCGATTAAGCTTGAAACAGAAATTATTTCTATCTGCATCTTTACCTATGTTTATATTGGTATTACTTGCAGTGCTAAGCGCATCAACACTCATTAAGCAGTACCAACATGCTTCAGCAAATGTGCTCACCACTAAAGTCACTTTAGGCATAGAAAATGTCATCTATGAACTACAGAAAGAGCGCGGCCTCTCGGCTGGCTACCTAAGTAGTGACGGTCGCTTATTTAAACAAGAACTAGAGCAACAATGGCTGACGACCGACAAGATGTTTCAAGAGTTAGTGTTCAACTCCGCGCTCGATAAAACCATCAATACAGTGAAAAGTGACACCGAACTTTTTAATACACTGCAAGAACAACTCAGTAAAGCCAGCTTAGCACGACAACAACTCAGTATCGCCCGCCAAAAAATCATCGAATTAAATACACCCGAATACTTCAGTTTTTACTCCAGACTCACCCAAAAGCTTATAAACTTTGTCTCGCAACTACGCTTCAAGAGTGATAATTCCTATCAGGTGTTAGTGCAGGCCGATTTAGTCAACATGCTGAAGATTCAGGAACTATCTGGCCAAGAACGCGGCTTAATCAATCAACTACTTTCGGCACCGGTGTTAGAGGCTGGCGCTTTCAAGCAGATCGCGCAGATTAGAACTCAACTCGACAATGCCATTACCAATGCTATTTCGGTCATGACACTCGATAATCGAGCCAGCTTTGACCTGTTGATGGATAGCCAGGAACAGCAACTTATCTCTAGTTACCGTATACAGGTCCAGCAACAAGTTAGCCTGATAGAGCAGGCTGAAATTATCAATGACTTGATTGGTTATCGTGGACTTAGCTATAACCTTAATGGATACCTAACTACATTAAACCCAGCTTATCTAACTAAATTTCGAGAAAACTACTTCGCCTTAAAAACCGTACTAACTCATTTAACTAATAACTACCCCCTCACTCCAGAGCAACAAGGCTTGATTAAGGCGATTAAGCAAACTGCGGATGGCTACCAAGAGCACGTAACCAAAGCAGAGTTAACCCAGTTACCTACCCCTGGAGCAACATTAGAGTTACTCGCACAAGACATCGCCTTACATGACAACCTTTATCAACTACAAAAGCAGAAGCCAGCGATCGATAGCGAGTCATGGTGGAATGCCGCAACAGCAGGCATTGACGCCCTTCATCAGATTAATACTCAGCTGACGGCTAAAATCGCCCATCAAAATGAGGTGGAAAAACAACAGATCCTCTCTTATCTCTATATCAGCCTCTTTGCTGGTTTGCTCTTCTTCTATATCGTCTATCTAGTGGGGAGAAATATAGCCAACAACCTTATCGACTCGGTGAGAGGCATAGTTGATGATGTTGAGAAACTGGCAAAAGATCCAAGCCTAGTACTCGATCTAGAAGTTAAGGGTAAAGATGAGCTGGCACAAATAGCACTGGCCGTAAATCAAATGGTATCAGAGCGCATGAAGTCAAGACGCGCGCTACACCAAGCCTCTGCCGTATTCAGGCATTCTGCCGAAGGCATTATCGTCACCGATGCCAGCAACCGTATCGAGCTGGTTAACCCCGCCTTCACCAAGATAACTGGTTATACCCTTGAAGATGTTAAAGGCAAGAGTCCCAATATCTTAAGCTCTGCCCATCACCAAGAAGATTTTTACCAAAAGCTGTGGCAATCCTTATCGAGTAAAAATAGCTGGGAGGGAGAGATCTGGAATAAACGCAAAGATGGCAAGATCTATCCTGAATACCTAAAGATCACCGCAGTGAAGAACAATAAGAATGAGACCGTTCAGCATATTGGCTTGTTCTTAGATATCAGTAACAACAAGCAGTATGAGCAGGATATCTGGTATAAGACCAACTTCGACTCCTTAACGAAACAGCCTAATCGCCACCTATTTTCTTCTAGGCTGCAGCAAGCTATCGATACTGCACAAAAAACTGATAGCCAAGTTGCCATCTTCTTCATCGACCTAGACAGGTTTAAGTTTATTAACGAGCTCCACGGCCACGCTGCAGGTAACAAGGTGCTTAAGCAATCGGCGACACGGCTCGAAGCCGTGCTTGGACCTGATGATTCTATCGCCCGTATAGGTGGCGATGAGTTTGCTGTTATAGCGCCACAAACAGGCAATGTTGGCACCGAACAACTGGCGCAGAAGCTCAGTGATGCACTATCTAAGCCTTACTTGTTCGACAATAAAGAAACCCTTATTTCCTCCAGCTTCGGTATCGCCTTCTACCCAGAAGATGGTCAAGATATTGAAACGCTACTGCATAACTCTGAAACAGCCATGTATCAGGCCAAGCGCGATGGCCGAGCACATTTTCAATATTTCTCCCCCGAGATGAACGTTGAAATGCTTGAACGCATGCACCTTGAGCAGAGACTACGTAAAGCTGTTAAACAGTCAGAGTTCTACCTTGAGTATCAGCCTGTTATCGATATGCGTAGCGGCAAGGTAACCAGTGTTGAGGCGCTTGTCCGTTGGCGAGATCCAGATTACGGCGTCATCTCACCACAGGCCTTCATCCCTATCGCCGAAGAGGCTGGATTAATTGAACCTTTAGGCGAATGGATCTTACATCAGGCGCTGTCAGACCTTGCACAGTGGCACGCCCAAGGATTAATGCTCAAGATGGCCATTAATGTCTCGGCACGCCAATGTATTCACTCCAGAGACATTAGCTTTTTAGACATACTCAAACAGACATTAGCCAAACATGACATCGCCGCCGAAAATTTACACATCGAAATCACCGAAAGCATGTTGATAGAAGATAAGCCGCAATGCTTACAAACTTTAGAATCGATTAAACAACTAGGTGTCGATATCTATCTCGATGACTTTGGTACAGGTTACTCGGCACTTAGCTATCTGACTCAATGCCCTATTTCTGTCATTAAGATCGATAAGAGCTTTATCGATAATGTATTAGACAATCCATCTGATGCTAAATTAATTAAGGCGATTGTGATGATGGCGCAAAGTTTAGAGATGCCGCTTGTGGCTGAAGGGATTGAAACTATAGAGCAATGGCACTTCTTACGCGGCTTAGGCTGTGATTACGCCCAAGGCTTCTTGATGTCTAAACCTCTACCTAAGGCACAATTAGTTGAATTTTTACGGCAAGCTCAGCCATTTCAATACCTCAACCGAGCAGCTGAACTCAGCGCAGTTGAGTCGCTATAGAAGTAATGGACATAAAAAAAGAGCAGCTTAGCTGCTCTTTTTTTTTGTTTTTAACCAAGCGACTTATACAGCGGCGCTAGTCATCACGCTTGCAGACTCTTCTACTGCCATCTGCGCCAAATCTTTATCAACGAAGAATAGAGCTTTACCATCTTCACCTACCAAGCGAATTTTATCGACGATTGACTTGAATAGCTTCTCTTCTTCATGCTGCTCAGACACATACCACTGCAGGAAGTTGAAGGTAGAGTAGTCTTGATTAGTGAATGCAGCATGGGCCAACTCATTAATCTTCTTAGTGATCAATTGCTCGTGCTCATAGGTGTATTCGAATAGAGCCAACAATGAAGGAAACTCGGCTTGTGGCGCTTCGATAGTCCCTAACAATGGCATTCCACCCGTTTCACTCACGTAAGTGAATAAACGCTGCATGTGGCCCATCTCTTCCTCGGCATGAGCACGCATAAACTGAGCCGCCCCTTCAAAGCCTTTATCTTCACACCATGCACTCATCTGTAGATACAGGTTTGAGGAGAAGAACTCCATGTTGATCTGGTCATTTAACTGGTCAATCATCTTCTGGGCTAGCATATCTATTCCTTAGGACTTTCTGTTTATGGCGGTTATTGTTATCAAGCTAGCTATTAATTGCAATAAAATTTACTTAAGTGATTGTTAATTAAATAATAATGGTTTTCATTTACAGCACTTTACGTTACCTTGGTTGCGATTAGATTTAACAAAATAACGAATAAAATCAGAGTTAAGGCTCTTATTCTGCCTCAAAGTGATACAAGCTAAATTGTTTGCATAAATTACGATTCAATTTTAACTCTGTTTAAAAACTGCCGCGCAGATCATAGCCATCTGCATTCACCGTGGCATAATGCACTATATTCGTTTTTACTTAACGTTCCGATTTACCTCTCAAGGATAGATAGATGCAGACTCATGCAGATCCATGTTCTCAACCTAGCCTAATGCATCCCGATCAGGCTATTGTTAAATTACTAGAGCAAGTTAAGCCAATCACAGACTCAGAAGTCGTGACACTGCCACAAGCATTAGGTCGAGTACTTGCTGAAGATCTCGCCTCTCATATCGATCTCCCACCATTCGACAATTCGGCGATGGATGGCTACGCCTTCAATTTTGCCGACTTAAGTGCTGGCACGCCGCTGAAATTAATCGGTCAATCTTTCGCGGGTCATCCTTTTAAAGGTGAATGCCTTAAGGGTGCCTGTATTCGTATCATGACCGGGGCCCCAGTGCCTAACGGTTACGACACGGTACAGATGCAGGAAAAGGTCTCCGCTGACGGCGAGCAGATCACCATTGAAGCGCCTAAAGAGCTTGGCGCGAATGTTCGTCGTCGTGCTGAAGAGCTCACAAGCGGTACCAAAGTATTAACTACAGGTACCTTAATCGGCGCGGCTGAAATGGGCGTACTGGCTACAATCGGTGTGAGTCAGTTACGTGTTAAGCGCATTGTTAAGGTGGCATTTTTCTCTACAGGTGACGAACTGCGCCCAGTAGGTAGCGAATTAGGCCCAGGCCAGATCTATGATTCGAATCGTTATAGCATTCAAGGTTTACTCAGCCGCGCGAATATCGAATGGATCGATCTTGGCGTCATCGAAGATGATAAAGAAGCCATTCGCCAAGCCTTTAAAACCGCATCAGAATGCGCCGATATGGTGCTAACCTCGGGTGGCGTCTCTGTAGGCGATGCCGATTACACTAAGCAGATCTTAGATGAAGAAGGTCAAATCACGTTCTGGAAGCTAGCCATTAAACCGGGTAAACCTTTTGCCTTTGGCCATCTTGGCGATGCCATTTTCTGCGGACTACCGGGTAACCCAGTTTCCTCTATGGTGACCTTCTACAAGCTTGTGTGGCCGTTGCTCAATAAGATACAAGGTTTAGCTCAAGTTAAACCGGTCACCCTAAAAGCGACACTAAAAGGGGAAATTCGTAAGTTCCCAGGACGAGTTGAATACCAGCGTGCCATCTTAAGCTATAACGCTGAAGGTGAAGCCGAAGTTGAAGTCACTGGCGGCCAAGGTTCAGGCATGCTGACCTCAATGACTCTGGCAAATTGCTTTATTATCTTAGCTCAAGATTGCGATGGCTTAAGCGATGGCAGTCAAGTGACTGTAGAGCCTTTTAATAGCGTGCTTTGCTAAAACGAGCACAGCGTAAACTTATGAGATCAATTTGATGTCTACCGAACAAACAGCAACAGATGAAATCTTATCTGATGCGGAAATATTACGTTATAGCCGCCAAATATCGATCAAATCGATGGACTTTGAGGGCCAAGAAAAGCTTAAACAAGCCAAGATATTGATCATTGGAGCTGGCGGCTTAGGCTGTGCGGCGAGCCAATATCTTGCTGTGGCTGGCGCGGGCTCAATGACATTAGTTGATTTCGATACCGTCGAGATCTCAAACTTACAGAGACAAGTCTTACACCAAGATGCCAACGTCGGCCAAGCTAAGGTCGATTCTGCCAAGCAAAGTCTTACCGCGCTCAATCCGCATATTCAGATTGAGACTATCAATGCTGTTTTAGATGACCATGAAATCGATACCCTAGTTGAGCAACACTCTATCATCATGGATTGTACCGATAATGTGGCCGTGCGCGAGCAGCTCAACCAGAGTTGCTTTAAGCACAAGAAGCCACTGATCTCCGCAGCCGCTATCCGTATGGAAGGCATGGTCACTGTATTTGACTATCAAGAAAACACACCTTGTTATCACTGCTTTAGTAAGCTATTCGGTGAGCAACAGTTAAGCTGTGTGGAATCAGGTATTCTGGCACCAGTTGTCGGCATGATAGGTTGCTTACAAGCTGTAGAAGCCATCAAGGTCATTGCTAGTATGGGGCAGACTCTAGCTGGACGCATCTTGATGATAGATGCGATGACGATGGAGTTTAGAGAGATGAAACTACCGAAACTTCCAGGTTGTTCCGTCTGTAGTTAAGACTTATCAATCTGATAAAGAATGCTTAAATGTGGCCCGCTGTGGCCACTTTTTTATTCACAACACAGCATCTATCACCTCGCTATTTAGCAGATGTCATTTGCCACTTGTACTCGACTGAAAGCTTCCGTAAATTAGAACTCAAATGGAATAACCCTTTTCAGCTGCTATTACGTTAGTAAAGTCACTAACCTAATCCCAAGCTTGATAAAGAGTGTAACGGAGTCACTAATGAATACGCTTTTCTCTCTAAGTAACTGCACAAAAGTCACCGCTCTCGCTGCGACAATAATACTGCTCGCAGGCTGCAACCCTTCAGCTGAAAACCAAGCTCAGAAAACTGAAGATCCAGCAAAACCCGTTCAGCTAGCTAACCCAGCTTCAACTTATTGTGTGTCTCTTGGCGGCGAACTAGAAATTGAAAAACAAGCTGAAGGCGAAGTCGGTTATTGCAGCTTACCCAATGGAGAGCGTATAGAGGAGTGGAGCTTGTATCGACGAGATCACCCGTCAGACGCCAATGAATCTGATACAACATCTAAGTTAATTAAGCCTCAAGTCGGTAAGCCTAACCCTGCGACACAAAATTGTATCGCTCAAGGCGGTAGTGTCGATCTGACCACCAGCATTTGTACACTGCCTAGTGGTGAGCAAATAGAGCAGTGGCAACTGTATCGTCGTGATAATAAGGTCACTGAATAACGAGTCACAATCCTTAATCTTATTTTGGGTTATTCAATTGAGTGAGCAGTCGCCATTAATAACCCTTTTTCAACCCAGATAGATACCGCTACGCCTCTCTCCACCAGCTCTACAGGCTTTTGACCTAAGTCAACACGAGGAAGCTCTCCATATAATGTCTTATCGTATTGGACTTGGTATAAAGTTAAAGGCTGCTTATCAACAAACCTTATCTGCGCAGCCGTCAACCCTTGAATTGAGCAGTATCGGCCGCCTATCATCTGTTTAGCCTCACCAATACGACTGGAGCTCACCAGTGTAAAATCAAGCTCTGTGAAATAATCTCTTAACTGTGACAGCTCGGCGGTTTGCACTTCGAGTGGCTTCATCTTGATATGGTTTTTAGCCACTTCAACAGCAATCTTTATGCTCATATCACTAACGCCTAACTGTGGAGTACTGCTCGGCTCTCCTTGCCAACCTATCTCTGGATACCAATTCAGACTAAGTACTAGTAGTAATACACTGGCAGCTAACGCCAGCATACTTTTATACCGCGTCGGGCTATCATCACTCAACTCCTGCCCAGCGGCTAAACCATTATTACTCTGTCGAATGCCTTCGCTATACTGCGTAGAAGCTGATCCCGTATGCAAAGGTGACGACTCACCTTCAACTTGAATAGCATTGCCTTGGGTTGCCTCTACGCCAACCAATAGGTTCTCCAACCTTACCAACCCTTGTTCACTCAAGGTTTGTGTTTCAATATGCTGTTTAACTAAGGCTTTAAAGCTCATATCGGCGGCATCTGTCTTCTTTGTCATTTTTACAGCCCTCCAATAGTTTGCGCCGCATCATCGAGTGCGAGATCGGCTATTTTCAGTTTAATACGGTGTAAACGTGACAAGATAGTGCCACGGGGCTGCTGCAGATCTTCGGCTATCTCAGCCGCGCTATAGCCCTCTATGGCCCACAGGTATAACACCTCTCTCTCGGCAGGATTAAGCAGCTCAAATAGGTGCTCAATCAGGTTGTGTTGAATTTCTACCTCTTCGAGGCATATTTCATCGAGCAGCACGGGAGCATTGTCATCTAGCGGTTCAAAGTCCACGATTTTGAGCCTACGGCAGTCGTCGATAAACTGATTACGGATCACTTTTCTTAGATAAGCTCTTAACTGAAGCGGTCGACTACTCGTCTTTAGCCAGCTCTCTACGGCGGTTTGTAGTAGATCTTCGGCCTGAGAGTTATTGCCGGTAAGGCAAAAACAGTATCGATACAAACTCTGTAGCAGCTCTCTATCCATAAGCTCCCTACCCATAAGTTCTAGTCCACCTCGGCAACGAGCCTAAAGCCACAGATCCATTGCCGCTCAATCAAGTCACTCAGCAAGCTAAGATCTAAAGCCGAGGCAGTAATTTGCGCGAGTGTTTGACCTGCGGATATTGCTTGCAGCAACTGCATCATGGGCTGTATGACTAGACTAAACTGCGCCTTATAACCATTTCTATGGATCACTAGATAACCGGTATCATTCCCAATATCTTCAGCAACATTGTTTTGCGCACTCTGTTTATGTCGATGCCAAATTTGCTGTACAGGGTAATGACAAGTGAGCAGGGCGAGATCCGGTCGCAGCAATAACACCGCCTGTTGTTGCTCCTGCTCGTTTAGCTCGGCTAATTGCTCTAGTTTGCAATTGGGTGGCTGCATCATCACTTCTACATCCATCGCGTAATAGCTCTGGTTTAATAGCCATTCCAATTGAGCCAGTTCAGGTAAGTACTGCAGTTCTTTAAAGCCTTGATGCTGACGAACCTCTACTGCTAGCCAGTGAGCAAAGTTCTGTCCGTATCGATTCAAGTTACTGTCATTTAATGGGTATTGCCGAGCATAGCCTTTTACCAATTGTGTAAAACAGGTTTCCCCCACTACCGTTTGGCAGACAGGAAACACTAACTGCAGTGCACTCAATATCGCTTGAAAAGCATTATTACGGTATATATCTAGCCGACTCCGCTCGCGCTCATTGACTAGCAGGGTAAGCCTATCCGCACTACCTTGCGGCTCAAGAGCAAGGATAAAGGCCGATTGCCAATCTGCTAAGCGCATCGCTCGTCACCCGCATCGTCACTAGCACCAACTAGTGATGGTTCTCGTAATATATCGGCTGCAATCTGCCGCTCTTGCAGCAAACGCTCCAGCGTTGGTAATTCGTTATCCCATTCAATCATGCTGGGAATGGCGCCATGTTTATTAATGTATGATTTGAATGCAGCCCAGACACTAGGCGCAACAGGATGGTTATGGGCATCGAGCAGGTAATCCCCCTTATCGTGAAAACCGGCAAGATGGATCTGCTTAACTCGCTCAACCGGAATAGAATCCATAAATGATTGCATTGATTGATTGAGGTTAACGCTAGTCACGAAGGCATTATTAATATCGAGTAACAGGTAACAATCGGCTTCTTCAGCTATGGCTGCAATAAACTCCCCCTCGCTCAATTCGTTATGACGACAGCTCATATAGGTAGATACGTTTTCTAGCAGAATCCTTTCACCCAAAAAATCTTGAGCCTGCTTAATACGCTGGCTGATATGCATCACCGCCTCCTGGGTGTATGGCAGTGGTAGCAGATCGGCCACCTTAAAGTCGTCATTGCCAGAGAAGCTGGCATGCTCAGAATACCAATGCGCGCCACACTGCTCTTTTAACGCTTTTATCTGACTAAGGTAGTTAAAGTCGAGGGGACTTGGGCCACCAAGAGATAACCCCACGCTATGAAAAACTAACTCAAAGCGCTCACTGACAACCTTGAGCAGATGCTGATTTAATCCACCATCGACCAGCCAGTTATCTACGAGTACTTCAAGCCAAGGGATCTCGATGGACTCATCTGCCAATAACTGCTGGACATGGGGAATACGCAGACCTATGCCTGCGCCCATTATGCTTGACGAAGTCACTAGCTTTTAGCCGGTTTGACCGCTTTGACTTTACCACCAGTGATCTTGTCGCAAGTCCCTGCTGGTACATAAATCCATTCGGTAGGCATATTGTCTTCTTTAGCTTGGCCTGCGCAGCCATGGCTGCCATCTAAGGCGCCACAATCATTGGCCCCGGCTTTTGCTACGCCAGCACACTTTTCCCACTCTTTTGGTTGTTCTGGTACCGCTTGTGCGCCTAACGAAAGGCTGGCAGCAAGAATACCTGCGACAGTTACACCTACGGCAGTTTTTGTCGATTTCATATCTGAATGTCCTTTTGATTGATAAGATGTTCAATAGCTATAACGAATCAAAATCGTTATTGATTGCATCATGGTCAAAATTAATTCTAGTCGAATAGAAAACTAACGTCGGGCTGAGCCACTCTCGCCTTTATGAATGTATAGATGAGGTTTGCGATCGGCCTTACGTATAGGCTAGCAACACCATTGCCTATTGGCTGTCAATAAAAAAGGCACGCTAATGCGTGCCTTGTCAGTTACCCTGTTTTTGGAATAGACGGTGTCAAATATCTACAAGATAAAACTGATATAGCCTTGTAGAACGACTAAGTTAACAATATCGATAAAGAAAGCACCAACAATGGGCACCACCATAAAGGCTTGAGGTGAAGGACCATTACGGGAAACAAGCGCTCCCATATTCATAACCGCTGTCGGCGTAGCGCCCATACCAAAACCACAATGCCCGCCTGCCATTACTGCCGCATCGTAATTCGATCCCATTACTCTGAATGTCACAAAATAGGCAAAACAAGCTAACACGACAGTCTGTACGATTAAAATAATCAGTAGTGGAATCGCTAGATCAAAGATTTCCCATAGCTTTAAGCTCATTAACGCCATAGCCAGGAACAGAGATAACGCCACCGTACCTAAGATGTCGACACACTCATTATTCATCTTATAACCGCGAGTCATCTCGGTGAGGTTAGTGATCATTACCCCCAGAAATAGTGCATAAACAAAGTCAGGCATCTTCAACCAGCTTATATCGAAACTGGCCACCAAGTAGCTAACCCATTTAGCTCCTGCCACGCATAGCATGATGATAAACAGAGTTTCTAACACACTCTTCGCGGTAACATTATCAATTTCCAACTGATCATAGGTGACTAGGTCTGGATGGTCCTTATGATGGTTACCACCAATACCGTAGGAAGATTCCAGTTTGTGCTTATCAATGAGCCTTTGTGCCACGGGGCCACCAATGATACCGCCCATCACCAGGCCAAATGTTGCTGCAGCCATGGCGAACTCTAGGGTGTTCATATTGTACTGCTCGGCAAACGTCTGCGACCAAGCCGCACCGGTACCGTGTCCGCCTGAAAGAGTAATAGAACCTGCAACTAAGCCCATCAATGGTTCCAAGCCTAGCGCCGCCGCCAAACTAACGCCTACCGCATTTTGCAATATGATGTAAATCGAGGCGATACCAAGAAAAATGAAGACTTTTTTACCACCTCGGGCGAGCAGTCTATAACTGGCAGCAAGACCCACGGTGCTGAAAAACATCAGCATTAGCGTATTTTGCATAGGCAAAGAAAAGGCTAGTGTAATGTTCTGAAAATGAAGAACAGTGATAACTGCTGCAACGACCAGGCCGCCGATAATGGGCTCTGGGATATTGTACTTTTTGAAAAAAGGAACGTGGCGATTAACTGAGTGGCCGATAAACAATACCAAGATGGCGACCAAAAATGATTCTAGTTCTCCGATTGAATATACAGTATTCATGAAACTCCTATCCGTTAGGTTTTGTAGTAAACAACCTACAAAACCAAAATTAGCCGGCTATTCTGTCATATTCATTAGGGTAAATAATATTAGCCGTGTCGGAATTATGGCATCTGGATCATGAAAAGTGACTTTTTGCGCAACAAACACTCTATTCGCTGTCTATTTGTTCAAGTTTTTCCGCTTCTACAGCCTCCAATCTAGCTCTTTCTGCCTTAGAAATGTACTTAGGCTTGTTGCTATTTTGCAGCTTAGCATTGGCTTTTTTTAGCTTGCTCATGTGTTTTAAGGTGATTTTTTTAGTGCGGTTCATTGTTACTTTCTACATAAATACGAAATAGGCAGCTTGATTATAGTTGTTTCGACGCATTTTTATAAAACAAATTAGTTGCTAGTTATCATTAACAGGCGAGCCTCAAAAAAGCAGCTAAGTTAAGGATCCGTTAGTGGCCTACCTTGACCTAAAAGCTGCTCACGATCTAATTTTATAAGAAGGGCCTTGATTAACTAATATCAACAAATAATTTTTGCTTACTCGTTTCCCAGAAGCCTTCAGAGGTTAGAGCACTCACGAACATCACATCACTATCACCAATACCAAACTCCGTTTCAGGTTCAAAATCACTTTGGTAAGCTAACTCTATGGCCTTTGAAATTTCATCAGCCTCTGTTGAAACATTAAAAATAGACTTCGCAGCCGAGCGACCATTTTGACGGCTTCCTATATTAATAGAAGGTAATCCGTAGAAAGGCGCCTCTCTGACACCCGCACTAGAGTTACCAATAATACATCTAGAATACTTTAATAAAGTCAAAAAACTCTCAAATCGAATACTAGGAAACATCCTCACATTAGGCTGTTCCGCTAATGGAAGTAACTCATCAATAATGATGCTAGATCCATGGTCATTATTCGGATAGATAATAATCAAATTCTTGTTAGTTGACTCTAACGCTTGCCTTAAAGACGAAACGTGCTCCTTCAGTTGGTCGACTTCAGTTGTTACGGGGTGAAACATAACAATAGCATAGTCATCAAAAGGCACTTCGTAATATTGTTTTACTTCCTCTAAGTCTGGCAAAGTATCAGATTTCATAATATCTAAGTCTGGAGAACCAATGATAAAAATAGAATCTGATTTCTCACCTAACTGCAACAACCTAGATTTTGCACTTTGATTTGATACAAAATGCAAATGAGCCATTTTAGATACAGAGTGCCGTATAAGCTCATCAATAGTACCTGAAACCTCGCCCCCTTCAATATGAGCAACCAGAATGTTATTCAACGCCCCAACAATGGCTCCAGCTAATGCTTCAACCCTATCTCCATGTACTACTATCATGTCAGGCTTCAATTCTTTTACATAATCAGATAGACCATGAATTGTTTTTGATAAAACAATATCCATTGAATCTTCATTATTCTGATTTATATATTTATAAATAGATTTGAAACCTGACTTCTCGACCTCAATAGCAGTCATTCCGTACTTTGCAAGCATGTGCATGCCAGTAACGAATAGATGAGCTTCCATACCTTTCATCGATTCTGTTTTCTGGATCAAGCTCTTTAACTTTCCAAAGTCCGCACGGGTACCTGTTAAGAAAAGGATTGATTTACACTGCATTACTCTATCGACTCTTTCTTTATTTGAGTATCAAACTTGATATCTTGTTTCGCAATTTTACCAAGTAAAGATTCATAATCTTCAGCTAAAAAATCACCAGTCCCAGGCCTTTTTACCCAAATATTTTCAGTTGAAAAGCTTTCACCAGCCTTAATTTCTGCTATAGATACAACACTTGCATAAGCAAAATCGATCGTTACCTGCTCTTCTTTTGCAGCCTCTTTTTGACCACCTCGCATCTGCTTCATTCGTTTAGACAGGGTAATTAACTCTTTACACTCTTGTATATCCATAGAGCAACAGATATCCGGACCAGAGCGATCTTTGCTATCGGTGAAGTGCCTTTCCAGCACCGACGCTCCACAAGCAACAGCTCCCAAACATGCTAGGTTATCAACACTATGATCAGACAACCCCACTACCGAATCAGGGAATTCACGTTGCAACTCTTCCATTGCTCCTATACGAATAAGCTGATCGGGAGTTGGGTATAAATTTGTCGTATGCAATAGGCAAAATGGTGTTTTATGCTTTCTGAAAATGTTGACAGCTTTAGAAATTGACGCAATGTCATTCATCCCAGTACTTAAGATAACTGGTTTCCCCAAACTCGCGATAAGTTCTAATAGTGGGTAATTATTACACTCACCAGAACCAATTTTATAAGCAGGAACACCCATCCGCTCTAACCTTAAGACTGCAGCTCGAGAGAAAGGAGTGCTAATGAAAATCGCGCCCTTTGATTCAACATACAGCTTAAGTTTTGTTTCATCATCTTCATTTAAAGCACATCTAGCCATAATCTCGTAAATTGATACATCGGCATTGCCAGGAATTACACTCTTAGCTTCACTACTCATTTCATCTTCAACAACATGAGTCTGGTGCTTGATAACTTCTGCTCCAGCTTCAACAGCAGCATCAACCATCTCAAAAGCCACTTGTAAAGAGCCCTCATGGTTAATACCAATTTCTGCAATCACTAAAGGGTCGTAATCTAAACCAACTTTACGTCCACAAATATCAAATACTGGATTGTTCATATTACTTCTCTCAAAATTTGTTCAACTTTTAGCAGATCATCAATTGTATCAATATCTGCAGATTCTTTTTCAGACATTACGAATGGAAACACATTATCTCTAGGTATTTGCTTGTTCTTCATAAACTCTTTTATATCAAAAATATAAAGCGAACCATTCGGTTGATATGCTTTTGGTAAATCTTGTCGCCTCATATATGGAGCTCCAGGACTAAATAAGCCCGTAATTGAGCCGTCCTCCATTTGCCTATAAGCTTTTATTGGCGTATGTGCAGGCTCAAAGGCCCCTAGTACAAGATTAGCTGCTTTGTCTTTATACAATTGAAATGCATTATCTATATGCATAGATGTTCTTAAGGGTGATGTTGGTTGCAACAAAGTCATTGTATCCATCTGAACACCTTGCTCCGAGAGATAACCAATTGCATGCTCAATAACTGACTCACTGGTAGAAGTGTCTTTAGCAAGGTCTTGAGGTCTTGGAATTATTAATGCTCCAAAATGCTTACTTATTTCAGCTATTTCTTCATCTTCAGTCGATACAAATACCATATCAATTCCAGAGGAATGAATGGCAGCTTGAATTGTCCAACCGATAAGTGGCTTGCCGCCTAACTGGAGCACATTTTTTCTTGGCAGCCCCTTGGAGCCACCTCTTGCCGTAATCAATGCTATATTCATTATACTTTCATTCGTATTTATCAGAATTACAATTAGGCTTACAAGCCTAATTTCGTAATAGAATGTCTTAGCTTCGGAGGCATCTCAAAGTAATCAGGTGCCCCAGCATAGATAATCTCTTCGCAAAAACCATCAAAACAATTACCGGCCGTAGAACTTAAGGATATCACTTTGTTCACGCGAACATTTAAAATAGGCATCAACTCGCAGGGGAAACTAGATTTCAATATTATAGCTTCTGGAAAATGATGCTGGTAGTCAGTGACCTCACGTGGGTGTGGCTTTATCACAAGCTTTGATGGATCAACTCCAAGCTCCTGCACCAACCTTCTGTAACCATTTACTTTTTTAATCTCTGTGTAATTATTAGACTCACTCCAAGGTTGGGTGAACAATATGCTGCATGTTTGATCTATTAAGCTAAAATCCGAGGCTGCCACATTGAAAATATCTAATATTTCTGACTGTTGCTTAAAATCCTTACCAGCCCACAACTTGAAGAAGTCGATAACAACAACTTTCCCTTCAAATGCTGGTAGTAAATGAATTGGTTTCGAGACGACGAAATGATCGATCCGACTGACTTTATTGGGCTCTTTTAAACACAATATATCAACAAGCCCACGTTTCTTGTCACCATGTGCCAATTCATAGTGTGTGGCAGTACCGTCTTCAATTTGAATTCGCTTAATGTCGATTAACCAATTATTAATTTGTCGAGCATGTCCAATGCAGATGTCATACTGCGAAAAAAGTTTCTTTTGAGCAATTTTTCGTGAAATATAGTTATATGGATTATTGAGTATTTTTGGCATAGGCTTTGGTATAAATTGGTAACTATCCTCCAAAACCTTAGTAAAATTTTTCAATCTTTCAATAAACTCAATTGAAATTCGATCACCGAAGATTAGAAAGTCTTTCTCTCTCCAGTTTGGATCACATAAAAGATACAGAAATAAACTGTAATAGGTACTTTCAAATACCAACACTCGATCTGTACTTACACCTATTTTTTCCAAGACATTCATTATTTACAATTTCCAATAACCTAGCTTCTTACGCATCTTAAGATGACGCAACAAGTTCATAGGCTTAGGTTTAAGATCATCTGTACCATTTTCAACTAACTTATCAGTAGCCGCTAAAACACGCTCACTAGATAGTCCATCTCGAAAAGGGTGGATGTCACCACAATAGCGTTCTATCTCAGCCATCAACTCTGTAGGTCGTCCCAGTACTTTCTCTATCGCTGGCTGGATTTCATCCAGTTCTTCTACATTGACTAGGTGTGAACTATGAGTTTGATTATTAAAGGTCACTACAGGCTTACCCTGTAGTAAAAACATAATCAAAATCGATGAAGTATCACACAGCATCACATCTGCTGCTTTCAATAACGGCAACACATTATCCGTTTCAACAAATGTCAGATTTTCGTTTTCAAGCGCCTTATACTTATCAACGATCTCTTGACCCATCTTAGGATGGAACTGTACCAACCAACGCCAATCTCCTTGTTGAGATAATGTCTTGATTTGCTCATAAACTACTGGTGCACAGGATAAACTACGAGAGAATGTCGAACAAAATAGAACAACTGGCCTGTCATCACCCTCCACATCATAAGGTCGCTCTAAACCCTCCTTAAACATAGGATCAAGTGTCGGCCAGCCGGTTTCAACCACTTTAAAGGTTCCAAATTTGTCGGCAAGTTCCTCAAAAGGTAAGGTTGTTGCTGGCCCTTGAGTACAGTAGAGATCGAAACAGTCACGTATTTCAAAGTGATCTTCACGACCTCTATGATTCATCTTGCCTGCATTAAAGCCATGGAATACACCCACTTTAACACCAGGAATAAAACGCGGCACAACATTACCAGGAACGAACACCGCGTCAGGCTTCCAAGATTTGACCTGCTCAATGGTTAAGAGTCGTTTCTCTGTTGGCTTTAAGAAGTCAGGATCGACCTCATTCCCTTCTAAAAACCAGCAAACTTCATCGCCTCTAGCCAGAATAACGGCTTGCAGAGGCCTCAACATGGCGTATGAATAATTCTGCGCTATATATAATAGATAACGTTTGTTGTTCGCACTCACAACAATTCCCCTCACAAACTCTTCAATGTTTATTTAACCAACGCCAAATATTCTTGAGCAATCCGTGCTGCTTGTACTTTTGCTAAAATATCGACTTCTACCAATTTTGGTGGCCCTACTAATACTTCATCTAATTTACTTGCCAAGGCATTTGGATCGCGACGAGGAACTAAAAACCTTGCCAACTCTCCGCTCATAATTTCGCGCGGCCCATGAGGGCAATCGGTACTGACCACAGGAGTGCCACAGGCTAATGACTCAATTAAAACGGTCGGTAGGCCCTCAAAGTCAGAACTCAACACCAAGGCTCTGGCATTTTTAATCCAAGGAAATGGATTTAACTGAAACCCTGGAATAATCACCCTATGCTCCACACCAAACTTCTTAGCAGCTTTAAGCGCCTTTTTAGGCTTATGGCACAAAAGCACTACTGGGATCTGGCTCTTCATTTTAGCCATTGACTGAAACAGCACATCATGACGCTTCTGCTTTACATATCGCCCAATGTGTATCAAATAATCGCTATCGGGGATCTCTTGAGCTTTCTGCTGTGATAGCGCAGTAATATCATCGAACTCAAACGGATTATAGATACACCTTATCGAAGCGGGCTCAATACGCTTAGTCCGTACAATTTCATTGGCAATCCCTTCTGACACCGTCACCAGATGCTGCCCATTTAATGCTTTTTTAGCCCAAAACTTATTTAAATAAGCAAAAGGGCCCAGCTTAGCGTGCCGTATTAGCTCCTCCTCTACAGAGGCATGCACCACCACAAACAATGGTGAAACCTCAGTTTTCACCATCAAGCGGTTAGTTTTATCTAAGTTGGATAAAAATAGATCAAACTTTCCAAATTCAGCTTCAATATTATCAATCTTCTTTCTCAACCTAGAAACTGCAAATTTGAATCGGAAAGCACGATCAAAATCTTTATCTTCTTTCGTAAAACAGACATGAACAGGCAAACTCGGAGGGATATCAAATGCAACGCTATCAATCATCACTAAAAAATGGGCTTCATGTCCCATCTCAGTAAACTCTTTAGCCAGTGTTAGCATCACTTTCTCAGCACCACCACCAGCCAAACTATCAATCGCGATTGCAATCCTCATTACTAGTCTCCGAATTTTTTATGGAATAACTCCGTGATGATATTCATCCCCATATCTAGGCCGTTAATACACTCACAACTTGCCAAAGCCGTTTCTAATTTCAACAGGTTTTCAGCTTCAATCAACTTTACTAGTCCATCCGATATCCGCTGTGCCTTACTGTCACTAGAGACGGTTAATCCACTATCTTTACAGACCTTTAGCCGATAATGTTGATCTTTCGATACCGCAACCGATAAGCTTGGCTTCTTCAGCGCGATTGCCTGCAGTAAAGTATCTCCCCCACTCAGCACAGCGACTTTGGCAGCATCGAGCAGATCGATTAACTCACCATGATTCAACTCTTTTATCGCTGTAACCCCTTCAGCCTCAACCATATCATTAGGATAGTTAGGCCCATAGACGATCACGCAGGGGAGCTGCGTAGCTTGATAAATACTCGCAGCCGCTAGCGCAAACTCTTCAACAATAAAGCCTCGACTATTTGTGTGCCCTCCCGAGCCTGCGTTGAGTAAGATGAACTCGCCGGCAGTTAGGCCATACTCGCTTAGAAGAGCGGCTTGATTTATGGGGTTAGGATTAACGAAAATAGGCCCAATCACCTTTGGCTCTGGCTTTTCGATTAACCTCAATTTTTGTCTGTCTAGCCAATTAATTGGACCGATAACAAATTCAGGCTGTACCACCCAATGGCTATCAGTTACCCGCGCTCGTAGTACCTTCATTCCTCTACTGCGCTTGCGCTTATGCTGACTTATAAAAATCACTTTTGCGCCTAGCTTATTCGCATGCACCAATTGAGAGCGTCGACCAGATGCATCAAAGATGACAAAGTCTGGCAGGAAGAAAGACATAAAGTCATTCACCGCTTTAATATTTTTTGTTGGAGTATCGTCTAAAAGCGCTGCAGGAAAGGGGCAGCTTGAAGCATAAGGTGCATGACGACTTAAGATAAACTGAATCGTCGCATCGGGCCAGCGACGCTTAACTTCGTTAGCAACAATCAATGATCGCATGTACTCACCCACCCCCTCAGAAGAGGATACTGGTACAAATAGAAATTTTGGAGATCTTAAGGGCATTGAGTCAACTCATCAAACTACGAAGAAGCATTATGCTACGGGCATACTAGCAAAAATTTATGCTTATGGTTGTTCTAACAAGCCATCTAGCTGAGCAATAACACTATCAACATCGATTCTCTCCATCAAATCACTCCCCTTAGCACGAGTGCCCCAAGGAATAGATCTACCAGGATGCTGCTCGGCAATGACCTTATCGTAAACGCTAACCACTGAACCTAAACAGGTATATGGGCCGGTTCGTCCAGGATTTGAATGCGCATATAAACCAATCACTGGTGTGCCTTGGGTAACAGCCATGTGTGCAGGACCAGTATCAGGCGCTAACACCACACTCGCTTGTTTAAGTATTGCCAGTAACTGTGGCAAGGAGGTTTTACCCACTTGATTTTCTAATACAGATTTAGTCGCGCTCTGGATATTTTCAGCCAGTTCCTTTTCAAGTGGTGTTGGACCACCACATAAAATCACTCGATAACCTTTCGCTACTGCATGATCTGCAATTGCAGCATACCGCTCAGGTAACCAGTTTCGCTCAGCTTTACTGGCGGCAGCGCAAACAACCAACACAGGCGTGCCTGTGGGAATTAGCGCTTCGGCAAACTCACTATCGCCTGCAGGAACCGGAATATTCCAGCGTGGAGACAAATCAGTTACCCCGACAGCCTTAGCAAAGCCCATAAAACCGTCTAAAACATGAGGGGTCGCCTGTGGCTCGATATGATGATTAGTCACTAACCACTGCCCTTCTTTCGCTCTGAAACGATCGAAGCCAATACGCACTTTTGCCGATATAGCTAGCGATGCGATCGTCGCTCGCAAAGCAATCTGCATATGCAGTAATACATCAAATTTACGACCTTTGAGCGCTCGCTTTAAGTTGAAATAACTGCGCCAGCCCTGTGACTTATCAAAAATCACAAACTCCACGCCCTCAAGATGTTTAAGCAGCTGATACTCTACCTTACCTAAGATCCAAGTGATCTTAAGCTGCGGGTAACGACGCTGTATCGCTTGCACCATAGCCACCGCATGGCAAACATCGCCTATTGCTGATAGCCTCAGAAGGCATAAAGACTCAGCCTGACTTAAGTCTAAGCTGCTTGATTTTAAGTTCTGATTGTCACTTGAAGTTGATAAGCTCATTAGTGCTCGAAGGTTATTTAGCGCAATTCACCGATCTTAATGTAGAATGCCTGCAGGTTCCACGCTTTAGCTTACAATTCTATCTATGAAGTTTAAAAAAACCGCCAAAGGCAGCATCGCTTATTGCCAATATACGCCATCCGACATCGAACCAACTTGGTTCGGCGCTGACTTTTGGCGTGAGAAATCTGCAATAACTGGTTCATCAAAGGGGCGCTATACCACTTGGTTCGTCGATGCTAACAGTGTTGCTAGCGAACAAAATCAATGGGTACTTCGCCACTACTATCGTGGTGGTTTGATAGAAAAAGTCAGCCGTGATCAATATCTATTTACCGGTTTAGAGAAAACCCGCGCAATAGCTGAGCTCGCTTTATTAGAAGCCTTGTATGAGCAAGGCTTTGCGGTGCCTAAGCCCATCGCGGCCAATGTTGAACGCTCAGGTCTATTTTATCGAGCAGACTTAATCATTGAGCGGGTTGAAGGCGCAGAAGACTTAGTCGCTAGACTGAGTAAAGCCACTATGTCGACAGAGCAGTGGCAAACTCTCGGTGAAGCGATTGCCGAGTTTCATAATCATGGCGTTTATCATGCCGATCTTAATGCGAAGAATATTCTTATCTGTGACGATAAGTTTTACCTGATTGACTTTGATCGCGGCGAGCTAAGGAAACCCAATAGTCAGTGGCAGCAAGCTAACATGAGTCGCCTACTACGCTCATTTAGAAAGGAGCTGGGTAAACAGCCAGATTTAGCATTTACCGAAGAGAAGTGGCAGCAACTGCATCAGGCTTATCAAGCCAAACTCAATCAGTGACTTTTGAGTTAAACTGAATCAAAAAGGTCTGCATCAATGCAGACCTTTTTTGTGCTTTTATCTGTGGCACGCCGCACTAACTCTTAATAAACGAAGCCACCACCGCCAACTGCTTAACTAGCGAGCCACGGTTCTGCTCAACCACAGCTTTTGCCGCTTCACTCGCTTGGCGATAAGCCAGCTTATCATCAAACAACCGAATCAAATTTTGCGCCAGCGCTTGAGCCGAATCGACAACCTGTAAACCACCTGCCGACTCCAGTAATCCTGTTATTTCAATAAAGTCTCGATAGTTAGGTCCCATCATCACAGGTAATCCCATAGCAGCCGGTTCAAGTGGGTTATGACCACCGTGTACAATTAATGAACCGCCAACAAAAGCTTGATCGGCGGCGCCATAAAAGGTCAGCAACTCCCCCATAGTATCACCCAATACAACTTGCGTATCGCCTGATACCGCGTCGCTTTTACTGCGCCTAGCGAGGCTCAAGCCTGCGGACTTAATTGCTTGCGCCGCGGCATCAAACTGCTCTGGATGTCGTGGCACCATAACCATTAGCGCATCAGGGTAGCTGACCAACAACTGTTGATGCGCCTGAATCAACAAATCAAATTCACCAGGATGGACAGAACCCGCCACCCAAACGGGCTTATCCGTTGCCTGCCACTGAGCCCTAAGTGCTTTTGCGGTTTCAATTCGCTGCTGATCAATTGAGATATCAAACTTCAAACTACCACAAACCGTTACTCGCTCACTTGCCACACCTAAAGCGATAAAACGCTCAGCAGCCTGCAGTGACTGCGCCGCAATACCATCGAGTTGCTTTAGCATAGGTGCCGTCAGCTTTTGATGCTTACGGTATGAATCGGCTGACTTTTGCGATAAGCGCGCATTTGCCAATAACACCTTAGCATCAGCCTGTTTAAGATAATGGATCAAGTTTGGCCAAAGCTCTGTTTCCATAATAATGCAGTATTTAGGGGTCAACTGTTTAACAAAGCGCAGTGCACACCACATCAAGTCGAATGGTAAATAGCAGTGCTGCACACTGGTGCCAAAAGCACGAACAACTTCAGCTGAACCTGTAGGGCTAGTGGTGGTGATGGTAATACTCAGCTTGGGATATTGCTGCTGGATCTGTTTGATTAAGGGAATCGCCGCTAAGGTTTCCCCCATAGACACCGAATGCACCAAGAGGTCGGTTTGCTTTAATGATTTAAAACCAAAACGCTCATTCCAGCGGCCACGATAATCTTTGCTTTTAAAGGCGCGCATCGCAAGATACACCAGCAACAGCGGAGTAATTAAATATAAAACTATCGAATAGAGGGTACGATTCATCAAATTTGCTACTTTCTTGCGTTTTACTTGAACAATTGCGTTAATGCTAACATGATAGTCAGGCCTTAACGTAATTACACAGGTGTAATTCAAACGGAATAGGCATAATAAAGGCAATTAAGCGGTCAATTATTTGCCGAGCTAATTATACCGGATATTAATCATTTAGGATGAATATGAAGACCCGTGACAGAATCGTACAAGCCAGTTTAGAGCTGTTCAATGAACATGGCGAAAGAACAATCACAACCAATCATATTGCCGCCCACCTAAATATTAGCCCTGGAAACCTCTATTACCACTTCCGCAATAAAGAAGACATCATACGTTCGATTTTCGGCCTTTATGAGCAACATCTCGAGTCTGGTTTTCAGCCTTATGTCGATAAAGAGGTCGATGTTGATCTATTAGTCGGCTATTTCGATGCGATGTTTTATACCCTTTGGCAGTTCCGCTTCATGTATGCCAATCTTGCCGATATTCTCAGCCGCGATGAAACCTTAAAAAACCGCTACCTTAAGGCCCAACAAGATGTGCTTGAACGCTCAAGCGGCGTACTAGAAAAGTTGACTCAAGATGGCTTCTTAGCAGTTAATCCTGAAGATATTAAACCTCTAGCCGACACCATAAAAATGCTAGTCAGCTTTTGGATCAGCTATAAGCTAACGCAAACTCAGTCAAACATCGGCTCAATCACCAAAGAGTCGCTATATGAAGGCCTGTTACGGGTAATCATGTTGTTTAAATCCTACGCGACACCGAGTTCACAAGCCACATTTGTGAGACTAGAAGAGCACTACCGCTCACAAATGCAATAACAGCTTCATTTAGTCTAAGCGCATGAGCAAGCTTTCATGCGCTCACTATAGCGTCTGTTGCCATCACCTTCCTTTATCTCGACTAAAACCTCAGAAGTTAACCATTAGTTTAACTAATGTAAAATCTAGGTATTCCCTAATCTAATTAATCCCGATTTTAGTCTTAAAAAAAGGCTGTAGAGGCGCGCGAATTAGGGTTAAAATGCCAGCACTCCAATACTCAAAATAATGCTAATTAAGGAGAATAAAGGTGCCTAAAACCTCATTCTACGACCAAATAAATCAACAGCTTGACGACGTAAAAGCCGAAGGCTTGTATAAAAGTGAGCGGGTAATTGTTTCTCCTCAACAAACTGCAATTGAAGTTAATGGCGACCAAGTTATTAATTTTTGTGCCAACAACTACCTAGGTTTAGCTAACCACCCAGAGCTTATCAAGGCAGCGCAAGCTGGTCTTGATGCCCACGGCTTTGGTATGGCGTCGGTACGTTTTATCTGCGGCACCCAAGATATCCATAAGCAACTAGAAGCGAGCCTTAGCGAATTTTTAGGCATGGAAGACACTATTCTTTACTCTTCATGCTTCGATGCTAACGCAGGCCTTTTCGAAACCTTATTAAGCGCAGAAGATGCGATTATCTCTGACGCACTAAACCACGCATCGATTATCGATGGTGTGCGTTTATGTAAGGCTAAGCGCTTCCGTTACGCTAACAACGATATGGCTGATCTAGAGGCGCAACTTATTGCCGCTAAAGAAGCGGGGGCTCGTAACATCATGATCGCCACCGATGGCGTGTTCTCAATGGACGGCGTTATCGCCAACCTAAAAGGTGTGTGTGATCTTGCTGACAAGTACGGCGCTCTAGTGATGGTCGATGACTCACACGCTGTGGGCTTCGTTGGCCAAGAAGGTCGTGGTACTCACGAGTATTGCGAAGTGATGGATCGTGTCGATATCATCACTGGCACATTAGGTAAAGCACTGGGTGGTGCATCGGGTGGATTCACTTCTGGTAAAAAAGAAGTCATCGACTGGTTACGTCAACGCTCTCGCCCTTACCTATTCTCAAACTCATTAGCTCCATCAATTGTGACGGCATCAATCCATGTACTTGAGATGCTCAAGTCCGGCCAAGCACTGCGTGAAGCGGTTTGGGAAAACAGCCGTTACTTCCGTGAAAAGATGTCAGCGGCAGGCTTCACCCTTGGCGGTGCCGATCATGCAATTATTCCTGTGATGATTGGCGATGCCAAGTTGGCAGGTGATTTTGCTAACCGCCTATTAACTGAAAACATCTATGTCATCGGCTTCTCTTTCCCTGTGGTACCAAAAGGCCAAGCGCGTATTCGTACGCAAATGTCTGCAGCCCACACCAAAGAGCAGATCGACAAAGCAATTGAAGCCTTTACCCGTATCGCTAAAGAGATGGGTATTATCAGCTAAAATCAATAAGGGCTAGGTATAGCCCTTTTTTGCATGACATTAAACAAGCTGCTAAGCCGGCTTGTAATAGGTTATAAAATGAAAGCACTTAGCAAGCTAAAGCCTGAAGAAGGCATCTGGATGGTTGATGCGCCTAAGCCAGAGGTGGGCCACAACGATCTACTGATTAAAATTCGTAAGACCGCTATCTGTGGTACTGACGTTCATATCTACAACTGGGACGAGTGGTCACAAAACACCATTCCAGTGCCTATGGTTGTTGGTCATGAGTATGTTGGCGAAGTCGTGGGTATGGGTCAAGAAGTTCGTGGCTTCACTATTGGTGACCGCGTATCTGGTGAAGGTCATATCACTTGCGGGCATTGCCGTAACTGTCGTGGCGGACGCACTCACCTATGCCGTAATACCTCT
This sequence comes from uncultured Shewanella sp., assembly GCF_947497935.1. GTDB lineage: Bacteria > Pseudomonadota > Gammaproteobacteria > Enterobacterales > Shewanellaceae > Shewanella. The sequence goes on from NZ_CANMIO010000020.1 coordinate 31,222, forward strand.
GGCGTCGGGGTAAACCGTGAAGGTGCCTTTGCCGAATACTTAGTTATCCCTGCATTTAATGCCTTTAAGATCCCAGATGATATCTCTGATGACTTAGCCTCTATTTTCGATCCATTCGGTAACGCGGTGCATACTGCGCTGTCATTTGATCTCGTCGGTGAAGACGTTCTGATCACGGGTGCTGGCCCTATAGGTATCATGGCTGCTGCCGTTTGCCGTCATGTTGGCGCACGCCACGTTGTGATTACTGACGTTAACGAATATCGTCTAGAGCTAGCCGAGAAAATGGGTGCAACTCGCGCTGTTAACGTAGCCAAAGAGAAGCTTGAAGATGTGATGCAAGAACTTGGTATGACGGAAGGCTTCGATGTGGGGCTAGAGATGTCAGGTGTGCCAAGCGCTTTCCACTCTATGCTCGATACCATGAACCACGGCGGCAAGATTGCTATGCTAGGTATTCCTGGTGGCGACATGGCGATCGACTGGAGCAAGGTGATCTTCAAAGGCCTTATCATTAAGGGCATTTACGGTCGTGAGATGTTTGAAACTTGGTATAAGATGGCAAGCCTTATACAATCGGGGCTAGATATCTCACCAATCATCACTCACCACTATAGTATCGATGAGTTCCAGCAAGGTTTTGACGCAATGCGTTCGGGCCAATCAGGTAAAGTTATCTTAAACTGGGATTAGATTGTAGCCACTGTGTTTTAGCAGTGACTATTGGCTCCTAAGAGCGGCTGTAATACATCAATCTTTGGTATTGCAGCCACAATCTCCCCTTATCAAATAATACAGGTTTCCTATGTCAGCGTTTCAACACCTTAGTGTTAATCAACTTATCCAGATGCAAGCAGAGTCAGCAGAACTGCAAATTATTGATATCAGAGATGCGGCAAGCTTTGAAGCGGGCCATATCGACGGCGCCTTTAATCTAAACAATGAAAACTTAGCTCACTATATTAGCGACGCCGATATGGATTTACCATTGATCGTAGTTTGCTATCATGGGATAAGCAGCCAAAGTGCGGCCACCTATCTCAATGAGCAAGGCTTTGATGACGTCTACAGTTTAGACGGTGGATACAGCGCTTGGCACCAAGCAAACCTTTAAACTAGTGTGAGGGTAATCGAATGATTGAGATTGGCAGGCTCCCCAATAGCCGAGCAGCGCAGGCTCTCATTGACTACCTTAAAGGGCTACACATAGACTGTGAACTGGTGCCAACCGAGCAAGGTGTAGCTGTTATGATCCATGATCAGCATCACTTCGACAGAGCCCACCGCGAATTCCAAGCCTTTATTCATAACCCTTATGATGAAAAGTATCTCGCAGCATCTTGGGAGAATGGTAATACTCAAACCAAACTCGATTATGGTAACCCGAGTCTACAATTGGTCAGCCAGTTTATAACGGGGGCAGGTCCGCTTACCCTGTTAGTATTCTTCACCTGCGCTGCTATCTACGCAGCGATGAATCTTGGCTTTGCGAACCCGATCTTCGAGCACCTGTCTTTTTTTGGTGCTACGTCCTCTGCCACACTGAGTGAATTCTGGCGGATATTTACTCCTAGCCTGCTGCACTTTTCAGCCATGCACATCATCTTTAACTTACTCTGGTGGTGGTATCTAGGCGGTAAAATTGAGAATAAACTCGGCTTTACGCCACTATTTATCTTGTTAATCGTTGGCGGTACGCTACCCAATATCTTGCAGTACTACATGGCGGGGCCTGGCTTTGGTGGTCTATCTGGCGTGGTCTATGCGGTTGTGGGTTATACATGGATCATGGGCGTAAAACGGCCCGAATCTGGCATCGGCCTGCCACCAGCCTATATCGGCTTTATGCTTTTATGGTTAGTCTTTGGTTTCACCGATATGTTTGGCTTATCTATCGCTAACGGAGCTCACCTTGGTGGTTTACTCGTTGGGGTTATCCAAGGCTTTATCGACAGTAAAACTCGTAAGCTTTAGCTGCTCACTCTAATATCCATACCAAGGATAACTAGGCTTATCTGTTCAGCACTTTTAGTATAAGTCCCATAATAAGCCCGCTCTCTGCAGGCTCACAATAAATGGAATAACGATTACGCCATCTCTAACACTTTACTGACTAGCTTACTAATCCCTGAATGTGCTTCTACAATGTTATCCGCCAGCATATAGGCTGGCGTGCTCACCACTTTATGCTGTTCATCGACCATAATATCGTGAACAGAGACCGCGTGATGCTGGCCACCTTGCAACTCAAAGGCCGCTGCAGTGCCTTCATCAGCTCCTATCGTGCCGCTAACGCCCTGACCATAAAGCTTAGGGATCATAATCGGCGAAATACAGATAAAGCCTACTGGCTTATGGGTGCTGGCAAACTGTGAAATAAAGCGCTCAACACTGGGTTCGACCGAATGTTCAGCGCCTGCCACCGCAAAGTCACATAAATTTTTAGCAGCGCCAAAGCCGCCAGGGATCACTAAAGCATCAAAATCGGCAATATTCAGTTCATCAACGGCTTTAACTTCACCACGAGCAATTCTTGCTGATTCAACCAATACATTGCGGATTTCGTTCTCCGCAACCTCGCCAGTTAAATGGTTTACGACATGGTATTGAGGGATATTTGGCGCGAAACATTGGTAACTAGCACCGGCTTTAGTGATCTCCAGTAGCGCTAAAACCGACTCATGTAACTCGGTACCATCATAAACACCGCTACCACTCAAAAGAACTGCTACTTTTTTCATTAAAAAGCCTCTTTATATATCATATTGTTTTAACAAAATCGTAATAAACTGCTTGATCAGATTATTTATCATGCTAAGTTAGGTCAACACTTTATCAAGTGACCAATATTTAACCAAGGAATGGATTTGAAATACGCATAAAAATAAAAAGTCCACATAATTAATTCAAATAGCAAAAATAAAACTCACTTCACACATTTAATTTTATTAGCTATTTATCAAAGACTTAGCCTGTCGCGCATTTATTCCTCTTTTTTATCAAGATCGAGTTACCCTGTTCCATTCACAGAGTTATCCACAACCTGTATCTTATTTTTACGTGGCCGAAATTGCCCTAATATGGCATGCTAGCGCCATCATCGAATACCGATAAACGAATACTAAACTATGCCAAAAATTGCCGACAACCCCTTAATTCTTGTGGATGGTTCTTCATACCTTTACCGCGCTTACTATGCACCACCTCACCTAACGAATTCTAAGGGAGAAGCAACCGGTGCCGTCTACGGCGTGATCAATATGCTTCGCAGCTTGCTTAACCAATATAAGCCATCACAAATGGCTGTTGTGTTTGATGCAAAAGGCAAAACATTCCGCAACGATATGTATTCAGAATACAAGGCACATCGTCCAGCTATGCCAGATGATTTGCGTACGCAAATTGAGCCGCTACACCGAATCATTAAGGCGCTCGGTTTACCGCTGGTGTGCATTCCAGGTGTCGAAGCCGATGACGTAATTGGCACTATCGCCACTCAAGCTAGTAAAGAAGGCCGCGCGGTTCTTATCAGTACTGGCGATAAAGACATGGCGCAATTGGTTGATGACAATGTCACGCTAATCAACACCATGACTAACACCATCATGGGGCCTGCAGAGGTCACCGAAAAGTTTGGCGTGGGCCCAGAATTAATCATCGATCTGCTAGCCTTGCAGGGTGATAAAGCCGATAACATTCCAGGCTTACCTGGAGTAGGAGAAAAAACGGCACTAGCCATGCTAATTGGTGTAGGTGGTGTTGAACAGATCCTCGCGGCGCCTGAGAAAATGCCTGAGCTCGGATTCCGAGGCTCTAAGACCATGCCAGCTAAAATTATTGAACACTCTGACATGCTCAAGTTAAGTTATGATTTAGCAACCATCAAGTTAGACGTGGAGCTTGAGCAAGATTGGCACCAGCTATCTATCTTACCTGCAGATAAAGATGAGCTAGTTAAGTGTTATGGCGAAATGGAGTTTAAGCGCTGGCTAGCGGAAGTGCTCGACAACAAGGGCGATCAAGCCGCTGCAACCACTGAATCAGAAGATGACGCGCCGGTAGCAAAGCTAGATATCGAAGTTGAATACGATACTATTCTGACCCTAGAGCAACTCGATAGCTGGATTGAAAAATTAACTGCTGCCGAGCTTATCGCCATCGACACCGAAACCACTAGCCTCAACTATATGGAAGCTAAGCTAGTCGGGATCTCTTTTGCAGTTGAAGCTGGCAAAGCCGCTTATCTACCTATCGCTCATGACTATGTCGGTGCACCAGAGCAACTAGATAAAGCCATTGTATTTGAAAAGCTACAACCACTACTAGAAGATGAGGCCGTTAAAAAAGTTGGCCAAAACCTCAAGTACGACATCAGTATTTTTGCGAATGCTGGTATTACTCTACGTGGCGTACAATTTGACACCATGCTTGAGTCTTACGTATTTAACTCGGTCGCTTCAAAGCACAACATGGACGATTTAGCGCTTAAGTACCTAGGCCACAAGAACATTAGTTTCGAAGAAATTGCAGGAAAAGGGGCTAAACAGCTCACCTTTAACCAAATTCCACTCGACACTGCAGCCCCTTATGCCGCAGAAGATGCAGATATTACTCTACGTTTACATCAGCACCTTTGGGGACGACTAGAAAAGCACACTGAGCTTGCTAGTGTATTTACAGATATTGAATTACCACTGGTCAACATTCTGTCTGATATTGAGCGCCAAGGCGTTTTAATCGATAGCATGTTGCTTGGTCAGCAGAGTGAAGAACTCGCGCGCAAGATTGATGAGCTAGAACATAAAGCCCATGAGATTGCTGAGCAACCTTTCAACCTTAGCTCACCAAAGCAACTGCAAGAACTGTTTTTTGAAAAGCTCGGCTACCCAGTTATCAAGAAAACACCAAAAGGCGCACCATCGACGGCAGAAGAAGTGCTAGTAGAGCTAGCATTGGATTACCCACTGCCTAAGATCATCTTAGAGCATCGTAGTCTCGCTAAGCTAAAAAGCACCTATACCGACAAACTCCCATTAATGGTTAATGCTCTAACAGGCCGTGTTCACACTAGCTATCATCAAGCGAATGCCGCTACAGGACGTTTATCATCAAGCGAGCCTAACCTACAGAATATTCCAATTCGCACCGAAGAAGGCCGCCGTATTCGTCACGCGTTTATCGCACCAGAGGGTAAAAAAATCCTCGCAGCCGATTACTCGCAAATCGAATTAAGAATTATGGCGCACCTTTCACAAGATAAGGGCTTACTGACCGCCTTTGCCGAAGGAAAAGATATTCATAAAGCGACTGCAGCAGAAGTCTTCGATGTCGACTTTAGTGAAGTCACCTCAGATCAACGTCGCCGTGCGAAAGCGGTTAACTTCGGCTTAATCTACGGTATGTCAGCATTTGGTCTAGCCAAGCAGCTAGATATCCCAAGAGCCGAAGCACAAAGCTATATCGATACTTACTTTAAGCGCTACCCTGGTGTGCTTAAGTATATGGAAGAGACTCGTGCGATTGCCGCCGATCTTGGTTATGTATCGACGCTATTTGGTCGCCGTCTCTACTTACCAGCGATTAAAGACAGAAACGCGATGCGCCGTCAGGCTGCTGAGCGCGCTGCGATTAACGCGCCGATGCAAGGTACGGCAGCAGATATCATCAAGAAGGCGATGATCAATATCGCACAGTGGATTGAAACTGAAACCGACGGCGAAATCATCATGATTATGCAGGTACACGATGAATTGGTGTTTGAAGTCGACGAAGCCAAGGCTGAGCAGTTACAAGCTAAGGTGTGCGAGTTAATGGCCGCGGCGGCAAAACTCGATGTAGAACTGCTGGCAGAAGCTGGACTGGGTGACAACTGGGAACAAGCTCACTAGTTTATCTCAACTTAAAAAGGGCGCTAATTAGCGCCCTTTTTATTGCCACTAAACTATAACGATCCATCTCAACTAATCGCTCTGCAAACGCTTCAATTAGCTTACCGTATAAATAAGCCCCTACCGCGTCCATTCGCAAAAAAGTAAATAACGACAAAACACCACACTGAGACCAAAAGCGGATATCGCAATATAAATAATTGATATGCAGCTGTTAAACTGAAACTTTGCGATCAAAGGGTGTATTTTTATTGAGCACACTTTGGGATATCCATCACATTATTGTTTGTTTTTTACAAAAACAGTTTTTCATATAACGGTTAATGGAGTAATATTCTCTGCGTAGGGTACAGAGGTTAAGATGTTCTATCTTTCAGACCTTTTTTTACGTTTGCTACTCTGTAGTAAATGGCCAAATTATGGCGCCCCAGCAAATCTAATTTGCTGGGGCTTTTTTTCGTCTGAAATATTTTTTAGAGTAATTACTTTAAATTGAACAAAATTCGAGTTATGCTGTGTTCATTGAGCGATATCAACCTATGTTTGATTGAACTTGAGTCTTGTTGAATTTAGCTTCTCCCCAAAAGAGCTAATTTATGCCGATGGTTTATACCGTCGGTTTTTTTTGCCTAAATTTCTAATTCCCAGCGAAAAAGACAAAAAAAACGCCCCTAAAAAGGAGCGTTATTTATTAGTTTGCTTAGTGGTAATAGGTTACTTTTTATCAGCTTCCGCTTGAGCCGCTATCGCATCGGCTTCAATTTGCTGCATCAGCCACTCAGGCTTACACCAGCTATCGAGAATGCCCAGCACCTTACTTTTACCAATTCCCTTTAATGAAGAAAAAGGCTCAACCTTTACCGCATCATCAAATTCGCTTAATTTCTTGCGTACAGAATTAACCATCTTCATTCTATCACTTTGCCCTAGCTTATCAGCCTTGGTTAATAGTGCTAAAACAGGAATATGGCTTTCTACTGCCCACTCGATCATCTGCATATCAAGATCTTTTAGCGGATGACGTATGTCCATTAGTACAACAACACCGCTCAGGCAATCACGCTTAAGCAGGTACTCACCGAGTGATTGCTGCCACTTCAACTTAAGCGCCAAAGGTACTTGAGCAAAACCATAACCTGGTAAGTCGACTAAACGGCGATGTTTATCCAACCTAAAAACGTTAATTAACTGCGTACGCCCTGGTGTTTTACTGGTTCGAGCAATTTTCTGCTCTGTCAGTAAATTCAGTGCACTCGACTTACCCGCGTTAGAACGACCCGCAAACGCAATTTCTACCCCAACGTCACCAGGGAGATATTCATTCAAGTGCGCAATATCTGGCGCACTAATTAAAAACTCTGCTTTACGGAAATCGATACGAGATTCACTCACAATTAACTCCAAAATTTTATCAACTTGCTTAGCTAAATATCGAAGAGTTGCTTACATTTTCACAATTTCGTGTAAAATATTACCCCGATCACATAAAATACATTTTATCACGCTTGCGGGTCTTCCTAGTAAGCTCATGACAAATATTTTAATAAGAAGTTGGAACGCCATGAAAAAGTTAGCTCTTGCGCTGTCTGTTTTAGCCACAATATCTTCACCTGCTATGGCAGAAGGAAATGCTGAAGCCGGAAAAACTAAAGCCATCGTTTGCTCTGCTTGTCACGGTGTTGACGGCAACAGCATGATAGACATGTACCCAAAACTTGCAGGTCAACACAGTACGTACCTAGAAAAGCAATTACATGATTTCCGCAGTGCAGCACAAACTGCCGGCAAAGAAGGTCGTATGGACCCTATCATGGGCGGTATGTCTGTCGCCCTTAGCGATCAAGACATCGCTGACCTTGCTGCATTTTATGCTAGCCAAACCAATCAAGGTATCGAAGTTAAAGATATCCCTGAGCTAGGTGAGCAACTATATAAAACGGGTGACTCGGCTCGAGGCATCACCGCTTGTATCGCTTGTCATGGTCCTGAAGGTAAAGGAACTGAGCTTGCGGGCTTCCCAGCTATCAACAGCCAACATGCCAACTACATCAAGATCCAGCTAAATAAGTTCCACGATACAAATCGTAACAACGACTTAAATGGCATGATGCAAGACGTCGCGAAAAAGTTAAATGCAGCCGACATCGACGCATTATCTAAATATATATCAAGCCTTAAGTAAATATTAGCAAGATATAAAAAAGACGGTTTGACCGTCTTTTTTATATCATCTTGTTTACGTTTACGTAAACTTAAGGCAAAAACCTGCTTGACAGAGATCACAGATTTAGGTTTAAATAAGCCCCGTACCGAGATGAACCCAACTGTTAGTACAAAAATTAGTTAATAATAACTCTCAGATTTCGGTATATATACATTTAAGATATAAGAATAAAGTAACAAAAAAATAATAATAATATTGAGACCACTCACTAAAAATAATAAGAGTCGAGATTTCAGTTTGAAGTCCAGGTCGCAAGAATTTAGTAAGGATTTGGTTAGGAAGGCCAAAACGCTATTTAGCATTCACCCTTACATTCAGAGAAACATCTACCAATAGGAAAATGTTTGTAGGATACAGACATGGCATAGGAAGCTGATGCTTTGGATGCACTTGCGGGAAGCTTGTTATCACTGGAAGATACTTAAAAAAATATACAGGGATGGTTACTTAGGCGTCATTGGATGGACGAATAAAAATTGTGATGTGTCTTTAAAGACCATCTACGGAAACTGTTGTCGGGAAGACGACAGGTCTAAAAATAAAGTGTCTGGAAGACCATAAACTACAAGACATGCATGGAAAGCTGACAAAAAATAAGATGGATATTGACCGGGATAGTCACATAGCAAGTATGGATACTTGAAATCAGAATTGGTGTCGATTGACACTTTATAGAGGCGACAGATAATCTGTCGCCTTTTTTTATTTCTCGTCTTATACTAAAAAAAGTCTAACTTGTTGGTTTTACTAATATATGCGCAGATGCCCTCTTTGTCATAGTGACAATACAACTCGGTTTTACGCCAATAAAAAACGCTGCTTGTATCATTGTCATCTATGCCGATTAGTTTTTGCCGACGCTAACTCTCACCTTCCCCCTTCGGTAGAACAGCAAAAATATCGCCAAGCCAATAATAAACAAAAACCATTAGCACGGTTTATGTTGGAGCTCATCGACCAATGTGAAGACGGGCAAACACCATTGCTAGGACTTAACTTTGGCCGCACCCTAGATGCAGATACCTTGCAAAAGATCACCACCAGAGGCCACCAGCTTAATCAGTATGACCCAAGCATCGCACCATGGACTGGCCAACTGAAGCAAGAATACGACTTTATCTGCTGCTACCGAGTGTTTGAACACTTTCGCTTTCCCTATAGAGAATGGGCGCTGCTCAGCGAGCTCGTAAAACCCGGTGGTTGGATTGCAATCTGCACCCCCCTGCTCAGCGATCTAAGTGCATTTGATAAATGGCACCACAAGAATAACCTCACCCACGTCAGCTTTTACCAACGGCAGACTTTTGAGTTTCTAGCAAACAAAGTCGGTTTTAAGCTATTATTTGCAGCAAACGATCTCATTCTGGTGCAAAAACCATCAGGATCTGATATAACACGCGACCAAACTTCAGTTGTTGTAGGAGCCTAAGCGCTTTTCAACAAGTAGAGTCATTTAAGTTATCGAGATAAGCGATCATGTCCCGTAGTAAGAAAACGCGTAAGAGCAACGAGAATGCTCCAAAATTAGCCCCAAGAACCAAGAAGAAAGAGCGAGTTCTTTCAGGCAAAAAACAAGTTGCTGGCAACAAAGCGGGAAGCCGTCATAACGCTTCGATGATTGAGAGCCAGGCTAACGGTGGTAAGGCTAAGAGCGCTGACCCACGTCACGGCAGTAAAAAGCCTGTTCAACTGCACATCAATACCGAAGCTAAGGTTGAGAAAAAGCCTCAAGGGCCGAAACTAACCGACGAGCAGAAGTTGTTGAAGCTTGAGGAAGACCCAAGACTAAACGGTCTGCTAGATATGCTTGAAGAAGGTAAAAACCTGAACCAAGAAGATCAGAAATGGTTAGACAAGCAGTTAAACCAAATTGAAGCACTAATGGTAAGACTGGGCATCACCGACGAAGAAGACGATGAGCCACAAAGCAGAAAAGCCGTTAGCGATGATGACTTATTTGATAAGTTTGAGTCTGGCGCAGATCTGCTAAAAGACTACCAACACAAAGATTAATTCTTAATGTGTAAAACCCTATGGCATCTTTATTGATGCCATATTTTTATCCATAATCGTCTCTTTCTCTCACTCACAGTTAGGGTTTTGCATGACTACAGCCTTTATTCTCCTCGCCATCATTATCGTAGTAGCATTGGCAGCCTACGCAGGCTATTTACTGATTAAAGTACGTAAGCAAGAACAACTCCAGGCCAAACTGAAGCAAGAGCAAGCCGATGCAGCCAAAGCCAAGGCTAATGAACTGCTCGACAATATTCGCTATATCGCTACTGCGATGCTAGAAGAGCGCTGCGAGCTGTCAGAAGGCGTAATGCGAATTGTTAAGCTGTCTCAGTTAGTCGGACTCTCTGAACTCATCGCCAGTCAGTATCCCGCCACTTTTCAGCACTTTGAAGTAATTAAAGCGCACCCCATCAAAGAGCAGCGTAAGGCCTTAGAAAAACAACAGCGTATGAAACTCGACTTCGCTCGCATGCGTTCTGAAAGTGAGCTAGAAGTCAAAATATTAGAAGAAGCCAAGCGGCTTAGTGAACTAAACTCTGAGTCACTACACTAATATTCGATGCGATAGAGGTAACTGACTTTTAAAAGGGCAGCATCAAAATCGCAGATATGACATATTTTGCTCATATAGGGTGAGTCTGTGCACAAAATTTTCCCAAGACCACAGACATGCACCTCATTTTCAGCGATATTCAGTCACACTTTGCTACCCATATTAAATTTTTACAACATGGATCAAGGTTATTCAACAAATAACCGTGCATACTTCACATGTTGCTAAACTACACGCCGGAGGACACGCCTTGAAGCAGCCCACCCCAATTAGTTGGGATCAGTCAATGATCGAAAAGTACAATTATAGCGGTCCACGTTATACTTCTTATCCGACGGCCTTGGAGTTCGATGACTCGTTTACCGAGGAAAAATTGCTGACCTCTATCAAGAACAGCAAGAGTGACAAACTTTCTCTTTATATCCATATTCCTTTCTGCGCCAAGCTTTGTTACTACTGTGGCTGCAATAAAGTTATCACTCGTCACCAACATAAAGCCGATCAGTACATTGAGTACTTAGCAGCAGAAATCGTTAAGCGCGCACCGCTGTTTAAAGATTATCTCGTAACCCAAATTCACTGGGGTGGCGGTACACCGACATTCCTAACACCTGAGCAAATTCTTAAGCTATCAGCACTCATCAAGGCTAACTTCAAGGTTGCCGATGTAGGTGAATACTCAATCGAAGTCGATCCGCGTGAAATCGAACTTTCGATGCTAGACACCCTAAAAGAAGCGGGCTTCAACCGCATCTCTATCGGTGTTCAAGACTTCAATAAAAAGGTTCAAGTTGCAGTAAACCGCGAGCAAGACGAGCAGTTCATCTTCGACTTAATGGCACGCGCTAAAGAGCTAGGCTTTGTTTCGACTAACATCGACTTAATCTACGGCTTGCCTCATCAGACACCTGAGACCTTTGCTGAAACCATGCAGCGCGTACTGGACTTAAACCCAGACCGTCTATCAGTATTTAACTACGCTCATTTGCCATCACGTTTTGCAGCCCAGCGTAAGATTAAAGATGAAGATCTTGCATCGCCACAGCAAAAACTTGATATGTTGCATCAAACTATCGAGACCCTAACGGGTGCGGGTTACCAATACATTGGTATGGACCACTTTGCTAAGCCAGACGATGAGCTATCTATTCTGCAGAACGAAGGCCGTCTACACCGTAACTTCCAAGGTTACACCACTCAAGAAGAGTGTGATCTATTGGGTCTAGGTGTGTCTTCAATCAGCCAGATTGGCGATTGCTACGCACAGAACCAGAAAGACATTCGCCCTTACTTCGAATCAATCGATGCTAATGGCCATGCGCTTTGGAAAGGTTGTAGCTTAAACCGTGACGACGAAATTCGCCGCGTAGTGATTAAGCAGCTTATCTGCCACTTCGACCTAGATATGGCGAAGATCGAAGAAAAGTTAAACATCAACTTTGAAGAGTACTTCGCAGAAGACTTAAAACTGCTGCAAACCTTTATCGATGATAAGCTAGTCGACATCACTGACCGCAAGATCACTATCAGCCCAACTGGCCGTCTGCTGATCCGTAACATCTGTATCTGTTTCGATGTTTACTACCGTGAGAAAGCAAGGCAACAACAGTTCTCTCGCGTTATCTAATCCGCAGTTAAAGCACGATTAGAACCTCAAAAAACCGGCCTTAGCCGGTTTTTTTGTACCTGAAAAAATATAAGTACCACCAGCAAGCTGCACTTTCCAGCAAAGCTCTCCATTTCAGAGGGAATCCTTTTGTCACATTTAGTTTAATTTTCATCCGTGACCTTTGCGGCCTGTAACGGCATAATCAAGCTGATAATTAAAACAATAATGGACATATCTATGTATAAATACCTACTTCCCTCGGTACTCGTCTTGGGGCTCAGCGCCTGCCAAACCACTACACCCACTACGCCAGATGTCACCACTCAGCAAGTTGTAACCCATAGTCAACTGCAGTCCATTATTGATGCCGCTTGGCAGATTTCCTTAGACGCCAGCCCAAGCTTTGCCTATTCACTTGGGGATAAAACTGCCGCAGGTAAACTGCAGGACCTGTCGCCAGCGGCACTCGATGCACTCGACCAGCGCAAACAACAGCTACTCAAACGATTGCAGCAAATAGACAGCAGCAGTTACAGCAAAGAAGACGCGATTAACGCACAGATACTGCAAGCTCAACTACAGAACGATGTTGACCAATACCGCTATAAAGACCACTACATGCCTATCTCTGCCGAAGGCGGTTTTCATGCTTATATTGCTTCAATAGCCAAAGGCCGCTTCGCCAAGGTCGAAGACTACCAAAACTATATAAAGCAGCTGCAAGCAATGCCGGACTACTTCGAACAGCAGACCTATTGGCTGCAGCAAGGTTTAGCCGCTGGGATCACCCCAGCTAAGGCGACACTCAAAGGTTTTGAAACCAGCATCACCGCCTTTATCGTGCCGGTAGAGGAAAGTGGATACTTCAAGCCATTCACTCAGTACCCATCGCACTTCAGTGAGGCTGATAAACTACACCTGACCGAACAGGGCCGTACTTTAGTGCAAGACACTGTGCTTCCTCAGTATCAAGCCTTCTTCGACTTCATCACCACTGAATATATTCCTAATACCCGAGAAAGCATTGCCACTTATGACCTTCCTGATGGTGAGGCCTTCTATGAGAACCGCGTGCGCTATTACACCACCTTAGATATGACCTCAGATGAAGTACACCAACTGGGCTTACAAGAAGTTAAACGGATCCGCGCTGAGATGCAGCAGATCATTAAAGAAGTGGAGTTCAATGGTAGCTTTGCCGAGTTCTTACACTTTTTAAGAACCGACCCACAATTTTATCCCGAGACAGCGGAAGAGTTACTCAAGGAAGCGGCCTATATCGCCAAGCAAGCCGACGCCATGCTACCTAAGTATTTTGGCAAGTTGCCACGCCAACCTTATGGTATCGAGCCGGTACCTGCCGAAATTGCACCTAAATACACCACCGGGCGTTACTCTGGCTCGAATCGCGCAGACGAGCCAGGCTATTACTGGGTCAATACTTACGCCCTAGACAAACGTCCACTTTATGAGATGGAAGCGCTCACGCTGCATGAAGCCGTACCTGGCCATCACCTACAGATAGCACTCAATCAGGAGCTAACCGACCTACCAAACTTTCGTCGCTACAGCTATATTTCAGCCTTCGGCGAGGGCTGGGGACTCTACTCGGAATATCTAGGCTTAGAGGCTGGTTTTTACCAAGATCCCTATAGTAACTTTGGCCGCCTAACCTATGAGATGTGGCGTGCAGCGCGTCTAGTCGTCGATACAGGCATGCACGCCAAAGGTTGGTCGCGCCAGCAGGCTATAGACTTTATGGCCAGCAACACCGCACTGTCGATGCATAACGTTAATACTGAAATAGACCGTTACATCAACTGGCCAGGACAAGCCCTGTCATACAAGATTGGTGAGCTGACAATCAAACGTTTGCGCGCACAAGCGGAAGATGAGCTAGGTGAGAACTTCGATATTCGCGCCTTCCATGATGCCATTCTAGCCAATGGTTCTGTACCTATGTCGGTATTAGAACAGCAGATAAAAGACTTTATCGCAGCCCAAAAAGCGGAAATCTAATCACTTATCTAGACGGTTAGAACAGCAAAAGGCCGCATTAGCGGCCTTTTTAATGAGCGCGATTTAATCGCTTATGTTTCGCTAGAGTCTGGCTAAATAAGTTTGCTACACTGCATGCAAGATCACTCAATAGAACTACTCCATGTCGATTGCTACCGAGCCCTATATGAACACCACTACTCCTGTCAGCTTTTCATCTGAGCACCACCTTAATAGCCCAGAGCAGAAAGTCTTTTGGCAGCAAGTGACGCAATCGAGTTTCAAGACCCGTGACAATATCAGTTTAGCCTATGCCCGTATCACGCATCCAAATAGTATAGGTACCATAGTGATCAGCAGTGGTCGGGTTGAGTCTTATCTGAAATATAAAGAGCTGATGTTCGACCTTTATCAGCAAGGCTACAGCTTGTTTGCTATCGATCATCGCGGCCAAGGTTTATCGGCACGCACGACTGCGAATCCTCATCAGGGACATATCGACAAGTTCCAGCGCTATGTCGACGACTTCGCCGAGTTTGTCACTAGAATTGTCAAACCGCATGCCATGGAAAACTATTATCTGGTTGGTCATTCGATGGGAGGAGCAATCGGTACGCTTTATCTAGATCAGTACCCGTCGACCTTTAAGGCTGCGGTTTTCTCGGCACCTATGTATGGTATCAAGCTCCCGCTTCCCAAAGCCTTTATCCGAGGCCTAGCATCTTTACTCAATACCGCTAAGCAGCCTAAGTATATATTGGGCGGTAAAGACTACCATGCCGACCCGTTCGATAAAAACGACCTGACCCACAGTAAGCTTCGCTATGAGGATTATCGCGAGCTTTACCGCCAGCAGCCACAATTACAGCTGGGCTCGCCAACCAACCATTGGTTAATCGAGTCAATTGATGCAGCCGAGCAGGCGGTAGCTGCCGCTCGAAATAGCCCTATTCCGCTACTTATTTTGCAGGCAGAGGAAGACACCATAGTCGCTAACGCCGCACAGAACCGCGCCGTAAATGGCCAGTGCCGCTTAATTAAAATCCCCTATGCGCGTCACGAGATCTTTATGGAGCGAGACAAAGCACGCAACCTAGCACTCAAGGCGCTATGCAACTTCTTAAAACAAGTAAATTCATGAGCTTACAAAAAGTAAAAAGGGATAGCGAGCTATCCCTTTCTGTTTTCAATTAACCTAACTGCCCTGCCACCATCAGCTCCCGCGTCTCCGGGATCTCATTGTAAGACAGTACATGCAAGCCGCGAGCAAACGCCAAGGCGTAGCGAGCCAATATCGGCCTTAGTTGTGGCGAAACCAACAACAGCGGGCTATGACCATGCTCCTTCGCTTGTGCGAGCAGCTGCGGCATCCGTTGTTGTAACTGTGCCAGCAGTTGAGGGTCGACAGGGAAACTATCCAAGGACCCCTTGCCCTGCTGCTGAGATTGATTGAGCGCCACCATCAATGTCTGCTCAAGTTCCGGCGCCAGTGTCATCACATTAAGCTTAGGCTCTGCACCAACAATAGAGTGTAAGATGGTGTTGCGCAGCGCACAACGCACATCGGCTGCAAGCAATACAGGGTCTTTACTGTTTTCACTGCAATCAAGCAAGGTTGTGGCAATGGTACGGATATCTTTCAGTGATACTTGCTCCTTAAGCAGTAAACGATACACCTTGAGCTGCAAGATAGGCGTCAAGGCAGCATTGAGCGACTCAGCCAATTTAGGTGACTGCTTCGCGAGTCTATCACTCAACGCCAATACGTCGTCATGCTGCAACATATCCGGTAGCGACTCTCTAATAAGCTTACTGACATGAGTCGCGATAACCGTGGCATTATCCACCACCGAATATCCCAAGTTTAACGCTTTCGCTTTATGGTCTTGCTCAATCCAGATAGCATCCATCTGATAAGCGGGCTCTTTAGTAATAATACCATCGATCTCGCCAAACACAGGACCACTCTTGATCGCCATTAAACGCTCTGGCTCTAATTCTGCTGTGACCACGGGGTTACCCATCATATTGATTTGATATGCATTGGGGGCCAAAGATAGGTTATCCCTTACTCTCACCTCTGACAGCAAAAATCCCGCCTGCTCAGACAGAGTTCGACGAATACCTGTTAATCGTTTCTGCAACTCAGCCCCCTTACTACGCTCAACCAAGTGCACCAAGCGATAGCCTAAACGCACTTCAATCAGATCCGTATAAGGCAGCGCATCCCAACTCGGCGCCGAGGGCTCGCTAAAGCTGCTTTCCCTTAGCTCCTCAACCTTAGACTCGGCAACCTTAGGTTCTGTTTGGCTCTGCTTCCAAGCCACAAACCCCAGTAGGGCTGCAAACGATAAGAATACAAAGGTTGGCATCCCGGGCACTATGCCTAAGACAAACATAACCAGTGCAGATGTCGCTAGCGTCTTTGGATTCGCCAGTAGTTGCTGACGCAACTGCTCAGGCATCTCTTCGGCATCGGATACACGAGTTACAATGATCGCCGCCGCAGTCGCAAGTAATAACGACGGGATCTGTGCGACTAAGCCGTCACCGATAGTCAGCAATGCATAGGTCTTAAACGCTTCACCCGCACTCAAGTCATGCATGAAGATACCGATCGCTAGACCACCCAGCATGTTGATGGCTAAGATCAACATGCTGGCAATGGCGTCACCACGGACAAACTTAGAGGCACCATCCATAGAACCATAGAAGTCGGCCTCACGTGCCACCTCTTGGCGCCTCTCTCTCGCCTGATCTTGAGTCAAGACCCCCGCATTGAGATCGGCATCGATTGCCATCTGCTTACCGGGCAAGGCATCTAGGGTAAAACGTGCTGAAACCTCGGAAATTCGTTCGCCACCTTTAGTGATCACCACGAAGTTAATGATCATTAAGATTAAGAAGATCACCCCACCGACGACATAGTTACCGCCGATCACCACCTCACCAAAAGCTTGGATCACCTTACCAGCGGAATCGCCACCTTCATGGCCTTCAATAAGCACCACACGAGTCGAGGCCACGTTTAGAGTTAAACGCAGTAGGGTAGCGAGCAGCAGAACAGTAGGGAATACTGAGAACTCCAACGGTCTACGGATCGATACGCCAACCAATAGCACCATCACGGCTAGTACTATGTTGAAGGTAAACAAGATATCTAATAGCCATGGTGGTAAAGGCAAGATCACCATGGCCAATACGGCGAGTAGCATGATTGGAATGCCGATATAGCCTGGGCTACCGGCAAAAGTACGCTTAAACCAGTTCATTAATGCAAATAACCTTTAATCATGTTGTAAATTCTTCGGAATATAGAAGTGGGGTAAAGGCTCAGGCTTAGCCTGCTTGCCTTGTCTTGCAGCCCTGAGCTGCATCACATAACTCAAAACGTGGGCGATAGCGACGAATAAACCCGATGGGATCTGCTGCTCGACCTGAGTCGAATAGTAGATGGCTCGTGTCAATGGCGGTAGCTCAAGTACCTCGACCCCATTACGCTTAGCGATATCACGCATGTAGAGCGCTAACTCATCGGTTCCCTTCGCCAGCACATAGGGGGCATCCGCCTTATTCATGTCATATTTGAGGGCCACGGCGTAATGACTTGGGTTGACCAATAACACATCGGCTTTAGGTACTGAGACATCGGCTCTAGAGCGGCTTATCCGTTGCTGCATTTGACGGATCTTAGCCTTAATCTCTGGCTTACCATCCTGCTGTTTATGTTCATCCTTCACTTCTTGAAGCGACATTCTCAGCTCTTTATGATGATGCCAATACTGGTAAGGCACATCGATAAAGGTGATCAATAGTAGCCCCAAACCAAGATAAAGCATGGCTAGACTCAGCATATCTATACCACGCATAACCGCCTCATCAACTGGCAATTGGCTGATGTTCATCAAGGTCTGTAGGTTCTTCTGTAAAAAAACCAGCATGATGCTGACCAGCAGCACAATCTTAAGAATCGACTTAATCAGCTCGACTAAAGACTTTACCGAGGCCATTCTGCCAAGGCCTGCTATCGGATCGATTCGGCTGTATTTAAAGCCTGCATTTTTAAAGTTAAACACCGGACCACCAGGCATAGCTCCGGCAATGATGGCTATCAAGGCCACCGTCAAAAAGAGTGGCCCCAGAATATTCAGCACTTCTAATAGAGAATGCGCAAGATGGCGAGTCATCATCCCCGGCTCATCTAACTGCGCCTTAGTAAATAACATATTGGTTCTAGTTAGCTCTGCGACCCTAACGGCAATCCAGTCTGCAGTCGTCGTCAGCAATAAGGAACAACCAATAATAAGCGCCGAGGAGGCTAAGTCTTTAGAGCGCGGTACCTGCCCCTGCTCCTTAGCCTTCCTTAATTTTTGCGGTGTCGCTTTTTCCGTTTTACTCTGGCCCGAGTCCTTACCGCTCACTATATACCACCAATAAATTGATACATGGCAGACAAAGCATCTAAACAGAGGTCGCTATAGCGGGTCGGTAGACCGCTAAAGGAGAAGAACACACACAGTAGCCCCATTAACATAGACATAGGAAAGCCTAGGGCAAACACGTTTAATGATGGAGCCGAGCGACTCAATACGCCGAAAGTGATATTCACGACTAACATGGCAAGGATCGCTGGCAAAGCCAGCATAAATGAAGCGGCAAAAATCCAAGAGATCCGACCGATAAGTCCCATTAGTGGAAGATCAAACACTCCCATTCCGATAGGCCATAATCTGAAACTATCCACCAAGATGCCAATCGCCACCAAATGGCCATCTAAAGCCAGAAACAGCAAGGTTCCATAGAGCATAAACCACAAACCCAAAAGAGGATTAGCACCACCACTTGAGGGGTCATTCATCACGGCCATCGACAACCCCATCTGCATCGACATCATGGCGCCAAACATCGTCATCACATGGATCATTATCGATAAAAAGAGTGCCAGCATGAAACCAATCAATAACTGCTCGACGGCCAAGAACAGCGCATGAAACGAGATGGCATCGACTTCTGGAAAGGGAGGAAGTATAGGGGCAATCATAGCGGATATGCTGATAGCTAACAGGATCCGCACTGTGGCAGGAATATAGTTATTACCTAAGAAAGGCATCACCATAAATGCCCCCATAATGCGGCAAAAAGGCCACCAGAAGGTACCGATAAAGGTGCTGATCTGAATTGAGGAAAACGAAAGCAATCAGTAAGTCCTCAACCTATGATATGGGGAATATTCATAAACAAACGATTGAAGAAGTCGCCAATCTGCTGCAATAACCATTCACCCGCAAAGACCACCATCAATAGGGTCAAAATTAATCTTGGTAAGAAGCTTAAGGTTTGCTCATTCACCTGAGTTGCGGCCTGAAACACAGCGATCAGCAGGCCGACTAACAAGCCTGGAACCACTAAGACGCCAACCATAGCAACCACCAGAAAGATGGCTTCAGAAAACATCGACGTTAATTCATTAACATCCATATGGCTAAAACACCCCAGCTATGAGCATAGAGATAACGGCTGGCCAATCATTTAATACCACTAAAACGGTCATCATCAAGCCAAGAAACAGATGAATAATATCGGCGATGGAAACAGCTAATTCCTGCTCATCCTGCAGCTTAATACTCATTAAAATACCTTCCTAATCGTGCAACAGAATCTAGGCTAACCATAGCTGGCCACCAAGGTGCTCACCGTCATCGACCAGCCATCGACTAACACAAACACCATTAATTTAAACGGCAATGAGATAATCAGTGGTGACAACATCATCATCCCCATAGACATCAACACACTTGCGACTACCAAATCGATGACCAAAAACGGCAGAAACAACAAGAAACCAATCTGAAATGCGGTCTTTAATTCGCTCAATACGAAGGCAGGCATCAGCACAAAAAATGGGATTTCATCGGCAGTCAACGTTACGGGTTCACCGGCAATCTTCAGCATCTGCTCAAGATCCGTTTCACGAGTTTGCGCCAACATAAATTGACGCAATGGCACTTCGCCACGTGCAACTGCCTCCGGAAGCTCTATCTGCCCCATGTCATAGGGTAGAAATGCATCGTCATAGATTGCCTGCCCGACAGGACGCATAATAAAAATAGTCATAACTAAGGCGATACCGATTAACACCTTGTTTGGCGGGCTTTGCTGTAAGCCTAAGGCTTGACGCAAAATAGCTAACACGACAATTATTCGAGTGAAACTGGTGAGCATCATCAACAATGCGGGAAGAAAGCTCAGCACTGTCATTAAGGCTAAGATTTCTAGTTTTACACTCACAGCCTGTGTCTTATCACCATCGGCCAGAGAAAATAACGTCAACCCATCACTTGCATAAGCCGCCGATGAAAAACTCAACACAAGAACCAGCAACACTCGCCACATAGTTAGTCAGCAGCTCCAGTTAGGCTGGTCGCTTCCACTTCGAGCAAGCGCACGCCGTAGCGACCATTAACTTCAACGACTTCGCCACGTCCAAGCAATGCACCATTGACACGGATATCTAGAGGTTCACCCACCATACGATCTAGCGCAACGACATCACCTTCGCCCATTTGCGCCAATTCACCTAACGACATTTCTACACTGGCGAGCTCTAACGTCACATGAACGGGAAGCTGATGAAAAAATGATATATCTTTTACAGGCTTAGCTTGAGCCTTAGGTTCGCGGATCGGCTCTTCAGCAAAAAAATCATCATCGAGTAAAAAGTCTTCATCTTGCAAAATATTATGTTCAGCCATTGGATTGTTCCTCCATTTGAAAGGCTTCTTGGGTCAATTTGGCCACCATCTGCCCCTCATGGGTATGAACTGTGGCGTAAAAAAGTGGGCGTTTACCGACGGTAACAGGACAGCGAGAGTGCAGGTTCATAGGTAAAATATCGCCTACGGCTAATTTCTGCAGTGATGTCACTGGCATGCTCTGATGTCCTAACTCGAGTAGCGTTCTAAGCGGGATCTGCTTCAGTCTGCCAGCCAACTTTTCGGCTAAAGCGGGGTCGGCTTGATATTGGCTAGGCTGCTCAGCCATCAATTCCAATAGGTGTTCAGCCATATAAAAACACAGAGCGGGACCACTGTGAGCGGCTGGAAAGCTCAGTTCGCAACAGACAGGAGCCTTGATAGGAGCTGTATTCATTACTAGCTCAAGCTCTAATTTATCCTCATCGATTTCGATGATCG
The DNA here is from genome assembly GCF_947497935.1 of uncultured Shewanella sp. Taxonomy (GTDB): domain Bacteria; phylum Pseudomonadota; class Gammaproteobacteria; order Enterobacterales; family Shewanellaceae; genus Shewanella. Next base: position 52,706 of record NZ_CANMIO010000020.1, read on the forward strand.
GGAATGTCCTTATCACCGCCATCATTAAGCGTTTAACCAGACGAAACTCTGACTGGCTCGGAGCTCTTAAGGGAGAATGCAACGCACTAGCAAAACTCCCGTAATAACCACTAGCAAGTTGATCCAGTGTGCATTTATCGATTAGCCACCAGCCCAGCTCCACTCGGTTATAACTAAGTAAAAACCAAGCATGATGCAATTGAGGGGTGACGGGTTGAGTTTTCGCTGTTAGCGAAACTTTTGACAGCGCATAGTGACCCTGCCGAGTAATCGGTGTCAGCAGCTCATTAACAGCATCGATCATTGGCCGCTGGCATGACTCTAATTGCATCAATAATCGACTTCTAGCCAACTTCTCTTTAATCAAGACAACAGGTCTAACCTCTCCCACCTGACTAGATTTAATTAGATTGGCTTTAGCAGTTGTTTTCATCCTAAATCTCACACAAAAAGATCGTCAAATATTCGACGCGAAATTAAATAAGCAATTAAAATGACGAACGACAAAATAATGACTAAATAAATAAATCGCGCAACAAATATAACAAAACATATTGCAAGGCAATATTAATCAACCACTCAAAATAAACAGTGCCGAATTAAAAAATAGAAATCCCTATAAAGCGACAGTTTTAAGAAAAACTTTAATTTATTTTCAATTATTTTAAGGGTTACAGAAATAACAGCTAAAATCAACAAGATACAATTAAAATAGTGACTAAAGCCAAGGCTGAACAGTCTTCAGCCGTATTAAAAACAAACAGTTCTACACTGGAAATTAATAATCGCAAGCTTACATCACATCTACAACAAATACACTCAACTTTAAGATAAGTTTTAAAACCTTGATTGACACGTAAAACAGAAATAAAAAGTTTTACATATTTTAGTATTACGTGTTTAATTGGCAACCTTAAAAAATTTAAAACCAAAATAATAAAGTTCAAGCATCTAAACTTAAGGGTTGTTAACAATTGAAACTGTCAGTTTATATATTAATCTGTTTAATTTTTATTTGTACAAACATCACAAATAACGCACTCGCTGTGCCTGTTAGCTATCAAACTCCTTTTGAAAAAGCTCATTGGCAGTTTTCAGGAGATCAGTTTGGCTGTGAAATTACCCATAGAGTTCAGAGCTTCGGCACATTACAACTCAGCGCGGCTCCTGGTGAACCTCTCGCCCTGTCTCTGCAAGCTGACTGGCTCTCACTAAATAATACCCAGAGCCAAGCTTGGGTTGTCCCCGCCTCTTGGCAGGAAAAGACACAGCATCCACTTGCCGAGACCTCATTAAATTGGTTTGGATCCAAGGCAATTAGCCAGAAAAGTACTGCAGCTTTTTTAGAAGCCCTTGAGCAGGGACACACCTGGCAAGTCGCTATCACTAGCCCTGACAGTCAGTACCTAATCAATGCCAGCCCAGTATCAACCCGTTCAGTAGCGAATCAATTTAGGCTCTGTCGCCAGCAATTACTGCCAAAACCTTTCACCTACTTACGACGCTTAGAGCTCAAGTTTGCTCCTAACTCAAGTCTTTTAAATGCCTCTCATGAACAAGATCTCTATGCCGTCTATCGCTACATTCAAGCCGATCCTAGTATTGTTGAAGTCTTGGTCGACGGTCATGCCGATGCTTCTGGTGACCACTTAGCTAACTTAGTACTGAGTAAAGAGCGCTCCGATGAAGTGGTATCTCGATTAATAGAACTTGGGGTATCGGCAAAGATGATCCAAACACGACACCACGGTACCCGAACGCCAGTCGCTAGCAACAACAGCACCGAAGGCCGAGAGCTAAACCGTCGAGTCACCTTACGCCTAGTAAAAACGGTACAAAACGCCACGAAAACCTCTGCTTCGAGAGCAAAAAATGAATCCTTCTAGTTTAAGATTTATCGGCGCAGATCTAAGCCAATCTAGCCAGAATAGACTGAAACAGCAGGGCTTTAATTTATGGCAGTCCGAAGACAAAGACTGCCCTTGGTTAAGCTTAATCAATCTTTCTCATTGCACGAGTCAGGATGTGGCTGGACGTCTCCGTCAATATCCAGGTAAGCACCAAGTCGCCCTACTCGATCCAGAACAAACTGAGCTTGCCAGTATCGCCATGCAGTGCGGCGTACAAGACTATTTGTTACTGCCGATAGATGAAGAGCAACTGTGTTCACTTCTACAAAGACTGCGCCGTTTAGAATTGCCCAATAATGAATTAATTTGTGCAGCCCCTGTCAGCCGCCAATTACTTATGTTGGCCCATCGCGCAGCAAATACCGAAGCCACAGTACTACTATCGGGAGAAAGCGGAACAGGTAAAGAACCGCTGGCTCGCTATATTCATCGTCATTCTAATCGTGCAGATAAAGCCTTTATCGCAATCAACTGCGCAGCGATCCCTGAAAGCATTTTAGAGTCCATCCTGTTTGGCCACATCAAGGGCGCATTTACCGGTGCCACAACAGACCAGCCCGGTAAATTCGAACTTGCTAATGGCGGAACCCTACTACTCGATGAAATCGGAGAGATGCCGCTGCTATTACAAGCCAAGTTGCTGCGAGTACTACAAGAGAGAGAGGTTGAGCGATTAGGTTGTCACAAATCAATTGCGTTAGATATTCGGGTCATTGCCGCCACCAACAAAGATCTACGGCAAGCGGTTCAAGATGGCAAATTCAGAGAAGATCTCTTCTACCGCTTGGATGTATTACCGATCAAGATATTGCCACTGCGCCAGAGACGTGAAGATATTTTGCCCATCGCCGAGCATTTTCTACAACGCTATAAAATCCTCGCTGCTAATCAGCAATGCTACTTCAGCGAACAGGCACAAAACTTACTCTTAAGCCACGACTGGCCCGGTAACGTGCGCGAGTTAGAAAATACCATTCAACGAGCGCTGGTTATGCGACGTGGTCAAGCGTTACAAGCCGAGGAATTGGGTCTTGTCAATCAAGACGGTTCTGCATTAGTAGAGCAAAGTGAGTTGGGGCTTAAGGCGTCAAAACGCCAAGCGGAGTTCCAATACATAATTGAAACTCTTAAACGTCATAACGGCCATCGTAACAACACAGCAAAGGCTCTAGGAATGACCACCAGAGCACTTAGATACAAGCTAGTACAGATGCGTGAAGAAGGCATTGATATCGAGCAGATCCTGTCGCAATCGGGACATGCTGCATAACCAGCTTTAAGATAAATAAGGAGCAAATATGTCAAATGCCAATATCGCCAGCGCCCAGTCGATGATCCAGCAACTTAATATTCATTCTGAGATGGCAAAGGGAGCAATTAAAGTCGGTCCGAATCCGAGAGACTTTGGCCTACAACCCGCCTCATTCACAGAATTAATGAAGCATAAAGTCGCCAGCATCAATGCAGACCAGAATGCCTCATCGGCATTAGTACGTGCAGTCGATAGCGGGCAGAGTGACGACTTAGTCGGAGCCATGGTCGCCTCTCAAAAAGCGAGCTTGTCTTTCTCGGCCATGATCCAAATTCGAAACCGTCTAGTGCAAGCGTTCGATGACGTAATGAAGATGCCGATCTAAATCATGCCATACCCATCAACCACTATTGTAATTACGCCCAAAAACTAATAAGCCTTTGAGCAAGGATAACGAAAGCATGTCAACCACATTGACTCAAACCAGCCCTGTCATGACAGATGTAAATGGCAAGAATGATCGTCTTAACTCGTTGAAGCAGAAATGGCACCAGTTCAGTCGAGGAGACCGACATGCAGCAACCCTGGGCATTCTCGCAATAGTCGCAGCCTGCGTGATAGTGTTGATGCTTTGGAGCACTGGCCAAGGTTATAGCCCGTTATATGGCAACCAAGAAAATGTTGAGACTTCGCAAATTATTGAGGTTCTCGAAGCCGAGGGCATTAGTTACCGCCTCGATCCAACCTCAGGCCTAGTACTTGTTCCTGAAGATAAAGTCGGTAATGCTCGCATGGTACTGGCCGCTCGTGGTGTCAAAGCCAAAGTCCCCTCTGGGATGGAATCGCTCGATGCATCAACCATAGGTACTAGCCAGTTCATGGAACAGGCCAAGTATCGCTATAGCCTAGAAGGTGAGCTATCTCGCACCATCATGGCACTAAAAGCGGTAAAAACCGCTCGAGTCCACTTAGCTATCCCGAAGAAAACACTATTTATTCGTCAGCAACCTGAATTACCTTCAGCCTCTGTGATGCTAGATCTCTACGCTGGACAACACCTACAGCCAGAGCAAATCACCTCAATCGCTAATTTAGTCGCAGGCAGCGTAACCGGAATGACACCTGCACGCGTGCAAATCGTCGATCAAGAAGGTAATCATTTAAGCTCTGAAATCAATGCTAGCCAAGACATGAGTCAGTCACGAGATAAGCAGCTCAAATATACCCATGAACTAGAGCAAAGCCTTATTAGTAGAGCCTCTAGCATGCTGCTACCTATCCTTGGAAGAGACAACTTTCAAGTACAAGTAGCGGCATTGGTGAACTTTAATCAGGTGGAAGAGACACGCGAATCACTCGATCCACAAACTGTTGTTAGCCAAGAGAAACAAAGCACCAATCAAACCAGTGGCGATATGGCTCTTGGGATCCCAGGGGCTCTCAGTAACCAGCCTCCAGTAGCTGATCCGGCTACAAACAACAGCACAAGCAACCTAAACCAACAAGAGAGCCGTCAATTCGAGGTCGGTCGCTCAGTCAAACACACCCGCTATCAGCAGATGCAATTAGAAAACCTGTCTATCTCAGTACTACTCAATAACCAAGCGGCAGGCGAAACGGGTTGGAGTCAACCTCAACTCGATCAGATGAGCAGTATGGTACAGGATGCTATTGGTTTCTCAGCAGCTCGTGGTGATCAGTTCAGCATTAGTAGCTTCAATTTTGCCCCAGTAAAAATTGCCGAATTTGAACCGTTACCTTGGTGGCAAGGTGAAAGCTATCAAGCTTACCTGCGCTACTTTATTGGTGCCATTTTAGGTTTAGGTATGATCTTCTTTGTATTGCGTCCTCTAGTACAGCACCTGACTCGCACCGTTGAGTACAACATCAAAGACAGCGAATCGGCCAGCACAACACCTTTAATGCCGCCACCAGAGGTAGCTACAGCACCTAGCGATGCAGCGCAAGAGGCTGCCGACAACTTACTTGCACTCAATACTGCCAACATTAACAGCAATTGGAGCAGTAATCTGAGCTTACCGACTCCAGGTTCGCCTTTGACTGTACAGATGGAGCACTTAAGCCTACTCGCCAATCAAGAGCCTGCGAGAGTCGCCGAGGTGATCTCCCACTGGATTAGCGACCGAGAGAGTGAGCAAAACACTCCTCAAGCTTAATTAACCCCATCGCATTTAGCGTTAAAAGATAGGTAACCCAAACAGTGAATAATCAACTCACAATTAAGATGGACAACCTAGAGCAGGCAGCCATGTTGCTGCTTAGCATGGGTGAAAAAGGGGCGGCTCAAGTCATGGCGCATTTAGATCGCAATGATGTACAGCACTTGAGTCATAAGATGGCACGACTATCGAGTATCACTCAACACGAGGCCGAGGCCGTATTGGGGCGTTTCTTTACACGCTATCAGGAGCAGTCTGGCATCGCGCGTGCTTCGCGCACTTATTTACAGAAAACTTTAGATCTCGCACTCGGCGATCGAGTGGCGAAGAGTCTAATCGACAGCATCTATGGCGATGAAATTAAGATCCTCGTTAAGCGACTAGAATGGGTCGATCCACAGCTACTCGCTCGTGAGATTGCCAACGAGCACTGCCAATTACAGGCCGTACTATTAGGCTTATTGCCGCCAGAAAGCGCCGCTCAAGTGTTACAAGGCCTACCCGCTGAAGGACAGGATGAAGTGCTTGTCCGTATCGCCCAGCTCGGCGATTTAGACCGAGAAGTGGTCGACGAGCTCAAACAGCTTGTCGAGCGCTGCATGTTAATGGCGATGGAGAAAAGTCATACCCAGATAAGTGGAGTGCGCCAAGTTGCCGATATTCTCAATCGATTCGATGGCGACAGAGAACAGTTAATGGAGATGCTGAAGCTGCATGACAAGCAACTGGCGAATAACGTAGCCGATAATATGTTCGACTTCATCATCCTAGGACGCCAAAAACCTGAGACTCTGCAAGAGATTATGGCTGTAGTTCCTGCAGACATACTTGCATTAGCCCTGAAAGGTATCGATAGCGATTTAAAGACAACCTTGCTAGCTGCCCTACCGAAACGTATGTCCTCGGCAATCGAAACCCAAGTTGAAGCCATTGGTACAGTGCCTTTAAGCCAAGCCATTGCGGCACGTAAACAGATCATGGAGCTGGCTAAGCAGATGATGGATGACGGCGAAATCGAGCTACAACTGTTTGAAGAGCAGGTGGTAGATTAATGAGCCAACAAGTTAATAAGGCAGACCCACGCTGGCGCTTGACTGGTCACCATGCTCGTCGTCATCGCTTTTCACCTCTAGTTGCGCCACAAACCGATGGCAATACCGAGAGTGCTAACTGGCAAGACTTCCAGCAAGCCTTCGATAAAGGTTACGACGAAGGTGTTCAGAAAGGCCATCAAGCAGGATACTCTTCCGGTGAAGACGAAGGTCGTCAAACGGGTTATGCTGCAGGCTTTAACCAAGGCCGTATCGAAGGTCAGCAAAAAGGTAAAGACAATATCGATGATCAGCTCAACAGCATTATCGCTCCCCTAGGCGCGCTAAAATCCTTGCTTGAAGAGGGACATAACCAGCAGATCTTGCAGCAACAGTCCTTAATTCTGGATCTGGTGCGACGAGTATCTTTACAGGTCATCCGCTGTGAGCTGACCCTACAACCACAGCAAATTCTCAATCTGATCGAAGAGACCTTATCAGCCCTGCCTGACGATCCTGCTCAAGTGAAGATCCATCTGGAACCAGGCGCCGTAGAAAAACTTAAAGAGCTAGCCGCCGATAAAGTGCAGTCTTGGACCTTAGTGGCTGATCCCAGCATTAGTGCGGGAGGATGCCGTATTGTCAGTGAAACCTCCGACGCAGATGCATCGGTAGAGACTCGCCTCAATAGCTGTATGGCTCAGGTTGAAGCTCACCTACAAAACGCGCAGGTTAATCAGGTAACAAACGAGGCAGACGTTGAAGCTTAACGCCGATATCCTAGATTGGCCTAAGGTGCCCGTCGCCCAAGTGTATGGGCGTTTAACTCGAGTTAACGGTTTACTGCTTGAGGCTGTGGGCTGTCAACTCGGAACAGGCGATCGCTGCTATGTAGAGTGCCGCGATAACCATTTAGTCGAAGCCGAAGTCGTTGGTTTTTATAAAGACACCCTATGTTTGATGCCCATCGAACCCACCAACGGTTTAATGCCCGGTGCTCGAGTCATGCCTATCGAGGGACGTTGCCAGATCCCTACAGGATTAGGCCTACTCGGGCGAGTACTCGACGGCTTAGGCCAACCACTCGATGATCTAGGTAGTATCAAGCATATTCCCCATGTACCCCTGCAGTTTAAGAGCACCAATCCTCTGCTACGTAAACCTATTCGTGAACCGTTAGACGTAGGCATTAGAGCTATCAACGCCCTACTCCCAGTCGGTCGTGGTCAACGTCTAGGACTCTTTGCTGGTTCTGGTGTTGGTAAGAGTGTGCTACTTGGGATGATGACTCGATTCACCGAAGCAGACGTTGTGGTAGTTGGCCTAATTGGTGAACGTGGCCGAGAAGTCAGGGAGTTTATCGAAGAGTCATTAGGCGAAGAGGGACGCAAGCGCGCCGTGGTCATCGCCGCCCCTGCCGACACCACGCCCTTAATGCGAATGCGCGCAATGCGCCTGTGCCACCATATTGCTGCGGCTTACCGTGACCAAGGTAAACAGGTACTGTTACTGGTCGACTCGCTGACGCGCTATGCCCAGGCGCAACGTGAAATTGCCTTAAGCTTAGGCGAACCTCCTGCCACCAAAGGCTACCCACCATCGGCGTTCGCTCAGCTACCTAGCTTGGTGGAGATGGCAGGTAATAGCCAACATCCAACCGGCACCCTTACCGCATTTTATACCGTTTTAACCGAAGGTGATGATCAGCAAGATCCCATTGCGGACTCCGCTCGAGCCATTCTCGATGGACATATTGTGCTTAACCGTAAGCTTGCCGAGCAGGGACACTTCCCGGCTATCGATATCGGCGCCTCTGTAAGCCGTCTCGCAACCCAAGTCGCCAGCCAAAACACCCTAAAACAGGGACAGTGGTTCCGCCACCTCAATAGTCGCTATAACGAGGTAAAAGAGTTATTGCCATTAGGCGGCTATCAAGCAGGTCATGACGCGGAAATGGATATGGCGGTGAGTTGTTATCCACAGATGGCCGTATTTTTACGTCAAGCAACCCAAACACAGGCAGATCTCAATCAGAGCCTCAGCGCCCTAGAACAACTGGTCAGCCAGATGGGATTCAACCTAGCAGCAGAGCAGTAATAAATCGGCCCGACAAGCCATTATTGAGCCTATACCAGCGGAAAAGACGAGATGAAGCAATTACTCAGGTTATGTCAGCAAGAAGAGAAAAAGCTTAGCCAACTCGGGCTGCAGCGCAATGCTGCCCAGAGTAAAATCGACACCATAGAGCAGCAAAAGCATCAACTCGGACAGATGGTGAACGACTACACCCAGATAAACCTCACCGGGGCATCAGCAATGATGCTGCAAAATAGCGCGCAGATGATCCAAGTCATCGAACCCATGATCAAGCAACTGACCCGCAAGCAGCTGCTGCTACAACAAGAGCAGCAGAGAATGAGCCAACTTTGGCACAAGCAGTTAGGTCGACAACAAGGTATAAAGTGGTTATATCAGGAAAGACTGCAACAGCGTCATCAGATACAGCAGAAACAGGAGCAAAAGCAGTTAGATGACCTGGCTGCGCGTTATGCGACTCGTTAATGGCAACTGAGTCTAACGCATTTCGCCATAATCAACTGGATTATCACCACCTCGGTTAAGTAGCTGGCTAATGACCTCTTGCTGAGCCACCAGCAACTTACCATTGGCCTCATTCACCTGCTGGCTCTCTTTAACTAAGCGCAGCAAGTTTTGCCATAACATCGACACCTGCTCCGATGATGATTGCGGCAGCTTAGCAATTAACGCAGCCATGCCACTGGCATTGCCAGCAAAACCTAAGGCTTCCAGCATCCTGCGTCGCTCACCCGCTTTTTGCATCAAACTGTCGCACAAGCCTGATTGGTGTTCGTTATGATGTTTAAGACCACTGTTATCCCGGCGCTGCATTAATTCACGCTGACGCTTTAACAAACTTTTGAGCTTCTGATAGCCTTCAATGTCTTGGCGAATACCTCGCACAATGCTCTGCACTAACTCGCGCTTACTGACATTGTGGGCAGGTTTATCCATGCTGCAGCACCATAGCATCGGTCAACTTCTCGAGATCGAGATCGAAACTACCGTCGATTAATGACTGACGAACCTCTGCCACTTTAGCCAAATCAAAGTCCGGCAATTGGTCTAAGCGTTGCTGAGTTCGCTCTATCAACCTGCAGTCCGCACTCACTTCCTGTCGAGGTTTTATCCCCGCTGAAACAGGGGGCTCTAAAGGCTGTACGGCACTGTGCGTCTTACTCTTGCTCGTGCCCATCTCAGCATTTATCGTGCTGTTTATTTTGTTTATTTCCATAATGGCTACCTCAAATACGCCTACTATAGGAAGTAAAGCGACTCCATTAGGTGCATTCTGAAATAGCGACGCGATTTATTTAACATCAATTTGCGACTAAAACTGTGTCGCCACCCGCCCCTTAGCGATAGGATAGGCAGTGATCACTTTACCAGAGCTCAGGTTTCTCACTCGGATCCCTTTGCCTTCACCGCCCCCCTCGAGAGCCTCTCCAGGCATATTGGCGTAAAAGCCATTACTACGAGCTTCGATAATTACTCGGTCACCAATATTTACCCACTGCGGCGCACTCAGTTGCAGCGCTTTAATCGGCTGATAACGGCGCACCTTACGCACGACTTGCCGGCCAACTATCTCATCGAATGTTGTCAGTAAGTCTCTATCCGATGGCCCCAGCTTTATCACTTTCCAGTCGATATCCGCAGCCAAGATATGCTCACCACGCTTTAGCACGCGGTTAGCCACAGGAATTTTAACGCTCACGCTAACCGAGGCACGAACAAAGAGACTCCAACCTAGCGGCCCACAGCTCACCTTACGCTGCACATTCCCTAATGGGATCCCTGAACCGGGATTTATGTGCACCGCTACCGGACAGAGCTCGAGCCTCTTCGCCCCAGATGGCACCTTAATATCGATCTTAGAATTGAGCTGAGACAAAGCCGCTTGCTGGCGCCACTGCCGCAACTCTTTGGTTAATAGTTGGCTAAAAGCCTTATCAATCTGCTCAGGCGTATTCGACGAATCTTGCGCCGAAACCATCAGCGGAAGTAAACAGGAAGCAGTGATGAGGAAACAGGAAACACAGGTTCCGATCTTACGCCCTAAAAACCAGTAAACCATTGAAAAGCCTCGACTAATATTATTGGCACACTAATTGAATATTCAAGCAGCAATTAAACTGGACATACCATACTAGGAGTCGTAATGGCTATCAACCTTGATGCCGCATTAGGAATTCATCCGCAAACGTTAGATTTCAGAGTCGAGCGCAGCAAAATTCTGGCAGGTAACTTAGCCAATGCAGAAACCCCAGGCTACAAAGCGAGAGATCTCGACTTCCAAACCGTGATGTTGCAGATCAATGCAGGCATGTCTCCAGACCGTAATTACCAGGAGAGCTATCGTGTGCCATACCAAACATCGGCCGATCAAAACACGGTTGAATTGGGCAAAGAGCAAGCCAGGTACTCACAAAACGCCATGGATTATCAAACCAGCCTGACCTTCCTCAACATGAAGATATCAGGTTTACGCACTGCTATCGAAGGTCAATAACCCTATGTCATTTGCAGAAATTTACCAAATTGCCGGTGCGGGTATGAACGCCCAAACCATACGACTCAACACGGTTGCCAGTAACTTAGCCAACGCAGGCGCTGCGGCAGAAAACCCAGATGAGGCGTTTCGAGCGCTAAAGCCAGTATTTTCGACCATCTACAAGCAGACCCAAGAAGGTCAAGTCGCTGGGGCCCACGTCGAAGTATCTGCCATAGTGCAATCCGATGCTCCGCTGGACCTACGCTATGAACCGGACCACCCTTACGCCGATGAGCAAGGCTATGTTGCCTACTCAAACGTCAATACCGTTGAAGAGATGGCTGACATGATGGCCGCCAGCCGCTCTTTTGAGACCAATGTTGAGATCATGAACCGTGCACGCTCGATGCAACAAGGTTTACTGCAGTTAGGAGCTAAGTAATGAACGTCACCAGCACAGCTAACACCAATAATACCAACAGCAATAACGTGACTAATTCTCCAGGTAACGATTCGGCGTCTATCAAGAACGAATTTATGACCTTGATGATTGCTCAGATCCAGAACCAAGATCCGACTAACCCTGTCGATGGCACTGAATACGTCACTCAACTAGCCCAGTTCTCTCAGGTCGAAAGTTTAGAGCATATGCGTGCGAACCAGTCGACACAGATGGTGATCATGGAAAACCTTGGCATAGTTCAGTCGGCACAGTTAGTCGGTAAAGACGCCATGGTGCCAGCCTCAGAGTTTAGCCTCGAAGATACGCCTATCGACGGCAAGGTTTATCTCAGCAGCGCGGTTGAAGAATTAAGTATCGATATCGTCGATGAGAATGGCGACGTTGTCCACAGCCTAAATATGGGCCCACAAGAGGCCGGAGATACAGGCTTCACAATCGACCCCGAAGCATTAGAGCTACCTGCGGGCGACTACAGCATTGTGGCTAACACAACTGCGGGCGAAGTCACCGAGACAGCGGATACCTTCGTCAAAGCTGAAATCGAAAAAATACATTTTATCAGCGCATCAGGAATGATGATGGCTGAACTCGGTAATGGTCTAGGCACGATCTCTGTGCTTGAAATCTCTGAAGTTTCATAACTGATTTAGGATTAATTTCATGTCTTTTAATATTGCGTTAAGTGGCCTACAAGCAACCACTCAAGATCTAAACACTATCAGTAATAACATTGCGAACTCTTCAACAGTCGGATTTCGCAGTGGCCGCAGTGAGTTCTCAGCCATCTATAACGGTGGCCAAGCTGGCGGCGTAAACGTGATGAACACTAGCCAAAACTTTTCTGCAGGCGGCAGCTTAACTTATACAGGTCGTCAGCTAGATATGGGCATTCAAGGGGAAGGTTTCTTCGTATTGAGCGGCCAAGACGGCAGCACAACTTATGCCAGAGCCGGCATGTTTAACCAAAATGCCGATGGCTTTATCACCGACCCAGCGGGTAGTCGCTTACAGGGTTACCCTGTTGGCGCTGCGGGTAATCTACAGACGGGTAACGTGACCGATCTTCAGGTACAAGCAGGGGCATTACCAGCAAAGGCAACCTCGACAATCGGTCTAATCTCAAACTTAGATGCTCGAGTCGAGGTCATTGACCCTGTTGCCAACCCATTTGACTCAGACGACGCATCAACCTATCACTCATCGAGCACTGTGACGGCTTACGACTCTTTAGGCAAAGAGCACGCCCTCACCCAGTATTACGTCAAGACCTCTGACAACACTTGGTCGGTACACTACATGATGGGCGATACAGATGTGACTCCTGCTGGCGGCCACCAGCTAACTTTCGACTCAGACGGCATGCTGACTGGTGGACAAGATATCACCCTAGATATTACCGACCCGAATATTGTTGGTGGTGCGTCGGATATGAACTTAGCCCTAAGCTATGATAAGAGCACCCAGTACGCCTCAGACTATAACAACTCAAGCCTTAGCCAAAACGGTTACACCTCAGGTGAGCTGAACGGTATACGTTTAGATGATAGCGGCATGCTATATGGCACTTACACCAATGGCCAAGAACAACTACAGGGCCAAGTAGTACTGGCCGACTTCAATAATCCCAACGGTTTGGAGCCTGTGAGCAACAACGCGTGGGCCGCAACTAACGCTGCGGGTCAGCCAATTATTGGCACGCCAACCACTGGTACTTTAGGTTCGATTGCTGGCGGTTACCTTGAAGGTTCAAACGTAGACCAAACAGCCGAGATGGTTAACCTGATGACGGCGCAGCGTAACTATCAGTCGAACGCCAAGGTGTTAGATGCTAACTCAACCATGCAACAAGCCTTACTAAACGCTATCTAGGTCTGACTCATGGACAGAATGATATATACCGCCGCCAAGGGCGCGGCCAGAGTGATGGAAGCGCAAGCGATCCGCGCCAACAACTTAGCTAACGCCGATACGACGGGCTTCAAGGCTGACTTAGAACGAGTCAATGCCATGGTTGTTACTCCAACAGGTAACAGCTTGCAGACCCGTGTACTGGCTCAAACCCAAAGCAGTGGCTTTAGTCTGCAGACTGGTGCCATGAACCCAACGGGTAGAACCTTAGATCTTGCCATCAACGATGCGGGGCTGTTCTCGGTGATGACGGCCGAAGGCGAAGGTTATACCCGCTCTGGCGCAATTCAACCTGACCCTAACGGCCAACTCACCTTAGATGGTCGCCCTGTTGCAGGGGTAGATGGTCCTATCGTGCTGCCAGAATATCGCGAACTGTTCGTAGGGGATGATGGCAGACTCAGCATCATCGCTGATGAGGGTGGCATCATCGAAGAGGTCGGCCAACTCAAGCTGGTAAACCCTGATATCAATACCATGAGCAAAGGCTTAGATGGCTTACTTTATCCCGCCGACCGTCAACCTCTACCAGCCAGTGAGCAAGTGACTGTCAGCAGCGGTTTTCTCGAAGCCAGTAACGTGCAAGCCGTGGGCGAACTTATCGCCGCAATGGATTTGAGCCGTCAGTTTGAGGTGCAAGTCAAACTGATGAAGAGCGCCGAAAAACTCGCCGAAGCAGGCAACCGCTTGCTACGTGACGCTTAGACTAATTTTTTAAAGCTTAGACTTTAAAGGAAAAACAGATGCAATCAGCTTTATGGGTCAGCAAAACTGGCTTAACTGCCCAAGATACTAAGATGACCACCATTGCCAACAATTTGGCAAACGTTAACACCACAGGTTTTAAGCGTGACCGTGTCGCCTTTAACGACCTGTTTTATCAAGTGCAGCGCCAACCTGGCGGTCAGGTCGATGAGCAGAACGAACTGCCATCTGGCTTACAGCTCGGTACAGGTACCCGTGTCGTCGGCACTCAAAAGGTATTTACCTCAGGTGACATGCTCACCACCAACCAACAACTCGATCTAGCTATTGAGGGACAAGGTTTTTTCCAAATTGAAGAAGCCAACGGTGAGCTAAGTTACTCCCGTGATGGTCAGTTCTATCGCAACAGCGAAGGGTTAATGGTGACTTCACAGGGTCTACCGCTGGTACCTAACATTGAGATCCCTGAAGAAGCGCTCACCATTACCATCGCCACTGACGGTATCGTCTCGGCGCAGATGGCGGGTCAAGCTGACGCTCAGGAGTTAGGCCAGATCACCCTAGTCAACTTTACCAACCCTGCAGGACTCGAGGCTCGTGGTAACAACCTTTATCGTGAAACAGGAGCATCTGGCGCAGCGGTTGAAGGCATAGCTGGCGATCAGGCGCTAGGTCAAATACGTCAAGGTGCGCTTGAAGGGGCTAACGTCAATGTTGTAGAAGAGATGGTTGAGATGATCTCGACTCAACGCGCCTACGAGATGAACGCCAAAGTCGTGTCGGCTTCTGACGACATGCTCAAGTTCCTTAACCAAGCGCTGTAAACAGCGCTTTATCGACTGGCTCAACGATGGCTTATCAACCAACGAAACTCGAAAAGGGATCCTGCATGCAACCACTATGGATAGGCTTTGGAATAGGTTTAACCTTACTACTGTCTGGCTGTGTCGCACACATACCAGAACCTGACACAGCGCCAGGTAAGCCTGAGTGGGCACCGCCAGAAATTGACTACAGCCTACCTCAAGCCGAGAACGGCAGTGTCTATCGCCCAGGTTTTATGCTCACACTGTTTAAAGATAAGCGGGCATTTCGTGAGGGAGACATTCTAACTGTGGCGTTGGACGAGAAAACCTATTCAAGTAAGCGCGCCGATACCAAGACCAACAAAGTCAGCGGCATGTCGATCGATGGTCAAGGCAGCAATGGTAGTAGCAGCATAAGTGGTAGTGGCGAAGCCAATATGGGGCGCTCTTTTAACGGTACAGGCTCAAGCACCCAGCAGAACCAACTGTCGGGCTCTATCACAGTCACAGTTGCGAAAGTATTACCCAATGGTGCCCTACTGATCCGCGGTGAGAAATGGTTACGCCTAAACCAAGGCGATGAATATCTGCGGTTACTCGGCCTTATCCGTGCAGATGATATTGGCAACGACAACACCATCTCATCACAGCGTATTGCCGATGCGCGGATAATTTACGGTGGCCAGGGAGCGATCTCAGATAGCAACCGTATGGGCTGGGCCGCTCGCTACTTCAATAGCCCTTGGTTCCCATTATGATCATCAGTTTGAGTATTCAAAATTCAGGATTGTGTGAATGAAAAAAATAGCCATCTTTATGGTCAGTATGTTGCTAGGCCTATCGCCACTTCTCCCTGTTCAGGCACAGGCTCAGCACCGCTATCTGATGGATATTGTCGATGTACAAGGGATCCGTGATAACCAACTAGTAGGTTACGGCTTAGTTGTCGGTCTAGATGGAACAGGTGACCGTACACAGGTGCGCTTTACCAGCCAGTCTATCGTCAACATGCTTAAACAGTTTGGGGTGCAGATTGATGATAAGACAGATCCAAAACTGAAAAACGTTGCAGCAGTTGCAGTTCACGCGACCGTACCACCACTAGCTAGCCCGGGGCAGACCTTAGACATTACCGTGTCATCTCTTGGTGATGCAAAAAGTCTGCGTGGCGGCACCTTATTAATGACGCCTATGCGTGCCGTTGATGGTGAAATCTACGCCGTAGCTCAGGGTAACTTAGTGGTCGGCGGAATATCGGCTCAAGGGCGTAACGGCTCTTCGGTCACCATTAATGTGCCGACCGTGGGTAATATTCCTAATGGTGCGCTGCTCGAAGCTCCGATGCACAGCAACTTTAATGAGAATAAAAATATCGTACTAAACCTTATCGATCCAAGCTTTAAGACGGCTCGCAATATTGAACGCGCCGTTAACGAACTCTTCGGCCCCGATGTCGCCCAAGCAGACAGCAGCGCCAAGGTAATTGTTCGCGCACCTAGCTCTAATCGTGAGCGCGTAACCTTTATGTCTATGCTGGAAGAGTTACAAATTGAACAGGGTCGTAAATCGCCACGCGTAGTATTCAACAGTCGCACAGGCACTGTCGTCATGGGCGGCGATGTAGTCGTACGTAAAGCAGCCGTAAGCCACGGCAATCTAACCGTCACTATTGTTGAACAGGAATCGGTCAGCCAACCTAATGGCGCTTACTTAGGTCAGGCTCAGGGCGAAACCGTTGTGACCACTGACAGTCAAATTGATATCGATACTGGCAACGGCCATATGTTTGTCTGGCCAGAAGGTATTGCTCTAAATGACATCGTTCGCGCGGTAAATAGTTTGGGGGCCTCACCTATGGATCTGATGGCCATATTGCAAGCCCTAAACGAAGCCGGAGCCCTTGAAGCTGAATTGGTGGTCATATAATGAAATTAGACAATAACCACAGTTATCTCAATCAACTCGATGCCGGAGAACTGATTAAATCTAACGGTGAGCAAGGCGCGCTTAAACTTGTGAGTCAGCAGTTCGAAGCTCAATTTCTGCAAACCGTTTTAAAACAGATGCGCAGTGCCTCCGATGTAATGGCTGATAAAGACAGTCCGCTGTCATCACAAAACGATGGCATGTATCGTGACTGGCATGATGCCGAGCTCGCCGGACGCTTAAGCCAGATGCAGAGCACTGGGCTTGCTGAAGTGATGACGAAACAATTATCAGCGGGACTTAAGTCTGAGCCAGAGACGGTCGCCTCTAATAGTCAATCGAATGGCAATACCAATACGGTGGCGATGCAACCTGCGTTGATATTGCCATTTATCACTAAGCCGCAAGAGTAAGTTGGCTGCGGCGCAGACAAGTATTCACCATCATTTAAACGATAGAGATAAGGATTCAAGATGAGCATGCTCAACATAGGTATGTCGGGGCTAAATGCCAGCATGGCTGCCCTGACCGCCACTTCCAATAACGTCACCAACGCCATGGTGCCGGGATATTCTCGTCAACAAGTGATGCTTAGCTCTGTCGGGAATGGCGTCTACGGCAGCGGTTCAGGTGTGATGGTCGACGGCGTGCGCCGCATATCGGATCAATATGAAGTCGCTCAGTTGTGGAATACCACCAGCAACCTTGGTTTTGCTAAGACCCAGTCTAGCTATTTTGGCCAGGTTGAGCAGATTTTTGGTTCTGAAGGCAACAGTATCTCAGCTGGTCTCGATCTGCTTTTTGCCTCTCTAAACTCGGCCATGGAGCAACCCAACGAAATAGCCCATCGCCAAGGCGTGCTCAACGAAGCTAAAGCCTTAACCCAACGCTTTAACTCAATCAGCGAAGGACTTAACTCTCAGGTGAGCCAAGTTGAAGGTCAAATTAATGCCTCGGCAAAAGAGATCAACAGCCAATTAGAAACCATCGCCAGCTTTAATGCCGATATTCAAAAAGCTAACGCCAACGGTAACGTACCTTTGGCACTACTCGATGCGCGAGATGCCGCTATCGATGATCTGTCTGAGATTGTCGACATCAATGTAGTCGAAGACTCGACGGGTATGGTTAATATCTCTTTGGCACAGGGGCAACCACTGCTATCGGGCACTATCGCATCTAAGATTCAGGTCACCCCCGACCCAGCCAATCCAAAGTTTAGCCAGACCAGCATTCAGTTTGGTCAATCAAGTTTTCCACTGGACGAAACTGCTGGCGGTAGCTTAGGCGCGCTGATCGACTATCGCGATAATAGCTTGGTCGATTCGATCGCATTTATCGACGAACTCGCCATGACAATGGCCGATGAGTTTAATGCCGTGCTAGCTGGCGGTACCGACTTAAACGGTAATACACCGACTCAAGACCTGTTCACTTACGACCCAACTAACCCAGCAGGCAGCCTAAAACTGACCTCTGGGTTTAACGCTGACATGCTGGCCTTTGGTAAGGATGGAACCCCAGGTGACAACAGTAACTTGGTAGAACTTGTTGATATCGCCAACAAGAGCTTCACCTTTAGCTCTATGGGAGTCGATGCCACCATGGGTGATGCATTCGCCAGTAAGATTGGTGAACTAGGCTCAGCCTCTCGTCAGGCCCAGATGTCGAAAAAGACAGCTGAAAATCTACAACTTGAGGCTCAAAAACAGTGGGCAAGTACCAGCGGTGTCAATATGGATGAAGAGGGGGTCAACCTGATCATCTACCAGCAGTCTTATCAGGCAAATGCCAAGGTTATATCGACTGCCGATCAGCTATTTCAAACTATCTTAAACAGTATTTAAGGAGCTCTTCATGCGTGTAAGTATGCTTAACCTCTACAGCAATAATTTACAGAGTCTGCAGAACTCCACTGCCGATATAGCCAGACTCAATGAGATGATGTCCACTGGTAAATCAATATTACGCCCATCGGACGATCCAATCGGCTCGGTAAGGGTGATTGGCAATGAGCGAGACATGGCCGCCACCAACCAATATATAAAAAATACCGAGTCATTAAGTACCAGTTTTAGTCGCTCAGAAACCTATATGTCCAGTATGGTAGAACTGCAAGGTCGTATGCGTGAAATTACCGTGTCGGCCAATAATGGCAGCTTATCGCCTGAAGACAGAGCGGCTTATGCTGCCGAGATGAACGAGCTATTAGAGGCGTTTGCCGACACTCTCAATGCTAAAGATGAATCTGGCAACTACCTATTTTCAGGTAACAAGACCGATACAGCCCCAATCGGTAAAGACGCTAATGGTAACTATGTCTACCAAGGTGATACCAATACTCGCGAGGTGCAAACCTCTGGTTCGTCTTGGATGACGGCTAACAGTACCGCTGCCGATTTTATCTTCTCTAACGGTAGTACAGATATTCTCAATCAAACTAAAGACTTTATTGCGGTGCTCGAAGACCCGACACTGGCACCAGGCGATCCTACATTTAGTCAGGCTGCCGATGATATGCAAGCCAGCTTAGATGATACGCTAACCAGTATCAGCTCGGCGATCACCGACATAGGTGGCAAGCAAAATACCTTGAGTTTGGTGCAGGCTTCCCATGAAGAGCGCGTACTATTTAATAAAGAAGTGATAGGCGAAACTGAGGGATTAGACTATGCTCAGGCCACAGCCGAGTACAACTTAAAGCTGACAACACTAAAAGTGACTCAACAGACTTTTGTGCAGGTGTCACAACTCTCCCTGTTCAATCATATTTAAGTTTAACCCTATCTAACCAGCTTATAGAGACATAGATGCTCAACGGGATTTCAGACTCACTCAATGTTCAACAGCGCAGCCAAACAGTTGCGCCGAGTGCGGGTATACAGCAGCCGCAAAAAGAACAGACAAAAGTAAACGTTGCTAGCATTCCGAGCCATAGATTAGAGAGCTACAACCGCTGGGCCAAGGTAACGCAGGGACAACACAAAATAAGTGCATCTCAAGTGGCAGAGCAGGGCTTACAGCAGGTCCAAAACCTGCTTAAGCAGCTGCAAAGCCATAGCCAGCAATCCTTATCTTCAAATTCAGATACAGGGCAAACCAATCGTATTCAACAGCTTCAGCAGAGATTGAGCCAACTCGAGGTTAGCTATCAAGGCAAGCCACTTGTCGACCATCAACTCAATCTCATCTCTGCGCAGAGACCCGCAGCCAAGTACAGTTTCAGTTTAAAATCGGTAGACCTAGCCACAGTAAAATCCCGCGATGAAGTGATCAATATGCAGATTGGCGGTGAATCAGTCAGGGTACAACTTCCCGCAAATACACAACCGGGAGAGCTAGTAAATCGGCTCAACAGTACACTTAAACCTCTTGATATGCAGGCACTTCGTAATAATGAGGGCCGAATCATCTTCAAGAGCAGTAAACAGCAATGGCAACAAATTCAAGCTGGAATATTGATGACCGGGCAGGGTCAGCGATTACCTGCGGGGGATGTCAGAACCATCAAGGTCAGCGAAGAGCTAAGCTGGCAAGATCCTAGAGAGTGGCGCTTCGATAGCCCAACCGACCTTAAGCAGACCATAGCGAAAATAGCCAAGACTCGGCACAAGGTCGAATCTCAGTTGCAAGAACTGAGTAATGCTAACCAGCAACTTCAGCAACAGTTACACAGAGTCAATCAGCGCAAAGACGCTACACTAGAGCTGGAATCCACTTTGACCCAAGTAGCCAGTTTGATGCAGTCTTCACCTTTTAGCCTGCAAGTGACATCACTTATGGCACAAGCTAATCTGAGTCGTCCACAAGTGTCGGCCCTATTATCATAAATTCGCTCTAAAATGGCGGGAAGTTCCCGCCTTCCCCACTAAGACAGCAAGGTTAAAATTGAGGCTAAGTCATCAAATTTAGCTTCATCTAAAAGATTAATAGCGTACTGGCTATAGTTGGCCTTATGCTGCCTATTGGTGTGGTATACCTGAAAACACATGATGATGTCGTGCTCAGACAGCCCATTATTTTTCGCGGCAATCACGGCTAAATAGCAACGCAACATAAAGAAGTCCAACAGCATCACCCTAAAGGCCTGCGATGGAGTGAGTTTATCGACTAGAGGGAAATTCATATGGTAAAGGTAATACAGCAAATAACGGCTAAAGAGTTCTTGTTGGTCTGCCAATGCAGGCTCTGCAACCTCCCTCCAAGCTTGATTAATCTTGCTCATACTAATACTTTTTTCATCATCCGCCATAGATAGAATAGCCTGATTTATTAGCTCAAATCGACTCCGTCCTCGTCTGATTTTATTAGTATTTAACCATAATTGAATTGAGGTAAACGCATGCATCTGGTGTGCATCCGTATCTTGGTTAAAGCCCTCAAAATGCTGCTTTAGCTGACCGTTATCACTTAAAATAATCAGTTGTTGAAACATATTATCGATGGCACTACTTTCAAGTTCGCCATTAGCAACCCGCTCGGTTGTTTTCATCAAAATACCGATAGCGGTAAGACCATG
The DNA here is from genome assembly GCF_947497935.1 of uncultured Shewanella sp. Taxonomy (GTDB): domain Bacteria; phylum Pseudomonadota; class Gammaproteobacteria; order Enterobacterales; family Shewanellaceae; genus Shewanella. Next base: position 73,979 of record NZ_CANMIO010000020.1, read on the forward strand.
CTCCAAAGGTTGCTCTGGCTTTAGTAGTAGCTGAATAGAGTAGTCATAAGCCTTCTGCGCCCAAACCGCTGTTGCCTTGAAGGTGCGATGGTGGGTGAGTGTCGTGCGTTCAACACGAAATGCATCGGGTCTAAGCAGAATATTTCTTGCCGCTTCAGGGCAAGATAAGGATAAACTGTCATAACGATCCCCTCCTCTCATATGCGCCATTCTGGGATAAGTCTTACAAGTATTGCTTAATAGAGCCTCTCCAGCCTTTGCGTGGATCTGGCACAAGTTATTTTCATCTAAAAAACCACAGGCCCCCTCTTCATTCAATACAGCCTGCGCCCATATTTGCTCACTCTTTTTGACCTTCTTTAGCGCAGTTTTAGCCAAAGCCTTAAGCTCGCTATGTGCCAAGGTTTTTTTATAGCTTTGTTTATCAATATGAATACTCCAGCCATAGCAACAGCTATCTTCACATTCACCACCAATACAACTGAAGTTAGTGACGAAACTGGGTCTAATGAGTGAATGTTTCATTCTCGCTCTCTTTTTAATCAAGTTTTCAAGCCTAGATAAGCTATAAAGAGCGACCGAAATGGTTATTAACTAAAGCTTTTTTATAATTAACCCGTGTTTTTAAAAAAATTTTATACGATAAAACTCAATAACTTAACTCGTTAAGAGTGAAATAAGTTTTGGATAGCTTTCAGTTTTCAATTAGCGCGTCGTTTTAAGTCTATAGACACCAAACAATCAGTTAAAACTCAAAGGAATATCCTATGTTATCTGTAATGACTAACAACGCGTCTAACATCGCTCAAAATGCTGTCACTAAAAATAACGACCTACTTAGCAACGCTATGGAGCGTCTATCTACTGGTCTTCGCATCAACAGTGCTTCTGACGATGCTGCCGGTCTACAGATTGCTACTCGCCTAAATGCCAACGTAACGGGTATGGAAACTGCTGGCCGTAACGTATCTGACGCGACTTCTATGCTACAAACTGCCGATGGCGCGTTAGACGAGCTAAACAACATCGCGACTCGCCAAAAAGAACTAGCAACTCAAGCGGCTAACGGCGTGAACTCGGCTGAAGATATTGCAGCGCTAGATGCTGAATATAAAGAGCTTAACGCTGAAGCTATCCGTATCATCGACAGCACTGAATACAGTGGTAACAAGCTATTCACTGAATTAGATGGTGCTGTTGACTTCCAGATTGGCGCATCTTCAACTGAAAAACTGACTGTAACGACAAAAGTTGCCGATGTTAAGGCACTATTCGTTGGTGAGCTAACAGACCAAGCGGCAGCTGTAGGTGAAATCGACAACGTTAACGCTATTATCGATGCCGTTGGTGCAGAGCGTTCTAACCTAGGTGCGAGCATCAACCGTCTAGGCCACACAGCATCTAACCTAACTAACGTTACCGAGAACACTAAAGCTGCAGCAGGTCGTATCATGGATACAGATTTCGCAGTAGAAACAGCTGCTATGACTAAGAACCAGCTACTAGTTCAAGCGGGTACTAACATCCTGTCTTCTTCAAACCAAAACACGGGTTTGGTTATGGGTTTATTGGGTTAATCTTCCCCCCATTATCCCAACTTTCTTTCAAGGGCCTTCGGGCCCTTTTTTTTGGCAACAAAATCCCCGTAATACTTCAGTGGCTCTAGCTTGAGGTCGCCTTACTCATTATATGGTTGTAGCGAATATAGCACTCAGGTCTAAAGCGGAAGCAACACTTCCCTCCCCCAGTGTCTAACGGAAAATCAATTAACCCATCGCACAGCCTCAAACAAGTAAAAACCTAGCAAAACATACATTTAACTTTTGGCATGAAGATTGCCAATTGCATAACAGCAAGATTGGAGGATCAAATGATTTCAGGTATGGGTGGCGCCTCATTCGCCGAACAACTTATCGTCGCAGAACGTATGGGCAAAGATCAGATATTTGAAAGCAATATGACCAAATATGAGGCACAACTCGATGCCTATAAGATCCTCGAACGTAGCCTAGATAAGATGACCAGCAATCTTGAAAAGATTAATGGCGACGCCTTCGAAAGCAAAACTTCCACAATCAGCGATGATAATGCCTCTATCATGGTCGATAGTGACGCACCTACGGGTAACTACGACCTGCATATTGAGCAACTGGCTCAGGCGCACCAATTAACTAAGAGCTTCGGTAGTGAAGACAGCCTGCTACCCGCAAGCGGCGTAATAGAGATCCAGCTTGGCTCAGATCCTGCTGACAGCATTAGCCTTGATATGTCGGTACTAAACCCTGATGGGACTGCCACAGTCAAAGATCTCACAGGCATGATCAACGAACATTCAGATAACCCTGGAGTACAAGCTTCTCTTGTTCGAACAGGTGGTCAGGTAGAACTCCTGCTTTCCTCTACAAGCACAGGTGCAGAAAACAACATTAGCGTCAGTATGAACGGTGCCGATTGGGGCATGACAGAACGACGCGCAGCACAAGATGCCAAGGTTAATCTCAACGGCATAGATATCACCAGTAGCAGTAATAACTTAGTCAATGTCATCGATGGCGTTTCTATCGAACTCAATAAAGTCCATGCTGCAGGTGAAAGCAGCAGCATCAAGATCGCATCAGATACCGATGCAAGCGAACAGGCAGTTGAAGACTTCGTCGATATCTTCAATAACTTGATGGACGAGATAAATAAGCTAACTCGCTCTATGGGCAGCGAAGAGTTAGACGATATCAATAACGAAAATGACGATAAAGATGACAGCGATGAAGATAAAGATGATGAAGATGACGACTTCAACTCCTCCATCACCGAAGATCAACTCGGCGTACTAAAAGGTGATTCGAGTATAAGAATGCTGCAACAGGGCATGCGTGATGCCATCTTTGATACTGCACCAAACGGCATGCGCCTATCGGATATCGGCGTTGAGATGGGCCGCGACGGTAAGCTAGATATTGACCAAGATAAGCTAACCAAAGCTCTCAAAGATGACCCTGATGCGATACAAGCCATGTTCACCGACGAAGGTAGCTATATCGACAGGCTTGATACCCTCATCGACCCTTTCACCAAGTTCCAAGGCTCAATGGATCTCAAGCAAGAGAATCTAGAAAAGCAAATCGAACGCGTTGAAACCAGTATGGACAATCACGACAGACAGATGGAACAGAGGTATCAAATTTACCTAGCTCAATTTACCGCAATGGAAGCAACCATCAGCCAATTAAACTCAGCTAGCGCACTGTTTTATTAAGGAAACAACCAAAAAATGTTGAACGAGCACGATCCCTTTAATGCTTATAAACAAACCTCTTTAGATGCAAGAGCCGCAGCTGCAAACCCTCATGAGATGGTGCGCATGCTGCTTGATGGCCTGTTAGAGGAGATCCAACGCGCTGCTGGTTTTATGCAGCGCCGCAGCTATGAAGATAAAGGTCAGAGTATTAATAAATGCCTCAATATCGTCCATGGACTCGACTCCATGCTCGATATTGAAAATGGCGGCGAAGTCGCGGCAGGCCTAAACCGCCTTTATGACTATTGCAGTCGACAACTGGTAACCGCAAGCGTTGAAAATAGCGTTGCCGCCCTAGAACCCATCACTAAGGTAATTACCGATGTCAGAGCCGGCTGGGCCAATCTCAATTGAGCAATGGCAGCTGTTTGAAAAAGCACTGCAATTTCATGCCAATGCTCAGAACTGGGACAAGTTAGTCCTAGTGAATCAGAAGATGACCGATGCACTAGTAAGAGCGGGTAAACCAAGCTCTCGCTCGCAGCTGCTTGCGCGTCAATCTTTGGCTAACACCCATAAAACAATACTACAGCGACTAGCACAGGCTCAAGACGAGCTGAAGCAAGAGATGAGTCAATTCAAACAGCAGCAGGATGGCTTAGCCGCCTATCAACTGACTTGTGCCAGTGGCGGAGTTCACAATGACTAGCTCAGTACTACCTAGCACATTCGCAGCTACGTCGGCGACTTCAACTGTACCTAGCGCAATAAGAGCTCACGCTGGCAGCCATTACTCCGATGATAGCGAGTTTCAAAGCGGCAATGAGTCGCTGCCATTTTCGCTAATACAGCCAATTACAGAAACTGCAGTTGTAGTTTCGGGTAATGCTGCAAACGACTTCGCTCAGCCACTGAGTCGGCAACAAGCTCAGACAACCTATAGTAATACGCAGCCACAAATCGACGGTCTCACTCAGGCAATTAACGGTCAGTCGATTGAACAGAGAGGTAATAACAACACGCCCCCTCCGCTCAATCAACAAATATTCAGTGTTAATCCGCTAGCCACACATAATGCTAGTCAAGCAACCGCAAGCCCAGCATTGCAAGTCACCACTGATCAAGCAAAGACGACTCAATTAAGCACAATGAAAGAGCTTGTTGCCAATATGAACACAACTCCGCCAGCCAATACGAGTTTCGAGCCGGTTAGCGGCTTATTAAAACCCGGCGGACCCACTAGCTATACAGGCTTTCAAGCCGTCACTCAGCAACTGTCGAGTACATATATTGCAACCTTGGCAGAGAACACTGGTGTCGACACTATAGACTCAGCAAACCAAATTGCTGCCAGCTCACGCGCTCACAGCACAGTTGCACAATGGGGACCTGTTTCAGTCTCACAGTCAGCCCCTATGCTGCAGCAGAGCCATGAAATGCTATCGCCACTAAGAGAGCAACTGCGCTTTCAAATCGATCAACAGATTAAGCAAGCAGAGCTCAGACTCGACCCGCCAGAGCTTGGAAAAATTGAGCTTAACGTGCGCCTAGATGGCGATCGGTTACATATTCAGATGCATGCCGCTAACTCTTCGGTACGAGATGCACTATTGATGGGACTCGATAGATTACGAGCCGAGCTAGCCATGGATCATGGCGGGCAAATTGACGTAGATATCAGTCAAGGGGAATCACAACAGCAAAAACAGGGCACTTCCGAGTCGGTGATTACAGCCGCAAAGACTCATGAAAACCAGCAAGCAGTTCTAAATGTTCCTCAACAAGATCAAGTTGATCTACTCGCATAATTCCGGAGTTATTCATGTCATCAACGAAAAAGAGCAGTAAACGCATAACCATGACTCTATTAGTCATCTCCTGGACTGCAGCCATTTTCTGGATAGGCTGGCAATCACCCCAACTGATTGGCGGACCGTTTATCACAGAAGAACCCGAGATCAAATCGGCAAAGTTTTATCCTCTCGAAAAATTTGTTATCTCCATCCCTGGTGATGAATACCCGCATTACTTGTTGTTAGAGATGGCATTCAAGAGCCGCTCTCAGAATGCTGAAACCACTATAAAACAGGCCGACCCTGTAATTAAAAATTCATTGATGAAAATGTTCTCCCATAAACACTTCAATGAGCTCAACAATGCCCAGCAGTTCGAATCACTGCAAAAAGAAGCTCACAGCTTACTATCCACGGTATTAGCTGAGAATGATTTTGCTATCGAATTAGATGACGTGCTGTTTACTCGTATGGTTATTCAATAAAGGCCTATGCTATGAATGTTGCGCAATCTGCCTACCAAGAAGTATCTGAAGATAGCACCATGAACCGGCAATCCGAGAGTCAGGTAATGGTGCAGTACCTCCCCTTAGTTAAACGTTCTGTTTCGCAACTTAGAAGTCATTGTGGTTCCGTTCTAGCCATTGAAGATATGGAACAGATAGGCATGATGGCGTTATTAGAATCTGCAAGACGCTACCCAGGTGAATATGATAACGGCTTCATCTCTTTTGCAGGCCAACGTATTAGAGGTGCCATTTTAGATGAACTACGTCGTCAAGATTGGCGACCGCGGCCAGTACGACAACAAGCTCACGAACTTAACGACACGGTACGCCAACTCACCCGCTTATTAGAGAGGGAGCCAAGTGACAAAGAGGTCGCTGAAGCTATGGGCTTGAGTGAACTCGAATACCGAGAGCGCCTTTTTGCTTCTCAGTCTGAATCGATGCGCAGTCTAGATGAACTAATAAGCGAAGGCGGAAACTTTGTCGATAACAATGACATGTTGGAGCAATTTTCAGCAAAAGAATGCTTATTCCAAGCTATTTCAAAATTAAACAAAAGAGAACAGCTAATCCTGTCGCTTTACTATCAACATGAACTCAATTTAAAAGAAATCGCCGCGACCTTGGGATTAACTGAAACGCGTATTTGTCAGCTGCATAAACAAGCAGTGAAGCAGCTTCAGAATATCTATCAACAATGGGAACGGTAAGCAGGTGAGATAGTATGAGCAAACTGTTAGGGCTAGTTATAATTCTCTTGTCGGTTTTTGGTGGATATGTATGGGCAGGAGGCGCATTAATATCCCTTTGGCAACCAGCTGAAATCTTGATTATTTTTGGTGCTGGCTTAGGCGCACTCATTATCGCGAACCCAAAACCCGTTCTCAAGGAGATGTATGAACAGCTTAGAGAGTTGGTAAAAGTCGAACAAGAAGATCCTGAACTTTACCCACAATTATTTGGCTTAATGAACATGCTAATGTCGCAGATACAGTCTCAAGGCCTGCGAGTACTGGATGATCATGTAGAAAAGCCTAGAGAAAGCTCACTATTTTTAATGTATCCAGCTGTGCTGGAACATCCTAATGTGCTTAACTTTCTTATTGATAACTTACGCTTACAATCAATAGGCAAGTTATCCTCCCACGACCTAGAACACATGCTTGAAGAAGAGATCCATCGCATCGACGAGGATAGAATGCGTCCCTCACATGCCCTTGGAAAAGTAGCAGAAGCGATGCCTGGCTTCGGTATTCTCGCAGCGGTTATGGGGATTATCATTACCATGTCGAATATTGATGGCCCAATCACCATGATAGGTGTAAAAGTTGCTGCAGCTTTAGTGGGAACATTTATTGGCATCTTCGCTTGCTACTGCTTTTTTGACCCTCTCTCGAAAGCACTAGAACATCTCGTCGAGCGTAAATCGGCCCAAATGCGCTGTGTTGCCGCGATGCTATCCGCCTTTGCCAAAGGTAAGCCGCCAATGCTTGCTATCGATGCGGGTCGTAAACAGATCCAAAGCGAAAACCGTCCAACCTTTATCGAACTTGAACGCTGGTTGGTGGAGCAAAAAAGCTAATGGCGATTAGACCTGAGCCTGTCGTTATCCGACGCAATAAGCGCTCCAAGGCTAAGGCTAGCCATGGTGGTGCCTGGAAAGTCGCATTTGCAGACTTTACCTTAGCTATGATGGCGCTGTTTATGGTGCTATGGATCATGCAAATTGCCGATCAGCAAGAACGAACCATGATAGTACAGTACCTCAATGGCGACCTTTACGATAACGGTTCAATCAACCCATTCAATTTAAGTGGCGCACCTTCGATGCTCGATTTTCAGAGTAGTATGGGAATTCAGCAAGCCGTACTACCAGCAACCGCTACCGGAGTCGATAAAAGCGGCCCAGCCATGCATAACCGAATCCCTCAAGGAACGAAAAATGCAAAAGCGGGCAAAGGCCCTGAACTCAACTCTTTAGTGCCGGGTAAATTTGAAACACAAGCTCAACTTGAATTCTTGGCAAGGGAAATAGATAAGGTCATTGCGGATGTGAGTATGAGTGCCAACGTTGAGCTACAGGTCGTCCCGCAGGGTGTGCGGATCTTGATGCACGATAATGTGAATCAGTTTATGTTCACTCGCGGTAGTGCCGAGATGAAACCTTACTTTGAAGACCTGCTAATGGCACTAGGCCCACTATTAAGCCAGGTGGAAAATAAGATCACCATTTCTGGCCATACGGATTCCAGTCCTTATGCAGGCAAGACCTTCACTAACTGGGAGTTATCCAGTAAACGCGCGCTTTTAGCAAGACGGGTACTTGAATACGGTGGCCTTAGACGCGACCAAGTTATTCAAGTGACAGGCATGGCAGACCAGGCGCCCTACATCATTGAAGACACAGCAGCTGCAGCAAATAGACGTATTGAAGTATTAGTAATGACCTCTGATGCAGAAAATCAATTGCGTGAGATGATGGGACTACCAATAGAGCCGACAAGCCCAGATGATAACCTTCAACAAGCGAAAAGAATTGCAGAAGCCAACCAACCACGAACGAGATATCCGCAATTATGGACGAGCCAATAGTAACACTCGGCGAGTTTATTCCTGCAGATAAAGAAGTAAAAATACAGAAGCCAGGGAAAGAAAACCGACAATACCTAAGAGTAAGCTTAAGAAACAATGACCAACAAGATATTCTCAGTGCCTGTGATGGAGTCACCGTTTCTCTTGTAAAAAAACAATGCTGGCTCAGTCGGAAAATAGGCATCGCCAATATAAAAAACGTTGGCTTAGGGGGAGTTGGGCTGATCAGCCGCTGCAATCTACAAGCTAAACAAACTATCTACTTGTCACTAGAGGGCGAACACTTCCCAATACGGGTGATGCATATAGAAAACATTAGCCATAAGCTTAACTTTATAGGTGCAAAATGGGCGCTACAGGACGAAGAACAAATACTGTATATCACCAATAAGATCTATAACTTGAGTCGGTCACCACAGATATAGTGGTTTAAACAATCTAGGTATTCAGTGGCAATTAAGGAGATCACAATGCCTGCTTCATATGAGCGAAAAGGACCCGACGCCTTACAAAAGCTCTTTCTGTATTTAATAATCTTTGACTGGATTATCTTAATCTACTTAATTGTTGAGATAAAAGAGATGTCATTCAGACACGGTGCTATCACTTCAGTCGTTGTAGCTATGTTCAATTTACTCTTGGTTAATCTATGCTTTAGACGTGCGCGTAGAGCAGAAGATAGTTACCAGATTTATCCTGTTATAATAGGCTCATTACTCTCCTTTGTTCTTATCGCATACTTCTTTTTCTTTTAGACCACTATCTAGCCCGTTACCACCATAACGGGCAGCCTCCAAGCAATGACTATACCTTTACAGAAGCTTCAACAATTCACCAAGTAAGCATTCAAATACGCGAATGACTATCAACAAAACTTGGCTATTTAAGATATGTCGAGTTAATAGAACTCACTGATTCAAGACCATTCCACACTTAGCTCCTAATCTGGAGAAACACTTAGAAATAAAGACGTTACGCATAGCGGCCGGCGACCAATATGGATATAGCAAGTATCAAAAATTGTTGGGAGCAACTTTGGTCTGCGCATATGAGACATAAAAAAACCCTCGACTTACTTGTATTTAGCGTCTGGAAATAAGCGACTAGGTGGCGCTGCGAACACATGGGGGTGAAAGCCCTGCTTTGGATGCAGCGCATTCAAGGTCTTTGAAGTGCAAGTAACTTGTTACGAAGCTGGAGGCAAGGCACACGGAAGTGCCGGATGCCAGAAACGCATGAATGCAGTTTCAGGCCAAGCTCATCGACGGGTTGACGTAGGGGTAGGTATTTATGCCTACTTTAAGTGAAGCAGTCACCTTAACGGGTAGCTGTATTCTAGATAAGTTAGCGTTCAATATTTTAC
>NZ_CANMIO010000021.1 GCF_947497935.1 uncultured Shewanella sp.
GTTTACGACTATTTCTAATCTCAAACATTAGTCTAGTTGGCCTGCTGTGCCGTGTCAGTGGATGCGCATTATAGGGATGTAAGACTAAAGCGCAAGGGCAAGTAGTAATAAAACGTTAGTTTTATTACTACTTGCCTACAAAACCCACTGACGAGCTACTTTTTAGGCTTTATAATGCAAAAAAATGCCATTTTAAGGACTTTTACATGACTAGCTCGAGAAACAATAAGTCACTGCGCTCATATAAGGGCATAGTTCCAGCGCTTAAGAACGATGTTTATGTCGATCAGGACTGTGTACTTGTTGGCGACATAACCTTAGATGATGACTCTAGTGTTTGGCCTTTAGTTGCCGCACGTGGTGATGTAAATCATATCTATATAGGTAAGCGTTCCAATATCCAAGACGGTACAGTTTTACATGTCACCCGAAAATCGCCGTCGTTGCCCGAAGGCCATCCTTTGATCATTGGTGATGATGTGACCATTGGACACAAGGCGATGCTACATGGGTGCAAAGTCGGTAATCGTATTTTAGTCGGTATGGGCGCAATCATTCTTGATGGAGCCATATTAGAAGATGATGTGATCTTGGGGGCGGGCTCATTAGTGCCACCAGGAAAAATCTTAAAGAGTGGCTACCTTTATGTAGGCAGCCCTGCTAAACAAGCGCGTCCGTTAACGGAAGCAGAACTTGCTTTCCTGCCTCAATCAGCTGATAACTATGTCAGACTTAAGAACGAGTATTTGCAAGAAGGACAATAGAAGCTCTTAGCAATATAGCTTTCTACCAGTAAAGCTTATAGAAGCACGACTCTTCCTTGCTCATCGAATTTCTCTTGTTCGATGAGCGCTTCTACCTCTTCTTCTATATCAAATCGATATTCATCAAATAAGGCGAGTGCTTTAATCCCGATACCTTGTTCGCCTGGATTGATTGTCGTCGATGATAAAGATGCTAGCTTTGACAAACTGATACAACATTCGATATTGGCACCTTGTACCTGAACAGGAAAAACCACTCTTTGTGTTTGTGAGTCCCAATCTTGTAGATCGGGAAATAAAATACTTTGATTCATTTCTATCTCAATTTAGAGTTCGGCCCGAAGCTGAATTAATACAGACTCAACACTTGGCTTTACCTTACGCCATATATTAAAGCTTTCTGCCGCTTGTCCCACCAGCATACCTAAACCATCTACGGTCTGGTTAGCCCCCTGCGCTTTGGCCCACACATTAAATGCCGTTGGCTGTTTGCCATACATCATATCGTAGCAAACAGTCTTACCATTAATAGTATCGCTGTTTATATTTGGGACTTCACCGCTTAGGCTAGAAGAGGTGGAGTTTATAATCATGTCGTAGCTTTTGCCCGAATGGCTTATCGCTAAAGAGTCTACATCACCGTAGCCAGCAAAGAGTTCAGCTAGAGCCTCAGCCTTAGCCTGCGTTCGGTTAACGATTGTCAGCTTAGCAATTCCTGCCTGCAATAATGGCAGTATACAGCCTCTTGCAGCGCCACCGGCTCCGACAAGGAGAACATTGAGCCCAGCAAGACACCCGAAGTTTCGCTGCAGATCGGCAACTAAACCTAAACCATCTGTGTTATCACCTCTAATCTTACCGTCAACCTGCACCGATAAGGTATTCACCGCCCCAGCAAGCTGCGCCAGCTCGCTAAGTTCGTCACACAGAGCAAATGCTTGTTCTTTAAAGGGCACGGTAACATTGGCTCCATAACCCTTATTAGCCACAAACTCTTTGAATGTCGCTTCAAATGCATCAATCGGCGCTAAGATAGCCTCATAACTTAAAGATTGAGCCGTTTCTTTGGCAAACATGGTATGTATCTTAGGGGATTTACTGTGTGCGATGGGGTTACCGAATACTGCGTATCGTTCAGTCATGTTTGCAACTCTATGCGGGTTAAAACCTTAGTGTAACGCGGATTAACTCTCAGGCAATCTATTCTACCCGAGTTATTTTCAGCTCCGTTTTCTATTGTGACTTACTCAAATTGCTAGATAAATTTACTCATAGGCTTGCTACACTGTTTGCCAAGTCATGATGAGAAGTCGTAGAAGAAGCGAAATGAACTGGTTAAACAAGCTTGTTGGCAAGGTCCAACCTAAGAAAGACAGAGATCCAAACCAATCCAATGCCTATGATCGTATCGGTGGAGAGAAGGTCATTCGCGCAATTGCCCATCAGTTTTATTTGCAAATGCAGAGCAATGAAGCGACACAAGCGTTATTGTCGATTCATAAAGCGCCAATTGAGGAATCTGAACAAAAGTTATTTGAATTTCTAAGTGGTTGGCTTGGTGGGCCGCAGTTATATCAACAAAAACATGGCCACCCGGCACTGCGGGCCAGACACATGCCATTTAAAGTCGATGAAACGATGCGTGATCAATGGTTGTTATGTATGAAGGCAGCGATAGAGATAGAAGTATCAGAGCCACAGCATCAACAAGCTATATATAGTGCAATCGCTTCGCTAGCGGATCATATGCGAAACCAATAACGTTTAAACACATTATTGGTCCCCTTATATGACTATGCTTGTAATGAAGAGCGTTAAAGGTTTAGCCAGTCTCTTGGCTTTAGAAAATCACTATAAAGCTGTGCCTCTGGGCTACCAGCTTCTGGTGTATAGGCATATTCCCAACGTACTAATGGTGGCATAGACATCAATATCGATTCTGTGCGGCCACCAGTTTGTAGGCCAAACAGTGTGCCACGGTCGTAAACCAAATTAAATTCAACATAGCGACCACGACGATACAACTGGAACTGGCGTTCATGTTCACTATATTCAGTCTCTTTACGACGCTCAACGATCGGTGCGTACGCCGTTAAGAAGCCATTAGCCACTGCTTGCATAAAGGCAAAACTCTGATCGAAGCCCTGCTTATTGAGATCATCGAAGAACAGCCCACCAACACCTCGCGTCTCATTACGATGCGGTAACCAGAAGTATTCATCACACCACTGCTTATACTTAGGGTAAACCTCTTCACCAAATGGCTCACATAAAGACTTAGCACTCTGGTGCCACTCAACTACATCTTCTAAATACGGATAGTATGGCGTTAAGTCAAAACCACCACCAAACCACCATACTGGATTGGCCCCCTCTTTATGAGCAATAAAGAAGCGTACATTGGCGTGTGTCGTTGGAACATGGGGGTTTTTAGGGTGAATCACTAAAGACACTCCCATGGCCTCGAAACTGCGGCCAGCAAGCTCTGGACGATGCGCCGTCGCCGATGCGGGCATTGAAGCGCCCATCACGTGGGAAAAATTTACTCCAGCTTGTTCAAATACAGCACCGCCCGTCAACACACGGCTTTGGCCACCGCCGCCTTCTTCGCGCTTCCAAGCATCTTCCGCAAATTGTGCAGCGCCATCCAATGCTTCGAGACCATTACAAATTCGATTTTGAAGATCGAGTAAAAAAGCTTTTACTAGTGTTGAATCTGGTGTGCTCATATTATTCCTTTTGATGTAGGCTGATTAACCTTCTCTTATAATTTTTCCACTTCTGGCATCGATAATCGTAGACGGTGATGCCTGACTACCCAGCTCCCCCGTCACCAATCCAGAAATAATACCTTCAAATTGCTGCTTCACTGCCAATGACGTCAAGGCAGGATCTTGTCCTGATAAATTTGCGCTAGTTGAAACTATGGGTTTATTGATTGCGGCACATAGTGCCTTTACGCCTTCATGAGCAGTGACTCGCACCGCTATCGAATCAAAGGTGCCACAGAGTAACTTAGACAGCCCTGGCTTAATCGGCATGATAAAGGTAAAGGGGCCCGGCCATTTACTCTGAGCAAATGCCAACTGCTCTGCGCTTAATTGGGACTCGTCGATATAAGGTAATAGTTGCTGATAATCACCCGCAACCAGAATGAGTCCTTTCTGCCAAGGGCGCTGCTTTATCTGCAGTAACTGATTAATGGCTTCATCGTTATCTGGATCGCAACCTAAACCATAAACCGCTTCGGTTGGGTAGGCTATCACTCCGCCTTGCTCGACTAACTCGGCCACATCAGCTGGCAATACTTGTAACATCTGTCTCTCTTCACCTTATATAAACAGCACAATGTCTGCCGCTATCATTACTTAAAAGCGACATTAGTTAAAGTTAATATGATTTTTAAACTGGGCGTTTATATTTACACGCTTTCTCAGGGCACTCTAAGCGTATTCCCGCGGCTCCCTTACGTTCAACCAAGATGCCAAAACCACAATCAGGGCAAGCTTCAGCCCTTGGTGGGTAGTTGACTAAGAACTTACACTTTGGGTATGCACTACAGGCATAGAAAGACTTACCAAAACGGCTGGTTCTATGCTCTATATGGCCCGTTTTGCACTTAGGGCAAGCGATCTCATCTTTACTATCGCTCTGATCATGCTTCTCTATATGGCTGCATGCAGGGTAGTTAGTACAACCGATGAAAATACCAAACCGGCCCGACTTAACTGCCAGCTCATTGCCACAGTCAGGGCAAACGGACCCCTCAATAACTTGAGTCTCTATCGACTCGTGCTGAACCAACGGTCGCGTGTAATCGCAACTTGGATAGTTATTACACCCAATAAAACCACCGTGCTTACTGTGCTTTACCGACAACTCGCAGCCACACTTTGGGCAAAGCTCAAACTCTTTCTCAAGAGCGTGCTCGTGCGTAGTAAACAGTTGCTGATCTATTTTGGCCATGATTGTCTCAGTTCATCTATATCGCGCTATTCTACCAAGGAATAGCCTAAGTTTTATATTCCAATGTTAGAATTTAGTAAAAAGCAATGATATATTGTATTCAATAAATCAAAGGAATAAAAATAAAGGGATAAAAATGAATACACCCTCAAAGTTCGCTACAACTATTATAGCGGGTATGCTCGCCTCTCTCTCGGGCTGTGCCAGTGTGGAGCAACAAGCTATCAACCCACAAACCATTCAACAGATCAGTGCAGCATCAGAGACTGAGCTGTTTGATGCCAAAAGCCCACTACTAACAACAGAGACTTTTTTACAAGCTAGTCTCGCGCTTGGCACGACTCAGAATGTCGAAGCGGCTAATCAGCTGCTCTATTATTTCCGCGCCTTTAGCTATTACGGCCCAGTGGATGAGCTTACCGATGCAGATACCTCCGCGTTAGCAGTAGCACTTGAGGAACTTAGTGACTCAGGCCTACTCAATAATCAAGCACGCATGCAAGAGCAGTTCGCAGTCACCCTATACCGTTACTTTGCAGATAACGATGTAGCTCAAGCCCTAGCTCCGTTATTGCCTCAGTTAGATGTACAACTAAAGCAACTAGCAACATCAACTCCCAACACTAGCAATGACTATGCGCTACTAGAAACACTTAAAGCCTATGGCTTCCTACTAAATAAGAGCCGTAAAGACGTTGATGGCGAGCTTAACAAGGTCTTACTAGACGCTGAAATCAACACCCCACTACTCGAGTTTGCAGCAAATCCTGCAAGTATTCGTGCTGAAAATGATTGGCCACGTACCAATGCATATTGGGCATTAGCGCTTTACCGCTTAGCCCTTCCGTCATCAGAAGATGGCGAAGAAACCGAGCAAGAGCTTGCCGTTGATGAGGCCGTAGCTGCAATAGCTAAAGCCGACGTAGCTCTCCGTGGCGATACCGCGAAAGATGCTTATACCGCAGGCTTTCATGTAAACGTATTTGGTGGTCAGGAGCTGTGTGAAGAAAATAGTGAGATATGCCGTATTCCAGAGCTAAAAGCAGCCCTACCGATTGAACATCATTGTTCTGACAGCCTATTCATATTGACGCAAGATCTAAACGAACAAGAATTGGCAGAGAGCTGCACCAAGCTAACCTCTCAAGAGTCTAACTTCCATAACGTGTTAGAGACAGAACTCAAGCCAGCGCCGAATGACTTTAATACCGCCCTTAGGGTCGTCGCCTTTAAGAACTGGAGTCAATACCACTTAAACGGCCAGCTTATCTTCGACATCAACACCGATAACGGTGGCATGTATATCGAAGGAACGCCTTCCAAGCCAGGCAACCAAGCAACTTTCTTTGCCTATCGCCAATGGTGGATTGAGCCCGAGTTTAGAGTTTGGAATTTGAATCATGAATATGTGCACTACCTTGACGGTCACTTCGTGAAATACGCTGGCTTTGGTCACTTCCCATCAAAAATGGTGTGGTGGTCTGAAGGTCTAGCCGAGTACATCTCTAAGGGTGATAACAACCCATCGGCACTTCGCGTTATTAAGCGTGATATAGAAGAGGCTCCGACACTAGAGGAGATCTTTGCCACCGAGTATAAGGATGGCCAAGATAGAACTTACAAGTGGAGCTACATGGCTATTCGTTTCCTTGCTGAAAACCATCATGCCGACTTTGTACAGTTGAGCAAATACCTTAAGACTGACTACTTCGAAGGCTATGAGCAACTGATGGCATCATTGACAGAGCATCAACCAGAGTTTGCCAATTGGTTAAATACTCAGATTGATGGCTTTAATGATAGCGAAGAAGAAGCTAAGCCGAGACTGCACAAGCAAGGTCGTTATGACTACCGAGACTACCTGCAGCCACAGCATTTAGCACACGGTGAGAACCACTTGAAGTTCTAGTTTCTAGGTACAACGCCTATTTGTCTCCATCCATGGCAAATAGGCATAAGTGTTCTGACCTCTATGGATAGAGGAAATGCGAAGAAATGTATGGAACATTTATCGCCAGACAAAAAAGGAGGCCTATGCCTCCTTTCTTTTTATCATAGAGCTCATTATGAGTGTAAGCGACCATCGGGCTGCTCAAAGATAAGATCTTCCATCTGCTCATAGGCTGATTCATGACCCGGAGCATTAAATAGCACCATCAAGATAACCCACTTTAGGTCATCGAGGTTCAAGGTCGGCTCATCAATTTCCATCACTCGGTCGATGACCATTTCACGGGTCTCGACATTGAGCACTTTAATCTGCTCTAGAAACAGTAAAAAACCACGACTCTCGACGTCAATTTTTTCCATCTCGGCTTTAGTGTAAATACGGAATGATTGCTGATCGTGATTGCAGAGATAAGGCGTGCCCGCTTCCTGAAGGTCAGCTAAACGCTCTAACCAAGAGAGTGCCTTAATGATTTCACTTTGATGAAATCCAGCGCGTGTCAGTTCTTTAGTGAGTTCGTCTTCATCTACTAATAATTCGACTTCACTATGAACATAGTTTTCAAATAAATACATGAGGATATCAAACATGGCTAGCTCCTCTTTAGTCTTATGTAACCACCAGGGACTGCAGAAATCCAACCCTGCAGCTCGAGTTCAAGCAATTGCTCCAATACTAGCTCTATGGTTTTTCCACTATGCTCGACCACATCATCAATTGTTGTGGTCTCATAGCCAACACTAGCTAACAGCGAGGAAAATGGCAAATCAGAGGCGCTTTCCCCCCCTATATGGTGACTCGCTTTAACTTCTTCAAGGTGAAAGCGCGATAAAGAACTCACTTCTTCTAAAATATCAGTCAAAGTTTCGACCAACTTAGCACCTTCACGCAATAGTTGATGGCAACCTTCGCTCTGAGCGCTTAGCACGCTTCCAGGAACGGCAAAAACCTCTCGTCCCTGTTCATTAGCAAGTCGCGCGGTGATCAATGAACCACTTTTCAGGCTGGCTTCAACCACTAGTGTTCCTATAGTTAGACCGCTAATAATGCGGTTTCGTTTCGGAAAATTTCCAGAGAAAGGCTTCACCTCAGGCCAAAACGCTGAAATAACACAGCCATCCTCTTGAATACCATTATAAATATCACAATGCCGCTTGGGATAGATAACATCAATCCCTGTACCTAACACGGCGATACTAGGTTTACTAACCTCTATTGCTGCTCGATGAGCCACCCCATCAATCCCTAAGGCCATGCCACTCGAAATAGCCATGCCATTTAGCGCTAATTCCGTTGCTAACTCATGCGCCATCTTCTTGCCGCCAGGAGTCGCTTGACGGCTTCCTACGACAGCTATGGCAGGAAACAATAAAGTATCAACATTACCTTTTAAAAATAGTATCGGAGGTGGATCGTTAATCTGTTTCAACAATGGAGGATAATTAGCATCACCAAGGCAGATAAGGTGATGATGTGCTTCGGCTTGCTGCCAGGCTAAGGCCGCATCAACCAAAGCATGATCGGGAGATAGATGAGATTGTAGTAACGACTCTGGTAAAGGCAACGCTTGTGGCTCATGCGTTATTCTTTGCCTCAGTTCGGCTACATCCATGTAATTTGTTAATTGTTTAATCCGAGCCGGTCCTAGCCCTGATACAGCTGAAACAACTAGCCAATCGACCAGTGTATCGTTAATAGCTTGTCCCTATAAAAAGTTGATGCAACCATTAAGGTTGCATCAAAAGAAAACTATAACTAACTCTAGTCTACTCGCTACGGATCAGCGAATCAGGTATCGCCAACTTGTCAGCCACTCGTACTGGCCGCTCGTTAACTAAGATTATGCCCATGCTGGTTTTATCAAAGACTTTAAACACCATTAATTTACCACGATAAAGATCCGGCATCTTAACTGCGCTGTCAGAAGAGATATTGGCGAGCATCTTCTCGTAGCGATTACGATCATGAGGCTGCACAGGTACACCATCACCGTCAATCACTACAACTTCGCCATCTTTAAAGATTGAGAACACCTGCCCAGTTTCGAGTCCGTCTACTGCACCACGATCTAAGTAAACCACATCCAGCTTACCCATCTCACGAATGTCTTTACCTGAAGCCAGTACGGTAGCAGGCTCAGTTAACGATGCCGCACGAGGCATAAAATACGCCGACATTAATAAATCGTCTTCGATAGGTAACACACGATAACCAGCCGCAGTCTCTCTTATGCTACTCAACAGCTCCACTTTAGAGATGGGGCCAGATTCAACCACTCGCCCTGAAGCCGATAAAATCACTTCTAAGCCTAAGTTATCACCGTCACTATTTTTAAATGAGCGGCCTTCCAAGTAGACGCCAAACTTATCACCTACTGTTAGCTCACCTTGCACATAAATAATGTCATTAACGACGTGGTAATTTGATGGGCTCTCGCCGCCCATCACTTTAGGCTGCTGTTCGAACCATTCGGCATCGACCACGCGATGCTGTAACAAATAAGGCTGGATAAGAGAAAGATCTATCGCCGGAATCGCACCATCCTTAGCCGAAATACGCCCCTGAGGACTCTTTCTAACATGTGGCTTAACAACTAAGCGAGGCTCTCCATCGATAAAGACTAAGGTCAGCCTATCTCCGGGGTAAATCAAATGGGGATTAGCGACCTGAGGGTTTGCGCCCCACAGCTTAGGCCAACGCCAAGGATCTTTAAGAAAAGATGCAGATATATCCCAAAGCGTATCGCCTTTTTGAACCACATAAGAATCAGGATGACCCGACTTTAGCGTTAAAGTATCAGCGAAAACAGAGGTGCAACCAACTATTAGTGAAGCAAGTAATATTAACCGTTTCATCAGGGTATCCATGCTATTTGCTCTTTTATTAGAGTATAAGTAGAGCTTTTGCTGTTATTGAATGCCGCTAACGACTAAAATTGAGCCATTAGCCAAAGTCAGTATAACTAACTGGCTCAAATTTGACAGACTTGTTAAGAGTTTAGGTATGAGTTTATTAAAAGTTTTACGCTTTCCTGACGAAAGATTACGTACAGTTGCAAAGCCGATCACAGAGTTTAACCCTGCTCTTCAAACGCAAATCGATGATATGTTCGAAACTATGTATGAAGAGAAGGGAATTGGCCTAGCAGCAACACAGGTTGATTATCATCATCAACTTATCGTTATGGACCTTCAAGATGAGGTTGAGCGCCCTAAAGTGTTCATAAATCTTGAAATTACCGCCAAGAGTGGCGACTTCTGTAATGAAGAGGGGTGCCTATCAGTCCCTGGCGTTTACGCAAAAGTCGACCGCGCCGAGTTCGTCACCATCAAGGCGTTAGATCGTGATGGTAAAGAGTTCACCTTGGAAGCCGATGGCTTATTCGCTATCTGTTTACAACATGAATTAGACCATCTATCTGGCAAGCTGTTTGTTGACTATCTATCACCTCTAAAGCGTCAACGTATCAAGCAAAAACTCGAAAAAGCGGCTCGTTTAGAAGCGAAACAAGGATAAATTTTTGAAACCATTAAATGTCATTTTTGCAGGAACACCAGATTTTGCTGCACGCCATCTTCAAGCGCTAATCGACTCAGAGCACAATGTGATTGCAGTTTACACCCAGCCAGACAGACCTGCTGGCCGTGGTAAAAAACTGCAAGCGAGTCCAGTCAAAGCATTAGCGCTTGAAAATGACATTGCAGTTTTTCAGCCTAAATCCCTGCGTGACGAAGACGCCCAAGCAGAACTTGCGGCATTAAACGCCGATATCATGGTTGTGGTGGCTTATGGACTTATCTTGCCTAAAGTCGTGCTAGATACTCCACGCTTAGGTTGTATCAACGTGCACGGTTCTATCTTGCCACGCTGGCGTGGTGCAGCCCCAATCCAACGCGCATTGTGGGCCGGCGACAGTGAAACTGGCGTGACCATCATGCAGATGGATATTGGTCTAGATACTGGTGACATGCTGCTTAAGACTCAGCTTCCGATTGAAGACTCTGACACCTCTGCAACCCTCTATGAAAAACTAGCAGAGCAAGGTCCAAGCGCACTTGTTGAAGCACTAGCAGGCATTGCTGAAGGCAGTCTTCCAGCAGAGAAGCAAGATGAGAGCCTAGCTAACTACGCCGAGAAACTATCAAAAGAGGAAGCGCGTCTAGACTGGTCTAAACCCGCTTCAGCTTTATGGCGTGAAATTCGTGCATTTAATCCTTGGCCTGTTAGCCACTACGAACATGAAGGCAATACCATCAAGGTATGGCAAAGTTCTGTTAGTGATGAAACCAGCTCACAGCAACCGGGCACCATTTTGTCGACAGATAAAACCGGTATCAGCATTGCTACAGGTGAAGGCGTATTAACCATCACCCAGATGCAACTACCAGGTAAGAAACCATTAAGTGTTGCCGACATCCTAAACTCGAGAGCGGACTGGTTTACCCCAGGAACTGTACTCGCTAGCACCGACAATCAAGAGGCTTAATCGCTAATGAACTTAAGAGCTTTGGCCGCTAAGGTCGTTTTTCAGGTGCTAGAAAAAGGTATCTCACTTTCTGTGGCGCTACCGGATCAGCAAAGACATCTCGACAGCGGTAAAGACAAGGCGCTACTCGCCGAGCTTTGCTATGGCGTGATGCGTCATTTGCCACAACTAGACAAGCAAGTCAGTGATTGTATGAGCAAGCAAATGAAAGGCAAGCAGCGCATTGTGCACCAACTGCTGCTGATTGGTTGCTATCAACTGTACTTCACGCGTATTCCTAGCCACGCGGCAATATCTGAAACGGCCGAAGCCTGTCGTCAGCTAAAGTTTGAAGGCTTAGTGAAGGTCGTTAATGGTGTTTTGCGTAATATTCAACGCCAAGAAAAACCATTATCGACCGACAACGACACCCTAACCTATAACACACCAGCCTGGATCATTAAGCGCTTAAAAGAGGCTTACCCTGAAAACTGGCAAAGTGTTATTGAGCAGAGTCACGAACGCCCACCTATGTGGCTGCGTAACAATCAGCAATCGCAAACTAGAGAGACTTACCTACAAGCGCTTGCTGGATTAGATATCGAAGCGCAAGCAGGTAACAGCAAAGACTCGATTTTATTATCTAGCCCACGCGATGTGATGCAATTACCAGGATTCGAATCTGGCGCGGCTTCCGTGCAAGATGGCGCCGCTCAATGGGCGGCAACGCTATTGGCACCACAAGGCGACGAATTAGTACTTGATGCCTGTGCGGCACCTGGCGGTAAAAGCTGTCACCTACTGGAACTTGCGCCCAACATCAAGCTGGTCGCTGTCGATTTCGACGCCAAACGTCTTGAACGTGTGCAGCAAAACCTTGATAGATTGTCACTCAAAGCTGAGTTAGTGCATGGCGATGCTGCCAATATTGACTCATGGTGGCAAGGCGGCAAATTTGACCGGATTTTACTTGATGCTCCTTGCTCGGCAACTGGTGTTATTCGTCGTCATCCAGATATTAAGTGGCTAAGAAAGAACAATGACATCGAAGAGTTGGCACAATTACAGTCACAAATTTTCGATCATTGCTGGAAGTGGTTAAAGCCCGGTGGCACACTCTTATACGCAACATGTTCGATTTTGCCTCAGGAAAACAAAGATCAAGTCAGTGCCTTCTTAGCCAGAACACCCGATGCGACCTTAGTGCCGATAGAAGAGCAAGCTAACCCAGACGATATCGGTTGGCAGATTGTTCCGGGGCAAGACAACATGGACGGCTTTTATTACGCTCGCCTAGTGAAGGATTAGTACGGCAATGAAAATTATCATTTTGGGTGCAGGACAAGTTGGCGGCACATTAGCCGAAAACTTAGTTGGCGAAAACAATGACATCACCATTGTCGATAACGACAAAAACCGCCTGCGCACCTTGCAAGATAAGTACGATTTAAGGGTGGTTGTGGGTCATGGTGCACACCCAAGTGTATTAAAAGAGGCGGGAGCCGAAGACGCAGACATGCTGATCGCGGTCACCAATAGTGACGAATGTAATATGGCTGCCTGCCAGATTGCCTACTCACTTTATGGTACCCCCACTAAGATTGCCCGTATCCGTTCAGAGCAGTATTTAGGCCTGCGCGATAAACTGTTTATCGACAGCGAAACCAAGCATGCGGAAAATCGCCCTCGTGGTGGCTTTATCATCGACGAATTAATTGCGCCAGAACAGCTAGTCACCGCCTATATCGGCCGCCTAGTAGAATATCCTGGCGCACTGCAGGTGCTGGAGTTTGCCGAAGGTAGACTCAGTCTAGTCGCCGTGCGCGCATACTATGGTGGCCCACTGGTGGGTAACGCCTTAGCAGCGCTACGTGAGCACATGCCAAATATTGATACCCGGGTAGCGGCTATCTTTAGGCAAGGCCGCCCTATCATGCCGCGCGGTACCACCATTATCGAAGCCGATGACGAAGTCTTCTTCGTGGCCGACAGTCGCCATGTGCGCGCTGTAATGAGTGAGATGCAAAAGCTAGATAACTCCTACCGCAACATCATGATCGCCGGTGGTGGTAATATCGGTTTAGGCTTAGCCAAGCAGTTGCAACGCAATCACTCGGTGAAGCTGATTGAGCGTAAGCAAGAACGTGCCGAAGAGCTATCTGAAAAGCTGGAAAACACCACGGTATTTTGTGGTGATGCATCGGATCAAGAGTTGTTACTCGAAGAGCATATCGACCAAACTGATGTGTTTATTGCGGTGACTAACGACGATGAAGCCAACATCATGGCCGCCCTGCTCGCCAAGCGTATGGGCGCGAAGAAAGTCATGGTACTGATCCAGCGTGAAGCTTATGTTGATATTGTGCAAGAGGCCAATATCGATATTGCGATTTCACCTCAGCAAGCAACAATATCGGCACTGCTGACCCATATTCGCCAAGGTGATATTTGTAACGTTTACTCACTGCGTCGCGGCGCTGCGGAGGCCATCGAAGCAATTGCTCACGGTGACTCCAATACATCTAAAGTTGTTGGCAAGCAGGTCAGCGAAATCAAACTGCCACCAGGTACTACCATTGGTGCCATTGTGCGTGATGAAGAAGTGCTGATGGCTCACGATAAAACAGTTATCGAGCAAGGCGATCACGTCATTCTCTTCTTAGTAAACAAGAAGTTTATTGGTGAAGTCGAGAAACTGTTCCAACCGAGCGCTTTCTTCTTTTAAAAACCTTCAGGAGCGGAATAGTGCTGAACTATCGTCCTCTACTGTTTATTCTGGGAATTTTCCTATCGACGCTGACCGCGTTTATGTTAATTCCCGGAGCCTTCGCCCTCTATTATGGCGAAGAGACTGTTGGTGCATTCATGATTTCATCGCTAGTTACGGCTAGCGCTGCCAGCTTTTGTATGCATCAAGGCCAGAGCCGTAAACTCCATCTCAACATTCGAGATATGTTTCTGCTGACCTGCCTCACATGGCTTATCGTCAGCCTGTTTGCCGCCATGCCCTTCACTCTGTATCACGGTATCAACTATACCGACGCCTTCTTCGAAACCATGTCGGGGATCACCACCACCGGCTCGACTGTGCTATCAGGGCTCGACGGCATGGATCACAGCATTCTGATCTGGCGTTCACTGCTACAATGGCTAGGCGGGATAGGCTTTATCGTGATGGCTGTAGCCGTGCTGCCCTTTTTAAACGTCGGTGGTATGCGGCTATTTAGAACCGAATCTTCTGACTGGAGCGACAAAACAACCCCGCGCACCCAGCACATGGCAAAGAACCTATTTATCGTTTATTGCCTACTCACCTTCCTGTGCTTTTTGGCATATCACGGTAGCGGCATGAACTGGTTCCAAGCTATAAACCATGCCATGACAACTCTATCAACGGGCGGCTACTCCACCTCAGATCAATCCATGGCGGCTTTTTCCAATGAGGCTCACTGGGTAGGTACTATCTTTATGCTCGCAGGTGGATTGCCCTTGCTGATGTTCGTCTACATGGTGCAGCAACGCTCAGTAAAAGTGTGGAACGACGCTCAGGTAAAAGGCTTTCTCAAGTTTGTAGTTTTCGTTTCTTGTGCACTCGCCTTATGGCTTTGGAGCAGCAGAGAGATAGCAGCTTTAGATGCGCTACGCTTGGCCAGCTTTAATGTTGTTTCAGTAGTAACAACCACGGGCTACGGTCTTACCGATTACTCAGCTTGGGGCGCACTGGCGAATATTGCGTTTCTATTTCTGATGTTTGTTGGTAGCTGCTCAGGGTCAACCTCTGGCGGTATCAAAATCTTCCGCTTTCAAATTGCTGGCGTGATTATGCGCGAGCAGCTTAAGCAGCAATTCCACCCTAATGGCGTGTTCAAAGAACGCTATAACAACCACATTATTCGCGGCGATATCGTCCGTTCACTCGTCACCTTTATCCTGCTATTTGTACTAGTGATTGTGCTGCTATCCATCATCTTGGTGCTAACAGGATTAGATCCTGTAACCAGCTTTACTGGCGCCATTACCGCTGTCACCAATGTTGGCCCAGGATTAGGCGATACCATAGGTCCTGCCGGTAACTTCTCAACTCTACCCGATGTGGCCAAATGGGCATTAGCGATAGGCATGTTACTAGGCCGATTAGAGATCTTAACAGTCGCGGTGTTGTTCCATCCAAGCTTCTGGAAGTACTAGGCCTAATTTAGATACAAAAAAGCCGCATCAAGTGCGGCTTTTTGATTTGGGTACTTATTTAGCTAAACTCACTAGGTGATCAGCATAGACCTTCACATCTTCCCAATCGGTGTAATCAATAACTGATTTAGGATCGGTTGGGCCATTGGTGATCTTCATAATTAGCTGGATCATCATTCTGTCGTACCAACGCCAAGCAGGGTAATCCACCTTACCAGCAATCACTTTAACATCGGTCGGTTTCCATGCCGCTAGCTCAATAAATTTCTGTAGATATTTATTGTTTTCCGGCACACGCTTCTCAGGATTACGAGCCACAACATTCACACTAAAGAAACTAGACGGTTTAGCGCTTAATTCTGCTTGGTGCTGCTCGACAAATTCAAAGACTGACTTATGGTAACTGCCGTAAAGTACACACGCACCTAACGCGACCACATCATATTGAGCCCAGTCGATCCCCTCAGCCTTAGCTTCATTAATATGCATCATATCGCATCGATAACCTTGGCTCACAAGGTGGTCTGCAACGGCACGGCTAATTCTGGCTGTATGCCCACCGCGAGAATAATAAAGTACCAGAACTGATTTCATCTTTATCCCAATTGAGAATGTGTTATTAAATCCATTGTTGCAGCAAATTACAGTTTTTAAAGGAGAATAGATCACAAATTAGGTATAGCTCATATTATCGACATCAAAAATTGAGATAACAGTCTTCCACAAGTATATTGTCTTATAAGCTTAACTCAATTAGAATAAACTAATTAAAGGCGATGGAGTAAGTAACCGTATGCAAAAAGACATCGATATTAGTGCCATGGTCACTAATGCCGAAAGCGCAGCTAAATGGCTTAAGGCTATCGCTAATCCATATAGACTGATGATTCTGTGCTTATTATTGGATAAAGAACTAAGCGTGACCGAATTAAATGAAACGGTTCCTCTCAGTCAGTCTGCACTATCGCAACATTTAGCAGTATTACGCTCAGAAGACTTAGTGGCGACCCGCAAGAGCTCACAAATAGTGTATTACACACTAAAGAATGAGCAGGTCACCGAAGTGATCTCTATCTTGCATCGTAAATACTGCGCCTAGTACACTCTTTAGAGCCGATAGTATTCTAGAAACAATAAAGCCTGCATTTAGCAGGCTTTATTGTTTCTGATTTAGTTTTTAAAATCGAGCATCAAGATTAACGCTCAGCAAAAGCCCGAGCAAACTCATCAACCTTGTTCCAATCGGTAAATTCAAAGGTACCACTAGTATCGGTCGGTCCTTTAGTCATCCACATGATAAAGCGGATCATCACTTTATCGAACAGCCGATATTTAGGGTAATCAATCTTACCGGCAAATACAGCTAACTGTTGCGGTTGCCATAGTGAAAGCTGCAAAAACTTTTTCATATATGGATTGGTTTCAGGGGTGTTTTTCTCAGGTTTTCGAGCAACCACATTCACCGTAAAGAAGGCATTTTTCTTAGCATCTAGTACCGCGTGCTGACGGTTAATGAACTGGTAAAGTGCAGGCCTATGTTTACCATAACGAATACTAGCTGCTACCAAGATCTTATCAAATTGCGCTAAACCTAAAGTTTCTGCTTCCTCTAGAGAAGCCAGTGTGACCTTGGCGTTTTGCTCTTGGTTGATCTTCTTTATCTGCTCACAAATCGCTTTGGTTTGGCCATCGACTGTCGAATAAATAATTAGTGTATTGTTCATTAACTTCCTACTATTTTCCGATTCAAACTAGATTCAAAAACTCAACTTAAGCTAGGACCAAAGGCCTACCTTGAGTCCAATATACTCACTAATAATTAACCCTAACTTAGCGGCTGATGTCAGCGAGTCGTCTTTATATTAATTTAGTTCTTCCAGAATGTTGGTGTAAACAAGATCAGTAGAGTGAATACTTCTAAACGGCCGAATAACATGGCGAACAGCAGAACCCATTTTTCACCATCACCAATACTGGCATAGTTACTCGCGACCTCACCTAAACCTGGGCCAAGGTTATTCAAACAGGCGGCAGTTGCGCTAAAGGCGGTAATCGCATCCATACCTAACGCCATCAAAATAAGCATGCAAATAACGAAGACCAAAGCATAAGCCGAGAAGAACCCCCACACTGCATCGATAACCCTATCAGGCAGTGCGTTACCACTGATCCGTATCGAGAACATGCCACGAGGATGAACTAATCGTTTAAGTTCACGCGAACCTTGTAGCAACAGTAGAATCACTCTAATGACCTTAATGCCACCTGCAGTAGAACCTCCGCTACCACCGATAAAGCTTGAGAAAATCAGTAAAATAGGTAAGAACAAGGGCCAAGCATGGAAGCTTTCGGTACCAAAACCAGCGGTAGTTGAAATGGATACCGCCTGAAACAGAGCATAATCGAAGGTTTCTTCGGCCGAATCATAGATCCCAGAGCCATAGAGGGTGACAAAACAGATAGCGGTTAATACCAATTGAATAGCAATCAATACCTTAAATTCTGCGTCGCGAAAATAGACACGTAAGTTAATACCACGGCGAGAAAATGCCGCAAAGTGCAGGCTAAAGTTAAGCGCAGCAATCAATAGGAATACCACGCAGATCATATTAATCGTCGGGCTATTAAAGTAGCCCATGCTGGCATCGTGGGTAGAGAAACCACCAATCGCAATAGTTGAGAATGAGTGACAGATAGCATCGAAGGCGTCCATTCCCGCCAACCAATAAGCAAAGGCGCAAGCGACGGTTAGCGCTAAATAGATATACCAGAGGGCCTTGGCGGTCTCGGCAATCCTCGGCGTCATTTTACTGTCTTTCACCGGCCCCGGCATCTCGGCTCTATACAGTTGCATCCCCCCGACACCCAGTACCGGTAGAATCGCCACCGCTAGAACGATGATCCCCATACCACCCAGCCACTGCAGCAGATGTCGATAGAATAGAATTGCTTTTGGCAGACTATCTAGACCCACGATTACCGTGGCCCCTGTGGTAGTCAGTGCCGAGAAAGACTCGAAGAAACTGTCGGTTAAGCTGAGGGAGGGTTGGCCGGAAAAGATAAACGGCACAGCACCGATGGAGCCCAGTACCACCCAGAACAGTACTACCAAGAGGAAGCCTTCTCGAGTACGCAAGTCCTTACGGTGTGCACGGTTAGGGTACCAGAGTCCAAACCCCAAGATCAGGCACAACACAAACGCCTGAATAAAGGCCATGCCACCGCCATCTTTATAGATAACAGCGACAAGAGCTGGAGGAAGTAAAGATAAAGAAAACAGCCCCATTAATAAGCCTGTAATTCTTATAATTGTTCGATATTGCATTGATTCCCATCACTAGCGCTTATGCTATAGCGCATTCTCGCACACTTAATAATGAATGTTCATAACCGATTATCAAGCTTGAAAAAACTTGTTAATCAATAAAAATCATCGTCGCTTTAAAACGAATATGACGCTTACTCTTCAAACTCTGCTTTTAGCTGGCCCTTGCTCAGGGTGGCTAAATCAAGGTTCAGCTGATGTTTAGCAGCCTTAGGGATGGCAAACTGAATGACAATTTTGTCGCTAAACTGTTTATCTTCAATCAACACCTCAAATTGAGCGAATAGATGCTCAACATCTTTTAATTGATGATATTCACACACCAATTTCCCAGGGTAACGGATCTGCTTCAGTTGGGTTTCAAGTTGTGGAATCCCCTGTTTAATACCAGAACTATAGGCTCTAACTAGGCCACCTACCCCCAGCTTGGTTCCACCAAAGTAGCGAATAACTATCGCACCAAGCTCACCTATGTTCGCTCCCTGTAAGGCGGACAACATGGGGCGCCCAGCGCTACCGGAAGGTTCCCCATCATCGCTTGACCCCATATTAATGCTGTCATTTGGCGCGCCACCGACAAACGCATAGCAGTAATGGTTAGCTCCTGGGTACTCGCCCCTTAGGTTAGTAAGTACACACTTAAGCTCTTCTGCCGACTGACAGTGGAATAGAAAAGAGATAAAGCGACTATGCTTTATCTCTTCTTCTATCAATAATTCAGCTGCAGGGATGAGATAACTCTCACTCAAAACGCTTCTCTCACTAGATTAACGATTCAGACCCAGATTACGGGTCATATTTTCGATACGATCGCCATGAACAATCACATTATCTTCGATGCGAATACCACCAAATGGCCTTAAGGCATCAACCGTATTCCAGTTGATTTGTGACTGCCGCTGATCTTGTTTTAATTCTGCCAGTAGCGAATCAATAATATAAACGCCAGGCTCTATCGTCAGTACCTGGTTGATATCAAGCTCTCGAGTACAGCGTAAGAATGGATGGGCCTTTGGCGCTGCGACGTGAGTGCCCTTTTCATCGCAGAGGAAGCCTCCCATATCATGCACTTGTATGCCTAACATGTGGCCTAACCCATGGGGGAAAAAGACTCGAGTAATCCCCTGCTCAACGAGGCCCTGAACATCGCCGCTGACAATATCAAAATCCAACAAGATCTGCGCTAGCTTATAATGAGTTTGTATGTGTAATTCAGCATAGCTCACACCTGGCTTCATCATGCTTATGATCTGTAGCTGCATATTATCCATTGCGGTGATCAGATCATCGAAAATATTCTTCTCAAATGAATAGCTGCGGGTGATATCGGAAGCATAACCATTATAGCTAGCGCCCGCGTCGATCAAAAATGAACGGCGCTGCGCCGGGCTCGCATGTTCAAGCGCGGTGTAATGTAAGATGGCGGAGTTTTCATTAAGCGCTACAATGCTGCTATAGGGGACTTGGTTTTCCCCTTGTGAGATTGCCGACAGATAGACCTGTAAGATCTCAAATTCACTAGCACCATTATAGAAGGCGGTTTTGGCCGCTTGATGGCCGATCACCGCGATTTCGTTAGCTTTACGCATACAGGCTAACTCATAATCCGTTTTCGTTGCGCGATGATAATTAAGGTAACTCAATACAGAATCAGGGTTACGCCTGCTAAATCCCAGCACATCGGCAACATCTAAATGCTCACCAATATAGGCCCAATTATCGATATCGGCAGGTAGGAACTCGGCCACTTTGTCGGCCTTACTAAGAAACTTAATATCGACATGCTCGGCCCAAAAGTCGCTCGGCTCATCGGCAACCTTATGCCAGAAATCCACCGGGCGATAAAAAATCAATAGGGGTTTATCACTGCCGTTTACCACCAACCAAGAATTTGGATTTTCGGTGACCGGTAACCAAGCTTTAAAGTGGGGGTTTACCTTAAATGGGTAATCCATATCATCTAAAAACTGTCTATGTGGCTGGCCTGAATGTATGACTAGTCCCGATAAGTTTTCACGAGAGATTATTTCGCTTACACGCTGATTGAGTACTTGAATATGGTCATGATAGAGGCGCGCTAACTGTTCCATGAGGGTTACCCTATTGTTATTATTTAGCCAAATTTTCTGCACAGGCTCAGTCTATCACATCGCTAAATAATTTTTTCTTCAAAGCTATTCTTGGCTAAACCATCTGCTGTAAACTCAAATTAAACCATTGCAACAATACCAACTAAAGCACTGATCTTTAAGCTTCATTATTTTACAAACCAAAGAAACTAAACGACCGTTTAAATTGGGTGTTGTAATTTTTTGTGATTCGTCGCACACTGAGCAGTAACTGGTCAAATGATGGCCTAGGCTGCTGTGACAAAGAAAGTTACATTCGGATAATAAAATCATTAATGATCTGGATAGTGAACTTAAGCTATAAGGAAGCAAGCAATGATCTACCAAAGCCCTACAATTGAGGTTGAGTTACTCGAGGATAACATCGCTCACCTGTGCTTCAAGGCACAAGGTTCGGTTAATAAGTTCGACAGAGAAACCATCGATTCGCTAAATGCTGCACTCGACAGCATTAAACAAGATTCTAGCATCAAAGCACTAATGTTAAGTTCGGCCAAAGACGCCTTCGTCGTTGGCGCCGATATCACAGAGTTTTTAGGATTATTTGCTGAAGAGGACGCGGTCTTACAGACTTGGTTAGAGCAAGCCAATGTTGTTTTCAACAAGCTAGAAGACTTACCTTTCCCAACGATTTCAGCAATTAATGGATTTGCACTTGGCGCAGGCTGCGAAACTATTCTTGCTACCGACTTCCGTATAGCAGACACCACAGCCCGCATCGGCCTACCAGAGACTAAGCTAGGAATTATCCCTGGCTTTGGTGGTACGGTACGTCTACCGCGTGTGATTGGTGCCGACAACGCCCTTGAATGGATCACCTCAGGTAAAGATCAACGCCCTGAAGCAGCACTTAAAGTTGGCGCTATTGACGCCGTTGTTGCTCCTGAGCAATTAAAACCTGCTGCGTTAAAAATGCTCAAGGATGCCCTAGCTGAGAAGCTAGACTGGCAATCTCGCCGCGCTAAGAAACAAGCGCCACTGACCCTACCTAAACTTGAAGCCATGATGTCTTTTGCCACGGCTAAAGGTATGGTGTTTAAAGTCGCGGGTAAACACTACCCTGCACCTATGGCAGTAATTAGTGTCATCGAGCAAGCGGCACTATGTGATCGTACCGCAGCACTTCAAATTGAACATCAAGCATTCATCAAGCTAGCAAAAACAGAAGTTGCCCAATCACTAATTGGTATCTTCCTCAATGATCAGCTAGTAAAGGGTAAGGCCAAAAAAGCTGGCAAGCTAGCTAAGAAAGTTAATACAGCTGCAGTACTTGGTGCTGGCATCATGGGTGGTGGTATCGCTTACCAGAGTGCTAGCAAGGGTACACCAATTGTGATGAAAGACATTGCTCAACCAGCACTGGATTTAGGTTTAGGTGAAGCCGCGAAGCTACTTACGGCACAAGTTAAGCGTGGCCGTTCAACCCCAGCTAAAATGGCAGCGGTACTGAATAACATCACCCCTGCACTCGATTATGCTCCAGTGAAAGATGCCGATGTCATAGTAGAGGCCGTGGTTGAGCATCCAAAAGTTAAAGCTATGGTGCTTGCCGAAGTTGAAGAACATGTCAGTGAAGATGCCATCATCACCTCAAACACCTCAACAATCTCAATCAACCTGTTGGCTAAGAGCCTTAAAAAGCCTGAGCGTTTCTGTGGTATGCACTTCTTTAACCCTGTGCACAAGATGCCGCTAGTCGAAGTTATTCGTGGTGAAAACAGCTCGGATGAAACCGTCGCCTCTGTAGTGGCTTACGCCAGCAAGATGGGTAAGACACCTATTGTAGTTAATGACTGCCCAGGCTTCTTTGTAAACCGTGTACTCTTCCCGTACTTTGCGGGCTTTAGTGGCCTGCTTGCCGATGGCGCAGACTTTGCGGCTATCGACAGAGTGATGGAAAAGCAGTTTGGTTGGCCAATGGGGCCAGCATACCTGCTTGACGTAGTTGGTCTAGATACGGGTCATCACGCACAAGCGGTTATGGCTGAAGGTTTCCCTGACCGCATGGGTAAATCAGGTAAAGATGCCATTGATGTAATGTTTGAAGCTGAACGCTTTGGCCAGAAGAACAGTAAAGGTTTCTACCAATACTCAGTTGACCGTCGCGGCAAGCCAAAGAAAGATTTAGACCCAACTAGCTATGAGTTACTACAAGCTGAGTTTGGTGAGCAAAAAGCATTTGAATCAGATGAGATCATCGCTCGCACCATGATCCCAATGATTATCGAGACTGTGCGCTGTCTTGAAGAAGGAATTATCGCTTCGCCTGCTGAAGCGGATATGGGCCTAGTTTACGGCCTTGGTTTCCCACCATTTAGAGGCGGTGTATTCCGTTACCTAGATACTATGGGTGTGGCTAACTTTGTCGCGCTAGCCGACAAATATGCACACCTTGGTGGTCTATACCAAGTGACCGATACTATGCGCGAACTTGCCGCCAACAATGGCAGCTACTACCAGCAGGCTTAAGCAGAAAGGATTTGAACAATGAAAAACGCCGTTATCGTAGATTGCATTCGTACTCCAATGGGCCGCTCAAAGGCTGGAGTATTTAGAAATGTACGCGCAGAAACTCTATCTGCAGAATTAATGAAGTCGCTACTTGAGCGTAACCCTAAGCTAGATCCAAACACTATCGAAGATGTGATGTGGGGTTGTGTGCAGCAGACGCTTGAGCAAGGCTTTAATATTGCACGTAACGCTGCCCTATTGGCTGGCATTCCAAAGCAAGTTGGCGCGGTTACCGTAAACCGTTTATGTGGTTCATCAATGGATGCATTACACCAAGCGGCTCGCGCAATTATGACAGGCCAAGGCGATACCTTTATCGTAGGTGGTGTTGAACATATGGGTCATGTACCAATGAACCATGGCGTCGACTTCCACCCAAGTCTTGCTAACAATGTTGCTAAAGCCTCAGGCATGATGGGCCTTACAGCAGAAATGCTCGGCAAGATGCACGGCATTACTCGTGAGCAACAAGATGCCTTTGCAGTACGTTCACATCAGCGCGCTCATGCTGCCACAGTTGAAGGCCGCTTCGCCAATGAAATCGTAGCGATTGAAGGTCATGACGCCGACGGCGCCTTGATTAAAGTTGAGCACGATGAAGTGATCCGCCCAGAAACATCAATGGAATCCCTTTCAGGTCTACGCCCTGCTTTTGACCCAGCTAACGGTACTGTTACCGCGGGTACCTCTTCTGCATTATCAGATGGCGCTTCAGCCATGCTAGTGATGGAAGAAGAGAAAGCAAAAGCATTAGGCTTACCTATTCGTGCACGTATTCGCTCAATGGCGATTGCTGGTTGCGATGCGGCTATTATGGGTTATGGCCCAGTACCAGCAACTCAAAAAGCACTTAAGCGTGCAGGTCTAACCGTTGACGACTTAGATGTTATCGAGCTTAACGAAGCCTTTGCCGCGCAGTCTCTACCTTGTGTAAAAGACTTAGGTTTGATGGATGTGGTTGATGAGAAGATTAACCTCAACGGTGGCGCCATTGCACTCGGTCATCCATTAGGTTGTTCAGGTACGCGTATCTCAACCACCCTGATCAATCTGATGGAAGCCAAAGATGCTAAGTATGGTCTAGCGACTATGTGTATTGGTCTAGGCCAAGGTATCGCGACTATCTTCGAGCGCCCATAAGCTTAGCTTGAGTCAATAACTAACAAAGCCAGCATTAGCTGGCTTTGTTGTTTTATGAGTAGAGCGTTTTCCTAAGCGACCAATCATAAGTAATACCAAATCACCTAGCCTATTGCCGCCAACTGCATTAACCTGAAGTCATCAGTTCCCCCTTAGGATGCGTGATGAAATTTGTATTACTTGCCG
This sequence comes from uncultured Shewanella sp., assembly GCF_947497935.1. Lineage (GTDB taxonomy): Bacteria > Pseudomonadota > Gammaproteobacteria > Enterobacterales > Shewanellaceae > Shewanella. The sequence goes on from NZ_CANMIO010000021.1 coordinate 24,623, forward strand.
ACAATGACTCAGCCATACCTCAAATAGCAAAATGGTATAGCGATGAATGGGGCTATATTGGCGAGGGGCGCAGCACTAAAGAACTAGAACTAAAACTCAGAGATTATCTTAATCACGACAAACCGCCATTGATCATCTTGGCTCTAGACAACAATAAGCTGATGGCCGCAGCCCAACTTCGTTACCATGAGATGGATATCTATCCCGAGCGTGTGCATTGGCTCGGTGGTGTTTACGTTGCCTCTGAATATAGAGGTAAAGGCATAGCCAGAGCATTAGTGAGTGCCATTATAGATAAGGCGAAGAAACTTGGGATTAACAGCATCAATTTACAGACCGAAGATTTTACTGGCGGTCTATATACTCCCCTCGGCTGGCAACCTGTAGAACAGGTCACTTATCACGGTATTAAAGTGCAGGTTATGGAAAAATCACTTTAATTCCTGGCTCGCACCAACAATGCCTGCACTACATATATAGGTAACACAATGACTCCCGCTATCGACCTGCTCGTTAAACACAAGATTGCCCATCGAGTACATGAGTATCAACATGACCCGTCTTGCCAAGCATACGGCTTAGAAGCTGCAGAGAAAATCGGTGTCGCGCCAGAGCTCGTATTCAAAACCTTAGTGGTTAAGTTAGACGGTAAGCAACTCGCAGTTGCTATTATTCCAGTAGCAGAAAAGCTCAGTATGAAGTTAATAGCAAAAGCAGCCAAAGCTAAAAAGGCTGTGATGGCCGAAGCAATGGAAGTACAGCGTAGTTCAGGCTATGTACTCGGAGGTGTCAGTCCCTTAGGACAAAAAAGACAATTGCCAACTGTAATAGATCAATCTGCTGCGACTCTTGCAAAAATGTTTGTGAGCGGCGGACGCCGCGGACTGGATATTGAGCTCGCGCCAGAAGATATAAAGTTATTACTTAAAGCCCAGTTTGCCCCTATCACAGCAGAATAGATGCTATTCATCTAGAGTGTTCCACGTGGAACACTCTAGATATCTAAACGACCCTAAGCTCACAAATTATGCCTAGCGGCTTGGATAAACTAAAACGCTGGAGTAATATTAGCCACTTCTGTTTAATCGTTCTGCCGAGGAAATATGAACGACCAATTTAACGCAGCACAACATCAACTCGACGCTTTAGGCCTACGCTGCCCAGAGCCAGTAATGATGGTGCGTAAGTCAGTAAGACGCATGAACGAAGGTGAAACACTGCTTATTATTGCAGATGATCCAGCAACGACCCGCGACATCCCAAGCTTTTGTGAGTTTATGGATCATACCTTAATCGCTAGTCAAACAGAGTCAACGCCTTACCAGTACCTTATAAAGAAAGGTCTTTAGTCATTCACCATCAAATTAGATAAAAGGAATTATCATGGCCAAATTAATCGGAATCGCATTTAAAACCGAAAAACGTGGTCAAATGATTACGGTTGAACAAGCTCAAGTGACCCAAGCTAAAGGTGTTGAAAACGACATCTTTGGCCGTCCAGGTAAGCGCCAAGTTACAGTGATCTCTATCCAGCAATGGCAGCTTGCCTGTAATGATGTCGGTAAAACCTTACCTTGGTTTACCCGCAGGGCAAACTTACTCGTCGATGGAATCAGTTTCTCTTCTGAAGATCTAGGTAAGCAACTTGTCATAGGCGACCTCATTTTAGAGATTACTGGTGAGACAGATCCTTGTAAGAAAATGGAAATGGCTTATCCGGGGCTCAAACAAGCATTATTGTCTGACTGGCGCGGTGGCGTAACCTGTCGAGTGATTACAGGTTCAAATATTAAAATGAATGACAATGTCACTTTAATTTAATCCTTTTATTCTTGCCAAAGACTGAGTAGTAGCTCACTGCTCAGTACAGTCATTCCCTGCTTACTTGTCAGCATTTAACTCAAGCAACTCACTGGTAAGTTTCGTTGAAACCTAATGTTTCTAGTAAGCTAATCCTTAGTAAATCCTCACTCGTATCAAGCCAATATTAACTTAACTAATTGAAACAGATTTTTTGTTTTACTGTTAAGCAATTTGTGCGATAACTGTTGCACAAATTAATTTCCAATTAAGCACTACCACTAACAATCTATAAACGAGATCCAAAACGACTCCTTTAAAACGATAACAATAATTAGGATTATCATGCTAAAGAATAAGCTCACCCCCCTATATGTCGCTATTGCATTGAGCTTTAGTATTCCCAGTATTGCTGAAGAAGATAAAAATGCATGGCAAGTTAACTCGCCAGCAAACGCCCCATTAGAACAAATTAAAATTGAAGTCGATGAAGGTACCTGGATGAACGTCAGTGTTAGCCCAAATGGCAAACATGTGGTGTTCGATCTACTTGGTGATATCTATCAAATGCCAATGGATGGTGGTGAAGCTAAGCCATTAGCCAAAGGCATCGCGTGGCAAATGCAGCCCGTTTATAGCCCTGACGGTAAATACATTGCCTTCACCTCTGATGAAGATGGTGGCGACAATATCTGGATAATGGAAGCTGATGGTAGTAACCCTCGTCCAGTCACTAAAGAAACATTCCGCTTATTGAATAGTCCTGCATGGAGCCCTGATGGCCAATACCTAGTAGCACGCAAACACTTTACTGGTAGCCGAAGCCTAGGTGCTGGTGAAGTATGGATGTATCACGTTGCTGGCGGCGATGGTGTGAAGTTAACTGAACGCCCAAATGAACAAAAGGATTTAGGTGAGCCAGCCTACTCACCAGATGGCCGTTATATTTACTTTAGCCAAGATGCGACGCCGGGTAAGACCTTCCACTACTCAAAAGATTCAGTAAAAGGCATCTATAAGATCAAGCGCTACGATACGCAAACTGGCGACATCGAAGTGTTAATCCAAGGGACTGGTGGCGCAATTAGACCAACGCCAAGCCCTGATGGAAACAAGCTTGCCTATATTAAGCGTGATGGTTTCCAGTCATCACTCTATTTGCTCGATCTTAAGTCGGGTGAAACCGAAAAGCTGTACGGCGAGCTAGACCGAGACATGCAAGAGACTTGGGCGATTCATGGTGTATACCCAACCATGAGTTGGACAGCCGATAATGATGAAATCGTATTCTGGGCTAATGGTAAGATTAATAAGCTCGATGTTGAATCTAAGTCGGTAGAGCAAATTCCATTTTCGGTTAAGACTGAGCGCGCAGTTCAACCTGCAGTTCGCTTTACACAAAATCTCGATAAAGATGTGTTCGACGTGAAGATGCTGCGTATGGCGCAGGTTTCACCTGATGGTAAAAAAGTCGCCTTTGAAGCTCTAGGTAAGATTTGGGTTAAGAGTTTACCCGACGGCAAGATGTCTCGACTCACCAAGCTAGATAGTGATCTACGTGAGCTATTCCCACAGTGGTCACGCGATGGAAAGAAAGTCGTATTCACCACTTGGGATGACCAAGAACAAGGTACTGTTAGTTTAGCTACCGTGCGCAATAAACGTGTAAAAGTATTAACTGAAGAGCCTGGAAAATACGTAGAACCCACCTTCTCACCAGACGGTGAGACAGTGGTTTATCGTAAAGCTAAAGGCGGTTACATCACTCCACGCACTTGGTCACAAGAAACAGGTCTTTACCAAGTCGATATCGATGGCGATAACAATACTAAGATCACTTCAACGGGGTACCAACCACAGTTTGGCGCCGATAACGACCGCGTCTACTTTATGGAAAGTGGTGAAACACCGCAGCTCGCTTCTATTGGAGTCAATGGTTTTGAAAAGCGCGTACATTACACCAGTAAACACGCCACCGAATTCAGAGTATCACCAGATGGTAAACAACTTGCCTTTGCCGAACGTTTCAAAGTGTTTGTTACCCCATTTGCTAAGCATGGTGAAACGATTCAAATCGGGCCTAAGGCCAGTAATCTTCCAGTTGAACAATTAAGCGTACGCGCCGGTGAAAGCATTAGCTGGAACACTGATAGCAACCAGCTGTACTGGACACTAGGGCCTGAACTTTACCAAGTTAACGTTGATACTCATTATCAACAACAAGCAGAAGATGCTGAAGTATCTAAAGCTGAGCCAACCATTACCGATCTTGGCTTCACCCAACAAGCTGATGTTCCACGTGGAACAATTGCCTTTGTTGGTGGCAATATCATTACCATGGAAAATGATGAAGTCATCGAAAACGGCACTGTAATCGTTAAAGACAACCACATCGTTAGCGTTGGCCCAGCCTCGGTTATTGATATTCCAAGCGATGCTAAGATCATCGATATCAAGGGCAAAACTCTGATGCCAGGCTTATTTGATGCCCATGCTCATGGTGCTCAGGGTGAGAATGAAATCATTCCGCAGCAGAACTGGGAGCTCTACTCTAATCTGTCTCTAGGTGTTACAGCTATTCACGACCCATCAAATGATACCACTGAAATATTTGCAGCTTCAGAGCAACAGAAAGCCGGTAACATTGCTGGCCCACGTATCTTCTCAACCGGTACAATTTTATATGGCGCGAACCTACCAGGTTATACCTCTCATATAGATTCACTCGATGATGCAAAATTCCATTTAGAGCGACTAAAGAAAGTCGGTGCTTTCAGTGTTAAGAGTTACAACCAGCCACGTCGTAACCAACGTCAGCAAGTTATCGCAGCAGCTCGTGAACTTGAGATGATGGTAGTGCCAGAAGGTGGAAGCTTGCTTCAGCATAACCTGACGATGATCGCGGATGGCCACACAGGTATAGAACACTCACTACCTGCAGCAAATATCTATGACGATATTAAGCAGTTCTGGGGCCAAACCGAAGTTGGCTACACCCCAACGTTAGTTGTTGCCTATGGTGGTATCTCTGGTGAAAACTACTGGTACGACAAAACAGATGTTTGGGCCCACCCTCGTCTGTCGATGTACGTACCATCAGATATTCTAGATGCTCGCTCAATGCGTCGCCCAACGGCACCCGATGAACATTACAACCACTTCAACGTAGCTCGGGTAGCCAATGAGCTAAATGAAGTCGGTATTAAAGCTAACATTGGTGCTCACGGTCAGCGTGAAGGTTTGGCTGCTCACTGGGAAATGTGGATGTTTGCTCAAGGTGGCATGAGTAATATGGAAGTGCTAAAAACCGCAACCATCAACCCAGCTAAGCACTTTGCAATGGATCATCAAATTGGTTCAATCAAGCAAGGCAAGCTTGCCGACTTAATTGTTATCGATGGTAATCCTCTGGAAGATATTCGCGTAACCGATCGCGTAACTTATACCATGGTTAACGGTAAACTGTTTAATGCTGAGACTATGGAACAGCTAAATGGTGGTTCTAAAAACAAGGGTAAGCAGAGAGAGACTTTCTTTTTTGAGAAATAAGTTTGCTTTTAAAATTTAAAATCTGGCTAACTTAGCTGCGATTTTTTAATTTTAGGAAAATTATTTTTTGATCCAAAAATCAGCACTTTTAGCCTAAAAATGACAAAAGGATGTTCCATGTGGAACATCCTTTTTTATTTTAAGAATGTGTCAGTGCTGTGGACTATGACTCTTTCCTGATTTCCTGAGAAAATTTATATATCACTTAATTGACGGGCTAAAACCCGACCTGCAAAAATCAAATTATTACGCCTTTGCCGTGAGTGAGCTTGCGAACATTCTGTCATCAGTGAGCCTAGGTGACGTAGTCACGTTCCCTAGGCCGCAGGCCGTTCGTCTTTGCCTTTCCTAGTCCCTAGGACCTATCTCAGCATTTCCTCATAGCGAAGCGCCCTATTCTTTGCTTTACCTAAGATCTAGTACCTTCTTCACCATAACAAAAACAATCTGTGGTGTGGTCATTAACCATGCCTACAGCCTGCATAAAGGCATAGCAAATAGTGGGGCCGACAAAGTTAAAACCCATCTTCTTTAAAGCCTTAGACATAGCTTCTGACTCTGGGGTCTGTGTCGGTAGTTCGGCCATGGAGTTAAAGTGATTAGTCTTAGGGCATCCGCCAACAAAACTCCACAAAAACTCTGAAAAATCATAACCCTGCTCAACATACGTCATGTAGCCTTTGGCATTTTTTATGATGGAATTAACCTTAAGCCTATTACGAACAATACCTGGGTTAAGCATTAGTTCTTCAACTTTAGCATCATCAAAAGTTGCGATAACTTTAGGATCAAAATTAGCAAATGCAGCCTCGTAATTTTGTTGTTTCTTGAGGATAGTAATCCAAGATAATCCGGCCTGTTGACCATCGAGACAAAGCTTGGCAAATAGCTCTTGGCTATCAAAAACAGGCCTTCCCCACACCTTGTCATGGTATTCCAGATAGATGGGATCACTACCAACCCAACCGCAACGCGTTACTTCCATAGTCCAATTCCTAATTTTTTAACCAACCAGATAAAAAATAACCTACATAAGCGTAATTCTACAAGGTATAATCGACACCATTTTCTATTAAGGCTTCCAGGCAGTAGACAAGCGGATATGACGACGAAACACGACGTGAAAACATTCCAGGGCTTCATTATGACCCTGCAGGAATACTGGGCGCAGCAAGGTTGCGCAATCGTTCAACCATTGGACATGGAAGTAGGCGCTGGTACATTCCACCCTATGACATTCTTACGTTCATTAGGCCCAGAGCCAATGAGCAGTGCCTATGTTCAACCATGTCGTCGCCCAACTGACGGCCGTTACGGTGAAAACCCTAACCGCTTGCAGCACTACTACCAGTTCCAAGTAGTACTTAAGCCATCACCAAGCAACATTCAAGAACTCTACCTAGGCTCACTAGAAGCCGTTGGTGTTGACATGAATGTGCATGACGTTCGCTTTGTTGAAGACAACTGGGAATCACCAACACTAGGTGCTTGGGGTCTAGGTTGGGAAATTTGGCTTAACGGTATGGAAGTCTCTCAGTTTACTTACTTCCAGCAAGTAGGTGGATTAGAGTGTAAGCCTGTTACCGGTGAGATCACTTATGGTCTTGAGCGTCTTGCTATGTACATTCAAGAAGTAGACAGTGTTTACGATCTTGTATGGACTGACGGCCCTATGGGTAAAGTCATGTACGGCGATATCTTCCATCAGAATGAAGTTGAGCAATCAACTTACAACTTCGAACATGCCAATGTTGAAGTACTTTTCAAGATGTTTGAAGACTGCGAACAAGCTTGCGAGCGTTTACTGACACTAGAAAAGCCACTTCCACTACCTGCCTATGAGCAAGTAATGAAAGCCTCTCATGCATTTAACCTGCTTGATGCTCGCCACGCTATTTCTGTTACTGAGCGCCAGCGTTATATCTTACGCGTTCGTACCATGGCTAAAGGCGTAGCTGAATCTTACTATCAGGCCCGTGAAGCACTTGGCTTCCCAATGTGTAAGTAGAAGGAATAACAGATGAATTTTGAAAACTTACTCATTGAAGTAGGCACTGAAGAGCTACCACCAAAGTCACTACGTAAACTAGCTGAGTCTTTCTTAGCTAATTTTACTGAAGAGCTAACTAAAGCAGAACTGAGCTTTGAGTCTGCAGTATGGCACGCAGCGCCACGTCGCTTAGCGATTTGCATCAACCAACTTGCGCTAGCACAAGCTGATAAAGTGGTTGAAAAGCGCGGTCCAGCGGTTGCTCAAGCTTTTGATGCCGATGGCAACCCAACTAAAGCCGCTATGGGCTGGGCTCGTGGTAACGGGATTACAGTTGAACAAGCTGAGCGTCTAAAGACTGATAAAGGCGAATGGTTACTACACCAAGCGCGTGTTGTTGGTGTTGAAACTAAGAGCCTTATCGCCGATATGGCACAACGCTCATTAGACAAGCTTCCTATTCCAAAGCCAATGCGTTGGGGTAGCAATACCACGCAATTTATCCGCCCTGTTCACACTGTAACTATGCTACTGGGTAGCGAAGTGGTTGATGGCGAATTACTAGGTATTAAGTCTGATCGCGTTATTCGTGGCCACCGCTTTATGGGTGAATCTAGCTTTGAGCTAGATCATGCAGACAACTACCTTGTTGCACTAAAAGAAAAAGGTATGGTTCTAGCGGATTACGAAGCACGTAAAGCGATCATCAAGACTGACTCTGAAGCAGCTGCGGCTAAAATTGGTGGCGTTGCAGATCTTGAAGACGACTTATTAGAAGAAGTGACTTCACTCGTTGAGTGGCCTGTTGTGCTTACAGCAAGCTTCGAAGAAAAGTTCTTAGACGTACCAGCAGAAGCCTTGGTTTACACCATGAAAGGTGACCAAAAGTACTTCCCTGTATTTGATAAGGCCGGCCAACTGCTACCTAACTTTATCTTCGTGACAAATATCGAATCTAAAGATCCACAGCAGATTATTGCAGGTAACGAGAAAGTGGTTCGCCCGCGTCTTGCCGATGCTGAATTCTTCTTTGAAACCGATAAGAAAGACACACTAGAAGCTCGCCTTGCTAGCCTAGAAACAGTTATTTTCCAAAAGCAACTTGGCACAATTAAGCAACGCGTTGAGCGTATCTCAGCTATGGCAGGTTACATTGCTACTAGCATTGATGCTAACAGCGAAGAAGCAGCTCGTGCGGGTCTATTATCTAAGTCAGATTTGATGACTAACATGGTAATGGAGTTTACAGACCTTCAAGGCACTATGGGTATGCATTACGCACGCCTAAACGGTGAAACTGAAGCGGTAGCCGTTGCACTGTCTGAGCAGTATAAGCCTAAGTTTTCTGGCGATACCGTACCAACAGCGCCTATCTCTATCTGTGTGGCATTGGCTGAAAAGCTAGACACACTAGTAGGTATCTTTGGTATTGGCCAAGCACCTAAAGGCGCTGCAGACCCATTCGCACTTCGTCGTGCTGCAATTGGTGTGCTACGTATCTGTTTAGAGAACAATTTACCGCTAGATCTTGTTGACCTAATTGCTAAGGCACAAGAACTACACGGTGAGAGCCTCACTAACGCTGATGTTGCTGATCAAGTGCTTGAGTTCTTTATGGCTCGCTTCCGTGCTTGGTACCAAGATCAAGGTGTGAGTGTAGACGTGATTTTAGCCGTATTGGCTCGTCGCCCTACAGCTCCAGCTGACTTTGAGAGCCGCATTAAAGCCGTTGCTCACTTTAGAACGCTTGAGCAAGCGTCTGCTCTAGCTGCTGCTAATAAGCGTGTCTCTAACATTTTAGCTAAAGTCGAAGGCGCGCTACCCGCAGCTATCGACGATAAGCTACTTGTTGAAACCGCTGAAAAAGCACTTGCCGCTAAACTTGCTGAACTGCAACCACAATTAGCACCGCTATTTGCTGCCGCAAACTACCAAGAAGCATTAGCATTACTTGCTAACCTTCGTGAAAGTGTTGATACCTTCTTCGAAGATGTAATGGTAATGGCTGATGATGAAGCCCTTAAGAATAACCGCCTAGCGCTACTTTCTAGCCTACGTGAGCAGTTCTTACATGCTGCAGATATCTCGTTACTTCAGTAAGTAACTAGCAGATATAAAAAAACGCGCCTTTCGGCGCGTTTTTTTGTTTGTGAAACTCGATCATTCAAACTTACTTAAAACTGCACAAGTTTGTGATGCATTTGCTCAAAGGTTTCACTGTCTATAGCAGCATCAAATAGCAACTTATCTAACTGCTCAGGCTTTAACTTACCTGCTTCAAATAGCATAGAGCATTCACTGATAAGGTTCGCTCGCCAAACAACTTCAGCAAGGCCACCAGCAGGCTTAGAATCAACGATAGCTAAACGACTCAGTTCTGCTTCAAATAATGAAGGTAACTCCCAATAGCGAGCCAGTAACGCGCTTAAACTCAATGATTTTGCCGTCATCACCTGTCTAAACAGGCTTGAACATGGCTGCTCACCTGGTTCGGCTTGTTTAAAGGCTTCTAACAATAGTTTGAAAATCGCTATCTTACCCACATCGTGTAGCAGTCCAAGCAGAAAAGCAGTATCAGGATCATCTTGAGAGAGCTCACTGGATAGATAGGCAACCTGCATAGAATGGCGCCACACTTGGCTACCGAAACGGCGAAAGTAGATAGGTTGGATATCGATGACTTTACGCATCATGGCGGTGGTAACAAAACGCCTCATCTGCTCTCGCCCTAACTGCACTAGCGCCAATTGTAAGCTGGTGATCTCTTTGTCACTGCGCTTAAACAGTGGAGAGTTACACAGCTTTAGCACCTCAACACTCAATACCGGATCCCTCTCGATTAAAGATAATAGCGCTTTGGTATCGCTATTCTCATCCGCGAGTTGTTGATCTAATGCCGCTACTTGAGTCGGTAATTTTAAAACCCTTTCAGCAATTGCTTTTGGGGATGACAATGCCGCTTCAACCCGCCTAAATACATTCTTCTCCAACTCGTTTGCCGTACCACTCAGCTGAGTACTTGGAAATAATAGGCTATAAAACAAAGCAGAAAGATCAATTGCCACTTCTGGTGGGCAACTTTGTTGCTGCATAACACGATTAGTGTTCGATGCGATGGGTGTTTGCCTAGGATGAAACTGCTCCATTGAACCACTGAAGCTCTTCGGCTTTTCTATGACAACTTGCTCTCTGATATTAAACAGTTTTTTTAAGGCTTTACTAATCAATTTATTATGACCGGAGACGATTTAATAACAAAAAAATCGGTGCATATAGCACCGATTTTACTCAATCATTAAGTTTAGCTATAAAAACAAACTTAAACGTCGAGGTTAGCCACATTCAGAGCATTGGCTTCGATAAAGTCACGACGTGGCTCAACCTGATCACCCATTAAGCAGGTAAATAGTTGGTCAGCTGCAATAGCATCTTCAATGGTAACTTGCAGCATACGGCGTGACTCTGGATCCATTGTAGTTTCCCACAACTGCTCAGGGTTCATCTCGCCCAATCCTTTATAACGCTGTATGTATAGGCCACGCTTAGATTCGTTCATTAACCAATCTAATGCTTCAACAAAACTTACAACGTCTTTAGTGCGCTCACCACGTTGTACATAGCCACCATCTTCAACTAGACCGTTGATTTCAGAGCCCATCTTAACGATACGCTGGTAATCAGTAGACTGGAAAAAGTCATATGAGAACATGTAGTGAGTATCGATACCGTGCTTACGAATAGTAATCTTAGGTAGATAAACTTGACGTTCTGGATCAAGAACTGGCTCAGCACTGTATAAAATGCCGCCTGTTTCTTTATCAATTAAGTCAGCTACAAATACATCAGCCCAAGCTTTAACCTGTGCTTCGTCGCTCAGCATCTCATTAGTGATTGCTGGGTGATATAGCATTAAATCAGTAATGTTAGTTGGGTAACGTTGCTCTAAACGAGCAATGATAGCTTCCACTTCACGATACTGATTAACCAAACGCTCTAGCGGCTGACCAGACATACCTGGTGCGCCTTGCGAAGGATAGATATTGGCATTATCTAGCGCCTGAGTCGTTAGGTACTCAGTTAATGCTGGATCATCTTTCAGATACTGTTCTTGCTTACCTTTCTTAACCTTGTATAGCGGAGGCTGTGCAATATACACATAGCCACGCTCGATAAGCTCAGGCATTTGACGGAAGAAGAAGGTCAACAGCAAGGTACGAATATGCGAGCCGTCGACGTCGGCATCGGTCATGATAACGATGTTGTGATAACGGGTCTTATCAGGGTTATATTCGTCACGGCCAATACCACAACCTAGTGCAGTGATCAGCGTTGCCACTTCTTGCGAAGATAACATCTTATCGAAACGTGCTTTTTCTACGTTTAGGATCTTACCCTTTAGTGGAAGAATAGCTTGGTTCTTACGGTTACGACCCTGCTTGGCGCTGCCACCAGCTGAGTCACCCTCCACTATGTAAATTTCAGAAAGACCAGGGTCCTTCTCTTGGCAGTCTGCAAGTTTACCAGGCAAACCACCTAAATCTAATGCGCCCTTACGACGAGTCATTTCGCGCGCTTTACGAGCCGCTTCACGAGCACGAGCAGCGTCGATAATCTTACCAACAATTAACTTAGCTTCGTTTGGATGCTCCATTAGGTAATCACCTAATTGTTCACCCATGGTCTGCTCAACAGCAGACTTCACTTCACTGGAAACTAACTTATCTTTAGTCTGAGAACTGAACTTAGGATCAGGAACCTTAACAGAGATAACTGCAGTTAGACCTTCGCGAGCATCATCACCCGTTGCAGCAGTCTTACCTTTCTTATTAAAGCCTTCACGTTCCATATAGTTGTTCAAGTTACGTGTTAGTGCACCACGGAAGCCCGCTAAGTGAGTACCACCATCGCGCTGTGGAATGTTGTTGGTAAAACAGAAAATGTTTTCCTGGAAGCCATCATTCCATTGCATAGCAACTTCAACGGTAATACCGTCTTCACGCTCTTGAATAAAGTGGAATACTTCTTTGTTTACCGGTGTTTTGTTAACGTTCAAGTAGTCAACAAATGCACTGATACCGCCTTCATACTTGAAGAACTCATCACGGTTATCACGCTCGTCAACCAGACGGATACCCACACCAGAGTTTAGGAATGATAATTCACGAACACGCTTGGCTAGAATATCGAAGTGGAACAGGACATCAGAGAAGGTCTCTGCACTTGGCCAAAAACGGATTTCAGTACCCGTCTTAGTCGCTTCACCAATTGCGGTAATTGGCGCATCTGGTACACCGTGAGTGTAAAACTGCTCATATACCTTGCCGTCACGACGAATAGTCATCTGCAGCTTAGAAGATAGTGCGTTTACAACCGATACACCTACACCGTGCAAACCACCCGATACTTTATAAGAGTTATCATCGAATTTACCGCCGGCGTGAAGTACAGTCATAATAACTTCAGCAGCAGAGATACCTTCCTCTTCGTGGATAGATACCGGAATACCACGGCCGTCATCTCGAACCGATACTGAACCATCGGCATGAATGGTAATAATGACGTCGTTACAATGGCCCGCTAACGCTTCATCGATAGAGTTATCGACTACTTCGAATACCATGTGATGTAGACCTGTACCATCATCGGTATCACCGATGTACATGCCTGGTCTTTTACGTACCGCATCAAGGCCCTTTAGAACCTTAATACTCGAAGAATCATAACTATTCTCTGACATATTATTCTCTCGTCGGTTATTCAATTACCGTTACACGACCCTGTTCCACATGGAACATCTTAGTTGGCGGCGTGATTAACGAATCCACTATTGCTGCAGGCTCAATAGCCGTGACAAAAACTTGTGCCCCTGTATCCGCTAATTGCTGTAACAATAGTTTTCTATGCTGTGCATCCAATTCCGATGGAAGATCGTCCACCAGATAAATACTTTTTTTATCTATTTGTTGTTTGAGCAACTTTCCCTGTGCAATGCGTAATGCACAGACTAACAATTTCAGCTGACCACGAGATAAAGCATCTTGCGCAGGTAGTGTCCCTACCCGCAAACGTAAATCAGCTTTATGCGGTCCACTGACGGTATAGCCCGTGGCTAAATCTCTAGGATATTGCGTCTCGAGTAGCTGAGCATACTCGGTTTTTGCATCCCATCCTCGAGTAAAAGAAACCTTAACATCTACCAGAGGTAAAAACTCTCCGATTATACCCTTAAGTAGCTCATTTAACGAGTCTACATATTGCTTTCTTATGTCGGTTACCAGTTCAGCATAACGAATAAATTCTTTATCCCAAAATTGAATCGAACTATAGGGCGAACCATCTCTGAGTAACTGATTTCGCTGCTTTAAAATTCGACGTACATTCACCCATGCAGCATAAAAACGTGGGTCAGAATGAAATGCCCCCCAGTCGATGAACTGACGCCTAGACTTTGGCCCTTCAAACAACAGCGAAAAACTCTCTGGAGTGATCACCTGGATCGGTAATGTTTCGGCTAACGTCGATAAACGCTTTACTTTATCACCATTGATTTTAACTTCAATATCACCGCTTCTAAAACGACGCAAACCTATCTTACTCTGCTCGTCAGCGCTTTCCATATTGGCAAACAGAGTCAATGCGTCATCGTCATTCTTAATAACACGTTGGGAAAGATGGCTTCGAAAGGAGCGCCCCATGCCGAGGAAGTAAATTGCCTCTAAGATACTGGTTTTGCCACTACCGTTTTGACCATAGATTAAGTTCAGCCCCTCACCCGGCTGCAGTTGTGCAGAAGATATATTACGAAAAGATTCGATATGGAGACGACTAAGACTCATTGATGACCTTTATTACAACGGGGGGAGTGTTTTACTGAGTCACTTAGGTTAACTAGATAAAGTGTATTTAACGCCTTTATCTAGTTAACCTTAAGTCAAGATAGAAAAGAGTCGGAGACTACAAACGCATTGGCATAACAACATACATAGAGTCTTGTTCTATGTGGTTGTCAATAAGCGCACTTGAGTTACCGTCTATCAAGGTAATGCGTACATCATCTGAAGGTAGGTTGTTGAGTACGTCGAGTAAATAACTGACGTTAAAACCTATCTCTAATGGCGCATTTTCATATTCTACATCTAAGATCTCTTCCGCTTCTTCCTGTTCAGGATTATTAGCGGTGATCTTAATTAAATTGTTTTCCAGCTGCACACGTACGCCACGGAACTTCTCGTTCGACAGAATAGAAGCACGCAGTAACGCTTGCTTTAACTGCTGACGGCTAGCAATAACTATCTTGTCGCCACCTTTTGGCAGCACTCGACGATAATCAGGGAAACGACCATCTACCAATTTACTGGTAAATACCGCAGTCGCCGTCGTCGCTCGAATGGCATTATCACCAATTGCAATCGTCACGTCGAGATCATCAGCCTCGAATGAGCGCATCAATTCCAATACGCCTTTACGCGGAACAATCACTTGCTTTTCAGGCAGTGATGCCTCGATCATACGATGGCTCAATGCCAAACGGTGGCCGTCAGTCGCAATCGCGCGCAGTACATTGCCTTCGGTTTCCAATAACAGGCCATTAAGGTAATAACGTACGTCTTGGTTAGCCATTGAGAACTGTGTCGCATCTATCAGCGACTTCATGGTACCTTGCTTCAGGGTAAACTCTATCTCAGCTTCAAAAGCATCAACATTTGGATACTCTTCAGCTGGCAAAGTCGCCAAAGTAAAGCGACTACGACCCGAACGTAACAACAGACGGTTTTCTTGCTGTTCTATTTTAAGCTCTACCTGATCCGGCAGTGACTTAACAATATCTAAAAACTTCTTCGCTGGAACCGTTGTACGGCCCTCAAGGATCTCACCTTCTAGCTGAACTTCGCCGACTAATTCGACCTCTAAATCGGTTCCAGTCAACTTAAGTGAGTGATTACTCACTTCAACTAAAAGGTTTGCCAGTATAGGCAAGTTATGCCGCCTTTCTACCGCACCGCTGACTAATTGCAGCGGTTTGAGTAAGGCGTCCCTATCAATTGAGAATTTCATTGATTCAATATCCCTGCTCTTAAGAAGATAAAGTTCTTATCAAGTTAGCATAATCTTCTTTAATGTCATGACTTTCTTCACGTAACTGTGCAATTTTACGGCATGCATGTAAAACAGTTGTGTGATCACGACCACCAAAGGCATCCCCAATCTCAGGCAAGCTCTGGTTAGTTAACTCTTTCGATAACGCCATTGCCATCTGTCTTGGGCGCGCCACACTACGTGAACGACGCTTAGATAACATGTCAGCCATCTTTATCTTGTAGTATTCCGCTACCGTTTTCTGAATATTATCGATAGTGACCAACTTCTCTTGTAGAGCAAGTAAGTCTCGTAGCGCTTCACGCACAAAGTCGATAGTAATCGGACGGCCGGTAAAGTTAGCGTTAGCAATTACACGGTTCAGTGCACCTTCAAGCTCACGTACGTTCGAACGTAAACGCTTCGCAATAAAGAATGCGACTTCATCGGGTAAGTTAATGCCGCTCTCTTGTGCCTTGCGCATCAAGATCGCCACACGGGTTTCTAATTCTGGCGGCTCAATAGCAACCGTCAGACCCCAACCAAAACGAGATTTAAGGCGATCTTCAACACCATCGATCTCTTTCGGGTATTTATCCGATGTCAGAATGATCTGATGATTACCTTCTAATAAGGCATTAAAGGTATGGAAAAACTCTTCTTGAGATCTATCTTTATTCGCGAAGAATTGGATGTCATCGATAAACAATGCATCAACGCTACGGTAGTAACGCTTAAATTCTTCGATAGCGTTATTTTGTAACGCCTTAACCATGTCTTGCACGAAACGCTCAGAATGCATGTAAACCACTTTTGCATCTGGCTTATTCTTAATAATGCCATTACCAACAGCGTGCAATAGGTGAGTCTTACCTAAACCCGTGCCACCATAAAGGAACAATGGGTTATACGCACCACCAGGATTTTCAGCCACCTGCAAAGCAGCCGCTTTACCTAATTGGTTTGATTTACCTTCTACGAAGTTATCAAACTGGTAAGTCGGATTAATATTACTGCGGTGATTAGCATTCGCCATAGGCTCTGCATGCGGAGTATTAAAAGAAGGCTTAGTGACTTCTCTACTCGCAGGTCTGCTAGTTCTTATTGCCGCTGTGGCCTGAACAACAGGTTTAGCCGAAGGGCGGCTACCTATATCGAAACGCAAACTTGGCGCATCGCTACCCATTTGTTCAGTAAAAAATTGGTTGATGATATTTAGGTATTTGTCCCTAACCCAATCCAACACAAAACGATTAGGCGCATAGATGACGAGTGTGTCGCCTTCCATTTCTGCTTGTAACGGTCTTATCCACATACTGAATTGCTGAGCTGATAGCTCATCTTGCAGCCTTGCGATACATTGTTGCCAAAGTGAAACCGCCACTGTAGTTATCCCCAAAAGATCATACAAAAGAGGCCTATTCTATAGTGAGATCACGCTGATCGCTATCCTTTAAATATATTTATCCCCAGATAGATCAACTAATCATTAAGATCTCGATCCAAAAAGATCCCTTGCGATCAAAAAATATTGATGAAGCGACAAATCCAGCTTTATAAAGCGATCCAGATCGATCTATAATACAAACCCTTCGATCTGTTTTTTGATCGACCAAACCACAAGATGTAGTGGTAACTCACAGAGTTATCCACACATTATGGTAGAGTTGAATCTTCGAAGTATATTCAGAGATGGCAATATTTAATCACTTGCGCTGATTGATAGTTGACGCGCATAACTAAAGTGATTACAATTCGGCCTCTTTTTTGCCCTTAGCTCTTTTTTGGAGTTTAAGGATTATTAACCTAACAAAGACGGATTGCCATAATGAGTAAACGTACTTTTCAACCTAGCAACCTGAAGCGCAAGCGTTC
Source organism: uncultured Shewanella sp. (assembly GCF_947497935.1). GTDB lineage: Bacteria > Pseudomonadota > Gammaproteobacteria > Enterobacterales > Shewanellaceae > Shewanella. The sequence continues at coordinate 41,913 of NZ_CANMIO010000021.1, forward strand.
TCACGGCTTCCGCGCTCGTATGGCTACAGTAGGTGGCCGTAAGGTCATCGCACGTCGCCGTGCTAAAGGTCGCGCTCGTCTTTCTGCGTAATCGTAGAAATGCAAGTGACTAGCTATACCTTTACGCGGGAGTTACGTTTGTTAACTCCCGCGCAATTTAAATCTGTATTTACCAAACCTATCAAAGCGTCCTCCGCTGAAATAACCTTACTTGCAATTCCTAATTCTGAACAACATCCTCGTTTAGGACTAACTGTTGCCAAGCGTTATGTCAAAAAAGCAAACCAACGTAACCGTATTAAACGCATAATTAGAGATAATTTCCGTTTACACCAGCATGATCTACCCGCTGTGGATATCGTTGTGCTTGTAAGAAATGGCGTGCTTGATATGGAAAACGCAGAACTTAAAAACTTAGTAGAAAAGCTATGGCGAAAACTCTCTCGCCGTTACAATGGCTAGCAACTACGATTATTCGTGGTTACCAACTACTCATAAGCCCCATGCTGGGGCCTCGTTGTCGCTTCAATCCAACGTGTTCACATTACGCAATCGAAGCAATTCGTTTGCATGGAGTAGTGAAAGGGTGTTGGTTCGCAGCAAAACGCATATTAAGATGTCACCCTTTACATCCGGGCGGTGAAGACCCCGTCCCTAACAAAAAACATAGGTGCGATAAATAGGTTATGGAATCTCAACGCAATATATTGCTGATCGGTTTGCTGTTTGTCAGCTTTCTACTGTGGCAACAGTGGCAAGCAGATAAAGCGCCTCAACCGGTGGCAGCAGCTCAAACACAATCTTCTATCCCAGCTTCTACTGTAGCTGACGCCCATAGTTCAGACGTACCTGACGCTGATTCAGCAGTGCCTGAAGCGACTCCAGCATCTAAAGAACTAATCACCGTATTTACTGACCAGCTAGAAATCAAAATTGATCCAGTTGGCGGTGATATTGTTTACTCTGCTCTACTTGCTCATAAACTTGAGGAAAACGGTGACGATCCATTCGTACTGTTAGAACAAACAAACGATATCTATTACATCGCGCAAAGTGGCCTAATTGGTCGTGACGGTATCGACAGCAGTGTAAAAGGTCGAGCTCACTTTGACAGCGCTTCACGTGAGTACAAATTGGCTGATGGCCAGGACACGCTTAACGTGCCACTAACTTATGTTAGTGATAAAGGCGTGACTTATACCAAAGTCTTCGTTTTCACTCGTGGAAAATACAACATCGCTGTTGATTACAAAATCAACAACACTTCAGATGCTCAGCTTCAAGTTCAAATGTACGGACAGATCAAGCACAGCATTAAGAAGAGCGAAAGCAGCATGATGATGCCTACTTACCGTGGTGGTGCATTCTCTACAGCGGATACTCGCTACGAGAAGTACAGCTTCGATGATATGGCAGATAAGAACCTAGACAAGTCTACACTTGGCGGCTGGGTTGCGATGCTACAGCATTACTTCGTATCAGCATGGATACCACCTGCAGATGATAAAAACATTATCTTCTCAAGCATCAGTGCTGGCGGCCTTGCTAATATCGGTTTCCGCGGTGCACTTTACGATATCGCACCAGGTTCAGTACAGAACATTAAAGCTGAATTCTATGTTGGTCCTAAAGATCAGAAAGCCCTTTCAGCGCTATCTGATTCATTAAACCTAGTAGTTGACTATGGCTTCCTATGGTGGCTAGCAGTACCTATCTACAAACTATTGATGTTCTTCCAATCAATCGTTGGTAACTGGGGTCTTGCGATTATCCTAATCACACTAACAGTTCGCGGTATGCTATACCCGCTAACGAAAGCGCAATACACCTCTATGGCGAAAATGCGTAATCTACAGCCTAAGCTTGCTGAACTGAAAGAACGTTTTGGTGATGACCGTCAGAAGATGGGTCAAGCTATGATGGAACTGTACAAGAAAGAAAAAGTTAACCCTATGGGTGGCTGTCTTCCAATCTTGCTACAGATGCCTATCTTCATCGCACTATACTGGGTACTACTAGAAAGTGTTGAATTGCGTCATGCGCCATTCATGCTTTGGATCACTGACTTATCAGTACAAGATCCTTACTACGTACTACCAATCCTAATGGGTATCTCGATGTTCATTATGCAGAAGATGCAGCCAATGGCACCGACTATGGACCCAATGCAAGTTAAGATGATGCAGTGGATGCCAGTAATCTTTACCGTATTCTTCCTATGGTTCCCAGCTGGTCTGGTTCTATACTGGTTGGTAGGTAACTTAGTTGCGATTACCCAGCAGAAAATTATCTATGCTGGTCTAGAGAAAAAAGGGTTAAAATAACCTTTAGCTCTGACTAACAAAAAGCGGTCAATACTGAGTATTGACCGCTTTTTTGCTTTCTATGTAGAGACAATATTTTTAACTTCACTCGAAACACCTGCAATCAAATTAGGAAACACAGTAATGACTACAGATACTATCGTGGCACAAGCGACCGCTCCAGGACGTGGTGGCGTAGGTATTATTCGCGTATCTGGCGACTTAGCGAGTAATGTTGCTATGGCCGTTTTAGGACACATCCCTAAAACCCGTTACGCCGATTACTGTGACTTTAAAGATGATGTTGGTGAGGTCATCGACCAAGGTATCGCGTTATTCTTTAAAGGCCCAAACTCCTTTACTGGTGAAGACGTACTAGAACTGCAAGGCCACGGCGGTCAAATCGTTCTCGATATGCTGATCAAGCGTGTGATGGAAGTCGATGGACTTCGTATAGCGAAGCCAGGTGAATTCAGTGAGCAGGCTTTCATGAATGACAAGCTAGATTTGACTCAGGCAGAAGCGATTGCTGACCTAATTGATGCCACCAGTGAACAGGCCGCCAAAAGCGCTCTAAACTCACTTCAGGGTGAATTCTCTACTCAGGTACATGATCTGGTAGAAAAGGTCACAAATCTTCGCTTATACGTCGAAGCAGCAATTGATTTCCCTGATGAAGAAGTCGATTTCTTGTCAGACGGTAAAATTGCCGCCTCCTTGAATGGTATTATTGGCCAACTCGATGGCGTTCAAGCCAGTGCCAAACAGGGCTCAATTATCCGCGAAGGCATGAAAGTGGTGATTGCTGGCCGCCCAAATGCGGGTAAGTCGAGCCTACTTAACGCCTTAGCTGGCAAAGAATCAGCGATTGTGACCGAAATAGCCGGAACTACTCGCGATGTATTACGTGAACATATCCATTTAGACGGTATGCCACTGCATATTATCGATACAGCAGGCTTACGCGATACTGCCGATACAGTCGAGAAAATTGGTATCGAGCGGGCTTGGGATGAGATTAAAACCGCTGATCGTGTACTGTTTATGGTCGATGGCACCACAACTGCAGCCGTTGATCCTCATGAAATCTGGCCTGACTTTATCGATCGCCTACCAAATAACTTAGGTGTTACCGTAGTACGTAACAAAGCCGATCTTACCGGCGAAGATCTCGCTATAACGCAAGAGGTGGGACATAGCATTTATCGCATCTCGGCCAAAACCGGCTTAGGCGTTGAAGATCTAAAGCAGCACCTAAAATCATTGATGGGTTACCAGAGTAACCTTGAAGGTGGGTTTATTGCCCGTCGTCGCCACTTAGAGGCGCTCGACTTAGCTAGTAGCCACTTAATGCTAGGTAAAGAGCAGTTAGAAGTGTATCAAGCGGGTGAACTACTGGCCGAAGAGTTACGCATGTGCCAAATGGCACTGTCTGAGATCACAGGTAAGTTTACTTCAGATGATCTTCTCGGCAAGATCTTTAGCTCCTTCTGTATAGGCAAGTAAAACAGCTTAAATTAAGAACAATCTCATCGAATAAAAAGCCACAGCAGCCTTAACTACTGTGGCTTTTTATTTATCAAAATAACTAACATATTGCGGATACGATCCGTAATGATCAAAATGAGAAAAATAATGATCGAGATCACCAAATCCGTTACAAGTATCAACAGAGATATCAACAAGCTACACGCTTCTGTGGATAGATCAGAAACACACAAACCTCAAACTATAAGCTATTGATTATTAACAGGTAAAACCGATATCAATTTGTGATCTAAAATTATTTTTTTTTAAATCATTCGATCTTTATTGATAAGTTATACTCAGAAAAACTTATAAATGATCTCGTTTTAATTCAAAGCCGATTTTAAACTAAAAATATGTCGTCTAAATCAAGCAAAACCAAACCTGTTTCCTATTGATTTTCCTTCCTCTCGACAACTCAACGAGCCCCTCTATATTCCCCTGCAGCCAACATGGGAAATCTCAACTCTTTAGACCTAACTTTTCACCTTTTGAACCTCTCGTAGTGCTTGCTTATCAGTAATCACCAAATCTACTGTTAATTTATATCAATGTAACGGCATCACAATACAGAGGCTTCCATTCTCATAGCGATTCGCTATCATATTCCGTAGTTGGCTTTTGACTTAAGCGCTATTGGTAGATACGGCTGCTAGGCAGAACATCAAACTAACCAATACCTCCCAGTACAATCAGTAATGTTTCCGCCACATTTGTGGTAAAAATAATTCTCTGATGATCGGCCTTAGTAAGTCCCTTCTAACTTTTAAATCCAGCGATAAGAACAACTAGCTGTAATTCAGCTGTAATTCAGCTGTAGACAGAGCAAGTAAGCAGGTAGACATGTTTATACCTCTCGTTTGCTAGGTAGAAATTCACAAATACCAGCGTAATGTTTAGGCCTGTAAGGTCGAAACAACTGTTTTGACCTTTTGCTCTAAACTATTTACCTCAAGTAGCTGGTGACTATTATCTACCAGATAGATTAGTTCCACGTGAAACCTCTTACCTTTCGTAAGCCCGATTCTTATATAAAAATCATAATAATCATAAGCATAAAAACCATAGACCTTTCGCTGACTAAAATCGTACCAGTCGATTTTGTCCACGCTTCATCATAGATATATCCAAGACAAGCAAGCCAGTGCTTGCTATCGACTCAAAACGAATGGAATGACCTACAATTAACGAATAATCACCATTATGGCTTTTAGTAACAGCGTGACTAGTATCGACATCAATGCCCGCTGGCGTTTACAACTCTAATCAGGCTCTGCACACCACAATGGTAGACGAGCCCAATTACCCGAGCCAATGTTAGACTCAAGAATTAAGGGGGAATATTTTATGCCTGATAAAATACCGCGACATCGAATCGATAGGAGATACTAGAAGGTCTGTACATATTTACAGTGAGATAAGTAAATTGCTAAAAGTTAGATTTATACCAGTAATAACCCGTTAGCAGACTTTTTACACGTAAGAGAATTGGCTGACACACCTCAATAAACAGGATAACCTAATTAAATCATCCCATTAGTGAACAACCACTACAATTCTAATTCTAAAAGGTAGGCATAAAGATCAGCTGAATCTTCAGCAGTAAAGAGGGTGAAACTATGCTCATCGTGATAAATTTCAGGCTCACTCTCTGAACCTAGATTACTCGCGGTCACGACAGCATATCGCGCAGCCGAACTATTCTTTCTTTCATCTTTACTTAGATAATCGACCCACAAAACAGCATAACCTTCGTGAGTCTTAAACATAAAACTTGGACATGAGTCTTGATGCCAACTTTTATCGACGAGAAAGGGAAAGTCATCAACACAAAAACCTAGTTCAAAAGCAGGCCCAAACTCCTGCATATATTGATTCATAATCAGGTAGCAATGATAAATTCGATAACTTAAGTATAGATTGCTTGGTCAACGACAGATTAAAACTAACAACCCGAATCGACAATCTCAAACACAGGAGGTGTAGTTGGACTCGTTGCCTCTGTGTATTTTAGGTAGCAAAGATCACCACTATACTTTTTAGTCTGAGTCATAAACCGAATGAAATTATCACCTCCGTTATTATGAAAATACCAATCACCGGGCTCATCAGCATTAAAAACGGAGTCGGTAAAGGTAGCCATAATTAATAGACTCCAGGCTTTCTTCGAGTCAGCCGCTGGGTAACCATAGGCTAAATGTATTTTTTGGCCATCGATAATAATGACATTCTCATCATCGGTAGCGTCATCCTTATCTTCTGCAGGTTTATTCTGTAACCCCTGTAACACTGATTTAGAATAGAGCACATTCATTATAGCGTGCATCTCGCCCTTAAGACCTTGCAAAGAAGAGATTCTGGCATCAGATTGAAGTTCAATAAAACGAGGAACAGCGATAACACTGAGTATGGCTAGAATAATAATAACCACAACTAACTCAATTAGAGTAAAACCATTTTTCTGCATTAAATTAATCGTTTTATTTAACAGAACAAGAACACTATTATATTGAATTAACACGTAGTTTTAAATAAATACTACTTACTTTTATAAGACTAAAGCTTACATAATTACTCGCGAGTATTCAGCCCTGCAAAGTTAAGTAGCACGGCGTAGAGCAGTCCATACGCGCTAACAATAACAACTTATGTAATATGCAGCGTAAACAAAGCCTGCCAATCAAGTGAGCGCTTTTACAAGCTGTATCACTTTCATTCCGATTCGATCGCTGTAAAATCCGCGCCTTGTTTTAATACCGAATACCTACACAGCGTAATTTATGATGATCGATCTAGCTTTACTTCCACTATATCTAACCACAGTCGTCGCCCTACTACTGATCCCAGGGCCAGACATGCTACTGATAGCTAGCTCAAGCTTAAGCTATGGCCGTAAAGTTGGCGTATATGCCAGCTTCGGTAATGCAACTTCAGGACTGATTTTGACGCTATTAGCAGCGATGGGAGTATCAGCGATTATCGCCATGAACCCGATGGCACTTGAAGTATTGAGAGTATTAGGGGGTGCCTACCTATTAAAGATGGGCTGGGACTGTATGCGCAGCTCGGCAGCAGAAGCACCAGAAATCGAACAGCAGAACAACCTAGCCAAACTATTATATCGCCGAGCAGTAGTTAGCAATCTACTAAACCCTAAGGCATTGATATTTTTTGTGCTGTTTTTACCTCAGTTTGTTTCTACCCAATTAACTGCGAGCTCAGGTGAGCAGATGCTAGCGCTAGGCTTAGTACTTAACGTGATGGGATTGGTCTTTAACCTATTGCTGGTGGCCTTAGTTGGTTCAGTTGGTAAACCACTGCTTAAAAATGAGAAATTCAGAACTTATCAAAACAAGTTTATGGGTGTGATCTTCTTCGTTCTGGCTATTTGGTTACTCGCTTCTCAAGTTCAAAACATTAGCTAAATATTTATGATAAAAAGCGGGGATATTCCCCGCTTTATTTAGCAAAGTTTAACGATTACCGTATTCAATAATCGTTTCACGATAAAGCTTTAATAGCGCTTCATCTCTTACTCCGACCCCTACCTTTTGAGCCGGTTTCGATCCCCAGTCATCATGTTGGTACTTACGCTCATCAAACTTCTGAATTGTTAATCCTTCTGCCGGACCATCTGTTACCACACGAATAGGACCTTCGCGCAGGGTAAACAGAGAAGGATCAATAACATAAGCTATTGCAGATGGATCATGCACATGACAGCCTTCTAAGCCTACCTTTTCAGAGTAAAACTTAAGGTAATAACGACTAATGTTCCAGATAAACTGCCCAACTTCAGCGGCGTCATCTCTCAGCTGATCAAGGTAATTCTTACTAAAGAAGCTTTCTTCTGTCACGTCTAAGCCAATAACAACTACAGGCCATGGCGCAGTGAAGACGATGTCTGCAGCGTGCGGATCATCATGGATATTAGCCTCTGCATAAGGAGTCACGTTACCACGATGATTGTTCATGCCAAACGCGCCCCCCATTACGACCACTTCTTTCACTAAGCCAGCGATCTCTGGTGCAGCTTCTAATGCTAAAGCCAAGTTAGTTAAAGGACCGACTGCAACTAATGTAATCTCACCAGGCTCAGACTTAACCGAGTCGATAATATACTGATAAGCAGGTCGAGGATCCGCAGACAGAGCCAGGTCCTTAGGCGCATGAACATCACCGAAGCCAGTTTCTCCATGTACCACAACCGTAGGTCCAACAGGATCGCGTACAATAGGTTTGTCAGCGCCCTTAGCTACATCAGCGCTAAATCCATACTTCTGCTTTAAAAACAGCGCATTATTAGTGCCGTTCTCGATAGTAGCGTTGCCGTAAACGGTTGTAATAGCTTTAAGCTCAATAGCAGGGTGCGCCTCAGCAAACAGAATAGCCATCGCATCGTCGATCCCCGGATCAGAATCGAGAATTATTTTATTTATCATTTTATTTGAATCCTAAATTATTACAGTCTATCTAGTGTAGGTGGACAGTAAGATACCTTTATAAGCCATTGATTAACGTGATATAGATTTTAAGCCAAATAAACTGTCCCAAAACGAAGCCTAATTTCAGTGAAAAATCAGTCTTGTTTAAACATATCGGTCTATTTTTAGGTTAATTGACTAGAACAATTCATGTGTCGTACCACTACAGGTCGCTGTCCGCTAATAGATATTAACGCTAAATTCACAGCCAAATAGCTGCTAATTTAGAGATCATAAATAGGTTTTCACTTATGATGCATACAGGTTCTTGGCTGTAAATAATGCGCTATCTTCAGACCAACAACCCCAATTCGATAGTAATTATTAGGACAGATCATGGCAAAAGTAGACATTTTAGTAGGCACTACACTTGGCAGTGCTGAGTATGTAGCGGATGAAATATCCGATCAATTAGGCGATTTAGGTCATGAAACGATTGTGCATCTTAGCGCAAATCTAGCCGATCTGGACCAAAAAGCTCTCTGGTTAATCGTTTCTTCGACTCATGGAGCTGGCGATCTTCCCGATAATATTGTGCCATTTTTTGATGAGATCCAAGCTAAAACACCCGATTTAAGTCAGGTCAAATTCGCATTGTGTGCCATTGGCGACTCAAGCTATGACACTTTTTGTCAGGGCCCTGAAAAACTAGTTGATCTGCTTACTCAGTGCGGTGCACAAGTCTATGTGGATAAGATCCAGATCGATGTTCAATATGATCCAATCCCAGAAGAACCCGCTCTAGCTTGGCTTAGCGACTGGCAAGATCAACTTTAAGATCTTATTTTCGATCATAAAAACGGTTTAACTTTTCAATAACTCACAGATTAGATCTCACTTATCCACATACAAGTTAATAATTTAATAAATATGTGGATAAGCTATTATTTTGATCTGATCAACGCCTGTATTAATTCACACCCGATCTGCTCAATGATCCACCTTGTGGATAAGTAGGCGATCTATCCCCAAGCTTAAGTCAGTTAGATCGCGATCAGATCACAAGATCGTTTCAGGCTTACCCCTTGAATATAAAGAAGAAATAGAGTTATCCACCGAAAAGTGCGATCCTAATAGTAAACATAATAAGAGATCTATATAAAGATCTTAAGATCTATTAAGGCGATCCCCCTTGATCAAAACAAGCAAAATAGATCGTTCACCTTAAGCAAAGCAAATGCTAAAATGATCTGCTCAGAAACAATTTATCCTTTTACGAATCGAAGGCTGTCGAATGCAATTTCATGAACGGTTTGATGTAATTGTTGTTGGTGGTGGTCATGCTGGTACTGAAGCGGCTTTAGCTTCAGCTAGAATGGGCTCTAAAACACTTTTGCTGACCCATAACATAGATACTTTGGGACAAATGTCCTGTAACCCTGCTATCGGCGGCATAGGTAAAGGACACTTAGTCAAAGAAATTGATGCCCTTGGCGGAGCAATGGCTGTAGCAACCGATTTTGCAGGTATTCAATTTCGTACATTGAACTCAAGCAAAGGCCCTGCTGTTCGAGCTACTCGTGCACAAGCCGATAGAGCACTTTATCGCCATAAGATCCAAGAGATCTTACAACACCAAGCTAACCTACGTATTTTTCAACAAGCCGTCGACGATCTTGTTGTTGAAAACGGTAAAGTCGTTGGTGTGGTAACTCAAATGGGCTTAGCCTTTGAAGCGCCAGCTGTTGTATTGACAGCTGGTACTTTCCTAGGTGGCAAGATCCATATTGGACTTGAAAACTACAGCGGTGGTCGAGCTGGTGATCCACCCGCAATCGCTTTAGCTCATCGACTAAGAGAATTACCCATTCGTGTTGGCCGTTTAAAGACAGGTACACCACCTCGCATCGACGCCAATACGATTGATTTTTCATTGATGACAGAGCAAAAAGGCGATGATCCATTGCCAGTTATGTCTTTCATCGGTGATGTTAACGATCATCCTGAACAAGTATCTTGTCATATTACGCACACCAATGAGCGTACTCACGATATTATTCGTGGCGGATTAGACAGAAGCCCTATGTACTCTGGCGTTATCGAAGGTATTGGTCCTCGTTACTGCCCTTCTATCGAAGACAAAGTTAACCGCTTTGCAGATAAAACATCGCATCAGATCTTTATCGAGCCTGAAGGGTTAAATACCACTGAAATTTATCCAAATGGTATTTCAACCAGCCTACCGTTTGATGTGCAGTTGAACTTAGTTCGCTCAATCAAAGGTATGGAGCATGCTGAGATCATGCGTCCTGGCTATGCGATTGAGTATGATTATTTCGATCCTCGCGATCTTAAGAATTCACTAGAAACGAAAACCATTGCAGGTTTATTCTTTGCTGGACAGATCAACGGCACGACAGGCTACGAAGAAGCAGGCGCGCAAGGTTTGTTAGCGGGTATGAACGCTTCGCTACAAGTGCAAGGCAAAGAAGCTTGGTGCCCACGTCGCGATCAAGCATACCTAGGTGTGTTGGTTGATGATCTATCGACTCTGGGTACTAAAGAACCGTACCGCATGTTTACTAGCCGTGCTGAATATCGCTTGTTGCTACGTGAAGATAATGCCGATCTACGATTAACAGAGAAAGGCCGTGAATTAGGTTTGGTTGATGACAAGCGCTGGGCAATGTTCAGTGAAAAAATGGAGTCAATTGAAACTGAATTACAGCGTCTTCGCAGTCAGTGGGTCCACCCAAATTCACCTTTGGTAGAAGCGTTGAATCCTCATTTAAATACGCCTATCACTCGTGAAGCGACATTTGAAGATTTGTTGCGCCGTCCAGAAATGGACTATCCGAAACTGATGTCTATTGATGGTTTTGGTCCGTCACTTGAAGATCAGCGTGCTGCAGAGCAAGTTCAGATCCAAGTGAAGTACTCTGGTTACATTCAGCGTCAGCAAGGCGAAATTGATAAAGCTATTCGCCATGAAACCACCCTGCTACCGTTAGATCTTGATTACCAAGAAGTACCGGGTTTATCTAACGAAGTAATCGCCAAGATGAACGAACATAAACCTGAAACGATTGGTCAAGCCTCACGTATTTCAGGTATGACTCCAGCTGCTATTTCAATTTTGCTGGTTCATCTTAAAAAACGTGGTTTATTACGTAAAAGCGCTTAGTTCGCCACATATTCGGTAATTCTGCATGATAAAGGGAAGCTTTGATGCTTCCTTTCATCTTTTCAGCACTTCATAATACCGATTGATTTTTGATTCGCTTTATTTGAGGACACAAATTGTGTTATCTGCCCAATTAAATGATTATTTGGCCGAAGTTGGCCTGACTGCTACCGAGCAGCAAAAACAGCAGCTTGTAGACTTTGTTGGCATGCTCAATAAGTGGAACAAGGCATTTAACTTAACCTCTGTTCGTGATCCTGAGCAGATGTTAATTCGCCATATTATGGACAGTTTAGTGGTTTCGCCACATTTGAAAGGATCGCGCTTTATCGATGTGGGTACCGGACCTGGATTGCCAGGGATCCCGCTAGCGATCCTAAATCCAGATAAAGAATTTGTACTGCTCGATAGCTTAGGTAAGCGTATTCGCTTTCAGAAGCAGGTACAGTTTGAACTCGGAATCAAGAATATTTCTTCGATTGAGAGCCGTGTAGAAGCTTACCAACCGGAAGACTTGTTCGATGGTGTGTTGAGTCGCGCATTTGCATCGATTCAAGACATGCTGCATTGGTGTCAGCATCTACCTAAGGCGGATGGCTGTTTCTATGCCCTTAAGGGACAATTGAGTGAAGAAGAGATGTCACAGATGCCAGTAGGCTTTGTGGTGACAGATATCATCGAACTTAAAGTACCTAAACTTGATGAGCAGCGTCATCTGCTGCGAGTTATTAAGCAAGACTAAAGATTTTATGTGAGTGCAACTCTGTTGCATTCACTAGCTCATTTCGTCTAGATGTCGATAGATATATACGGAGTTGAAGTGAGCTGCTGCTGATTAAGCGTACTGAACAGTTGCAATCTTTCAGCGCTTCAAGCAATTTGTGACTAATAACGATTAGATTTGTGCGCTAATTCCTGCTGCGAGTATCGCTTGGGAATAGAATAAAAGTGACTGACAGGGTGATATTGTGGGTAAAGTGATTGCCGTGGCCAACCAGAAAGGTGGCGTCGGAAAAACAACAACTTGTGTGAATTTGGCGGCCTCTTTAGCGGCGACAAAACGTCGTGTTCTGTTGATCGATCTCGATCCACAAGGCAATGCAACCATGGGTAGTGGTATCGACAAATATACAGTTGAAAACACCGCTTATGAATTACTGGTTGAAGAAAAGCCATTCGAAGAAGTTGTTTGTCGAGATACTAACGGCAAATACGATCTTATCGCCGGAAATGGCGACGTAACGGCAGCAGAAATTAAACTTATGGAGTTTTTTGCTCGAGAGATCCGTTTACGCAATGCCCTCGCCCCCATTAAAGATGATTACGATTTTATTTTCATCGACTGTCCACCATCACTGAATATGTTAACTGTGAACGCTATGTCTGCAGCCGACTCCGTACTTGTCCCTATGCAGTGTGAGTATTACGCACTGGAAGGACTAACAGCATTGATGGACACCATTAGTAAGCTTGGCGCCATGGTTAACCCAGGTCTACATATCGAAGGGATCTTGCGTACCATGTACGATCCGCGTAATCGACTCTCTAATGATGTCTCTGATCAGTTGAAACAACACTTTGGTGAAAAAGTATATCGTACAGTGATCCCACGGAATGTTCGTTTAGCTGAGGCGCCAAGTTTTGGTGCACCCGCTATGTATTATGATAAATCGAGCGCAGGGGCCAAAGCCTATCTCGCATTAGCAGGCGAAATCATTCGTCGTGCAGAGCAATTAACCCAGGCTGAGCAAGTTTAAGGATAAGAGATGACACTGAAAAAAAGAGGCTTGGGTAAAGGCCTAGACGCACTACTAAGTACCAGCCAAGCGGCTAGCCAGCGCGTCACACCTGCTGCTGAAGTTGAACAAGACATTAAGAACGATGACTTAATCACGTTAGATATTGATAGATTACAACCGGGTAAATATCAGCCACGTAAAGATATGTCTTCAGAAGCCCTAGAAGAGCTTGCAGAGTCTATTCGTGCACAAGGTATTATCCAGCCTATTGTGGTTCGAAAAGTTTCTCCTGAAAGCTATGAGATCATCGCTGGTGAACGTCGCTGGCGTGCATCACAATTAGCCGGACTCGGTGCTATTCCTTGTATCGTAAAACAAGTACCGGATGAAGCGGCTGTGGCTATCGCGCTAATCGAAAACATTCAGCGTGAAGATCTAAATGCAATGGAAGAAGCTATTGCATTAAATCGCCTAATTGAAGAATTCGAGTTAACTCACCAGCAGATTGCCGATGCCGTGGGTAAGTCACGCGCTACCGTATCTAATTTATTACGCTTAAACGGTCTTAACGAACCTGTGAAGCGTATGCTTGAGTATGGTGATATCGATATGGGACATGGTCGTGCGCTGTTGGCAATCAGTGGCGATGAGCAAACAAATCTCGCTCGATTGGTAGTCGCTAAAGAATTAACTGTTCGTGAAACTGAACGATTGGTTAATAAAACCTTAAACCAAACTGAAATCGTCGAAAAACCAGCTAAAGATCATGATGTAGTCCGTCTAGAGAGTCAATTAATTGAAAGATTAGGTGCCAAGGTTACGTTAACCCATAACAAGAAGGGGAAAGGTAAAATGGTAATTAATTATCAAAATCTGGCTGAATTAGAGGGAATTATCAGCAAAATCCACTAAAAAATTAAAGTTAACACTATATTATGTAACTTTGTGACATTCGTTAATCTTCCTCTTTTAGACTTTTGGCGTAGATCACGCTAAAAGTCCCCTTTTTCTAGTTGTTGAACTTGCTTTGAAAGCCTGAAACGGTATACTTTCGCAAGCTTTTTGAACCTCGAGTTTACTCGGATATTTGTAATCCGGTCATCGAATCAAGAAGTTATTATGCGGAGAAGATAAATTGAGCAAGGTTTTAGCACGTCGTGGCCGGTGGTCAGCCTATAAATTAGTTTTACTGCAGGCAGCGATGACTGGATGTGTTTCACTTTTCTTTTTCGCTATGTGGGGGGGACCGTATGGCTTATCTGCCTTGGCAGGTGGTGCTATTGCTGTACTCCCTAATTTTGTGTTCGCAACCCTAGCTTTTTCCCATGCGGGAGCACAAGCATCAGGAAAAGTCGTACGGTCTTTTTTCCTGGGGGAAGCGGTAAAGTTGCTGTTAACCATAGTGTTGTTTTCGCTTGCATTTGGTTTGATGAAATCGTCATTCATGCCGTTATTCATCAGCTACTTACTTGTGTTAATCGTACCTTGGACAGCCCCTTTATACTTCAAACAAAATTAAGTGAGATTAATCATGGCGACAACTGGGGATGACACGTTAACCATAACGGCTTCCGACTATATCCAGCATCACCTGACTAATGCGAAAATGTGTTCCGCTGATGGCGGGATTGCTTTTAACTATGCATGTCAAGATGCGGGATTTTGGACTTGGCACATTGACTCACTTTTGTTTTCAGTTGGTCTAGGGGTTCTATTTTTGTGGTTATTCTACAAAGTAGGACAGAAGGCAACAATTGGCGTTCCAGGCAAGCTTCAATGTTTCGTTGAAATGTGCGTGGAAGGTGTAGATAAAATTGTAAAAGACTCATTCCATGGGAAAAATGCAGTTATCGCACCATTAGGTCTAACTATTTTCGTCTGGGTTTTCCTGATGAACTTAATGGACTTGATCCCTGTTGACTTTGTACCTGAGGCCGCAAACAGATTATTAGGCGTACCTTACCTAAAGATTGTACCTACAACTGACTTGAACGTTACTTTGGGCTTAGCTTTAAGTGTGTTTGCGTTAATTGTTTTCTACAGTATCAAGGTTAAAGGTGTAGGTGGGTTCACTAAAGAACTGACTATGCAGCCTTTCAATCATTGGGCACTAATTCCAATTAACTTTGTTTTGGAAACAGTGACTTTGGTTGCGAAGCCGATTTCATTATCGCTTCGTCTGTTTGGTAACCTGTATGCAGGTGAGTTGATCTTTATTCTGATAGCACTGATGCCTTGGTGGGCGCAGTTTGCATTATCAGTGCCTTGGGCCATTTTCCATATTTTGGTAATTGTGCTGCAGGCGTTTATCTTCATGATGCTTACGATTGTATATCTAAGTATGGCACATGAAGACCATTAATTTATTAAAAATTAGATACTTATCGGAGATAAAATGGAAACTGTAATTAGCTTTACAGCAATAGCTGTTGCAATTATGATCGGCTTAGCAGCGCTAGGTACTGGTATTGGCTTTGCTATTCTAGGTGGTAAATTCCTAGAAGCTTCTGCTCGTCAACCAGAACTTGCTCCTGCACTTCAAACTAAAATGTTCATTGTAGCTGGTCTACTTGATGCGATCTCAATGATTGCAGTTGGTGTTGCATTATTCTTCGTATTCGCTAACCCGTTCTTAGGTCAATTAGCAGGCTAATCGTCCCCCTTAGAAGGAGTTGTCGTTATGAGTATTAACGCTACCCTGCTAGGCCAAGCGATTTCTTTTCTTCTCTTTGTGTGGTTTTGCATGAAGTTTGTATGGCCGCCATTGATGAACGCTATCGAAGAACGCCAGAAGAAAATTGCTGATGGGCTAGCTGATGCAGGACGTGCTGCAAAAGATTTAGAGCTAGCTCAGGTGAAAGCCACAGAGCAGCTAAAAGACGCTAAAGCAACAGCAAACGAAATCATTGAGCAAGCGAATAAACGCAAAGCTCAAATCGTTGATGAAGCAAAAGTTGAAGCCGATACTGAGCGTGCGAAAATTATCGCTCAGGGACACGCTGAAATTGAAAACGAACGTAATCGCGTGAAAGAAGATCTACGTAAGCAAGTAGCTGCTTTAGCTATTGCTGGCGCAGAGAAGATTCTTGAACGTTCGATTGATGAAGCCGCACACAGTGACATAGTTAATAAACTTGTTGCTGAACTTTAAATAAGGAGCTTGAGTTATGGCTGAAATAACCACCATCGCTCGTCCTTACGCAAAGGCAGCTTTTGACTTCGCTCTTGAACAGAAAGCAGTAGAGAGTTGGGCAGAGATGCTTAACTTCGCGGCATTAGTTAGTGAAAACGAAGCTATGCAGCCTTTACTGTCTGGCGCTATGGCCAGCAATAAGCTTGCAGAACTCTTTATTGGAGTTTGTGGTGAGCAAATCAACGAGCAAGCTCAGAACCTGTTAAAGGTAATGGCTGAAAACGGTCGTTTAGTTGCGCTACCTGCTGTTGCTCAACAATTTGTTGAGATGCAACGTGAGTATGCGAAAGAAGTTGAAGCGCAAATCGTTTCAGCGACTGAGCTAACCTCAGAGCAACTACAAGAGCTGAGCGCTTCTTTAGAGAAACGTCTAGCACGCAAAGTTAAGCTGAATTGCAGCATAGATACCAGCCTTATTGCTGGTGTAATTATCACGGCAGGAGACTTAGTCATTGATGGCTCGGTCCGCGGAAAAATTTCGCGTCTGTCTGATACGCTGCAGTCGTAATTGGGAGTTTGAGCATGCAACTGAATTCCACTGAAATCAGCGATCTGATTAAACAGCGGATCGAGCAGTTCGAAGTCGTTAGTGAAGCTCGCAACGAAGGTACTATCGTTGCAGTAAGTGACGGCATCATCCGCATCCACGGCCTAGCCGACGTGATGCAGGGTGAAATGATCGAGCTGCCTGGCAACCGTTTTGCAATCGCGTTGAACTTAGAACGTGATTCTGTCGGTGCCGTAGTAATGGGCCCTTATGCCTCTTTGGCAGAAGGCGACAAAGTTAAAACAACAGGCCGTATTTTGGAAGTACCTGTTGGCCGTGGTCTATTAGGCCGTGTAGTCAACACTCTAGGTGAACCAATTGACGGTAAAGGACCTATCGATAGCGATGGTTTCTCTCCTGTTGAAGTAATTGCACCTGGTGTAATTGAGCGTAAATCAGTAGATCAGCCAGTGCAAACTGGTTATAAAGCTGTTGACTCTATGATCCCAATCGGTCGTGGACAACGTGAATTGATCATTGGTGACCGTCAGATCGGTAAAACCGCTCTAGCGATCGACGCGATTATCAACCAAAAAGATTCTGGCATTAAGTGTGTGTACGTAGCTGTAGGCCAAAAGGCTTCTACAATCGCTAACGTAGTACGCAAGCTAGAAGAGCACGGCGCTTTGGCGAACACCATTGTTGTTGTTGCTACAGCTTCTGAAGCTGCTGCACTGCAATACTTGGCTCCATACTCTGGTTGTACAATGGGTGAATACTTCCGCGACCGCGGTGAAGACTCACTAATCGTATATGATGATTTGTCTAAGCAAGCAGTTGCTTACCGTCAAATCTCATTGCTTCTTAAGCGTCCACCAGGACGTGAAGCATACCCAGGTGATGTATTCTATCTTCACTCTCGTCTGTTGGAACGTGCTTCACGTGTTAACGCCGAGTATGTTGAGAAGTTCACTAAAGGTGAAGTTAAAGGCCAAACTGGTTCTTTGACTGCTCTACCAATTATTGAAACTCAAGCTGGTGACGTTTCTGCATTCGTACCGACTAACGTAATTTCGATTACCGATGGTCAGATCTTCCTTGAAACAGACCTATTTAACTCTGGCTTACGTCCAGCTGTTAACCCAGGTATCTCTGTTTCTCGTGTTGGTGGTGCAGCGCAGACTAAGATCATCAAGAAACTGTCTGGTGGTATCCGTACCGCGCTAGCACAGTATCGAGAGCTTGCAGCGTTCTCACAGTTTGCATCTGACTTAGATGATGCAACTCGTGCTCAGCTTGAGCATGGTGAGCGTGTTACCGAACTAATGAAGCAAAAGCAATATGCTCCAATGAGTATCGCTGATCAGTCTGTGTCTATTTTCGCAGCTGAAAAAGGTTACTTGAAGAGTGTTGAGCTGAACAAAGTCGGTGATTTCGAAGCGTCTCTGCTCTCTTTCATGAACAGTGAACATGCTGACCTAATGAAGACTATCAACGATACTGGCGATTATAACGCTGATATCGAAGGTGAGTTGAAGGCTAGCCTGGACAAGTTCGTAGAAACCCAAACCTGGTAAATTTTAGAGGTGCCTTTGGCGCCTCAGGTCCAGAATTGGAGAGTAAAGATGGCCAACGCTAAAGAGATTAAAACCAAGATCGCGAGTGTTCAAAACACTCAGAAGATCACGTCTGCAATGGAAATGGTTGCCGCGAGTAAAATGCGTAAAGCACAAGATCGCATGGCAGCTAGTCGTCCATATGCAGAAAATATGCGTAAGGTGATCGGTCACGTGGCGCAAGGTTCTCTCGAATATAAGCATCCATATTTGGAAGTGCGAGAAGCTAAGCGTGTTGGTTACATTGTAGTGTCAACCGACCGTGGTCTTTGTGGTGGTCTGAACGTCAACCTTTTTAAGAAGGTTGTCGCAGACGTGAAGAAGCAACGTGAAGCTGGTGCAGAAGTTGAATTCTGTACAATCGGCGCACGCAGTGCACAATTCTTCAATAGCTTTGGCGGACAGGTTTCTGCTTCTGCTTCAGGTTTAGGCGATGCTCCAAAGCTAGCCGACTTGATCGGAACAGTACGTGTGATGCTAGAAGCATACAACGAAGGCAAGCTGGACCGTTTGTACGTAGTATTCAACAAGTTTGTGAATACTATGACTCAAACGCCGGTGATCGAGCAGCTGCTACCTTTGCCTAAGTCAGAAGAAGATGAGTTTACTCATCAGTGGGATTACATTTACGAGCCAGATCCAAAGTTATTGTTAGATACTTTGTTGGTTCGCTTTGTGGAATCTCAAGTTTACCAAGGTGTTGTCGAGAATATCGCATCTGAGCAAGCGGCCCGTATGGTTGCTATGAAAGCTGCGACAGACAATGCTGGTGAACTTATCGGTGACTTGCAGTTGGTCTATAACAAAGCCCGTCAGGCTGCGATTACGCAAGAATTGTCGGAAATTGTTTCAGGTGCTGCCGCCGTTTAGGCTAGGTAACGAATACAAGTTTTAGAGGATTAATCATGAGCACAGGTACTGTTGTCCAAGTAATTGGCGCGGTTGTGGACGTAGAGTTTCCACATGATGCCGTACCTCAGGTATATGACGCTCTAGAGATCAAAAGTGAAGGCTTGGTGCTGGAAGTTCAGCAGCAACTTGGTGGTGGTGTAGTTCGTACCATCGCTATGGGTTCTTCAGATGGTCTGCGTCGTGGCCTAGAGGTTGTAAACTCTGGTTCACCAATTACTGTTCCGGTTGGGTCTGCGACCCTAGGCCGTATTATGAACGTATTGGGTGAGCCTGTTGATGAAGCGGGCCCTATCGGTGAAGAAGATCGCTATGTGATCCACCGTGAAGCTCCTTCATACGAAGATCAGTCAAACACAACTGAACTTTTAGAGACTGGTATCAAGGTTATCGACCTTGTATGTCCATTCGCTAAGGGTGGTAAAGTTGGTCTGTTTGGTGGTGCTGGTGTTGGTAAGACCGTTAACATGATGGAACTTATTAACAACATCGCTAAAGCACACTCTGGTTTATCAGTTTTCGCTGGTGTAGGTGAGCGTACTCGTGAGGGTAACGACTTCTACTACGAGATGGAAGATTCTGGCGTTCTAGATAAAGTGGCCATGGTATATGGTCAGATGAACGAGCCTCCAGGAAACCGTCTACGTGTGGCACTGACTGGTCTAACTATGGCTGAGAAGTTCCGTGACGAAGGTAAAGACGTTCTTTTCTTCGTAGATAACATCTATCGTTACACCTTGGCGGGTACTGAAGTATCTGCACTGCTAGGCCGTATGCCATCAGCAGTAGGTTACCAGCCAACTTTGGCTGAAGAGATGGGTGTACTTCAGGAGCGTATTACATCGACTAAGACAGGGTCTATTACCTCTGTTCAAGCCGTATACGTACCTGCGGATGACTTAACGGATCCATCACCAGCAACAACCTTCGCTCACTTAGATGCGACTGTTGTATTGTCTCGTAACATTGCTTCGCTAGGTATTTACCCAGCGGTTGACCCATTGGATTCGACTTCACGTCAGCTAGATCCACAGGTTGTTGGCCAAGAGCATTACGATGTTGCTAACGGTGTTCAAACCGTACTTCAGCGCTACAAAGAGCTAAAAGATATTATTGCGATCCTAGGTATGGATGAATTATCTGATGAAGATAAGACAACTGTATTCCGTGCTCGTAAGATTGAAAAATATCTTTCACAGCCATTCTTCGTAGCAGAAGTATTCACCGGTTCTCCAGGTAAGTACGTTTCTCTTAAAGACACTATCCGTGGCTTCAAGGGCATCCTAGAAGGTGAGTTCGATCACCTTCCAGAGCAAGCGTTCTACATGGTTGGTTCAATCGACGAAGCTGTTGAGAAAGCTAACAAAAAATAACTAAGAATTCTGCTAATATTCAGAATACTAGTTTAAGGAGAACGGATGGCAGCCATGACAGTACAGCTTGATATGGTAAGTGCAGAGAGTCATATCTTTTCTGGTCGCGTAGCTCAGCTACAAGTATCAGGAACAGAAGGTGAGTTAGGTGTTATGCCTGGTCACGCAGCTCTGCTTACAAGTATCAAGCCTGGCATGGCGCGCATCGTCAAGCAAGATGGAAGCGAAGAAGTGTTTTATCTTTCGGGTGGTATCCTGGAAGTGCAACCTTCTTCTATTTCAGTATTGGCTGACGTCGTATTGCGTGCCGATGAGATTGACGAGCAAGCAGCTGCTGAAGCTAAGCTCCGTGCAGAATCCGCTATGGCGGGAGCTGGCGCAGACTTCAACTATGCAGCTGCAGCGGTTGAGCTAGCTCAGGCTATCGCTCAATTGCGCGTAGTCGAGACCATCAAGAAGAACATTGCCAGATAAGGTTATTGTTTGATGAAAAAAAGCGCCCTAGGGCGCTTTTTTTGTGTCTGGAACACTTATGCCAAAAACCATGGATGGTTAGTTTTGGTATTTGTGTCTAAAAGAAGGTCCTAGGTGCTAGGAAAAACAAAGACGAACGGCCTGCGGCCTAGGGATTACGGATAACGGATAACGGAACGTTCGCAAGTTCATTGACGGAAAACACGCAAGAATTTGATTTTGTAGGTCGGGCTTTAGCCCGTCAATTAAAGTGATTTAACGTTTGTTGGAAAAGTAGCGAAATATAAATATGAGTAATAATATCAATCAGTATAAGAGCAAGAGTCTAGAATTAGATAGATAAAATTCGACTCTGGTCCATCAAAAATGACGGCATAAATGCCGACCTACAATTTATGAGGCTTCTGCTTTTCCGTCTTAGTTCTAATTCGGCTTCATCCGTCTCTGTCCATTCCGTCTATGCTTGAACCTATATTTATCTTTGAACGTGATCTGAGTAAGACTGTTCAGCTAATTTGAGTGCTACCCTCTGCCATTAATCTAATGCCTGAGAACATCTCTATGCAACACGTACTAATTATCGTTAATGACGCACCTTATGGTTCTGAAAAGTTGTTCAATGCACTTCGCTTAGCTATACAGCTTAATGAGCAAGATTACTCACCTGTAAGAGTTAGTCTATTTTTATTATCTGATGCGGTAACAGCTGTATTACCTAATCAAAATCCAACTGAGGGTTATAACATTCAGCAGATGTTAGAGATTGTTCTTGCGCAAAAAACACAGGTTAAGTTTTGTGGATCGTGTATGTATGCTCGCGGACTCTCAGAGCTTAAGGTTATTGAAGGCTGTGAAGTTGCCACTATGGATGATTTAGCGCAATGGGTGCTGGTGGCAGATAAAACTATTACCTTTTAATCACTAATACTGTTGAGTCGCTTTTCATCCTGCGATGGCTTAAAATCGACTGCAAATAATGACCTCATTTTCTAACTTTGGCTTCAATACAAGCTTAAGCATTAGCTCAAGGATATAAACGAATGGCACTGAATGTAGTGATTTTGGCCGCAGGCAAGGGAACCCGCATGCGCTCAGATCTTCCAAAAGTTCTTCACCCTATCGCACACAAGAGTATGGTTCAGCATGTTATCGATACCGCACATCAAGTCGGTAGCGATGCCATTCAGTTAGTTTATGGCTATGGTGCCGATAAGCTACAAGCCAAACTGGGTGAGCAACAACTTAATTGGGTACTACAAGCCGAGCAGTTGGGTACAGGTCATGCTGTTGCACAAGCAAATAGCCATATTGGCGATGATGACACGGTATTAATCCTTTATGGCGATGTGCCACTAATCCAAGCCTCTACCCTTGAATCTTTATTAGCTGCCCGTGAAGAGAATGGCCTAGCAATCTTAACCGTTAACTTACCTAATCCGACGGGTTATGGCCGCATCGTTAGAGAAGACGGAAATGTAGTTGGTATCATCGAGCAGAAAGATGCCAATACCGAGCAACTTGCCATTAATGAGATCAATACAGGCATTATGGCTGCGCCGGGTAAGCAATTAAAGGCCTGGCTTAGTCAGTTGTCATCAGACAATGCTCAAGGCGAATACTACCTTACCGATATCGTGGCTATGGCACATAATGATGGTGTGGCTATCACGACTGCACAGCCTGAATCTGCAGTAGAAGTAGAAGGTGCCAATAATCGTGTGCAGTTGGCTCAGCTAGAACGTGCTTACCAAGCTCGCGCGGCTGAAAAGCTAATGCTTGAAGGGGCTAACCTACGTGATCCTGCCCGTATCGATATTCGTGGTGAAGTCACCGTGGGTATGGATGTGATGATCGACGTTAACGTAGTTATCGAAGGTAGAGTGACTATCGGTAACAACGTGACGATTGGCGCTGGTGTGATCCTTATCGATTGTGAGATTGCCGACAATGCGGTGATCAAACCTTATTCTATTATTGAAAGTGCTAAAGTCGGTATCGACGCAAGTGCCGGTCCTTTCGCACGTTTGCGCCCAGGTGCAGAGCTTAAAGAAGATGCGCATATCGGTAACTTCGTCGAGATGAAGAAAGCGGTATTGGGTAAAGGCTCTAAAGCAGGACATTTGGCCTATA
Organism: uncultured Shewanella sp.; assembly: GCF_947497935.1. Taxonomy (GTDB): domain Bacteria; phylum Pseudomonadota; class Gammaproteobacteria; order Enterobacterales; family Shewanellaceae; genus Shewanella. Next base: position 65,272 of record NZ_CANMIO010000021.1, read on the forward strand.
TTGGCGATGCTACTATCGGTAGTGGGGTAAACATTGGTGCGGGGACGATTACCTGTAACTACGATGGTGCTAATAAGTTCCAGACGATTATCGAAGATAATGTGTTTGTTGGCAGCGATACTCAACTGGTTGCGCCTGTAACTATTGGTAAAGGCGCGACTCTAGGAGCAGGCTCGACGATCACTAAAGATGTAGCGGCAGACGAGTTAGTTATTACTCGTGTTAAACAGCGTCATTTAACGGGGTGGCCGAGACCCGTTAAGCTGAAAAAGTAATTTTAATGACTTCAAAAAAAAGCGGCTCTTGAGCCGTTTTTTTGTTTTTTATTTAGCCCGTTATGTCTATGTTCAGCATATTGTCTTTAAACTGAATAAAGCTAATTACTGGGATACTTGTTGATACATTTGTGGCTACAAATGTTTATTCCCAATGGTAATTTTGAAGTGCGTCACCCGCTTTTGTAAAGGAGTGTAAAGAAGCTTAAATAAAAATAGTTCTCATTTATATTGCGACTCAATTAATACATTCATGTGTCATTTTGGGGTTGGATATGTCTGTTGGGACGTCATTTAAGTTTTCAAGTTTAGGGCTGGCAATCGTTGCTGCATTGGCTTCATCTTCAGTTTTGGCTGAGGATGCAAGTGTTGAATCGACTATTGTGGCTGAGCCGAATATCGAGCGTATCAGCGTTATGGGTCGCAGCTTTAACGACTACAACCCTGGTTCATCTTCAGGTGCGATGCGTGGTGATATCGACATCTTAGACACGCCTCAATCTGTCACAGTCATTCCTGACTTTGTTACAGACGAGCAGTTAGCGACTAATCTTTCAGAGGTCTTGGTTAACGACTCGAGTGTGACTGGTGGTTCAGAGAAGTGGAACCGTCAAGTATTCAACATCCGTGGTTTCGAGCTATCTTCAGGTTCTGGCTTCTTAATTAATGGCCAGCAGCAGTGGTCTCACTATGTACAGCCGATTGAAACACTACAGCAAGTTGAAGTGTTAAAAGGCCCGTCTAGCATGCTCTACGGCCAGTCAGGTCCTGGTGGACTGATCAACATGGTGACCAAGAAGCCTACCTACGAGACTATGCTTGATATCGGCTTCGATACAGATGAACACGGCTCGACACGTTTCCAGCTCGATGCGGGAGGCAGCTTAAACGAAGCAGAGACGATTCGTTACCGCACTGTGCTAGTTAAGCAAGACACGACATATTGGCGTGAATACCAAGATGGTACTAATCAAGAGCGTGATCGCTGGTTGGGCTATCTAAACTTAGAATTTGATATAACTGATGACTTAATGTTGTCACTTAAATATGACCATACTCAAGACAAGACGGGTATCGACCGTGGTGGTTGGTTAGATAGCAGCGGTGACTTAATTGGTGGTCGTGAGATAATCTGGGATCAGCCATGGGCATTTACCGATAACACTATCTCTAATCTCGGCGCCGAGCTAACTTATCACTTAGCAGATGACTGGAAAGTAAAGGCCGGTTATAACGATCAGCAGTTTGATCGCCAGCGTCTAGATTCTTCGCCATCGTTAATTAGTGGTTCAGAAGATCCATTCACCGATGGTTATTACGTGAGTCCATTTGACCGTTATGACGATTGGCAGCATAAGACGGGTTATGTCGACTTCACTGGTAATTTCTACACGGGTGATATCGAGCATCAACTGCTTATCGGCGCGAACATGCTGGACTACTACTATGGTCAGCTAAAAGACTCTGGCGAAAAGAATCAAATTGTGATGCCTGGTCAACCAATGCCTAAGCCTGATTTAGACTATAACCGTGACGAAACTTTGTATGAAAGTGAATACAAGCATTACGGCTTCTATGTTCAAGACCTAGTTTCTATCACTGATGAATGGCAAGTGTTAGCTGGTGTACGTTACGACGAGCAGAAGAAAGAAGGTGCGGGTAATAACAGTTACGCGGTATCGCCTAAGTTTGGTGTGATCTACTCTCCTGCGGATAACGGTAGTATCTACGTTAACTACTCTAAGAGCTTCACCCCTCAAGGAATAGTGAACAACATCGATGATGTTAATGATGGTAAGAACCTAGATCCTGAATACGGCGAGCAATATGAAATCGGTACTAAGTGGGAGCTATTTGACGGTAGTTTGCTATTAACTGGTGCGGTATTCGATATCACAGTATCAAATGTCACCGTAACAGAAGAGATTGAAGGTAGCAGCCAAACTATTACGACTCAGTCTGGTGAGCAACGTCATAAAGGTTTCGAGATGGGGGCCCAAGGTCAAGTTAGCGATAGCTGGTTTATGACAGGCTCTATGATGTACTTAGATGCTGAGTATCTTCGCCCTGAAACTGATAGCCTAAACGGTAAGACACCTGTTGATGCGCCTGAGTGGTCGGCAAACATATGGACTCGTTACGAGATGACTGATGATTTGGCACTTAACCTTGGTGCCATCTACGTGGGTGAGCGTTTCGCTAATACCAGTAACAGCATTAGCAAAGATGGTTATGTTAGATTCGATATGGGGGCCGCCTATACGATGGATGTCATGGGTAGCGATGTGAGCGTACGTCTAAACGTGAAGAACCTATTCGATACTGATTATCTAGCGGGTGGCACTAATACTGACGTTACCGTTGGCGAAGGACGTCACTTCAGCCTAGCATTAGAAGCTAAATTCTAACGGCCAAGTTTAAGAAAAGTATTAAAGCCTCAACTTTAGGGTTGGGGCTTTTTTGTGTCTCACCGCGGGCTTTTTTCCTCAAAATAGAATCAAAACTGGCAATTAAGTTTCGTTTTACTATAATGCTTCTTTCGAAACGAAACTTAACGAAAGGTTCTATGAACAAACGAAACACTCAACAGCGACGCCACAGCATTATTAGCCTGCTTAATCAGCAAGGCGAGGTGAGTGTTGAGGAGTTATCCTTACGTTTCGAAACCTCTGAAGTCACTATTCGTAAAGACTTAGCCACTTTAGAAAAAACTGGCTTATTACTGCGCCGCTACGGCGGTGCTGTTGCCGTGCCAGATGAGGTCACGCAGCAGTTCTCTGCCAAGATAGCACCCAACAAGTTGTCTATCGCCAAAGCCGCCGCCGAACTGATTAAAGATCATAATCGCATCATCATCGACAGTGGTAGCACCACCTCAGGCTTAATCGGCGAACTTAATAATAAGCGTGGTCTATTAGTGATGACCAACTCATTAGCCTTAGCTAACGCGATTCATGATCTTGAGAATGAGCCAACCTTATTGATGACCGGTGGCACCTGGGATCCTCACTCTGAGTCTTTCCAAGGGCAAATTGCCGAGCAAGTGCTACGCTCTTACAACTTCGATCAGCTGTTTATTGGTGCTGATGGTATCGATCTTGAACGTGGAACCACTACTTTCAATGAGCTTACTGGCTTAAGTAAAGTGATGGCTGAAGTGTCACGTGAAGTGGTGGTGATGCTCGAGTCTGAGAAGTTGGGTCGCCGAATTCCTAACCTTGAATTGCCATGGAGCAATATTAGCGTATTGGTAACAGACGATAAGTTGCCAAGCGAAGCGCTAGAGGCAATTTCTAACCATGGGGTGCGAGTCATTCTTGCGCCTTATGCAGGGTAACTATTACAAGCAGGCTGCTTGATTAAGTTATCCACTTTCAAATTCAATTTTTAACTTTAAATTTTACTCTCATAGAGAGTCTAGGTAATTAATATGTGTGGAATCGTTGGCGCCGTAGCGCAAAGAGATGTAGCTGAAATTCTTGTTGAAGGCTTAAGACGCCTCGAATACCGTGGCTATGATTCAGCGGGGGTCGCGGTATTAAATAATGGTGAGTTAAACAGAACTCGCCGCGTGGGTAAGGTACAAGAGTTATCTGCTGCACTGGATGCGGCTCCTTTAGCTGGTGGCACGGGTATCGCTCATACGCGTTGGGCTACTCACGGTGAGCCAAGTGAACGTAATGCTCACCCGCACCAGTCTGAAGGCAATATTGCGGTAGTGCATAACGGTATTATCGAAAACCACAATAAACTACGTGAGATGCTCAAAGGCTTAGGCTATAGCTTTGCGTCAGACACTGACACAGAAGTGATTTGTCACTTAGTACACCATGAATTAAAAACTCACGACAGCCTACTTGCTGCAGTTCAAGCAACGGTAAAACAACTTGAAGGTGCTTACGGCACAGTGGTTATCGACCGTACTGACAGTGAACGCATGATCGTGGCTCGCTCTGGTAGCCCGCTGGTTATTGGTTATGGCCTAGGCGAAAACTTTGTTGCCTCTGATCAGCTAGCACTTTTACCTGTTACACGCTCTTTTGCTTTCCTAGAGGAAGGTGATGTTGCCGAAGTGACCCGTCGTGAAGTCAATATTTATGATGTTGATGGTAATGCGGTTGAGCGTGAAGTAAAAGAGTCTGAAGTGACTCATGACGCGGGTGATAAAGGTGAATACCGTCACTATATGCTAAAAGAGATCTACGAGCAGCCAACCGCTATCGCACGTACTCTTGAAGGCCGTATTGCGGGTGGTAAGGTGCTTGATACTGCATTTGGTGATAATGCTGCTGAGTTCTTAAAAGACATTAAGCACGTACAGATTATTGCTTGTGGTACCAGCTACCATGCCGGTATGGCTGCGCGTTACTGGCTAGAAGATTGGGCGGGTGTGTCTTGTAACGTTGAAATCGCGTCAGAGTTCCGTTACCGCAAGTCGCACCTATTCCCTAATAGCTTGTTAGTGACTATTTCACAGTCTGGTGAAACGGCTGACACCTTAGCAGCGATGCGTTTAGCCAAAGAGATGGGCTACAAAGCAACGCTGACGATTTGTAATGCTCCTGGCTCATCACTAGTACGTGAATCAGATATGGCTTACATGATGAAAGCCGGCGCTGAAATTGGTGTTGCTTCGACTAAAGCCTTTACGGTGCAGTTAGCGGGTCTATTAATGCTAACATCGGCTATCGGTCGTTATAACGGTATGTCTGATGAAATGCAGGCTGAGATCAGCCAAAGCTTACTTTCAATGCCTGCTAAAGTTGAGCAAGCATTAGGCCTAGATGATGCTATCGCTGAGCTTGCAGAAGACTTTGCCGATAAGCACCATGCATTATTCTTAGGTCGTGGTGATCAGTACCCTATCGCGATGGAAGGTGCGCTTAAGCTTAAAGAGATCTCATATATCCACGCAGAAGCCTACGCTTCAGGTGAACTTAAGCATGGTCCACTAGCGCTTATCGATGCCGATATGCCAGTTATTGTGGTTGCACCTAATAACGAATTGCTAGAGAAGCTAAAGTCTAACGTAGAAGAAGTGCGTGCACGTGGTGGCTTGATGTATGTGTTTGCTGATAAGGACGCAGAGTTTGAATCGGATGACACTATGAAGGTGATCCCAGTTCCTCATTGTGATGAGTTTATGGCACCGCTAATTTATACCATCCCACTACAATTGCTTTCTTATCATGTAGCCTTGATTAAAGGTACTGATGTTGACCAACCACGTAACTTGGCTAAGTCAGTTACGGTTGAATAAGCAATAGTTTAGCAATGCGTTAAATAATAAACGGCTACCTAGGTAGCCGTTTTTATATTTAATCACTTAAGCTGATATTTGTTTAAAGTTTATTAAACAGAACGGCTAACTATAAAATGTAATAAATATAAGCGCTAATCACTTAATACAGTTATTCGCGCTTTGTAATGACTTACTCTTTACCGTAAACGTTATTTTCTTGCTCTTGAACACGGATAAAGGTGGTGCGTTTAGTTAGCTCTTTTAATGATGCAGCGCCAACGTAAGTACAAGTTGAACGTACGCCACCCATAATGTCGTTAATGGTATTATCGACACTGCCTTTAAATGGTAATAATACTGTCTTGCCTTCAGCTGCACGGTACTTAGCTACACCACCAGAATGTTTGTCCATTGCAGATTGTGACGACATACCGTAGAACTTAACCATGGTTTTGCCATCTTGTTCAATCACTTCTCCGCCGCTCTGTTCATGCCCTGCTAACATACCGCCAAGCATAACGAAGTCAGCGCCGCCACCGAAGGCTTTTGCTACGTCACCGGCACAGCTACAACCGCCGTCACCAATGATTTGGCCACCTAAGCCGTGTGCTGCATCGGCACATTCGATAATGGCTGAAAGCTGTGGGTAGCCGACACCCGTCTTAACGCGAGTGGTACACACGGAACCAGGACCAATACCGACTTTAACGATATCGGCACCAGCAATAATAAGCTCTTCAACCATATCACCGGTAACCACGTTGCCAGCGCTAATCACCTTCATTGGGTGGGCTTCTCGTACTTTTCGTACGTAATCAACTAGGTGCTCTGAGTAACCGTTAGCAATGTCGATACAGATGAAGTTTAGATCTTCAGACATCGCCAGAATTTCACTTAGCTTAACGAAATCTGCGTCAGAAGTGCCGCTTGAAACCATAACATGCTGCAGTACATCAGCACTCTGGTTAGCAACAAATTCACCCCATTGCTCGACACTGTAGTGCTTATGCACTGCGGTCATGACATTGTGCTGGGCTAGGCTAGCAGCCATTTCGAAGCTAGCAACAGAATCCATGTTGGCGGCAATAATTGGCACACCCGACCAGGTCTTGCCACTATGCTTAAAAGTAAATTGACGATTTAAGTCTACTTGAGAACGGCTCTTTAACGTTGAACGCTTAGGTCGGATAAGAACATCTTTGAAACCTAACTTTAAATCTTGTTCAATACGCATAGTTTATTCCTCACATGGATTTTGCGCGCAGCAAAACCGCCGATAAAAATTAAATTCCATCGGATATTAAGTTAATTCCTGAGTTTATTTCAGGCACAAAAAAACCGGAACGTTTGTGGACGCTCCGGTTTTAGGCATTATAGGAACAGATTTTTTATTAGCAAGTTCTCAAATTAAAACAATCATTTCTTAAAAAAAGATGGTTAATATATTGTTGCACTACGTTTTGGTTTTGTTTTATTTTAAATCTGCATTGTTAATTCGGGTGGTTTTACGAATATGAGCTTTTTATGCTTATATTCTTACTATTAGTTATGCTGCTGAAAGTTACTTTTCTTTCGCGCCTTGCTCCTTAAATACTTTCATATCGAAATTATCTAGTAATAACAAGGTATCAGCTATGGCTGATTTGAGTTTGGCAGCCGGTGGGTAGTTTGGTTTTTTTGTTTGTTTTAAAGATTCTCTGCGAGTGACAAACTCTAACATTGTCTCAAGGTTGTCTGGACAGTTAATATCGAGTGCGGGGAGTTTTTTGCTGGATGCGTTGTTATAGATCTCAAACTCTTGCAGCAGGTATTCTTGAGCTTCTCTTATTCTTTCCATGTTCGAGCGCCTCTTTAATCAATAAACCTATATACCCGAAGCTATCTTAATAATGCGTCTTAAACAAGTTAGTGGCGCAAAGTCAGTATTTTAGATGGGGAGTGCGATCGATAATCTTGTTCTTATGTACTATACGTAGATTGAGAAACGCCCACTTTTTACAGCGGGCGTCATCTTGATTAACCAAACTCTCCACTAACATAGCCTTGAGTTCGCTGATCTAGCGGGCGACTAAATATCTGTGTGGTTTCGCCATGCTCAACCAGTTCTCCCATCCAGAAGAAGGCGGTCTTATCAGAGATCCGTTTGGCTTGGTTCATCGAGTGAGTCACGATAACAATAGTGAATTGTTTGCGCAGTTCATCCATTAACTCTTCAATTTTGTGAGTGGCTATCGGATCGAGTGCGCTGGTAGGTTCATCCATTAAAATAACCTCTGGCTTCATCGCGATAGTGCGAGCAATACAAAGGCGTTGCTGCTGCCCGCCTGATAAGCCAAATGCTGGGGTGTTTAACCTATCTTTTACTTCATCCCACAGTGCTGCGCTACGCAATGACTCTTCGACAGTGTCATCGAGTACTTGTTTGTCTTTAATGCCTTGAGCTCTAAGTCCAAAAGCCACATTCTCATAGATGCTCATAGGAAAAGGGTTAGGCTTTTGGAACACCATACCCACTCGCATTCTCAGGTGTTTTACATCGACATCCTGATAGATATTGCTGCCATCAAACATCACATCGCCATTGATCTTCACTCCGGCGACTAAATCATTCATACGGTTTAGTGTGCGCAGTAGAGTTGATTTACCGCAGCCTGATGGACCAATCAATGCGGTTACTTGGCGAGCGGGTATGGCTAATGAGATATTCTTTAGCGCATGGTTGTCGCCGTAAAATAGGTTTAAGTTGTTCACTTCTAGCTTATTCATGGGGATAACCTTACTTAGATGATTTATTTAAACGTGAGGCAATCACTTTGGTTGCCATGTTTAATAACAGTACTAATACAATGAGTACGGTAGCGGTAGCATAAGCTTGATCCCACTCGTGCTGGGTAAACAGCTCTTGGGTTAGTTTATAAAGGTGAACCGTTAAGGTGCGGCCAGATTCCAAGACCGACTCAGGGATTTGAGTCACCATACCGGCAGTTAAAAACACCGGAGCAGATTCACCGATCACCCGGCCAGTACTTAAAATAATCGAGGTCACTATGCCTGGCAGAGCGCTTGGTAATACTAGGCGGCAGATGGTGTAGATTTTAGAACTGCCCAGTGCATAACCGCCTTCGCGGTAGCTCATAGGTACGGATAGTAACGCTTCCTCTGTGGTGCGGATGATCACCGGTAAAATCAACATAGCGAGTGTTAACGCACCGGAAAGGATAGAAAACCCTAGCCCTAAGGTAGTGACAAAGAACGTCATACCAAATAGGCCGTAAACAATAGACGGAATACCCGCTAATGATTCGGTGCAGAAACGTATGACTTGTACCACTTTACTACCCGGCGCAGCATATTCGGTTAAGTAAATGGCCGTCATTATGCCAATTGGTGCGGCAAAGGCGAGTGATAGGCCAACCATATACACGGTCGAGACTATCATAGCCCAAATACCAGAGGCTTCGCCGATACGAGTATAGGCGCCAGTAATAAACTCCCAGCTGACATGGTCAAGTCCGTTGCTTAGAATGTGCCAAACCACCCAGAGTAAAAATAGCAGCGTGGTTGCTGCTGCGGCCCAAATGGCACCCAGCATCAATCTATCTTGAGTCTCTCGTGAAATTTGTACCATTAGTGAGCTCGCTTTCGGTTGAGATAAAGCAGTGAACCATTTAGTAATACGATAAAGGCCAGTAGCACTATGCCTGTCGAGTATAGGGCGTTGGCATGGATCCCCGTGGCATACGACATCTCCATGGCGATATTGGCAGTCAGGGTTCGAGCTGGCTCTAATATTGAACCTGGCATAGCAGGTGCATTTCCCATCACCATAATGATTGCCATGGTTTCGCCAATTGCACGGGCCACACCCAAAGCGATACCGGTATAAATACCGCTGCGCGCCGCAGGGATAAGTACTTTGAAGATACTGAAGATATGCGATGCGCCTAAAGCCAGTGCACCTTCTTTGTATGTTGGTGGCAACGCTCTAAGTGAGGTTTCTGAAATCGTAATCACCGTCGGCAGGATCATGATGGCGAGTACGATGACACCAGCGAGTATGGTGTTACCTGCTGGAATATTAAAAATGCTCTCGATGGCCGGTACGATAATGACTAAGCCGAAGAAGCCGTAGACCACAGACGGAATGCCAGCTAGTAGCTCCACTGCGGGGCGGATAATGTTGGCTAACCAGTTTGGGGCAAGTTCTGCAAGAAATACCGCCGTAAGTAACGCGATAGGTACACCAATGATGACTGCACCAGCGGTTGATATTAATGATGCCACTATCATAGGCAGCAAACCGAATAACGCCGGTGGCAACCAGTCTTTACCTAATAACATCGCTGACACGCCAGCTTCTTTAAAAGCGGGTAGGCCTTCACTAAAAACAAACCATCCAATGGTCGCAACTGAAAGCACGCCTACCATGGCGCAGCTTAAGAAAAGTAGATGGAAGCCCATCTCTTTCCAGTCATAGGACTTAGCGGGGGCAAGCTGCAATCCTTGGGGTTGTGCTTTACTGGCTGTAGTCATGATTTAACCTATACATCTATGTAAAACTGAATCAATTGATACAGAGGAACAGCTGTTCCTCTGTATTTAGGATGACGTTACTGAACGCGAATGTAGCCTTCTTCAGCCACAATGTTCTGTCCATCTTCAGAGAGGATATATTCAATGAAGTTGTTGGCGTTATCGGGGGCATTTTTATCAATTAATACGATAAAAGGGCGGGCGATTTGGTAGTCACCAGTGACAATGTTGTCATCAGTCGCTGCCACGCCGTCAACATCGATAGCACGCAGGCTGCTATCAACGCTGCCTAATGAGATATAGCCAATCGCGTAAGGGTTGTTGGCAACTATCGTCTTAATCATACCGTTGCCATTACCTACCTGAGCCGTTGGTGAGATAGCTGTTACTTTGTGGCCGTTAATGGTGCGTTGTAGTTTCATAATTTCTTCAAACGCGCCACGAGTACCCGAGCCGTTTTCACGAGTAACCACTACGATAGGGCGAGATTCGCCACCCACTTGGCTCCAGTTTTTAATTTCACCACGGTAAATCTTAGAGATTTGTTCTTGAGTTAGATTTTTTACTGGGTTGGCATTATTTACAGCGGCTGCAATACCGTCGCGGGCAATGACAACTTCTTTGGTATCACTGTTAAGTTCGTTGTCTTTCACGTTGCGTGAAGACATGCCAATCATGCTAGTGCCGTCTTTGGCGGCTCTGATCCCAGCTGACGAGCCAGTGCTTTGTACTTCCACACTGGTGTTGGTGTTGGTGTTGTTTTGATAATTCTCTGCTAGCACTTCCATTACATGAGCTACAGATGTTGAACCTGATACTGTTACTGTGCTTGCCTGAGCAAGTGGTGCTGTCATTAGACCTACTGCGGTTAACAAGCCAAATACTTTTTTCATTACGATTTCCACTCTATTGTTTGGTCGCTTAGATACGAGTTATTTACAAAACCAAGTTAATGCCTCACTGAAGGCAAGCGCATTAAGACAGAGATATATGACAGTTAGGTGACAGTTTTGTGGGGTTAAGCCTAAGAGGTGTCATAAGGGAGAAATAAAAGGCCATTAAGATGGGAGGAAATTACGGGCTAATTGTTAAATAAACAAAAATTAAGGCTAGTATTCTTAAATATTTATTTTGAGGCACAGCTCAGTGATTTGAAGCGGTTGTACAAGCTAAGGCAAGTATTACTTTGCCGTTTACGGCTTGCTGTTAACCTAGTATTAAGCTTGTTTTAACAAATGGGGTTGGGTTTTGTGCTATGTTTCGCTTGTTCGTGTGAGTGATAAATTTATTATTAAACTTTTATGACAAGGCCTTATCCGACTTAAGTCGGTAGAGCTAGTGGGTCAAATATCAGCCACTCTTCATCGTAAAGTATCCACCATGGATGCTCGCTAACTAATCTTAATTACACAATTCACGTAAAAGGTGCTCTCTAATGACGACTGAAATGATCATGATTGGTATGTCTATTTTGATCTTAGTCGGAATTTTGCTGCATCACCCTTCTAGAACTCTAGGTATACCGTCGCTGCTGATCTTCATGGGCGTAGGGCTTATGCTAGGTAATGGTGAATTCAACTTTGTTTATGATGATTTAGATAAAACGGCTTGGATAGGCGGTTTAGCGCTAAACATGATTGTGTTTGTTGGCGGCATTAATACTTCAACCGACAAGATTAAAGTAGCCTATAAAGAGGGGGGAGTGCTGGCCTCATTTGGAGTACTGTTTACCACACTGATTTTTGCCGTCATCTTGTATGGTCTGCTGGACTTCGATTTTATTACCTGTCTTCTTTTTGCCGCAATTGTTTCCTCCACAGATGCCGCCGCAGTATTTTCAATTCTGGAGTCAAAAAAGCTCAAACTAAAAGAGCAAACCGATACCGTATTGGAGTTTGAGTCAGCCACCAATGACCCGGTAGCCATGTTGTTGGTGATCTTTTTAACCGATATGGCGCTTTCAAGCAGCAAGAGTGTGATCGCATCTGCAATTGCCATCGAGCTGGTCACTCAAATTGGTGTGGCAATGGTTGTTGGTTGGCTGGTGGCTAAGGTCGCGGTATCGCTACTTAATCGCATTCACCTATCTGAGTTTGGTCTTATTCCTGTGTTCGTGCTGGCAAGCTTTGTGGTGGCAACCTATGGCGCCGAGATGTTAGGGGGCAACATCTTACTGGCTTCTTATATTGCTGGTGTAGTGATAGGTAATGGTATTAAGCGCGGACAGTTAGTTAATCAACATTTCTTCAATAGCTTATCTTGGCTGGCTCAGGCCTTGATGTTTATTGTATTGGGCTTACAGATCTTCCCACAGTCATTAGCTGCGGTATTTGTGAGTTCGTTATTACCTGCAATACTGTTAATTCTTGTTGCGAGACCATTGGCAGTACAGCTTTGTTACCTGCCATTTGTTAAAGCGAGTTGGAAAAAACGATTGTTTATCTCTTCAATTGGCTTAAAGGGGGCTACGCCCATTGTATTTGCCTTGATCCCTGCCGCAGCTGGGGTGCCTGGGGCGCTCGAGATTGTCCATATGGTGTTCTTTATCGTACTATTTTCTGTTTTTATTCAGGGAGGAGCGATAGCGCCCTTGGCGAACAAGCTCGGCTTGAATCGTTCAGATAAAGAGTGATAGCTCCTTTAGGCAGAGGCAGTTGTTAAGGTATTTTTAGATTCGATACCTTTCCAAACTTTTTCGTGGAAATAGAACACTACTGTGTTGACTGCAGGTTCGATTAACGCCACTGCACCACCTATGACTACGCTTCCAGTTAATAGGTAGGTGATAGTAAAAGCTACACCAAAGTGAAGTATCGCAAAAGTCATGGTTTTAATCATAATGAGTGCCTCTATTTAATTTGTTTAAATGATAATGGTTATCATTTGCAATTAAAAGGGGTTTACATAGATTAGTTTGATAGGGTTTGTCGATTGAAAAGATGCTTTGGTTATAAACCCATCAATATATTGATGGGTTTATAAGTTCTACTATTTAGCAGCCTAACGCGACACTATTAATAGTGCCAAGGGAATGAAGAGAAATCTTGATCGCGTTTTTCTAAGAACGCATCACGCCCCTCGCGAGCTTCTTCAGTGCCGTAAGCTAAACGAGTTGCTTCGCCTGCGAACAACTGCTGACCGACTAGGCCATCATCTGGTAAGTTAAAACCATACTTCAACATACGCATTGCGGTTGGCGACTTAGAGTTAATCTCTTTAGCCCACTTCAGTGCTTCAACTTCTAACTCTTGATGCGGTATTGCGCGGTTAACCATACCCATATCAAATGCTTCTTCGGCTGTGTAGTTAAAGCCCAAGAAGAAGATTTCACGGGCACGTTTCTGACCAATCATCTTAGCCAGATAAGCGCTGCCGTAGCCAGAGTCAAAGCTACCTACATCGGGGTCGGTTTGCTTAAATACCGCGTGCTCTTTTGACGCAAGGGTTAAGTCACATACCACATGCAAGCTATGGCCACCGCCAACAGCCCAACCAGGGACTACAGCGATAACCACTTTAGGCATAAAGCGGATCAAGCGCTGTACTTCTAAAATGTGTAAGCGTCCCATACGAGCAACATCAGGCGTGCCTTCTTCAGCACCTTCATACTTGTAACCATCTTTACCGCGAATACGCTGATCGCCGCCAGCACTGAAAGACCATTGCCCTTTTGCTGATGGGCCATTACCTGTTAATAGCACGCAACCTACATCAGACCACTGACGAGCATGGTCTAAAGCGATATAGAGTTCATCAACAGTCTTAGGGCGAAATGAATTTAAACAATCAGGACGATTAATGGCGATACGTACAGTGCCCTGATCTTTGGCTCTGTGGTAGGTAACATCTTCGAAATCAAATCCTGGAACCACATCCCACAATTCTGGGTCAAAAATGTCAGATACTTGTTGTGTCATGAGCCTATAGCCTCTTATGTCGCTGAAATACAATATTAGCTAAAGGCTAGGCTTAATCAGATCTCAGGTCAATCTAGTTTATGTGGTAACTGAGATCTGTTTCATTATCTATTTCAGTCACTATATCTATTTAAGCTTAAGCAACTGTGTGGCTAGTTAAGTTTATCGCAGATGTAGGTTTGATTCTCTTTGCTAAATGCTGAGTGGCTGTTTGCTCCACTGCCACAGAACTCATCTTTAAAGCCGTCGAGTTTAGCCTGCGACTGAGTTATGAGCTTCAGTGCTTGCTGCTCCGTTGTTGAAAGGCGGTCGGCAATATCCGTTTTTAATAAATCAACCTTATCGTCAATACGTTGGATTTTCGTGCCTGTCATGCTGTCTAGCTTATCTTCAGCTTGCTGGTAGATCCCTTGAACTTCTGCTATCGGCTCATCTAAGGTATCTGTTTCGGTATAAAGGTAGTAGAGAGTGCCAGCAATTATTGCCAATATGATCCAGCCCTTCATATTTTAGTCCTATGTAGGTGAATAACTTGTAGTATAAGCGTTATAATAAGCTAGTTTTCTTGCAATATTAAAGCTGTAAGGCTGCAAAATGAGCGCAGAACAAAATAAAAAAGACTTCTCTAAAACAGAAAGAATCAAAATTCACCAACCCGATGCGACTAAAGCTGACCGCTTTAATCCGCGTAATCGTATCTATGTGAGAGCTGTAGAAGGGCTATGGACCACGCTGCGTCGCCGTTTAGGTTGGGTGGCAATGCTGTTCTTTTTAATCTTACCTTGGATCCCTTGGGGTGACCGTCAAGCCGTTTGGTTTAATCTTGCAGAGCAAAAATTTCATGTCTTTGGCTTAACGATATGGCCACAGGATTTTACTTTGTTAGCTGCATTATTAATGATAGCGGCGTTTGGGTTGTTTTTCATAACCACATATTTAGGCAGAGTATGGTGCGGCTATACCTGTCCGCAAACAGTTTGGACTTTTATCTTTATTTGGTTTGAAGAAAAGTTAGAAGGTTCGCGCAATAAACGGATTAAGCTTGATCAAATGCCATGGAGCTTCAACAAACTATGGCGAAAAACGGCTAAACACGCATCCTGGTTGCTAATCTCTTTGCTTACTGCAATGACATTTGTTTCCTACTTTGTACCAACGAGTGAAGTATATATAGAGGTATTCACCTTAAATGCGAGTGGATCGATTTACTTCTGGGTTATCTTCTTCACTTTTGCAACCTATGGTAATGCTGGTTGGATGCGCGAGATCATGTGTCTGCATATGTGTCCTTATGCTCGTTTCCAGTCTGCGATGTTTGATAAGAACACCTATATCGTTGGTTATGATGCCAAGCGTGGTGAAGCGCGTGGGCCAAGGTCGAGAAAGGCTGATCCTAAAGCAATGGGGCTCGGTGACTGTATCGATTGTGATCTCTGTGTGCAGGTGTGCCCAACAGGGATCGATATTCGTAACGGTTTACAGTACGAATGTATTAACTGTGGTGCTTGTATTGATGCCTGCGATACCACAATGGAACGGATGGGCTATGAAAAAGGCCTCATTAGTTATACTACAGAGAATAAGTTGGAAGGTATAAAAGAGAAAGTGCTTAGACCTAAGCTAGTTGGCTACGGCGTAGTGCTCTCGGTAATGATTCTAGTTTTTATCTATGCAACGGCAACGATTGCGCCAATTCGTATAGATGTTATTCGAGATAGAAACCAACTGTTCAGAGAAACTGATGACGGTTTGATTGAGAATACCTTTACTCTGAAGATCCTCAATAAGACTGAGAGTCGCCACCTTTATAAGATGAGTGTCGAGGGGTTAGCTAATTATGATTGGATTGGACCTCAAGAAGTGAATATAGAAGGTGGAGAGGTATTAACTCTGCCAATCAGTGTCGCTGTTGACCCTGTTGACCTATCAAGGGCGATGACTCATATCAACTTTATAGTGGTTACGGATGACGGTGAGATAGAAGCAAAGCAAGAATCACGCTTCTTCGGTAACTAACATAAAGGGATAAAACATATAAAAACGGGGCTTATAGCCCCTTTTTTGTACGTATCGTTTGATAAGTACACGCTTGATTCGATTTTTACATTTTTATTAAGAAAGCCCCTTGCGCTTGCCCAATAACTCCCTATAATGCGCATCCACTGACACGGCACAGCAGGCCAACTAGACTAATGTTTGAGATTAGAAATAGTCGTAAAC
>NZ_CANMIO010000022.1 GCF_947497935.1 uncultured Shewanella sp.
CTTTCCTTCTATCTACTTTCCTTCTATCTACTTTCCTTCTATCTACTTTCCTTCTATCTACTTTCCTTCTATCTACTCCCCTTCCATCTACTTTCCTTCTATCTACTTTCCTTCTATCTACTTTCCTTCCATCTACTTTCCTTCTACCTACACTTCTTCTACCTATGTTTCTTCTACTTGTGTTTAGCCTACTTACTATGTTCCTGGTTCTAGTGCCTTAAAAATGAGTACAAATAGAAAAATTCTCTAATGACGAGCTTAACTACTATTAGAGCGGTTTGAATCATCATAACGCTCTAAGCGACAACTCTCATGGCCTAGTAATTGTGTCCCAATAAAAGCGAACACTGAGAGATCGAGTACTAGTGGGATAGTCTGTGTTGAATGCCTGACACGAAAGCGGATAAGGCATTTACGTTGCGAGGCATCGCTAGCACAATTATGGGATCGGGCGCTTCGGCGCCCTTTCTTCCCTTCCATTATCTATAAAACCTATCAGTCAATTCCTCACACAGCACCGTTCGGTGCACGGTCTTGGCTTTGAGTAGTGCAGCATCCTCATGGTTTAGTAACACCTGTCGCGTTTTCTTATCAAACCGGCTTGGCATCTCTTCATAGAGTTGGCTATGCAGCCTCTTTATGTCATTGAAGATTTGCAGTGATTGCGAGAACAACATGACCTTGCTGTAATAGCCATGCTTAAGACCATACAGCCACTTTAAGAGGATGGTTTGCCTTGCAGCCTTAGTCTTAAATGAATGCTCAATTTCAATCGCTGCGATTGTGCCATCAGGCTCTAACGCTATACCGTCGACATTGCGCACATCATTGGATTTAAATTGCCGCTTAAATTCAGGCTCAGTGACAAACGAATACCAGTAGGGTTTAGCTATCTTGTCTTTTGTTTGATTGTGCACACCTTTAAGCAGAACGTACTGCATCATAAGGTCGTGCATAATGGTGTTTTGGTTGACTCGTAAGCTTGGCTCACCAGCGCGAAAATAGACCGCAACAGATAACAACTCTTCGGCGTACTTCGCCCCCGCATAATCGAGCACATAAACGCGTCCATCGATAGAACGATGTGTGATAACAAGGCTTAGTAATTTCTCGCTAACAAGCTTGTTCAAATGCTCTAATGCAAGCCGATGTGAAATACCATAAAGCCAGCTGATAATCGTTGGTGATGTTAGGCCGAAACGAGTGATGATTTTCATCGTTAATACACGCCTATCTTTACCAATCTGATTGTTGCTTGTTCCTGGTTGATAGTGCATTGGCATAGAGATATAAGGTTGGTATAACAGCGCTATTTCTGCTGCCATTTCTACTGTTTGATTTAGCCGTTGGATTGTATTTATTTGCTCATTCATCTTGATATCCGTTGTTGTGTTGAACATGGTTATCAAGAGGTAGAAACTTAAAACACAAACAATGCCTGTTCAGGCAAAAAAGTGCTGATTTTTATTCCGAAATGCTTATTTCTCCCTCTCGGGATGAAAATAGCGATAGGTATCGCTACCAAGCCAGGCTTTGCCTGATGAATGAATCACTTCGTGACACATCCATATGCCTTGAATAGCCCGCCAGCTCTGATGACTCGTCATCGCCACTGTCTTACGAGCTACGCTCTAGCTTTTCAAGACATTAAACGCGCATGTATCTCGCTACGCTCTGTACTAACCGCATTTTCACCGCTTACGACGAGGGGATGTGTTCCACCTCTGTTCCCTCTTTCGACGCTGTGCTTTTCTGACGAAAAGGCAAATGGTTTAGCCATCAATTTGTGCCAAATGTGAGGCTAAATTTTGCTGAAGCAAAATGGAAATACGGTTAGTACAGACCAGCTGTACATGCGCGTTGCTCCTTTGAATCGATACTTCGTATCCATCCAAATACGCGAGCTGATGGCATGTTTCACATGCTCTATTGTCACAAAAACTCGTGCCGATTTTTGCTATTAAAAGCTCACTTTCGTTAGGACGTAATGGGAAATTTTTGTGGGATTTTTGAAGAAAAAACGATGAATAACTCGAGGTAAAACGCCAAACTTTTTGTTGCTGACAGTTCAGTCAAACAAGTTTGTAATCTAACATTTTTTCATTAATGTGTATAGACAGTGACGAACATTTAAGCAGCAAAATCAGGAGATGAATATGGGTACAAATTCAAACAACGGACCGCAAGTTAATGTCGATGGCACACCTATGGTGACTAATAGCGGAGTCGATATTAAAGGCAATCCATACGGTGTAACCGAGTCATCTATAGATACGAGTTGCACCTCAATCGATACCAGCTTCGGCTCTATGAGTTGCGGCATTGATAACTCTTTAAATAGCACTTTCGACAACTCTTGTAGCAGTTCATTTGATAGCTCTTTTGGCAGCGACAGCAGCTTCGACTCATTTAGCTCTGGATTTGATGACTTTTAAATGCCAAGAAAACAATTAAATTTAAACCAGACAATGAGCATCCCGCTAGTAGTCGGCGCGATATTATTGTTCTGGTTATTCTCTTTTTATGTTGAAACAGACGATATTCGATACCTTTGCACCTATAGCATAGGTAGCTGCAAGCTGACCCTTGGTGCTTCAGCATACAAAGCCCTTTGCACGCAAACCCCGAGCAAAGTGAACTTATGGCGTGCCAGCTACTTTATCCTTTTTCGAATAATTTAAGGTGGGCTCCCACCCTATGGAGAATGTATGTACTTTCTAATACCTGCTTTTGTCATGGTAATTGGCATCTACTATCTTGTGGTTGTTTCAGAGAATAAAAACGGAAAACGGTAAAACCAACACTCTCCCAGAAAGCGTTAAAAAATTAATTTTACAAAGTTCAAACCGCCCATAACGAATATCTAACAATCTCCGATTACAAAAAACGGCAATCAGTAAAGAACATTACTTGCAGCTGAAAGGCACATCTCATTTTAGAAATGCTCGTTTAATTCGTGCTTTATGCTTTTCAGTTTTTTTGAAAATCTTATTAAAAATGAAGAATTATCGAAATAAACAAAACGCCAACATATGAATAATTATGCAATATGACACTTTTATATGCAAAACAACGAAACACAAAACACTTTACAGATAATTTTTACACCTGATAGGATTTAATAAGTTTCAACAAGATACACAAATAAACAACAATAACGCGTAAAATTTTTCGGTTATAAGAAACCTCAAGGTAGTGACTACTTAGTCACAAAGAAAAACGCATAAAAACAACATGCTAAGGAAAATGATGCAGCTAAAATCTCAAATAGACCAATCAAACTCCCCCTCTACTTGTGGATAGGGTTCTAGCAAATCCGCTCACTAGTCCGAGTAACTTTGTTCGTTATTACTATTAGAAACCGAGGAGATTCATAATTTTGCCACCTGCAACCTATCATAAACCGATGGAATCTTGTCAGGAACAGATCGAATGGCTAACAGCCAAAATCTTTCAACTGACAGAAGAGCTTCGCTCTATTAAAGCAAAATCTGAAGATCGATGGATGACAACTATGGAGGCCTCATTCCACATGAAGCCGAAAACTGCCTGTGCTATTCGCCAAAGGGTGAAAAGCAAAACGAAGCCAATGCCAGAGGGTATTGTATGGAAACAAGAAGCAAAGGGACACGAGATCCTCGTTAACGTTAAAGCCTTTAGAGAATATCTGTAGTGACCCTATCCCCAGCTATTGAAGCACTTTTAAAGCAAGCTAAAGGAGTAACTGAACACAAAGGTAATCTTCGTGTTCAGTTTAAAGTCCCTGAGCGTTCTAGCCCGATAAAGCGCTCTCTTGCTATTCCTGTCACAAAAGCAAATATAAATTTTGCTCAGATTACACTGGGAAATATCAAACAAGATATCGTAAATGGTTTGTATAAGCTTGACCCCGATGCTTTTTGGACAAAGCACTTTCCAACGAACAGCATAAACTATTGCCCTAATATCACTGTTGCTGTTTGCTTCGAAGAGTATATAGCTGAGAGTGCTAACATCCTTACTGACTCCACAAGAGAAAAATTAGCGTCAGCTAAAAGCTGGTTAAATAGACATAAACTTTTGGGTCGGCCAATTTCTGAAATCACTACTGACGTACTTAATAAGGCTCGGCAGCAGACTGTCACAGAATGCAAAGATTCAACCGTCAAGGAATACACGAACACATTCAGTAAAGTTTTAAGCCATGCTTTAGACAAGAAATACATAAAATCAAACCCAATTCAATCTCTTAAGAAGCTTGTTAAGGATGATATCAACCTTGATGATGAAGACAGCCTAGTACTACCATTTTCACAAAAGGAGTTGTGCCGGCTCATAAGCGTTATTCACATTCCTCAAACAAAGCGCATGGTAGAGTTGTTGGCATGGACAGGTATGCGTCATGGCGAGCTAAAAGCGTTAGCGTGGGAGGATATTGATTTCGAAAAACGAATAATCCGTGTTAAGTACAATTTGACACGCCAAGGTAATTTAAAGCCGCCAAAGACAGTTGCCGGTCATAGAGAAATCGAACTACTTCCAAAAGCTATGGAAGTACTCATTGAGCAAAAAAATCATACTTTCAGTACACCTGCATGCAATGAGACCATTTATTATAAAAACCAAAAATCAAAAACTATCAAACGCAGACGCGTATTTCTAAGCAGAAACAATCAGCCTTATCTCAGGCCTGAATTATCCACTACTCCCAAGCAGTGGGAGAATTGGCTAATAAAAGCTGAGTTAGCTCATAGGCCTGCATATCAGTTAAGGCATACCTATGCCAGTCAGCTATTGATGGTAGGAGCTGAGCCATCCTGGCTAGCTAAACAGATGGGACATTCTGACTGGGGAATGATCCGCAAGATCTATGGCAAATGGATCAAAGCGGAGAAACCAGACTACGTCAATGAGTTAGCTGACAAGTTAAATCAGGCCTACTAGCAATCAAAAATTCGTAAGCAGAAACAAAAAAGCTCAAGCAAATTGCTTGAGCTTTTTTTGTTTTTAATCGCTCGGATTTGGCCCCTATTTGGCCCCCTCCAATCTAATAGCGTAAATACACTATTAAAACAGCAACTTAAACCTAGAATGGCATCTTCATGCCTGGTGGTAGTTGCATACCGCCAGTCACTTCGGCCATCTTCTCTTTTTGATTCTCTTCTACTCGGCGCGCTGCATCGTTACAAGCTGCTGCGATAAGATCTTCTAGCATTTCTTTATCGTCTTCAAGCAGGCTTGCGTCGATATCTACTTTACGTACGCTGTGAGAACCTGTCATTGTGACTTTAACTAGGCCAGCACCGGCTTCGCCAGTTACTTCCATACGTGCGATCTCTTCTTGCACTTTAGCCATTTTGTCTTGCATCATCTGGGCTTGCTTCATCAAGTTGCCCATACCGCCTTTTCCAAACATACTCTAATTCTCTTCTATTATTTATCACAACAAATAAAGTGGGCTAATCTTACTAAAAAACCAATGATTAGCAATGAAAGCTGAAATTCAATTGTAAAAATTATGACTCAGTTAACCGCTTAAAGTTCGCAATATCGATCAACTCAATCTGTTTTCCTTTCTGTACCAATAGCTCTGGCGCATAAGTTAACGAATCGTCCGTCATCTGTGCTCCCATATTCTGGGTCAGCCAGCGCACATTTTCATCGGTCATCAGATCGTGATGTGCCTGTAGTAAAATCTCTTTATTGAAGCGTCTTCTCACTTCAAGTGGCGTTTCTCGGTCATGATCAGCACCAACAGTCACACTCACACTGCATTGCTCACCTAGAGCGGCGCTCATCGCTTCTTCAAGCTGTTTGATAGCAACATCTGCCGCCAGATGTTTTTGATCAGGCTTTAATAATAACGATAACGGTTGTTCAAATTGATGGCAAACTGAGTTCACCGCTAACTGACGCACTCGCCCGCCAACTTCTAGCTCTGACATAAAGCGATACCATTTTAGGTCCACTTCATTTCCCGTCAAATCACCACTGGGTAATACAGGTAAGTTTAGCTCAGCATCCTGAACAGGAGATGAATCAACTTCTGTTTGCTCTGCTGCCGTTTCATCTGGCTTAGCATTAAACGCACCTAGGTTTACTTCTTCATCGGTGGCTTTAGTCTCATCGGTTTGCCCCTCGGCTGTCGAGTCATCAAATCGCGCACAAGGATCCTGCTCGTGAGGCTCTTCCCAAGGTGGCCTGTCGATAATCTCGGACTGACTAGCATCATCTAGTTGTTGAATTTGCTCTTCAGTTGATTCAAGGCTATCTATAGACCTAGTGTCGCTATCCTTTACTTCGGGCTGCTTTCGCGCCGGAGGAGTAAAAGGTTTACGAACCTCTAAAGACTTTTTTGAGGATTCCTCCTTAGGATCGTCCTCTCCTAGTCCCTCAAGTAAAGTGGCTCTGGCTGCAAGAACGGCGTCCAAAAGGTCATCCCCCGAAGCGGGGCTTGCATGCGCAATCGAGCTAACTGGCGAAGTCACGGACTGAGTCTGTTCTTGGGCTTCATCATCTTGAGGCTGAGATGGCTCTTGATTGACCTGATAACTTAGATCGTCACCATTATCGAAACCATAATCATGGCTGGAACCATCATAGGCACCGGCATAATCGGCATATGATGCTAAATCATCATCGCTGTAATCTGCATAACCTGTGTTTTCGTTGGAAGCACTGGCTTGTTCTTTATCTACAAAACGCTGAGTCTCTGATAGATATTGGGACTTGGCTTGCAATGAAGGCTCTGTTTGCGCTGATGGCTCTGTTCGCGCTGAGGCCTCATTAGTATTCTCAACGCTCTCTGCGGCGTCAGTTACTTCGGTATCAGCATCATCAGGAAGCTCAGCTTCTGACTCTGTCGTCGTTTCAGCTTGATTAAATCCCTGACTCTGAGCCTGGCTCATTATCATGGCCAACTCGCTGTTAAGGCTTGCATCAGGCTCTTCTAACACCGCATGGTCTTGAGTTAGCGGCTCGCTGTTCGACTCAGTAACATGAGCATTAGCGTTAGCCAAAATAGTCTCTACAGGCTTATCTAGTGGCTTTTTCTGCGCAGTCGATTTAAATTCAGCGTTCAGAGCTTCAGTAGCAGACGTCTTTGAAGCACTTGTCTCTGTAACTAGCGCTTTTTCTGCTTGCGCAGAGTCTATCGTCGTTTGAGCGTGGCCTGTCAAAGCAGGGGGAATTGACTCTGCTTTAACGGTGGCTTGAGTCTCACCGACTTCAGGTATATTGACTTCGGCTTTCGACTCTACCGCCCAGCGCGTCACCGGCTTTTCAGGTATGAAGGTTACCGCACGAAGCAGTGCCATCTCGAGTCCTGATTTTGGATCGGGTGCATGAGGCAAATCTTTACGCCCCGTCAGTAGCAACTGATAGTAAAGTTGTACCTGCTCAGCTGATAGCTGCTGTGCAAACGCTTTGATCTGCTCGCTATACAGTGACATTTGCGCCGCAGCAGGGGCAAACTGGGTCAAGGTAATTTGATGCAATAACTCAAGTAAGCTTCGCAGCACTTCTTCTGGTTCTGCGCCAAATGACAGCACTTTTGCCGTCACTTGCATCAAATCCATGATGTCAGCTCTAGTCAGAGCTTCAAGCAATGCAATAACATGCTTCTCATCGATGCTACCGAGCATAGTTTGCACTTGTTCGAGTGTGACTTGTCCTGCACCAAATGCAATCGCTTGATCAGTCAAACTGAGGGCATCACGCATACTGCCGTTAGCTGCTTTGGCAAGCAAGGTTAAAGCCGATTCTTCAAACTTCAATTGCTCAGCCGTTAAAATATGGCTTAGCTGCGCGGCAATCTCATCTTGCGTTAAACTCTTGAGGTTAAACTGCAAACAACGAGATAGAACAGTCACAGGTAAGCGCTGTGGATCGGTTGTCGCTAATAAGAATTTTACGTGCTCAGGTGGTTCTTCAAGCGTTTTAAGCAAGGCATTAAAACTGCTGCGAGAAAGCATGTGCACTTCATCGATAAGATAAACCTTATAACGACCACGGCTCGGTCTGTACTGGACGTTATCGAGCAGTTCTCGAGTATCATCAACCTTAGTTCTTGAAGCGGCATCGACTTCAATCAGGTCGACAAAACGGCCTTCGGCAATCTCAACGCAGGCAGAACACTTTCCACAAGGCGTGGCTGTGACACCTTGCTCGCAGTTTAAACCCTTAGCAAAAAGACGTGCAAGACTGGTTTTACCCACACCGCGAGTACCGGAAAAAAGATAAGCATGGTGCAATCTTTGCTGAGTAAGCGCATTGGTTAATGCATGTAAAACATGAGATTGACCAACCATTTGCTCAAAAGTGGCAGGGCGCCATTTTCTGGCCAACACCTGATATGACATGGAACTCCCCAACGTGTCATGAATATGGTTTCGGGAGCACGCTCCTCGACATCTTTGAACAATAGCATGCAACGGTTTTACATGCTATCTCAAGCGTCTAAGGAGCGATTTGACGGTGATTAATTCACCTTTTAAGATAAAGAATCGACAGTTTTGCCGCTTCCCTATCGCTACTATTTATCACAGTAGCCTAGCTGCTTATTCGCCTTCAAACTCACAAAGACTGATTAGCTTAAGATCCATCGTTTTTAGACGCTCTTCACCGCCTAAGTCTGGCAATGAAATAACAAAGGCTGCGTCATTTACGCTTCCGCCTAACTGGCGAATAAGCTTAACAGTCGCTTCGATTGTACCGCCTGTCGCCAGTAAGTCATCGATAACGAGTACTTTGTCGTCACTATTGATCGCATCAACATGGATCTCTAACACGTCATGACCATATTCAAGCTCATAGCTTTCTGAAATGGTCTCTCTTGGTAATTTACCAGGCTTACGAACAGGTACGAAACCAATGCCTAGCTCTAGGGCTAAAGGTGCGCCAAACAAGAAGCCGCGCGCTTCAGTACCGACAACCTTGGTAAACCCTTGGTCTTTATAGTGCTCTACCAAAAGGCCAATAGTGAGTTTATAGGCTTGTGGATCTTCTAATAAGCTAGTCACATCTCTAAACAGGATCCCTTCTTTAGGATAATTAGGGATGGTTTTAATGCTGTTCTTTATTAGTGCCAAGCTGTCAGTATTCATTACCATAATTCTGTACTTTATCTACTTTAGTTTGCTGACATCCCCAGCCCAAAATTTGATTATGCCGGTATAGATGTCATCGAAGTGTAAAAATCGGCAACAAGCTTAAGCCGCTTTATAGCGAGTTGCAACCTAGTAAATCCAGAAGTGTAGTCTTAGTCTTAGCTATTTTGTGTTTCGATTGTTTTTATGTGAGGAGTTTTTTAAACTAAAGCCGTAATAGAGCTTAAATTTCAATATGATGACTCAATACAGTGAAGGTTAACCGTCGATTTCAGGAATGCTTCTCAGATAAAAAATTAAACCTGCGCCCAAACACGCCAGCATCACTTTAACCCAGATCAAAGGCACAATTGCAATGCTGGTTAAAAAACTCAGGCTACTTACTACATAAGCTTTCTTCTTTAAACTTTTACGAATAGCGCCCTGCGCCTGCCAATTTTTCAGTGCATCGGCAAACCAAGGGTGGCTCATCAACCACTGATAAAGCCTATCACTAGAACGGGCAAAACAATACGCGGCCAATAAGATAAACGGCACAGTTGGCAATATAGGTAGTAATATACCTAATAGCCCCAAGACTAGACTGCAAAGTCCGAAAATAAGAAAAAAGCCACGCTTTAACGCCATCAATCAATCCTAAAAAACAAAAAGCCACTCTGTATTGAGTGGCTAGTATACCCGAGCTTGGCTTAAAGGCGGATTAAATTAATCCGACAATCTTCAACCAAGTAAGGCTTGCGGGTAATGTAGGGATAAGCATTACAAGAATAAAACCAATAAAATAAACAATGTTAAATGGGTCTTTAAACGGCTGACTCATGACTTCCTCTCTTATTATTGTTAACTGCATTTATTGATCTAGATCAATTTTTGCGGCCATTATAGAGTTCCATCACAGGAATAGGAAGTCTATTTAGTCATAAATTCCCTAATAATTCCCTTATGGCTCAACTCAGTAAGTAACTGATGACAACCTTGGCGTAAAACGCTAGCTTCAACCTGAGTAAAGGTTTGCACTAACCAAGTCACTAACTCTTGATAATCAACACCTTCTTGTTGTGACATATACGCTAGCACCTGTGCGGTAAGTGGATTCAAATTTAAAAAACTCACCTCATCATCTGCATCACGATAGATGCAGAAGCATTGTGGCTCGGTTGCAGCCTCTTGCGGTCGATAATCTGGGCTTATATGCTGCACATCATAAGCATATTGAGCAATTTGAGCGGTCGCAGCAACACATAGCTTTTTATTCTCAATATCGCTGGATGTAATGAATCGGTGCCTCACATTATCTTGGGCAACGGCTACGACTAATTCCAGCCATTCATAATGGGCTAATTCAAGCATAAAGGGAGGATCGAGTTCCGTAGCTTCATACTCAGTTTGCAGAAATAACAGAAACTCTTGAGAGATCTCTAAAAATATCGGGGTATGGCAGTCGTGCGTAACAAAGAACTTTCGCACTAGACTTAACCAATCTTGCTGCTCGTACAGGCTCTTGAGCACCGGAAAAGCATTTGAAATAAAACCATCAATATTATTGAAAAACAGCTCACGATAAATTGTCATTCGCCGCGCTTCAATCCCCTCTGGGGGCTGAAGAGAAGGATCTTTAATGCAATCCATAAAGTTCTGCTGCACCTTAACAAAACTCATTAAGCACTCCTTTTCAAGCTGTCTAAATATCGATTTTGATAGTCATGGATCTGGTTGATCTCTAGTAATAGTTCGCTGGTTTCGGGGATATTAAAATCGCGCTCTAACAAGGTTGGAAACACGCCGTGGTGCTGGTGACAAGCATCGAGTAGTTTCCAAACCGGATCGACAATATCTGCACCATGAGTATCGACGATTAAATCCTCAGCCTCCTCATAATGCCCAGCGATATGCAAATACGCGATTTTATCGGTTGGCATCGCCTTTAAAAATTCAAGGGCATCATATTGATGATTAATCGAATTAACATAGATGTTATTAACATCTAAAAGCATCTTACAACCCGCCTCTTGCATGACCGCGCTAACAAATGCAGCCTCTGACATTTCGGCCCCAGGCGCCGCATAAAATGACACATTCTCAAGCACTAAAGGACGCTCAATTATGTCTTCGACTTGCTTAACTCGCTGAGCGACATGCATAACGGCTTCTGAGGTAAAGGGGATCGGCATTAAATCGTACATATGTCCAGTACCGGAGCAGTAACTTAAATGCTCTGAATAAGTTTCTATCTGGTGCAGATCTAAAAAATCTTTGACGCTTCTAACAAACTGAACATCCAGTGGCGCAGGACTGCCGATCGATAAAGATAGGCCATGACAATAGAACTGATGCTTTTCGGTGAGCTCTCTAAACTGGCGGCCAAACTTCCCCCCCAAAGTCATCCAGTTTTCAGGGGCTATTTCAAAAAAATCGATCGCTCTCGGTACTGACTGGCACATTTCATCCAGCATCTCTCGTCTAAGGCCTAAGCCTACTAGTCCCTTATTCACCTTACTGCTATGTGTCATACTGTCGCCCATTTACATCTGAATCAGCTAAACAAACAGGGCCAGCACATGCTGACCCCGCATAACTACCTAGAAAGCTTATTTAGCGCCGCCACATTTACCTTCACCGCACTTACCTTCTTTCTTAGCTTTCTTTTCGCCACCACATTTACCTTCACCACACTTACCTTCTTTGGCCTTCATCTTGTCGGCACCACATTTACCCTCGCCGCACTTGCCTTCTTTTGCCTTCATCTTGTCGGCGCCACACTTACCTTCACCGCACTTACCTTCTTTAGCTTTCATTTTATCGGCGCCACATTTACCTTCGCCGCACTTACCCTCTTTAGCCTTTTTCTTATCGGCACCACATTTACCTTCACCGCACTTACCTTCGCCCTCTACTAGCTGGTAACCGGCTTGCATCTCACTGTAGCCAAATGGGTTTGCTTGAACACTGGTCGCTAAAGCACTTCCCATTACAACAGCACCTACAGCTACAGTGATTGCAGTTTTATTCACTAATTTCATAATCTCTTCCCTCTTACATAATCAATATGGTATCGGTTACCAACAAGGCATTTTGTTGGCTTGCTAAATTAGACCCGCTCACCAACAATTAAATTTCATAAATTTTACATTCATCACATTTATGACTCAATAAAACGGGTAGGTCAAATAATCATCTTCAAACAAACTGTGCACATTTGAATGTTTACTCAAACTTTTTTTCTAAAAGCTCATCATTTGACGCTCCCTCACTCCTATGAATTTCGCATCAAGGCATTAACATTTATCATCGCAACAAAGTTGTCATCGATTTACTCTAGATAAATTGATTAAGTCTATTTGGCCGGCAGTTTAGGATGAGGTAGAATGCAGCGCCTCTAAAAATACCGATATGTTGGACTGTTCAGTGCGAATAATTTTGGCGCCTATGGAAGGCGTTGTAGATGATTTAATGCGAGAGATCCTCTCAGCCATCAACCCTTATGATCTAATGGTCACCGAGTTTGTGCGTGTGGTTGATCAACTGCTGCCTGAAAAAGTGTTCTATCGCCTTTGCCCTGAGCTGCAAAACGGTGCACAAACACTATCCGGCACACCAGTACGGGTGCAACTACTTGGCCAAGATCCTGACTGGATGGCAGAAAATGCCGTTAGAGCTGTGGAACTAGGTTCAAATGGCGTGGATGTGAATTTTGGCTGCCCAGCAAAGATGGTTAATCGTAGTAATGGCGGTGCTGTCATGCTGCAATATCCAGAGCAGCTATATAAAGTTGTGAAAGCGATGCGTGATGCAGTCCCAAGCGAGCAGCCTGTTACCGCAAAGATTCGTTTAGGCTTTAATGACAAATCACTCTATATGGAAAATGCGCTAGCAATTTATGAAGCTGGCGCAAGTGAACTAGCCGTCCATGCTCGCAGCAAAGTCGATGGCTATAAACCTCCTGCTTATTGGGAATATATCACCGACATCAATGCCAAGTTACCCATCCCCGTTATTGCCAATGGCGAGATCTGGAACCGAGCTGATGCCGAGCGCTGTATGAGCGTAACTGGGTGTGACAGTATCATGGTCGGACGTGGAGCCATTTCACTGCCAAACCTTGCCGCACACATAAAAGGCGATGCCTCTTACACTTGGGAGCAATCACTCAATCTCATGCTTGAGTATACTAACCGTGAATTAGAGGGAAGAAAGAGTACTTATTATCCAGCTCGGATCAAACAGTGGTTTGGTTATCTGAATCGCCAATATAGTGAAGCTGATGAACTATTTAGAGAGCTAAGGGTATTTAAAACGGCTGAAGAAATTATCGATGTCTTACGCCGCGCACAAGAGAATTTAACGAAATAACGAGCATCTATTGCTCTCTATTTTCAAAAGTTAAGCCACGAGAATAACCTCTATTTTTTCAAGCAAATAGAGGTTTAGCTAGCTATCACATCATCATAGGCAAGAACGACTAACTGTTGTTTTAACTGTTTGCAATCAGCTAGCAGTATCGTCTACAGAAAGATCCCAATAAGTTATTTACAAGTTGTTTGATATCGCTTAAACCTCTTGAAATAGATTTATAACTTATCTTTCCCTTCCCCGGCTCACCAGCGTATTGAGTGAGCTAATTAGCATTTTATTGCATGATATCACCAAAATATAGCGCTGAATTGATCTTAGTCATAACGCGTCACGCCTGCAGGTTTAGACTAACAAGCCGTAAAGTCAATAATTGTAGGCAATCTTGTGAGTACTAACCAAATCAAACAAACCTTATCCGCTATCGAGTCGGAACTAAGAGCAAAGATTGGTGCACTCCCCGAAATGCAAGCCAAGCTAATGGACCAGCAAGATTATTCTCTTTGTGAACTCATTCAAGTTATGACTGATGTTCACCTATGCGAGCATCCATTATTTATTAAGTTGATGAGCCTAGATGCGGCGCGCTGTCA
Source organism: uncultured Shewanella sp. (assembly GCF_947497935.1). Lineage (GTDB taxonomy): Bacteria > Pseudomonadota > Gammaproteobacteria > Enterobacterales > Shewanellaceae > Shewanella. The sequence continues at coordinate 14,030 of NZ_CANMIO010000022.1, forward strand.
ACTTGAGATTGGTTTGTACGGCGTGTGCAGTGATTGCGAAAGTGATATCGAGCCTGAACAGTTGGCTAAGGACCCATTAGAACAACGCTGTATTAGCTGCAGTGGGCAGTTCCTACGTCAGCACAGACAAGAGTTAAGACTCAATCATTAGTAGTGCTCAAATAACAATCAGGGTAAAAATTTAATCACTCAGCGAAAATTTAACGCTTGCGAAGTAAGGTCATACATGCACCTACATAAATAACATTTGCAGGTTTCATGCTATTCACAACGAGTGAAGAGCACACACGTTAAACCTCGTCTTTCTTGAGCATTTTGTGCTGAAGAGCTTCACGAGAGAGCAACGGTTCCTTCTTCTATCCTACTTGAATTAGCCACCAGAGGCGCTCGGAGTAAACCAACGTCTTATACTGATTGGTATAATCAGGGAACTCTTCGTTATTTATAAATGTTCAAGCATAAAAAAACCTCCGACTAGCGGAGGCTTTTATTATGTTCTAAATGTAAATTTAGAATGACTGTTGAATTTTAAAGAATACGGTACGACCTAAAACATCATAAAGACCAGTATTCACATCACGCCAACCAACAGAGTCCTTATAGAATGACGGTGCTTCTTCATCAAATAGGTTATTAACACCTAACGTTAGACTACCATTCCAATCATGAGTGTAAGTAAACTGAGCATTGTGCTTAAAGTACGAAGGAATATCAGCAAGGTAATCTGTTCCATACTCCTCATTACCCGACTCCTGAGAGCCAATATAATAAGTTGTCCATGCCGCAGTCATGTCGCCAGAAGTCCACGCGATATTCACATTACCACGAAACTCTGGGTAGTCCTGCAAACCTGCATAATCAAACGGCTCTTCTCCGGCTGCAGATGTCTGAGAAAACTCCTCAACGTAACCCATTTCACCTTTAACACCAAAGTCACCAAACTCTGTTTCAAGAGTATAAGTCGCTTTAAAGTCATAACCTGACGTTTCTAGGCTCGCCATATTACGGTCAAAGCTGTAAGCCACATCGATCTTACCATCTGCGTCACGTACAATAGCGTCTGATGAGCCATTATCCATTTCATCTTTTAATAGACGAGTCAGACTTGTTGCTGCAATTTGGTTATCCAGCGTCAAGTCGTAGTATGATAATTCAACTGCAAGGCTATCAGTAATATTCCAAACAACACCCGTTGTAAAAGACTCCCCCTCTTCAGGCTTAAGATCAGGGTTACCACCAAACCAAGTTTTATGCTGTGAACCACCTGTCGCACAGTACACAGGGTCTAATGCAGCATTATTTCCTGCATCACACCACAGGTTGTCATCCGCAGTAGAAAAGCTTAACGCTTGGCTTGAGAACATCTCGCCCATGTTTGGTGCACGGAATGACTCTCCCCAGCTAGCACGCAATAAAAGCGAGTCAACTGGACGCCATGCTACTCCAAGTTGAGGAGCTACATTATCAAATGTGCCACTCACTAAATTAGCACCAACGTCGCCCTCTTGATCATAATTGTCGTAGCGTATAGCAGCATTTAAATCGACGTTATAAGGTAGGGTCGCCTTCAACTCCATAAATGCAGATGTACGATCTCGAGTCGCATCAACATCGTCACCACCAGAACCACCAGACACTTTTCCTGAAGCCGATTGTGGATCACTCTTTTGTGCGAATTCCACCATTTCATACTCGGCACCAACTACACCCGCCAAAGTAAATTCACCGTTTTCAACTAAAGTCGTTGAGATTAAGCCATCTATTTGCTTACTGCTAAATTGTGCTTGGTAAAGTCCTGTATGAGCGGCTTGGCCGTACATATCAGTCATCATTGCATTCCAATCACCGTAGCTCATGCCTGTGGTGTTGAAAATGTCGTACTCTTCACTATCAATGAGGGTCTGTACGATATCGTCATTAATTAAGTTTTCATTAAATACATTGGTTGTAGAACGGCTATATTGACCGTTTACTTCCCAATCAAGTCCATTGCCTACATCAATATAGCCAACCAAACCTCCAAAGAAGTCAATGCTATTAATCTCAGTATGCGCATCACGCTCGCCTTGTTGAGCAGAACGCATATACAGAGTTAGGTCTTCACCGGCAGGGTTATACATGTTTGATGCAGACATAGTTGGCTTATTGGTCGAAACTGGAGTTCCCGCATAACGAGTATCAGTCTCAGATAATGAAGCGCTTGCACGACCACGGAATTGAAGGTTATCAGACAATTCATAGTTAAAGTTCGACAATACAGAGTTTTGCTCCATATCACCAAATAACTTAGTTACTTCACCATAACTATATAAACAGCGACCACCATTATTGCCGTCTGTTCCATCATAAGTGTTATCAGCTTCGTTACAGAAAGCGCTATTTGAGATCCAACCACTATCGCCTTTAGCATTAGGAACTGAACTATATGATGAATAATCAAAATAAGTTGGATCATCAAACTTCCAAATATCCTTATCCCATACAGCATCGGCAGCATAATGCTCGAAAGTTAGAGTGATATTACCTTTTTCACTCGAATAACCACTTGTAACTGTGAAACGATTAGCATCACCACCTTCAACACTTGGTAATTCAGAATCATAAGTGAAATTTAATCCCTCAAAGTCCTTCTTGGTGACAATATTAATAACACCAGCGACAGCATCTGAACCGTATACGGCTGATGCACCCTCTCTAAGGATTTCAATTCGCTCTACGATAGCCATTGGAATGCGTGATGTATCTGCCGCAGCTCCTGAACTTGAGCTTGTGCCAGGCATACGTCGCCCATCCAACAAGACTAATGTGTATTTCGCGTCCAAACCTCGCATCTGAACACTACTTGTAGCAGCACCACCGCTACCGTAGCCAGATGTACCACGCCATGAACCAAAACTATTCACTGATGAGTTATTTAGTACATCTGCAACTGTTGCTTCACCACTTAACTTTATATCTTCAGCTGTAAGAACAGTTACAGGTGAAGAGTTTTCCATGTCGACTTGCTTAATACGTGAACCGGTGACTTCGATGCGTTCTACTTTTTCATCTGCAGCTTCTTCAGCAAATGCAAATCCTGATAAAGCAACACTTGTCGCGGCAGCGGCTATAAAGCTACGACGTACTGCTTTTGCGGTTAAGGTTACTGAGCTCATATTTATCCCCTCATATTCCAACATTACAACGCTGGAATAGTTGTATTTATTTATTATTCTTTAAAAGGAAGTTAATCACTTCACGACAAATACTGTTTAAATTTAACTTTTATGTCAACTCTCATTACAAAAAAATAACCTAAAAGAGATAATTTGATACAAGTACACGAATAGCCCTGTCAAAAATAAATAACAAAACCCTTTAAAAACAATCGAGTAGACAAAAGGCCGCACCAAACCAATTTAACGCAAAATAATGTATCAGACCAAGCAAAGCTTGTTAATGAAATATTAAACTGACCAACAGTAATTGTTGCAAAAATAAGCATTTCGCCGACAAAAGCAGCAGAAATATTAAATTAAGCATTAACTTAACGAAGGGGGAACCCTTGTTTATAGGGATAAAGAAGAAATAAAAGACTTAAAAACCCAAGTTTACATTTTATTAACTTTTACAAACTAAGTTTATCAAAAGGTAATATACAAACCTAGAAAGAAAGTTAATACTAGACGGCCCACACCTTGAAAGCCAATAATCTACCAGAGGCATTAAATTAAATATTAAATGCTAAACAAAGCGAATTAAGCAAGGGGATTCCTCTGTTACTCCTAAGTCATTAAAAATCAATTCAACGCTAGTGTTAAACAAAGTTCGTGTTAAAAAAGCTAAGAAGAAACATTTCATTTAGAGTCGTTGAAGAGAAACACGACACAAGATAGTGAGTAGTCTGCTCACCCCATGCAACGTAGCAGGCTTTAATGCCTTTCAGTATAAAGAACTGTTCGCTCAGCGAGCGCTTATAAGGCATGTATCGAGTAGTGCATAGTAAAAAATTGATTTAAGCTCGTTAACATAGCATCACAAGCGCTAGAATTCGCCTTACAGGACTGGTTGCGATTGCCTACTTCAGCGTTGAACAGCTTTACAAGGGAATAACTATACTTTCAGCAACTCGCCTTGAATTAGTTTGCCAAAACGCTCTGAGTAGATCATTTGCTTATACTTATTGGTACAAGGAAGGGGCAGAATTTAAAGCAAAAAAAAGGAGCCATTCGGCTCCTTTTTTCTCACATTCGAATTAACGAGTACGAGGGCATAACTCATCAGCGCTGAAGAAATAAGCTACTTCACGCTCTGCAGATGCTACAGAATCAGAACCATGAGCAGCGTTCTCATCAATGCTTTCTGCGAAATCAGCGCGGATTGTACCTTCAGCAGCTTCAGCTGGGTTAGTCGCACCTAAGATCTCACGGTGAGCTAGAACAGCGTTCTCGCCTTCAAGAGTTTGCACCATGATTGGACCAGACGTCATGAATGCAACTAGTGCACCAAAGAATGGACGCTCGCTGTGCTCAGCGTAAAAGCCTTCAGCTTGTTCTTTGCTTAGGTGAATCATTTTAGAAGCGATGATTTTCAGGCCAGCCGTTTCAAAACGGTTGTAGATAGCGCCAATGTGGTTTTTTGCAACTGCATCAGGCTTAATGATAGAAAAAGTACGTTCGATAGCCATGAAAAGCTTCCTTCTTATATAAACGGGTTTTAATTTTCGCGCGGATTATACGAAATTAATGCCTCATTGCCTACCCTTAAGCCGCAAACTAGTTGAGATAAGTCCGTAAGCCAAACGAGAAAACCGCGACCAGCTCACACTTCACGTCAACACCAACCGATTTAATTAGATAAAACAGCAATAACTAAACAATTGAATGACAATTAAAGCTAATCATCTCAAAGCACGCTACTTACGCTTTTTTATCCAAACAAAGCCTGCTGCTATCACTACTAGCAAGGCTATTGCCGGCGCTAAATCGACAAAGTGATGGAATAAACCAATGCCGCCATGGCCTTCATGCGCCATAACGGTCATGGGTAATAACAAGATAGCTAATAGTAACTTACGCATAGGAACTTCCCTTTTATTTGATTTTGTAGTGAATGTCTTAGCTTAGATTCGATAAAACTCGACTCTAAGCTAAGACCAATCAGCCTACGGTCTTTTGATACGGATCAAGACAAGGCGGTTTTGTGTTCACTAAGCCAGCTAGATAAGATGCTGGTCACACTTTAATCACATCGGATAGGTAGATTCATTTTTCAGCAATCCAATTTGCTTGGATAGCCTCAAGCACTCTCTCATTACAATGATTTGGATCGTCATCAAAACACTCTAAATTTAATACCCACTCACTAAGATCAGTGAAACGAATTTTTTCTGGTTCAACATCTGGGTATTTGTCTATTAAATGCAGCGCTATCTCTAGTGAGTCAATCCACTTAAGCTTCATATCTGCTCTCCTTTCAGTTCAAACTTAATTGAGTATAAAACATGGATAGCGACTCGCAGGTGAAATACCGATGACAAGTTAACATTCAATGGATAACGCGCAATATGAGCCTATAGGAGGAAATAGGATATTGGAGAAGCCTTGCAACGCCTCTGTATCGGTCTTGACCCATATCTTATTCCTAGCACTAGGAATTGATGAATGACTCACTATAGGCCGCCAATTTAAGTAATTCGCTTTCTGAAGAAAGTTGATTGGTCCATCTATTAGCAAATAGTGAGCTTGTGATCTTGGAATAGCAAGATGCCACAAATATATCGTTACAGGGCTTTAACAGCATGAGTTCCCTCCCCCCTGAATTTTAAGGTCTCACTGAAAAACAAAGTTTCACTTTAATATCGAGTCTAACGTCTAAATGGCTACATGGAGCTTTGCTAATCAGTATTTGGAGCTGACGTACTGATAAGATATGCCTTCTCCGAAATTTCAGCAGCTTTGTTTTAGTTTTAGTTTTAGTTTTAGTCCAAATTGATACACACATTCTTGAGCAATACAGACGAGATACCGAAAACAAAAAAGCCAGTAGACTTAGCTACTGGCTTTGACAACAAAACGGCTCACACAGGCTGAATTTTAGCCTTCGCTGACCATGTTAATGGTGTACTTTGGAATATCCACAACTAAATCAGCTTCAGGTACTCTAGACTGGCAAGACAGACGACTTTCAGGCTCAAGACCCCACGCTTTATCTAGCATGTCATCTTCTAGCTCATCACTCTCTTCTAACTCGTCGAAACCTTCACGGATAATTACGTGGCAAGTTGTGCAAGCACATGACTTTTCACACGCGTGTTCGATATGAATACCATTACGCAGTGCAACGTCTAATACTGTTTCGCCGACATTCGCTTCAACTACCGCGCCATCCGGACATAATTCTTCATGGGGTAAAAATACAATTTGTGGCATAACCTTACCTATATATTGTCAACCGACTGCCCTTTTAGAGCCAGTCGAATTGAATTATCCATACGCTTAGCAGCAAAGTCCTGCGTCGCTGTATCTAGTGCTTCAATAGCCTTTTCAATCGCATCAGCGTCATCTTCACTTGCAATTTGAGCAAGTGATGCCATATCGGCTTGGATTGCTGTGCGCTCTTCATCTGACAGTAGCTCACCGTCTTTATTTAAAGCAGCGCTTAAAGACTCAAGCACGCGTGCAGCTTCGACTTGTTTCTCAGCTAACATGCGACGAGTGATATCCTCTTTAGCATTAGCCATCGAGTCTTTTAGCATGCTACCAATTTCTTCATCACTTAAGCCAAATGATGGCTTAACCTGAATGCTTGCCTGAACACCCGTCGACTTCTCCATGGCAGTAACACTTAACAAGCCATCTGCATCCACTTGGAATGTCACCCTGATGTGCGCAGCACCAGCCGCAAGTGGTGGGATCCCCTTTAAGGTAAATCGAGCAAGTGAACGGCAATCAGCGACTAACTCACGCTCACCTTGAACCACGTGGAATGCCATGGCGGTTTGCCCATCTTTAAAGGTGGTAAACTCTTGCGCACGGGCTACTGGTATTGTGGTGTTACGAGAAACCACCTTCTCAACCAAGCCGCCCATGGTCTCAACGCCAAGTGACAATGGGATAACATCAAGTAGTAACAGATCAGATTCTGGTTTGTTACCCACTAAAATATCGGCTTGAATGGCTGCGCCAATCGCAACAACGCGATCAGGGTCAATAGAAGTTAGCGGAGTTTTACCCATGAAGCTTTCAACTTCTTGGCGTACTAAAGGCACACGAGTCGAGCCACCAACCATCACAGTTTCTAGTACTTCGTCATTAGTCACTCCGGCGTCACGTAGTGCGCGGCGACAACTACTGATGGTCTTTTTAACTAACTTAGCGATCAAGCCATCAAATAGCTCGCGACTAATGGATAACGTCAGTGTATTGCCTTCATCATCAACCACTGAAGCCGTAGTCTCAGCCGATTCTGTTAAAGCTTCTTTAACCCGTCTAGCTTCAATCTGCATCTTGCGGTTCAAGCTTGCACTCGCTGAAGCTAACTGCCACTGTTCGGCAAAATACGCTTGCAACATATGGTCAAAGTCATCTCCACCCAACGCTGAGTCGCCGCCAGTTGCCAGCACCTCAAACACGCCTTTATTCAAACGCAGAATAGAGATATCAAACGTACCACCGCCCAAGTCATAAACCGCAATCACACCTTCTTGGCCACTATCTAAACCATAAGCAATAGCCGCAGCAGTAGGTTCGTTTAATAGACGTAACACTTTAACACCCGTTAAAGATGCCGCATCTTTAGTGCCTTGACGTTGTGCGTCATCAAAATAAGCAGGAACGGTGATCACCACACCTTCTAGTGTGCCACCTAACGTAGACTCGGCACGTGCCACCAGCGGCTTTAAGATCTCTGATGAAATCTGAACCGGATTAACTTTACCGCTTGGGGTAACGAAAATCGGTAAACCGTTTTCACTCGATTCGAAACTGTAAGGTAGCGCTTGTTCACCAGACTGAATATCTTCAAGGCTTCGCCCCATAAAGCGCTTAATCGACACTATGGTGTTTTGTGGATCTTGAGCAGAAAATGCTTCAGCTTCACGGCCAACAAAAACTGCATCTTGGGTATATCGGACGACAGAAGGCAATGAATGTTGTGAATCTTCATCGGGTAAAGTATTCGCCACGCCGCTACGTACCGCAGCAACAAGAGAGTTAGTGGTGCCTAAATCGATCCCGACTGCGAGACGATGTTGGTGGGGAGCAGCGCTCTGTCCAGGCTCTGCTATCTGCAAAAGTGCCATATATATCCAACTTAAAAAAATGTTGGCTCAATATCTTGAGCCAACAGTATTATAAAATTAATACAGCTGACTAATCTAAGAGTGCGTCTTCCACTCTGGTCAGCTCGTCTTGTAATTTTGCCATGAACTTGAGTTTACGAATTTGATCTGCCGCCTGCAAATGGTCCGCTTCAAGCTCACTAACCAGCAAAAGCTTTAGCTCTGTGGTAATTTGCTTGGCGTATTGCTCAAAAGAGTCGTAGAGATCAGCAATCTCAGAGTCGGGATCATCGCTATGCTTGATCTCTTCAAGTGACTCACGCCATTCCATCTGTTGCATTAAAAATTGAGTGTCTTTTAATGTGGTAGATTCATGGCTTAACTCCATCCCTTTCAGTGCCAATAGGTGCTCGGCTCTCTGGATCGGGTTTTTGAGTGTTTGAAAACCATCGTTGATTTGCGCAGTACGCTGCACAGAAAGACGCTTATCTTGCTCACTTGCGTTAGCAAATTTGTCGGGATGAACCGCCCTTTGCAGTTCGCGGTAGCGATCTGCAAGTAAGGCGGTGTCGACATCATAGGAAGGAAGTAAACTAAACAGCTCGAAATAATTCATAGTTTTACTTTTAATGGCTTAAACGGTAAAGCTCTCACCGCAACCACATTCACCTTTCGCATTAGGGTTATTGAATTGGAAACCTTCGTTTAGACCTTCTTTTATAAAGTCCAACTCAATCCCTTGTAGATAGATAAAGCTTTTGGCATCGATGATGATTTTAACACCATCGACATCGTAAATTTCATCATCATCATTAAGATCGTCAACAAATTCCAGCACATATGCCATACCAGAACAGCCTGACGTCTTAAGTCCTAAGCGTAAGCCTAGACCTTTGCCGCGGCTAGCTAAAAAACTCTTAACTCTGTCTGCCGCAGCGGGAGTGATACTAATTGCCATCTTAACTCCAGGTATTACTTAGATTGCTTAGTTTTATACTCTTCTAGCGCAGCCTTGATCGCATCTTCAGCCAAAATAGAACAGTGAATCTTAACTGGCGGCAATGCCAACTCTTCAGCGATATCAGTGTTCTTAATCGCACGAGCTTCTTCAACCGTCTTACCTTTAACCCACTCAGTGACTAGTGAGCTAGAAGCGATAGCACTACCACAACCGTAAGTTTTGAACTTAGCGTCTTCGATAATACCGTTATCGTCGATACGCAGTTGCAGTTTCATTACGTCACCACAAGCTGGCGCGCCAACCATACCAGTTACTACTGATGGGTCGTTTTTATCGAATGAACCCACGTTACGTGGATTTTCATAATGGTCGATTACTTTTTCGCTATAAGCCATGATACTACTCCAATTTATCTATTCGTGAATTAGCTAAGGTTAATGGTGTGCCCACTGAACTGAGTCCAGATCGATTCCGTCTTTGAACATTTCCCAAAGCGGAGACATTTCCCTTAAATTACCAATAGACTCTTTAATCGTTTCTATTGCATGGTCGATCTCTTCATCTGTCGTGAAACGACCAATTGAGAATCGAATTGAACTGTGTGCCATTTCGTCATTTAGACCTAATGCACGCAGTACATAACTTGGTTCTAAGCTAGCTGAAGTACATGCAGAACCAGACGATACTGCTAAGTCTTTTAGCGCCATCATCAATGATTCACCTTCAACGAAGTTGAAGCTGACGTTTAGGCTGCCACAAGCTCGCTTGTCCATGTCGCCATTGATGTAGGTTTCTTCGATGTGCTTGATACCATTCCAAAGCTTGTCACGTAGACGACGAATGCGTTCGTTATCCACATCCATATCCGTTTTAGCAATGGCTGCAGCTTCACCCATACCTACGATTTGGTGAGTCGCTAGTGTACCACTACGCATACCACGCTCGTGTCCACCACCGTGCATTGCTGCTTCTAGGCGAATACGTGGTTTACGGCTTACATAAAGCGCACCAATACCTTTAGGGCCATACATCTTGTGACCAGAGATCGACATTAGGTCAACTTTCGTCGCTTGCACATCGATAGGTAGTTTACCCGCGCTTTGCGCCGCATCGACATGGAATATAATTTTACGTGAACGACAAAGCTCGCCAATTGCATCGATATCTTGGATGACGCCAATTTCGTTGTTCACTTGCATGATGCTCACTAAAATTGTGTCTTCACGCATCGCGTCTTCGATCATAGATACTGGGATCAAACCACTTGGCTCTGGCTGAAGGTAAGTCACCTCATAACCTTCACGCTCAAGCTGGCGACAAGTATCTAATACGGCTTTATGTTCAGTCTTGCTAGTGATGATGTGCTTACCCTTCTTATGGTAGAAGTGAGCAACACCTTTAATTGCAAGGTTGTCAGACTCCGTCGCACCTGAAGTAAACACGATTTCACGTGGATCGGCATTGATCAGCTCTGCAACTTGGTTACGGGCGATATCGACAGCTTCTTCAGCTTGCCAACCGTAACGGTGAGAACGAGACGCTGGATTGCCGAAAATGCCGTCCATAGTCAGGCATTGCATCATTTTCTCTGCGACACGAGGGTCAACCGGCGTCGTCGCAGCATAATCTAGATAGATAGGTAGCTTCATCACACACTCCGTACTTGGTAACCTCTAATAAAGGTCACTTAACAACGTACAAAAAATAATTTTTATATTCATAACAAAAGCTGTTAGATACTTAGCCTTTGTTCCTGCTGCAATTTATCCTGTTTAACGGAGATAAACTGCACATCTCTTTTATGCATCAATCCTGCTAACGATATGCCATTTAAGAAATCAGAAATCTGACTACTTAAATCTCCCCAGAGAGAATGGGTTAAACATCGTGTTCCACTCTGGCAGTTACCTTGACCTTGGCAGCGAGTTGCATCAACAGACTCATCAACCGCACGTACAACCATCCCAACAGAAATATCGCAAGCATCAGTTCCAAGGCGATATCCACCACCAGGGCCACGTACGCTAGAGACCAAACCGTTTTTTCTGAGTTTTGCAAAGAGTTGTTCGAGGTAAGATAGAGAGATCCCTTGGCGCTCTGAAATATCGGCCAATGGCACAGGACCATTAGTTGAATGCATGGCAACGTCTAACATTGCAGTTACTGCGTACCGACCTTTCGATGTAAGTTTCATGGCTACTACGTCTCCCAAAAAAGCATAAGCTAATTTCAACATACCCGACTATTTTAGTCAAGTATAAAACCTAGCAATTTGGTCAAGTATTAAAAGGATCATGACAGGTTAAATAACCCGTCATTTTGCTGGGGTATTTAACCTGTTTATTAGGCAAGATTCAATGGCATTTAAGATTTTAAACGCACATTATTCTAGATAATGGGATCAAACTCATCTAAAGACTTCTGACGTTTCTGCGCTGCCGCATTTTCTGCGTCACTAAAATCTTCAACATCAAGCTCTGGCAGCTTCTCAGTACAGACACTTCCGCCCAAAGTTTGTACAGCCTGACAGACCTCTTGAACTTTTGAGTCCATCAGATGCATATGATCTAGCATCTGGCCAATGGCATTGGCAACGGGGTCTGGATTATCTGGCGAGACAGCATAGGCATCGAAACCGTATTTCTTTGCCATTTCGGTGCGGCGCTGAGACGTTTCTTTTGATTGTGCAGATGGTGTAGCCACCACGCGGCCAGGAATACCCACCACAGTGGTATCTACAGGTACGTCTTTAACAACCACTGAGTTAGAACCGACGCGCGCGCCATCATTCATGGTAATAGGGCCAAGAATTTTAGCCCCCGCACCAATGACCACATTATTACCTAATGTGGGATGACGCTTACCTGACTGCCAAGTTGTACCACCTAGAGTGACACCATGGTAAAGTGTGCAATCGTTACCGATTTCTGCCGTTTCACCAATCACAACGCCCATGCCGTGGTCAATAAAGAAGCGATCACCTATGGTTGCACCAGGATGGATTTCAACCCCGGTTAGCCAACGAGAAAACGTCGACAAACATCGCGCTGAAAGTCGCCAATTCCTGACCCAAAGTTTATTACTTACTCTGTGGATCCAGATAGCCTGCATTCCCGGATAATTGAATAGAATTTCAATGGTTCCGTTTGCAGCTGGGTCTCTATGGTAAATAGAGGCTATGTCGTCTTTCAGTCTTGCGATAACACCCATGTTAGGTACTTCCTTTTTAGCACTACTTACTTATCTTTAGTCTCTGTCTTGGCAACGACTTTATCAATCGAGGTCAATATACCGCGCAAGATGTTCATCTCTTGACGCTCAATTCGGGTACGGCTAAATAGACGACGTAACTTAGTCATTATCTGGCCAGGATGGTTTTTAACGATAAAATTAGTAGATAGCAATGTGCTTTCTAAATGTTCGAAGAAATTCTCACGCTCTCTTGAAGATGGAAACGCTTCGAGGTTTTCATCATTTTCATCAGCAGGTGCTGGTTCAGCGCCGCTTTCCACTTGTGCTAGATGCGCAACTCGTGCCTCATAACAGATAATCTGCACCGCTTGCGCCAGATTCAAAGAGGTATACTCAGGGTTTGCTGGAATGGCGACATGGTAATCACAACGTTGCAACTCTTCATTGGTTAGCCCGTTATTCTCACGACCAAACACAATCGCCACAGGACCAGTTAACGCTGAACCCACTAATTTCTCACCTGCTTCACGAGGTTCGAGCATTGGCCAATCCAAAGTGCGACTACGAGCACTGGTTGCGATAACAAGGCTACAATCGGCAATGGCTTCTTCTACAGAGCCGACGGTAATCGCATGTTTAAGAATATCAGAGGCACCAGCGGCTAATGCAATAGAGTGACCATCTGGCTCAACTTTTGGCTCTGCCAAATATAAAGTGGATAACCCCATGGTTTTCATAGCACGGGCTGTAGAACCTATATTCCCTGGGTGGGAAGTACCGACAAGAACGACGCGAATATTGCTGAGCATGAAACTACTTAATTTTTTGAGAAAACACGTTAAAGGATGTTACCACAGGCGACTCATTTTGCTTATACAAAAATCAGCATTTGATATAACCGTCAAATAGAGTATAATCCGCCTCCGATAATTTATATCCGTTCTTTTACATCCAGGGGATTTGCAATGCTTCCTATGCATACTATTGCTGTGCGCGCTGCTCGCGCTGCCGGCCAAACGATTCTGCGCGCCTATGCGGAATTAGACCGAGTTGAAGTAACTTCAAAAGGTGTTAACGACTACGTGACTAACGTAGACAAGGAAGCTGAAGCTGCAATCACGTATCAGATCCGTAAATCTTACCCAGACCACACAATCGTTTGTGAGGAAAGCGGCGAGAATAAAGGAACAAATAAAGATTACGTTTGGATTGTTGACCCTCTGGATGGCACTAATAACTTCGTTAGAGGTATTCCTCATTTTGCTGTTTCAATTGCAATGCAATTCAAAGGCAAGACTGAAGTCGCTGTTGTCTACGATCCAATCCGTGATGAGTTGTTCTCTGCAGTACGTGGTAAATTCGCTAAGCTTAACGATTTCCGCATCCGTGTTGCGAACAAAGACTTAAACGAAACGATCATCGCTACAGGTTTCCCGTTCAAAGCTAAGCAGCACACTGAAACTTACATGAAGTTGTTCGCAACTGCATTTACTCAATCAGCAGATGTGCGCCGTGCAGGTTCTGCAGCACTTGACCTAGCATACCTTGCAGCTGGCCGTGTTGATGGTTTCTTCGAAATTGGTCTAAAGCCATGGGATATCGCTGCTGGCGATCTTATCGTACGTGAAGCCGGTGGTACCGTTACTGACTTCACTGGTAACCACAACTACCTAGTTTCAGGCAACATCGTTGCGGGTTCTCCAAAGACGACCACTGCACTAGTTAAGTCTTTCCGCCCATTATTGAGCGAAGCACTTAAGCGTTAATTTGCTTAAGTTAATAATCAAGCCGCCTTTATGGCGGTTTTTTTATGCCTTTTATCCAGCGTCGGTGACCCCTCCCCTCTAGGGTTAGCAGCCAAGCATGTATTCAAGAGGTGAGTACCGATAAGTATGATAACGCCATGTACTACAAGTTGTTGCTATGCTTAATTTAGGTTGGAAAAGTTCGATAGCCGTATGTGAGTTCCTCTCACACGATTGAATAGTTGCTCTTTTAAGGGAAATTATCAAACATAATTGTGAATGGCATCACACAGTGAATATCACAATTCTTCAATTTACTGGTACCCTTTATCAAACGACTGCATTAGGGAGCATCATGGATAAAATGTATCGAAAATATGGCATTACAAGTATCAAAGCCATCGAACATCTAGTACTGATTATTATTGCAATTGCCACGGTTGTAGCAATTGGACAAGAGATTAAGCACATTTTTGATGTGGGTGCTGTTGCACTAGCCGATCTCTTATTATTGTTTATTTACCTAGAAGTACTGGCAATGGTGTCGCACTACGCTGAATCAGGCAAACTGCCAATCCGTATGCCACTTTACATTGCCATCGTCGCACTAGCCCGATATTTAATCTTAGATATGAAGGCCATGGATGATTGGCGAATCGCTGCAATCTCACTCTCAACGCTTATTCTAGCAGCGACAGTGATAGTGATCCGTTGGGGGCAGTTAAAGCTACCTTACCCGCGCCCTAAAGAAGAAGATCTATAACGACTACGCCCGAAGTGTTCACTTCGGGCTTTTTTTATTGCCAGCCTGCCCACTTCTTTGTCTTTAAAATCTTTCTTCTGAGTAATTTTAACTTTTATTGTCCTGTTAAGATCTTTAAGCTATTGATTCGATCAACTAAGCAGTTGAGCAAAGTCATAGCGCTAAACCGAATAAGGGACTAATAGTATGGAAAGCTATCGGGAAGAAAGACGCAACTCTGCACGAGTGGATATGGAAGGCGAAGCGGTGATCATTGCCATACAGAGTGATGTAGATACCATTACCAAACCAGCTAAAGCCGTCTGTATCGATCTCTCTCGAAGAGGGGCACTACTAAAGTGCACACAAAAAATGCCATTAGGCACCTTAATGACTGTCACCTTTAACGCTAATAAAGACAACGAAAACACCGTTAAAGGGCAAGTTTGCCGTTGCGCTCGCCTTAATGAGGCTAGCTTTCATGTTGCGCTTCAACTCATATGAAGTATGCAAAATAACAAAAATAAAGCCTGCTGATGCAGGCTTTATTTTTTACTGTATTCAATAATAGAACTAGGATCCCTAGTGGTTACAAATTCTATTAGCAGCCGTTTCAATACCCTCTTCTGAGTGAATAAACTTACCTTTCTTCTCTAGAAAAGCAATCAACTCATCGGCATCCATCT
This sequence comes from uncultured Shewanella sp., assembly GCF_947497935.1. Taxonomy (GTDB): domain Bacteria; phylum Pseudomonadota; class Gammaproteobacteria; order Enterobacterales; family Shewanellaceae; genus Shewanella. The sequence continues at coordinate 29,616 of NZ_CANMIO010000022.1, forward strand.
CTTGTGCAGAACAAGTGTGGTAACGTGCCTGCTCACCAAATTCGTTATGCATAAGCGATTTTAGTGACTCTTTGGTTAAAGATTTCCCGTGCGCAAGCATAAGTTCCATTACCTGATGACCATGAATCGAATCTGACATAATGCCTCTTTAAATAAGCTGTATATAATAAGCAACTTTATACGCTATCCACGGGTTTAAAACTTTGATCTGCTTTGCAGTCACATCAATATCCCAAAATTTTTGTAGGAAACTCGCCTAGATGCGCACTATATTAAGCATTTGATTATGCTTGTGCTAAACCACTCTCCTAAAGTGAGTCTTCCATGTCCCTAATATTATTACTAACACAGCAGATGAGCCTCTATATGGTGATTGTCTACCTTGTTAGTAAAACGCCACTTTTTAAAGTCTTTACCGAAGCCGCGACCCGCCTGCCCCATAAAGTGTATATCTACTTCATCTTCTCTAGCTTTTGTGTCATGGCGACCTATTTTGGTGAGCAAACCAATGATGCCATTGCCAATACTCGAGCAATGGGTGCTGTACTTGGTGGATTATTGGGAGGCCCCATCACTGGATTTTTAGTCGGATTAACGGGGGGCTTACACCGTTATAGTATGGGCGGCTTTACCGATCTGGCCTGCGCCATATCGACAACCCTTGAAGGCTTATCCGCGGGCATGGTGAGTTATTACCTACGCCGGATCGGCCAACAAGAGTTGATCTACTCACCTTTACTCGTCTGCATGGTCACATTTGCTGCCGAAGTCATGCAGATGCTCATTATTCTGACTGTCGCCAAACCGTTCGCTGATGCCTGGGTGCTTGTGGAACAAATTGCGCTGCCTATGCTAATCATTAATTCTATTGGCGCGGCGCTATTTATGAGTATCATTCGCGATCAAAAAGCCATGTATGACAAGATGTCCTCGGTATTCTCCACCCAATCACTGCGGATTGCTGAGCGCAGCGTAGGCATTTTATCGACTGGCTTTAACGAAGAAACCAGTAAACAAGTCGCGCAGATAGTCAAAGAAGAGACCCAAGTCGGCGCGGTGGCAATTACTGACACCGAAAAGCTGCTCGCCTTTATTGGTATTGGTGACGATCACCATATCGCAGGCACGCCCATCTCATCCAAAATCACCCAAGATGCCATAGAGCAAGACAAAGTCATGTTCGCCGACGGTGTCAATGTTCCCTATTCCTGCTCAATTTCAGATAATTGTCAGCTCGGCTCCAGTCTAGTGATCCCTCTGCGATCCGACGCTGAGGTAATAGGAACCATTAAACTGTATGAGCCCAAGAAAAAACTATTTTTAAATATTAACCGCACCTTAGGCGAAGGCCTAGGCCGTCTATTGTCGAATCAGATCCTCTATGGCCGCTTTGCCGCACAACAAAACTTACTCACCCAAGCCGAGCTCAAACTGCTGCAAGCCCAGGTTAACCCGCATTTCCTATTTAATGCCTTAAACACTATTGCCGCGATTATTCGCCGAGATCCCAACACTGCGCGCCAGCTCATCCAAAATCTGTCACAGTTTTTAAGGATCAATTTAAAGCGCACCACAGGTCTAGTCACACTTGCCGATGAGCTTGAGCATATAGACTCATATTTAACTATCGAAAAAGCACGCTTTATCGACAAGTTAACCGTCAATATCGATATTCCAGAGTCGCTGTTGCACTGTAAGGTTCCGGCCTTCACTCTACAGCCTATCATTGAGAATGCGGTCAAACATGGCACCTCAAACATGCTAAGCTCTGGCGTGATAACAGTTAAAGGTGAGCAATTAGCCGATGAAACCATACTACTGTCTGTTACTGACAATGCCGGCCTATATAAGCCGGCAACAAACAGCGAAGGCTTAGGTATGAATATTGTCGATAAACGTATTCAAAACATGTTTGGTGAACAGTTCGGCATCGCCATAGATTGTGAACCTAGCCTTTACACAACAATCAGTATCCACCTACCGATAATGAGAACTTAAACCTTGATTAGCTGCATCATAATTGACGACGAACCTTATGCCAGAGATGAGATTGCAATTTTACTTGAGAGTGAACCCGATTTCGAAATTCTGGCCCAATGCAGCAATGCGATAGAGGCGATACAAGCCATCACTAAGTTAAAACCTCAGCTTATCTTCTTAGATATTCAGATGCCGAAGATTTCAGGACTTGAACTCGCTACTATGCTGGATCCTGAGCACTTACCAAGAATCGTGTTTGTCACCGCATTCGACGAGTTCGCTATCACAGCCTTTGAAAAACAGGCCTTTGACTACCTATTAAAACCGATTGATGATAACCGCTTTACTAGTACCTTAAATCGATTACGTAAAGATCTGACTCCAAAAGCACTCGGCACCATCGCTAGTGAGAAGCTGGAGCATATTCCCTGCTTTTGTGGCAACAAATTGAAAGTGGTCGCCACAGATGCGGTGCAGTTTATCTATAGCGACATGAGTGGGGTACACGTTGCTACGGCTGATGAGCTGGTTCACACCCATATGACCTTAAGAGTGCTTGAGGAGAAAACCTCACTCATCTATTGTCACAGACAGTATTTGATCGCACCAAAGGCCATTGCAGAGATCGAAGTTCAAGAAGCAGGGGCTGAGGTGACGACTCGATCTGGTGCAAAGGTTCCAGTCTCTAGACGTTACTTAAAACAACTAAAACAGCTATTTGGATTTCAATAGTCCAGCCTTACGTTACTCCCCCCTAAAAAGTTTAACCGCTAAGGCCAGCATATAACCGCTGACCTTAGCGATTTGACCGCTTATCAATTTGCAACTTTCCGATACTATAAATATGTTTACACTCTCAGCCATTCTATGTTTGGAGAGTTAATTAATATGACGTGGTTTTTGCTTTGCGTTGGTCTGTTGATCGGTGGCTATTTTATTTACGGTGCATTTGTCGAAAAGGTTTTTGGCATCAATGCCAAGCGCCAAACGCCTGCGTTTACCAAGACAGACGGTGTTGATTATGTGCCGATGTCAAAAGGTAAAGTGTACTTAATTCAGCTACTCAACATCGCAGGTGTAGGCCCTATCTTTGGTCCAATCCTTGGTGCTCTTTATGGTCCAGCAGCAATGTTATGGATCGTTTTAGGTTGTATTTTTGCTGGTGCCGTTCACGACTACTTCTCAGGTATGTTGTCAGTACGCAACAATGGTGAATCAGTACCAAGCCTAGCAGGTAAGTACCTAGGTAAAGGCGCTAAGCACTTTATGAACGTATTTGCCATTATCCTACTGCTTCTTGTTGGTGTGGTCTTTATCTCGGCTCCTGCAGGCCTACTAGGTAAGCTAACCGGATGGGATGTCAGCATTTTCGTAGGTATTATCTTCTGCTATTACTTAATTGCGACTATCGTACCTGTAGACAAAATCATCGGTCGTCTATACCCATTCTTCGGTGCGCTATTAGTATTTATGTCTGTTGGCTTAACCATCGCATTAATCGTATCAAGCGAGCACAGCTTATTGCCAGGTGTTGAAGTGGGTGACTTCCTAACTAACCTCAACCCGAATGACATGCCACTATGGCCTGCGCTATTCATCACTATTGCATGTGGTGCGATTTCAGGTTTCCACGCAACTCAGTCACCATTGATGGCACGTTGTGTAGAAAACGAATCAAATGGCCGTTTCGTGTTCTTTGGTGCGATGATTGGTGAAGGTATTATCGCGCTGATCTGGTGTGCTATCGCATTATCATTCTTCGGTGGTGTTGAAGGTCTAAATGCTGGCATGGCCGGTAACCCTGCAAACGTCGTTTATGAAGCTTCTACTGGCCTTCTAGGCGCTGTAGGTGGTTTCCTAGCGGTATTAGGTGTGATTGTACTGCCAATTACTTCTGGTGATACTGCTTTCCGTAGTGCACGCTTGATTTTGGCTGAGTTATTCAAGATGCCACAAACTGAGTTACCAAAGCGTTTGATGTTTGCTATTCCACTGTTTGCAGCTGGCGCAGTACTAACTCAAGTAGACTTTGGTGTGATTTGGCGCTACTTCGGCGTGGCGAACCAAGCGACTGCGGTAATGATGTTGTGGACAGCATCAGCTTACTTGCTACGTCTGAACAAGTTCCATTGGATCTGTACGATTCCAGCCATGTTCATGACCACAGTAGTGATTAGTTTCCTATTAAGCTCACCAACACTTGGTGCGGGTCTACCGATGACACTATCTACGGTTGCAGGTATTGTATCGACCCTAGTGATCACTGGTTTGATTATGGTGAAAACTAAAGGCAAAGGCGACATCGAGTCAACTGCTGAAGAAGCCTAATTTATTACAAGTTTAAACCCAATAAAAAGCCAGTCATTTGACTGGCTTTTTTATTTGTATTCAAGTTCACTCAACTAGAGCATGCTTGCGTTTTCAATTACCTAAAGCGTTACTCCTGCACGCCCTTAAGTAACTCAGGCTCCACAAGTACAGAGTTATCGTTATCTGAGATCCAGATCTGGCCCTCACAGATATTAAACTGCAAAGACATATTACGACCAACCAGTTGTCCCATGGCTTTAACTGCGTCTTCTGGAATATTCCAAATCGTTAAGTTGTCATAACGCTCAAGTGCAGCTTCATTTTGCTTCCACCAAATAGGCACGCTACGACCACCATAGGTAATAAGCTGTACCTGTTTGGCACGGCCGCAAGCTTTACGCAGCCATTTCTCATCGCTTTGACCGAACTCAACCCAAAGGTTAATTTCATCTGATAAAGATTTGTCCCAAAGCTCAGGCTCGTCATCGACACACAACCCTTTACTAAACGTCAGAGAATCACTGGCGTTCATGGCAAAAGCAAGCAATCTGACCATCATACGCTCATCGGTTTCCGATGGATGCTGGGCAACTGTTAATTGATGATCTTGATAGTAGCCACGATCCATATCGGCGATTTGGATTGCGATTTTGTATACGGTAGCTTTTTTAGCCATTAGCAATGTTTCATAAAGAAATTTGCGCCAAGTTTACCTTAAATTAAGATGTGAGCACACAATCTGTTATCTAAGATGCTCAGACGGAAGCGTGAACAGGGACGACACAAGATAGAGCTCTATACTCATTACAGCCAACAGTCCTTAACACACCTAGAAGTTACCAGTTCTAGAAGTCATCAGGACTAGAAGAGTCAATAGCTAGAAATGGCCAGGGCGGATCAGCTTAGCAGCGGGGAATTGCCGAGCTAAACGTAAGATTTCGTCACTGTCACCATAAACAAGGCAGGACTCACCCGCTGCCAGTTTATGCTCTATGGTTTTATCATCGAAAGATGCTGCATAGCTTGCATCACGTCTAAGTAACTCATTAAATTCAAATGGCACAGGCTTTGAAGAGTATGTGATATCGATTTTTTGCAGGTAAGGCATGGCGCCTATCGGTAATAACTCAGCCGATGTAGAAGAGTCTATCAAGAGCAACTCCCCTCTTGCAGGCTCTAAAGCAAAGCTCTTTTGATAGTGGTTTTCCGTGTCATCGTCAAAGCGTTCAGCATTACGGCTGAAAAACTGCTCCCAAAACACCCTTCGGTGTTTAAATACGGGCAAGCGCTGCTGAACCTCTTGGCGGCGCTCAGCGATAAAATCGAATAACGGCGTTATGGACTGTGGTAACCAAGATTCAAGTCGCGATCTGAGTTCTCGAGCATAAACAGGAGCCGCTCCAGCGGTACTGATCGCAATCTGCAAGCGGCCTCTATCGACAATTGAAGGAGTAATAAAACGGCAGTACTTTGGATTATCGACCACATTCGCCCAAATGCCTTGTTCCTTAGCAATACCCGCCAAGCGCTCATTAAGCCTTTTATCCGCGGTGCAGAGATAGACTAGATCGTAATCTTGAATATCTGCGTCACTCACGGCTCTTTGTTCAAGAGTAATACGGCTCTGCTCTAGATAATTGAGCGTATCATGGCAAACATCGACAGCTATCACGTGAATATTCGCCTCAGTGCGACTAAGTAAGTCGAGCTTGCGGCTAGCAACGTCACCCGCACCAACGATAAGCACCTTGAGTGACTGAGTATCAACAAATAGCGGAAAGTACTGCATCTAGGTTACACCTTAGCGATAATTAACGACGGTATTAGTCGTGTTCTATCGGCAATTGTCCCCCAAGCCAAGCTTTATAACCACCTGATAATGATACTACTTTCGTATAACCCATAACCTGAAGGTTGTTAGCCGCTAATGCAGAGCGATAACCGCCACCACAATATAAAACCAGCGGTGTATCTTTTTCAGGAAAAAGGGTCTCAATATCTCTTTCGATAATGCCACGACCTAAATGCTGTGCATTAGGTAGGTGTCCCTGGTGCCACTCAGAGTCTTCTCTGACATCGAGTAAAACCCAGCCTGTCATAGATTGGTACTGCTCAACGCTCACTTCGGTGATCTTAGGTAAGATACTTTCAACTAGCGCTAGAAATGCGGGATTGTGTTTCATTAACTGTATTTCTCACTACGTTCGGCGCTGCAATTCCAGCAGAGCTCAAAACTTGATTCATTAATTTCATGGCAATTAACACACTTCCACTTAGGACACTGTGCATTTAACGATGCCATCTGTTTCTTTGCAGACTCATACTGACTATCAGCAACCCACAACTCGACATTTTGAATGCCTGTAGGTAACTCACCAACACCGCCTAACAAGGCCTCACCTTTTAACTCGACTTGAATGCCGCTGGCCTCCAGCATGCCTTTCCAAGTATGAGCCTCTAGCAGGTTCCCTGCTGCAACCAAACGTGTTTGCTCTTCCATGTTATTTCCTACTGCTATTGCTCTAATTGGCAAATTAAGTGGTAATACTTCAGTTAGCTCACTTTAAAACGTTTTTACATGCTACAGCTAAATCAACAAGCCTGTCGAGTGCTGTTTTTTCAAACAACACAAAACACTTACCCTAGGTTGACATGGTGGAGATTTGTACTCAATTTCGCAGAAAGTCAAACATAAGCCATATTGCTTCAGCCATAAAAAAGCCACCTCAGCGGTGGCTTTTTTAACTGAGTACAGATTAAGGCATTAATGCGTCTTGATCTGCACCTTCTTTTTCAATTTCCACTGGCATCATGTGTTCACGATTGATCCCAAGCTTAATCGCTAAGAAACTTGCCACGTAGATTGACGAGAATGTACCGACAAAAATACCCATCAGCAATGCAGTTGCGAAGCCGTGGATCATTGTGCCACCTTTAAGGAATAGCGCTACAACCACAACAAGTGTTGTACCCGTTGTAATGATGGTACGACTCATGGTCTGCGTGATTGAAATATTCACCACTTCTTCAGGCAAGCTCTTACGTAGCTTCAGGAAGTTCTCTCGGATACGGTCAAACACAACGATGGTATCGTTAAGCGAGTAACCGACAACCGTTAATAGACCGGCTAATACGGTTAGATCAAACTCCAACTGTAAAATCGAGAATACACCCAGAGTAACAATCACGTCGTGGGCCAAAGCTGCCACTGAACCTAAAGCTAAACGCCATTCGAAGCGGAAAGATACATAGATAAGAATACATATCAAAGCGACTAAAACCGCAAGTCCGCCCTGCTCTGCAAGTTCTTTACCCACTTGAGGACCAACAAACTCGACACGCTTTTGAATAACAGATGAGTCAAGCTGAGTCACTGCACTCATTACGTCATTAACTTGATCTTCACTCTTAAAGTCATCTTTCACTGGAAGGCGAATAAGCACATCGCGGCTAGAACCGAAGTTCTGTACCAATGCCCCACCTACCGACTCACTTGAAAGATTCGTACGAATTGCATTCAAATCAGCAGGCTTAGAGAATTCTAGCTCAACAACGGTACCACCGGTGAAGTCTAATCCCCAATTAATCCCTTTTGTCGCTAAGGTGACAATCGAACCTAGCACCAACACAGCAGACAAAATACTGATAGGCAGTGCGTGACGTAGGAAGTTGACTGTACCTTTAACATTTAAAACCTGTAACATTTCAACTTCCCCTTAAATAGACAGTTTCTTCACGCGTTTACCACCCCATATCGCGTTCACGATTGAGCGTGTACCAACGATACAAGTAAACATAGAAGTGGCGATACCGATCATTAAGGTCACCGCGAAGCCTTTCACTGCACCCGTACCTACGGCAAATAAGATAAGCGCCGTCATAAAGGTCGTAATGTTCGCATCAGCGATAGTTGAGAATGCGTTACCGTATCCTTCATGAATCGCTTGCTGTACGCTACGGCCGTTACGAAGTTCTTCACGAATACGTTCGTAAATAAGTACGTTACCGTCAACCGCCATACCTACAGTTAACACCATGCCGGCAATACCTGGCAGGGTTAATACAGCGCCAGGGATCATAGACATAACGCCTACAACCATCACTAAGTTAGCTGTTAGCGCTAGGTTAGCAATAAGACCAAAGCCACGGTAGTAAACCAACATGAAGATAAGGACAACAGCCATACCCCAGATCATCGCCTGCATACCGTTTTCGATGTTTTCCTTACCAAGGCTTGGACCAATGGTACGTTCTTCAACGATATATACAGGAGCGATTAGCGCACCAGCACGTAGCAATAATGCTAGATTCTGTGCTTCAGCATGCTCAAGACCTGTGATAACAAAGTTACGGCCAAGACGAGCTTGAATGGTCGCAACCGAAATCACTTCCTCAATCTTCTTCATCTTAACGCTACCATCAGCATTCTTTTCACCGGTATCTTTATACTCGATAAATAGCGTTGCCATCGGGTTACCGATGTTGTCTTTAGTCACGTTAGAGAAAATTGAACCGCCTTTAGCATCAAGATTAATAGCTACTTGAGGACGACTGTATTCGTCAAAACTTGGTTGTGCGCCTTGAATATGGTCACCGGTCAACATAACCGCTTTCTTCAAGACAACTGGGCCGCCGCTGCGGCGCTGATAAAGCTCAGAACCTGCTGGTACACGGCCACTCATAGCAGCTTGTACATCTGCTTTTTGATCAACCATATGGAATTCAATCGATGCTGTCGCACTCAAAATTTCTTTTGCGCGAGCAGTATCTTGAACACCTGGTAACTCAACGATAATACGTTCAGCACCTTGACGTTGCACCACAGGTTCAGCTACACCTAGCTCGTTTACACGGTTACGAAGTGTAGTGATGTTTTGCTGTAGCGCTTCTTCTTTAACCTGCTTTAAATAAGCTTCACTTGGATTAGCAACAAGGACATAGTCATCGCCAACAGTCTTGTCTTGGAAGACCATGTCATTGCTGCGAGACTTAAGAAAGTTTTCTGCTTTCGCTAAAGTCTCGGCATCGCGAAACTTAATCTCGATGCCTTTGGCGCCATTTCGAATACCCGCGTAGCGAATTTTCTCAGCTCGTAAATCAGTTCTGAAGTCTGCAACCTTGGCTTCGGTCATCTTACGAATCGCTTCGCCCATGTCTACTTCCATCAAGAAGTGAACACCACCGCGTAAATCCAAACCTAACTTCATCGGCGAGCCGCCCATGGCCTCTAGCCACTTTGGAGTTGCTGGAGCTAAGTTAAGTGCTACGGTGTACTTGTCGCCTAACGCATCGCTAATAGCTTCTTTAGCAAGTAATTGCTCTTCGCCATTATTTACACGTACTAACAACTGACCATTTTCAAGCTCAGAACGCTTTACAGCGATCCCTTTGCTCTTTAATACTTCATTTACTGTCGACATAGTCGACGCTGAGACCTCTGCTCCTCGTGTGGCTACCACTTGAACTGCGTGGTCTTCACCGAAAAGGTTTGGTATCGCATAGAATCCACCTATGGCGATGATTAACACCACCATTAGGTTTTTCCACATCGGGTATTTATTTAACACGCCATCGCCCTCTTGGCTTAAAGTGACTTAATAGAGCCTTTTGGCAATACGGCCGCAATATAATCCTTCTTAATCGTGATTTCGCTTGTCTCGTTGATAGTCAACAACACGTAGTCGTTTTCATCACTGATCTTAGCGATCTTACCTAGAATACCGCCGCTTGTTAGCACTTCATCACCTTTGCTCAAAGAGCTCATTAGGTTCTTGTGCTCTTTAACACGCTTAGATTGTGGACGGAAAATCATGAAGTAAAAAATTAGGCCAAAGATGACCAACATGAAAATCAATTCCATCGTACCACCAGCGCCACCAACAGGTGCATCAGCTGCATATGCGTTTGAAATAAACATAGTATTCTCTTCTTATTTGTCTGAGTAAAAATTAATCGGATAATTCAGGAACTTCAGGTACTTCTCGACCTTGACTGGTATAGAATTCCGTAACAAAGGCGTCTAATGTACCTGTCTCGATAGCGCCACGCAAACCTTCCATCAATCTTTGATAATAACGAAGGTTATGAATGGTGTTTAATCGAGCACCTAGAATCTCATTACAACGATCTAAGTGGTAAAGGTATGCCCGTGAGTAGTTCTTACAGGTATAACAATCACACTTATCATCGAGTGGTGAAGTATCATCGCGATGACGTGCATTACGGATCTTGATAACTCCTTCACTGGTAAACAGATGACCGTTGCGAGCATTTCGTGTAGGCATAACACAATCGAACATGTCTACGCCGCGACGTACGCCTTCAACTAAATCTTCAGGCTTACCGACCCCCATCAAATAACGAGGTTTATCAGCTGGAATTTTAGGACAAACATGCTCAAGAATGCGGTGCATGTCTTCCTTAGGCTCGCCAACTGCTAAACCACCAACAGCGTATCCATCAAAACCGATGTCGACTAAGCCATTCAAGCTTTCATCACGTAGGTCTTCATAAACACCGCCTTGAATGATACCGAACAGTGAGTTCGGGTTTTCAAGTCTGTCAAACTCATCGCGTGAACGTTGTGCCCAACGAAGTGACATCTGCATCGACTTACGTGCTTCGTCCTCAGTTGCTGGGTACGGGGTACATTCGTCAAAAATCATTACGACATCGCTGCCTAATGAGTCTTGAATTTGCATCGACTTTTCTGGATCTAAGAAGATCTTTTCACCGTTGATTGGTGAGCGGAAATGTACGCCTTCTTCAGTGATCTTACGAATATCACCCAAGCTAAAAACTTGGAATCCACCCGAGTCAGTCAAAATAGGACGTTGCCAGTTCATAAAGTCATGCAAGTCGCCATGCTTACGCATGATCTCTTCACCTGGTCGTAGCCAAAGGTGGAATGTATTACCTAGCAGAATGTCGGCGCCAGTTTCGCGCACTTCTTCTGGTGTCATTCCTTTAACGGTACCGTAAGTACCTACAGGCATAAACGCAGGCGTTTCAACCGTACCACGTTCAAAAATCAAACGACCACGTCGAGCGCGGCCTTGAGTTGTATCTAATTCAAATTTCATTTTTCACCTCGCCAGATAAACAGTCTGACCTGAGTTAACTCAAGTATTTGAGTCTAAGATTATGACAAACATAAGGGCAAACAATTCAGTATCAACCCTAAATGCCAAAATATGCATTAAATCTGCGGATAAAAAAATACCCACTTCATATTATGAACTGGGTATTTTAAAGCAATTTGGATAATTAGTTCGCTTTTTTGGTCACAAACATGGCGTCGCCATAGCTAAAGAAGCGGTATTTTTGAGCAATCGCGTGCTGATAGGCGTTTTTTACCTCATCGAAGCCAGCAAATGCACTCAGCAACATGATGAGCGTCGACTCTGGTAGGTGGAAGTTTGTTACCATCGCATCGACCACTTGGAACTGATATCCTGGATAGATAAAGATATCCGTGTCACCACTGAATGCTTGTAACTGCTCAGGCGAAGCTTTGGCGGCACTCTCTAGTGAACGCACCGATGTGGTACCCACTGCAATCACTCTATTACCTGCTGCTTTAGTTGCAGCAATCAAATCAACCACATTTTGTGGCACTTCAGCCCACTCAGAATGCATCTTATGATCGAGGATATTATCAACGCGAACAGGTTGAAAGGTACCCGCCCCAACATGCAAGGTGACAAAGGCCGTATTTACGCCTTTCTCTTTTAATGCCGCGAGCATAGCGTCATCAAAATGCAGACCCGCTGTAGGCGCAGCAACTGCACCAGGATTTTGATTATAAACTGTTTGGTAGCGCTCTTTATCCGCGTCTTCATCGGGTCTATCGATATAAGGCGGTAATGGCATATGGCCGACTTCTTCGAGCACTTCTAAAATTGTCTTATCACTTTGCAGCGATAGCTCAAATAAAGCGTCATGTCTGGCAACCATCACCATCTCGTAGCCACCATCAAGGCAGATAATTGAGTCTACTTTCGGCGATTTAGAGCAGCGAACATGGGCAAGGACTCGTTTATCATCAAGCATACGCTCGACAAGGATCTCCAATTTACCACCCGACTGCTTAGTGCCAAACATACGCGCAGGAATAACCCGAGTATTGTTGAACACCATCAAATCACCTGAATTGACTTGCTTCAAAATATCGGTGAATTGCAGATCCGCCAACTGACCGCTATTACCGTCAAGTGATAGCAATCGGGACGCAGTCCGCTCTGCCGTTGGGTAACGGGCAATTAACTCATCTGGGAGCTCGAAAGAAAAATCTGCAACGCGCATGGAAAGTCTCTACTGTGTCTAAATCGGCCGCTAGTCTATGGCTACAGCTAAAGAAGATCAACAATCCGATCCTAAAAAACGCCCAATATCCGGGATTACTGCCATAAAACCAGAATATTAATTAAATGATTTAAATTTGCTCGACTGCTGCGAAGTACTATTGACCGTAGATTTGCTATCTAAATCTTCTATACGATAGCGGTGTTGAGCGTAGGGAATATCAATTTCGACTTTTTTTCGTCTAACTTGAGCGCTTCGGCCCAACTTTTGGGTTAACCAGTTCCACATCATCCTTGATCCTCAAACCGTTTTATTGGTGGATTAATTGCTGTTTTACGATGCACATCCTTTTGGAAAGCCTTAAATATTGAATAATCTCAAGAAAGAATTTCCTTCGCATCGCCCTGCATGATAACGTGAAGTATGCGAATCACCAAGTATAAAATATGAACTTTCTTGCACACCTGCACCTTGCAGACAATAGCCAAACCTCAATGGCAGCCAATATTGCCGGCGATTTTGCAAAAGGCAGTATTGAACATTTCCCTAAACATCTTCAGCAAGGAATATGGCTTCATCGTCAAATTGACCAACTCACAGACAGCCATGAAATAACCAAAGAGCTTTTAACGATATTTCCTAAATCATTAACCCGCGCCGCCCCTATTATCATCGATCTTAGTTTTGATCATATGCTGGCAAAATACTGGGACGAGTATCATGACCAAAGTCTCGATGAGTTTGCCACTAAGGCCTACGACGCCATTGATGAGTGTAAAGATCTCCCCGAACAATTGGTCGCGATTGCCCCTAAGATCCGTCAAGAAAATTGGCTTGTTGCTTATCAAACCCGTGAAGGACTCAATCAAACACTCGCCTCGGTAGCAAAACGAGTCTCTAAGCCCGAGATTTTTAATGGCGCTCAAGAATGCGTGAAAAAACTTGATACTGAAATAGAAATTGCCTTTCGCACCTTCTATCCCCAACTGATGGCATATAGCCGCTTATGGACACGTAACACTCCACCTGAGTATCTGTAAGCACTTATTAGCCTTTCTTAAGTGGCTTAGATTAATCCTCGGGTAATTTAAGTCACCTTATAACTCTTCCTCAAAATTAAGTGCATGTCTTAACGCTAACTATTTTGCTAGAATTGCGCCGCAACAGGAGAACTCATGCAAATATTTAGCTATCAGCCCCCCACTATTCCTTGGTTAGATATCCGTTATCTCGACCGAGATATTATCGTTATCAATAAGCCATCAGGCTTGCTATCTAATCCAGGCATCGCTGAATATACTCACGATTGTGCGCTCACACGCCTACAACAGCGATATAAAGACTGCATACTCGTACATCGCTTAGATTGTGCAACCTCAGGGATCATGGTGTTTGCCCGTAACAAGAAAGCTGAATCAAGCCTTAAAACCCAGTTTCAAGATAGACAGACACAGAAGACTTACATTGCAGAAGTTGACGGTGTCTTCAAGCAGCAAAGTGGTGTAATTGAATTAGCTATTGCTGCAGATAGACTCAATCCACCAAAGCAAATGGTCAGTGAATTAGGCAAGAGCGCGATAACCCATTTTAAAGTGTTACAGCAAAAAACTCACAGTGCTCTAGTTGAACTCAAACCTGTCACGGGCAGGACACACCAATTAAGGGTGCATATGTTAGCTGTAGGACATGCCATTTTAGGTGATGACTTTTATGGTGATGAACGAGTGATTAATGCCGCCAAACGTTTGCAACTGCATGCGCAAAGCTTAAGCTTTACTCATCCTTATTCAGGTAAAGCAATGCACTTTAACAGTGTGCATCCTTTCTAAATAGTACTCATTAATACCAACAATTTAGTTACTATTCATTTGATACTAACTATTTAGCTTCTGCTAACTTTAGTCGCAAAAAAGGGGCTTATGCCCCTTTTATATTTTAAAACAGTCTAATGCTGGATTGACTCGTTAGCCACTCAAATGTTGAGCTTAGGTTAACAGGCCAAACCTGCTTCGCCATTGATTTTTGCGGTATAATAACAGTTAGTTGAATTACAAAATTTAAGCTCATTATCTGTAGTCAACATAAAATATTCACCAAAAATATTACCGCCTTTATCTTCAAGCTTTATACCTTCCTCGGTCTGTTCTGAAGTCATCTCATCCAAGCTGTGGCAGCCATCAGTATACCAAGTCTCGAGATAATACTTTCCCTCTTGCTTATATAGGGTGATATTATCACCAAGCAAAGGTCTTTCATCTATCCAGCGACCCACTACCTCACGGGATCTGAGCTCGCCCTCTCGCCAAGATAAACGTCTACGCTTTTCAACTACTGACATTTCCATCTCCTTGAGCTTAGTTTCTCTCTCAATTTGAATAACTTCTTCTGTCCTATTGCGCACAAGTGTCATCTGTTAGTATTCTCCATTAAAAAGCGTTTGTAATATTTTTGTTAACCAAATCAGTTGTAAACAAAGAAAGCAATTACAATGATGCAGCCACCTTTTAGTAAAAAGTGTATCGCAATCATAATTTAAAAACGCGATATAAATCACTTTATATGCATTACTTTAGTAAATTCGCATAAAAAGACAAGCGCCACAAATTGACATACTTCTTTTTAACCTTTCAGCTACCAAATTTGATATAACTCTTGGGGTAAATCCTATTCTAATAAAATCGCTCAGGAATCTAGATGAAACTTAATCGCCGACATTTTTTGAAAACAGCTGGTCTCTCAGCGGCCGGGATCCTCACCTCACAACTTCCACTATCATCTGCAGAGGCTGTACCAAGAAAACCCGCAACAGGCCAGTCGGTCATGGGCTTAGTCGTCCCCAAAATGGATACCGTAAGAGTTGGCTTTATCGGTGTAGGTCAACGAGGTTCGGGTCATGTGAAACATTTCTGTCATTTGGAAGGGGTTGAGATCAAGGCCATTTGTGACACTGACTCTGAAGTATTAGATAGGTCGATTGAGTTTGTGGTTAGCCAAGGTTTACCAACACCAACGCGCTATACAGGTAAAGAACACGCCTATAAGGAACTTCTAAATAGGGATGACATCGATATTGTAATTATTTCAACTCCTTGGGAGTGGCATGCGCCAATGGCCATCAACACAATGGAGAGTGGCAAGCACGCCTTTGTCGAGGTGCCCTTAGCGTTGAGTGTCGAAGAGTGCTGGCAAATCGTCGATACTGCGGAGCGTACCCAGAAAAACTGTATGATGATGGAAAACGTCAACTACGGTCGCGATGAATTAATGGTGCTCAATATGGTTCGCCAAGGCTTATTTGGCGAGCTACTTCATGGAGAAGCAGCTTACATCCATGAGCTTCGCTGGCAGATGAAGGAGATCGACAGTAAAACGGGGTCTTGGCGCACATACTGGCACACGAAACGAAATGGTAACCTTTACCCTACCCACGGTTTAGGTCCTGTATCCCAGTATATGAATATTAATCGCGGTGACAGATTCGATTATCTAACTTCGATGAGCTCCCCAGCCCTTGGTCGAGCCTTATATGCAAGGCGTGAATTCCCCGCCGACCATGAACGCAACCAGCTCAACTACATCAACGGCGATATCAATACCTCTCTTATAAAAACGGTGAAAGGCCGTACCATCATGGTTCAACACGATACCACGACCCCACGCCCCTATAGCCGCCACAATCTCATTCAAGGCACTAACGGCGTGTTTGCGGGCTTTCCTAACCGCATTGCTATTGAGCAGACAGGCTCTGATAGTTACCACAAGTGGGATAGGGATATGGCTAAATGGTATGCCAAATATGACCACCCACTCTGGCAACGAATGGGGCAAGAAGCCGAGCGTAATGGTGGACATGGTGGCATGGACTTTTTAATGCTTTGGCGCATGGTGTATTGCCTCAGAAATGCAGAACCTTTAGATCAAGATGTTTATGACGGTGCAGCTTGGTCTGTGGTTAATATCCTCAGCGAAGAGTCGGTTAATAATCGTAGTAACTCAGTCAACTTCCCTGACTTTACCCGCGGCGCATGGAAAACCGGTAAGCCATTGGGGATTGTTGGCGCATAGACTCGGCAGTACTTGCTTTTAGCTATCTCAAGACGGGACCAATACAAATAAAAAAGCCCACTCTAAATGAGTGGGCTTTTTCAGTATTTAACGAGCCAATTTAGGGCTAAGCGTTTTCTTTTCTCTCTGCCGCTTCACAAGCTGCAGCGGTAAAGATCACGTCTGTAGAGCTATTAAGGCCCGTTTCTGCCGAATCTTGGATGACACCAATGATAAAGCCAACTGCAACAACCTGCATCGCGACATCATTAGAAATGCCGAACAGGCTACAAGCTAGTGGGATTAATAGTAATGAACCACCAGCAACACCTGATGCGCCACAAGCAGAAATACCAGCAACCAGACTTAGCAGAATCGCTGTAAGGATATCCACTTGAATGCCCATAGAATGCGCAGCCGCAAGCGTTAAGATAGTAATCGTAATTGCCGCGCCGCCCATGTTGATGGTTGCACCTAGTGGAATAGAGACTGAATATGTATCTTCATGTAACTTTAATTTTTCACATAACGCCATATTTACTGGAATATTGGCCGCACTTGAGCGAGTAAAGAAGGCGGTAACGCCACTTTCACGAAGACAAGTAAACACTAATGGATATGGGTTGCGACGTATTTTAAAATACACAATCGCAGGGTTGATGATCAGCGCCATAATCGCCATTGCGCCAAGAAGCACTAACAGCAGATGCATATAGCCTGCTATAGCGCTAAAGCCTGTGCTTGCGAATGTTGATGACACTAAACCAAAAATACCAATCGGTGCTAGACGGATAATAAAGCGAACCATCTGAGATACGCCATGGCTCACATCCGCGAACACAAGCTTAGTTGAATCAGTTGCATGATGCAGTGCTAAACCTAGACCCACACCCCAAGCTAGAATACCGATATAGTTACCCGTCATTACCGCATTAACCGGATTATCGACTAGCTGAAACAACAAGGTATGAATGACTTCACCGATCCCTTCTGGTGGGTTTGCCTGAGCAGCATCTAGCGTTAATGCTAGCGTGGTCGGAAATGCAAAGCTCATCAAGACAGCTGTAACCGCTGCGGAAAAAGTACCAAATAGGTACAGGATCACAATGGGACGCATATTGGTTTTAGCATTTTTCTTTTGGTTGGCAATAGATGCCGCAACCAAGATAAAGACTAAAATCGGTGCGATTGCTTTTAAGGCTCCAACAAAAAGCTGACCTAAAAACGCAACACTCTCAGCACCGGATTTAGACACGGTTGCCAAAATAACACCAGCAATAATACCTACAAGAATTTGTAACACTAAACTGCCGTCTGCCAAGCGGGCAAACAAAGATGGTTTTTGATTCATTACTTAACCTGTCGTTTTTATATTATGTGGTAATCCTATTTAAACCCACCATTAGGCGAACCTTAAATAAAATTAATCTTCCTTCGACACAGTTTGTATCGGATGTGGCAACTATTGTCTACCTTTACCAGGCAAATAAGCGCAGTTATTACTCACGGTTAACATACTGCTAATAAGGCCCTATACATTAGTCGTCGCAGTTGCTTTTTCAGCCCCTCGCAGCATGGCTTCTATCAACTCGTGGGCATCAAATTTTGTTAGCGCTTCGTTGGCGCCCACTTGATGCGCCTGACTGACACTAATTTCACTGGATAGCGAAGTGTGTAAAATAATATAGGCAGGTGCTATTGCAGGGTTATTCTTAACTTCGAAGGCAAGCTCATAGCCATCAAGTCCTGGCATCTCAATATCGCTGACGAGGATATCGATAGCGCGTTCGTCACGCTCAGCTTGTTCCATTATCAATAATGCCTCCTTACCATCGGCTGTGACTTGGTAAGGAATATTGATACTGTCTAATGCGTCACTCAGTTGTTTACGGGCTACTTTAGAGTCATCAACCAACAAGATATTGAGTGGTTTTAAATATTCACGTTGAACATCAGTCAAAATAGCTCTAGTACTTTCAGGGCTCGTCGGAAAGACTTTAGAGAGGAGTAATTCCACATCCAGTAACTGCACCAACTTACCATCAATTTTTGTTACCCCTGTAAGGTAAGCATTCTTGCCTAAATTACTCGGTGGTTTCTCAATATCACGCCAATTACACTCAATAATCTTATCGATTGAACGAACAAGAAAGCCAATCACCATTCGTTGGCAATCGGTAATAATAATATAGCTATCTTTCAATTCCTCGTTGCTAATAGGTCGATACCCAACTGCGGCAGCCATATCGACAATAGGGATCGTAGCACCACGTATGCTGGCCGCGCCTAAAATCGTAGGGTGAGAATGGGGGATCGCGCTCAATGGTGTATAGGGAACCAACTCGCGTATTTTCAACGTGCCTAATGCAAATAACTGTGTCAGAGACAGTTGAAACAAGAGTAAACCTTGAGATTGGCCTGCCTTACTCTTCATTTTGCTTCCAGTTCTTGCATCCATCGTAATCTGGTCACTCGCTATGTAAAAAGTTTAAACAAACTCTAACTCAATCATCATACGCACACAATTAAAGCTGCGACTCAATCGGTAATAATGCGATGCAATCCACTAGAAACTTTCTCCACAGGCCAGCATCGGGCTCGGTGTAAATTTTCCGTTGGCTAAAATCATCGAACCAGACGATTTCCCCCTTCTCAATCCCTAAACGGTAGGTGTTTTTAGCTAAGCTTGCATCAATTGCATCCACCACACCCGCTGCCAGCTCTGGGTTATCTATAATCAACCCCATCTCGGTATTCAACCATGCAGATCGAGGATCGAAATTAAAGGATCCAACAAAAACTGACAACCTATCCGTGATAAACGTTTTGGCATGTAAGCTACTCTTAGAACTACCGCTCCAGCTACTGGTTTTTTTTTGTTTAGGGTTAGCTTTTACTTCATAGATCTTTACCCCAGCCTCGAGCAACTGCTGACGATATTGTCGGTAACCGGCATGAACAGCCAATACATCGGTAGCGGCTAAGCTATTAGTCAATATCGTAATATCAATCCCAGCCCGCGCCGATTCAATAATGCTCTTTGTACCAGTCCGAGTGGGAACAAAATAGGGAGATACAATTAATACCTCCTCAGTTGCCTGATCTAAATACTCCCCTAGATCAGAGAGTATATTGTCCTCCTGAGACTGATGATTTTGCTTATCCGGCTGGTCATAAATCAGTCTTGCGGGTCCCCAGAACCAATGTAGAGATTGATTCTGCATTTGGCTTATCAGCTGACTACTTAGCAAACGAGCGATATATGGATTGGATTGATAAGCAGCTTTTTCTGACTCAACGGTCACCAAGGCATCAGCGATATTTTCCGCTGTCACACTGTGGGAGCTAAGTGAGTTAATCTCTACGGTTAATGGTGCATTCCAATAAAGGTCAAACTGTTGAGATACCTCATCGACGGCACTGCCTATCGCCATTAAATCAAAATCGCCAAACTCAACATCAGTATCATTTGAGAAATACTCGTTGCCAATATTACGCCCGCCTACCACGCTAATGGTGTTATCGACCGTTAGCGATTTATTGTGCATACGATGATTCAATCTAGAAAAACCAGCAACAAAGGCGATATTACGAAAATCTCTCTCGAACGAGGGGTTATATAAACGCACCTGGATATTTTCATGCGCATCCAACATCACTAAGGCTCTATCGACATTTTTAGCCGCCATATCATCGAGTAAAATGCGGACTCTAACGCCGCGATCGGCGGCCTCAATTAAGTGCCAGGTGAGCAGTCTTCCGCTGTCATCTCCGCGGTAGATGTAATACTGCAGATCGATACTGGCTGTCGCCGCATTAACTAACACAAGGCGTGCTGTTAAAGCATCAATACCATCGGCGAGTGGCAGTACGCCAGTTTGTTGGGGATAAGCTTCTACATCGGCTTGAACATACTGAACCAATGGCCACTCAGGTTGAACGGTTAACTTAGTGGTAATAGGTTTATCGGGGTAAACAGGAGAAGATTGGCAGCCAACTAATAGTGCGATGGCTGCCCAAAGAAAAATACTTCTTAAAAAGATAAGCGACTGCAATCCATTTGCATTCATTCTTTTATTCTATTGCTGAGTCTTATTTACTCTTGTAGCGCATAAAGCACATCAAATGCAAATTGATCCCAACCTTCGGCGCTAAATGCGATATCACGTATGGCTCGAACTTGGCTCACGGCATGAAGTGGAGCCGCACCATTATCCATCAAGTAATAAGCCATGATTAGGCCTGTTCTATCTTTACCCGAACGACAATGAATCAGTATCGTTTTATCCTGCGCTTCGCACTCACGGATAAATGCTAATGCTTTTGGAACCTGCTCTACACAATAACCCAAGTCTTCCGGCCTAGGCGGTATATTTCGAGAGAAAGGCACGCATAAGTAGTCTAACCCAGCGGCGCTCAATTCATCCTCAATACAATCTTCACCGTTATTAACCGATAAAATGGCATCGAAACCGGCAGCCTTTAACTCATGCAGATCCCAAGGATCTTTATTGGGTCCACTGCGTCCAGCAATTTGTCCCTCAACTAACCAAAATAGGTGCTGCATAGTACTTCCTAAAATATATTTTGAGTTTCAATTAAGGTTAAATACCAATCAATATAATAAGTTAATCTACTCAGAGTGTTTTTTGACAAACTAATTTAAGGCGAATGGATGATATAACCGTTGTTACCTTTTGAGTTTATTCAACGCAGAAGTTGGCAACCGAAAACACTCTTTACAGGCATTCAGAACTTTATACTGATTAGTATTATCGCCAAGAGAATACCTAAAGCCTATATCTTGTGCTATCGCTTTATTACTGAGCTAAGCGGATATTGTCAAAAAATGGCGCTAAGCCACAAAAGCATACTTATTTACTAAAAAAATGGACTCAATTAGAGTCCATTTCATGAGCCGTTGCTCTAAGGTTTTACGCCATTAACAGCAAGGTTTAAGACTTCTTACCCCAAAGTTCGGCATTGGCTTTGGGGAGTTTATTGCGATGTTTCTTGCCTGTGCCTGCAGGTTTAGCCATCGGCTTAACCTCGCGGGATGGACAGTCTTCTGGTGCTTCAAGATCGGCTTCAAACCCTGATATCTGCTCGCGTTCTAAACGCAGTTTGTTTTTCTTCTCAATTAATTTGAAGTGCTGATATTCATCGTGTGAAATCAAGCTCATTGCTAAACCCGCTTCACCCGCACGGCCACTTCGGCCAATACGGTGCATATAATCGGCAGGACTTCTTGGCAACTCAAAGTTAATCACGATAGGCAGTTTTTCAATATCGATACCACGCGCTGCGATGTCAGTTGCGATAAGGACGCTTATTTCGCCTGACTTAAAGCCTTCCAATACGCGATTACGCGCTCCTTGGCCTTTATCGCTGTGGAATACTTCGGCAGTGATCCCTGCATTTTCTAATTTTTGCGCCAAACGGTTACAAGTATATTTGGCGCTGGCAAAGATAAGCACCTGTTGCCACTCATTATCTTTAATCAATTGAGCTAACAAAGCGGTCTTACGGTTACGGTTAACGGTAATGACGCGTTGAACCAGTGTACTTTCTTCGCTACTTTGTAATTGTACTTCTACAGGATTATTCAACAACGAATCGGTAAGCTCACGCACCTCTTCAGGGAAAGTTGCTGAGAACAATAAGGTTTGCTTAGCTTTAGGCAACTTAGCTAAAAGCGCGTTAAGCTCCTCAGTAAAACCAAGGCTCAACATACGATCGGCTTCATCCAACACCAAAGTCGCGGTGTTATCGAGCTTAAGCGCATTGCTAGAAATCAGATCGATTAAACGCCCAGGTGTCGCAACGACAATATCAGCACCGCCACGTAAACTTTGCATTTGCACATTGGTAGACACACCACCATAAACGGCAAGCGTTTTAAGATTAGGTTTAATTAATTGCGAGTAGCGCATAAAGCTGTCAGCCACTTGCTGCGCCAGTTCACGGGTAGGAACTAATACCAAGCAAGATACAAAATTACTTCCTACTTTACGAGGTGACGCCTTTGCAAGCTTTTGGATGATAGGCAAGGCAAAGGCTGCGGTTTTACCCGACCCCGTTTTGGCACCGCCCAGTACATCTTTTCCGTCTAAAACCGCCGGAATAATATGTGATTGAATCGCTGTCGGCTTTGTATAACTCAGCAGTTTAAGAGTTTCAAGCAACTCAGGGATAAGCCCTAGTTGGGTAAAGTCACTGTGAGTTGTTGTGCTAGCCACAGTTTGCGTTGCTACTTGGTCGGTTGAAGATACTGGCTGAGTCATAATTTACGGGTAAACGCCTAATCAAAAATAAGGCATATATTCTACGCTAAACTCGGCTTAAAAGCTTATCTTTGATGTTATAGCAAGCTAAATAAGCCTCTACTCCTAGTTGCAGGTTAACCCCTTTTATGATGTCGAAAATGATCCCCCTTTGATAACAAAGACTTAAACAACACCTGCGGGTTATTATAACCGTTTGTTTCTGTGAAGTTCCCTGAACATCTGGTTATCTAGTACAACATTGTTAAGCGATGCAAAGGCCTAAATTTTTAACCTGCTTATGACGATAAACAATCTAAGCCCTCAAGCCTAAGTAACTTTCGCTTCAGTTCTATACCATACGCGTAACCAGTTAAGGCCCCATTCTTTCCTATCACTCGGTGACAAGGTACAATTATGGCGATGGGATTTGCGCCATTGGCCGCACCAACCGCCCTCACGGCTTTGGGCCTATCGATTCGGTTAGCGATTTGCGCATAACTGCAACTTTTACCGTAATCGAGCTCGGCTAATGCATGCCAGACTTGACGTTGAAACTCGGTGCCTTTTGGGGCAAGTTTCACATCGAATTGATGCCGCTCACCAATGAAGTACTCATTTAGCTCTTGCTGAGCTTGTAAAAGGTGTTGATTGGCCGCACTAAGCTCAGCTTGAGGACGCCCCGTATCAAGCTCTTTCTCCTCAATCTCCCGTGACTGCCAATCATCACCTGTCAACGGAACAATATTGAGATGAGTTATCCCGCTCGCGTTTGCACATAAGGAGAGCAAACCAAGCTCAGTTTTAAAATTCAACTTAGCAATAGGTTGCATATTTGTTCTCATCATAGACTCCAAAGCTGGAACGTAAGATAGCTGCCCCAAGGGGAAACTTGCTTAGCAAGTGACTGCGTTATCAATCCATAATCATTGCTGTTAGGGCTGCCCTCCCCTGCGGCTTGATAAAGGCCTAACACTCGCTTTTTAACCACAAGATCGCCACATAACAAGATATCAGGATGACTCATGCCGCGCATTTTTGCATAAGCCACCGTCCAAGGCCCAATCCCTTTTACCGATAACCAGTGTTCAAGCTCTGCATTAGGGTTATCGCAAACAAATTGACCGAGCGCATTGAGCGCACGTTTGCGAGCTCCTGGCATTTTAAGCTCTGTCAATTCAGCTGTTGCGATCGTCTCAGGACTAGGGAATAAAGTGACAAGTTTTTCACCAATCAAGCGCTTCTCACCGTAGGTAAGGACTAACTGATTAAGTAGTTTAGATGCCTGTACTATGCTCACTTGCTGCCCTAAAACCGCTCGACAACCCGCTTCGAATGTAGACCAAACACCAGGTAGACGCAGCCCCGGAATGATGAGAGCAGACAATGGCTTCAACGCAGTAAGCGCACTGTCGATCTGCTGAACGTTAGCATCGAGATCTAGCACTCTTCTAATATTACCGATAATTGCACTTAACTCGGTTAGACCTGACTCTTTCTCTAACACTATATCCACGTTAAAGAGATTGTTGCCAGAATCGAGCTTTGCATCAAAGTAACCACTTACCCCGTTTAAAGTAAAACTGCGACCATAACTCTGCCTACCATCAAGCCATTCCATCTCTTTTACTGCCCGTACATGATAAAAGTCATGCAGTTGCTGCCAAGCAAGAGGAGGACGAAAACTAAATTGGACTCTCAAAGCAACTGGCAGGCACTGACTTGAGGTTTGAACACGTTCGGAATCTAGCTCAATAGGCTTTGCCCGGCTTTTTCTCAGAGCCGATGGCGTCAGCTTCAGCTCATCTTTAAACACTTCATTAAAACGACGGATACTACTGAACCCAGCAGCATAGGCAACCTGAGTGATGCTCAATTTTGTTTGGTGTAGAAGCTGTTTCGCCAACATGAGTTGACGATATTGTGCATAACGTTTAACTGAGGTACCCAGTTTTTCTGAAAACAACTTTCTCAGATAGCGGCTCGAGATCCCCAAGCGCTCAGATAAAGATTCAATACTCATGCTCTCGGTACCACAGAGAGCTCCGTTATCAATCAATCCTTTTGCGCGCTCTAATGTGGTTTGCGTCCCCTTCCAAGCATAAGAAAGTGGCGCGCTATCGGGGCGACAACGCAGGCAAGGCCTGAGGCCAGCATTCGCAGCCTGTACGGCAGAGTCAAAATAGCAAACATTTTCCTCTTTTGGGCTTACAGCAGGGCATACTGATCTACAGTATATCTTAGTCGTTCTCACCCCGATAAAGAACTGACCGTCGAAGCGAGGATCGCGAGCAAGTCTTGCTTTACGACAGGCCTCTTTCGAGAGGTAACATTCATGCTTAAACATCTATCGCCCCATCTTTTTAATTCTTAAGTTGTATATTACGCGCCATGCTAAGTCATCACTAGCGGAAAACGGAACTGAATATAACTATCAGCGTATTCATTACATTTCACTCCCTGTTTCCTATATGCTTAATGCTCGATACATTTTTCCAACATAAAAATAATCAGTCGAGTAAACAGATGTTCAAACGATTTGAATCTTGGGTCGACCCTCTCCCCAATGAAGAGCCGCAGCAACCACCTAAAGGGATTTATGCCTTTTGTCGCCACTACACACGAGGTTTTGAAGTACCGCTGGGGGTTATGTCGGTTTTAACCGCCCTACTCGCCATTCTCGAGGTCTCTTTATTTGGCTTTATGGGGGATTTGGTTGATTTACTCATTAATAATGATCCAAATACCCTGTTTGAAAAAGAAGGCATGAAACTGCTTGGCATGACACTACTGGTACTCATTGTCATTCCAGCATTGGTGTTACTTCACGCGTTGATCGTCTATCAGGGGTTACTCAGTAATTACCCGATGTCGATTAGATGGCTCGCCCACCGCTATCTGCTCAAACAAAGCGTGTCATTTTATCAAAATGACTTTGCTGGACGTGTCGCAACTAAAGTGATGCAAACCTCACTTGCGGTGCGAGAAACGGTCACAAAGCTGTTAGACGTGTTGGTTTACATTCTGGTTTACTTCACCTCAATGGTCGTCATGATTGCTAAAGCCGATCTTAGGCTGATGTTACCTATGCTTGTATGGCTTGGCCTTTATGTTGCGCTGCAATTTAAATTTTTACCTAAATTGAAAAAGGTATCGACTGAGCAAGCCGATGCTCGCTCCACCATGACAGGCCGTATTGTAGATAGCTATACCAATATTGCGACGGTAAAGCTTTTCGCACATACCCAAGAGGAAGCTGAGTACGCGAAAGGCAGCATGAAAACCTTCCTCAATACCGTATATCGACAGATGCGCTTGGTAACTTGTATCAATGTAAGCGTGCAAATTATTAACTATCTACTGGCCTTTGCTATTGCTGCGGTATCCATCTGGCTTTGGCGCGATGATGCTATTACCGTAGGCGCCATTGCGATTGCTATTAGCCTCGCATTAAGGCTGAACGGCATGTCGCAGTGGATAATGTGGGAAATAAGTTCCTTATTTGAAAACATTGGTACAGTTGCTGATGGTATCAATACCTTATCTAACCCTATTGAAATCCAAGATATTGCGAATGCACCTGCACTAGCTGTTAATGAAGGCTGTATAGACTTTAATAATGTCAGCTTTAACTATGGTGAAAATAGCGGAGTGATTGATGAATTAAACCTCAATATTAAAGCTGGTGAAAAAGTTGGCTTAGTAGGCCGTTCAGGCGCAGGTAAGTCCACTCTAGTTAACCTGCTAATGCGATTTCATGATGTCGAATCTGGCAGTATTACAATCGATCAGCAAGATATTACCCAGGTTTCACAGGACTCTCTGCGCGCACATATCGGCATGGTGACACAAGATACCTCTTTGCTGCACCGCTCTATTCGAGAAAACATACTATATGGTAATCCAAATGCAAGCGAAGCTGAGTTAGAGCAAGCCATTCATCGAGCTCAAGCACACGAGTTTATTCAAGATTTGAGCGATCCAGAGGGTAATCGAGGCTTAGACGCACAAGTGGGTGAACGTGGCGTAAAGCTCTCAGGAGGACAACGTCAACGCATTGCTATTGCGCGGGTACTACTTAAGAACGCCCCTATTCTACTGCTTGATGAAGCCACATCTGCTCTCGATTCAGAAGTTGAAGCCGCAATCCAAGAAAGCTTATATCAGCTTATGCAAGGGAAAACAGTTATTGCCATCGCACACCGACTATCAACCATTGCAGCGATGGACAAATTAATAGTTTTGGATGAAGGAAAAATCGTTGAGCAAGGTACTCATCAGCAGTTAATTGGCTCTGGCGGGATCTACGCGCAACTTTGGGCACATCAAACCGGTGGGTTTCTTGGGGTCGATTAGTGCGTAAGTTTCTACACTTGCTATACAAAAGTCATCATTACTGATGGCTTTTATACGTCAGATCGGACTAAATTACTGCTCATCATTCACAATCTTTGTAATCTAGGACAGGTCGAAAGTAGAATAATGCAGGGGCGATTATCGAGAGTAACGCAGGTGTTGTTACCGAGGAGCAATTAATGACCTTGCCTATAGCGCCAGACTCCCACTGACCGAGCAAATCTTTATACTGATTGGTATAAGAATTGGCGTGGGTAAAGCAGCTATGACCGCAAATTTCAGGCATAAAAAAACCACCCTAAGGTGGTTTAATTACTTACTGATTTAAAACAGTAAAATGGTGGAGCCTAGCGGGATCGAACCGCTGACCTCAACACTGCCAGTGTTGCGCTCTCCCAGCTGAGCTAAGGCCCCATTTCTGGTAAACATCCATGTTATTACTAACACGAATTAATAAATAGTGGTATCCCCAAGGGGATTCGAACCCCTGTTACCGCCGTGAAAGGGCGGTGTCCTAGGCCTCTAGACGATGGGGACCCGGACTGCATTAGACTCTGCAAAGAGTGAATACTCATTAAGTTCTGTAGGCTAAAACTCAACGCTTGATAAATAGTGGTATCCCCAAGGGGATTCGAACCCCTGTTACCGCCGTGAAAGGGCGGTGTCCTAGGCCTCTAGACGATGGGGACCCGGACTGCATTAGACTCTGCAAAGAGTGAATACTCATTAAGTTCTGTAGGCTAAAACTCAACGCTTGACAAATAGTGGTATCCCCAAGGGGATTCGAACCCCTGTTACCGCCGTGAAAGGGCGGTGTCCTAGGCCTCTAGACGATG
>NZ_CANMIO010000023.1 GCF_947497935.1 uncultured Shewanella sp.
AGGTTCAAGCTGTTGAAACTCCAATCGCAGAGGCTCAGGTTGTGGAAGCTCAGGCGAGCGTTAACGCAGATCCTGAGTCTTGTGAGACTCTTTCTGCTGAGGATGCTAAGAAGGCGCGCATTGCCAAAGCCGTTGCTAAAGCTAAGGCCAAAAAAGCCTCTTTACCTGTAGAGACTCAAGCTACAGAGGTTCAAGCTGTTGAAACTCCAATCGCAGAGGCTCAGGTTGTGGAAGCTCAGGCGAGCGTTAACGCAGATCCTGAGACTTGTGAGACTCTTTCTGCTGAAGATGCTAAGAAGGCGCGCATTGCCAAAGCCGTTGCTAAAGCTAAGGCCAAAAAAGCCTCTTTATCTGTAGAGACTCAAGCTACAGAGGTTCAAGCTGTTAAAACTCCAATTGCAGAGACTCTGGTTTTGGAGGCTCAGGCGAGCGTTGACGCAGATCCTGAGTCTTGTGAGACTCTTTCTGCTGAGGATGCTAAGAAGGCACGTATTGCTGCGGCAGTTGCCAAAGCTAAAGCGAAAAAGATGCAACAAAAATTGCAGGAGAAGGAATAAACCATGGCGTTTAAGTTAGCCTCGTCACCTCATTTAAAGGTGCATCTACAAACCCAAAGTGTGATGCGCCGGGTTATTTTATGTGCTCTGCCAGGCATTGCAGCTCAGTGTTATTTCTTCGGTTTTGGCGTACTGATACAAGTTATGTTGGCTATTGTCGTCGCATTAGCCGCAGAAGCTGCTGTTCTCGCCCTAAGAAAACGCGCGGTACTTCCTACTATAAGCGATAACAGCGCGCTATTAACGGCAATATTAATAGGCGTTGCCATACCACCTATCGCTCCTTGGTGGTTAGTGGTGATTGGTACCTTGTTTGCCATTGTGCTTGTTAAGCAGTTATACGGTGGCCTAGGGCAGAATATCTTCAATCCCGCAATGGCCGCTTACGTCATGTTGCTTATCTCGTTCCCTGTGCAGATGACTAGCTGGTCAATTCCAACGGCGATTGCTCAAAACCCGATGGATCTTGGCTTAACCCTACAGGCAATATTTGGATCAATGAGCGCCGAGCAATTGCATCTTTATAAACTCGGATTTGATGGCGTGGCGATGGCGACTCCGCTCGATACCGTTAAGACAGATCTATCTTTAGGCTTAACCACCTCTGAGAGCTTAAGTAAAGCCATTTTCAGTGATGGTTATGGCGTTGGTTGGTTCTGGGTCAACATGGCTTACCTTGCAGGCGGCCTTATTATGCTGAAGCTAAAAGTGATCCGCTGGCACATTAGTTTTGCCATTCTTGGTTCACTCTTTGTCTGTAGTAGTTTCGGTTATTTGTTAAGTCCTGATACTCATGTCGGTCCCCTGTTACAGCTGTTTTCAGGCGCCACCATGATTGCGGCATTTTTTATCGCTACCGATCCAGTCACAGCAGCAACCAGTGTTAAAGGACGCCTGTTGTTTGGTACGCTAATTGGTGTGCTGGTCTATGTTATTCGTACCTATGGCGGCTATCCAGACGCTTTCGCTTTTGCCGTTTTACTGGCCAATCTTTGTGCGCCATTTATTGATTATTACGTCAAGCCGCGTACTTATGGACACCGCACGGGCAACTGAGCATAAAGAGAATTTATTTTGAAAAAATCAATGTTAAAAAATGGTTTGCTTCTAGGTTTATTTGCACTCTTGTGTACAGGCCTAGTTGCTGCGGTAAACCTATTTACTTACGATAAAATCAAGCAACAAGAAAAAGTCGAACTTGCACGCGTGCTTCATCAGATCATTCCCGATGAAATCCACGATAATGAACTAACGGCCCACTGTATTTTACTTAGCTCTGCAGAGTTTCTGGGCACAGATAATGCGCTGCCAGCCTATATCGCGACCCAAAACGATAAGGGTGTCGCAATTGCCATTGAAGCGATTGCGCCTGATGGCTATAACGGCAATATTCGTATTATTGTCGGCATAAGCGATAAAGGGGAAGTGTTAGGCGTACGTACACTGTCGCATCAAGAAACACCTGGACTCGGTGATAAGATAGAACTTAGAAAATCAGATTGGGTGCGCTCATTTGATGGACTGTTTTTATTATCAGATAAAGATAAACGCTGGAATGTAAAGAAGGATGGCGGTGAAATCGACCAGTTTACAGGCGCAACCATCACGCCACGTGCATACGTAAAAGCCGTAAAAAAGGCCGTCAGCTATTTTAAGGCTAACAAGGCACAGCTGTTATCGACACCTGCCAATTGCGAGGTTGGAAAATGAGTGATTATAAAGAGCTAACCAAACAAGGGCTTTGGAAGAACAATCCAGGCCTAGTGCAGCTTTTGGGGCTGTGCCCTCTTCTAGCGGTTACCGCAACCTTAACCAATGCCTTAGGCTTAGGCCTTGCAACCATGTTGGTATTGATCGGCTCAAACATCTTGGTCTCTCTGGTACGAGATTTTGTGCCAAAGGAGATCCGTATCCCTGTGTTTGTGATGATCATTGCAGCACTAGTAACAACCGTACAATTATTAATTAATGCCTACGCTTACGGCTTGTACTTATCGCTTGGGATCTTCTTGCCGCTTATCGTCACTAACTGCGTCATTATTGGCCGCGCCGAGGCTTTTGCATCGCGTAATAATGTTGCCAAATCAGCTTATGACGGACTAATGATGGGATTAGGTTTTACCTTAGTCCTGTGTATTTTAGGTGCAGCGCGTGAAATATTAGGCCAAGGCACACTGTTTTACGGTGCAGACCAATTGTTAGGTGAATGGGCTAAGTCATTAACGATTCATATTTGGCAGGTCGAAACGAGCTTCCTGCTAGCCATGTTACCGCCAGGGGCATTTATCGGCATGGGCTTACTTATCGCATTAAAAAACGTCATCGATCAATATCTTGCAACTAAACAGCCTAAAGTCGAGCAAGAAGCGCCTACTCGAGCGCGTATTACTAAGGTCAATTAGGCCGCAGTCAATAATAAAAATACACGATACGGATATAGATAATGAATACAGAAAAACGCCGCCAGATCCTTGAAAGACTTAGAGAGAATAATCCTCACCCTGAAACTGAGCTTAATTTCTCAAGCCCTTTTGAGCTGCTGGTTGCCGTTACATTATCAGCTCAGGCTACGGACGTTAGTGTCAATAAAGCTACCGATAAGCTATTTCCGGTAGCCAATACAGCGCAGGCTATTGCAGCACTTGGCGTTGAAGGCCTTAAGCAATATATTAAAACTATCGGCCTTTACAACAATAAAGCCATTAATGTGGTAAAAGCTTGTGAAATCTTAGTCGAAAAGTACAACGGTGAGGTACCAGAAGATCGTGAGGCACTCGAAGCCCTTCCTGGTGTAGGTAGAAAGACCGCAAATGTGGTACTGAATACCGCTTTTGGTTGGCCAACCATCGCCGTTGATACCCATATAGACAGGGTCTCTAACCGCACTAAGTTCGCTATGGGTAAGAATGTCGTTGAAGTGGAAAATAAGCTGCTAAAAGTCGTTCCTGCCGAGTTTAAGGTCGATGTACACCACTGGCTTATACTACACGGTCGTTATACTTGTATCGCTCGTAAACCGCGCTGTGGAAGCTGTATTATAGAAGACCTATGTGAATTTAAAGATAAGGTCTACCCAGAAGATTAACTAGATATAAAGCTCCCTTCACAATACAAAAAAGCCGCTATTCGCGGCTTTTTTGATATCTCTATGTTCTATTAAGTTAAAGCAATCTATCGCATCGCCAAAACTAAATAGTAATTAGTACATACAGATAAAGAAAACAGTTAAAAACGCAGCAATAATCGCTGTAAGAGCTAGTGACATCTTTAGTTCAGTTTGCATGGTGTTCTCCTTAAGTTACTGAGTCAATAATATAAGAAATATGGGACTTTCTCAGACTAATTTAGGCATTTTGTGATCTAAGTACTGACTAAAGAAATTGATCTGGCTCAATTTTTACAAAGAGTATCTATCATCATTATTTTAGATATACTTCTGCACATCTATTACCCTATCACTTGGATATATATCATGGCACAACTACTACACACCATGCTCCGCGTTGGCAACCTTGAACGCAGTATCGAGTTTTACACAAACGTTTTAGGTATGAAACTGCTAAGACAGAGTGAAAACAACGAATATAAATACACCTTGGCTTTTGTCGGCTATGACGAAGAGTCTACGGGTAGTGCAGTTATAGAACTGACCTACAACTGGGGCACCGAGTCTTATGATCACGGTAATGCCTTTGGTCATATCGCTATCGGCGAAGAAGATATCTATGCCCGCTGTGAAGCAATTAAAGCGGCCGGTGGTAAGGTTATCCGTCCAGCTGGACCCGTTGCCGGCGGCACAACTGAAATCGCATTTGTTGAAGATCCTGACGGCTACAAAATTGAATTTATTCAGATGAGTTCAGCAGAGAGTGGATTGGGTTAATCACTTAATTAAAGCAATAAAAAAGCGCCCTAGGGCGCTTTTTTTAAATCAAAATCGATTAGATTTTGAAACTAGCTTGAAGGTAGAAATAACGTCCAAGCGTGTCATAAGTGTACGGATCGGTGTTAGCGTCGTTATTACCTGAGTAATATGGAGGCTCTTTATCAAATAGGTTGTTAACACCTAATGACAATTGAAGCCCATTATTGAAGTAATATGAGCCAGAAATATCGTGGTAAACAACACTTCCAACTGTTGGAGCTAAACAGCTTGAATCCGCCGCTTGACAGTCATAGCTATCCATACCTGAGATATAACGAGCCTGATAGTTAGCAGACCAATCTGCACCTTGTACGCCTAAGTCAAAGTTACTCTTAACCTTGGCAAAGCTACCCATACCCGATGTGATATAGCCTGCATAATCAATAGATTGACCAGAGATTTCAGACACATTCTCAAGCAGAATAGTCGTATCTAGACCGGTTCTCCAATCTAAGCCCAACACTTCAAATGTATAAGCTAGGTTCACGTCAATACCTGAAGTATCTTCTGCACCGATGTTTTGTAGCTGATTGTTAAATTTAATTTTACCGCTCAATGGATCATACGTAATATTCGCCGATTGACAAAGAGCTGTGTCTGTATTGATTTGCTCACCAGAACTATTCATACACTGCTCTGCGATATAGTTTGAATCAACTAACGCGATTGAGTTAGTGATTGAAATATCGTAGTAATCAGCAGTAACAGAGAATCCATCTAAGTAACTAGGAGAATATACAAAACCTACAGTGAAGGTTTCAGCTTCTTCTGGAGTAAGGTTTTCGTTACCACCACGAGTCACTTCTGCTTGGTAGCTCTTCTCACCAGTTACAGGGTGAGTGATCTTATCAAATGAAGTAGCGCTTCCTGAATACAATTCATCAACAGATGGTGCTCTAAAGGCTGTAGACGCAACACTTCGTAGCATCAAGTCATCTGTCATTTTCCAAGTTAAACCAAGCTTCCATGTACTGTCACTACCAAATGTACTGTAATCGAAGTAACGTACTGCCGCACTTAAGTCAACTTGCTGAGCAAGAGGAAGATCTGCTAGCAATGGAATCGCTAATTCTAAGTAAGCTTCATTTACATCGTACTCACCTTCAGTTGGGTCAACTTTAGGATCGTTCGCTAGGCCTTGTGCTGTTAGTGAATCAGGAATAAACCAAGCTTTTTCTTTGCGGTGTTCGATACCTGAAGCGAAACCTAAGTAACCAGCAGGTAACTCCATCACTTCACCAGAAAGGTTACCCGATAGAATTAGCATTTCACTACCACCAGTGTTCTGCTCGGTGTAAGTGTAGCCATCCATATTGTCACTTGCCCAAGATGCTTGATCTAATGGGTTGAAGTTACCTTCTGAGATATCTTCATTTAGTGATCCCATGTTAACCAAGTTTGCAAGACGGTCTACTGAATCATTACGGCCGTAGTTCACAGATGTGTCCCATGTCCAACCGTTATCAAGCATACCTTCTAGACCAACAACTACACGCGCTGTATCGACAACTTGGCTGAATTCACGTGGGCCAACTTCCGTCAAACGACGCTTATAAGCCAACGTTTCTCCATCTTCGATACCATACTGCTTATTTAACGCACCATTATCCCACTCAGAGTCATAGGCAAATTCAGTGTAAATAGGTTGAGGAGCCATCTGCTGTTCTGACCAACGCTTTGAATACATTGTTTCAGTAAACAAAGTTGTATCATCGGTTAAATCAAAGTTGGCTAATGCAGTGAAGTTTAAACGCTCCATAGGCGTGTATAAGAAGCTATCCGCCGAATAGTTATATGCATCTGCTACTGGGTCATATTTATCCCAACTGCCATCTGGGCTACCTTGGTAATCACCATCTGGTCCGTAAAGGTGACCGTTCTCAGAGTAAGAGCTACCCGCACAAACCAACTCGCCGCCACTTTCTGTTAAAGGACATTCAGAAAAACCACGGTCGGCTTGACTTGCTGAGCCACGCTTCATGTATTGAATACCCATGACAACGTTACCGCCATCAAAGTTGCCACCAGTGGTTAAATCAAAGCTAGTCTCTTCTGCATCACCGTGACCTGAAATACCGCTTTGAACATTTAGCTCCAAGCCTTCAAAATCGTCTTTAAGAATGATGTTAACTACACCAGCAACAGCATCTGAACCGTACACAGATGATGCACCATCTTTTAGTACTTCAACACGCTTAATCATTGATACTGGGATGGTATTTAAATCTACTGTAGAAGCAGCGCCAGTCCCCGAGTTAACCATACGACGGTTGTTAACTAGTACAAGTGTTCTTTGTGAGCCTAAACCACGTAAGTTAATTGACGCTCCACCTTGTGAGCCGTTGTTAACGCCTGGGTTGGTCATTGCACCGCCTGTAGCGGTCATTTTCTGTAGCACTTCATCAATAGAAGTTGCGCCAGAAGCTTTAATTGCGCTAGCGTCGATTACAGTCACTGGTGAAGCAGTTTCCATATCTGTACGCTGAATGCGGGAGCCAGTAACAGCAATGCGCTCTACATCAGCACCAGCTTCTTCTGCGAAAGCTGTATTTGACACGGTGAAGGCTGTCGTAGAAACCGAAGCGATTAAACCGAACTTAATCGCTGAGGCCAATTTAGATGGTCTGTTCATTATGTAGTACTCCCTAACCTTTTATTTTTATATACACGCCATTTGTTATTTTTGGCGTTGGTATGGATACTGCAATTTCACGTTTATGCCGTCAATCGAGCAATTAATTAACCATTGACGTTTTTTTGTTAAAAAAAATAACGAAAAAAGTAACGTTATTTTTTCAAGCACCCGTCTTGCAATGTGATACACATCACAATGAAGTTGAATTCACTACAAAAAGGTCGGTATACAGTTAAATACCCCGAAAACAACGCAACCTTTCATTAACCTAGCAAAAACAAGTAAATGTGACACGAGTCACACTTTTCTATGGGTTACTTTAGTAAGTGCTGGTGTTTTAGTGTGATTTCTTAGATGTTGCTCATGTTTTTTAATACTAATCTAAGCTAGTGATCAGCTGTTGTTCAGCATTGAAATATTGTTCCCGACCTGACATGTGAACAAATGTAACAATCAAATCCAACTACCATCACAAGGCGGCACAATCCGATCACACTTTAAACACTCACATTTCTAGCCTCTAATTAACAAAAAAAGTAGACAAGAGAATTGAAAACCTTGGTTTATAGCTATTCAATTGAGTACGTAAATCGCCTTCACTGTTACAGTCACTATCTCTGCACAATATGTTTAAAGCATAATTTGAGCGGTATATTGGTTAGGTTGGGCGTTATGTATTGATACCACTGTATGTAGCTAGAGACAGTAAACCACGACGTAGGTAAAGATTAGGGATATGCCATCGGAATACACAATAAAAGATTTTTTTCACGTAAATCTCCCTCCTCTTAACGAGCGAGGTGAATAAGTTAAGTAGGCACTAGAAAAAAGTGCTAAACGCAAAGCTTATGAAAGTGAGTGTGAATCTAAGTTAACGTATTGAAGGCTTGAAACTTTGAAGAGGTTGGCGTGTAATTGAAATATTGAGGAGCCATGACACTTGCTCCTCATAGAGGTAATAGATAGAAGCTACTGCTTAGGCTTAATACACGTTAAATAACAGATCAAACCACAGTTTTAAGCATCAGGCATAATGATATTAAAGTGGTTATAGGCTCTAGGAGTTGCAATACGCCCTCTTGGCGTTCTTTGTATAAAGCCTTGCTGAATTAAATAAGGCTCCAATACATCTTCAATCGTTTCTCTTTCTTCACCAATT
Source organism: uncultured Shewanella sp. (assembly GCF_947497935.1). Classification (GTDB taxonomy): domain Bacteria; phylum Pseudomonadota; class Gammaproteobacteria; order Enterobacterales; family Shewanellaceae; genus Shewanella. The sequence continues at coordinate 8,277 of NZ_CANMIO010000023.1, forward strand.
GCTGCCGCAAGATTATCTAAACCTACAGGTCCACCCATAAACTTATCAATAATCGCAAGTAATAGCTTTCTATCCATATAGTCGAAGCCTTCGGCGTCAACATCTAACATGTCTAACGCTTGTTCAGCGACAACTTTAGTGACATCTCCACTATGTTTCACTTCGGCAAAGTCACGCACGCGTCTGAGTAATCGGTTTGCAATACGTGGTGTACCACGAGAGCGACGGGCGATCTCAACTGCGCCTTCGTCATCAATTTCAAGATCCATTACTTTAGCTGAGCGAGTCACAATGCTTGATAAGTCTTTAACATTGTAGAACTCCAGTCTCAGTGGAATACCGAAACGTGCTCTTAGAGGCGAAGTTAATGCTCCCGCACGGGTTGTTGCACCGACGAGCGTGAATGGTGGTAGATCTAGCTTAATTGAACGAGCCGCAGGACCTTCGCCTATCATAATATCCAGCTGATAATCTTCCATTGCTGGATATAAGATCTCTTCAACCACAGGGCTTAAACGGTGGATTTCATCGATAAAAAGCACATCGTTAGGTTCAAGGTTCGTCAGCAACGCGGCCAAGTCACCAGCCTTTTCCAGAACTGGACCCGATGTTGACTTAATATTCACACCCATTTCATTGGCAACGATCATCGCCAATGTGGTCTTACCTAGACCGGGTGGGCCATAAATCAGCATATGATCCAGTGCTTCACCGCGTTTTTGCGCAGCTTCAATAAAAATCTTTAACTGCGCACGCGTGTCATCTTGGCCAGTGTACTCATCCAGCAATTTAGGCCGCATAGCGCGGTCAACGGCTTCAATTTCATCGCGCTCGATTATGTTAGGCTGTATGAGTCGGTCAGCTTCAATCATCAATTTTCCTTAAAGCATCGATTTCAGTGCTGATTTAATCAGAACTTCAGAGCTCATGCCATCTGTATATACCGCAGAAACCGCTTTGCTTGCCTGTGCAGGCTTGTAGCCAAGAGAGAGCAGCGCGGCAACCGCATCTTCTTCAGCGGTATTAACCGCCTCTGGAACTTTATAGTTAGACTGCAACATAAACTCGCGTTCAGAGCCGACAGAGGCTTCCATCAAACTCTTAAGCTTATCGCGCATTTCAACTAATAAACGTTCAGCAGTTTTCTTACCCACACCAGGTAATTTCACCAAGGTCGCGATATCGTCACGCTCGACACAAGCCACAAATTCACCGGCGGTCATGCCTGATAAAATCGTTAATCCCAGCTTAGGCCCAACACCATTGGCCTTAATAAGCAGCCTAAATAAACTTCTTTCTTGCTTTGAAACGAATCCATATAGCAACTGTGCATCTTCTCTCACGACAAAATGCGTATAAATTACGGCTTCTTGACCAAGATCCGGTAACTCATAAAAGCTGGTGAGTGGCATTTGAATCTCATAGCCGACTCCAGAAACATCGACCAGAACTTCCGGTGCCTGTTTCTCAATAAGTAAACCGCGAATACGACCTATCATTTATATCGTCCATATGTTCTTACATTTGCTCTGCCGCCCAAAGCAACTAAGCTCTGGCAAGTGTGATAATGACACACAGCCACACCTAGCGCATCTGCAGCATCAGCTTGCGGCGCGCTTGGGAGTTTTAGTAGTTGTTGGATCATGTGTTGTACTTGTGCTTTCTGTGCGCGACCGGTGCCAACCACCGCACTTTTTATTTGCGTCGCACTGTACTCTGCAACAGGTAAATTAGCCGCTGTTGCTGCGACAATCGCTGCTCCGCGCGCTTGTCCAAGTTTCAACGCCGAATCGGCATTTTTCGCCATAAACACGCGTTCAATAGCAAACTCGTCGGGTTGATATTGCCTAATAATCTCTGACAATCCATCAAAAATTTGTTTTAATCGAATAGGAAGTTCATCAGAACTTGTTCGAATACAGCCACTTCCAACATAAACCTGTTGTCGGCCAACGCAGTTAATTACGCCGTAACCTGTGATCCGAGAACCAGGATCAACTCCCAAAATGATTGCCATATAAGCTTTATTCCAGACCTTCCATCACTTCGTCAGAAATCTCTGCATTATGGTAGACCTCTTGTACGTCGTCATGATCTTCTAAGTTATCAATTAAACGAAGGAATTTAGGTGCAGTATCGGCATCCAAGTCGGCTTTAGTCGATGGCACCATGGTCACTTCAGCATTGACAGACTCAAGCCCAGCATTATCTAATGCATCCTTCACACTACCGAAATCTTCTGGCGATGTTAGCACATCGATAGAGCCATCTTCGTTGGTCACCACATCTTCAGCCCCTGCTTCTAGCGCGGCATCCATAACAGTATCCTCATCGATACCTTCGTAGGAAATAATGCCTTTTTTATCAAAAAGGTATGCAACCGAACCATCGGTACCTAAGTTACCGCCTGATTTGCTAAATGCATTGCGTACGCCTGATACCGTACGATTTTTATTGTCAGTCATGGTTTCAACAAGCACTGCCGTGCCGCCTGGGCCATAACCTTCATAGATAATGGTCTCTAGCACTTGACCATCAAGCTCGCCAGCACCACGTTTAATTGCACGTTCGACCGTATCTCGGGTCATATTGTTAGACAGAGACTTATCGATGGCAGCACGTAAACGTGGGTTCGAGTCTGGATCTGAACCGCCTTCGCGGGCAGCCACTGTAAGTTCTCGAATAAACTTAGTAAAAAGTTTGCCACGCTTCGCGTCTTGAGCCGCTTTACGATGCTTAATGTTGGCCCATTTACTGTGTCCTGCCATGTTAATCTCCTCAATACCGACTTATACCCAAACGACCTAAAAAGTCCTAAACATTATTAATTTTCAAGTCTCTTGGGTATATTTTTCCGAAAAAAAAGCCGAGTCTTAACTCGGCTCTTTATGGGGTTTATTATTCTGCGTCTTTAGCGTCAGTTTCTTTGCTTTCCGCTTCGACAACACTGACACCCAATTCAGCTAACTGCACTGGATTGGCAAATCCTGGTGCATTCGTCAACGGACAAGCCGCTGTCGTAGTCTTAGGGAATGCCATCACGTCACGAATTGAGCTAGCACCAGTCATCAACATAATGATACGGTCTAAACCGAAAGCCAAACCTGCATGCGGTGGTGTGCCGTAGCGCAATGCTTCAAGTAGGAAGCCAAATTTCTCGCTCGCTTCTTCATCGTTAATACCTAGAATTCTAAATACTGCAGACTGCATCTTGCTATCATGAATACGCACTGAACCGCCGCCTAATTCACAGCCGTTCAACACCATATCGTATGCATCAGAGATAGCGGCAATTGGGTTCGCTTCTAACTCTTCAGGCGTCATGTTGCTTGGCGCTGTGAATGGGTGGTGCATTGCATGCAAACCGCCATCAGAAGTGCGTTCAAACATTGGGAAGTCAACAACCCAAAGTGGCTTCCACTCGCCTTGTAGCAAGTCAAAGTCTTCACCCGCTTTAAGACGAAGCGCACCCATTGCTTCAGCAACGACGTTAGCTTTATCGGCGCCGAATAGGATTAGATCGCCAGTTTGTGCGCCAGTACGCTCAAGTAGCGCCTTAACCACATCTTCGCTTAAGAACTTAAGTACTGGAGACTGAATGCCTTCCATACCTAAGGCTAGGTCATTAACCTTCATCCAAGCTAGGCCTTTAGCACCGTAAATAGTCACATACTTTGCGTATTCATCTAACTGCTTACGAGATAGCTTCGCGCCACCTGGAATGCTTAGTACAGCAACGCGACCTTCAGGATCGTTTGCAGGGCCATTAAATACTGCGAACTCCACGTCTTTGACGATGTCTGCAACATCAATCAATTCGAGCGGGTTACGTAAATCAGGCTTATCAGAACCGAAACGACGCATCGCTTCTTCGAATGTCATCTTAGGGAACTCGCCCAAATCAACATTCAACAGCTCTTTAAATAGACCGCGTACCATCTCTTCAGTCTTATCCATCACCTGCGTAGAGGTCATGAATGAAGTTTCGATATCGATTTGAGTAAATTCAGGCTGACGGTCAGCACGTAAGTCTTCATCACGGAAGCACTTAACGATTTGGTAGTAACGGTCAAAACCAGACATCATCAACAACTGCTTAAACAATTGTGGTGATTGTGGCAATGCGAAGAACTGACCTTTATAAGTACGGCTTGGTACTAGGTAGTCACGTGCGCCTTCTGGTGTTGCTTTAGTCAGGATAGGGGTTTCAATATCTAAGAAACCGTTACCATCGAGGAAACGTCTTACCGCGCTGGTAACCTTTGAACGGAACACGATACGATCAGCCATCTCTGGACGACGTAGGTCTAAGTAACGGTACTTTAAACGCTGCTCTTCAGTGTTATGCTGATTCTTGTCCATGTTGATTGGTAATGGCGCTGAGCTGTTTAAAATCGTTAGCTCTAGACCCAAAATTTCAACCTCACCAGTACGCATATCAGCGTTTACCTGGCTATCGGGTCTTGCTCTTACAAGGCCTTTAATCTGAACACAAAATTCGCTGCGTAGTGTGCTTGCAACATCAAAAACTTCAGGAAGGTCTGGATCATAAACAACCTGAACGATACCTTCTCTATCACGAAGATCGAGAAAAACTACGCCGCCCAAATCTCGGCTGCGATTAACCCAACCCACTAGGGTCACTTCTTGACCTACGTGAGACTTATTGACGTCTCCACAATAATGACTGCGCATTTAACTCTTTCCTTTATTCCGCAAAGCGATGCTTGAGGATCTGGTTCAAAACAAGACAAAAGCGGCATTATAGAGAAATATTGCCGTTTTCCAAATAACTTCTCGACTAGTCGGCTAACTATCAATCAATTTAGATTAAAAATTAATGAGATTGGCTTATCTTAGCAAAACTAGGTACTTCTATATGCCCTTCCGCCCGCATTTTTGGCACGATACATCTGTTTATCTGCTGTTTTCAATAGTGCATCGATACAATCACCGTCTTTAGGGTAAATTGCGATGCCTATACTGGCAGGTGCTGACAATGCTTGTTGATTAATAACAAAAGGCTTGGAGAGACTAGCTAATAAATTTTCAGTCACATCATTAACCGATTTAAGATCTTTTATATCATTTAAAATAATCACAAACTCATCACCACCTAAACGGCCAACCGTATCTGAGCGGCGGATGCCATTAGTCAGTACTTCGCTTACATGTACAAGCAATTTATCACCGACCTGGTGCCCATATCTATCATTAACCAATTTAAAACCGTCTAAGTCAATAAAGACCACTGCAAACTGCGCCGTGTCACGAACGTGGGACAAGATAGCTTGCTCTAGCCGGTCTTCGATTAGCGCACGGTTCGGCAATTGCGTTAAGCTGTCGTGTTTAGCGAAGTGTGCCATTTTATTTTCGGCCTCAATACGACGAGCCACCTCTTTACGTAAACGCCTATTGGCTAATAAGGCAATAATGGCCACAATGAATAGAGTCGAAAACAGCAGAATACTGATCTTTATCTTATTTTCATATTCCTCACGACCGAACTCGATTGTTTCTGACGCCCACTTTTGATGGATCTGCTGTTGACGAGTAGCATCAATATTTGCCAGAACAGCGTTAATTAAGGGTAACAGGGCCTCCTTACTATGGTGTACCCCAAAGTGACTACGCTGCTCAGCAAAGTCAACTAACATAGACATTTTCAGATTAGAGAACTGCCCGCCACGAATATCATTGTTTAAATTGACAACCTTATCGATAAAGACATCTGCTTGACCTTGATTTACAGCCCGTAAACCGGCACCACTATCAGGCACTAATATCAATTTTAGGCTTGGGTACTTTCGCATCAAGTCCCCTACAATATGGTAGCCTTCGATTACGGCAATTCGCTGACCACTAAGATCATCTAAACTGTATGAATTTACGCTATTTAATGATGTTACTAGCCCCCAAGGAGAGGGCCAATAGGAATCGGAGAAACTCAACTGGTACTCACGCTCAGGCGTTTTAGCCACACTACCGGCGATGGCCACATCACCATTAATTAACGCATCGAGTAGGTTACTCCATTCATCGAACACTTGCGTTTCAATCTCTAGCCCAAGTTCATTAGCTATGATATTGACTATTTCACTATTAATCCCCGCGTACTGACCCGCCTCTTGATACTCCATGGGACGCCAATTGCGAAGATAACCGACTTTGACAGTGCCTATCTCATCGATAATTCGCTGCTGAACAGGTGTTAAATTAATTAAACGCTGCTGACTCTTATAAATTCTATCTTCAGGGTTTAGCATCCACTTTCGCTCAATTTGAGCCAATTCTGTCTGAGAGATAAGCGTGAAACCTGCCGCAATTCTCTGAGCAAACCCTTGCTGGCTAGCTCGATTAAGCGCGTATAAGTCGGTTTTAAACTCAAGTTCCATATATTGATGAAATTGTTCCCAGTTATGATTTAACAGTAAATAATGCTGAGTCCAGGCCGCAGCAGCGACAAACGCATTAATCTCCCCCGTCTTTGATGCCTCAATCATGCTATCTACAGAATGGTAATAACGAATTTCCGACTCAGGCAGTGAATCTAGAAGTTCTGATAGATAGGGCGAGGTTGGAGAAACCGCAACAATTTTGCCTTTTAGCTCATCTAAGCTTTGCAGCGGTTGTTCAAATGAGAATAAACGACTGCTCACCCGATAGATGGTATGAGCACGATTTAAGCCTGTCTGCATAGACGCACTCTCTGGGTAGCCTAGGTGCACATCGGCGATCCCTCGTTTAACATTGTCTATGCTCTGTTTCATGCTACCAGCAACAAAACGGATCGGTAGCCCCGTTTTCTCAGACCATAACTTCCAAATATCGATTAACAAACCATGGGGAAAACCGTCGGTACCAATATTTGCAAATGGCTCGACACCCGTTTGCATCGCAATCACGATATCGTTTTGATATCTTAGGTTCCCTAACCACTTATATCTATGCTCTTCGAGAACGTCAGGATTAATTGACTCAAATCCTGATGTAATATTTGATGTTAATGCTAATTTTTCTTTTTTTAACGCGGGATAGAGAGAAAATGACGTGATGAGCTTACGGTTCTCAAGGGGGTATTTAACCGATATAGTGTTGTTAATTTGGCTTTCTCTTAAAAAACCTTCTAGCCCCACAAATACAAGAACCTCCTCATCAATAACAGCCTTCAGCAATTCAGTACGATTATCAAAATAGATAAATGTCAGTTTTGGCTCCAGAGCCTTTAAAATTTCAATCTGAGCAGCACCTTTTACTACACCGATTTTGTAGGGAATGATGTCTGAAAAACTTTGCGGAATAGTAAGCTGGTAATTGAGATAAAGGTAACTGTTTACACTTGCTATTTTGGGTGAAAAAACATACATCTCGTCTCTTGCATTTGTTTTAGCCATGCCGATGTGAACATCAGCCTTTCCTTGCTCTAAGTCTCGCAAAGAAGTAACCCAATCCGCAGGTTTAAAAATCACTTGAGTTTTAGTCTGCTTCGACCATTCCAACCAAATATCAACTAAGAGTCCACTGGGTCGATTATTTTCATCCACAAATTGGAACGGGTAAGTATCATTACTCATTGCTATTATGAGCGGCGACTTCTCGATATCCACTTTAGACAGAGCTGGGAATGTGACAAACATTGTTGCTATTGTGAGCAACAAACAAGTGATAGTTTTCAATTACATTTCTCACAAAGTTAAAAAATTGAGAGTATTTTGTTTTATTACTGCTATTAGACAAAATTTTATGAGGAAATTCCAGTGCTAGTCTTGCCGCTTATAGACATGTTTAGCTAGAATGAAGTGTTGAACTCCCACAATTTGATCACATGAACTCTTCTCAAGACAATCTCTTTGCCAAGCAATACGAACATGTCAGCGATTTTCAATTCGATGACAAGGTAGCAGGTGTATTTAACGATATGATCAGGCGCTCTGTTCCTGGTTATGGTCAAATCATCAATACAATAGGTGATTTAGCACAAAAGTATGCTACCCCTAACAGTAAAATTTATGATTTGGGTTGCTCATTAGGCGCTGCCACACTAAGTATTCGCCGCCGCGTCGAAGGCCGAAATTGCCAAATCATCGCTATAGACAATAGCGAATCTATGATTGAGCGTTGTAATGAGAACTTATCAGCTTATGTGAGTGAGACGCCTGTCGAACTAGTCTGTGGTGATATTCGCGATATCAAGATAGAGAATGCCTCTCTAGTTGTACTTAACTTCACGATGCAGTTTCTCGCTCCTAGCGATCGTGAAAACCTGCTCAAAAATATTTACCAAGGTCTTTTGCCTGGTGGTTTACTCGTGCTCTCTGAAAAACTTTACTTTAAAGAAGAGAAAATACAGTCAACATTAGATGATTTACACCTCGATTTCAAAAGAGCAAATGGTTACAGTGAGTTAGAGATCAGTCAAAAACGTAGTTCGTTAGAGAATGTAATGAAGCCAGATACGCTCATCGAACACGAAAATAGGATCAGAGCACAGGGATTTAGCCAGTTCAGCGTTTGGTTCCAATGTTTTAATTTTGCATCAATGGTGGCAATTAAGTGATTAGCTTTAGCTCATTTTACAAACAGATTTCAGACTCTAGCCTACAACACTGGCTAGAGACGCTTCCATCAATTCTTGGTCAGTGGCAGCGTGAACACAAGCATGGCTCACTACCAAAGTGGGAGAAAGTGCTCAATAAACTGCATTATCCTGACGCTGATATCATCGATTTTAAAACCAGTGTCAAAATTGGTTCAGGTGAACAATTAAGTGATGGCGAAAGAGAGAAGCTTGAAAATCTTTTAGGAATTTTTAAACCTTGGCGTAAAGGCCCTTACTCCCTACATGGTATAGAGATTGATACCGAATGGCGCTCAGACTGGAAATGGGAACGTGTCGTACCTCATATCTCCCCGCTGACCAATCGCACCGTATTAGATGTCGGTTGCGGTAGTGGTTATCATATGTGGCGCATGTTAGGTGAAGGCGCCAAGCATGTTGTTGGTATCGATCCATCACCTTTGTTTATGTGCCAGTTTGAAGCCGTTAAGCGTTTAGCGGGTAATGAGCATCCTGTTCATTTCTTACCGCTTGGCATCGAAGAGTTACCGCCGTTAGATGCCTTTGATACTGTTTTTTCAATGGGGGTGTTATATCACCGCCGCTCACCTATCGATCATATTTATCAGCTAAGAGATCAGCTTCGTACTGGCGGTGAACTGGTACTAGAAACACTGGTGATCGATGGAGATGAAAATACCGTCCTCGTTCCAAAAGACAGATATGGCAAGATGAATAATGTTTGGTTTTTGCCTTCTGTTGATGCGCTAATACTGTGGTTAAAGAAGTGTGATTTCACCGACATACGCTGTGTCGATGTGGATGTGACTTCACTTGCCGAGCAAAGAAGTACTCAATGGATGCCTAATGAGTCATTAGTAGACTATTTAGACCCTAATGATGTTAGCCTAACGGTTGAAGGTTATCCGGCGCCGAAAAGGGCGACTATCATTGCCACCAAAAATCAGCCAAATAAAGATTTGATCTAGCCAAAATAGTAAATGGGAAGCACTATGTTCAAGCAGATAATTTGTATCGCCGCAATTACAACCCTTATGTCAGGTTGCGCAACGACTAAAGAAAGCAACGCACCTATCCCTGTTGATGCTGCAGCGCTAGAAGCCAGTCTAACGAAACAAGAAGCAAATATTCTTGATGCTATGGATACTTGCAATCAAGCACAGTCGGCAGGCTTTGCCTCCCTAACAACACAAATTGCAGAACTCAATGCCAACGTTGCTAAACTTAACGTCAAGGAAGAAGCTGCAATTGTTCCTGTTGTCGCTCCAGTACAGTGCCCTCCCTCGCCGATTGGTGACAAATTTATGCTAGGCGCTATTGAAAACGTTTACGTTGAAGAGGTAAAGGCTAGCTTCCAAACTCGAATTGACACAGGAGCTGAGTCTTCATCTCTTGATGCACATAACATCATCCTTTTTGAAAGAGATGGCAATCAGTGGGTTAGATTCGATGTCTTTACTCAAGGTGACAAACAGCCAGCTAAGACATTTGAGTCAAAAGTTGAACGTTTTGTCAGGATCAAGCAAGACTCAGATGAGAAAAGCGACCGCAGACCCGTTATCCATGCCCATTTAGAGATAGGCAAGTATAAGGCCGAGACGGATCTAAATTTAAGCGATCGCAGTCATTTGGAGTATCCATTGTTACTTGGACGTAAGTTTATGCAGGACATCGCAGTTGTCGATGTTGGACAAACCTACATCCATGGTAAGAAACAAGACGTTAAGCCGTCTAAGACGAAAAAATAGGATAATTGTAAATGCATTCTAGAAAACCCTTTTATATTTTAGTCGCATTGCTGTTTATTAGCGGTATAGCCGCTAGTGTTTACCGTGGAATTGAACACAGTGTGCCTTTCCTACCCGGTAAACAAGTACAGAGTTGGGCCGTCGATGCTAAAATCAGCTTCCAAGGTACTGGCGAGCCAGCAGAAGTTTCTTTTTCATTACCGGAAGATCCGGCCTATGAAATTTTGGTTGAAAACGCCACTTCACCAGGTTACGGCTTAACCATCACCAATAATGCAACCGATCGTCGAGCAATTTGGTCAATACGAAGTGCAACGGGTAAGCAAGATCTCTACTATAAAGTGACCTTAATCCCAACCGGACAAAATAAGCTTTTAGCAGATGAAGTGCCTGCGGAACCTACCCCTTATACTTGGCCAGCAACAGAAGAAGCGGCGGCACAACAAACGATTGAAGAAGTTTGGTCACGAAGTGCAACCAACCTTTCTTTTGCGCAGCAGCTCAATAAACTGTTAAACGCTAATGATCGTAGCCAAAATATTGAACTGCTATTAACCAGTAACTCTCCGAGTAAACTCTTCATTAGAATGCTACATAGCAAAGGGATCCCGGCTAAAGAAGTCAGTGGTCTTTACCTCGAAGATCAACGTCGTAGACAGCAATTATCTAACTTTGTCGAAGTCTACCATGATGACCAATGGTACCTATTCAATGCTGAAGATGGCAGTCAAGGACGCCCTGATAATCTACTATTATGGGATCGCACAGGCACCTCGGTACTGGACGTTATCGGCGGAGTAAACTCACAAGTTAATTTCTCTATGCTGCAAGATACGCGTTCGGCACTTGCCACCGCTATCGATGTCATGAAGAATGACAATGCACTGGATTTTTCTTTATATCAATTACCGCTAGAAGAACAGAGCCTATTTAAGGGGATCTTACTTATCCCTATCGGTGTACTAATGGTGGTTTTTCTTCGCGTAATTATCGGTATCAAAACCTCTGGTACCTTTATGCCAGTGTTGATTGCTTTGGCATTCATTCAAACTACCTTGATAACTGGTTTAGTTGGCTTCTTGCTAATCGTAGCCTTTGGTTTGATGATCCGTTCTTACTTATCGGAACTAAACCTATTACTCATATCGAGGATCTCTGCTGTCATCATTGTGGTGATCGGCATTATCGGCCTCTTTACCCTGCTCTCTTATAAGTTTGGCTTAAGTGAAGGCTTAACCATCACCTTCTTCCCGATGATTATCTTGGCATGGACCATCGAAAGAATGTCTATTCTGTGGGAAGAGGAAGGTCCGAAAGAGGTTATGGTACAAGGTGGTGGTAGTCTGTTTGTTGCAACACTTGCCTACCTTGCGATGAGCGCAACTTGGGTACAGCACTGGGTATTTAACTTCTTAGGTATTCACTTGGTCATCTTGGCGCTAGTGTTACTTATGGGTCAATATACAGGATATCGTCTGCTTGAGCTTAAGCGCTTCAAGCCGCTAGCTGGAGATAAATAATGTTCCTAGCTAATCCTTCAGACTTAAGACGCAACGGCGTGCTTTGTATGAACAAGCGTAATATCGACTATATCGGCCGATATAACCCGCGTAAATACTATAAGCGAGTAGATGATAAGTTAACCACTAAGCAATTAGCGCTAGCGAATAATATCGCGGTCCCCGATCTAATTGGGACGGTCTCGGAGCAACATGACATTGCTCATATTCCAGCTATGGTTAATGAGACCGACGGCTTTGTCATCAAGCCAGCTAAAGGCTCCGGTGGTAAAGGAATTTTAGTTGTTACTAAGGTCGAACATGGACGTTACTATAAGCCTAACGGCCAAGAAGTAACTCCGTCAGAAGTCGATCGTCATGTTTCGAACATCTTAAGCGGTTTATTCTCACTCGGTGGTAAACCAGATGTCGCCATCGTTGAAGGTCTAATCCAGTTCGATCCTGTGTTCGATGGATATTCTTATGAGGGCGTACCCGATATTCGCCTGATTATCTTTAAGGGCTTCCCGATTATGGGCATGCTGCGATTATCGACTGCGGCATCTGACGGTAAGGCAAACCTACACCAAGGCGCGGTAGGTGTTGGTGTCGATATCGCAACGGGTAGAGGGCTGCATGCGGTGCAATTCGATCAACCGATCGATTTGCATCCAGATACACAAAAAAAACTGATCTCAATTGCCGTGCCTCAATGGGATACCTTGCTACATACAGCATCGAAAGCCTACGAGATGTCAGAGCTCGGTTATCTAGGTACCGATATGGTTCTAGATAAGAATAAAGGTCCACTCCTACTTGAGCTTAATGCCCGTCCCGGTCTGGCTATTCAGATAGCCAACGGTCGTGGTATTTTGCCCAATCTTCGTCATGTTGAAAAAATGGGCAACCACAACATGACTGTTGAAGAACGTGTGGCGTATGCAAAAATACACTTCAGTGCCAACAGCTAAACAATTTACTTGGCTATTAAGCCCATTATTGCTTTTTGTTTGTTGGTTTAACACGGCAGCTTATGCTGCCGTGTCTCCTATTCCACTTCTTGTGGAACAATGTTTATCTTACCGTTTTCCCAATAATTCATTTAATCATGCAAGCGACAGTCATACTCTTGCCGTTAAGCTTGAACGCGATTTAATCGGTTTTTTTAACATCAACGACAGAGTTAAGTACTATCGTCAATTTCCTCTTTCCTATGCAGATCGAGAACGTCTGCTACAATGCCAGCTATATTTAGCAGATGAGTTAGCCTTATTCTTTAAGTCAACTCAATTTCAGTTAATACGATTTAAACTGGCTGAAAGTGACAACCCAGCCGTACAAGCGTTGTCGATGCGTATTAACCGAATAGCGAATAATACTGAAACACCCAAATACAAGGCGCAATTACATACCGCTCAAGCAGCATTTAAACAAGGTATAAGCAGCCAATCTCTTAGCCTTAATTTCGCAAACAATAGCTGTGAGCGTCCCCAAAACAAGGGAGCGTCAAAGGAGAGCGACTTTAATGGATCATTGGCCAGTTATCTTATCAGGCAACCCGATCAACAATGTCGCAAAGAAGTGTGGCAAGCCTATCAAGCTCGTGCATCGATTAAGAATAAAAGTTCGCTAAGTTTAATTAAGGATTTGCGCCAGCAACAGGCAAATCGTCATGGCTTTACCGATTTTGCTAGTGAGCAACTTGACCAGCAATGGCTATCGAGTCCTCAATCTGTTGCACAATTTTTGCAAGTACAAACCCAACAAATAGGTATTGCGCCCTGGGATCTAGGCTTTGTCCTGTCTAAAGCGAATCCAACCTCAGTTGAGCCAGTTTTAGCAGAGCAATGGCTAATGCAGATAGCCGCTAAACTTGAAACTTTTGGCATTAGATTATCCCCCATTAATGAAACAGTGTATCGCGTCTACTTAGATGGGCGTTTATTGGGTGATATCTATCTCTCCCAAGCTAAAACAATAGGTGTAAAGCCGATTCGTCAGCTGATTGTTGGCCAACAATTTGGTCAAGTTGAGTTAACGCTTAAACCTGAGTTAAATAGCTACCAACAACAAACTGCTGTTATCGATTCTATGGCAAAAATCATGACACAATTTGCCTCTGGTCACCCATTTTATTTGTATAACACCATCGGCGAAACTCAAGATACCGCCCAAATAGACGCGCTTTGGTTACAGCAATACCTTAAAAAGCAACTGATGCCAAAGTTAAAACCAGATAGTAGAGAAGCCATTGTTTTGCAATATGCTAAACAACTACAAGTGTTCAGAGCCAAGGTCGCCCTTAATACCTATTTAGCCCCCGACAGTTTATTGAAATTCGATTTAAACAGTGCCTTTAAGCAAGCATTTGCGGCCAATTGGGATAATATCAAAGATGCGCCCTACACCTTCAGTGCCATCGTCTATGAAGGGCCACTCTATTATCAAAAAATATGGCAGCAAGCTCTCGCAAACTATATTTACCAATCGACAGAAGACTGTCAGAATCAAAAACTTGTTTTCGATTATTTAGTCGTTAATGAATCATCTAATAGCATTGCAGATATACTGCTGCAGTTGCTCGATGAACCATTAGCCATTGACTCACTCATCAAAAGGACTCAACATGCCTTCAATCATCAAGATCAGCACCCTCGCCGCTGCACTCTTTTGCGCAAATAGCTTTGCCGCAGACCTTGCTGTCACAGAGTCAACCAAGAGTCAGGTTTATCAAGGGATCAAAAACAATCTCGAAGATCACCTATTTGAGCTGCCACCTCGTGTACAAGGCCATTACGGCATTCGCCAATATCGTATGACTGGCGATTCAAAATATGCCAATGCCGCACTCGTTGATCTCTACGCTGTTACCGAGGCACAAGCCTTCTATGCCTGTAATTTAGATAAGCAAGGCTTCATTACAGATCAAGCTCAGCAAGCTATATCTGTATTAGGTAAAGGGCCTCGCGCTAAGGCCCGCAAGAAGGCACTTCAGCCCTTCCCTGAGTTCATCTTCTATACCGATGTGTTACTACGTTACTCAAGCCGTATCGATGAATTTGGGTTTACAGGCCCTTGCCATGACAAGCTGACTGCGGCATTAAAAAAAGCCGATCTAAAAACAGGTTTAACCGATAAAGCCATGATTGAAACTTGGGCTGCTCAGTTAGTCAACTATGTTTACTGGGCAAAACAGATTGGCGTAGGTGATTATCTAGCGGATTATAAGCAAGCCTTTATTGAGGTTTATCCAGATAACAAAGACGCCAAACTCAATAAGAAACAGTATCGAAATAAGCTATACGGCATGACCCATTTTATTTTTGCTGCTAGCGAATATTATCAGCACAATGTCGATGCCAAAGAGTTTGCCTGGATCCTAGACCATTTTGAGCACAACATTGATCGTATCTTAGAAGACGCTACTGACGATATTATTGCCGAAGTGGGTATTAGCTTCCTGCTTGCGGGTAAAACGGATCACCCTGTGGTCAAAAAAACCCAGCAGCATATAATTAATGCCTTCGACACTAAAGAGCAGATCATTCCTTCCCCCCGTGGCAATCCCGATCTGACTCTTGGCGAACACCGTAATGTGTTAGCCATGATGTTACTAGACTGGCCAGAAAAGTTGCACAGGGGACCTTATCTGTCTGAGCTAAAGGCAACGAAAAAGTATTTACCGAAACAGGTAACGCCGCTAAATCATTAGCCAATATCCAAGAGGTCTACAGTCTAGGCCTCTTGGTTTTCTATAGATTAAATAATTAGATGGTTAACTAGCTAATAGTGAATGACAAAGACCCCAACGATCAATCTTTTAATACCTTCAGTTAAATAAGACATTAAATCTTAATCGACTCATCAGCACATCCGAACAAGCACCGAACAAAATCAATAAATTAAGCAACTTACTCACTCAATGTTATTACTGATGGATGGTTATCACTGGATTGCTCATGGAATATATCATCAAGATAAACAGCCAGCTCATCTTGTTTTAGCTCCGGAGGGATCACAACCTCATAGATCCGAGCGCGCATACCACTAGAGGAAACATTAAAGAGCAACCATTCATCACCTTTACGCTCAACAGACATCAACTTTCCAAAAACATCAAATCTTATTTTCATCCGTAACTCCCCAACTAGCTAAGTGCACCTTGCTAACCTCAATTCACTCTGCTTACTCTGCTATCATTGATGCAACTTCTATGCATTTAGCCACCCTTGACAGCTTTATTCATATAAGTTATTTATATGAGCTATTCAAACTTTTAGTTCACATTAGTCACTTTTAAGAACGAGCTAAAAAGTCGCCTGAATATCAGCTCTTTTAATGCCAGCTGAGTATTAAATTAAGCCTCTATTGATGCCCGTCACTTTTAAAAGCTAATGGTTCGAAACAGTGACTCGATTTCGTCCGTTATGCTTAGATTCATATAAGGCCTTATCGGCACGCATAATCAAAGCATCGAGAGCAATATCATCCCTATTCAACTTGGCCACGCCTAGACTAATTGTCATCGAGTGCTGTTCAAGCACTGAAAACACCATGGCTTCAACTGTTTTCCTTAAATCTTCTGCCATCAAAACCGCACTCTCTAGCGAAGTGTAAGGTAAAAGAATAACAAACTCCTCTCCACCATATCGCACCCCTAGATCTGACGAGCGTATATTGTCTCTAACATAACGCCCTAAGATCCGTAAAACCTCATCACCCGAAGCGTGGCCATAGTTGTCATTAATGCGTTTAAAATGATCAATATCAAACATGATAATACTCAGATCATGTTTGTAACGTTGGCATGCGGATATATGCAGCTTTGCCTGCTCAAGCATATAACGACGATTTTTTAGACCCGTTAGAGTATCTGTTGTCGCATCGTGTAGTGCATCATCGAGCTTAGTTTGTGTCTTCTGATTATCATCAACGAGGGCATCCCTTGACTGAATGACTCTCTCTGCCATTAGGTTAAAAGCTGATGCTAGCTCACCTATCTCATCTTCTGTTGATATTTGAACGGGGTTAAAGTCTTTATTGAACTGGTACTCTCTTGCTGACTTAGTTAATTTAGAAAGGGGACGTAACATGCTTTTATTTACATACCAAAGGATAATAATAAGCGAGGAAAAAAAAAGTACTGACTCTAACATGAATATATAATGAATAGCCTCTTGCCTATTTGAGTATGTTTTTCTTCGCGCTTTCAGAAGACTTTCCTCTTCAACCTGAAAGTCGCTCATCTCAATTCGGATCCTATCCATGATATTCTTGCCATAGTCACTGGAAACCAACTGTATCGATTTATCTATTTCACCTGCCTTATAAAGTTCGATAGTAGTATTCAACTCCATGATCTTTTCGTTGATCAGCTTCATAATTCTTAATAAGCGTTGCTGCTGATTTTGATTCCCCCGAGTCAGATCCGTGAGTGTGCGTAAGTCATTCTCACTCTTTTCTACACCAGAAAAAAATGGCTCAAGATATTTCTCATCGCCTGTTAACAGGTAGCCTCTTTGGCCCGTTTCGGCATCACGTATCTGGCCTAATAATTCTTCACCATGCCTAATCACTATATGTGTATGCAGGACTAATCTATAATCTTGCTCTGAAATCTTTTCCATTTCTGTCATTAGAGA
This sequence comes from uncultured Shewanella sp., assembly GCF_947497935.1. Lineage (GTDB taxonomy): Bacteria > Pseudomonadota > Gammaproteobacteria > Enterobacterales > Shewanellaceae > Shewanella. The sequence goes on from NZ_CANMIO010000023.1 coordinate 25,744, forward strand.
GAAATTTAACACACCAATGATCATAAGGCTGGCAAACAATAGGTATACTTTAGTCTTGATTTTGACAACCATGAATCACCATTTATTCATCGCAAATATTTCAACTTTAAAATTGCTAATATCGATATATTCCTTATCTGTACAGAATTAATTGAATGGGAAATGAACTCTACGGTTCAAAGAATAATAGCCAATTTATGATAGAAGATAATTAGCTATTGCTGCTGTTAAGAATAAAACTGACAAGGGAATTAACATTAGATAGCAAAAAACGCTCTAGTAGAGCGCTTTTACTATAAGAATAAGTCCAAGTTTTATACTCTAATATCAATCAAGGTCCCAATTGTATCAGATGAGACTTGTATAGCCTCTGCAGAGGCTTGCCCATGAAAGCCAGCTTGCGTTGCATCGACTAACGCTTCTGTCGTACTCCCACTGGAAACCGTTGTTGTGCCTGATACTGATTGACTCGCACCAGCGACATCGATTGTCGACTGGGTTAAATCTGACTGAGCAGACTGAAAGCCATTTTGCCCAGAAATAACACTCGGTGGTATCTGCATAATCCCTCACACAAAAATAGGAACTTAATTGGTCAATTATTATCTAATTTTTGTGCGAAGTACAGCCACAAGCCCAGAGATAGCATTATCCATATCACAGCACTGTTTCAAAGGGCTAAACTGTGAGAAATAGTGCTAGAATTAGCTAATATCCCAGTATAATGATAGGGTTGTTAATTAAAGGTTGAAGCCCGAACACTGGTGAGCTTAGGAGAATAATCTGAATGAACAAAGCAAAAATACTGGTCGTGGATGATGATCCTATTTGTTCGAGTCTTTTATTGTCAGTTCTTGGCGATGACTACCAAGTTACCACAGTGAACTCAGGGGCCGACGTTATTGAAATTGCTAGTATCCAACAACCCAATGTTATCTTTTTAGATATCATGATGCCGGGTAAAAATGGTTACCAAGTACTTAAAGATCTTAAGCAAGCCCCTCAAACAACTCGACTCCCAGTCATCATTGTCAGTGCACTTGCAGAAGAGTCCGATGAAAACCTTGGATTACGATTAGGTGCCGATGGTTACCTTGCAAAGCCTATTAGCCCAACTGAAGTGTTTGGGATACTAAAAAAGTATCTCTAATACGATATTAACATTCATCACACTAAACAGGCTTTAACACGCTTGAGAATGAGCCTAGATGCTTTCGCGTCATTCTAAAACTGCACCTTTTCTTGCTAACGGTCAACGACCATTACCAATCAACCACCTGTTTTTAATAAGATTATAGGTCACAGCTTTAGTGATAAATGCCACTGACAAAGCATCTTTGTTTACACTCTCGACAGCGTATTTTAACGGGTAATAGCTGTATACCCACCAGCGTAAACAGTGCGACTCCAAGTGGATAAGCGACAAGATTTAGAATAAATACAAACGACACATAAACACGCTCGCTATCACAATGTTTACATTTACAGAGAAAGATGAGCTTCTAGCTTTTTATTCAATGATTGCATCCCTGCTCCTTTTTACCTATTCCTATCAAACAAACGGTCTATCATAGCCGCGATTTAAAAATAGTCGCTATTTTTCAACCTAGTAGTCTATTAATTTCTTATCCATTAATTTTCAACACTATAGATCTCAAATATTCATCCAAAGTGTTTCCAACTAAAGAGACTCTTATTAAAAGAGAGCTTATTAAAGTGCCCCTTACCATTGATGCTATTAACAGGCTGATATTATTTACTAACTAAAGGCATACGCAAACACCATAGCCAATCTTTTTATACTGGTGAAAGTAAAAGAGATCAGGCTATAGCGTTTCAACTCAGGAAATAAATCCGAGCAAATAGGCCGCTCATAGTGATATACACCAATTTTATTAACCGGGAAAATTAACGCCTTGATTTGATAGTGCAGACCAAACATATTGATTGGGAATCGCTTATAAGGCAACCATAACGACTTATCAAATAGGATATTACCTTCGCTCACAAGCGTTAAACGCCCCGATAGACTGTGGTAATCAATTTTAATCTGATTACCACCGAGTTCCACAACTCTACTGTGTCTAAACATATCTCAATGCATCCATTCAATTGATTTTTTAACTAACTAAACTAAAGCTCGCAAAAAGTTGAGATTAGCCCATGACTAGCAGTTAAGCCAAAAACCTTTAATCCCAACACCTTACCATCCCGATTCCCAGTCTTTCCAAACAGGGTTTAATCCTCGCTCAAGCATTGCTTTGGCAACCACTTGCGGCGTGCGCTCATCGCTGATCTCAAACTGATCTAGCTCAGTGTTGGGTTCGACATAGCCACCGGGCTGCGTCGAGCTTCCGGCACTAACATGAGTCACCCCAAGTCCAAATAGATTGTCCCGTAGCTTAGGCGTTTCCCTTGTAGATAGGCTAATCTCTAGCTGTTGATTAAACAACCTAAATGCACAAATCATCTGTACTAGACCTTTATCGGTCAGCTCAACCTTTGGTGTTACCCCGCCAGTACAAGGTCTCAGTCTTGGCAAGGAGATACTATAACGACTGCGCCAATAAGTTTTCTCCATGTAGTCTAAGTGATGCCCCATTAAAAGCGCATCTAACCGCCAATCATCTAAGCCGAGTAATACCCCTAAACCTATTTTATCGACACCTGCTCTCGCCACTCTATCGGGTGACTCGAGACGGTAGGCAAAGTCTTTCTTCTTTCCACGAGTATGGTGGTCACTATAAGTCACTGGATTATAGGTTTCTTGGTAAAGCATCACCGCATCGAGCCCTTCTGCAACCAACTCTGTATAGTCTGACGCTTCTAACGGCTGTACTTCCATAGCCACATGGCTAAATTGCTTGGTAACCAGTGGCAAGATCTGCTTGAAGTAAGGAACGCCTACTTTAGACTCATGCTCGCCCGATACCAGCAAGATTGAGTCGTAGCCCATGGCCTTTATCAATCCCATCTCGTTTTTAATTTCGCTTTCGGTCAAAGTCTTACGTTTGATTTTATTGCTCATAGTAAAGCCGCAATAATCACACTCATTAGCACAGAGATTTGAAAGGTATAAAGGAATATACATGCCGATACTCGCGCCAAATCGCTGCCGAGTTAACGCGACGGCCTGCTGGGCCATCTGTTCAAGATAGGGTTCAGCTGCCGGCGACAAGAGCGCGAGTAAACTGTCTACATCCCCCGAAGGCCTCTGCAGTGCATGTTCAACATCTGCCGCTGTGCTTGAGTACAATCTCAGTTTAAGTTCTGAGCGAGACAGCTTTTTAAACACATCGACAAAGCTCATAAACACTCCTTAAAGGCTACGCAGACACTAATCATTTAAGAAACCCGTTAACGGACTGGTATTGTGCGCTTGATGACTTACCGCGCCTAAACCGGCAATATAAGCTTGTCGTCCCGTATTGACCGCTTGTGCAAAACAGCGCCCCATAGCCACGGGATCGCTGCTACTGGCGATAGCAGTATTAACCAGCACAGCATCGGCGCCGAGCTCCATCGCATGAGTAGCCTGAGACGGCGCACCAATCCCCGCATCAACAATCACGGGGACTTTGGCCTGCTCAATAATGATCTTTAAGAAAGGTTCGCTTGCCAGCCCCTGATTTGAACCGATAGGACTGCCAAGCGGCATAACCGCCGCGCAGCCGACTTCCTCAAGACGTCGACACAAAACAGGGTCGGCGTGCACATAGGGTAAAACCACATATCCCTGTTCGCATAATATCCGCGCCGCCTCTAAGGTTTCGATGGGATCAGGCATCAGGTATTTAGGATCCGGATGGATCTCCAACTTCACCCAGTTCGTCCCCAGCATTTCCCGCGCAAGATGAGCAGCAAACAGCGCTTCTTTAACATTCCGCGCCCCCGCAGTATTAGGCAATAGCTTTACCCCGCTAGCGAGCAATGGCTTAAGAATATTGTCACTGCCATGATTAAGATCCAGTCTTTTAACGGCCAAAGTCACTAGCTCAGACTCAGAAGCCACTACCGCATCCAACATGGTTTCTGCCGTTGCGAATTTTCCAGTGCCAGTAAATAATCTCGATTCAAATTGATGATCGGCAATCGTTAACATATTAGCCTCCAGCTACCACAGAAAAAATTTCAAGCTTATCGCCTGCCTGACAACATTCTGTAAGCCAGCGACTACGAGGCAAGACTTCACCATTTATCGCAGCAGCAATCCCGAGAATATCGACGCCCCTCACCTCTGCATACATTTCAATCACGCTTTGCACTGTCGAATTGTTCGCAACTTGTTTGAGCTCATCATTGATATTGATAACAATGCTGTCATCACCTTTATACATATTCTTTCTCCGTAGACATAAACTTACCGCAGTCTAATTCTAGTCCTGATTCATCTTGCTCTCTTCTGCAGATCACACACTCGGGGCTGCGCGGTAAACGGGCTTCGCGCCAGCTAAAGCATTTGCCATCGAATCGAAACAGTTTACCGACGGTTTGCCTATCTCCGAGCAAATGCTGCAGTGCCATTAATGCCTGCATCGACGCTAACGCTGCGACCATGGGTCCCAAAATACCGACCGTTTGACAAGTTTGACTCACCGACATATCCGCTGGATATAAACAGTGATAACAACCTGATTGTGGATTATGAGCTTGATTAATATTGAGCAGCTGCCCTTGAAAATGTGCTACCGATGCCGACACTAGAGGAGTTAGACTCTGGATGGCAAACCGATTTACCCGCTGCCGAGTGTCGAAGTTATCAGTGCAGTCGAGTAAAAGATCATATTGACCATCGACGGTTAACACCTGATTAATATTGCCTTGTGTTAAATGTTCACTCACCGCTAGAAGCTTAGTTTGAGTGTACGCACGACTGAGTTTGTCCTTGGCCACCAGCGCTTTATTCTTACCGATATCGGCATCATCAAATAATAATTGCCTCGGTAAATTTGAAAGCTCGACCTTATCTCCATCAACAAGAGTGATATGACCCACACCCGCGGCGGCGAGCTGTTGGGAAACTAAATTGCCCAAACCACCCACACCAATAATAACAACATGAGATTTGGCAAATGCGATTTGACCCGCCTCGCCAACTTCAGGCAATAACACCTGACGCGAGTATCGTAAAAAATCACTATCAGTGAGTGACATACTATTTCTCATCAGCCCATGCCCGTTCGAGAGCGATAAACGCAGTAGTGGGATCATCGGACTGAGTTAAGGCCCGCACCACTGCAATGTCATCCACACCTGTCGCTTTAACGCTTTTAAGCCGCGCAGCATCTATGCCGCCAATAGCGACAATTGGCAGCTCGCCTTTCATCAAGGACACGTAACGGCTCAGTTTTTCCAGCCCCTGTGGCAGAGATGGCATCTGCTTGGTAGTGGTAGGAAATATATGCCCGAATGCGATATATGAAGGCTGGTGTTGCTTTGCCAATAGTATTTCGAAATAGCTATGACTCGATAACCCAAGTGCAATGCCGTCCTCACGTAACTGCTTCAAATTGCTGTCTATCAAGTCTTCCTGACCAAGGTGAACGCCGTAAGCTTGGTGCTTAATAGCAAGCTGCCAGTGATCGTTAATAAACACTCGCGCCCGATAGTCGCGACCAAGAGCAATCGCTTTGATGATTTGTGCTTCAAGAGTCGGCGAATTTGCATCCTTTACTCTTAGTTGAATTGTCTTAGCGCCAGCTATTAACAAGGTTTCTAACAGTTCAACATCTGCGACAACGGGATATAACCCCAATGGGCCATCAATCTGCTTAAATTCACCTTGCTGATTATTTATCAATTCGCTAGCAGCAAATGATATAGGTTCAATGTCACATGCTGTGATTTGTTTAATATAGGGAAATCGCTGTAAGTCTGCTGGCCAAGCGGTTCTTGCCAAACACCCAGGTCCACTGCCCGGTTGATAGCTGGCAATCAATCCCGCATTGACATAAGCCTTAGCCACTACAACCGCATCATTAAGCACGAAGCCATGTGCCATGACTGACGCTATTGCTGATGATAATGTGCAGCCTGTTCCATGATTGTTGTGGTTATCGACACGCTGACTCGATAACCAAAAACTCTGCCACTGATGCTTATCGGAGATCCCATCAACATTGGTACACACCAGCAAATCATTAGCTTGATGTTGACACCAAGCGGGCCCAAGATCGCCACCTTTAGCTAGCACCGAAGTGTTTAACTCTGTCGATAGCTGTTTAGCCGCAGCGATACATGCATGAACACTCTCTAATTCAGTTGCAGCCAGAATGGCTAACTCACTCACATTAGGCGTGATTAACGTCAACAAACCTTTAAGTGGTGTAAAGTCTAAGCCCCCACCATTTGCTAGCGCATCGCCGCAAGTTGCTACCATCACAGGATCTAAAATCACTGGCACGTTAATGCCTGATTGGCGCCAACTAGTTTGTTGCTCAGCTAACCATTTTGCTAATAGGTCAATTTGAGCCTGCTCAGCCAGCAAGCCAATTTTAATGGCTGCTGGCGGTAGATCGCTAACTAATGTGTCTAGTTGAGACTTAAGCATTTGGTTTGATACCGACTCAACCAAAGCCACAGTGACAGAACTCTGAGCAGTCACGGCGGTGATAACGCTGCAGGCATGGCAATCTAAATCTGACATGCTGGCCAGATCCGCTTGAATACCCGCCCCACCACCACTATCAGAGCCCGCTATCGTCCACACAACAGGACGACTCACAGGCAAGGTATGTGCGTTTGCCATGATTAATCCTCTAGCGCAACATCAGGCTGTTTATGACTCGCTTCATGATAAAGCTCAGCGCCTTTGGCTTTAAACTCGGCCGACATCTGCGCCATACCTAACTCTCTTTGCGAAGCGAGTGTTGCAGTTTCAGAGTCACTACCTGTGTATGAGTCATACTCTGCAGCAGATTTGATATCTATCGCTTTAGTCTCTGCCTCACGCTCTTGCGCTGCTGCATAATCACGGACTTCTTGAGTGATCTTCATCGAGCAAAACTTAGGGCCACACATAGAGCAAAAATGTGCGATTTTTGCAGACTCTTGTGGAAGTGATTCATCGTGGTAAGCACGCGCCGTTTCAGGATCTAAACCTAGGTTGTATTGGTCTTCCCAGCGAAACTCGAAACGGGCTTTTGATAATGCGTTGTCACGAATTTGCGCGCTTGGATGCCCTTTAGCCACATCACCTGCGTGAGCTGCAATCTTATAAGCGATCAGTCCTTGCTTAACATCTTCCTTGTTAGGCAGGCCTAAATGCTCTTTGGGGGTGACATAACACAGCATTGCACAGCCATACCAAGCAATCATTGCAGCGCCAATGCCAGAGGTAAAGTGATCATAACCTGGAGCAATATCGGTAGTTTGTGGGCCTAAGGTATAAAACGGCGCTTCATCACATGCTTCAAGCTGCTTATCCATGTTCTCTTTAATCAAGTTCATGGGAATATGGCCTGGACCTTCGATGATTGTTTGCACGTCATATTCCCAAGCAACCTTAACGAGCTCACCTAAAGTTTCTAGCTCAGAGAACTGAGCCTCATCGTTGGCATCGGCAATCGAGCCAGGGCGCATGCCATCGCCTAATGAAAGTGACACATCATAGGCGGCGCAGATCTCACAAATATCTCTGAAATGCTCATACAAGAAATTCTCTTTATGGTGCGATAGGCACCATTTGGCCATGATAGAGCCACCACGAGAAACAATACCCGTAAGACGTTTAGCGGTCATGGGCACGTAACGTAGCAATACACCCGCATGAATAGTGAAGTAATCAACCCCCTGCTCGGCTTGTTCGATTAAGGTATCGCGGAACGTTTCCCAGTTAAGATCTTCGGCAACGCCATTAACCTTCTCTAATGCTTGATAGATAGGTACGGTACCTATTGGCACGGGTGAGTTACGAATAATCCATTCACGAGTCTCGTGAATATAGCGCCCTGTCGACAGGTCCATGACAGTGTCGGCGCCCCAACGGGTCGACCAAACCAGCTTTTCAACTTCTTCCTCAATGGATGAGGTCACCGCCGAATTACCGATATTGGCGTTGACTTTAACCAAGAAGTTGCGGCCAATTATCATTGGCTCGGCTTCTGGATGGTTGATGTTTAGAGGAATAATCGCACGGCCGCGCGCAATTTCTTGTCTTACAAATTCAGCCGTAATGGGCTCGCCAATCACGGCGCCAAAGCTCTCACCTTTATCCTTTTGGGTCAAAATAGGGTCGGTTACCTCAGACTTCGCCATATTTTCACGTATCGCAATGTACTCCATCTCAGGGGTGATAATGCCTTGGCGGGCATAATGCAATTGCGTGACACGTTTGCCTTCTTTTGCACGGCGCGGAGGTAACAAGGACTCGAAACGTAAATGATCTAAGCCGTCATCGGCGAGACGCTGCTGGGTAAAACCTGAGCTTGCACCTTGTAGCTGCTCGGTATCATCTCGTTCTTCAATCCAGTTTTCACGGAATTTTTCAAGGCCTTTACGTACATCAATATTGGCATCGGGATCTGAATAGGCCCCAGCGCAGTCATACACTTTTAGCGGCGGGTTGGCTTCAAACACTGGATTGGCTTCATCACCGCCAACTAAGGTATCGGTCTGGTGGATCTGACGCATGCCGACTTTAAGATCTGGACGGCTACCTTCAAGGTAAACTTTCTCGGAATTTGGGTGCTGCAGTGGTTTTAGGTTATCAATAAACTGTTGTGCTTGAGCACGGGTTTCGCGACGATTTGACATTAGCAAACTCACTTTTTATTAGAAATGAAGTTGCTTGCCAGGAGAAAATGAGAATGTGAAAAGTTGAACATCTAACTAACAGTAAATTCTAGTTACACGTAACCACCGAAAAACTGCTTTTAGCGCTTATTTAAAAGCCTTTTATACAGTTATTTCGCTTGTTTCCTTCGCAGGTTCTAGCCTGATCAGGTTCAACGGATCCCGAATTAACGGTCTCAGCCATATGGCACTCCGACAAGATGAGCTGGCAGTATAGACCTATCTACAGGTGAGATACAAGGGCTTAAAAAGTTATTAGACCAGAAGTCTACAACCATTATTTATAGTCATAATCAATTGAAATATAATGACTTAAAATAATTTACATGCCTAACACATCTATTAATATGAATTCTAATTAGTCAAATTTCCTCGATAAATACACCATTTTAGTATTCTAAGCTCAAGCCTTAACGGCTTATCATTCGCTGCTCTAACCGTTTATCGATGGCCTCATTAATTGCTTTTTTGGTTTTATCTTCTCCGCAGTTAAACCAATATCCCGGGTTTTCTGCATAAGGATTAATTTGATTGCCATTTTTTACGATTCGGTAGCAATCATTGCCCTGTTTTAAAACTCTATTGGGATCTAGCCTATGCTGAGTGGTGATAATTTTACTGTACTCATCCTCCTCTACAAATATCAGTTCCTGCATAGTGCCATCCATCTCACTTAACGAACGTTTTTGGGTGTATTGCTCCGCTGTATTAAGGATCTGCTCATCGAGGTGAGTCTCTCTCTGCCTTGCTAAATATGACTGAGTGAACATTTGCACACTGGATTGAGCTAGCTGATTATTTATTGCTGAATCTAATCGCTCGTGGCCTGATTCAGCGGACATCTGAGGCTTTGAACTCACAATGATTGCTGGCTTTAACGGCTTCATTTGCTCATTTAATGCACTGCCGGCCTTGCTGTTAATTATGTTTGTCACTTTCGGCTCAAAGTGGTCTGCTTGTGGCTGATTTAAAGTCGACTTTTGCGCTAAATTTTCTGCTAAGGCAGCTGATACTGAACTGGAGTCTAGATCCAATAGCAATGCTAATTCAGGTTCTTTGTTAGGCGCTTGATAAAGATAGGATTGAATTTTAGTAACCGAAGCTTGCTGTACTATAGGAACTGAACGCGTCCAAAGGAGGTTGAGTATAATAATTGCGAGTATATGCAGTAATAACACACTCAAGGCAGAGATGAAGCCTTTGAAGTATCTTTTGTATCTTTTGTCACTTTCCTCCCGAAATAAGCTGCAGCTAAACCGGTAGTCACTCTTCGCGTAAATCCCTCCGTACTGAGTATTAGGCTCCACAGCTTGCTCAGTAATGGGAATTTGGTTTGTACTTGCAGCCTGAGCAACATAGAGGCTCTGAATTGTGGGGCTAATTATTGGGATTTTCATGTTAGCCTTGAGCTCTGCAGATATTTGCGCAGAAAAACAGAAATCAACTTCCTCTAGTCTCGCAGATTTATCCTCCTGCTCTACTGATAATCTCAATTGCTCATTCCTTTTAAGCACGCTTTACACGAGTCCTTGTCCATTAAATCGTGATAGTCACTAGGTGTTCGATAACGCTGCTGATACTATTAATCTTGCATTAATACCTTAACTTAGAACAACAAGCTCTTACCTTAGTTCAACAATATTTCTACAAAGCCTTCGTTGTGACATACATGGCACTCAAAAGCTAAGTGAGAAGTTAAGCTTACACGTGTAAGCCTAAAGTCTAGCTTTTCCAACTAAAACTGTTACACTGCCCTTAAATGTGGTCAAACCAGAAGTCATTTATACGATGGTAATAGAACAATCAACAGTGTCAGACAAGCAAGGAACGCCCAGCACCGGTAAGCATATAACCGTTGCAACTTACTGTGATAAAGAAGAAATGGCTAATAGTATTAGTCATGGACTCGGTGTCGTTATTGGTATTGTTGGGCTTATCCTTTGCTTGCTAAAGGGTTATGACCACTTAAGTTTTATTCAGTTAACAGGCGTTGTGGTTTACTGTGCCAGCATTATTTTACTTTTCTTATGCTCAACGCTTTATCACAGTGCGACTTCCCCGCTTTTAAAACATAAGCTTAAAATCGCCGATCACTGTGCTATTTACTTGTTGATAGCTGGCACCTATACGCCGCTAATGCTGATCACCTTAACCAGTAGCGATGCCGATTGGGTATTAATGGCAATCTGGTCACTCGCAATAGGCGGAATTTTATTTAAAACCCTGTTTATTGGCCGCTTTAAAGCATTTAGCCTAGTGCTATATCTGCTGATGGGTTGGCTATGTGTGACAGTGATGAAAGAGCTTATCGCCAATATGTCAGATCTTGGCTTTAACCTGCTTCTCGCTGGCGGATTGTTTTACAGCTTAGGGGTTATATTTTATGTCGCTAAACGCATCCCTTTTAATCACGCAATTTGGCATTTATTTGTATTAGGCGGCGCAATTTGCCACTTCCTTTGTATCTACCTAACGGTGATTTAAATAATCAGTGAGCAAAGATGTTATTTCGTCATTGACTGCAATACCATAATGTAAAAAGGCACTCAATGTGCCTTGTTCGTTTTACTCTTTATAACTTACTCTTTAAGTCCACTCACAGGCAGAATGCTCGAAATGCTTCGCTGAGTCGCTCGGCCTCATCTAGCATACTCGCTTGTTTAAACAGCTCAATGATACACTCGATGGTGCACAGTCCCCCCTCTATTTGATTACGCCGCAAGCTAAACTGCGACTCAGGGTTATTCTTTAAAGAAAAGGTCTTAGCCGCTTTCAAGTAAGGGCTTTGGCGAAGCATCTTGCGCGCTTCTTGCCAGGTCGCATCTAAGATCACTAAGGTGGTCGGCAGTGACTGCAAATCAGGGTCTCTATGAATTTGTTGCACTGTTTGGCTCAAACTCTCTTCAGAACTCACCTCATTATTATCAGTGTCATCTTCTGGAAATAACAGTGCAGTCCCAGGCTCTTCTAGCTTGGCTAACAACTCAGGTGAAGGTGCGACACGTGACCACATCACTCGCTGGCAATAGTTGGGAAACAATTTAAGGGCAAGATTGCCGGTATTAGTCGGACGGCTAGCTTCACGTTCATGGGTTAATAAAATGACTTGCACAGGACTGACTCAAAATTGAATAACCGCAAGAGTATATACCGAAACACGTTATAGAAGCTGATTTCACAGACTTAAAGCAAAAAAGCGTCCCTCTTTTTAAAGGGACGCTTTTTTTGATTCTTTATCGACATCAATCACTGACAAGCTTTATAACGATGGCGCGATGCCAATAACCTAAAGCGAATAATTAGCAGTCTATTTGTACTTTTTTACTTTCTTTAAGGCAATCTGCTGCTTTAGCATAGAAAGGTGATCAGTAAACACCACACCATTGAGGTGATCCATTTCATGCTGCAAAACGATAGCTAAGAATTCATCGGTATCGATTTCGAAGGCTTTACCGTCACGATCTAAAGCACTTACTTTAACGCCTTCATGGCGATTAACCTTTGCGCGATAACCAGGAATCGATAAACACCCCTCTTCGCCTTGGTATTCACCACGAGACTCAACTATCTCAGGGTTAATCAATACCATTGGCTGATCACGCTCCTCAGAGAGATCGATGACTAAGATAGCATGCAAGCTACCAACTTGAGTTGCAGCCAAACCGATACCATCTTCGGTGTCATACATAGTCTCAATCAAATCATCGATAAAGCCTTGTACAGACTCAATATCTGTTACCGGAACCGCTTTACGCTTAAGGCGCTCATCGGGGATCGTTAAAATGTCTAACACTGCCATATTATTATCACACTAGAAGTAAACTAAAAAATTCGCGCTATTATGACCGAATCAAGCACAAAGGCAACTCCAGTAGGGATTTAAGTCAATTTCCTACCTCTATTAATCGTACTGAAAATGACACACCTCGGGCACCAACCCAAGCCTCACCCACTTATTGCTTCCTTTCGTCTGAACCAACGAGCTTCTATTTTGCACAATAATCTCCACTTTTTTGCAACATGTGGTAGCATAATTCAAAATGTATAAAATATACGGATAATAATATGACTCAAGCAGGACGCACTGCGTTGCCCCCTACATTCTTTGTGGCCAATACCATGGAGATCTTTGAACGCCTTGCCTGGTATGGCTTTTTTGCCCTTTCTTCGCTGTACATGACCTCACCACAAAATCAAGGTGGTCTAGGGTTCTCTGAACAAGAACGTGGTTTACTCCAAGGTATGATCCCCTTCTTTCTCTATCTATTCCCTGTTCTCACTGGCGCCCTTGCCGACCGCTATGGCTACCGAAAGATGTTCCTTGTCGCCTATGCAATCATGTGTCCAAGTTATTACTTACTAGGCCAAGTCGATACTTTTATGGGCTTCTTTGTCGCCTTTATGGGCGTCGCGGTGGGTGCCGCCTGCTTTAAACCTGTAGTCACTGGCACAGTGGCAAGAACCACTGATGAAACTAACCGCGGATTAGGCTTCGGGATCTTCTATATGATGGTCAATATCGGCGGCTTTTTGGGCCCATTTATCGCAGGCTACGTTAGGGCGATTAGTTGGGACTGGGTATTTATCATGTCTGCCTTCTGGATTGCGGTTAACTTCATCCCGGCTTATTTCTTCTATAAAGAGCCAACGGATCAGAATCAGCAGAAAGGAAAGCCCCTTAAGGCGGTATTCCAGGATATCCAACAAGTATTAGGTAACGCGCGCTTTGCTATTTTGTTCTTCGGTACCTTAATCATTTTAATGTCATACGGCGCTAAATGGATCACTGGTGAAACCACATTAATCATGTACGCAGTTTGGTTCACAGCTCATATCATCTGGGACAAGTTAGCCTCATCTAACAAGCGAGCACCTTGGTATGCACAAAAAATTAGTCTAGGTAATAAGCCTTTCGTCATTTATCTGCTGATCCTCTCTGGTATGTGGATGGTCTATCAGCAGATCTTTATTACCTTACCTATTTATATACGTGATTTTGTCGATACCTCTGATCTGGTCTTGATGCTAGCGGGTTACCCTGACTTACAGCAGTTCTTTGCTCCTGTCGATTTAAGCCTTTTGCAATCAGAAATGACCCGTTTAAGCCATGAAGTTACTGCTGGCACACTCAATGTAAAACAGGCTTACTTTGAACTGGTGCATACTAAGGTGATGGTTCCAACTGCAGAAATAAGCCAAGCTTTTGCCGCTATTGCACAAACACCAGCGACTGCAGCCCAGTACGCACAAACATGGGCTAGCGAATATCGCCAAGTTAATCCAGAGTACCTTATCGGACTTAACTTCCTATCGATTGTGGTAATGCAGTTGATGATCAGTCGCTTCGTAGAGCGTTTCCAAGCTCTGCCTGTGCTTGTGGGCGGTACCATTATTCTCGCCATAGGTACTGCCATTGGCGGCATTGCTCATGGCGCCATCATGGGAGGGGCCATGGTGCTGACCTCTATTTTGGTATTCTCAATCGGCGAAATGGTTGCCTCACCTAAGAGCCAAGAATATGTAGCGAGTTTCGCGCCTAATGACAAAAAAGCCATGTTTATGGGCTACTACTTTGTTTCTTCGGCGATAGGTTTCTTGCTCGCGGGTCCACTGTCTGGTTATCTATATGCTGAAGTCGCCAAAGGCGCCAATCGTCCAGATATGATGTGGTACATCATTGGTGGTTTTGGCTTATTAACTGCGTTTGGTCTGGTTATGTTCCACAAGTTTGGTACCACACCTCAAGCGGATAGCGACACCGATGCAACACTTGCTCAAGCAAGCTAACTTGAGGAGCTAAACTGGCTTTAAAAAAAATAGGTCCAACCTTGAGATAAAAAGCCCGTGCAAGCGAACTTTCACGGGCTTTTCTTTAAATATCGGAGTGACTAATCCGGAGCACTTTTAGCTGATTAATTAAAAACGAATCACTGCGAATCCACTTCAAATTAGCACTGCAACTTAGATTATTAGCATTGAGCTTGGAATAAACCGCAAAAGTTAAAATTGCGAACGAACTGCAAATACCCACTGGGTATCTTCGCCTTCAAAACGCTCTAGTTTTTCCCAATCATATTGATAACGCACTACCCAAGACCACTGTGGATTGATTTGATAACCAAGCGCTAACCAGCTTTTCGCCTCATAACGCTCTACACCATCGATCCCCATATTGCCCTGAGCATAAAACTCACTATACCAATGCTCTGTCAAAGGCTTAAGCACTGTCATATTCACATTAGCGGCGGTACTGTCTGTATAAGCTTTAACTGCCAAGTGATTAACTGCAATTTCAGTAAAAACCTGAGTGGAAAACCAACCTTGATGCTCAGTCATTAGACCCAGTTGAAATTGATAGTAACTCGCTTTACCATGTGGCGAACCGGTCTTGGCATGTTGCACTGAAGCTCTCACATTGACCTGTTCAGCAGAGTAGAGATAGCCTAAATTCCACTTATCACCACCTAAATTGGTATTGGCCGAAAATTTTTGATGGCTAGTAGCAAAACTCCCGCCCAATTTAAAGACATCACCATCGAAGCCCGCATAAAGAGAGTTGTTTAGGTTTAACGGATCGGCAATATGCCTAAAATCATTAGCATAACTAGGAACTAAGACCGCGGAGAAAAATAATAGGGAGCCAACGAGTGGAGTTAACGCCTTTACTGACATTATATATACCGTCAAAAAAGCGCTATTATTACTTTAGTGTCAAGCCTCAGCAAGGTCTTTTACTTTATATTACAAGCAGGTAACACGCTGCAAAATAAAGGAACAACTAACCAACGCATGTATCAAAAACTCCCTAAACATGAATACAATAAATCCAAATAGTTGATATTATCCAGGTTAAAATCTACCGTAATAAAGGAAATAAATATCATGCAAACGAGTAGTAAACCTTCACCTATGGAGAAAATATGGCACATTGTAGCTATGATCCCCGAAGGTAAAGTCTATTCTTACGGTAAAGTTGCAGACTTAGCAGGCCTACCCGGTCAAGCGCGTTTTGTCTCTAAAGCATTACGTTCAGCTCCTGCAGAGATGTTGCTTCCTTGGCATAGAGTCATTAATAGTCAGGGAAAGATTTCCTTTGCAGAACATACGCCGCCATTCATAGAACAGATGCAAAGTTTACGAGCGGAAGGAATTATAGTGAACCGTGGTAGAGTTAAGTTGTCTGAATATGAGTGGCAGCCCGATATCGCAACATTAGTGCTTGCAATGCCGTATTAGTGTCCTCATTAAGGAGGTAGATTTGTCTAAACAGCTATCTGGAATATTGGCCATTAGCCTGATATTAGTCAGCCATTTAACGCTTGCCAATACCAAGGTGCTAACACCTCACACGGCCGAATATCAAGTCAATTACGGCAGTATAGAATTGGGACGTGCCCGTTATATCCTCAATGCTCCCGATGGTAATTTCTTTCAGTATCGATTCGATAGCGATATTGGACTGTTAATGCTGTCTGATAAACGTAACATCCGTAGCGAATTTACAGTAGAGAATAGTAACCAACTCATCCCTATGCGTTACTCCGTTGAGCGAACAGGTACAGGCCCTAGCTTTAGAGAGCAAGCCGCCTTTGCCAAAGGACAGAATGTGGTGCACAGCCAATATAAAGATGAGCGCGCGAAATTTCCCTACGACAGTAAACTGTTTGATCCGCTGATGGTGCAACTGCAATTTAGACTCGATATGGAAGCCCATAAAGATGAGCTACATTACACTATGGTAAAAGAGGGAGAAGTCGATGACTACGCCTTTAAAATCGTGGGAAAAGAGCGAGTAAACATAGAGAGTGGTAGCTATCAAACCGTCAAATTTGAAGTTGTCCGCAAGAGTACCAAGCGCCAAACCTTCTTTTGGATGGCACCGGATCTGAGTTACCTTCCAATACGTTTAACTCATTTTGAGAAAGGCAGTAAGCAGCTTGATATTAAGCTACTCAATTATCATTTTGAGCCGAGTAATAAAGAGATACAAGCAACGACTGAGCAGGCATTAGTCGATGGCAAGGCAAACAAAGAAGAAGGCTGATCTCATTAACCATAAAAATGGTACTAAAAAGCTCGCAAGCTTAAAACTTGCGAGCTTATACATGTATTCAGTCAGTATTTAGCTCTGTGATGAACTCACCAACTCACCCTTTTTAAACAACTTCCACTCACCTGGTGTAAGCACATTCCACTGTTCGTTGTTGGTTAACGGCCGTGTGGCAATCACTGTCACTACATCATTCGGTGTCGTCTCTTTATCAAAATCGATCACCACATCGGTATCAATCAATTTAGCCTTGCCAAAAGGGGCACGACGAGTGATGTAACAAAGGTTATTACTGCAATAACTCATTAAATGCTCACCATCACATAAGATCATATTAAAGACACCTAATGCGCGAATTTCATCTGCGAGGGTCGATATATATTGGTAAACTGCTAACCTATCATCGGGAGCTTTATCACCAAATTTCTCCACCACTTGATCCATGATCCAGCAAAAAGCCATCTCACTGTCAGTATCCCCTACAGCGGTAAATCGCCTTGAGACAAACTTGTCTTCGTAATCACTCAACTGTCCGTTGTGGGCATAGGTCCAATACTGACCCCAAAGCTCTCTTGTAAATGGATGAGTATTCTCGAGAGAAACACAACCACGGTTAGCTTGGCGAATATGGCTGACTACCACTTCACTCTTTATGGGATAAGATTTAATTAACTGGGCAATATGAGATTCGCTGCTAGGGCGCGCATCCTTAAAGGTGCGATTTCCCTTTCCTTCGTAAAAAGTAATCCCCCAACCATCGACATGAGGACCGGTGACTCCGCCTCTTTGTGCTAACCCTGTAAAACTAAATACTATATCAGTCGGTACATTGGCGCTCATGGCCAGCAACTCGCACATTAATCTCAATCCCGTTCAATCTGCTACATCGTTAATAACGTCATTCTAACCACTTGATAGCCATTGTGGAATGCTTGACTGCATACAAAAAAATTTAAACATTTGTTTGAAAACTACTTGTATTAAAATTAACGAACGTATAAATTTTATGAAACACAGGTCTGACCACACGCTATAATTGTGAGATAGAACTCAAAATAAGTGCCTTTAGGTTAACTATAGGTCACACATAAAAGGAGAATTACAGTGACTACCCTACTTTGGATCTTGGCGTTGATTTTTACAATAGGCGCCTTCGCTTATTTAAGAGTCTCGCTTCTAACCGCCACCTTAGGCACCGCGATTGTTTTGGCAATCGGCACCGGCGCCGCGAGCTTAAGCCCATTATTCTGGGTAATATTTCTTGCCGTTGCCCTGCCTCTTAATATCAGCTCATTTAGACAGAATGTCATCACTCGTCCACTCCTTAAGATGTACCGTGGCATTATGCCAGAGATGTCTTCAACCGAAAAAGAAGCCATCGAAGCAGGTACCACATGGTGGGAAGCCGATCTATTTGCAGGAAAGCCAGACTGGAGCAAACTTCATAACTATCCAAAAGCCAGTCTAAGTGCTGAAGAGCAAGCTTTCCTCGACGGTCCCGTTGAAGAAGTGTGCCGTATGCTAAATCAACATCAAGTCTCTCATGAATTAGGCGATTTACCTGAAGAGATCTGGCAATACCTTAAAGATCATGGCTTTTTTGCGATGATCATCAAAAAGAAATATGGTGGCTTAGAATATTCTGCCTATGCACAATCACGCGTATTACAAAAACTTGCAGGCCTAAGCAGTGAGCTTGCATCGACCGTTGGCGTACCTAACTCTTTAGGCCCTGGTGAATTACTACAGCACTACGGCACTCAAGCTCAGCAAGATCATTACCTACCGCGCCTTGCTCAGGGGCTTGAAGTCCCGTGTTTTGCTTTAACCAGCCCAGAAGCTGGTAGCGACGCAGGCGCCATTCCTGATTTCGGTATCGTGTGTAAAGGCGAATGGGAAGGCGAAGAAGTTCTAGGTATGAAACTAACTTGGAACAAGCGTTACATTACCTTAGCACCTGTGGCTACGGTGCTGGGTCTTGCATTTAAGCTTCGCGATCCCGACCAATTACTCGGCAATCAAGAAGATTTAGGCATTACCTGTGCCCTGATTCCTACCGACATCGAAGGTGTTGAAACGGGCCGCCGCCACTTCCCCCTAAACTGTATGTTCCAAAATGGTCCTACACGAGGTAATGAAGTGTTTGTACCACTTAGCTTCATTATTGGTGGCGCTGAGATGGCAGGACAAGGCTGGAGAATGCTGGTTGAATGCCTGTCTGTTGGACGTGGTATCACACTGCCGTCAAACTCCGCCGGCGGTATAAAGACTGCAGCCGTTGCAACGGGTGCATACGCCCGCATTCGTCGCCAGTTCAAGCTACCTATCGGCAAGCTAGAAGGCATTGAAGAGCCAATGGCCCGCATTGGCGGTAACGCTTACCTGATGGATGCGGTAACGACACTGACCACAACCGGTATTGACCTTGGTGAAAAGCCATCGGTTATCTCTGCTATTGTGAAATATCATCTCACTGACAGAATGCAAAGATGTGTCATTGACGCTATGGACATTCACGGCGGTAAAGGGGTGTGTTTAGGCCCAAATAACTACCTAGGACGAGGTTATCAGGCTGCGCCTATCGCGATTACCGTAGAAGGCGCCAACATTCTTACCCGCTCGATGATCATCTATGGCCAGGGTGCTATTCGCTGCCATCCGTATGTATTAGCCGAAATGGAGTCGGCCTTCGATCCTGATGCAAACAAAGGGCTACGAGACTTTGATGCAGCCATCTTTGGCCATATTGGATTTACCACCAGCAACTTAGTTCGTAGCTTATGGATGGGTCTAACCTCTAGTCGCTTCTCGAACGCGCCATACTCTGATAAGACAAAGCGTTATTATCAACAGATGAACCGCTTTAGTGCCAACTTAGCCTTACTATCTGACTTAGCGATGGCGACACTTGGTGGCAATCTTAAACGTAAAGAGCGGATCTCGGCGCGCCTTGGCGACCTACTCAGTCAGCTTTATTTAGCATCGGCAACCCTTAAGCGCTACGAAGATGAAGGTCGCCTCACCGAAGATCTACCGTTAGTACAGTGGGCCGTCGAAGATTCATTGTATAAGCTACAGTCTTCGTTAGATGAGTTGCTAGACAACTTCCCAATGGGACTAGGTATTGTTCTTCGCGGCGTTATTTTTCCGTTTGGTCGCCCACTTAAGCGCCCAAGTGACGTGCTCGACCATAAGGTAGCTAAAATTATGCAAACTCCTTGTGCAAGTCGCGACCGTCTTGGTAAAGGACAGTTCTGGACACCCAGTGAGCATAACGCTGTGGGTATTCAAGAGCAGACCTTCAAGGATATCTTGGCATCTGAACCTATCTACGACAAAGTCTGTAAGGCTGCAGGTAAACGCCTCCCCTTTATGTGGTTAGATAAAATAGCTGCAGAAGGTAAAGCGCTTGGCGTGCTAAGTGAAGAAGAAGTCGCGCTACTCGAGCGCGCCGAGATAGGGCGTATGAAGTCAATCAACGTCGATGACTTTGACCCTGAAGAGTTAAAAGCTCGCACACTTGAGTACACTAAAGAGGTGCAAGCGGCATAAGGTTAACCTAGCTCCCCCAGTAAATAAAAAGGCCTAAGTTTAATACTTAGGCCTTTTTATTTGATGTGTCTTGTCCTGAAATGTCATTAAAGCCATCTAGTGGCATCAGCACTCACCGAAAACATCTTGCCACACGCTCTAATTGGAGTGACAAAATCACTTCACTATAGCGAGAGATCTTTAGCGCAATAAACCCTACTGGCATCATGTATTGCATAGCATGTCAGGTTATCTTTTAAGATTGTATAAGGCAAAGATATCCCCCCTTGGCCATCTAGCTTGATGACCTTAGAGTCTTTGTCTATGCGCTCTGATACCGTACCGCCATTTTCGAGCTGCCAATCGGCTGAATATTCATTCACATTGGCGCAGACGGTGATTTCACATGATTCTGTCCGCTGCTGTTCATCGACAACGATTAAACACTGCGCTGTCATCTGTCCACATCCAGCCCAGGCAATCGTACTCAGTAAACCCCCACTAAACACCAAAACAGCAAGTACATAATATGAGCGCATAACACGTTGAAATTTATAACTGTTAATTAGCAAAATCTGAATATCCTTCCGCGGCAATAAACTCAACCCCCAGTAAGTCAGCCTTAGCCAGTTTCTCAACAACAGATTGATGAAAAAACACGTGTTTATACCAAGCGGGATCGAAAAAAATTAAACGTTTTTCTAGAGCAATGGCCGCTAATGTTGCGTTATCGATACACATATGGCGAATGCCACGGATAACTTCATCTCCATCATCATCTTGCCTATAAAGCTTTAAATCACTATTTTGCCTATCTATCACCTTTAGCCGCGCCGCGACTTGCAGCATAACAAAATCATGGTTCCCTCGATGGTGAAGCTCAATATCGACCCAGTTAGTGCCAAAAATCTGCAGTAGATCTAACTCTTTAAAAATCGCCTTCCCAACGAAAATGCCGGCATTTCAAATGCGTCTGGGACGCTATGCTGTTCATCCGTTTCATAATTGATAACTAAGGGGACAGGCGCACTTGGATAGCTAAAAGCATCAAGGGGGATCGAATCAATAAATTCATCAGGGAAGCTATGAACAGGAATACTCATGCTCTCCCTAATAAAAAAATACTCACTCATATTCAACTCATTACTTAGATGTTGTTTCGTTTGGCTTAGCTTTGATAAAACTATTTTTTAAGCTGATGTTTTGACGATGATTTTAGTTATTCTGATGAAAGTTACTTTGATGCGCTACGCAAGCTAAGAAAAAACACGATTAACTTGCATTCAAGTGACAGGGCCCAACATTCGGACTCGTTTACGGATGAGGTTTCAGATTAGCGGCAATGGCAGCCAAGTTTTCAGTATATATTGTTTAAGGTATGAATAGAGTGCAAATGACACAGCGTAATAATGTGTGGTAGCGGTATTGATAATTCTCGCCAACCCCATAGATAAAGAGAGCAAAAGCTGTGACCCTTGCCCTCTTTCTATTAAATACCAATTACCTATTTAAAGTGAATGGTATTACTGCACCAATGAATAGAAGATTGCCGATATTGATACCAATCCAATAATCACCACAAAAACATTACTGATGGTACCTGAGTATTGCTTCATCGCTGGCACTTTCATGATGGCGTACATAGGCATGATAAACAGCAATAGAGCGATGATTGGACCACCTAGGCTTTCAATCATACCCAAAATATTCGGATTAATTGTAGCTACGGCCCAAGTGGTCAATAGCATAAAACCAGCGGTAACACGGTTCAAAATAACAGGGTTAACCTCTTTTCCCTTGCCGCGTGCAGCCTTGATGATTAAACCATTAAAGCCTTCACTCGCCCCAATATAGTGGCCAAAGAATGACTTAGTGATAGCGATGATCGCCACAATAGGCGCAACATAGGCAATAATGGGTGTGTCAAAATGGTTTGCCAGATAAGTTAATATCGACACATTTTGCGCTTTCGCCTCTGCCAAATTGGCAGGCGATAGGCTGAACACACAACTAAACACGAAAAACATCACAGTCACCACCATAAGAGTATGGCTGCAAGCTAAGATCCGTGAACACTGTTTCTCAGCATTTTCGCCGTGAAACTTTCTACGATCGACTGCAAAGGAGGAAATTACCGGAGAGTGGTTAAATGAAAATACCATCACTGGCAATATTAACCACAAGGCCATTAAGATAGTGCTGATCCCACCTTCTGCTGGCATCACATTGCTAAATATTGACGTGTTCCAGTAAGGAATTAGGTAAACAGAAAGCAGCAATAAAACAGCAACGAATGGGAAAACCAGCACACTCATCGCTTTGATGATTAACTGCTCACCTAAGCGCACGACTGCGATCAAGCCAATGATCAAGATTAAGGCTAATGTGGCGCGGTTAGGCGGAGTTATACTTAGCTGATGCTGCATGAAGCTTTCGACAGTATTGGTAAGTGCAACGCTGTAAACAAGCAAAATCGGATAGATGGCAAAGAAATACAGTAAGGTAATCACCTTACCCATGCCTACGCCAAAATGCTCCTCTACCACTTCGGTGATCCCAGCTTCTGGATTTGAACCCGATAATACAAAACGAGTCAATCCGCGATGAGCGAAGAAGGTCATTGGCAGTGCCAATAGTGCCATCAGAATAAGAGGGATCAAGCCACCTTGAGCCGCATTAATGGGTAGAAAAAGGGTGCCAGCCCCCACCGCCGTACCATAAAGGCCTAATACCCATAGAGTATCGCTCTTGTTCCAGTTTGATTTTACCTTGACTTGTGTCGAGGTATTTTCAGTTTTGTTGATTACAGAGTCCATTATGGACATCTCCTTAAACGGTTCTTATATGACCTTTTAAGAGTTCTGTTTACATAGCTAAAATCACATCGCCTCATCATATAGCCACACCGTATCGCCATCGAAAATATCGACTCAAGCAAAATAGGCAACATAAGATAGGGAGTTTATCTCCAAAGGATGGATGAAAAACTAGCAGAACCCAGTAAAGGCCGCGCAGTATAGGGAAGTGAACTGTACAGAAATGTGATTTCGGACAAACTTATTTAGGTTTTACAAATAAAGCAACCTGTTCGCTGTTTTATTAACCACGCAAAGCAATTTAACGGCTAGACATGTGCAGACCTTTCGTTCATCGCAGAACTCGCCTCAATAAAAGTCGGTCTAATTGTCGTTAAATCAGATGCTAATATGTAACAACTGTGCAGATACAGATGTTAGATTCGGCAACTTTTAAAGTGAAGGATCATCTGCCTACTGAGATAACTTAGATCGGTAACCATGTTTCATCCATATGGAAAATTGGATTAATTAATTAGTCTAAAAGACCAATATGAATGCTCTAAACGATAAATGAACAAAAGTGAGTTGGAGCCTGCAGCTCGACTAGCCCTTACATCGAAATCAAACTTCGTTTGATAACAAAGCCCCCAAAGACTCGATATATCTTTAAGCTGAGAATGACATTCAACAGAAGTGGTTCCAACGGCCTGCGGCCAGCGCATGTGCAGACACTGCCATGACACGGTGAGTAAAGTGAAGCTTTATGCTACGAACGAGAAGCATGGATGCTGAACTGGCTTTTAGATATGGATATCGTTGCAAGTCCATCTGACCTCCAAGGATGGAGGAAATGCCAAATTCTGTATGGAACAGAATTGGCCCTGTAAGCTCAACGAAAACATCCCTGTTTTCGACGGTCACGGCCGTATCTACACTAAGTTAGAACAGCACAACCTTTGGCAAATAGAGTTATGATTAAAGGTCTAGCTCGTTTTTGGACAGAAATCATTTAATGCTTAGGCTCTAATATTTACTATTCACATTATCATAAGTAATGATTATCTTAAGAAACCGGATTATGCTCACTAAGAGGTGGATCGCAGTTCATTCTCGAAACAAGAAGCTAACCAGCGAGTCTAAGTTAGGTGTTCTAAATGAACCGCCCTCGGAAACAAGCTCCTACGTTGGCCTACCTCCTAAGCCCATATAGTCGTGGGCGGAGTCGCATGCAGGGTGACTTGAGGCTAGACACTTCCGGCTACCTGATTAACTCTCTTTTAATGATGGAATAGCTAGGGTCTCAGTGTACTCTTGAGTTGCAACAGCTAGCTCCACACCAGATCTAGAGATAACTAGTATTGTGTCGAATACCTCAAACACTGATTGCCCCAGGCATTTTTCATGGAACTTAGCTAACCAGACTTCTATATCTAGCTGTGGAATATCCCAATTGTCATCGATTAGTAGCCAATTCCTATCGTGGCGCATGACCGCCCCCCCTTAGTACAGGACTTAACTTTACACATAGTAAAGCGACTCATTACTTGTGCCTAAATACGCTCAGGTTCATCTCCCATCCATGGTAGTCCTGATCGATTAGCTTTCTTTCTTTAGTAGCTTGCTCTTTTCTTGTTTTTCACCGAGTCGTTTCGAACACCGTTTTCGCCTCCAAACGCTCAATACTTCTTATTTGTAACAGTGCATCCACATCACGATGAGCAATTATTGAGTTCCGATCTTTATTAAGTATCTTCGCAGCCTTCTTTTGTGCCTTACGCATCTTCCTCAATGCTACACCACTATATCCGTCAACACTGGCGAATAGAGAACTGCCAGCATTATTTTCTTGATGTAGTCTTCAATGAAGATAAGTCTCGTATAGTTATGGAGGATGCTGTCGAACACATGGCACTGTTCCGTCGTTTTGTTCTGAACATACTAAAACAAAGCCAATGCGGCGCACCGAGTCAACAAAACAAGCTCAAGAAGGCGGGCTGGAATGATGAATATCGTGCTCAGCTGTTCTTTAGTTGAAAATCATTCAAAGTAGGCTCTTGCCCTGCTTCAGAGACAACCTGTTCAAGACTTTAACCTAAATCATAATAAATATATTCAACATTAGAAAAGTGCTCATTGTCGAAACTCTCATCACCAAGTAACGACTAAACCTATTGTTATGGGAAATCATTTCATAAATTTTTTCCAAATTTGAAATGCTGTCTATACTTTAATGTCCATCATGAATAGTTATAAATGAAAGCTTTAAACATCAAACAGTTGGAAGTTAACGATGTTGTATACATAAATTTATTTATATTTAAGGAAGAACATAATGACAATTAATTCAATATTGAATCCTATAGGCATGATAATACCTTTAGTGATTTTTACCAACGGTCTGGCGCAAGCTAATGCCAATTATCCACCACATTCTGGGGAATCTCCAGTAAGTTACGAGCATATTGCTGAACCAAACGGGGAATATATTGTAACAGATAGAAGGTCAGGGGTTTTAGATCGCTATATGTTTCGTGATAGCCGGCAGTTTGAAATTTCTGTCTCAATTCCAGTACACCGGTATATTGGTGATGTTTCCACCGCGTTGGTGAATGGTGTTGTTTCAGAAACTGCTAAAATTTATATACCTTCATATGATGTAGACTCAGAAGCTAATCCTGTCGCTGATTGTGATGGAGATGGTATTATCGATGACTCCTTACAAGCTGAAAGAGACGATGTTTATTTTAATGGTGAGAAAATAGGCGAACTAAAAGGATCAAATGAACTCTGGAAATTCAATGATGCTTTCGATGTTCCCATTGATAAAGTTAATTTCCCTTCTGCTCCTGGACAAGTAGCCATAAATACAATTCAAATTGCAATTGATGTGAACAATATTGATGTTCCATTATCTGGTGGCGGTGTCGGATGTAAAGTCTGGGCAACCTCTATTGATTGGGTTGGTCTTAAATTTGAAACCGCTAAGCCTATTTATTTATTGCCAGGGCTATCAGGAAATCCTGATGCTCTTGAAAATTCTGGTTATGTCAATAATATACAGTCATCGTTGGGTCTACATTCCAAGGTATTAAACCAAAGCTAAGCTTCTCTTATATTGACCTGTAATCCAAATGAATTGGAATCATTAAAAACATATGCAGATGAATTTATTCAACAAATCAGTGATGAAGGCAAAACAATAGGAACAGCGCAAGGACATATGGTTGGGCATTCAGCCGGTGGACTGATTGGGCGGATGCTTTTAAAGAAGTTATCTGAAAAAGATCATACTGTCCAAGTTAGTACAATGGATGGCTCACCAGTCTACGAGAATATGGATTTAAAAAGTCTACTAACTCATGCGTCTCCACATAAAGGAACCCTAGTTGCGGATTACTTCCCCTATCTTTTTCCTTCGACCAATTTTTCTAGTGATATTTGTGATCTAAAAGTATCTACATGGAAAGTATCTAACCAAAGAGTGACAAACCTCAACGGGGCAAAATTAGCAAGCATTGGAGCTGATGCTGATATGGATCAGTCCGGGGATTTGAATGCATCTGAAATTGCAGGTAATCAGATAGAATGGAGCTACTTAGCGAATACCTTACATAAGTTGCTATATGATTATGATGAGCTCAAAATTACTTACGACATTGAACCAGGTCAAGGTGGAGGTATAGTTACTCATAAAGTTCATTACTTTGGTACCGGCCCTAACCCAAATGACTCAATGGTTACTCTAGAGAGCTCTCATGGTGCACCGGGGATAACAAGTTCAGTCTCGATGACCGGAGTGAATGGGAAAAATCATGGAACAGTAATTGATACACATTCACAAAATGAAGGGATTTCACAAGGAACTACAGTCCTAGGATGGGGAGACTTAAAATGAGAAAATTTACATATTTATGCTTCTTGGTTATCACAATACATACAAACATGAGCCAAGCCGTACCACTTCTTCCCATGACACAGGTGTATCAACTAGAAAATGGAGACACTTTAAATGAACAATTCTTAGTGTCTAGTACTAGTTTCACAGTATTTGTAACTGGTGCCAATAGTGAGGATGTTGTTCTTACACTGCCTAATGGAACGTCAATTAATGAAACCAACTCTAGCTCTTACAACATATCATGGATAACGGAGAGCAATGTAACGAATGATAACACTTTGATAACTATCAAGTCAGATACTGCTGTTACCGGTACCTATTTCATAGCAGTTCAAGCACGCACAGATGAATTATCTGGTGTATCAGTGCTGGAAAGCCCGGGTCTGAAGTACAGAGCAATAGTTGGCGAGCCGTCAAAGGGAATAGCCCCAAATACGATGGTGCCTTTTTCTGTTGTACTTTATCACGAAGGGGCTCCAGCTATAGGAGCAACTATAACTGTTGACCTTATTGACTCAACTGGGGGAGTTGTTGGGCATTTAATCTTAAAAGATGATGGTCAATCACCTGACGTTTCCCTTGGTGACGGTGTATATAGTGTACTAACAAGTTTTAATTCGGCCGATACTTATCAAGCTAAAATAACTGCAAACTGGAATAATAAACAAGGTAAAGTCTCAGAATCAATTTTTGTATCCCCAACATATATTTCAATCTCTGGTCAATATAGTGTCAGCACGGTTGATTTGGATAATGATGGCTTGTTCAATAGTGTTCTATTAACATTCGAAGAGTTGGCCCCTAGGATTCCAGGTGAATACTCAATAACCGCCGAAATAAAAGATGCTTCAGGTAACAGTGTTATAGAAACGTCCCTAATTGAACAGGCCGAGTCACCATTAGCCGTAACTATAGGTGTGGATGAGCTTAAGAAGCTACAAGCCCAGCCGTGGCAGGTCACAACAATGTATATATGGAAAGGTGCCAGAACTTTAGGCCTTTGGAGTGACTTAGGCGTATTGACAGTAGATCCTAGCAAGTTTGAACGTGAACCTTTAATTGTAGATGGTATCTCAAATGATTATGGGGTAGACAATGATGGCGATGGCTTTTATGAAAGGTTAGTAGTTGACGTTTCAATTGATACCGAGGTAGCTGGATTCTATGGGGCCTCCGCAGACCTTCGTTCGCCAACTAAAGCTATTATAGGTGAAGCTGGGCATAGCAAAATATATCTAAGTGCTGGAGTTAACTCAGTTTCATTTGCCTTCTTGGGGGCTAGTATAGGCGGAAATGGTGAAGATGGCCCTTACTCATTAACAAATTTCTTAATTTACCCGAACTTCAATTCAACAGAGGATCTCACTGAATTAGTTGCCATGGTGGGAGAGACCAATGCTTATGCATGTTCCCAAATTGTTGGGTGTGGCATTGGAGTGGAAGCAGAGATAATCCGAATTGCTAATACTCTATGTTCGAAGCTGAAACGGCGCTTATTGAATAAACTAAATAGAATAAAGTCCTTTGAGAATAAAAACCCAGACAAGGCTGAGACGCAGTTGTACAAACTGTATAGTCAAGCCCTGGATTGGGAGGCTGATGGCACTTGCTTGGAGCCAGAAAATTCCCCAGTCGATTGGTAAAAAATTAAAACAGGGGGAAAGCCCTAATGCCGATTATTTAGTGGATTCATCGATCGGTTGACTGTTCTTCTGAATCATTCAAAATCCGAGTTCTGTAACCAGTTCTCGGATTTTTTATGCTCGTTTCACAAGCTTTAGATGTCATCTAATCAATTTAAACCCCACCAAGTCGAGTCGACTCTAGAATCAATAGCTTGGCCATTTATAATGACAAGTCTATGGCGTATATAGTTAATATGCTTGATATTGTTGAGCGAGAAGGCAAGTCATTTGTCGCACCAAGCGTGGTGAAACGGCATTGAAAGCACTATTCAATTGCACTCAAGCCCATTGGTATAGAGAGGTTATACACCCTGCGTGAAATCGGAACATTTAACATATACTAAGCAATCAATGGAGTCAGGTCTTGCTTTTGCCTTATTCATTACCCCAGATAGGGCAAATATCGATTAACAAGATATGATTGGATCTTTTCTCTAACAAGAAAAGGGGCTGAAGCGTTTTAGTCGGTCCCCCTTAATAGAAATGAGAAAATCGCATTATCATTAAATTGAACCATTGCTATACTTCCTACACCATTGACAAGGATCGTTAATGGATAGCATGGCGCACTTAGAGCTAAGCCTAATTTTAGCTGCCATCGGGATTTTATGTATCGTTGGCTCAGTGATGTATTACTTATTATTTGGTGACTGAGTAACGTGACTATTAGAGCTTACTCTTCCAGCTATAATACGTTGTCGCTGAAATACCATATTCTCGGCGAACTTCCTTGATCAGACGACCATCTTCTACTTCTTTCAGGATCTTAATTATCTGAGTTTCGGTATAGTGTTGTGGCACACTGAATTTGGCCAACTAAACAGAAGATTTTGCATAAAATAATATATGGCAGCACCAGTATCACTCGATGCAGTCAAGCTCTGGCCATAACTCACTTTGGGGCAATAACGTCTTAGACTGATCACTCTAAGACGTTCCCTTACATATGACTTATACGAAAACAAGCATCCTAAAAGAGCTTAGCTAATCACGCCATTGTTTCATCACCAATGACTCTCGGCTCGTCATTAGATTCATTAGTTAATCCCAACTTAGCTGCATCGGCAGGAATTAAGCTGATAAGTTCAACCCCTATAGGGATCTCAAGTTCACCTTCACCACTAATCAACCGCACCTTCCCCTCTTGCAGATAAATAAGCGGGATGGCAGCTTCGGCATACTGCTCCATAAACATAGCGTAATTGAAACTTTCTGTTAGGCGTGTACTTTTAATTGTTGCACCTTTCGCCATTAAACTCGCAAGCTTAGAATAAGAGACACCATCACCAAATAGACTTAATCGCTCCAAGTAAGACTCAGATAATTGATGTCTTGCACTGGCTGTTTCACCATTATTGAGTCCAAATACCTTTTTATTACCAAATACATCTTGAAAATAGAAAGTGACAAGCGGATTGAGCTGCCTGTATGGCGACATTACCAGTACTCGGCCAATACCTGCCATATTCATATGATTTTCGGCATGTTCTGATGCAGGATTACCAAAATAAACGGGTACGTTATCCATACGGGCTAAGCGCACATTATCCCAGTTATTATCGGCAAGCAGCACTGTGACACCCTTTGCCTGCAGGGTTTTAGCCAGTGCCCGTGGAAACTTGGATGCGCCGAAAATGAGTAAGCCTTGAGAGGAGTCAGCGGTAACGCCAAGCATTTTTGCCCATCGCCCTGCCGTTAAACTTTGAATAACCACTGTGCCGATAATTATTAAAAACACCAGAGGCACAATGAGCTCAGCACCTTCAATTCCGATGGCTTCAAGCTTAATAGCAAATAATGAAGATACCGCAGCGGCAACAATACCCCGTGGTGCTACCCAACTTAAAAACCACTTATCCCCCTTTGAGAGCGAGGTACCGACACCACAACACCAAATACTTAAAGGACGTGCAATTAACATCACCACCGCGAGTAGCGCTAAGCCTTCCCAGCCTAGGTTTAGCAGTGCATCGGCATTGAGTCTTGCTGCAAGTAATATAAATAGCGCAGAAATAAGTAATACGGTCAGGGTCTCTTTAAACTCGAGAATATCAGCGATATCGACGCCCTTCATATTCGCGAGCCATATACCCATTACCGTCACAGAAAGCAGACCTGCTTCTTCCTGTAACAGGTTTGAACCAACGAAAACCGCTAACATTAAGGTCAGAACCGCGGTATTACGTAAGTAATGTGGCAGTAAGTTATTACGCAGAATTAACCCAACTAAATAACCGCTAACAGCACCAAAGCCCAGACCTATCGCCAACATGGCACTCAGGGCATGCAGAACATGTGTAGTGGGATCGGCCGCAACAGCAATATATTCAAACACCAACACAGCAAGCAACGCACCGATGGGGTCAATAACGATACCTTCCCAGCGCAAAATACTGGCAAGCTCTGTTTTTGGCCTCACACTTCGAAGCATGGGTACAATAACAGTCGGGCCCGTAACCACCACTAAGGCACCAAATAAAAGCGCCATGGACCATTTAAAATCGAGTAAATAGAAGGTGCCCATTGCAATACAAGCCCAGGTGATCACTGTGCCTAAGGTAACAAGTCGCGTCACCATAACACCATGCTCTTTAATCTCTTTGAAATTAAGGGTTAATGCGCCCTCAAATAGGATAATTGCAACACCAAGGGAGATGATCGGAAACAACAAATCACCAAAAATGACATCAGGCTGTAAAAAGCCAAGACCGGGCCCAAGCAAGAGGCCGCATAACAATAGAGGTAAAATAGCAGGCAGTCTTAATTTCCACCCTATCCACTGACAAAACAACGATAACACACCTAGCAAAGCAAGCATCGCAGTGATCTGCTCCAGCATAGCCTATTTCCTTATCTGAACGTTTCTCTTGAAACGCTGTTTGTTAAAACATGCCGTTGAGTGTAAAAACTATAGTCAAACCTGAGTAAAATACGATAACGCTAAGAAAAGTAAATCAATATTATCGTTAAATATTCTGGATGGGTAAGAATGCAGCAAGATGAGGTGCTAGGTGCTAGGTGCTAGGTGCTAGGTGCTAGGTGCTAGGTGCTAGGTGCTAGGTGCTAGGTGCTAGGTGCT
>NZ_CANMIO010000024.1 GCF_947497935.1 uncultured Shewanella sp.
TCTAGGTTCTAGGTTCTAGGTTCTAGGTTCTAGGTTCTAGGTTCTAGGTTCTAGGTTCTAGGTTCTAGGTTCTAGCATCAAACTAGCCACTTTAGCCTTCAATTTTCTAATTTTTAATCTGAGATATCGTTCTCAGTATTTATGTTTAGTCTTAATCTGTTCCGTCTTAGCTCGTGATTTACCTAGGAACTTTCTTAGCTTTTCCTAGCACCTGCTTTATCTGCTCTCCAGCCTTTTCGTAAGCACAGCGTTCGTCTTAGCTTGTGCCTTCCTAGGACCTTTCTTAGCTTTTCCTTGGACCTAGCACCTGCTTTTCCTGCTTTTCGTAAGTCAGTAGTTATGCCGACAAATCCTATTTAAAATCTTGATTGACGGGCTAAAGCCCGCCCTACAAAAATCCAGTCTTTTCCGACCTTTCCGTCAGTGAGTTTGCGAACATTCCGTTATCCGTAAGCGCAGCGTTCGTCTTAGCTTGTGCCTTCCTAGAACCTTTCTTAGCCCTTCCTAGCACCTAGGACCTGCTTTAGCTTTCCAACGTTTCCAACCAACCCCATTTGTCTTCGGTTTCACCGCTAAATAGGCCGAAGAAACTCTGCTGAATTTCTTTAGTGATGTCACCGCGTTTACCTGTGCCTACCTCGATACGATCCACGCTACGTACCGGCACGATTTCGGCTGCCGTTCCTGTCATAAAGATCTCATCGGCAAGATAGAGAAACTCACGTGACATAGGCTCTTCAACCACTTGATAGCCTTTATCTCGAGCAAGGGTAATAATGGTGTCTCGAGTTAGCCCCATCAGAATAGCGGCTGTTGCTGGAGGTGTGTAGATCTTGTTCTTTTTAATGACAAAAATATTTGCTCCGGCCGCCTCACTCACTAAACCATTAGTGTCGAGCGCGATACCTTCATCGAACCCATTGCGCTTAGCTTCGGTAGAGATCTGCAGTGAAGACAGGTAGTTCCCGCCCGCCTTAGCACCAGTTGGGATGGTGTTGGGCGCTAAGCGATTCCAAGAGGTCACCGCCACATCAACGCCAGCATCCATACTGTCTTCCCCGAGATAAGCTCCCCAAGGAAATGCGGCTACTAGCAAGTCACATTGAGCATCTTTTGGCGGGGTGATCCCCATTCCCACATCACCATAAAAGGCTAAGGGGCGGATATAGGCGCTCTTTAGGCTATTACCTAATGTTGCCTCTCGACATGCCTGCATCACATCATCGAAGCTATACGGGATAGGCATACGGTAAATTTTGGCAGAATCGAATAGGCGTTGAACGTGCTCAGTTAACCGAAATCCCGCTGGACCACGGTGTGTATCGTACACTCGGATCCCTTCAAATACTGACGTACCATAGTGCAGCGCGTGAGACATGACATGAACCTTAGCATCACCCCAAGGCATCATTTCACCATTGAACCAAATTAACTCTGCTGTTTTAGCGGCCATATTCTCACCCTTCCTGTTGTGCTAGTTCACTTGAACTGTTTACCAATACCCGGCAATCAATTACATCGATAAGCTTAATGATTTGATTAGTTAGCAAGCCAATTTCACGCTCGCTCTGTACCAGCATGTCGATGCTAGTGCTGTTATTACTGTTAAGCTGCATGCTCAAGTTAGCGACCTTAAACCCGCGATGGCGAACAACGCGTAGCACGCGCTCTAGCACTTCAGGTCTTTGCTGCACGTTTAACGCTAATGAGTAATTGTTCATATCCTTGCTCTCCATCTGGTGTTATCGCTAATGCTTCAGTGCTTTAATTCTGTCTTTCAAACTCAAAACAAAGTTATTAAGTTTGCTTATCCATCTCTTCCATCATGTCTTGATTCGATGCGCCCGGCGGTACTAGTGGCCACACGTTATGAGCATCATCTATCGACACATGCAGTAAGAAGGGCCCTTGGCTATTCAGCATTTCATCTAAGCCCGCCTCGACATCGCAGGCCTTATAGATATTGCGCCCGGGGATCTCGAACGCCGAAGCCATCTTGACGAAGTCAGGGTTATCAGAAAGGTCAGTCTCGCTATAGCGCTCTTCAAAAAACAGCTGCTGCCACTGCTTCACCATGCCCAGCTTTTGATTATCGATAAGCAAGATTTTGACTGGCAAGCGCTTACGCTTAATGGTGGTCAGCTCCTGTACATTCATCATAAAAGAGCCATCGCCAGACACCACCACAACGCTTGCATCGGGGCGCGCAACTTTTGCGCCAATGGCTGCAGGTAAACCAAAACCCATGGTGCCAAGCCCGGCACTCGATAGATGATCTTCGGGGCGGTTAAAGAACATGTGCTGAGCCACCCACATCTGGTGCTGGCCTACGTCACAAGCCACCACGCTATCTTGGGGTAACTTGTGAGCGAGGCGATTTAGCATCGCGGGTGCATAGATAAGCTCACCGGGGCGGTCATAGCGCCACTGGTGCTCTTGCTTCATCTGTTCGATCTTGGCTTGCCACGGGGCAAACTGCTCACCGAAATTTTGGCTTAAGGCGGGCAAGATCTGACGTAGGTCGCCTGCGATCGCCACTTCAGGTAGACGTAACTTGCCTAACTCGGCGGCGTCGATATCCAGATGGATCACCTTGGCGTTTTCAGCAAAGCTAGCAAGGCGCCCCGTCACTCTGTCGTCAAATCGCGCCCCAACAACAATCAACAGATCGCACTCTTGCACCGTCAAGTTGGCCGCTTTAGAGCCATGCATACCTAACATCCCTAAGTAACCTGACGTATCGATTGTGATAGAGCCCAATCCCTTCAATGTTGCTACTGAGGGAATACCGCTAACCTTAATAAAGTCACGCAACTGCTCGACGGCACTTGCCATACCAACGCCGCCGCCCACATACAGCATAGGCTGCTTAGATTGGCTAAGAAGCTCACGGGCATCATTTATCTGCGCCGCAGTATGCTCTCGCTCTGGTGTCACCGCTTGAAGTGGCGTCTTGTATTCCAGCATGGCGATCTGAACATCTTTGGGGATATCGACTAATACTGGTCCGGGGCGGCCTGACGCGGCAATCTCAAATGCTTTATAGAGGGTAGGCACGAGTTCATCGACATGGGTCACCATAAAGCTGTGTTTAGTGCACGATAGTGACATGCCTAAAACATCGATTTCTTGGAAGGCATCGGTGCCGATAACCGCAGTAGAGACTTGGCCGGTGATGGCAACAACGGGAACAGAGTCGAGCAGCGCATCGGCAAGGGAGGTCACCAAATTTGTGGCCCCGGGGCCGGAAGTCGCAAAACATACGCCAGTTTGACCACTGGCTCTAGCGTAACCGACTGCAGCAAATGCGGCGCCTTGCTCGTGACGACTGAGAAGATGCTCTACCGGGCTGCCATAGAGTGCATCATAGATCGGCATAATCGCACCGCCTGGATAACCAAACACTGTGGTAACACCGTGTGCGGCAATCGCTTTGATGACTGCGTCTGCGCCTCTTATCATCTGTCCAGATTCCATTTGACTCTGATCCATTTGCCCTCGTTCCATATATCAGCGCTCCACTACAATTAACTTATTTCCTAAAGGCTTAGATAAGAGTTTCACTTTATCTAAGCCCTTATACGAAAAAACCCCCGTTCCTTTCGGAGCGGGGGTTTTTGCAATCTTAAACCTAGATTAGGTGTGTCGATTCAATATGCGCAGCCCCCGCTGTGATTTAATAATCACGACGGTAATAATCACAATAATGAGCTGGGCAGCTTGGTTGAACATATTCGACTGGGTTCCTAATCAGATTCTTTGCTTAAATTCGGTGTCGCCTAAAACGCGACCATTAAGAAGTACCACAAAGCCTATAAAAAACACAATAAAAACTTTATAACATCAAAATTTATCATCTAGCCAGTGCGGTTCTGACCGCCAGTGTTGGTGAAATGAATGATGCTCTGCCTGACTTCACTACTGCTATTAAGGTGTTAATCCTTAATGGTTTATTCAAAGTGGTTTATCGAAAGTCATTTATCAAAAACGTGACTATCTCTTATTGCGATGCTTCAGTCCGAGCCTAAACAAAATCAGGTCTAAGCTCGGCCGAAATCAAAGCAAAAATAAAATTACTTCTCTTCTACGATGCGCTTCATTTCTGTCATGTAGCCACGTAGTTCTGCACCAATGGCTTCAACCGCAGTGCCACGAATCGCCGCATTCACTTCGATTAAACGTACGTTATCGACACCGTTGCTAGCATCTTGCAAACCGCCACCTAAATACTCGGCAGACATGTTAGCCACGTAGTCTTTCAGTAGTGGTAGCGCCGCGTGGTTGAATAGGTAACAACCGTACTCTGCCGTGTCTGAAATCACCACGTTCATCTCGTACAAACGCTTACGTGCAATGGTGTTAGCGATAAGTGGCGTCTCGTGTAGTGACTCATAGTAAGCCGACTCTTCGATGATGCCCGCAGCAACCATAGTATCGAAGGCAAGTTCAACACCGGCCTTGATCATCGCCACTAGGAAGATGCCTTTATCGAAGTAAGCTTGCTCGTCGATATGCTCTTCACAGCCAGGTGCATTTTCAAAACCTGTATCGTTGGTTTCACTGCGCCACTTAAGTAGATTTGCGTCGTCGTTAGCCCAATCTGTCATCATGGTTTTAGAGAACTCCCCACCTATGATGTCGTCCATGTGCTTTTCAAACAGTGGCTTAAGGATAACTTTCAACTCGTCAGCCATATCGTATGCTTTGATCTTAGCTGGGTTTGATAGTCGGTCCATCATATGAGTGATGCCGCCATGTTTTAGCGCTTCAGTGGTGGTTTCCCAACCCTGCTGAATAAGCTTCGCCGCATAACCTGGCTCAATACCGTCGGCAACCATCTTCTCAAAACCTAGGATGGCACCCGTTTGTAGCATGCCGCAAAGGATTGTCTGCTCACCCATAAGGTCAGACTTCACTTCGGCGATGAAAGAAGAATGCAATACACCAGCGCGGTCGCCACCGGTTGCACTTGCGTAAGCCTTGGCGATATCAAAACCTTCACCCTTAGGGTCATTCTCAGGGTGAACGGCGATCAGTGTAGGAACACCAAAACCGCGCTTGTATTCTTCACGAACTTCAGTACCTGGGCACTTAGGTGCCACCATGATTACTGTGATATCATGGCGAACTTGCATGCCCTCTTCAACGATGTTGAAACCGTGGGAGTAAGATAGCGTTGCACCTTGCTTCATTAACGGCATAACCGTATTAACAGCATTGGTGTGTTGCTTGTCTGGTGTTAGGTTAAGTACTAAATCCGCATCAGGGATAAGCTCTTCGATAGTGCCAACGCGGAAACCGTTACCTGTCGCTTTCTGGTAAGAATCACGTTTTTCCGCAATCGCCTGCTCACGTAATGCAAAAGAGATATTTAGACCTGAGTCACGCATATTCAAGCCTTGGTTCAGACCTTGAGCACCACAACCAAGAATAACGATGTTCCAGCCTTTAATGAAGTTACAGCCTTCGCTGAATTCACTACGATCCATGAAGCGGCATTGAGCCAGCTGTTCCAATTGTTGACGCAAATTCAGAGAGTTAAAATAGTTAGCCATCTGATATACCACCTTGATTCTGGATTGTTATTGGGCTGACTCTTGCTTGAGTCATGCTGTGATGTAAGTCACTATAGCGCAAGCTTTTCATTGCTTAAAATGATATATTCGGGATGTCATATTGCAATTTTTGCAACATTAGCTAAATTGATGGCGTTTTAGTAAACATGGAGAGTTCGGCTTGGATATCCGCACCATAAAGCTTTATCTGCATCTAGCAGACAGTTTGCACTTTGCGAGAACCGCACAGGCGATGCATGTCAGCCCATCGACCTTGAGTCGCGCCATGCAAAGGCTGGAAGAGGAAGTTGGTGCGCAGTTGTTTCAGCGTGACAACCGCAGTGTGACCCTGACCAGTGCCGGAGTCGAGTACCGCCACTTTGCCGAGTCCACACTTGAGCAATGGGGCAAGCTAAAAACCAAAATCGATCCCAAGCAGGACTTTCTTAGGGGTAGACTCAACCTGTATTGCTCGGTAACCGCCGCCTACAGTCATCTGCCTGGTTTACTTGACCGTTTTAGACGTGAGCACCCACTGGTTGAAATCGCCCTCACCACGGGCGATGCTGCCAACGCGGTTAATGAAGTACGTAACAATCGCGCCGATATCGCCATCGCCGCCCTACCCGATCCGTTTCCCGACAACCTGCACTTTGCCAAAATAGATGATGTTCCACTATCGATCATTGCGCCGACTTTTAGGTGTCAGGTGCAAGAGTTGCTCACTGAGTCTTATATTCCATGGGATAGGCTACCTTTTATCGTGCCAGAGCATGGGCCCGGCCGAAAACGTATCGATAACTGGTTTAAGTCATTGGGATTAATTCCCAATATTTATGCTCAGGTCTCAGGCCAAGAAGCCATAACCTCTATGGTGGCATTAGGCTGCGGCGTGAGCATTACCCCAGAGGTGGTGATCAATAACAGCCCAGTAAGAGACCGTATTCAGCTACTCACATCACCTATCGACATCCCCCCCTTTGAACTCGGTTGCTGCTGTAAGAACAAGCGTACCGTTGAGCCAGTTATTGAGGCATTTTTACAGGCAATATAATGACCTATTGATTGGCGGCTTTGACGCCGTCAATCAACATATTACGCAACCAGCTATGGCTTGGGTCAAGATTGAAATGTTTATGCCAAACCAGCACATAGGCTCCAGGCTCGACCTTTATCGGCACATCAAGACAAACTAATTGGTAATCCGCCATCATCTGCAAGACATATTTCTGTGGAGCACATAAAATTAAATCGCTGTTTTCACACAAATCAAGCGCACAATTAAAGTCTGTCATATTCACTGCAATATCGCGATGTAGATGCTCTAATCGCAATACATCATCGAGCAGCCACTGCTCAAGACCGCCAAAAGCAACTTGTAAATGACGATATTTAAGGAAGGTATCTAAATTCCAGCACTCACTGAGCAATTGATGCCCTTCACGTACCAGGCAAACAGGGTGATCTCGAATAACTTCCGAATATGCTAATTCTTCAGGCAAGTTATCCATGTGCAGCAAGGATCGCTTATCCCACTCACGACAAATAATCCCCATATCAATTTCGCAGCGCAGCAACTTATCCATACTGTCTTGTGACCATGTTTGGCTATTGATACTCACTTGCGGGGCTTGCTTTAGCAGCTTAGGCATAAAGTGCGGAAAAGTTAATGAGTAAGCAGTTTCAACTAAATGCATCCTAAAGCAGCGCTGACTTTCTGCAGGCTCAAAAGTACTTGGACGGGTGAACTGCTCCAGCCTTTGCAGCACCTCTCTCAGCTCTGGCGCTAACTGTAAGGCACGAGGCGTGGCTTTTAAGCCATAAGCCGTGCGCTCAAACAATTGGTCATCGAAGGTTTCACGTAACTTACTCAACTGTTTACTCACCGCAGACTGACTCAAATGCAATCTCGCCGCAGCCGCGGTAACACTCTGCTCTTCAAGCAGCACTTCTAACACTCTGAGTAAATTGAAATCCAGCTGTTTCACAATAGGCCTTTTGCAAATGACGCAAGTTATGCGTCTTATCATAAAGGGTTTGTAAACATACGCTATTGATATTCATTCTAACAAGGCTAGACCGCTAGCCTAGACCTGTCTCTGCTTAGCTGCGATTAACAAACGGCAGCCCCCTTTGATGAGAACAGTGTAGGTATATTTATGGCTTACATGACAATTTAATATATTAAAAGAAAATCCCCCATATTACTGCAATTGATTTTCTCAATATATTAACGATCTCAATCAGACTATAAGAATAATTGTGAGCAAAAACACATTCATTTTAACGAGAGTCACTAGTTGAAATAATCTTTTCGATTAATCCTATTTGCTGTAACTCTAACTTGCGCTCTTGATTCACATAGATAGCAATAGGCCCATTAATATCACCAGCCGTCGGCCCCTCACACTTCTCAATATTTTCATTATTGAGAATAATCTGCTCAGGTAATAAACCGATCCCCATACCTCGCTCGATTAATTTACAAGAAAAATCCGGGGTATCGATAACCATAACCTTCTTATAATCAAGATTGTTATACATACAAGTACTTAGATCGTGCCAATGGTTCCATATATCAGAATGTACGAATGTAGGCACCGGTGTAGCGAACTCTATGCCAATTTTTTTAGCCCAAAAAAACTTTAAATTGTCTAGTTCGGTAAAATGCTCAAATATAGGGTGATCATCAAATATGCCTTCTGTGATAACCACATCAACTTCCCCCGAATCCATCCAGCCTTTAATTGTGGCCAACTCGCCCGTATTGATCTGAACGAAAAACTCTTCAATAAACTCATTGGTTAACTTGGCTGACAAGTACTTTTCATAGAGTCTAGGCTGAGTCGCTATTTTAATGACGGACTTTCGATTGACCTGCAGAAGTGCCGACTCTAGTTCATTCATCGACATGATAACGTCTTCCGCTTTCTTGTAGATTTCATGACCACGGTCGGTCAACCTCACCCCGCGACTTTCTCTTTCAAACAGTTTCGCGCCAATTTTCTTTTCTAGAGCAATAATGCTCGAGCTCACGCTAGGTTGAGTCATTTTTAAAAAGCTTGCCGCTTTAGAAAATGATGAAAACTTGGCGGAGTAATAGAAACAATAAACTGTTGTGTTATTAATCATAATTATTCTGGATCTAGTTCTAGATTCTTATATTTGTGTGATTGCAATCAAATGCACGCTATTTTATTAATATTTATAATTTAAAAAACCATTAATTAATTATCATATTTTACGCCATTTCCAGCTATAACCACGCTCACAATCTTTGGTATTACTTTTTTTTATACCTACATATATCAGATAACAATCACAATCTATGCACGGCACGATTCATATCATCTAGCCAGAATGATGACTATTATAAAATTCGTGGAATAATAATGAAAAGAAGAGACTTTCTAACTAAAAGCATGGGCGTTACCGCAGCAATGGCTTTACCGTTTTCGGCTACAGCGGTTTCATCAGAAAATAGTTGGGACCGAGAGTACGACTTAATCATTGTCGGCAGTGGTTTTGCGGGGTTAGCTGCTGCTTATTCGGCTAACAAAGCTGGATTAAAAAACATACTGATCCTTGAAAAAATGGAAACTTGGGGTGGAAACTCGGCTATTTGTGGCGGTATTGCATGTATGCCAAATACTTCACTGCAGAAAAAGCACGGTATTGAAGACTCTCCAGAGTTAATGATCAAAGACATGATCAAAGCGGGCCGCGGCTTTAACCACCCTGAGCTATGCAAAACCTTAGCGACTCAAGCCCACACCGTATACGACATGCTAATTGGTTGTGGCGTCGAATTTATGGATAAAATTATCCGCCTTGGTGGACACAGCGCGCCTAGAGCCCATATTCCAGCTAATGCCTCTGGTGGCGGAATTGTGGTTCCTATGCATAAGTACCTAGTGAATAAAGGTGTGCAGTTCCAAAATCGCACTCAAGTGACCTCTTTACTGCGCGATAAGAATAACGCGATCACCGGCGTTGCCGTACAAGAGAAATTTGATTTCGAAACGGAAAAGTTCAAAGGCGAGCAAACCTACAAGTCACGCCATGGTGTCGTTGTTGCGACCGGTGGTTGGGGACAAGATAAGAAGTTCGTTAAGACCACTATGCCGATTTACGCTCACCTAGAAGCGACTGCACACCCGGGCGCAACAGCTGGCATGATCAAATCCTTACTTGCTGTAGGCTCGCTACCTATCATGCTCGACATGTATCAGCTTGGCCCTTGGGCTTCTCCAGATGAAAAAGGTGCAGGACCCGCGTCTTTCTTTGCTGACTACTCATTCAGTGAAGGTATTGCCATCGACCCGATGACAGGCAAACGCTTTATGAACGAGCTTGCCGACCGCCGCACTCGCGCTGAAGCACAGTTGGTCGTATTAGAAAAAGGTACGTCAGAAAAGCCTAACTTCCCATTCACTTTCTGTAGCGAAGCGACCACAAAGCGTGCGGAAGGCTTTAAGGGCGCTTACCGTGATGGCGCGGTTAACAAGTCGAACTCAGTTGCTGAACTGGCTAAACGTCATGGTGTCGATGAAGCAGTTCTTACTCAGTCGATTGCTGATTGGAACGAGATTGTTGAAGGCAAGCCCGATCCATTTAATAAGCCATTGGACAGAAGAACCGAGCTAAAGCCGCCATTTTACTCACTGAGATTATCGCCAAAGCTGCATTACTGCATGGGCGGCGTAGCTATCACTCCTGATGCAGAAGTGATTGATGCAACGACCTGTGAGCCAATCAAAGGGCTATTTGCTGCCGGTGAAGTGGCCGGTGGTACCCACGGTATGGATCGCTTAGGTGGTTGTTCGTCAGTTGACGGTTTAGTTTTTGGTCAGATTGCAGGTCGCTCTGCAGCAAATTATAAGGCAAATGTATAATGAGAACTTCTTTTGCTGTTGCGGCTATCGCAACTTTGCTATCGTGCAGCGCTTTCGCCGCAAAACCTAGCATTAAACAACACCATATCGACGCACTTGGCGATGACATGAACTGCCGCACCTGCCATACAACTAAAGGCGCGTTTGAGCGTCCAAGCGATCAAGCTTGTATTGATTGTCATGGCGGCATGCATGACATCCCGACTGAGCCAAACCGTTTCGATAAGAATCCACATAATTCGCATCACTATGAAGACTTGCTTGAATGTATGGTTTGCCACTCAGAGCACAAGCCTTCGAAAGATATTTGTTCCGACTGCCACAAAGTCGAATTTAACAATCTTAAGTAAATGT
This sequence comes from uncultured Shewanella sp., assembly GCF_947497935.1. Classification (GTDB taxonomy): domain Bacteria; phylum Pseudomonadota; class Gammaproteobacteria; order Enterobacterales; family Shewanellaceae; genus Shewanella. The sequence continues at coordinate 10,805 of NZ_CANMIO010000024.1, forward strand.
ACTACTAATTAGAGAATTGAAGAATGAAGAAAAGTGTATTTGCATTACTCGTTGCTGCAAGCCTACCTTTATCCGTTAACGCGGCAACACATACCCTAGATGGCCGTTCTCTCACGGTAGATCAGTTATGGGAAATCGCCCAACCAGGTGAAGATGTCAAAATATCTAAAGCGGGTTGGCAGCGTATTAATGCAGGCTACAAAGCGCCTATTCATGCCGCTGCTGATGGCCGTTCAATTTACGGCTTAACCGTTAACTACGGCGCCTTAAAAGATCAGCGCGTTGCAGGCACATCAGTTGAAGATGAACCCAACTTTACTGCATCAATTAAGTTCAACGAACGCCAAATGCGCATTCAAGCCGCGGGTGTAGAGCCGTTCGTCTCTGAGCGCGAATCCAAGATGGCGATGATCATTCGCCTAAACCAAATGGCAGCGGGTTACACTGCGATGAGTACCGAAGGCGCGCAAGCATTTATGGACTACATCAATGCTGACGTTACACCACTGATCCCAAGTCGCGGCTCATCGGGCGCTAACGATTTGAGTTTAGCGACCCATATTGGTTTATCGCTAATGGGTGAATGGGATGTAATGTACAAAGGTGAGCGTCGTAACTCAAAAGAAGTGCGTGAAGAATTAGATCTGAAGCCTTACAGACCGTTCGGTTTAGACGGTATCTCTATCTTATCAAACGGTAACGTGGCCGAAGCACAGAATATTGCAGCGGTTAAAAAAGCCGAACACCTGCTAGAGATTTCACCAGTAATTATTGCCTCGTCACTAGAAGCACTGAACGGTAACGTATCACCATTCCTATGGCACACAGTCGACACTAAAGGATGGCCACAAGGGCATGAAGCTGCAGAAGCCATTCTAGGGGCCCTAAAAGGCTCATATTTATGGGAATTAGATGGTAAGCGTAACCTGCAAGACCCACTGTCATTCCGCTCATCTGGTTACATTTTAGCGACGGCAAAAGAAGAACTACGCCAAGCAAAAGAACTACTGAACACTGCGATTAATCACACGACAGATAACCCAATCGTGAATACTGAAGCTCGTGATGACCTTTGGTATAGCGATAGCCCAGCTGTTAATGCATTACGTGTCGGCGATGATAGCGTTTTTGTTAACTCTGGCGCTAACTTCGACAACACACAGCTTGCTGTACAGATGGAATCATTAGGTCGTGCACTCGCGCAAGTTATCCACATTTCTGCATGGCGCACCACTCAGTTAGACGATGGCCATCGCACTAATTTACCGACTTACCTAATCGCGAAAGAGAATGTCGGCGGCGATGGCTTTGCTAATATCGCTCAATCAATGTCTGGTCTATATGCTGAAGCAATGACATTAACCAACAGCGCAACCTTATACGGCGTACCAACATCGGTAGGGATTGAGGAGACGTTCAGCAACGTTAACTTAATTGCTTCTCGCGTCGAAAAAATGGCTGATATTGGTTACGAGATCTATGCCTATGAGGTATTGCATACCACCCAAGGTATGGAAATTCGTATGAGAGATCAGAATAAACAGATGGGCCAAGGCACTAGCGATTTAATCGAGCAGTACCGTAAAGTCGTGCCATTTGTTGATTTAGACCGAACTTACACACCCGATATTAATAACGGTATCAAGTTCCTTAAGAGCTATACAGCGGCCAAGTAAGGCCCCATGGCTTAGTTAGCTTTAGCTAAGCCTGACTCCCCCCTGCAATATAAAAAAGGGTCTAGCACTCGGCCAGACCCTTTTTATTTAAACTAATCAGACTACATACTGAAGTTTCTGATGGTATTGGATAGATCGTCGGTACTGCTCTCAACCTCTTGGTTGAGCGTATTGGTCACGGTAATCAGCTCATAAGACTCAGATACCTTACAGTTGACCATCTGCACATTGGTGTTAACCTCATTACAAACATACACTTGCTCTTCGATAGCTACCGCAATCTGCTGATTGCGTTCAACGATGCCTTCTATCAACTCCTCAAGTTCATTGATTTTGCTCAAAGAGGTGTTGATGATATTGACCGTTTTGCTCGACTTATCATTACCGACCTCAAGCGATTTAACCGCAACTTGGCTATTACTCTGGATCTGCTCAATCGCCGTCTGGATCTCTGTGGTCGCAACCTGAGTTCGCTGGGCCAAGGTACGCACCTCATCGGATACGACTGCAAACCCCCGCCCCGAATCACCAGCCCTCGCCGCTTCAATCGCAGCATTTAGCGCCAAGAGATTGGTCTGCTCGGCAATACTATTAATCACATCGATCACCGAACTAATTTGCTGAGTCTGCTTATCGAGGGAAACCACGGTACTAGATATTGAGGCTAACTCATCGACCAATTCCAGCATCGACTTATTGACTTGGTTAATGCACTCTAAATTATCCGACATCGTCGATTGAGTCTGCATCGTGGCTTCAGCCGTACCCTGGGCATTCTGTGAAATCTCAGTCGAAGCTGCCTGCATCTCATTTACCGCGGTCGCCACCATTTCAATCTCTGTTTTCTGCGTATTGAGATGTTCGGTGACTTTATGGTTGTTCTCGGTCGCTAGCTTGGCGTTATCTAAGGTCTTATCACAGGCCTCCATCACTGAAATATTCACGCGGCCAATCAATGCTTTTACGTGTTGTTTTCGCATCTTCATCGCCAGCTCAATCTCGGACAGATCGTTAATTTGTCCCGTATAGATAAGCTCCATCAGAGGGTTATTAAAGTCTTTACGAGCCTCTTTTGCGAGTCGCTCCAAGGGACGAGTTAACAGATAGCTTATCAGCGTCGCCATGATGAAAAAGGATGCCAATGTCAGTACGGTATTTTGGCTAAACATGGCGATGGCATAAGAGATAAGCGCCGCGATGCCATAACAAAAGGCACTGCGCTGCCACAGTCGAGTTCTTAGCCCTAGGCTTAAACGCAGTGGCTTTTTGTCGTTTGATAATTGTTTATAAACGGCCTCGGCACGTTTGACATGAATTCGCTCTGGTTTAAAGCGAACCGATTGCAGCTCGACGATTTCACCATTGCTTTTTATCGGAGAGGCAAATGCATCGACCCAATAATAGCCTCCTCCCTTACGACTGTTCTTAACCATTCCCATCCAATGGTTACCACTTTGTAAGTGACCCCATAGATCTTTAAAGGCAGCTTTTGGCATATCAGGGTGGCGGACAACATTATGAGGTAAGCCATTTAACTCGCCAGGTTGATAACCTGCCACTTCAGTAAAATGAGGGCTGGCGTATTTGATATGGCTAGAAGGAGAAGTGATAGAAATTAAATTGTAATTGGCAGGATACTGGTACTCTTCATCCATAATATAATCCTTTATGTAATGGCGTAAAAAAACTTACAGTTCAGTGTAGTACCAATATTCGTTTACCATCAAAATATTAATCGTATTTAATTTCACAGACCTAAGCTGACGATACTTTTACCCTATTATGCGGCTACTGTTACTCACAAAAATGAGCTTATCATTTGTGCTACAACGCTTCCGCACGCTATATGCAAGCCATAGAACTTATTGAATAAACCATTATTTTAGATACAAAAATGCCTTTCATAAGAAAGGCATTTGGGATCTATCTGTTCGAAATATAGATTTACAATTAGTCGTTATCAGCTTCGATTTCGCGAGCGATATTTTGACCGTTAATCACAACGCCTTCAACTTCGATGCGTTGCTGGTTTAACGTGTCAAAACGAATACCGTCTTCATACTGAGTGTTAGCATCAACGATAACTGTCATGCTACTTGCCACACCTTTAATCACGAAACTCTTAGCTGTTGCGTCAAATGAAGTCACATCGCCTTCAGTTTCAAACTCTTTCCAATTGCCAACGTTGTCGTTGTCATCACCTGTTGAGTTGTCATCATCGAACTCAACTTCGGTAGCAACTTGAGTCGTACCATTCTTAACAGAAGTCACCTCAACTAAAGCGCCCTGCTTTAAGTCAGCTTTCACGCCATCTTCAAACTTAGTTTGAGTATTGACAACAAAGCGGCCCTGATAGTTAAGTTCAAATGCAGTTTTTTGTGCATCAACCCAAGTCACGATACCTTCAACTTCGGTGTCGTTAGCAAGATCGCTATAATCTTCAACTTCAACAGTCGTAGCTTCAAGTGTATTCACATTCATTGTGCCTTCCACTTCAACCCACTGGCCGTTTGCTAGTGTTGCGTTGTCTTCTACTCTTGCAGCTGAGTAATCAACAGTTAATGCAGCACCAAGCTTAAAGCTCATTGCGTTATTATCTAAGCTAGATAGACGACCTTCGACTTCGTAGTGATTAACTAGGTCATCATTTTCAAACTTAACCACAGACAATACTTTGTAGCCTGCATCAGCTGTCGGTAATGAAGACACCATCACCCAGTCACCTAATTCGATTTCGTTAGATAACTTGTAGGTTAAGGTCATACCGTTAACATCAAATGTACCTGCAACTGGATCGATTGCAGTCACTTTACCAGTGATAGTTGGCTCAAGTTGAACTTGAACTGCAGCTGCTTTTTGAGCGCTGCCGATTTGCACCATCATGTTTGGCTGCAAATCGTTAATATTCAATTTTACGTCGCCGTACGAAACACCCGCAACGTCATAGCCGTAGCCGTTCACAACGACTTTGTTCTGTGCTGCATCGACAGTATCAATCGTGCCTTTAACTGCAGTCGGAGCCGTAACAGTACCGCCACCGTTATTATTATCGCCGCCATTGCCATTGTCAGAAGAACTGTCGCTTCCACCGCCACAAGCAGCTAAAATCAGAGCAAGTGTTGAAACTAAAGCTATTTTTTTCATCTAAATACCCTTATTTTGTAAGATGATTATCAAATTTAGCCGTATGTTAAAACTTGGCCCGTGAAGTGATCGTGAAGAAAGATAAAATAATTTATGAAAGTGCTAATTGTTGATGACAGCCATAACCTAGCCGAAACAATCGCCGACTATTTGGAACTAGAGGGGATGGTCATCGACTGTGCCTATCATGGCGAAGCCGCGATTAACTTGGTAACCGACAATAGTTATGACGTGATTATTATGGATATCATGATGCCCAAGATTGATGGCATTACCGCGGTGCGAAAACTGCGGGAAGAGTTGTACTGTAATACGCCTATTCTATTCTTAACCGCCAAAGATAGTCTCGACGACAAAGTTGCCGCTTTCAAGGCCGGTGGTGATGACTACCTACTCAAGCCCTTTGCGATGGAGGAGCTGAGTCTACGCCTGCACGCCTTAAGCAACCGAGGCCCAAGGCAAGATATCGGCACCTTATCCTTCGCCGACATTAACATTAATACCCAAACGAATATCGTTACCCGCGCCGAGCAGTCGATTAAACTGAGCCGCATTCAGTTAAAAATACTTAAGGTGCTCATCAAACGTGCGCCGAGTGTTGTCAGCCGCCAAGATGTTAGCGATGCGGTTTGGGGAGATGAATCACCACCGAGTGATGCGCTACGCAGCCATATATACGGGCTGCGAACCGCGCTGGACAAAGGCTTCGAACAATCACGATTAGAGACAATTCATGGACAAGGTTACCGCCTCAAAGCATAAGCAATTCCCAAGCATCTACCGAAAGATCCGCTGGAGTTTCGGTTTGATGACCTTTGCCATGTTCAGCTTATTTTGGTCGGTAATTTATATTGCCGAAAACCAAATTGAGATCATCAGCCTACACCACTGGCTAGACACCGAAGCCTCACGCTACAGCCGGGATTACCAAATCCACGGCAAACAAGCGACACTACCCAACGATACTGAATTCACCACCTATTGGAGCGAGAAGCCCATTCCTGATTGGCTCAAAGCCTATCAGATGCCAGGCTTCTACGAACATCTACTCGGAAAAGAAGATAAACACTTTATTGTTAAAACTCACCCTTCAGGGCAAGGATTAATGTATATCCTGTTCCAAGATGATGCCGACGACTACCTCGATGACTATGAAGAGCATCTGCACGATTACATCCTCATCTTAGGCCTGCTTATTGGCCTATTTATGACTATCTATAGTCTCTACTTTATCCGAACCCTATCAAAACCGCTGACGATTATTGAGCGCAAGATCAGCCAGATGTCACCAGATGATCCCCCCTTTGGTGTCGATACTCGCTTTGTTGAAACCCGCAATATCGAGCAGACACTGCTAGATAGCCGCAACGATATCAACGGCTTCTTTCAACGTGAAAAGGAGTTCAGTCACTTTGCCTCCCACGAGCTAAGAACCCCGATCACTGTGGTGAAAGGTTCAGCCGAGCTATTGGCAAAAATTCCCGACCAGCATCCACTGGCAGTCAACGCGGTTAAGCGTCTGCAACGGGCCAGCGACGAGATGCAGGTGCTTACCGAAACTTTCCTGTTATTGGGTAAAGAATCGATTAGTCAGCGCTACTTTGCCGATGTCAGTCTCGAAGAGGCGCTACGTAACCAGCTAGCTGAGATGGAGCAGTTATTCGCCAGACAAGACAGCAGTTATCATCTATCGGTACAGCAAGCCGCTATCATCCATGCACCACAAAGTTTTATTGCTATCGTGCTCAACAACGTGATTAAGAATGCTTTCAGCTACAGCATCGGCGATATCGAGATCGTACTCACTGGGCATACGCTGACGATCACCAATCGTCATGAGGGTAATGAGACTTACAATGCTGGTTATGGTGTCGGCTTGGTTATCGTTGAGCGCATCTGTGAACGAATGGGGTGGGGTTATCTGCCTCAAGATAACGGGGTTGAGTTTTGCACAACTTTGGTTTTTTCGGCTAACGGGGAAACCCTTTAGGTGTGGTTCCATTTGCGTGAAACTTTCGCAGACTTTAAATCTAAAGCATGCGAACCTTTAAGTTTTTCGGCACTTGAATCCCTAAACTAACTTCCAACACCAGTGGTTTCAATGGCCTGCGGCCAGCGTATGTGCAGACAATGCTGAAACACGCTGCAAGTACATCCCTGTAAGCTCTACGATGGCATCCATGCCATCAAAGGTTTCAGCCGTATCTACACTAGGTTAGAAAAGCGGAGTCGTTTGGCTTTCAGCGTATGTTTGGAGTGGGAAAAATTAAAAGCGGTGAACCTTTGGCTTCATTGTCATTTGAAGTTATGACGCAACTTCCAACATCACTGGTTCCAATGGCCTGCGGCCAGCGTATGTGCAGACACTGCTGAAACACGCTGCAAGTACATCCCTGTAAGCTCTACGATGGCAAACAACATCCTTGTTTAAAGGCCAGTTCGGCATCCATGCCTCTCGTTCGAAAGCTTGATAACTTCGTTATCTCTCACCAAGCCATCAAAGGCTTCAGCCGTATCTACACCAAGTTAGAAAAGCGGAATAGTTTGGCTTAGAAATGATAGCCATTAAAAATTACTTCTCATCTGTTTTTACATGTCTTGACACAGGTTGGATTAACCTCCGCTACATACAAAAAGTCTTTACACAATATCTGGTAGAATTTGAGCAGAATACTATTAAGGTTAGTAAAAAATGAATAGCAAAGAACAAAACGATAATGAAAATGGAAATTTACCCAAATGGTTAAAAGGGTTGCTGACCTTCATTTTCACGATAGCGATAGGTATTTTTAGCTTTTACTTTTATAACTTCCATGGCCCACTGGGAACGCAGGAGACACTTGCTCAATTTGGTGATTTTATTGGAGGCACCCTTAATCCTTTTCTTGGATTCGCAACGATATTTTTACTTATTTGGTCCATTAATGTTCAGGTTAAAGAATTAAAAGAAGCTCGAATTGCAGCAGAGAAAAGCAGCAATGCTCTATCTGTTCAAGCCAATCATTATGAAATACAGGCCAAATTAAATGATCTGCATAGAGCAATACAAATAGAAAAAAACGCATTATTAAAAGCAATGAATGAACCTATGAATTTGTACGAACCTAAACAGCCATTAAATGGCTTAACTTGGGGGAGCTACATAAATAGTCATGCTGAAAAAACATATATTAAAGAGTGGGAGGTATTTGCCAAGTCTTGGGCGAATGCCTTAATCGCTAAGTTTAAAAAAAACGGTATTTTGAGTGTTTTAGGTGAAACAGAAAAAATGGATGGTTTTAACACCATCATCAGTTCTATTAAGCGTCTAGTCAGCTTGATTGCCGAATGTGCATCTATTCCTGAAGGAAAAAGAGCTGCGCAATGTGAAGCAACTGCATTGCTCAGTGATGTTGAAAAGCTGAAATGCTGTGAACCATTCACTAGCTTACCTATAACCGACAAATGTAATTATAGTGACTCACTTGAAAAGCTTGCATCTCAACTACTTTTCATTTGGGCAGAAGATGCCTAACACCTGCCTTTAATTGAATTAAGGTAAAAATCATAAGAACGTATCAATTATCTGATTCAGTCAGCTCACAGAGAACACCATTTCCCCATCGGAGTTGCCGAGGGTCATTGAAGACTCTTGTAAATATTAGCCGTGTGAGCGAGTCATGGATGACGAGGTAGCCTTAGCAGAGCCATGGGTGGCGATTCTGAGGCGATATCGATTTTCGAAAATGACTGAGGATCAACAACTTCGTCGGGGCGCTGAGGGTTTCTTCTTATGAAATAAAGAGTGGGGGACAAGCGCTTTCCCCCTAGGCTCGACTCTTAACAACAGAAAGGGGCGAAGCGCCACAACGTTAGCCTTGAATGATTGAAACCTGCTTAAAGTGATCATTGGCAGTGTTAAAAAACTGGGGGTATGCAGCCTTAGCTTCAGTTCTTGGTAAATTAATAACCTCTTTAAATTCCCCATAAAACGCCATAGTTTCATACCCTGCAATGGTATGCTCTCGTATGCTTTTTCTTATCCATGTTTCAAATTTGATGATATCTTCAGCTTTGTCTGCATAAGATGCTACAACACACCGAGTAACCAAAGGCTGACTTGATACAGCATCAATAACATGGTTCTGTTTGCTGACACTGATGTCATAAAAACAAGTTTCATCTCTATATTCTTCAGGATGATTAATATCTTGGCAATTATTTAGAAATAGCATAATTCAGAATCTCAAAGTAAAAACAAACTATACACATGTGTAGTACACAGTGTAAAACGTTCTATATCTTTGATATGCAGTTAACCGTAACCTCACAGTTATCAGGCTCACCAAACTATACAGAGAGCACCATCTCCCCATCGGAGTTGCCGAAGTGCTTTGGAGGCTCCTTGTAAACCAAAGTCCGTGATGCCGACAGGGATGTCGGCGTAGCTTTCGCGGGGCAGGCCGCTCCTTGGCATCCATGCCATCACGGCATTTGTGAATCCATTCACATCAGATGCCCCATCGGAAGCGTTAGCTATTTATCCATAAGCATGAGACCCGTATCTAATGCATGTAACTTCGTCGAGCACTGAGGGTTGTAGCAGACATATTAAATATATGGTCAATGACGCTACCTATTGAAGATCAACTTGGTGTTTAGCGAGCAAGTATCCGCAGCATGGATGCTGTGGTTAAGCCCTCATGGACGAGTTTACGGCGTCTTGCGGAGTAAATATCAAGGTGATCTGTTGATGAAATCGGGATGACTCTTATGAGATAAAAAGCAGAGGCAAGCGCCATGATGTTAACTAACTCCAAGCCCAAGTTATTAAGACAAAAATAACAAACCCCATATAACTGCTAAACTTAACCAGAATCAAACAAAGGGAAAATTGGATTTCCCTATCCACAACGACCTCTTCATAAAACAAAAGGATTTGTTTATGCCTATCGCCTGTGTTGCCACCCGTGCCAGCCTCGGCGTCCACGCCCCAGCCGTGCAAGTCGAAGTCCACCTCAGCAACGGACTGCCCGCCTTTAATTTAGTTGGACTGCCAGAAGCGTCAGTCAAAGAGGCTAAAGAACGTGTTCGTAGCGCCCTGATAAATGCAGGGTTTGAGTTCCCGATGCGCCGCATTACAGTCAACCTCGCGCCAGCAGACTTGCCTAAACATGGTGGCCGCTATGATCTGCCTATCGCCATCGGCATACTCGCCGCATCGAAACAGATCCCGTTAGCATCCATAGAGCAACACGAATTTGTTGGCGAACTGGCACTGTCAGGCCACGTACGTTTCTGCCAAGGCCTACTGCCTGTGATCGTTGAAGCCAGCAAACAAAACAGTACCTTAGTCCTGCCCATAGATAATCGTGAAGATGCCGAACTGGTCGGTTTCGAGAAAGTCCTGTTTGCCACTCACCTGCAGTCTCTAGCCGCCTACCTGCACGGCCAATCACAACTGCCGAGTATTGACCTCAATCTCGAGTGGTTAACAGAGGAGCGTGGCCCTAAAACATCCTGTTTGAGCGAGGTGATAGGCCAATATCAGGCCAAACAGGCATTAGAAATTGCCGCTGCGGGCAACCATAACTTGTTACTGCTTGGGCCGCCCGGTACTGGCAAGACTATGCTAGCTAGCCGCATGATGCAGCTATTACCTAAGTTAAATTATGATGAAGCGCTGGAGGTCGCCGCTATCCACTCCGTTGCTGGACACAGTATCAAACCCGATAGTTTCTATCGCCGTCCTTTTAGGAGCCCACATCACACCTGCTCGGCAGTGTCATTAGTGGGCGGTGGCGCCCAACCTAAGCCCGGAGAGATCTCCCTTGCCCACAGAGGCGTACTATTTCTCGATGAGGTGGCTGAATTTCCAAGAAAAGTGCTCGACTGTCTGCGTGAGCCGATGGAAACTGGCGAGGTCAGTATCTCCCGCGCGGCGGCAAAACTTACCTTTGCCAGTCGTTTTCAGCTCATCGCCGCCATGAACCCCAGCCCTTGCGGCGATACCGATAATGCTAGGGCCAGCAACGAGCAGATCCAGCGTTACCTCAGCAAATTATCAGGGCCTTTCCTCGACCGCTTCGATCTGACCATAGATGTGCCTAAGCTACCGATAGGCGCACTCAATAGCCACAATAGCCATGCTGAAACCAGCGACACCATAGCTAATCGAGTGCATCAGGCCAGAGAATGTCAACTGGCTCGCTCCGGTGTACTCAACAGTGAACTCACGGGTAAACAACTTAAACAAGATGCCAGATTTAGCGCCGATGATTTGGTCTTTTTAGAGCAAAGCGTACATCGACTCGGCTTGTCGGTACGTAGTTATCATCGGTTACAGCGGGTGGCTCGTACCATTGCTGATCTGCAACAAGAAGACAATGTAAACCGCGCTCATATCGCCCAAGCACTCGGCTACCGCGCCATGGATCGACTGCTGGCCTCACTCTCGAGGCAGTAATGCTTCTATCCTAAGCTTAGTTGCAGGATCAAAGCCTCGTCGCTACCGCTCAGGGCGGCTATGCCGCCGCTTGAAATATAGACTTTATTATATTTGTTAATAACTTGCCGCTAAACGGGTAAGGATATGGTGACAACAGTTAGTCTCCACGGTGAAATTAGATAAGATATGGTGAAATTAAATAACTGTTACCCTTTAAACAAATAAGTTGAATCAAACCTCATATTCCAGTAAATTCCGCGAGCTTCGTTAACCAGATGACATTGAAGTAGCAAACATTTTTTCACTTCAATCATACCTAGCCGCTTTTTGATAGCATTCGCGCCACCAAGATAACTTTTCATGCGCGCTCTATAAGATTGGAACGGTGACATTCTTAGCCCGATCAGCTAACAGTGAACCAGGGGCTTCATCTTTTATTTAATATTTTCTAATAGTTATTGATTATGACCATGCCAACTAAGTTCAAATACAACAGCAAACATGCAGTAAAATCTGTCATTACTGGTCTGGTTTTGATTACTTTATTAGTGACATCTCTCGGGCTCAGCCATTACTGGTTAACGCATCAGCTAACTAGTGTCGCCAAGCAGATCGATCAAAAGTATCAACAAAGACATCGTTCGGCTAAAGCGCAGATAAAAGAAGTGCAGGCAATGCTACAACAAGAGCACCAGACTCATTGCTCTGACGAGACGATAGGCTTACTTAAAAAGAAGCTATTTGTACAAAATGACCAACCTGTACCTTGGGTAAAGTTTAACGATGACGATGATAACATCTGCTCGGCTATCGGCCGTTGGCCACTCCCACCAGGCGGAAAACTATTAAGCCGAGATATAGATGGCCATGGATTAGTGAGAGGCGATGACGCTCGTACCTTTAACAAGCAACGAACTATTTATGCCAGCATGACGGACGGTGCGGCACTCGTATTTGTTCCAGTGCAATCGGCAGATGCCATTAATATGATCCTTGCCGAGTGCCAAATGTGTGGTGGAATAAAAGTTAAAGTAAATGGTCATGACTGGATGGATCAGAATGCAGATGGTAATCCATTTGCCAGTATCGACTATCAAGCCAAAGAGTCAGAATTTAACTACAGCCTAATCGCCAACGAGAGTGCCAGAAATCAGCTTTGGTTAACGGTATTTCTATTACTGCTATTACCTTCGGTATTTGTAGCCAGTATTGGCTATCTATTGCGTCGGAGAGTAATGAAGTTCTATTGGCACCGCCGCTTTGTGTCTGCATTTAAAAAAGAAGCCTTTTATTTAACCTATCAACCGATTGTCGATACTGACAATGGTCAAATATTTGGTGTCGAAACCCTGCTAAGGTGGCAGGAACGGAGCGGGAAACAGATAAAAACGAGCAGCTATATCAAAATACTTGAGCAAGACTCTATGATGCCGTTACTGACTAAGTGGATGATTAAAACGGCTCTAAGTGAATTGAAATCCTTATTGAGAAGTAATCAAATAGCCAGATGCAGCATCAACATTAGTGCCAAACAGATTGAGCAAGGACAAGGACAAGTGCTAGCCTATCTGCAACACTTGGCCAACAATGGCTATCCAGTCGACCAGTTATGCTTCGAACTCACCGAACGCCAGCCTATTGAGTCCTGGCAAGCGATGCATGATTTTATTTCAGGCTGTAAACAGCTTGGCTGCCGAATTAAACTAGATGACGTTGGTATCGGCTATGGCGGTGGCATGCTAATACAAGAGTTAGAATTTGATTGCCTAAAGATCAATAAGGCATTTATTAGACTGCTATCGAATGAACATAACCAACCTTTCCTTATCCGCTCATATGTTGCTATCGCTAAAGAGATGAATATTTCGCTCATTGCAGAAGGAGTGGAAACCAAAGAGCAAGCCGAGCTCCTTAAGCTGCTGGGTGTGCATCTACACCAAGGCTGGCTCTACTCTAAAGCCCTGCCAGCTACGGAGCTGAGAGCTTACTTACTCGATAGTTAACCATCAAGCGCTTAATCAAGCCCTGGCAATATGCTGGGGCTTATTATTTTGATTAAAACAGCTAATCTCATGCAGATATCGCCACATAACAGCCTAAACATCACTAACAAACTCTACCCAAAAACCTAATTTAGTAATGAGTTAACGGGCAAAATTTAACATCTAGATTGAGACAAAACCTGACAACGAGTACTATAGGTCTCCAATTTTTTTCTTGAGGTTCTGAATGGGTGCGATAGCGTCACGCATTAGGGGAAGTTTCGCCTTTTTCTGTTATTTTATTAACACCCTGTTTTGGGTGACTCCCATATTGGTAATGAGTATTTTCAAACTCATTCCTTTAGCTTGGACGCGCAAGGCCTGCACCTACTTTCTCGACTTTTGTGCCAGTGCCTGGATCAGCGTCAATGGCGCTATCGAAAATCTACTCCATCCCATAAAGTTAACTCTTGAAGGTGATGCCCAGCTATCTACCAAAGAATGGTACATGGTTATCGCGAATCACCAATCCTGGGTAGATATTCTAATCTTGCAGCGAGTTTTGAATCGCAAGATCCCCTTCTTAAAGTTTTTCTTAAAACAGGAACTGATCTTCGTTCCTGTACTAGGTCTGGCCTGGTGGGCATTAGATTTCCCCTTTATGCGTCGCTATAGCACGGCTCAGTTAAAGAGAAACCCAAAGCTTAGAGGCAAAGATATTGAGATCACCCGTAAAGCCTGCGCCAAGTTTAAAAGTAAGCCCGTTAGTGTGATGAACTTTGTTGAAGGCACTCGCTTTCATGCCAGTAAACACGGAAAACAAAATTCGCCCTTCAATCACCTACTCAAGCCTAAAGCGGGCGGGATGGCATTTGCATTATCGGCTATGGGTGATCATATCCACAAGCTAGTGAATGTCTCTATCTACTACCCAGGTAAAGTCCCGAGCTACTGGGAGTTTATTAGTGGCCAAGTTGATGAAGTTAGAGTGCATATTGAGGTCTGTGACATCGATGACAAGCTGCGTGGTGATTACATCAAAGATCGTCAGTTTAAGATCCAATTCCAAGAACAATTAAACCTGATCTGGCAGCAAAAAGATCAGGTACTCACCCAGTTGGCACAACCAAGAGAAACCCGAGAAGAGGCATAATAGTCAATATGTTGAACTTTTTACCTGGACCAGTCTTATATTTCATAAGCACCCTGCTATTAATCATCAATACGGTTCTATGGGCATCATTGATTAGCATAGGTGGGATCATCAAACTGCTACTGCCTTTTACTGCCGCTCGTAACGCCATAACCCATGTAATGAACCGCTTCATGTGGGCCTGGGCAACCTGTAATGGCGGGATCCTATACCTATTAGCCGATATCGAATGGGATGTTGAAGGGTTAGACAATCTAGATAAAAATAGCTGGTACCTATTAATTAGTAATCACCTTAGTGGTTTCGATATTGCGGCGCAAACCTACATATTGCGTAACCACATCCCTATGCTTAAGTTCTTCCTTAAAAAAGAGCTTATGTATGTGCCCTTCTTAGGCTTAGGCTGCTGGTCACTGGATATGCCCTTTATGACCCGCACCAGTCCTGCGAAACTAAAGAAAAACCCTAAGCTTAAGGGTAAAGACTTAGAAACGACTCGACGCGCCTGCGAAAAGTTTCGTGGCATGCCAACCTCAATTATCAACTACGTTGAAGGCAGTCGCTTCACCGAAGAAAAACGCGCTCGCCAAGACTCACCTTATCGTTATCTACTTCGTCCTAAAGCAGGCGGCATCGCCTTTGCTCTATCGGCCATGGGCGAGCAGTTTACCAACCTACTCGACGTTACCGTTCTTTATCCTGATGCGTTTAAAAAAGACGCCTTAGTTGAGGTCATGCATGGCCGTTTGAAGAAGATTGTCGTGCGGGTAAAAGTACTACCGGTACCCAAAGTCGACAACAAACGCTACTTCTCAGAGGCCGCTTACCGGGTTGAATTTCAGCGCTGGCTCAATGATATCTGGGAAAAGAAAGACGAAGAGATCCATCAGTTAATGCTCAAACATAATCCATCTAGTGAGCATATCGCGCATAAGACAAGTGATAACTCTTAATAACCAAGCCGATGACTCTGAATAACAGCAAATAAAAAAGGCTCCATCAGGAGCCTTTTTTATTTCGTTAGCTAAATAAGCTTAAGCCTGTACACGCTTAACGTGCTGTACCCAGCCTGCTGGCCCTTGAATAAGGCCCTTCTGAATATCAGTCAATACCTTATAGATGCGCTTAGTGTGCTCACCTACACCACCATCGCCTACTGTTACCACGCGATTATCTTCGAAGATATACGAACCCACTGGCGAGACCACAGCCGCAGTACCAAAGCCACCCGCTTCGATAATTTCACCCGATTCAATATCGGCAATAAACTGATCTAGCATCACCGTCTCTTGACGCACTTCGCAGCCCAATAACTCGCCCAAATCGAGAATAGACTGTGAGGTGATCGACTTTAAAATGGTGTCAGTAAACTTAGGGATGATAATCGTGCCATCTTTACGCACGTGGAAGTGGTTCATCGCGCCCACTTCTTCAATCTGCTTATTTGCAGCATCGAGATAAAGCACCTGCGCCGCGCCATACTCTGCCGCAGCCTTACCCGCTTTTAATGATGCGGCATAATTACCCGCTGCCTTCGATGCGCCAGTACCACCAGAAACTGCACGGTGAAAACGCTCGCTGATCAATAGACGGATCGCCTTATCGAAGCCGTCGCTATAGTAAGGACCGCTTGGGCTTAACATTACGCAAAAGGTGTATTGCTCGCTCGGACTAACCGATAGACGATCTTCGGTAGCGAAGATAAACGGACGAATATAGAGACACGCGCCCTCTTGCATCGGGAACCATAAACGATCGACATCAATCAAGGCATTAATGGCGTCAACCTGCATCTGCTCTGACAGCGCTGGAATACATAAAATGTCTGCAGAACGGTTGAGCCGCTCGGCATTTTTGTCGATACGGAAAGTGTAGATCTCGCCGTCGTCATGTTGAAAGGCTTTGGCGCCCTCAAATACAGACTGACCATAATGTAGAGCAATGGCACCCGGTGCGACTTCAAATGGGCCATAGGGAACGACTCTCGGATCACACCACTGCCCGTCGCGATAATCCATTAAAAACATGTGGTCAGTTCTGAGGTTACCGAAGCCCACATTTGTTGTCGGCTTAAACTGCTCGGTTCGGCGCTCTAACGCAGGTTTTAAATTATAAGTTATTTGCATTGTATACCACCTTGATTACTGACTGAGCAGCCTATCAGTGGTCATAAAAAAGTCAAGTAAAACGGGGGCTAGCTTCAAGATCTTCAGTTTAAATTTACGGAATTTAATTCCACCTTAGAAGCGCACTCGGTAACGCAATCGGAACGTTTACCAACGCATAAACATGTTTCACAACTCCGTATATTGCCATGCCCTTTATCCAGAAATGCACTAATACGAATTGATAAACTCTGCATCATTTCACGCGTTATCGGCTCTCGCCATTGATAATGATTCATTAAACGACTGATATGACGGTAACCGATATCATCATTAGCAATAAAATATTGTTCATCCATAAGCTTGCTTTCAAAGGATGAGGTAGCGCCAGCGAGAAAAAAATACAGAGCCTGACTTAAATCATCAATCTCTACTTGAGTTGCAGTCAACTCACCACAGACCGCGGCGCGTTCTAATGGTCGTTTTATCCGACTCCAAAATAAGTTCACTCTATTTTTTAGAATTTCTACTTTGTCAGAGCTTGCCAGCTGCCAAAACATACTGTTAATGGCAACGACCCGTAAAATATTAAAGATGGGACTACGTTTTACCGCTTCAAAGGTAAATAGAATGGCAAGCACTGCATGTTCGTGAATGGTTAAATTAGGGTTTTCTTCGATAAATAATGGTATTTGACTCGAAATTGTATTGCGTAAAAATAAACAGACGAGCACATCTTCTTTAGATTCAAAATATTTATATAAGGTATTAGTTGAACAGCCCGCCCCCTTGGCTATTTGAGCAAACCGAAAAGACACAACCCCCTGATTATCAATTAAATCCTCAGCAACATCTAACAACTGATTGCAGCGAATAGCATCCATATTATTACCGGGACAGCGCATATTATTCTTCAATTCCATTATCTATTTAGGTTCGATACTACGAAGAAATATCGATTTAGATACTGAAAAGAAACATTTTCTTGAAGGCATCCACAAAAAACTTTCTCACCGAATATAAAGTGTGATTTGACGCAGATTTGACCTCCTCCTCGCAGCATATTGTGTTGCTAGGATTAATGGAGACTCAATCATGCAAACAAGACGTTCATTTCTAAAGTTCGGAGCCGGTGCAGCTGCAGTTGGTGCTTTCGCTCCACTCACTGTCAGTGCCCAGTCAGCAAATATAAAGTGGGATGAATCCCATGAAGTGGTTATCGTGGGTTCTGGTTTTGCTGGCCTAGCTGCCGCCGTTGAAGCCGGAAAACTTGGCGCCAAAGATATCGTTGTTTTTGAAAAACTCGGTGTCTACGGTGGTAACTCTACTCTCAATGCTGGTCAAGCCTGCTTTGCCGATACAGACCTACAACGCAAACTTGGCATCAAAGACAGCGCAGAGTTAATGGTAAAAGACCAATTAGCATCGGGTCGCGGTTATGCCAGTGAGGAATTATTACGTCACAGTGCCGAACTTGGCCCATATATTTACCAATTAACCAAAGATTGTGGCTGTGTCTATCGCGATCACATTATCAATACTGGCGGCACCAGTGCGACTCGTAGCCATCAAGTTGTTGAACGTTCAGGGGCTGGCTTTATCCGCCCTATGTTAAAGACTGCCCGTAGCTATGGAGTAAAAACCAAGACTCGCCATAAGTTTGAAGGCTTAATTACCGCTGAAGATGGAAGTGTACTCGGCATTAAAGTACGTAAGGGCTACCACACAGATCATGAAGACTCGGGTCAGCTGATTAATGTTAGAGCGGAAAAAGGAGTGTTAATCGCCACTGGCGGCTTCGCTGCTAACGTTGCTTTCCGACAAGCACTCGATCCAACATTGGGTGATGAAGTGGGTCACACCAATGCTCGTGGTGCAACGGGCGACGGACTGATTGCCATGCTAGCCGAAGGCGCCATGCCAATCCACCTAAGCTTTATTCAGTCGGGCCCGTGGGCTTCACCAGATGAAGGTGGCTTTGGTTACGGCGCAGGTTTCTCACTGTACAACTTCCCCCACTCAATCGCTATTGACCGTAACACCGGCATGCGTTTCATGAATGAAACCGCAGACCGTAAGCATCGTGCAGACTTAGAGATCCAGCGCCGCGATAAAGATGGTAACCCCAACCCAGCACTATTGATTGCCCCTAAACATGAGGCGCAAAAAGATCCGTCTTTAGAAAATGTACTCAAATATAACGTTGCCTGGGAATTCGATAGCGTTGAAGCCATTGCTAAGCACTTCGACCTACCTCTAAACCCACTTAGAAAGCAGATTGATGATTGGAACAAATACGTCAAAGCTGGCGATGACCCACAGTTTGGCAAACGCATGGATATGAGCACAGGCATCTACCTCACAGCTCCATTTATCGTGCAGCGCTTATGGCCAAAAGTACATTACTGCCAAGGCGGTATTCAAATCAATACCAAAGCCGAAGTGATTGCCGCTAAGAATGGTAAGCCTATTCCCAATCTTTATGCTGCTGGCGAAGTATCCGGTGGAGTTCACGGAGTCAGTCGCTTAGGTGGCTGCTCTACCCCAGACTGTATGGCCTTCGGTGTTACCGCCGCTCGTTCGATGATGAAAGCATAAGGAAACTAACATGAAACCAATGACGACTTTACTTGTGCTGGTATTTAGCTGCGTTATCGCCCTTTCGGCTCAGGCAAGGGATAAGCGTGAATACCACGAAGCGCTCTATGAAGAAGGCTGTAAGTCTTGCCATGACCAAGGGTTAAAAGCCTTCCCTTCAGATGAATCTTGCTTGCAATGCCATGACATGGGTGAACTGGCAGAACAAACCAAGCGCGAAGGACATGAAGCCAAGCAGAATCCACATGACAGCATGCATTACGGCCTAGAGGCTCCATGTATGGAATGCCATGGCGAGCATACCAAGAAGCAAGCCATCTGCATGGATTGCCATAACTTCGATTACCCAAAGTTTACTAAGTAACTCTCAGTGATTCCTCAACCTCAACCCAAAGCTGCTTAGCTTTGGGTTGTTATATTTGACAGGCTAAGCTGCACAGACTTTTTTACGTAGACAAGGCGTGTCGCTATCAAGTGTAGAACCGATCAAGGCACTACAAGCGCTGCAGCTCATGTGGTCACGATAGTGCTTATCAAAGAAAGTTGAGCTTCGATTTTCAAGGCAATCAAATAATTCAGGATTCAGCGGCTTGGTCCACTTATACTGCCCCATTAAGCGAGCTAAATGGCGGTAGCAGGTCTCACGACGATTAGATAAGTATTCCGGCGCGATCAACTGGCTTTCAAATTGGGTTAACGAGCCGGTTAAGAAGAAGGTGATCCCCTGCACTAACTCTTTAACTTGTAGTGGCGTCGCATCAAGCTCACCCTTTGCTACCGCTTCATTAAGCGAGTCGGTAAACCAGCCCCAAAACGCATTGATGCGCTTCTTAAAGCGATCGACTTTTTCGTCGCTAGCAAGCTGCCACACCATGGTATTGACCGAAACAGAACGCAGAGTAAAAAAGCTCTTACTGCGCTTGATGGTCTCAAATGTAAACAGAATGGGTAGTAGCACTTTTTCTTGGGCGGTTATGTCTGGATATTTGTTAATAAATATTGGCAGGTGATTCGAGGTCGCGCTGCGTAAAAATAAGCAGACTAACACGTCTTCTTTACGCTCAAAAAACTTGTACAAGGTACCGGTGGAACAGCCCACTTCTTTCGCGAGTTGCGAGAACTTAAACGAGACAATACCTTGCGACTCAATTAGCTGTTCAGCCGCATCGAGTATCTGATTGCAGCGCATCATAGGTAATGCTTCAGTGGGACATTTCATCTATAAAAAACCTGTATATCGAATTCCGCTAATTATGCACTTGTAACAATTACCGATTATAGATAACTCTTTGCTAATCGGGATTCACTTCACGCTAATCCCACTTTATTAGTAGGCTTTGTGAATTACGTCATATAAACATTGCGGTAATATTTTTTAACTCAATACAGAATCCGTTCACATCTCACCTCGGCTCATTGCGTCCCATATTGACAGAGAAAATTTATTCGAGAGCTGACTCACGAATAAATTTGTCACTGAAAAAATGGCGTGACTTAGTTCACCTTTAGCGGCGGAACTTGCGTTTATCTTTACCTCATTCCCTGATTGAGGATTACAAGAAAATGCAAGGTAGACGAAATTTTTTAAAACTAAGTGCTGGTGCTGCCGTTGGTAGTTTAGCGGCAACCTTACCCGGTACCGTACAAGCTAAAACCTGTGGTGACATTAACTGGGACGAAAGCGTAGATGTTATCGTTGTTGGCTCTGGCTTCGCAGGCCTTTCTGCAGCCGTAAACGCTAAGCGCCAAGGTCTGGGCTCAGTACTTGTTTTAGAAAAGATGCAAGTGATTGGTGGTAACTCAGCAATTAACGGTGGCTGGTTAGCTATCCCTAAAAATCCTATCCAGTTAGCTCAAGGGGTCAACGACGACTCACCAGAAGAGTTAGTCAAAGACCAAATCATCTCTGGCCGTGGCATGCAAAATGAACCAGCGCTACGTCAAATTGCTAACCGCTCTTTAGATGCTTACGATCTTTGTATCGATACCGGCGTTAAATTCCGCGATGGCTTCAATATCCAAGTGGGTGGTCACAACAAGGCACGCGCTATCCGTACCCAACACGGTACTGGCGGTGACATCACCACCAAACTCTATGAAGCGGGCGTAAAAGAAGGTGTAGATCATCGTCTACAGCACTATATCGAAGACTTCATTATGGACGGTCAGAAGATCGTCGGCGTTAAGGTTCGTAAGAACTACCGCTTCCCCGATCTAAAAACCGGCACCACGATTTTTATTAAAGCGAATAAAGCAGTCGTGCTCGCTAACGGTGGTTTTGCTCGTAACATGGCGCTACGTGAAGCGGTTGATCCATCACTCGATCCCACGCTTGATTGCACCAACGCGCTTGGCGCAACCGGTGAAGTCACCTTAACCGCTATGGCTTATGGTGCACTGCCTGTGCACATGAATCTTATCCAGACGGGTCATTGGGGCTCTCCAGATGAAGGTGGATTCGGTTGGTCAAACGCATTGCTATCTATCGGCTGGCACCAAGGTGTGGCGATTAGCGTCCTAAACGGTAAGCGTTTTATGGATGAGCGTGCTGACCGCAAGACCTGCTCTGAAGCGATTATGAAAAACCGTAACGCCGATGGTAGCCCAGCCTACCCAGTCGTGTTCTTCAACTACAACAACTACGCCATAGATGACCGTGTTGTTCGTGCACTGCGCGACGAGATGGCTTGGAAAGTTGACTCACTCGATGAGATCGCCGCTAAGTTCGATATTCCAGCTGCAGAGCTTAAGCGCAGCATCAAAGAGTACAACAAGCATGTTGGCGAGCGTAAAGACCCACTATTCAACCGCAAGATGGATACAGCAGAAGAGCTTACAGGCCCATTCGTTGTGTCACGTATTTGGCCAAAAGTGCATTACTGCATGGGTGGCCTAAAGACCGATTTAGGCGCTCGAGTGATTGATGGCCGCTCTATGGCACCGATCAAAAATCTATACGCTATTGGTGAAGTCACAGGTGGTATCCACGGTGAAGCGCGTTTGAGCTCGACCTCCTGTCTAGAGTGCCTAGTCATGGGGATCATCGTGTCTGAAACCATCAAAGCCGATCTTGAAGGAGCCGTCTAATGAACAAGTTATTACTAAGCGCACTACTCGGCCTAGCGCTGTCTAGCAACGTCATGGCGGGCGAGCTCGTCAAGATGAAAGGCAAAACAGAAGGTCGCGTAAATCACGAATTTATCTACCAAGATGGCTGCCAAACTTGCCACCAAGGGTCAGGTAAGAAGAACGCAACTGACGCGGCCTGCGTTGAGTGTCATGGCGACATCAACAGCATCCCTGTCGATGAAAGCAAGTTAGCAATTCCAGAAGCGCATCCTCACAAGTCACTGCATTACAACCAAGGCGCAAGCTGCCTAGCGTGTCATGCAGAGCACGAGAAGAAAGCACCAGTTTGTACAGAGTGCCACCGCACCTGGTTTGAAGAGATGTAATGTGACTGATTAATTTATAAATCTAAAAAAGAAATAGGGAATGATGATGAAAAAAACCACTAAGTTTATGTTGTCGATGGTGGCTACAGCAATCGCGCTTTCGGGGTCTTCGGCTTATGCAGCAGAACAGACTGAAGATGGTATCAAGCTAGGCGGCGCCGTACGTGTTAACTACGCTTACCGCGACTATGATGAAGTCAACAAAGATAAAGGCGGTGACTTTTATTTTGATATGGCGGCGATCAAGTTTGATGGCAAGCACGGTGACTGGGGTCTATCAGCTGAATACCGTTTCACTTCTGGCACTGACTACATCAAATACGGTTACGCGTACTACGACGTCGATCCAGATTGGCAACTGCAAGTGGGTATCAACAAGGTACCATTTGGTAATCGCGACTTCATCTCAAACAGCTACTGGTTTGGCATTCCTTATTACTTAGGTTTTGAAGATGATCATGACACAGGTATCAAGGCCGTTTATGAGAAAAACGGCTGGCACACTGACTTAGCCTTCTATAAGAGCGCCGAGTACGGTCCCTCTGAGAACAAGCGTTATTCGACTGATATCTACAGCGGCACAATTGCGGCGAGTGGTATCACTTATTACAACGAAGAGACTAACCAGTTCAACCTGCGCCAGACATATAC
Organism: uncultured Shewanella sp.; assembly: GCF_947497935.1. Taxonomy (GTDB): domain Bacteria; phylum Pseudomonadota; class Gammaproteobacteria; order Enterobacterales; family Shewanellaceae; genus Shewanella. Next base: position 33,996 of record NZ_CANMIO010000024.1, read on the forward strand.
CGCTGAGCACGAAGGCGGTCAAACAACCCTTGGTGGCTCTGTACAGTACGGCCAGATCTATAACAGTAATACCGGTAACAACGGTGACCGTTATGCGGTAGCACTGCACTTAGACAGCAGCTATAAAGGCTGGAACCTGCAGCTACAAGCGATGCAGTATGAATACGATGCTGCTGACGCTGTTGATGCTAACAAGATCGCGGTATCAGTTGTGAGCTGGCAGTATGAAATTGCCTCTAAGGGCCAGTCTTATAGCGCTAACATCGCTAAAACATTTGCGACCGATTGGGGTAGCGTGAAGTGCTACAACGATTTCGGTTTGATGACCCCCGACGTGGATGACTCTAGCTACGACAACAGCATGCAAAACGTGACCGGTTGTGCGATTTCAGCGGGCCCAACTTACACCATGGTCGATTTTGTTATGGGTAAGAACATGACCTTCTCTACCGCGAATAACGACCACGTTGGGCTACCAGAAATGGGCGACAGCTGGGATAAGCGCGTTAACATTAACTTCGGTTACTACTTCTAATAGCTGTTGAACTTTCAGCTGTTACGTTAGCGCTTACCAATGATTCAAGCACTGGAACACGCAGAGATCATTAACAAAGCTAACAAGGTTAATTAGCGTTATCGACAGAAGCTAAGCTGCTCTCACTTCGCTTCTGTCTCTCCATTTACATCTTAGATTCGCCCAACTATTGGACCGGGTACAGTATCCCTGCTTACTGTCACCTCGATGGATCACGCCCTTAGCATTCAATGTACTAGGGCTTTTTTCCCCTTCCCCTACAAGAAAGAACTATGAAACCGATTACTAGGATCTCTATTTATGTTTGCTTTATTGGCGCTTACTCGCTGCCATCAATGGCAAGCGAATATCATTTTGGCGGTTTTATTAAAGCCAACGCTCGCTATGTGGATGGCAACATCGCTTTTCAAGATAGCTGGACTGGCGGTGGGCACGTCACCGACTCTGCTAAACGTAGCCAATTTAGCGCCGCCGAAAGCCGTTTTAATGTTGGCATCACTCACGGTGAAGTAACCGGTTTTGCAGAGATTGATTTTTCGGGCTCGGCGCAAGGTAATGCCGCTTTTTCTAATTCCTATAGCCCACGTTTAAGACATGCATATATTAATTATCAAAATTTCACTGCAGGACAAACATGGTCAACCATGGTTAACACCAGCGCCTTTGCCGAAACAGCTGACTTAGGCGGCCCCTTGGTCGGCCAGGCTATGGTGCGTCAAGCATTAGTACGTTACAGCACTGATAATTGGCAATTTGCACTAGAGAACCCTTACACCTACGGCACTCAAGCAGGCAGTACAAACTCTGATAAGAAGTGGGTCGACACCAGTAATGATTATGTGCCCGATGCCGTGATTCGATTCGATCAACAGGGCGACTGGGGTAACGTATCGATATCGAGTCTCCTTCGCTATTTAGATCCACAGGACACGGCTCAGTTTGGTGCAGGCGTCTCACTAGCTGCCAAGCTAAAAACCTACGGTAAAAATGATATTCGCCTGCAAGTTCACTACGGTAATTTAGGCCGCTACGTTGGTACGGACGCCGCCAGAGACATGATCGATGGCGAGATAGAAACCACTACTTCGGCCATGTTTGCTTATCGACACTTCTGGACCGAACGCACTCGTTCGAGTTTGTTCTATGGCCACACTATCACCGAAGAGGAGCAAACTAACCGCTTCCATGCAGGAGTGAATCTGTTCACTAATCTGACGCCGGTTTTAGCCCTAGGTTTTGAGGTAGGCCGCTATCAAATTGATGATGGAATAAGCCCTTACGACGCCGTTAACGTCCCCCAAGGCGCCTCTAATTACGCCCAGTTGAGTCTGCAATTTCATATTTAATAATACAGCTAAGAAAAGATTATTCGCGACCGAGTTCACGAATAAGTTTGCTGCTTAAAATGCTGCGTGATCCATTTCAACTTTACGTGGCAATTATCACTTTATTGTTAGTTCAAGCCCGTTAAAACGAGCACAATATCGCAGCTTTAGCTGCATCAGCTAAAAAATAGGATAAGAATGATGAAATTAAAAATGATGTTCGGTATCGCCGCACTAACTTCTACAGCTGCATTTGCTCAAGGTCCACAGTGCGATCACGCCCAACTACCTTACCAGCAGATGACGCCAGTTCCATACGATAGCACACCGTACTCGCCACAAGATACGATGCCAGAGCAGTGTAGCAACCCTGAAGTTGAAGCGTACATCGCAGCATGGGAAGCGGGTGAAATTGATTTCACGACTATTCAAGCAAACGATAGCATTGCTAAAGATCAGCAATTCTGTAAGTCATTAGATGACGACGGAAACGTACTCGAAATTCAAGATTGTGATAAGTCAAAATCACCTGTTGGTTACATCTGGAAAGAGCTTTCAGATAGCCCTGTTGTTATCGGGATCACCGACGGCGGTAAATCAGACCACGCACCTCATTTCCATGGTCAGCCTGAGTGTTACTACGTAGTAAACGGTGAAGGTCAAACCCTTGCCAATAACCAGTTCAAGAAGCTAGGCACAGGCCAGTACTTCTACATTCCTGGTGCAACTATCCACAACACACCTATCATGTCTGACAAAGGCCTAGGTGTAATGTACTGGTACCCGAACAACGCACACTTTAACGGCTTCAAGTACTACTGGCGCAAAGATGTTCAAAATCTACGCGTAGCAGAAGAAGCATTCGACCGTGTTGATGAGATCCGTAAGCGTGACCTAAACTTAGGCCCATACGGCACTAACGAAGCTATCTTCAAGAAGTAAGCCCTAAGCTTAATAAGCTAGCAAATTCGTTAACTAAAAAAGGGCTCATCTGAGCCCTTTTTTGCTGTTAGCTATCTGTACATTTAGCCATAGCAGCTATGGTTAAGAATATTAGAACGCTTCATTGACGTTAAAATAAAAGCCTGTATCACCATCACCCCAAGCCATATCTAACCTTAAGTTCACCCGAGGTTTCACCTCGAAACGATAACCAACCCCGCCATTAGGCAAGATTTTATTAGCATCGAAGTCGCTAACATCGTCGGCAATCACACCCGCGCCGCCCCAAAACACCATGCCATGACGCCCAGGCAGATTTAAGCGATACTCGATTTGCGTCATTAGCATCTGCTTATCGCGATAGCGCCCCGATGTATAGCCGCGAAGCAAATCGCCACCGCCGGCTTTTGACAGCTGATCCCATGGCACATCACCACTGGTAAAGCGACCTCGCACTTGCCAGGCTAAAATATCTTCGCCGTGTCCCGTCTGCAAATATTCGCTATATAAGGCGTTGTAGACATCGAAATCGGTTTTACTGCCGAGGTACTGGCGATAAAAAGTCGCGTCTATCTCTAAAATACGCCCCGACTGCGGGTTGAGCACATTGTCTCGACTGTCATGATTGAGCAGTAAGTTTAAGCCGACACTGCGAGAGCTCTCATCGAGGATCTCAGTATCCACATCCGAGTCTAACAAGTTAATCTTGCTGGCATCGGCATAGCTGTAATCGAAACCAATCCCCACAAAGCTGGTCGGACTCATTCGCTGTAACAGCATAGGATTTATCGAGAGAATACGCTGGTTGAATTCGACACGGTTACCCTGTTGATGGTTGCTGTCGTAACCCACACCATAGAAAACATCGGGAGCATCGAAGACTTCTGCATTCAGATAGAAACGCTGTTGGTCTTGATTGATAAAGGTCTTGTTAGCCACCGCCACACCCAAGGCGCCATTGGTCGAGGCAAGGCCATTGATCACTAAGGATGATAGCTGACTCACCTCATCATCTGGGTCATATTGATATAAGCCAACCGCCGAGATCCCCACGCCTAAGTCCATCTCAGGGTTGTAGAAAGGCCCCGGCAAGTAACTAAAATCGATCAGCTTATTGGGATCGAATTCACCGTCGGCGCCTAGGGTTTGTAAGAAGTCCTCAAGCCAGCCTTGAGGTGCCTTATCGTCTTGCACTTGATCTGCCACCTGAGCGACTTCTGCAGCCTTATCTAGATCAATATCTTGCTCTGCGACCTCTTTCGCCAACACTGGTGTAGCACTACAAGCCAAGAACAGTGCAAACCGAGTAGACCATGAGCTCAAAGCGGTACTGCTCACTCTAGCTATCATTGTGACTCCAGTGCTGTCACGGTGTCAGTGTCATCATCGAGTTGTTGATGCTGGCGCAGCTCTAACTCATCTTGCATCAGATTGTACTGGCTAATTTTGTAGAAGTCGGCTTGAGTAAAGCCGTCTTGCCACAACTCCGCAGGAATATGCTTAAAGCTATCTGTAAATTTTTCGCTAACAATCAGCTTCTGCTTGGCAATAGCATCGATATCAATCCCATGGACGCTATTGCTCAATGAGAGGTCATGCGCCTGATGTTGAGACTCATAAAGCTCTTGCACCTCAGGCCATTTTGCATGGGAACGAGCTAAGGCTTTTGGCACCAGATAAGGTGACTGCTTATCACCTAACAGGTAATGGCGTTTGAGCAACATAAACTTACTCGGCAATGGTTGCTCTGAGTCCCACCAATGACCATCTATCACGTCAAATAAGGCATTAGTCTGCTTAATAGAAACAGGTTCAAGCCAGTTGAGGGTTGCCGATAACCATTGAGTCATATGCTGGTTATATAACTCTTTATTCATCGCCAAGTTGTTGTTAATTAGTGCCAAGGCTATTTTAGCGCCAAGCATATTGGAGTAGAGATCTTCTGGTGAATAAGCCGACACAGTTTCAGACCAAGGCGCCCAACTGCGATAGCCATGCCACTGGGCAATTTCATGGGCTTCGGCCATAAAGTAGGCCAACCTGACTGAGATCGCCGCGGCGGTTTCCCAGCGCTGCCTTGCGCTTAAGCTTGATAGGTCAAACTCACTGAGCTCAATGGTTCTCGGACCTATCTCCTCTGGGAGCTTAATGGTTTGAACCTGTCCAAGCTTTGGGTAGATATGGTAAAACAGCGCAATGGCATTATCGGCAGTGTCGCGCACATGGGCTAAATCGATAAAGCCACCCTGCAGGGTATACATTTGGCCGTTATTTTCAGTGCCGCGACTGCCATTGGGCGCATCTTTTTGATAACTAAAGGTGCCCGCCTCATAGGCGTGAGGACCTACGCTATCTACAGCTAACGTGTTGGCGTAGCGGAAAAAAGGCACAGGAACCGGACCAATCGTCACCTTCTGCGCATTACCAAAGGCGCAGCAAGGTCGCACCGCCTTGGGAATATGGATCAAAGGCAGCTCTTGCAGCTCAATCGCGTGTAAAAGGTTTATGTCGGGTTCGCTGTCGAGAGCTGCACCGATGGCGATATCGCTTGGCAGCGCACGCACCTGCCAATCGTTACTACTACAAGCACTTAGTAGGAAAATGGTAACGGCTGCCATCGAGCCTCGAACCCAATCTTGCTTATCAACTAGGCTTATTTTTTTAAGGAAGCTACGACTCATCATTATTGTACAAATGCCTTAATAGTTTGACTGACAATCTCCGGGTAATCGTTACTGATCCCATGGGCGCCCTCAGGGATCACCACAATCGGCGCACTTAAGTAGTCGGCCAATTGAATACCTGAACTAAGTGGAAACACTTTATCCTTCTCACCCCAGATCAGTACACTAGGCGGTAAAGACTCGACCGAAATGCTAGCGGAAATGCGGTCTCTATCGGCGGGTAAACCATCTATCAGCTGACGCTTTTCATCTAAGAAGCCTGCAAAGTATTTATCAAAAATACTCGCATCAATAAAACCAGGGTACCAAGGAAAATCAACGAAGGTACCATCGAGCAATCGGCGCATCTGCTTAGGGGTTTGCGGCACAAAAATATCGCTCGGATCATCCACAGCAAAACGCTGATTCATCTGTTGTAAATCGCTATCTGAAAACAGCACGCCAGGACTCGCCAACAATACCGCCTTCTCAACCTTAGGTTCGTTGATCATCAGATCGAAGGTAACGAAGCCGCCGTATGAAATCCCCACCACATTGACCTTATCCAAGCCAAGGGAATCTATCAGCTGCATAACCGCTTGTGATTGTGTCGCTAGGCTAGGTTGCCCTTGACTGACGGACTCACCAAACCAAGCAAGATCGGGTGCGATCACCTGATAATCTTGGCTAAGGTCGAGCATCACCTGCTGCCAGCTCGTTACAGCGGTCCCACCAAAACCATGAATTAATAATAGGGTTTTGCCCTCACCGGCCTGCCAATAATTCAGCTCTCCGCCCTCTTGCAGTTCAAGCTGATGTTGTTCAAAACCAACCTCTTGTAAGGCTGACTTTTCACGCGAATCAATAATATCAACGGCTGAGCAGCCACCAATCAATAACGTCAACAGCAACATACAGATAGTGCGCATACTCTTGCTCCAATAAAATTTAACGACTCGCCTAACACAGGCGATTAACAACGGTTTGTTAGAAACGATAGCCTAGACTCATCATGAAGCTACTACGGGTGCCAACGCCAAACTCCATCAGCAGATCAAGGTTCTTGGTCAGGCCTACCTGGCTACCAATCAAGCCGTTCCATTTATCTTCAAGATGCTGATTAACCTCGAACTTAGCATCACCAAGAGGAATGCCGATATCACGTAGGTAACCGCTGAACGTCTGCTCTACGTTTTGGTACATGGCACCGACCCAGACCTGAACGTCATGACTGTTATAACTCGTGCGGTAACCTACGCGTGGAGAAACCACGATACTGCTGATCTCACCATCAAGAATATTTAAACGGGTATTGGTGTAATTCACATCCAGTAGCGCAAACCAATTGTCTATCCCGCCAACTAAGGTACCACCCACACCATAGGTGGTGCCTTTGAAGTCCAATACAAAATCGAATGCAGGACTGCTGACACTACAAGGATTAAATTTGCAATATATTGGCGGCAAGACCTCGGTTAAGTCAGCCTCAAGCTGTACGTTAGCAACGCTGCTGCCTTTGGTATGGCCGATGACACCGTAGAGATTTAAGAATGGTAGCACCCACATATCACCTCTAAAGGTTAACGTTTCTGACTCTTGCTTGGCCTGACTACCTTTAATACTCAGCATGTCATCTAGTGCACCAAGACCTGAAAAATTTACAGAATCGACTACTAGAGGCTGATCCATGTTCATGTAATTAACAGAAAAGCCATAAGGCTTAGGTAGCTCATGACCTAAGTCTATTGCCTCTTGAGCCCAGATTGGAAACGTTCTGTCGTAGCGCGGCTTTAGCGGCTCTCGCTCCAGTGATTGGGATTGCGCCGGAGAAACAAAAAACAGCACTGAAAGTGCTGTTAAAAAATAAATCATTTTAAACATGTAGAGAGTGAACCTTGTTCGTAAAAAGAAAGACTGACTGTAGCGTATCAAAGAGAATATGCTGTTGAGCGCTGTGACAGGAAATAATGTAGGTCAATTATTACCCAGCAAGCTGAATTCAATCTGAAGTATTCTCTATTTACCACAATGATTAGAGTAAAAACTCCAATTTTAAGGGCTCACCTAGTCATTATCAATGCAATCATAGCTTCAAATAATATATTTCTTCAGCGAAGTATTGGTTAACTAGCATCATCACCGAATTTGAAAACTATTCTTCGACTAAATGAGCAAAATCCCCTTCCTGCTCAGGTGGCACTAAGCTAAAGACTCTTGAGCTAATTTGCCGCTTCAATATGATATCCACCATGGTGGTCTGGTCAGCTTGCAGTAATTGATGAACCTGTTCGGCATCGGAGTGAAACTCTGCGCTGTGGTAATAACACATGCCACTATTTGGCCTAGGATCGACCCTAAGACCGATCTTACCCTCGTTAACCTTGGCTAACTTACTGGCATCTAAGTAAAAGGTGACCACGTTCTTATTGTTTTGGTTGCACTGCGTGTCCAGCATAAAGCCTTTCTTAAACTCACCGGGAACGAAGTGAGGGCCAGAGAGTAACAGTATGTCGAAATCCTCAACAGGCAGCCCGGTATCGTCACTCACTCTAACCACCAGCATACAAGCCCTAGGTTTACGCCTAATTAAGCTGGCCTGACTCATCTCATCAGAGAGCTGTCGATATTGCTTTGGGTTAGTCACCCTCAAGCATTGAACGATGCGCTGAACCACAGGTTTATTTTTTGCATTGCGGACTGTTACTGATCCCATAATGCCTTTGTTAGTGCCACTGTGGCTGGCATTTTTTATCACCTCGAAGGCGGTTTGCTGCCTAGGCTTGGAGTGCTTACTTAGCTTGAGGCTGGAAATACGGCGATTATCGAAGCCATCACAAGTATGTGCGGTTTCCGCTAACAACAGGCGTGAAAAGTTGAGGTTCGCCGACGCTACCCTCACGACTCCATCTGAGCCTGTCTCGGCGGTATAGCTATTTAGATAATCATAAAACTCACCATCGATTGCCTCACCCGTTAGCACGAATGGCAAGGGACCATCTAGGCTGAAGTGTTCCTGCCAATATAGATTCAAATCATTTTGACCATCACTGCCTAGCTCTAGCCAATCCAAGATCCCCTGTCCCGGTTCTACCCCTGCAAAAAAGCTCTTAATGCGACCGACTCGCGACTTTCCTAGCTGTGCTAAGGCCGAACCATGGTTTGCTGGTGCCAGCATAATCAAATGTGTCATAGGGCATTGATCAAGCCTGTCACTGGCAAAAAACATCTGTAGCCACTGACGCATAATCGGAGCCCCTGTAGAGTGAGTGATCACAGCAAACGGCTTATCGTTAAGTAATTCCGTTCTCGCGTCATCAAACGCTTTGGCAATATCATTTAGGCGAACTTCGTCATCGAAGCTGATATATCGGCCGAGGTGAATATGGCGAATACTCAGGTTTATCTCATCCTCCAGCAACTTAGCCAATGCCTGCGGTAGCTGAGCATAAGTGTCGGTATGGGTGACCCCCCATCCATGAACAAAGACCAATTCCATTGAGACCTCGATAAGGTTTAACTTGCCATTAGATGCCAAAAAGCGCCAACTTGTTTATATAGTACAAACTATCTAATCAATAATTTTCAACAGCTTAGCAAATAGCGTTCGGTATCTATATAGCAAAATACTCAACATCAGCGATCGTTAATACCATTCAGTTATTATTCAGCTAGTCCCCCCTATGATGTCTCCAACGAAACGCAACACCTAAACAATTTTACCTAGTGTGGGAGCACAACATGAAAACTAAATCACTTATCTTAGCATCAGTAATGGCAACGGCAATCTCGGCACCCACTATGGCTGCAGACTGGTTCATTGGTGGCGGTGTTGGCGCACAGCAAAACACTTATAAAGGTTCGAGCGAAGAAAATATCGACCCGGGATTTAACGCAGAATCTTTTAAAGAGACTGAAAATAACGTTATCTATGAAGTGAGAGCCGGTGTTTACTTAAATGATGCTAACCGTATCTATGGTACTTACTCTTATAATTCGGATGATTTGAGCCGTCAGCAAAGCTTCTTAATGTCTTACGACTACTTAGTGGGTCTGGGTGACAGCAACAAGTTAAATTGGTTTATTGGTGCAACGGCAGGTGTTAACCACATCAGCCCTGATACTAGCGCAGTAGATTCTGACAATCGTTTTGTTTGGGGTGGTCAAACGGGTCTAATGTATAAGATTAATGACCAGTTAAGCGCAGAGGTGGGTTACCGCTACCTTAAGCAAGATTATGACGCTAGCGTAACAACACCAGTGCCGTCTCCAGCAAGTATGGGGTCTACAGAATCCGCTTCACTCAACGATAGCCAGCAACTATATATGGCTGTTGACTACCGCTTCTAAGCGCTGCGGTCTCTAGAAAAAACGCTTAAAACAATAAAGCCGCCCACTAACTGAGTTAGTTGGCGGCTTTATGCTATCTGCAGACATTCACTAAAAATTTTTATACTGACTGGTATAAACGCTCTCTTTGGATCAACTTTTGATAACCAGCTAGCAGAGTGAACGCCACTACAATCACCGCCAACCAAGCCCAAGATATGGAGACATCGAGATTAATAAGCTGAAAACCTAACACCGAGCTCAAACCAGCGATAATAGCAAAGGGCAGCTGAGTGATAACGTGGTCATGGGGCACGCAGCCAGAACTCGTTGCACTGATCACGCTGGTGTCGGAGATGGGCGAACAATGGTCACCAAATACAGAGCCCGCCATCACTGCACTAAGTGCTGGCAATAACAAAGCTTGGTCTAAGGTTAATGCCACCTCAGCCCCGATAGGGATCATAATTGCGAACGTTCCCCAGCTCGATCCTGTGGTAAACGCCATCATTGCGCACAATAAAAAGGTACCTGCAATTAACACCTCTTTAGAGAGAAATTGCTCAGCCCAACCAGCGAGCAACTTAGCCACGCCGAGATCGGCAATCACCGCCCCGATCATCCAGGTGAAGAGTAAGATAGAGATGGCGAAACCCATTGAGCGCACTCCGGATAGGAGATCAGTCAATAATAACGAGATACTGCGACCGCTGACCTTTAACATCAAAATAGCCAGTGAGATTGCAATTAGGCAGGCATTGCGCATGGCAGCCCCTATATCGGCGGCAGAAATCCAGTCGCTAAGACTTGCGCCCTGCGCATTGCTCGCCCCTGAATACAAGGTTAACCCTATGGAGGCTAACAGCAAGCTAGCCATTGGCAGCCCAAGTAGCCAAGGGTTACCCGGTTCGACTCGCTCACTGCTTTGCAGCGGGACGGGATCAGAAGTAAAACCAATACCAAACCAAGCAACGAGCAAAGATAGCAGTATCACAGTGACCGCATAAAAGTTTATCTTTGCCATTTCGATAAAGGATTCTAACGGCGTGAGGGGTAACAGAGTGATCCCAGCCAAGATGGCCATCACATAAGGCCCCCAGCTAGAAAATGGCAATAAGGCACATAGAGGTGAAGCATTTGAATCGACTAGATAGGCAATTTGCTCAGGAGGCATCTTGTATCTTTGACTTAAGGGCTGACAAACATGTCCCACGGCTAAACAGCTGAATATGCCATCAATAAATACCACCCAACCGAGCAGCACGACTCCAATCCGCGCCTGACGCCCACTTTTAACCCTATGATATAACCAATCGGCAAATAGCTTTACCGCCCCGCCTCGGGCTAATACTTGGGTCATCATCCCGAGTAATACCATGGCCGCTAGTACATTTAAGTGCCATGCCTGCCATTGGCCATCACGATAAAATTGTAGCCAAGCTTTATCAACCATATATACGGCAGACTGAGTAAGGCTGAATTCCGTTAAGATCAGTGCACCAGAGACGACCCCCACGCCCAAGGCGACTAAGGTTCTGCGCAGTAACAGAGCTAAACTCAGCGTCAACAGAAGCGGAATGAGTACGAGAAAATTACCGTTCATGGGCACGATTCATTAGGAAATAATTAGAAGAATACTAACGACTTAGCAACAAGTGCAAAAAAAAAACATTTTTGACAATTTTATCGGCTATTTTTTCTTCATTTAGCATAATTAACTATTCACCAATGCCACGTCACTGCTAGAATCGGAGCTATCATCTCGCTATCAAAGGGACTCGCCATGAGCCTAGAACTATTATCGAAATTGGAAACAAAAATCCAAGCTGCACTAGAAACTATCGAGCTACTAAAAATGGAGCTTGAAGAAGAGAAGCAGACTAACAGTGGCCTATCAGAGCAGAACCAACAACTACAGCAGGAACTTAACTCTTGGAATGAGAAAGTAACTGGCCTAGTTGGTCTACTCAACGAAGAAGTGAACTAATAAATACCAATCAGTATAAGTAGTTGCTCTACTCAGAGCGCTTTTGGCAAACTAATTCAAGGCGAATAACTAAAATAATGGTTGTTCCCTTGTGAAGTTGTTCAACGCAGGAGTAGGCAGCCAAAAACGCTCCAGAATGGCGAGTTTTAGCACTCCTGATGCTGCGTTAATGAGCTAAACCGTAGAATAACTATGCTCTTCACTCATTGCCTTGCCTCAGAATCGCTAAATTCTCGCTGAGCGGGCAAATCTTTATACTGATTGGTATCAAACGCTATGCAGTATGCATCTCGTTATTCTGAGCCTCAATCAATTCATTGAGCTCTAAAATAGCCTGCTTAATTTTAGGCAGGCTTTTTCTTGGCAGTAAAAACCTTCCTTTATCAAATTCTAGTCGACCTAAATCTTTCACCCAGATCACCCCAGTCAGAAAAATGCGCGCATGCTTTACGATAAGTTTTGGTGCATAGACAGGAAAAACTCTCATAAGACCCTCCCGACAACTTTGGTTGTTGTTATTTATTTTGTTATTGGACACGATTTGTACCATGAGAGTTTCATTTTTTTGAGCAAATAAATGTAAAAGTTTAAATCAAGAGACATGAAATTCGGGAATTTCTATGGCAATCAGATGCATAACTAAATTGTAAAAATGCGATTTATTTTCAATAATTTTCAGCTAGCCATAAACAATAAATCTCCCTCTATGCCTAACTTCAGTAAAGAGCCCATACCCCTCTATTTTCCAAAATAGCCAGACTATTGTGGCTTAATAAACATGTACAACTTCCCTCCTACGCTGTCCCTGCGTTCTGGGATAAGTACTTCCATGTACAACTCCCCTCTTACGCAATCCCTGTGTTCTGGGATAAGTACTTC
>NZ_CANMIO010000025.1 GCF_947497935.1 uncultured Shewanella sp.
TATTCGGTGTTTGGCGTGCCTTGTACACTCCAAGTTTCACCGTCGTTGAGGTCAACATCGTCGGCGTTAAACTGTCCGGAAACGCTATCGATACCTGCGACAGGGGTGTTACCTTCACCATTGATATCAACCACCCCGGCTTCTTTCACCATGCCCGCGTCTGCGCCTTGGGCAAAAGACAGTACAGGAATATCGTTGGTACCCGTGAGAGTAATGGTCACGTCTTGATCTGCATAGGCGCCATAATCATCCGTCACGCGAACCGTGTAAGTGAGGACGACGACTTGGCCTTCAAACAGACTGTCGGCTAAGTCATTATCAAGGGTATAGGTCCATAGGCCGTTGTTATCAACTGAGAACAGTCCATATTCGGTGTTTGGCGTGCCTTGTACACTCCAAGTTTCACCGTCGTTGAGGTCAACATCGTCGGCGATAAACTGTCCGGAAACGCTATCGATGCCTGCGACAGGGGTGTTACCTTCACCATTGATATCAACCACTCCGGCTTCTTTTACCATGCCCGCGTCTGCACCTTGGGCAAAAGACAGTACAGGAATATCGTTGGTACCCGTGAGAGTAATGGTCACGTCTTGCTCTGCATAGGCGCCGTAATCATCCGTCACGCGCACCGTGTAAGTGAGGACGACGACTTGGCCTTCAAACAGGCTATTGGCTAAGTCATTATCTAGGGTATAGGTCCATAGGCCGTTGTTATCAACTGAGAACTGTCCATATTCGGTGTTTGGGGTACCTTGTACACTCCAAGTTTCACCGTCGTTGAGGTCAACATCGTCGGCGTTAAACTGTCCGGAAACGCTATCGATGCCTGCGAGAGGGGTGTTACCTTCACCATTGATATCAACCACTCCGGCTTCTTTTACCATGCCCGCGTCTGCGCCTTGGGCAAAAGACAGTACAGGAATATCGTTGGTACCTGTAATGGTCACTGTGAACGTTTGAGTATCAGTTAAACCGAATTCATCAGTCACTGTTATGTTAAAGGTTTCAGTTGCTGTATCGCCATAAGCCAGGCTATTAGCGAATTCGTTATCTAAAGTGAATAGCCACTCACCGGTAGACTCGTTGAGAGTAAAGATACCGTATGGAGCTACAGGGTCATCATTTAACTGCCAGGTTAGCACTGCACCATTATCAATATCATCGGCGGTTAGTGTGCCGCTAGCATGTGGAATACCGTCAGTTACTATGTTTCCACCGACTAAAACACCCGCTTCAGTAACATTACCTAAGGCATCTTCAAACGATGTGGTGATCTCTGGGGCATCATTTTCACCTGATATGGTGATAGTTAGCGTCTGGGTGACTGAGTCACCATCGCTATCCGTCAGTAGGTAGTCAAATGATTCGATAAGCTGTTCACCGAGAGCGAGTGATTGAAGCTCAGGTAATTGATTGTTTAATTGATAACTATAACTACCATCAGACGCAATGATTAATGAGCCATAAACACCTGATATTGCGGTGTTACCAGCAATGTCGTTGCTACTATTCTCACTATTAGTTATTTGAGTTACGGCAGCTAAGTCGGCACCGAGAGTATCGTTATCCAGCACATTCCCGACTACGCCATCAAGGTCATTCTGACTAGTCGAATTGCTATCATCTAAGCCGAACGGCGCGTCATCTACAATGTTTGCTGTGACTAGGGTTGTTGTTTGCACGCCCTGATTGTCAGTGAGCTGTAATAAGAAAAGCTCGGATAACATATCTGAATCTGAATGGTCGAGTGTAGCTACTAAGTTATAGCTGTAGGTTAATACAGAGTCTATTGGGTCATAGCTGCTGAACGTTAGTACGCCATGTTGAGTAGTGATTGAAACTGGCCCCACAAAGTTACCGTTGGTAAAAACTTGTATGCCATTAATGACCAGTTCGTTGATCCCTGCTTGGACATTAACAGAGACACTTCCAGTTTGTGATAGTTGTGAAGCTTGTGGATCAGAACCTTGATCTAAGTGTTTTTCAAACAGAGTCACCGCTCGTGCAGAGATGCGAGGCAATGCTAATTCGGTTAGGAATATAGGCAATTGTTCAGCTTGAGTTACATCTACCTGAACGAAGCCTGCTGTATCATGGCCAGCGTTTGCTAAAGTCTCGTCACCCGTACGGTTAACGGCAACATACTCTCCGCCTTCATTTCCGGTTTGAGCTGTTTCACCCGCTGCGGTATCGGGGAGGATTTCGGTTGGGTCATCGCCACTCAGGATCTGAGCCTGTAACGCTTCAACTTCGGGGTCGACAGTTGGTTCGCTTGTTTGCAGAGGGTCATTAGTCATAGATTCCATGACTAACTGGTCTTGAGTGACTGTACTGCCATCGATGTATTGTAAGGTGAAGGTGCTTCCCACAGAAAAGCTATAAGCCGTATTCTGCTTTAAAGTGTCACCCTGACTGAGGCTGATCTCTTCACCTTGGCTGTTTTTTGTATTTATAGAACCAGAAAGCTCGACAATAGTAGCGTCCTGCTTCGCGATAAATGTATCCATCATTAAGTGCTCTAACTGGCTCATCCTTGAGTTAAATTGGAGGGTTATCAATACTTAATTAGTCATTATTCTTATATCGACAGTATAAATTCTGTACTGGTATGTGCCGTTGTCAAATCAAGGGAAGTCAAGTCTGGACTGGGATAATTAATGTCAAATACTGATAGGACAAGGAAAGTTTTTTTTATCAGGTAGTTAGAGTAAGCGTAGTAACACAGCTGATATCGCTAAATAAAAAAAGGCCGCATAAATAGCGGCCTTTAGTTAAAAAAGGTATAAAGACTAAATTAGTTTCGCCGCATTACGTCTGGTTTGCAGCGCTCTGTTGAGTTCACCTAAGTGTTCCTGGGCATCTGCGAGAGCATGCAAGCTATCTTTGTCATCTTGCAGGTAACAGGCTTTTTGCCACCAAATTTTAGCTTGGTGATAATCATGATTTTGCTGATACAGCTTAGCTAAGCAAGTTTGATAGTCGACGTTATTTTCAAATTGAGTTTCTAAGGCGAGTAGCTGCTTTTTAGCTTCTACATCTGTTGGTTCTAGCACTTCCGCTAGCGCCTTAAAAATGGATGGTGCGACAGTAGTTTTTACTTGCTTAAGTAACATCTTCACCGCTTCAGCTTTACGTTCGAAACGGCTCAATCCAATAGCATATTGTGCAATATATTCTGCTTGTTTTCTTTCTGCTCGAGATAGCCAGTGCCAGCACTTTTCTAGCTCTTGCTCATTAGCTTTACTTGCCTCAGTTAGTAGCGCCATATTGGTTTTTAGCGACAAGGCTTGGAAGGCGTCGTCGGTCAAAATATGTTTTTTACTCACGATAGGTAGTAGTAACTTTAGGGCTTGCCAATCTTGTTGCGCCTGATAAAGCTCGATGGCTAACTTGAGTACAGGTAACTTGCTCTTACTCGTCGGATTAAGCTTATCTAACTCTTCTCTCGCGGCGACTAAGTCACCTTGTTGCAATAAATAACGAGTACGAGTGGTTCGCACCGCTTTGACGGCTAGTGGTTCTAGTTGCGCCTTAGCTAGGTATTCATCTCGGGCTTTCGCGTTATTCTGATGGTGCGCGGCTCGAGCAGCAGCGAGTAGGTTAAGAGCAGGGATTTCACCTTTCTCGGCGCCTTTAGCCATGGCCTTTTCGGCTGCCAGCCAGTCTTCTTCCGCTAGCGCTAGTGCACCAAGCAGGGTGTGTTTTCTTGCCGCTTTTTTACGCCACCTTTCTGGAAGATAGCGGCTACTGAGTATCATGTTCAATAACCAAACAACAACGAACTCAACTAACTGCAATAAGCTGTAAAAGATGATCAGTGCAATGACGGCGAAAACTATACTGGTTTCAACTTGGTAGTCGCCGATCGCTAGATAAAGGTAGCCCTTGCTGCCGACAAGAAAAGGACTAATGCACAGCCCTAATAAGATAATAACAAGATAGACGAGCGCTCTAACCATTACTGCGTCTCCTCTGTCATCAAGTTACCGTAAGTGACTAATTGATTAAGCAGGTTAGAGGCCTCGAAGTGTTCAATACTGGTCGTTTGGATCTTCAGTGTCTCTAAAGCATCTAAGGTGGCAAGCGTATCAATGGTTTGCTGATCTTTCAGATCGAAGTATTGAAAAATCCATTTTCTCGCAAGCTTGATTGAGTTGCGATAATTAACCTGATCTTGACGATACAGGGCAAGTTGGGCTTGGAGTAGTTTATTGCGAGTATTCTCGACTAAATACCACTGTTGGTCTGGCTCAAGCAGTGGCGCCGCATCTGTGGTGCGCTTTCTAACAATAACGAAGTCATCAATTAGAGCCTGCCAAGATTTTGCTAGGTTAGATTGCCAATCATCGAGTGAATGGCTGACCTCTGTATCGGCGAGTTCATCGGCCGAAAAGTGAGTCTCTGCACGGTTTAATGGTAGCTTTTCTAACCCATCTATGATGGTGTCTAAGGTCAACACAGTGCCCGATATATCAGTATTCTTTACCGTAGCTACGGCGGCAATATCTTTCGATAGGGCCTTTCGCAGCGGCATCAAAGAGGGATCGCGCATCGACTTAATACGCTCATCGGCCGCTCTTAATAAGCTAGTTGCAGTGCTTGGATCTTTCTCAAGCCAGAGTTTCTGTCCTGCCAGTCTGACTAGGTACTTAGCTTCTTCTGCGCGCCAATGGTTTGGATTGCGCTGGGCGATAATCGATACGCGCTCTTCAAGCTGAGTTTGCTGATCCAGTGTCTGTGCCATAGTTAAATCGACGCTAGATTTAAATTGGTTCTGTTGCTGTTCTAAGAAAGCAATACGTTGATTTGGCTCAACGAGTACCGTTTGTAATTTTTGCTCTAGTTCTTGCTTCAGCTCGGCTGTTTCGGCTTGCTGTGTCTGTAGTTGTTGATAGAAGTAATATCCGCCAGCCGTAGCTGCAAAAGTCAGTAACAGTAATAAGAATAGGGTAAAGATAACTCCCCAAGGCGCAGGTTTGCTTTGAGTGGGTTGTGATTGCGCAGTGTTTTCATTAGCGCGAGTGCCTTCATTAGGCAGACTTTGGGGCTCTGACTGAGTGTCGTTAACTGGCTGCGCCACAGTTTGCTCAGTTGTTGGCTCTGAAGCGCTGGCGTCAGTGTTCTTGGTTTCCATTAAACAGTCCTTGAAAGCTATGATGCTGCAGTAATAGCGAGTATTAACTTAAGTCAAGCTGCGAACTACTTTAAAGATAACGCAGCCAGCATGGCATTAGTGTTAGCGGCGCTAGCATTGCTGACATGTGCAAGGCCATAAGCCTTTGCCTTTTCATATACTCGGGGGCTAGGAACTATGATATGACAAGTTTGCAGCCAAGCAAATAGCTCTTTTGGCACTGTTTTAACTAGGTTATCGAGTATTTCGCCACTGGTAATGATAATAGTGTTAATGCCGAAGCTTTGCCATTGTAAGCAAAGGTCTGCAGCATCAAGCGTTGGGCAGCCACGTTTATAGACTTCCCAATAGCTAAGCAAGGCATTTCTGTTGATTAGCTCGGTGGCTAAATCTTCTCTGCCGCCTTGACCGCGGACGATAATAATTTGCTTACCTGCAACATCTGTCAGTGAGGGAAGGGTGAGTAAACCTTCGGTTTGTTGGCAGTCTTCAGGCGCTTTCTGGGCATCAATACCAAGTTGTTTTAACGCGGTATGAGTGGCATCGCCAACGGCAAAATATTGTGCGGAACTAGGCCATTGGTTATCGATTGCTTGCGAGGCAAAAGCAACGGCATTGGTGCTGATAAAAATGATAACGTCTGCTCGATTAAGCAGTGTATCTATTTGATTAGCATCAAGATTTGAAGTTGGTTGAACGTTAAGTAGGGGCGTGATGAAGTAAGAGACGTTGCGCTGAGTCAACGCCTCTGCCATCAACTGATTGCGCCCTTCTGGGCGCGTCAGTAAGACTCTCATCTAGGTGTTACGCGTTCGCGTAAACAGCGTCAAGAATGGTTTTAGCACCCTTGCTCAGTAGTTCTTCTGCTAGTGCAACACCTAGCTTCTCTGCATCAGCAGTGCTACCAGAGGTTGTGCCAGTGATGATTTGGCTACCATCTGGGTTACCCACTAAACCACGAAGGTTTAATGTGTCGCCGTCGATTTCAGCGTAGGCGCCGATAGGTACCTGACAACCACCTTCAAGGCGGGTATTCATTGCACGTTCTGCGATAACACGCATACGCGTTTCAGCGTGCTCAAGCGGTGCAAGCAGTGCCTTAACGCGAGCGTCATCAGTACGACACTCAATACCCACAGCACCTTGGCCGTTTGCTGGTAGTGATTGCTCTGCTGAGATAAAGCTGGCGATTCTTTCTTCTAGCTTAAGACGCTTAAGGCCCGCAGCTGCAAGGATAATCGCGTCATAGTTGCCAGCATCTAGTTTTGCTAGACGAGTACCCACGTTACCACGTAGATCTTTGATGACTAGATCTGGACGCGCAGCGCGAATTTGGCACTGGCGACGTAGGCTTGAAGTACCGACGACTGCGCCTTGTGGTAGATCTTCGATTGTCTTATAGGTGTTTGATACAAATGCGTCACGTGGATCTTCACGTTCACAAATCACTTCAAGACCTAGACCTTCAGGGAACTCTACAGGGACATCTTTCATCGAGTGAACTGCGATGTCTGCTTGGCCTTCTAGCATTGCCACTTCAAGTTCTTTAACGAACAAGCCTTTACCACCCACTTTGGCAAGTGGAGTATCTAAGATGATGTCACCTTTAGTGCTCATTGGTAGCAATTCTACAGTGAGGCCTTCATGGATTCTTTCCAGTTCAGCTTTCACAAATTCGGCTTGCCACATGGCAAGAGGGCTCTTACGTGTTGCGATACGGATCAGGTTGTGAGACATGCTCGATATTCCATCTTAGAACTTATTTGCTTC
The DNA here is from genome assembly GCF_947497935.1 of uncultured Shewanella sp. Taxonomy (GTDB): domain Bacteria; phylum Pseudomonadota; class Gammaproteobacteria; order Enterobacterales; family Shewanellaceae; genus Shewanella. Next base: position 6,905 of record NZ_CANMIO010000025.1, read on the forward strand.
AATGCTAACACTGCCCGATTACAGATGTAACGCTCTGCTTTTGATTCTTTGAAGTTCACCCTGTTCTAAATCACGAAAAAGTGTGATCTTGATCGCATTTACTTGCTGTAGATAGCTTTGCCGTATACATTAGGGGGGAGTTATATATTCCTAAGGTGGAATAAATTGTTAGAAGATATTGATAAGCTTCAACATGCAGCCCAACGATTGGACATCATCAGGTATGCTAGAGCGATAGCCTTACTGTCGCCATTAAAGCGACATCTTCTTCGGCTTATCCCTGTTTTCTTGCATTATCATGCCCCAAAACTACCTGGGTATAATGGCCCTCTCACTCCTTGCGGCATAGTGGATTATCACACCGATTCAGAAACCATAGATGCCTGTAAAACCCTTGAAATAGACCTATCTAGGACGGTCGTTACCGATATCCCTCTCATCGAGGGGATTTACAGCATGGGGAGTACTTCCAGTTTTGGTCAAAATCCCCAGAGCGATATTGATGTTTGGTTGGTGCATAGTAATCAACTGAGTAAGGATGAATGTGAGTTACTCGACAAAAAAGCCATCTTACTGACCCAATGGTTCGCTCAATTTGATTTTGAGGTGAATTTCTATTTAGTTCACCCTGAACAGTTTATTCGGGAGCAAGGGGAGCAAGCCGATCAATATAACTGTATGGGTCAAGAGCATAGTGGTAGTGCTCAGCACTGGTTATTACTCGAAGAGTTTTATCGCAGCCAGTTTCGTTTAGCTGGCAAACCGATTGGATGGTGGCCTAATGCGGCCAAATCTCCCACGTTATTATCCCTTGGCGACGCTAACGCTTTGCCAGCAAGTGAGTATTTTGGGGCCTCGCTTTGGCAGCTCTACAAGGGTGTAGATAAACCTCATAAGGCACTGCTTAAGGTGCTTCTTTTGGAGGCTTATGCCAGTGAATACCCCCACACCCATTTAGTGAGTGAGCGGATCTGGCAGCGCACCTTAGAAGGGGATTTCTCCTCCAGCAATGACGCCTACTACCTGCTTTATGAAGCGATAGAGTCTTATCTTTTAGGGCGTGGCGAAGGGCGCAGGCTTGAAATTGCCCGCCGTTGTTTCTATTTAAAGTGTGGTGTAAAGCTGAGTCAGAGCGAGCAAGCTGTCGACTGGCGATATTACAAGATGAAAAAGCTGGTGAGTCATTGGAATTGGTCTGAAAGCTTACTGAAAACATTGGACAACTGTGAAGAGTGGCATTGTGGGCAGTTGCAGTGGTTTAACGAGCAGCTCAATGAGTTGATGTTGGGCAGCTACCGGACCCTACTACAATTTGCCTCGACTCATAGACTAAGTGAAAGTTTGCGGATCTCAGAATTAGGCTTATTAACCCGAAAGCTACACACCTACTTTAGCGAAGATGCCAACCAGATTATGTGTCTTAATTCACTCTGGAGCCGTTCGATTTTAGAATCCTACTTGTCGGTGATTTACAGTGAACAGGATGGACAATATTATTTGTACCGCTGCTCTCCGGAGCCAAGAAACTTTCTCGAACACAGCGCGGTATTTCATTCTAAGAGTAAGGCAAAACTTCTTGTGTGGGCCAGCCTCAATGGTGTTGCCAATGATAAAACCCGTTGGTATGAAGTGCGCCAGAGCAAGCGAAAATCTATTTATTTAACTCGAGCCGCAAATCGACTCGATGGGCTTGTGCTACATGAATCGACTAGGGTGTCTAAGATGGCACTCTATCAGCCTTGGCATTTCCGGAAGTTGGTGTTTTTACTTAACTTTAATAGCGATCCAACGGAGAGTTGGGCGGGGCAAGATATCATGGTCGACTATATGAACAGTAATGTGTTTTCTATCGGTCGGCGTCATCAGAATATGGTGGATTCTATCGATGTGATTAGCCTCAATAGCTGGGGAGAGTGGCATTGTCATCATTTTGAGGGCGAGAAGAGCATCTTGGATGCGCTGTCGTTTGTGACCCCAGGTATGAAGCGAGCCAGTGCTGAAGTCGAGGTTGAGGTGATTAGCTGTTCGAGTAAGCTGCGCTCACAGACCGAGCGTACGGTGCATGATCTGTTATCTCGAGCGGTGCGGCTTAGTCGTAAGGCGCAAACTTCAGCGACATTAGGTTATGCCTTGCAGGTGGGTAAGCTGCGTTATGGACTCTTCTTCAATAATCGAGGCATGCATTACGAGAATTTAAGTGATGCTAAATCTTTCTATCAGCAATTGTCGCAGCGAAAATTACTCGAATTGCCTAGGCCCAGTTTGGGTGATGAGCCCTTTGCTAAGCTGCCTGCTGTGATCCAAGACTATGCCGCCAAGGGCGCAATTCAATACTTCCTACGTCAAAGAAAGCAAGGTCTGGATGTCTTTATCTTAGATGAGATGAATGAGCTGAATCATTATGTGCAGGAGGGCACGGATGTGAATGCGCTTGTGAACCAGCTAAGCCATTACCATACATTTGAAGATCCACAGTTGACTAAAGAGAACTTTAATTTACCGCAGTTCTTTAAACTCGATCGGGTGAAAGGTGTGTTAACTGCAGTGCCTTTTGGCGTGACCCTTGGGGCCTCGGAAGTCGATTTTTAAGCTGATGAGCTTAATTTTGAAAGACTGGTGATTAAGAAACTGCGGAATGAGGAGTTGCCTCCTCATCCTATTGGCAGCATAAGATTAAAGATCTAATTTTAAGCCGCTCTGCTTGTAGATAGACTCGACGAGGAATGGCATAAATTCATGACCATTACGTTCATCCATCCACTTGCCGTCAACATAGCCAAAATGGAATCCACCAAATTGGGTGGCCAACCAAATTTCATGTAGTGGCTCTTGCTTATTGATGACGATCTTAGATGCGCCATCAAATTCTAACTGCAGCACATTGCCAGAACCATCAACATCGACATCTGCATCTTGTTCATCAATAAGCACTTCTATCGCGTTATCAATTGTTTGAAATATTTCATCAACCAATTGATGAAATTCGAAATCTGTCATCGCCATGCTAATTGTTCCTCAGATTTAGTTAATGCAGTCATAGTACCAATCGAAACAGCGTTTACCAATCACATTAATTTTGTGGTTAATCATCTGCTTAATAATCTTACACTGGATACGTTTGTGTAAAGTGCTTTAATTTCAATTTGTTGTGCGTACGTGTGGCCGGTTAACTTGGTGCGATGAGCATAAGGATTAGTTGAATTATTTTGCATTAGCACTGAGATCCAGCATCAAGTTGTGATTTATGACAATTAACCGGGGTGATTTTGGCACTATTGATGCGAGAAAGGCCTGATATAAATGCGTTATAGGGTTGACGCACAGCGGGCTTGTCTGCAAACATCAGGATTAAGAATTTTCGCCGATAGCAAGCCGTAGTGTTATTGCTCCAAGGGTCAGCCGATGTTGAAAAAAATGAGACTGTTTTTGCTAGTAGGGCTTGGTAGCCTAGTACTTTTAGGTTGTGGGCAGAAAAGTGCGTTATTTAGAGCGCCTCCGCAAGACGTTAATCAGCAGGCAGCTGACAAGCAGGTGTCTGACGCTGAGCTAAAGCAAAGCGAACAGAGCAAAAAGGACTAAAGACGTTGGATCATTTTTTATATCAGGCAGATGAACTCTACGCGGAGCAGTGTCAAGTTGCTGAGCTTGCAAAGCAGCACGGAACACCACTCTATATCTATTCTCGTGCGACACTCGAGCGCCATTGGCGTGCATTTGATAATGCGGTGAGCGAGCATCCACATCTTATCTGTTATGCGGTGAAGGCTAACTCAAACATTGCTGTGCTTAACGTGCTGGCACGTCTAGGCAGTGGCTTTGATATTGTCTCGGGCGGTGAGTTGTCGCGGGTAATTGAAGCAGGTGGCGATCCCGCCAAAGTGGTTTTCTCTGGCGTGGGCAAAACCGTCGATGAGATGGAGATGGCACTTAACCTAGGCATCTATTGCTTTAATGTTGAGTCGGCAGCCGAACTTGAACAGCTAAACCTTGTGGCCTTGCGCCTAGACAAAGTGGCACCGGTATCGCTTCGGGTAAACCCTGATGTAGACGCGGGTACTCATCCCTATATTTCGACCGGGCTTAAAGAGAACAAATTTGGTATTGCGATGGAGGAGGCGGAAGCTATCTTTACTCGCGCTAACGACTTACCAGGCCTTGAAGTTAAGGGCGTTGATTGCCACATTGGATCGCAGCTCACCGAGATTAAACCTTTCTTAGATGCCATGGATCGCATGTTGGCGCTAATCGATCGCTTAGCAAAACAGGGTATCGAGATTAAGCACTTTGATGTGGGCGGTGGACTCGGTGTGACTTACGATGATGAGCTACCACCGCAGCCAGACGTTTATGCAGCAGCATTGCTTGAGCGCTTAGGTGACCGTGATCTTAAACTGATTTTTGAACCAGGCCGCGCGATTGCTGCTAATGCCGGTATATTTGTCACGCAAGTGCTTTATTTAAAAGAAAACAGCGATAAGCGTTTTGCTTTAGTCGACGGCGCCATGAACGACTTGATCCGTCCATCACTTTACAGCGCTTGGCAGAAGATCATTCCGGTTATCGAGCGCGCAGGTGAAACCCACAGCTATGACGTTGTCGGCCCAGTTTGTGAAACGGGAGACTTCTTAGGTAAAGACCGTCAGCTTAATGTTCAGGCTGGTGACTACCTTGCCGTGCGTTCATCTGGCGCCTATGGCTTTACCATGGCGTCTAATTATAATTCACGTCCACGTGCAGCAGAGCTTATGGTGGATGGTGATAAAGCCTATGTTATTCGAGAGCGAGAAAAAGTCGCTCAATTATGGCAAGGCGAGCAGATCCTGCCGTAAACTAGAATAATACTAAGCCGCGGACGCAAGGCGTTCGCGGCAGATACTTTTTAAGGATGTCCATCTTGATCCAATTCACTAAGATGCATGGGCTAGGCAATGACTTTATGGTCGTAGACGGGGTGACACAGAATGTGTTTTTCTCTCCGGATCAAATTAAGCGCTTGGCCGATCGGAATTTTGGCGTGGGCTTCGATCAGTTATTACTGGTTGAGCCTCCCTACGATCCCGATTTAGATTTTCATTATCGCATCTTTAATGCTGACGGCAGTGAGGTCGAGCAGTGCGGTAATGGCGCACGCTGTTTTGCACGTTTTGTACGAAATAAAGGGCTAACCCATAAACACAAAATTCGAGTCAGCACCTCTTCGGGCAAGATAACCTTACGCCTTGAGCGAGATGGTAAGGTTACCGTCAATATGGGGATCCCAGTTTTAGAGCCTGGTAAGATCCCGTTTATCGCGAAGAAGGTAGAGAAAACCTATTTGCTGATGGCATCGAGCGGTACTTACCTCTGTGGAGCAGTTTCTATGGGTAACCCCCATTGTGTGATAGAAGTCGAAGATGCGGCTGCGACTGATGTCGATACGATTGGTGCCGAGCTGACTAACCATGAGCGTTTTCCAAAGGGCGTTAATGTCGGCTTTATGCAGGTGCTAAACTCTGGCCATATTAAGCTGCGAGTCTATGAGCGCGGCGCGGCAGAAACCTTAGCCTGTGGCACGGGTGCTTGTGCGGCGGTTGTCGTAGGTATTCAGCAAGGCAAGTTAGATCGTAATGTTAGAGTCGACCTGCCCGGTGGCAGCTTGATGATTAACTGGGATGGTGAGGGCAAGCCACTGTGGATGACCGGACCTGCAGAGCATGTTTATGATGGGCAGATAGCACAATGATAGATAGCTCTAAGTCAAACCTACCCTTTGATGAAATTCTGATCCGTGAATACCTGTTGGATAATCCCGACTTCTTTAGTCGTTATCCAGAGTTATTGTTAGCCATGCGTATTCCTCATGCCGAGCGCGGAGCGGTATCCTTGGTTGAGCGTCAGCAAGAGATGTTACGTCAACGAGTGAGCCAACTGGAAGAAGAGATCACGGCGCTATTGGCTATGGCATCTCGCAATGAACAGATCTTTATGTTTAACAGTGCATTATCTATGGAACTGCTAAAATGTGAGGATATGGGCGAATTACGTCAAGTGCTGTCGAATGGTCTCAAAGCACAATTTCAGTTTAGCCATGTCAGGCTGATCACAGTACATGATATCGACAGCGAGCTGTCGCAGATCTGGAGCAAGCGTCTCGACTCGGGTTATTACTTTGGCCGTTTAACCCATGAAGAGTCGAAGCGTCTATTTGGCACTGAAGTGGGCTCTGTAGCCTTGTCTCGCTTATCGAAAGAGTGTGGCCAGGTGATTTTTGCTATTGCTAGCCAAGATCCAATGCATTTCCATCCAGAGATGGACTACTTACTCCTGTCGCAACTTAAACAGTTACTCGATCATCAACTGACAAAAATCTAATAGCGAGGCTTTATGGCTGACGAAGCGTTATCGGGTAATGTGCGTTGGTTGACTGACTTTGAGCGTTACCTACGCACCGAGCGTCAAGTCTCTGCTTATACGGTGCGTAACTATTTATTTGAGCTACAACGCATCGAGAAGCTGTTTAGTGAAGCGGACTCATGGCTGTCTCTTCAGCATGAGTCTTTGCAAGCTATGTTGGCCAAGTTACACCGCAAAGGCCTAAGTCCACGTTCACTTTCTCTTACCCTTTCTGCCTTAAAACAGTTCTATGAGTTTTTACTCAGAGAGCAACAGATTAAGGTAAATCCGGCCATTGGCCTTACGGCACCTAAGCAGGGCAAACCCCTGCCAAAGAATATGGATGTCGACTCAATAAGCCACCTGCTGGATATTGATGGTGACGATCCTCTTAGTCTGCGTGATAAAGCCATTATGGAGTTGTTTTACTCCTCAGGACTGCGACTTGCAGAGCTTGCAGCGCTGAATGTGAGCGATATTCAGTTTTCACAGGGTCAGGTTAAAGTCTTAGGTAAAGGTAGTAAAGAGCGTATTGTTCCTATCGGAAAGTTGGCATTAACGGCGATAAACCAATGGCTGGATATCAAGCGCGATATTGTCTGTGAAGATGATGCCCTGTTTGTTACCGCTAAAGGTAAACGCTTAGCCCATAGAAGTATTCAGGCGCGTCTCGCTAAGTGGGGGCAGGATCAAGCTTTAGGCATTAAGGTGCACCCCCATAAGCTACGCCACTCCTTTGCGACTCATATGCTCGAATCCAGTGCCGATTTGCGAGCGGTACAAGAACTTTTGGGCCATGCCAACCTGTCGACCACTCAGGTCTATACCAGCTTGGATTTTCAGCATCTTGCTAAGGTGTATGACGGTGCACATCCGAGGGCGAAAAAGCGAGGCGATAAAGCATGAAAATATTTATTCGACCACAAGCTTTTGAGGCAATTAGCTTCGACTTGGATGATACCCTTTATGATAATCGCCCCATTATTCGAAAGGCAGAAGCCTCACTGCAGCAGTTTTTACATCAAAGCTATCCAAAATCGGCAAAATGGCAGTTCGACGACTGGCGTAAGCTTAAGCTTGCCTTGTTTAAAGAGTCTCCAGAGCTGCGTCACGATACAAGTATAGCGCGATTGGCAATGCTAGAACGTGGATTAACCCTACTTGGATATGATAAACAAACTGCAAAGGTGGGTGCTAAGGCCGGACTTGAGCATTTTGCATTACATCGAAGTGATTTTAAGGTGTCCGATGAGGTGGTTGAGCTATTAACTCAGCTTAAACAGAAATATCGCTTAATTGGTATCACCAATGGCAACGTCGATCATCAACGCATTGGTTTAGGCGACATACTTGAATTTGTGCTACATCCCGGTCACGGTTACAAGCAAAAACCATCAGCCGAAATGTTTGACCTAGCTGCTAAGAAATTGGATTTGCCTTTAGCGAGTATTCTGCATGTGGGTGACAGCGCTAAGAGTGATGTCTATGGTGCCAGACGAGCGGGTTGTCAGGCTGTATGGTTGAACCCAGGTTTCGGTGTGGCTGAAAAGTCAGCGGTGAATAGTCAATTGCCGCATATTGAAATCTCATCAATAATGCAGTTAAGCCAAGTTTGTAGCAACTAACATTCATCGGATTGAGTAATGTTGTTACTTTGTTATTCACCTTTATCTTGTTATGCTCAGCACTCTTAAAAAATTAAGAATAAACATAGTTTTAATTAGATAAGGATTATCATGAAAAAACTAATAATTGCCGTGTCAATATTGCTATTCACTAGTGCTTGCTCAATTAAGCAAAGAGTCGATCCTGTGCATGTTAATAACAACGCAGAGGTCTGTATTCAGAAAAATCCTGATGTGCGGGAAGGCTTCTTGGAAGAAATGGAAAAAATTCTAGCTGAGAAGCAAATTAATTACCGCGTTGTGGAGCAATTAGATGCGAGCCAACAATGTGAGTGGACGGCAACTTATACTGCTAACTGGCGCTGGGATCTTGCGTTATATATGGTTTACGCAGAAATTAAGGTCTTCCATGAAGGGCGCTTAGACGGCGAAGCTATTTATGATGCGCGCAGTGGTGGCGCGAATATGAATAAGTTTATTGACGCTGAACCTAAAATACGTGAGCTGATTGAGCAGCTTATTCAGCAAAAGCAAGCTTCAGTAAATTGGTCTCCGTTGCAACAAACTGCTATTTAATAGAAAAGGCTCACCTAGGTGAGCCTTTTACTTTTGATGTGCTAGCTACTCTGCAGTAGCCATTAGCAAGCCGTTATTCTGCGGTTAGCGCTAAAGCCCTCGGAAACAAGATATTGTTCTCAAGATAGATGTGCTGCTTCAAGTCGGCTTCAAATTCCGCCAAGCTGGCGTAGCAAACGCGCCATGTGGTGCAAGCGTGGGCTGGCGGTTGAAAGTCATTCGTTAGCTCGCGGATCTTTTCAAAGATCTGCAGTGCATCATCGTGCTCATACTGCATAGCATTAATTGGGTTACCTATATGGCCGAAGCAGTTTTGCATTTCAACTTGGTTGTGCAGTCCTAAAATCGCAGGGAACAAGATCTGCTCTTCTTTCATCAGATGCGGCATTAAGTCATCGACTAATGCACGGATCCAACCTGCAAGAGGCTTGATCTCATTATGGTTTTCACCATGGGCACGCACCATTTTTTGGCTGTACTCCACAAGTAAAGACGCTTTATCTCTTACAAAAGTGTGGTGAGTGGACTCAATGTAATTAAGCAGATCGGGTAAAGTGAGTTGCTCTAAGCCTTGCTGCTTATCGCCGTCTATCTCTAACGCCATTAATGCATCAAGTAACGCTGTTTCATCAGCGTCAAAGCGTGTAATTGCTCGCGCTAGTGAAATGCCGCCACCACAACAAAAATCAATTCCATGCTGACTAAAAATATGGGCAGTGCGAAAGTCGTTAGCGACTAGCTCCCCAACACGTGAGGCAAGTAGGCTTTCTTTGGATTGAAGAGCTTTCGAGTGAAGTGTGTTTGATTTAGTCATTGGCAGATCCAAGGCAAGTTTAGTTTGAAATGTACATGTATATTATTTGCATCTTTTAATGTGTTCAATTATTACTTGAGTAAAATGCTCAGGTAATCACACTTTGAGGTGTAATTTAGCTCGATCTAGGTAGAAGTCCCAATCCAAGGTTTATTGCTATAGATGTGGGGTTATCGATGTTTTTGGAAGTTTTTTATACACAGAGCAGATTAAGATTTGTAAACGCATAGTGTTTTAAATTTGATTAATTTAAACTAGTCAGCATCAAAGTAATACGAGTGTGCAATAAAGCCAGTTATGTACGTTATTAAAAACAAAGGTAATGCTGCGGCCTAATGTCGAGCTTATCGCGTTTAATTCGAGCAATATTCATCACCTCTCCAGCTAAGTTGGGGCGGATGTTGTTGATCGTGATTTTAACGATGCAATCCATGGTAACTATGGCTGATGATTGTACTTCTGCTCATGATGATTGTGGCAGTGAAGTCACCTATGTGGCTGAGCATACGAACGGCACTGTAAATAACACATCACAATGTGATGAAGTTGAAACAGCAAGTCATGTTGAAGATGACTGCGCTGAGTGTAGCAATAACTGCTGCTCATGTTGCATGACCTTAATGCACCCTATCACTGCGTTAAAATCAGTGACAGCAAGCCCTAATAGCCACATTTTTGCTTTTAGCTCTACTTCTATTGAGTCCCCTTATTTCGCTTTCCTGCGCCCCCCTAAAGCCTTAATCGTTTAATCAAAATTCTATTCATTTAGCGAGTTTTTACAAGCTTGCTAAAGAGCTGTTGGGCCTGTTGTAGGTTTAACTCACAGCTCTGTATTTTTGTATTAAATCGAGGCTTAATCTCCGATGTTTCATAATACTTATTGCGCAAAATCTGTCACTAAAATTGGCATGTTTTGTGTTTGGCGAGGGCTTTATTGCACCTTGGCACTTATTGCTCTGATATCCGCAACCTCAGTTGTTGCGGCTACTGCCGACTCTAACAGTAATGCAGAACAATCTAATACCCTGTCGTTAACCACGGTGATTGAACGGGTACAGCAGCAACACCCTTCACTAAAAGTTTTTCAGTTTAGACAGCAAGCGCTCGATGGTGCGGCGCAAACTCAGGCGCTAACTCCTAGTTATGAGATTGGATTTGATCTCGATAATGTAGCGGGAACGGGTGAATTCCAAGGCATCGACAGTGCCGAGTTTAGTGTGTCTTTATCGTCGGTCATTGAGCTCGGCGACAAATTAGATGCTCGCAGCGGTGTGGTTAACGAGCAGCGGGCTGTACTTGATGCAGAGCATAAAATTACCGCGTTAAATTTACTTGCAGAAGCCACGCGCCGCTATATTGACGTATTAACTGCGCAGTCTCAACTTGAGCTTGCCGTTGATTCATTACAGCTTGCTGAAGAGACTCAAGTGGTTGTGGCTAAGCGTGCTCAAGCGGGCGTAACACCTGACGCTGAAGTCAAGCGTGCCCAAGCGGCGGTATTTAATACCAGGCTGGTTGCTGAAACTCAGCTGCAGCAGCTCGATTACGCCAAATTAGCGTTGAGCATGATGTGGGGGGAATCTCAGGTTGATTTTGATTCACTGCAGGGCAGTTTGTTTGCCTTTACAGATGATGTCGCACTCGAGCCGTTATTTGAGAAAGTAAAATATAGCCCAGCTATCACCGCTTATTTGACTCAAGCACAGTTAAAAGAAGCTGAACTACGTTTTGCTAAAACGCAATCTAGCACTGATATCAAGTGGTCGGTTGGCGTAAAGCAACTACAACAAACCAATGATATGGCACTCACTGCTGGTTTTAGTATGCCGCTGTTTAATGGCGAGCGTAACACTGGCGCGGTGCTATCGGCTCAGGCCGAAAAAGAGCAAGTACTCGCCAACAGAGAGGTGGCACTTTTAGAGTTATATGGCCAGCTATATCGTGCTTATGCCAGCCGTAAACAAGCGATAGTGACGGTTAACCGCCTACAGGCCAGTGTGATCCCTACTTTAACCTCAGCCCTTGAGGATACTAAGCAAGCTTATGAGCAAGGGCTCTACAGCTACCTTGATTACTTAACCGCTAGAGAAGAACTGTTATTTGCTCGTCGTGCCTTAATTGATGCCGCGGCTTCAGCGCTACGCTATGGCGTTGATATTGAACAATTGATTGCCGAACCCTTACCTGCTTCTCAACATACCTTCTTTAATGATTTTCAAGGAATGCCAAAATGAACTCGATTCTATTAAACAAACTTTCACTGGTTCATATTGCGGTGGTTGCGGCGCTGACGTTTACCGCTCCGGCACAGGCCTCAGCTGAACATAATCATCAAGATGAACACCCTCAGAAGCAATCGCTTAATCAAAAAAAACACCCGGATGGAAATACGGATGAGCATGGTCATGTAGATAAGCACGGTGATAAAGATGCTCATGACGATCATGGTCATGTAGATAAGCACGGCGATGAAGATGCTCATGACGATCATGGTCATGTAGACGAGCACGGTGATGAACATGGGCATGACGAACATGAAGAAGGCCAAGTGCATATTAGCGCCGAGCAAATGACAGTGTCTGGCATCGGCACTCAAGTGGCGCAAGCTGGTGATATCAAGCAGACGTTGACAGTATATGGCCGCACAGTGCTACCGGAAGCGGCAAACAGCCAAGTACGTGCGCGTTTCGCTGGACTGGTAACGGCCATCAAAGTGAATGTTGGCGATAGGGTGCAGGCAGGTGAAGTGATTGCGGAGGTGGAATCTAATAGCAGTTTAAAGCGTTATTCAATTACCGCGCCTATCTCGGGTGTCGTCGTCAGCCGTAATGCCAACGCAGGGGAGCTTGCAGTTGATAATGTTTTACTTAGCATTATCGATACCCGTCAATTGTGGGCTGAGTATCAAATATTCCCAGAGCAAATGCGCACGGTAACGCTTGGTCAGCAGCTCACTATCGAGTCTGGGCAGCAGCAAGCGGCATCAACAATCAAGATACTGCTGAATAGCCCTAACAATGCGATATATAAGCTCGCTCGTGCGCCACTCGATAACAGCAGCGGCCAATGGGCGGTAGGGGCTTTGTTATCAGGCAAACTGACGCTGAGTAAACAAGCGGTGGCGTTAAGGATAGATAACCGCGCACTGCAGGAGTCAGAAGGGCAGCAAGTGGTGTTTATCCGTAATGATGAAGGTTTTGAAAGACGTGCAGTGACTCTTGGTCGCAGCGACAGTGAAATGAGCGAAGTCTTGTCGGGTCTTGAAGCTGGCGAAGAATACGCCGTTGCCAATAGTTTTTTACTCAAAGCCGATCTTGAAAAGTCCAGCGCCGCACACGTGCACTAAAGGAGAGCAAAAATGATTGAATCTGTTTTGCGTCTCGCGATAAATAGACGCTGGATGATGATGTTCTTAGCTATGCTGCTGGTTGCAGTGGGGCTGTGGAGTTATCAAAAATTACCGATTGATGCGGTGCCGGATATTACGAATGTGCAGGTGCAAATAAGTACCCGAGCAGAAGGTTATTCACCGCAAGAAACCGAGCAACGTATTACCTACCCGATTGAAAATGCACTGATGGGGATCCCGCACTTGTCGTATACCCGTTCGCTATCGCGTTACGGCTTATCGCAAGTGACAGTGGTATTCGATGAGGGCACGGATCTGTATTTTGCACGTAATCTTATCAGCGAACGCTTAAATGGGATTAAGGGTAAGCTACCCGCTGAGATCGAGCCCGAGATGGGGCCGATATCAACCGGCCTTGGCGAAATCTTTATGTACACCATCGAAGCCTTGCCTGATGCAAAACAAGCGGATGGTCGAGACTTTGATGCCACCGCTCTAAGAGAGATCCAAGATTGGATCATTAAGCCGCAATTGGCACAAGTCGTAGGTGTTACCGAAATTAATACCATTGGTGGCTATGATAAGGAGTATCACATTACGCCTATGCCTGCGAAAATGCTGGCGTTTGGGGTCTCCTTTGTCGATATCAAATTGGCACTGCAAAGCAGTAATAGTAATCGCGGTGCCGGTTTTATTGAGCGAGATGGTCAGCAACTCACTGTGCGCTCTGCAGCGCAGCTAAAAACCATTAGCGATATTGAGCAAGTGGTGATTAAAAGTATCGATAATGCGCCGATTGTTATTGCCGATGTTGCTAAGGTCGGCATAGGTAAAGCACTGCGTACTGGCGCAGCGACTCGTGACGGCAAAGAAACGGTATTAGGCAGCGCCATGATGCTAGTGGGCGAAAACTCCCGTCAGGTGTCTTTAGCGGTCGCGGCCAAGCTTGAAGATGTGAAAGCCTCATTACCCGATGGCATTAAGGTAGAAGCAGTGTACGACCGCACCACCTTGGTGGATAAAGCGGTATACACAGTGCAGAAGAACCTCGTCGAAGGTGCGCTGCTAGTGATAGTGGTGCTGTTCATCTTACTGGGTAACGCAAGAGCCGCATTAATCACCGCAGCCGTGATTCCGCTTGCCATGTTGGCGACAATGACCGGAATGGTGCAAGCCGGTGTGTCGGCGAACTTGATGAGCTTAGGCGCATTGGATTTCGGTTTAATCGTCGATGGTGCTGTGATTATTGTTGAAAACGCCATCCGCCGATTAGGCCAAGCGCAAGTACAAAATGGTGGCAATGTATTGCCACGTAAACAGCGTTTGCAGTTAGTGTTTGAAGCCACCAATGAGGTGATTCGTCCAAGTTTATTTGGTGTGTTGATCATTACCGTGGTGTATATCCCGCTCTTTAGCCTTACAGGCGTAGAAGGCAAGATGTTCCACCCAATGGCAGCAGCGGTTGTGATGGCTTTGCTTGCGGCATTGGTGTTGTCGTTAACTTTGGTTCCCGCAGCAGTTGCACTGTTTATGACGGGCAAAGTGAGCGAAAAAGAGAGCCGCGTCATTACTGCGACTAAGTCGCTGTATAAACCATTGCTCATCGGTGCAATGAAGCTACGTTGGTTAGTGTTAAGCGCTGCTGTGGCGTTAGTGGCATTCTCTATTTGGCTGGCTACGACACTAGGTTCTGAGTTTATTCCACAGCTCAATGAGGAGGATATCCTGCTGCAAGCTATCCGTATTCCGGGTACAGGCTTAGAGCAGTCGGTTGATATGCAGATGCAGTTAGAAGATCGCATTAAACACTTCCCGCAAGTGAAAAACGTGTTCTCTAAGATTGGTACGCCAGAGGTGGCCAACGATCCTATGCCACCAAATATTGCCGACACATTTATTATGCTTAAACCTCGTAATGAGTGGCCTAACCCTAAAATGAGCCATGACGCCTTAGCCGCGGATATAGTCGCTGCAGTGTCTGGACAACCGGGTAATAACTTTGAGCTCACCCAGCCGATTGAGATGCGCTTTAATGAGCTTATCTCTGGTGTACGCGCAGACTTGGGCATTAAAGTTGTTGGCGATGATCTGCAACAGCTATTGACCTCAGCCAATGCGATTCGCGAAGTATTAGAGCAAATTGACGGCGCAGCCGACTTGCAGGTCGAGCAGGTGACAGGTTTGCCTATGTTATCGATTCAGCCTAAGCGGATGGCATTAGCGCGTTATGGTTTGACGGTAAACGAACTACAAGGCTTTGTCGCTACCGCGATTGGTGGCGAAGAAGCAGGGCTTATCTTTGAAGGCGATCGCCGCTTTAAGATGGTACTGCGTTTGCCTGAAACGATTCGTAAAGATGTTGAGCACTTACAAGAGCTGCCAATAGTATTGCCATCGGGGGAGTATGTACCGTTATCTGAAGTTGCAACCTTGGATATTGCTCCATCGCCAAATCAGATCAGTCGCGAAAACGGTAAGCGCCGCATCGTGGTAACTGCTAACGTTCGTGGTCGTGATTTAGGCTCATTTGTCACCGAAGCCAAACAGCAGATTAGTCAGCAAGTCGATGTTCCTGCGGGTTACTGGCTTGAATATGGCGGCACCCTTGAGCAGCTAGAGTCTGCAAGTCAGCGTCTATCGATTGTGGTGCCACTGACATTAGCCTTGATTTTAGGTTTGTTGGTGATGGCCTTTAGCTCGATTAAAGATGCGTTAATTATCTTTACCGGTATTCCTCTCGCCCTAACGGGTGGCGTGATGTCGCTGTGGTTAAGAGATATGCCCTTGTCTATCTCAGCTGGAGTTGGCTTTATTGCACTCTCGGGCGTAGCAGTGCTTAACGGCTTAGTGCTGCTGAGCTTTATTCGTCAGCTCTATCAAGAGAAAGGCGAGTTGATGACTGCGATTATCGATGGTGCACTGATCAGGCTGCGCCCAGTCTTGATGACGGCATTAGTGGCAGGCCTTGGTTTTGTGCCGATGGCGCTGAATATCGGTACGGGTGCTGAAGTACAGCGCCCAATCGCGACAGTGGTGATTGGCGGCATCATCTCATCGACGCTATTAACCTTATTTGTCTTGCCAATTTTGTACCGTATGGCGCACCAGCGCAGCGAGAATAAGCGAGCCAAAGTTGAAGAACTTGAGCAAACGCCTGTTTAAGCTAGTGTTTAATAAGTAGTTAGTTTTACCAAAGCGTGAAAAAAAAGCCCTGCATTGCAGGGCTTTTTTTATGACTTTCTAAAAGCTAAGGCTAAGTCCAAATCCAAATCTAGAGTTAAGATTTAGCGCCAAAAGCTTACTTGCTTTGGGTCATGATCCAGTGGCTTAGTAAGCGTACGCCGTGGCCTGTACCGCCAGTGGGGGTCACACCCACATCTTTAGCCGCTAATGCGCTGCCTGCAATATCAAGGTGGGCCCACTTAGTGTCGCCAGTGAATTGCTGTAAGAATACCGCTGCCGTGGTTGCGCCTGGGCCGCCAAAGCCGGCGTTTTTCAAATCAGCTATTGGGCTTTTAAGTAAGTCATCATACGCAAGTGGTAAGCGCCATAGCTTCTCATCTACCGCTTGGCCAGAGAAAGTGAGCTCATCGACTAAAGCATCATCTTCACTAAATACCGCAGTGTAGCGTTTACCGAGTGCACGTACCTTAGAGCCGGTTAGCGTTGCAACGTCAATCATCACTTGTGGCTTATAGTATTCACGGGCGTACCACATGCCATCGGCTAAGATTAAGCGACCCTCAGCGTCGGTATTGAGTACTTCAACGCTTAATCCCTCTGCCGTCATCAATACATCACCAGGAGCAAGTGCGGTTTCAGACACCATGTTAGCCGCCATTGGCATAACAGCAACTAAGTTCACATCGGCTTTTTGCAGTGCCATAGCTTTAATCGCGCCAAGTACAGCAGCGGCTCCTGCCATGTCAGACTTCATACGGGAGATCGAATCCCCTGATGCCTTAATGTTATAGCCGCCAGAGTCGAAGGTGATGCCTTTACCTACCAGTGCTGTAGGCGCGTCATCATTGCCTTCCCAGTGAGCAACCACAAGACGGGCCCCCTCTTTAGAGCCGCGACCTACAGCGTGTAATGCGCCCATGCCGAGCTTGGCGATTTCCTTAGGTTCAAGCACCGTCACCTTTACGCCCAGCTTCTTAAGCTCTTTTGCTGCATTAGCAAAGTCTACCGGCGTCATCTCTGTTGGTGTTTCAGAGGTTAGGTCGCGGGCTAGGAATACGCCTTGCTCAATCGCTGCTAACTGAGTGTATAACTTGTCAGTCGTTTTTGAATTGCTCACGTTCACTGTGTAGTTCTTTTCGGCAGGCTTTTTCTCTGAAAAGTACTTATCAAACTTGTAAGCGCGCAGGTTGATGCCGTGAGCAAGCTCTGCAGCAAAGCTGGCGTTGCTGGTGGCATCGCTAATGCCGTCGGTTAATACTTGAATATCTTTTGCTTCAATACCGTTGAAATGTGCTGTAATTTCAGCGCCTAGCTTATTCACTTCACCAGGAGTCAGTTCTGCTTCATCGCCTACGCCAATCACCACTAGGCGTTTAGCATCGATACCTGTAGGCATTAAAATTTCAACCAGCTGCTTTTTCTCGCCAGTAAATTCTTGTAGCGCTAATGCTTTGCTAATTTGCTGCTTTGATTGTTTATCTAGCTTGCTAAGAGCAGTTGAGGCCTCTTCGCCAGCCTGGAAGACCACTAAGGTGTCGATGTTGTTAGCTTGCTTTTCAACAAAATCAAACGTCTCCGCTTGCGCTGAATAGCTGGTTAATAGACCTAGGCTTAATGCACTGCTTAATAGGTTTTTCTTAGTTAGCATACTGTCCTCTTCGGGATTTAGTTCCGCGGTCATGCTTGCAAACACGCCGCAGCTTTAATTGTTGTATTGGTACTTATTGTTCAATTCACACTGTGGCTGTGCTCGCTCTTTTAGTGAGCTTTACTTGAGCTAGCAGTGGCCTGTGAAATCTATCACTTTTTAAGTTAACAACTAAGTTAAAACTTGTTAGGAATTGTCACATGGTTTGCGAGTCTACAAGGTGAAAATTAGCCGAAGCTGAAAGTGGACGCAGGGATTGAGGTTTATTTAGATGATTTAGCAACGAATTTTATTTTGATTTGTAGGGGGAAGCGGATTTATTAATAGGCTTTTTAATGAAGGCAACGGAGAGGACGGGGTACATATGAGGGTACATATAAAAGCAAAACGGGCTTTCCATTGCTGGAAAGCCCGTTTTAATACAACACGTTAAGACGTTAGTCTTAGTTCATGCCGTACTTCTTTAATTTCTTGCGTAGTGTACCACGGTTGATACCTAGCATGTTGGCAGCGCGAGTCTGGTTGCCACGAGTGTGTTGCATGATGATATCTAGCAGAGGTGCTTCAACTTCGCTTAACACCATTTCATATACTTCTTCAGCTTCTTGCCCGTCCATCTGAGCGAAAAAGTTAGTGACAGCACGCTTTACCGCATCACGTAGTAATTGTGGCTTGATAGCGCCACTTGCGGTTTCGATTTTGCCAACAGTAAGTGGGTGAACTTCAGTGTGAGTAGTCTGATCAAACATTCGTATTCTGCTCTTTATTAATATGCAACAAATTCATCAAAATAGCGTTCCACCATGGAACATTGTTCTTCAACGGTCTCGAGTCGATTAAACTCGGCTCTAAAGGGCCGTTGATTTTCTTGGTCTAAGTACCAGCCAACATGCTTTCTTGCGAAGCGGATGCCCTTATAATCACCATACAAGTTGTACAGTAGTTTCAGGTGTTCAAGCATAACTTGACGCTTTTCATCCATCTCTACGGGCGCTAGCTTATTACCTGTATCCAGGTAATGTTGGATTTCCCTAAATATCCAAGGTCGTCCTTGAGCTCCTCGTCCAATCATCAGGGCATCCACACCAGTATAATCCAGCACAAAACGTGCTTTCTCTGGGGTTAAAATGTCTCCATTCGCGACAACGGGTATCGAGATCTGTTTTTTAATCGCTTTAATTGTGTCGTACTCGGCATTGCCTTTGTACATGCACTGCCTAGTTCGACCGTGAACGGCCAATGAGGCAATACCGCAATCTTCTGCGATCTGGGCGATATGAACACCATTCCTGTGCTCTGGAGCCCATCCCGTTCGAATTTTTAGCGTCACAGGCACATCAACTGCTGCTACCACGGCACGTAGAATTGCTTCTACTTGAACTGGGTCTTGCAACAAAGCCGATCCTGCGAGCTTCTTATTCACTTTTTTCGCTGGACAGCCCATATTGATGTCAATGATTTGTGCACCTTGTTGTACGTTGACAACAGCGGCATTGGCCATTAACTCAGGGTCTGCTCCGGCAATCTGAACCGAACGTATTCCGTCTTCACCTGCGTGTGTCATACGCAAGCGGCTTTTATCGGTATCCCAAACTTCAGGATTGGATGAAAGCATCTCTGACACGGCTAAGGCTGCGCCATAACGTAAGCAGAGATTTCTAAAGGGTTGGTCAGTGACACCTGCCATTGGTGCCACGATCAACTGATTTTTCAGGCGATAGGGTCCAATCTGCATTTATCAAAACACCTTGCTCGTCAAAGGGGCGCTATAGTACGCCTTTTTCAAGCCTGTGAAAAGGTCAATAAATGACCTGAGGGCAACTTTTTTGCTTGACTTTTGCCTAGCGAGAAGTCAGTCGCGGCGCTGAAAGCGCCGCGGGTTACTGCTATTTGCGTATACCTGTCAAGCGGCTCCAATCGTCTTTGTGAGCGGGCTCGTCCATATCGAACCATTGACTGTAAAAGGCAGAAATTTCTTCGGCTTGCTCTTGCAGCAGACCAGAAAGTGCTAATAGTCCACCTGGTTTTACTTTTTCTGCAATTAGCGGGGCAAGTTCGCGCAATGGACCAGCAAGAATGTTTGCCACTAGAATGTCTGCTAGTAGATCTGCTGGCTGATCTTCGGGAAGATATAGCGCTAGCTTATCTTCAACACCGTTACGCTCAGCATTGGCTTTTGAGGCTTCAATCGCTTGGTAGTCGATATCGATACCCGTTACGCGTTCTGCGCCAAGCTTAAGTGCTGCTACGGCTAGAATGCCTGAGCCACAGCCAAAGTCGATCACATCTTTATTGCTGTAATCTAGGCCATCTAACCACTCTAAACAAAGCGCAGTAGTTGGGTGGGTACCAGTACCGAAGGCCAGACCTGGATCTAAGATAACGTTCACTGCGGTAGGATCTGGGATTTCACGCCAGCTTGGGCAGATCCATAGGCGATCACCGAATTGAATTGGGTGGAAGTTATCCATCCATTCACGCTCCCAGTCTTTATCTTCAACTTGTTCAATCTTGTGGCTGAAGTTATCGCCAAGACATGGCATCAGCTTTAAGCGCTCGACTACAGGCATAAGATCGAAGTTGGCTTCAAACAGTGCGACGATCACTGTGTGGCTCCACAATGGGGTTTCGCCCAACGTTGGTTCGTAAATTGGGTTGTCTTTACCATCTTCGAAGGTAATAGAGAGTGACCCTTCTTCCATTAGTTGATCGCTAATCGCGTCAGCATTAGGACCGTCGGTGTCAATTCTAAGTTGGATCCAAGGCATGAGAATTCTCGTTATCTAGATATATGGGGCTATTGTAAACCATGGCAGGTTTGAGTGTGAACGTTAGATCTGAAATCAACGAATTAATATTCAGTAGGTAGATGAATATTGTCGCTTTTACCTTAGTTAGTTGTCCTTTGTTTCTACGATTGTTCTGTTTGAATTGTCTTGGCAAGATGTTGAATTATATTGGTTAAGTGGTATTACCACTGTTCTTCTGCATACCCACTATTTGTGATCTTGCTCCAATAGCTGAGTGAAAAAGAGTGAGCTCCTTCACGAAAAAAATCCCCGTATCATTTTGCTGACAAAGTTCTTGTTAGAGTGTAAATCCCACTATTAGGCATAAGATAAACAAGACAAGAATAATGTTAGCATCCTACGTAAACGGTACTGGACACCCTGCATCGGCAAAAGCAGATAAAATACAAAGCATTACAGGAGTGATGATGGGCTGCTTCTTATTGGCTCACCTCCACTTCGAATCGAGTATTTTACTTGGCAAAGATGCGTTTTATACGGTCGTGCAATTTTTAGAGGGCGGTATGTTTAGCTCTACTGGGCATGGCTTCCCGATTGTGACTAAGGTCTTTTCGGTGTTTATGTTAGCGGTTGTGATGCTACATGCGGCAGTTGCTCTACGCCGTTTCCCTGCACAACTTGGACAATGGCGTGCCTTAAGGCGTCATATGACGGTTATCAACCACAAAGACAGTCATGCTTGGTTTTGGCAGTTGGTCACCGGCTTTGTACTGTTTTTCTTAGTGCCAGTTCACTTGTTTACCATGATCGCCAACCCTGAAATTGGTCCTAATCTATCGGCTGAGCGTGTTTACCATCAAAACGCTTGGTTGTTGTACGCCCTATTACTACCTGCCGTGGTAATCCACGCCATGATAGGCCTATATCGTGTCGCCGTTAAATGGGGATTCACCGAAAAACGTACTGGTTTGCGTAAACTTGCCAAGGTATTGATCATCTATCTGATCGTTATCGGCCTACTGAGTCTTGGCTCTTATATTTTGATTGGTAGTGAGCTAAGTCTGCCTGTTGAGGCGTATCGACCAACTTAAGCCTTGGTCTGAGTATAAGCATTGCAAGCGAAAGTACTTAATTAATATTCACTAAACTAATCGCAGATTTGTTGATCTATCTCACAGTTAAATACCTGTTACTGGGCGACATTGTAACCAAATAGTTACAAGTTGGATGTTGACCAAAGATAGGATAGCGAATGACTAAAATAACAGATCGCGGTAATTGGAGTGGATGGTTAGATTTGAGCCAGAGTATCTCTGGCGCAGTATTGGCCATATTTTTATGGACACACCTGATATTGGTCTCCTCTATCCTGTTGGGAGAAGAGGCCATGACTTGGGTTGCCAAGACGATGGAGCTGAGTTTCTTGAGCGCCGATGGTCATGGCTACCCTTGGGTCGTGTCGATAATAGCCCTGTTAATTGCCGCAATAGTATTAGTACATGTATTGGTGGCTATCCATAAATTGCCACTTAGCTTGCGTCAACAGAAGGCGTTAAAGCAGCAACTTACTTTGGTTAATCACGGTGATACAAGATTATGGGTATGGCAGGCGGCTACTGGGGTGGTGATTCTGCTATTGCTGCCAGTGCATTTATGGTTGATAGGGGCAGCGCCTGAAACGATTGGCCCTCACGGTAGCGCTGAGCGAATTTGGCAGCAGGGAGTGTGGTTGCTGTATCTGCCATTGCTACTGTGTGTCGAGCTTCATGCCGCGATTGGTGTATACCGCCTCGCAGTGAAGTGGGGCGCGGCTAGAGATTTAAATACCCGCAATAGACTTAAAAAAATAAAGACGATCATCAGCGTGATTTTCATTGTTATAGGCTTGGCGTCCTTATTGGCGTTCCTGCCCTATGCCAATGGCTAGACTGCTGAATGAGAAAAAGAACATAAACTGACTCTGCACCCTACGTTAAGGAGCACGTGTGAAACTGATATATACCGATTCGTTAGTGATCGGCGCCGGACTTGCTGGATTACGAGTGGCTATCGCGTCTAAAGAGCGTGGGCTAGATACTGTTGTATTATCATTAATCCCTGCTAAACGCTCGCATTCAGCGGCTGCGCAGGGGGGCATGCAAGCAAGTTTAGGCAATACTGTTAAAGGTATGGGAGATGACGAAGATGTCCATTTCCAAGATACGGTAAAAGGGTCTGACTGGGGCTGCGATCAAGACGTGGCTCGTATGTTTGCCCATTGTGCACCGAAAGCGGTGCGTGAACTGGCCAATTGGGGAGTGCCTTGGACGCGTGTAACCGCTGGTCCACGCCAGGTGGTGGTTAATGCCGAGAAGGTCACCATTGAAGAAGCCAAAGAAGCGCATGGCCTGATTAATGCCCGTGACTTTGGTGGTACTAAAAAGTGGCGTACTTGCTATACCGCCGATGGCACCGGACACTCGTTATTGTACGCGGTAGACAATAAAGCGATTTCAATGGACATTCCCGTACATGAACGTATGGAAGCTTTGTCGCTTATTCATGATGGTAAACGTTGTCATGGTGTGGTGGCACGCTGTTTAATTACTGGCGAACTGCATGCCTATGTGGCGAAGTCGACGACTATCGCCACTGGTGGTTATGGCCGTATCTATGAAGTTTCTACCAACGCCATTATCTGTGAAGGTGTCGGCCAAGCGTTAGCACTTGAAACTGGTGTCGCCAAGCTAGGTAACATGGAAGCGGTGCAGTTCCATCCAACGGCTATCGTTCCTGTAGGTATTTTGACGACTGAAGGTTGTCGTGGCGACGGTGGTCTGCTGCGTGACAAAGATGGTCATCGCTTTATGCCAGATTATGAGCCAGAGAAGAAAGAGCTGGCGTCACGTGATGTGGTATCGCGCCGTATGACAGAACATATGCGCAAGGGTAAAGGGGTCGATAGTCCATATGGTCCACATCTGTGGCTGGATATCACCTTGCTTGGGCGTAAACACGTAGAAACAAACCTACGTGAAGTGAAAGAGATCTGTGAAAACTTCTTAGGGATCGATCCGGCTAAAGACTGGATCCCGGTAAGACCTACTCAGCACTATTCTATGGGCGGCATTCGTACCGATAAGACCGGACAGAGTCCGCAGCTTAAAGGCCTATTTAGTGTGGGTGAAGCCGCCTGCTGGGATATGCATGGCTTTAACCGCTTAGGTGGTAACTCCTTAGCTGAAACTGTTGTTGGCGGCATGATTATTGGTAAGTATGTAGCCGATTTCTGTCAGCAAAATACCTTAGAAATCGATACCGGTCTGGTCGAATCATTTGTCGGCAAGGTGCGCAGTGAAATAGATGCTCTAGTCGAAGGCGACGGTACTGAGAGTCCATTTGCCATCCGCAAAGAGATGGAGCGGATCATGATGGATTACGTCGGCATTTTCCGCAATGGTCCAGAGTTAGACAAAGCCGTGGCTGAGCTTCAAGAGCTATTGAAACGTTCGCGTGCTATCGGGCTTAAGTGTAACAAGCGCCATGCGAATCCTGAGCTGGTCGAAGCACTGCGTGTTAAACGTATGCTTAAAGTGGCACTAACCGTTGCTGCAGGCGCTGCTGCGCGTACAGAGAGCCGCGGTGCGCACGCTCGTGAAGACTTCCCGCAACGTAACGACAAAGATTGGCTAAACAGAACCCTTTCTTGTTGGCCAGATGAGAATGCACTCACTCCAGAACTCAGCTACGAGCAGTTAGATGTGATGAAGATGGAGTTGCCGCCAGGTTATCGTGGCTATGGCATTGATAATGCGATTGCTCACCCTGATACAGAAAAAAGACAACAAGAGATCGCAGAGATCTTGAGTCAATTAGGTCCGGATGCAGACAGACATCAGCAGCAACATGCTTTGATGCCGTTTGACGTACCTGAATCACTAAAACCAAAGAATGAACGCTTAAGTGACACGCTTGAACAGTCGAGCGCAGGAGAGATCGCTAAATGAGTCAAGAAATGGCTAAGGGCCGTACCTTAACTTTCAATATTTTTAGATATGATCCGCAAGTGCCGGGTGATAAACCCAAGATGGTGAAATACCAGATGGAAGAAACACCTGGTATGACGGTATTTATTGCATTGAATCGCTTACGCGAGGAGCAAGATACCTCTTTGCAGTTTGACTTCGTATGCCGCGCAGGGATCTGTGGTAGTTGTGCGATGGTTATCAATGGCTTCCCAACTTTGGCTTGCCGTACACTCACTACCAAGTACTCGAATGGGGAAATTAACTTAATGCCTTTGCCTGGTTTTGAGTTGATAGGCGATCTATCGGTTAACACGGGCAAGTTTATGCGTGAACTTGCGGAACGTCTAAAGCTGTGGTTGCACCCAATCAGCGATGATATCGATGTTCACCGTCTAGAATCACCTATGGATCCAGCCGAAGCGGCTAAGCTATACGAGCTAGAGCGCTGCGTCGAGTGTGGTGTTTGTGTATCGGCCTGTGCGACTAAGCAGATGCGAGACACATTCGTCGGCGCTGTGGGTATGATGAAGCTGGCACGTTTCGAACTCGATAGTCGTGATGGTCGTGAATTAGAAGACTTTTATCATGTGATAGGTAATCAGGATGGCGTATTTGGATGTATGACGCTGCTAGGTTGCCAAGACAACTGTCCTAAAGATTTGCCGCATATGCAGCAGATTGCGTATCTGCGCCGTAAGATGGCGGTAACACTGGTCTAAACTAGCGCGTTTTGATTTCGAGTTGCTATTGAAAGAGCCTGCTTACTGCAGGCTTTTTTGTGGGTGACGTTTAGCCGCTGATTATCTACAATTTGATATAAATATATGAGCCTTTGTAAATGGAAAATTGATAATGCAGCTTAACGATCTAAAATTGTTTATCAGGGTGGCGGACTGCGGCAGCCTAACAGCGGCGGCTGTCGAGTTGGATATCTCATCTGCGGTGGCGAGTGCGGGTCTTAAGCGGCTAGAAAAGGAGTTAGGTACGACCTTATTCATTCGTAGCACACGCAGCTTAAGATTAACCGATGCTGGTGAGCGCTATCTTATTCATTGCCGCAAAGCGTTGGCAGATCTTGAATTAGGTCAAAGGGCGATAGAGAGCAGTCAGGCGAGTATTTCGGGCTTGCTGAGTTTAGCGGTGCCTTCAGATATTGGACGTAATGTTCTACTCCCTTGGTTAGATGATTTTTTACTCGAGTACCCTGAGCTGAAACTGCGTCTTCATATAGGCGATAATCTATCGGATTTTTATCATGACAAGATAGATGTGGCGCTGCGTTCGGGTAAGCCTAAAGACTCTTCGCTGGTGGCCTTTAAGATCTGTAACTCACGCAGGGTGCTGTGCGCTTCGCCAGACTATATTCGACAATTTGGTGAGCCGAGTGCTTTAGATCAATTACCACAGCATAATTGCCTATTTTTCATGTTGGATGAACGTACTCATGATCAGTGGGTTTTTAATCGAAGTGGGCAGCAACATAAGGTGAGAGTGACAGCAAACCGTACTTGTAATGATGCCGATATTGCTCGGCGTTGGGCGGTTGCAGGCCAAGGACTTGTGTTTAAATCTTGGTTAGACTTGACCGACGATATCGAATCTGGACGCTTAGTGCCTTTACTCAATGATTACCAAGGCGAGGAGGCTGATCTGTATTTAGTCTGTCCAGGCAGAGAGCATGTGACGCCTGTAGTCTTGTTACTCAGAGATATGCTCAGGCAGCGTTGTAAAGCCCGCCTTGAGCGAGTGAAGCGTCGTATGGATTGAGTGCAAAATACTGCTTAGCCATAAGTCGCATTCTTATAAAATAAATACAAAAAAACCGCACGAATGCGGTTTTCTGTTTATAGCGACTCTAGGTCGATATATTAAAAGCTCATTAGCTCTTAGCGCGCTTCATCGCAGTGAAGAACTCATCGTTAGTCTTGGTCATTGCCAATTTATCGATAAGGAACTCCATACCTGCAACTTCATCCATAGGATTTAGGATCTTACGTAGGATCCACATCTTCTGTAGCTCGTCCGGCGTAGTCAGCTTCTCTTCACGACGGGTACCAGAGCGGTTGAAGTCGATTGCAGGGAACACGCGCTTCTCAGCGGCTTTACGAGAAAGGTGTAACTCTTGGTTACCTGTACCTTTAAATTCTTCGTAAATTACTTCGTCCATCTTAGAACCTGTATCAACAAGCGCTGTAGCGATAATGGTTAAGCTACCGCCATGTTCGATGTTACGAGCAGCACCGAAGAAACGCTTTGGACGGTGTAGTGCATTAGCGTCAACACCACCTGTTAGAACCTTGCCAGATGAAGGAATAACGGTGTTGTAAGCACGAGCAAGACGCGTGATAGAGTCAAGCAAGATTACGACGTCTTTCTTGTGCTCTACTAGGCGTTTAGCCTTTTCGATTACCATTTCGGCAACTTGTACGTGACGGCTTGCTGGCTCGTCGAAAGTTGAAGCAATAACTTCACCTTTTACCATACGTTGCATCTCGGTTACTTCTTCAGGACGTTCGTCGATAAGTAGTACCATCAACACCACTTCAGGGTTGTTGTGAGTAATGCTTTGAGCCATGTTCTGTAGCAGTAGCGTTTTACCCGCTTTTGGCGGGGCAACGATAAGACCACGTTGACCTTTACCGATTGGCGAACACAAATCTAGGATACGTGAAGTAATATCTTCAGTTGAACCATTACCACGCTCCATGCGAAGACGATCTTGTGCATGTAGAGGGGTTAAGTTTTCAAAGAGGATTTTGTTGCGAGAATTCTCAGGCTTGTCGAAGTTAACTTCGGTTACTTTTAGAAGGGCGAAGTAACGCTCGCCTTCTTTTGGTGGACGAATCTTACCGAAAATCGTGTCACCGGTACGCATGTTAAAGCGTCGAATTTGGCTAGGTGATACGTAGATATCATCTGGGCCCGCTAAGTATGAACCATCAGAGCTACGAAGGAAGCCGAAGCCGTCTTGTAAGATCTCTAAAACGCCACCACCGAAAATATCTTCACCGCTTTTAGCGTGGGCCTTAAGGATAGAGAAAATAATGTCTTGCTTACGAGCACGAGCCATATTTTCTAGCTTCATGTCTTGAGCAAGCTGGACTAAATCTGAAATCGAGGTGTCTTTTAATTCTGATAAATTCATCGTGGTGGGTCTTGTTTTGTACGTGGCAATGCAATCTACGATCAATGGTTTTGTAGCTTAATGAATATCGATCGGATAGCGAGAAGTGGGTTAATTAGAATGATTCTGGTTATTAAAGTAGCACTAACAGGGCAGGGCGTCTAGAAGTTTAGTTAAACCCGACACATTTTCTTATTGAAGCTGTGTCGGGAGTCACTTAATACCGTCGAATCTGCGATTAAACGGTAATTGGGTGATTAAAGCTGGGCGTCGATGAACTCTTTTAGTTGAGTCTTTGATAGTGCGCCGACTTTAGTGGCAGCAAGCTCGCCTGCTTTAAATAGTAATAGCGTTGGGATGCCGCGAACGCCGTACTTAGCTGGTGATACGTTGTTTTGGTCAACATTAAGCTTAGCGATTGTGATCTTACCTTCGTACTCTTCAGCTACGTCATCTAAGATTGGGGCAATCATCTTACATGGACCACACCACTCAGCCCAGAAATCAACAAGAACTGGCAGTTCAGAGTTAATTACGTCTTTTTCAAAGCTGTCATCGCTTAGGTATACAATCTTGTCGCTCATGTTGTTCTCCAGTTTGGTTGCCATTGCTGGTTTGTTAATGGCTTAACCTGTATATTGGGTTGGTAAAATAGCTTTTCAAGCTAAAAGTTATGCAAATATTAATGTCGGCACTCTTTAGTACAAAAAACGATTTAGACAAGACGCTGATTTACAGGCATAGTTAGCCTACGTCAACGACGTTTAACGCCTAGATGCGTTTAAAATTGTCCTAAGAGAACGGTATATACACGCTTAGATTTCATCGCATCAGCTAAAATAGAGGGAATAATGATTCCGTCACCGATGCTAAAATATCGTGCTAAACGTTTCTCAGAGTGTGCACCAATTTTCCGTGATAAAATTCTATCGCTATTTCAAACGATCGAGTTTTTTATTGCAACCTTTTACAGGTAAGCCTGCGCTATGAGCGAAACACATTTATCTACACAAAAGTTTGCTGACTTCCCTTTACATAAAGAAGTACATCAAGCACTTAACGAAGCTGGATTCGAATTTTGCACTCCAATCCAAGCTCTATCGTTACCGATTTTATTAGAAAAAAAAGATATAGCGGGTCAGGCACAAACGGGTACAGGTAAAACTTTGGCCTTCCTAGTGGCCACTTTTAACCACTTGCTATCTACGCCAATCCCAGCTGAGCGCCAAATCAATCAGCCTCGTGCGATTATCATGGCGCCGACCCGCGAATTGGCTATTCAGATTGCCAAAGATGCTAACTTGCTTGCCAAGCACACCGGTCTAAAAGTCGGGATTGTCTATGGTGGTGAAGGCTATGAAGTTCAGCGTAAAGTGCTGGATAAAGGCGTTGATATCTTAATTGGTACAACGGGTCGTATTATCGATTACGTTCGCCAAGGTGTTATTAACGTTAGTGCTATTCAGGCTGTAGTGCTTGATGAAGCGGATCGCATGTTCGATCTTGGCTTTATTAAAGATATTCGTTTCTTATTTAGACGTATGCCAGACGCTAAATCACGTTTGAACATGTTGTTTTCTGCAACGCTTTCTATGAAAGTGCAAGAACTTGCATATGACCACATGAACGAGCCAGAGAAAGTCGAAATTGCGCCAAACGAGAAAACATCAAAGAATATTAAAGAGGAGATCTTCTATCCATCGATGGAGGAGAAGATGCCTCTGTTACTGTCTCTGCTTGAAGAAGACTGGCCAGAAAAAGCTATCGTGTTCTCTAACACCAAACACAGTTGTGAGAAAGTCTGGTCATGGCTTGAAGGTGACGGACATCGCGCAGGCCTGCTAACAGGTGATGTGCCGCAAAAGAAGCGTTTACGCATTCTTGAGCAGTTCACTAAAGGCGAGATTGATATCTTAGTTGCTACCGACGTTGCTGCGCGTGGTTTACATATTGCTGATGTGTCACACGTGTATAACTATGACTTACCAGATGATTGTGAAGACTATGTGCACCGTATCGGTCGTACGGGGCGTGCAGGTCAAAAAGGCGTATCAGTCAGCTTTGCTTGTGAAGAATATGCATTGAACTTGCCTGCTATCGAGTCCTATATTCAGCACTCAATTCCTGTGACGGCTTACGACAGCGATGCTCTGCTTGATGATATTCCACCACCAGTGAGAATTCATCGTAAGCCGAGTTCCCACACGCGTAATAGCCGTGATCGTAGCACGGGGCGTCCACAGAGTGGTCAGCGTAATGGACCTCGACGTCATGACAAAACGCGTAGACATTCGTAAGCGATAAACTTAATGACAGCACCTCTTTATGCAGCCATTACGCTAGGCTCAAATAGTTTTAATATGCTGGTTGCAAAAAACGTTGGCCAGCAACCTAGAGTTATTGCTAAGTATAAGCGTAAAGTTCGCTTAGCCGAAGGGATCCAAGT
Source organism: uncultured Shewanella sp. (assembly GCF_947497935.1). Classification (GTDB taxonomy): domain Bacteria; phylum Pseudomonadota; class Gammaproteobacteria; order Enterobacterales; family Shewanellaceae; genus Shewanella. Next base: position 36,799 of record NZ_CANMIO010000025.1, read on the forward strand.
CGATGGCTCCCTGAGTGAAGAGGTGTTATTGCGTGGTTTAGATTGCCTAACCATGTTTGCCGATATGCTCCTTAAAGAAGGCGTTTCTGCTGAGAATGTAGCTGTGATTGCCACGGCTACATTGAGAAATATTTCTAACTCCGACGACTTTTGTCGGCGAGCCTTACCCATTCTAGGCCACCCCATCGAGATTATTTCTGGCATGCGAGAAGCTGAGCTTATCTATCAGGGTATGGTAGCGACCACTGAAGGCGAGGGGCGTCGTCTAGTCATCGATATTGGTGGTGCTAGCACCGAGTTTATTGTTGGCGACGGTAATAAAGTATTGCTAAAGACCAGTTTGCTTATGGGCTGTGTTACTTTTAATGACTCATTTTTCTGTAACTTTCCATTCCAACAATTAGATTTTGATGACGCTAAAGCTAAGGTCAAAGCTGTGCTTGGTGAGCAACTGTCAGAGCTTAAGTCATTAGGTTGGCATGGTGTTGTTGGCGCATCGGGCAGTGTTCAATCTGTTGTTGAGCTTCTTAATCATCGTGGTCTGTCGACAGCAATCACATTAGATATTTTATTAGCACTGAAACAAGAAATATTGTCACAAACCGATTCTTCAATGATTGAAATTAATGGCTTGAATCATGAAAGAGCACCAACATTTGCGGCAGGTGTATCGATTCTTCTGGCGCTGTTTGAATTGTTAGAAATCCAAAAACTGCACCTTTCTGGCGGCGCCTTACGTGAAGGGGTTTTGCAGGTGTTAGCCTATAAAGTTTAGATTGATTTTTTGCTCCCACCGCTTGTTTACCCTTCTCAGAAATTAAGTCGTAAAGCTTAGCTCCCTTATTCTAATTGCATTCGGCGTTTCGCCCTTAGCTATAGACTGGCTGTCCAATAGTGATAATCACCCTATGACCCTGTCTGCAATAGACTCTAATACCAATCAGTATAAGAAGTTGATCTACTCAGAGGGGCTTTTGGCAAACTAATTCAAGGCGAATAGCTGTAAGAATGGCTATTCCCTTGTAAAGCTGTTCAACGCTGAAGTAGGTAGCCAAAAACGCTCCAGAATGGCGAGTTTTAGCGACTCAGCCGCTGTGTTAACGAGCTAAACCGTAGAAAAACTATGCTCTTCACTCGTTGTCTTGCATCAGAACCGCTAAACTCTCGCTGAGCGACCAAATCTTTATACTGATTGGTATATAGAATACCTTGAATGTATTCAGTTTAGGTTAACGCTAACGCTTCATGTCCAAGCGTAGTTCATCTTTTCTAAGTTACTCTCCTATCTCTATAGGGCTTGAATAAAGCGAGTTCAGCCTAATCTAACAACTGAATGAATAAGTCAGCTTCTTGAGTACTCATGTCGACTTTATAGATACGAAAAGGGAGCCCCCCACATTTGGGCTAACTCAATGTGATTTATTGGATATTTTTCATTAATAAGTCTCACGCGGCGCGATTGTTAATTTTATTAACAATTACACTGACTTCTCGTTGTGTTGTCTAGGTTTTATGCTTCGTAAAACCTTAAAAACCCTTATTTGCCAAATGCTTTTTTGAATAAAGTACATTGTATAAAGTATTCGTTTAATGTTACGATTTTGTTGCGCTTGGTTGTTTTGACAAAAAATCACGAATAATACTTTTGGCTAGGCGCTACTCAGAGAATGTTTAAGGGAGAATAAATTATGTCTGGAAGTAACGCGTTAAAGCGATATAGACCTCAAAAGACTCTGGCGGCTCTAGCCGTCGGTTCGGTTCTATTTTTATCTGCACCTGCAGCGATGGCTGCCGATGGTTTAGGTGTGATGCAAGGTCATATTACTACTGAAGCTGGTTCTAACCTCAGTAATGCAAAAGTGATCATCAAGCATGAGACAAAAGGAATTGTGAGAGAAACGACTACTGGTGCTAACGGTAGCTTCTCTCTTAAAGGACTGCCAATTGGTAAATATACGGTGACGATCTCTAAAGATGGTTATTACCAAGTCAGTGAGCAACACATTGCAGTTACTATGGGTAATGCATTGACTTTCGATGTCGCTCTCGATTTAGAAGATTCTGGTGTAGAGCGTATTACAGTTAGTGGCGCAAGAATTAGCCGTGTAGATACCTCTAGCACTACAACGTCACAAGTTATTTCAATGAGTGAGCTTAACCAATTACCTGTTGAGCTAGATTCAACTGCAATTGCCTTATTAACCCCTGGCTCAGTAGCTGGTGATGATGGCTTTGGTGGCGTTGCTATTGGCGGTTCATCAGTTGCTGAAAACGGCTATTACTTAAACGGACTAAATATTACTGATTTGCGTAAAGGTATGGGAGATATTGATCTTCCATGGGAAGCTATTGCACAAACAGAAGTTCAAACTGGCGGTGTTTCTGCGGAATACGGACGTTTTATTGGGGGCGTCGTTAGCCTAGTATCTAAGTCTGGTGATAATGAGTGGAAATTTGGTGGTAAGGCTGAAATTGCGCCTGATTCATTAGCAGAGCCTACGCTGCGTATGAAAGATGACGGTACGATCGAAGAGGCAAAGGAAGGTTATTGGCAAGAGACCGAATATAACATCTGGGCTTCAGGTGCATTGATAGAAGATAAATTATTCTTCTACGGTCTTTGGAACCCGTTTGAAGAAGATGTCACTGGCTATGGTGAGAATGAGATTGCTGATAGCGAGTGGAAAACTAACCGTTGGTTCACTAAAGTCGATTGGTTTATTCACGAAGATCACTCAATTGGTGTAATGGCCTTTAGTAATGAAGGTGATTATGAAAGTACTCAGTACTATCGAGATGAAGATGGTGGTCGTGGTGATGAAATTGGTCTAACTGAAACCACTTATGGCGGAATTGGGTGGAATGCGCTTTATACCGGTTATCTAACAGATGATATCACTTTATCTGCAATGTATGGCGAGATCACTCAATCGACTAAAGATAACTCAGGTACTTTAGATCAGTCCACTTATTGGGATCTGCGTTCAGGAACCTGGGAGCGACTAGGTGACTGGGTAGGCTATGGTTCTTCAGAAACAGAAGATAAGCGAATTACTTACCGTATCGATTTAGATTGGGTTATTGGCGATCATACATTACGAGCAGGCTATGACTATGAACGTTTAGAAATTGCTGATATCTATACACCTCATGGTGATGGTTGGTACGAGTACTTTGCTGCTGGCCCTGATAATGCTTATGGCCTTGCTGAAGGCACAGAATATGCTGATTTACGTATTTGGGGCAAGAATAGTGAAACAGAAAATGTTCATACCGCGCTATATGTTTCTGATACTTGGGCCGTAACAGATACAGTAACTATTAATGCTGGTGTACGTTATAGCGAATTTAGTAATACTACTGGTTCAGGTGACAAGTATGTCGACCTAGATGGTCAGTTTGCTCCGCGTTTAGGTGCAACCTGGGATGTACTCGGTGACGGTGCAAGTAAGCTATACGCTTCTTATGGTCGTTATTTCCAGCCAGTATCACCAAATACTAATTTACGTATGGCGTCAGCTGCTTATGATTCCCATATAGTTAGTCATCTTGATGGTGTAAACGCTGATGGCTCTCCAATATTAGGTGATGAAATTAGCCGTCGAGTTGTTGCTGATGGATCAGTACCTGATGCTGATCAGCTGTTTAACAATGAAGCGGGCTCAATGTATTCAGATGAATTTGCAATTGGTTATCAGCAGCAGGTGAGTGATGATTGGGCTGTTGGTATTCGTGGTGTTTATCGCGATCTTAAGCAATCGATTGAAGATGTATCGTTCAACTACGGTATGAACCAATGGATTTTAGATAATTATGATGCCAATACATGGCATGCTGGTAATGGTGAAACAAGTGCTGAAGATTACTTTGTTGGTGGTTGGTTCCCAACGCTAACGAATCCTGGAATAGGAACAGAGATCTATTATGATGTTGATGGTGATGGAGTTAAAGAAACCGTCAATGTTAATGCTGAACAGATGGGTTTCCCGGAAGCTGAACGTACCTATAAGGCAATTGAGCTGAACTTCAGTGGCAATGTGACAGAAGACTTTACACTAAATGGTTCTTATACTTGGTCTAAGAGTGAAGGTAATACGGAAGGTCTAGTCCGTTCGGATAACGAGCAGGCCGATCCAGGTTGGACTACGTCATTCGATTATCCTGAACTAATGGATAACGGCGATGGATACTTACCAAACGATCGTCGTCATAACTTTAAACTATATGGTGTTTATAACGTTACTGATGATTTTAGTGTTGGTTTTAACTCATACCTACAGTCAGGTCGACCAATTAACGCTTTTGGAATACATCCAGAAGATCAAGGCTACTGTGTACAGGCTGTAGCAATCGATGGAACCTGTTATGGTCGAGATTGGTACGGAGCTTCATCTTTTTATGCTGACGGCGAAGCTGCACCGCGCGGCAGCATGGGGCGCACTGATTGGATATATAACATTGATCTAAACATGTCATACACTATGGACTTTAATGAAGCTGGTCGCCTTAACTTCAAGTTGAATGTATATAACCTATTCAATTTCGATGGTGTTAAAGGAGTTGATGAGCAATACGAGTTTGACAGTGGCGCGAAGAACCTTCGTTATGGTTACCCAGATAGTTTCCAGACTCCACGTTATGTTAGAGCATCTGTTCGTTACGATTTCTAATTTAGAAGTCAGTAGCAAACACAAAAGGCCGCAAATGCGGCCTTTTTTATTTCCAGTCATTAATTGTCAACATTGAAAGGTTGACTCCTTCCCATATGCTTGAGTGTTTTATAACTAAAAAAAGTGTTTTTTATGCTTAGAAATATTTAGACACTTTTTATAGATATTGCATTTTTAGTTAAAGCCGTGGCTGCTAGTCATAATTATCTATGAAATAGCTTTTTTGAATATGTGTCTACACGCAGCTTATTTAGAGGCCTATTAACTATCCCCCTCAATATATTTCATCTAGATAATGAGTATGCAGCCCCTCCTGCTGAATAAATACTCTCTTTATTACAATAAAGTCAAAGCTGCAGCTCAAATGATATATTGCATACAAAATAAAGTATGTGATACATATGTTACCGCTTTGTTTTGTTGTTGTGGTTTGTTTGGTTTTGAATACGCCTCTTTAAGCAATAGCGCTAATAAAAATTATATTCTTGGGAGATTGAAGATGAAATTTAATAAAGTTGCTAAATTTATTAGCTTGGCGTGTGGTGGTGTTGTGGCCCTTTCTGCACCTGTATATGCAGTAGAAGCAGAAGAAGATAGTGTAGAGCGCATTGAGGTTACAGGTTCACGTCTAAAGCGCGTTGATATGGAAGGTGCAACACCTGTAACAACGATTACAGCAGAAGATATGGCTGTAGCAGGTTTCTCTACTGTTGGTGATGCGTTACGCTCATCGACTTTGAACTCATTTGGTTCTTATGGCGGTACGGCAAACAACAGCTGGTCTTCACAAGCAACGATTCAGCTTAAAGGTGCAAGTGCGAGTGACACCCTAGTTCTACTTGATGGCCAGCGTATGGCTAAATCACCAGTTCTCGGTGGTGCAGCAGCAAACATTAACACCATCCCAACCTCTGCTATTGAGCGTATTGAAATTCTATCTGATGGTGCATCTGCTATTTATGGTACAGATGCGGTAGCAGGTGTTGTAAACGTTATCTTGAAGAAAAGTTTCGAAGGTATCGAATTTAAAGCGCGTGCAGAAGAAACTGAAGCTGAAGGTGGTGAAAACCACTCTTTCTCATTCACCGGTGGTCTGAATTCTGAAAATGGTAATCTTGTATTTACCATGGAACACTATAAGAAAGATAAAATCTTGATGAGTGATCGCCCTTATACTAATGCACACGTTAGAGATGGCGAAGATCCAACTGACTTCCGTAGTTGGGTTGGCTTAAGTCAGACGGGTCGTACATTGGATATGGGACCAAATGGTGGTTGGGCTTATCAAGCTCCATTTTCTAATACAGATCGTACTTGTGCAGATGTTTATGGCGACAATTTTGTAGGCCCGTTGTCTGACAGCAAGTATGCAGGTGAGACTGCATGTGCATACAACTATACTAATGCTGCGGCGCTTGATGTTGATCGTGAAAGAACGAATACGTTAATCAACTACGGCTACGATATTACAGATGATATTAAGCTTACTGCACGTGCTTATTGGGCAGCGAATAAAACTATCGACCAATCAGCACCTGTACCTGGTTATATCTATTTCCCAGATGCTATGCCTGCCTATACTACTGCAGAAGGTTTAGATTTAGTTGCAACACCTGAAGATGCACGCATGCTATATCGTTATGATACCGCGGGTAACCGTGTACGCGAAAACCATGACAACATGTATGACATCTTGATTGGCCTAGAAGGTACAACTGAATACGTAGATTGGGACTTTTCAGCGACTTATAACCGTTACGATAACTTCGTTTGGGGTACAGGTTATGAGTTAAAAGGTGCTTCAACAGACCTTGTTGGGCATTGGGATGATGACACTAATTCGTTTGTAGGTTGGGATCCGCGAGATCCAAATTCTGTCGCCCCAAGTGGCGGTATGGCAAACTTTGATATGCGTCAAACGGCCTCTTATGCAGAACTTAGCGGTGGAGCTGGCTTTGATCTGTTCGAGCTAGATTCAGGTATAGCAGCAATGTACATCGGTGCATCATATCGTGAGGAGTCATTAGACTCTAAAGTCGATGCATTATCTGAAGCTGGCCTTATTAAAGGTGCAAGTGGTGGTTCTGGTGGTGAAGGCGAGCGTGATATTAAGGCCGTATTTGCTGAAATGACAATTCCTCTACTTGATAATCTAGAGTTAAACTTAGCCGCTCGTTATGATGATTATTCTGATTTCGGCGATACGTTTAATCCACAGGTTTCTGTTCGATATAACCTGTTTGAACCATTATTACTTCGCGCGTCGTGGGGGACAGGTTTTAAAGCACCAAGCCTTTCTCAGTTAAATCAGACACCAAGCGAAGGTTGGAATGACATAACTAACTACATGCAATGCTATGAGGAAACTGGTGTAGTGGATGGTTGTACCATCGAAAATAGTATTCCTGTATATGTTGATAAGAACGAAAACTTAGGCCCTGAAGAGTCAGAAAGTTATAATCTTGGTATGGTTTGGGATATCACCGATAACATCAACATGACTGTTGACTATTGGGTACTTGAAACAGATAACCTAATTGGTCAGATTGGTAATAATGAACTTGTCTATACTCAAGCAAAACTATGGGAAGCTGCTGACGCAATGGGCGTTGCACGTCCTGATATTTCTGTCGTTTACCCTGGAACGAGCATTTCTCAGAACAGTTCAGGCAAGTTAACTGAGATGGAAAACGTTCTGCAAAACTTCGGTACTGCTGAGCGTGAAGGTATTGATACCAATATTGCTGCAACATTCGAAACTGGAGTGGGTGAGTTTAAACTAGGTTTAGCTTGGTCTCACTATATTAAGTATACCGATAGTGCTCCTGTTGGTGGTGAACTAGTGGTATCTCGTAACTGGGCAGGTTCATCAGGAACACCTGATGATCGCGTAAGCTTTAGCACTAATTACATTTTTGCCGATGACCATAGCCTATTCTATAAAGCTGATTACATTGATGGTCAATCAACGTATGACATCAATGATGATGGTTCAAAGTATGAAATTGACTCGTTGATTTATCACACAATTACATACTCGTACATGATGCCTTGGAACAACTCTATCAGTGTTGGTGTTAACAACCTAACAGATGAAGAACCAGCATTTGAGCAAAATGGTGATTACAGCTCAAGCTTATATGACATTATGGGTCGCAGCTACTGGGTTTCATTTAGCCAAAGCTTCTAAGCGATTTATTGATAGGGTTTAATGACCCGACTAAAAAGGCACTCAATTGAGTGCCTTTTCTATTTATATAGCTATTGCAACTAGTTAATGATCTTTGCCAAATCAGCTTCTAGTGATACTTCAGGTCTTTCTACAATACGTCCAACCTCTTTATTATCTTGTTCGACAATAAAAGTAGGGATGCGAGCGAACTCGTAGTTAGCAGCTAAACCTTGTGGATCTTGTTTTTCTCTGTCAACGCCGATATAAGTTACCTTTATATTCGGGTTATTGATCTCTTTAATAAGACGGATAAATCTTGGCGTTTCACGATGGCAGTCTGGGCACCATGTACCAATGATAACGGTTACTTGCGTTGGCTTATCGACTTTTTGTAGTTTCGCGATAATCGCCGCATCAGCTTTATAGTTTGTGTATTCGTCGTTAAACCAATCAAATTCATTAAGCTCTTGATGTGTTACTGCACCAGTTAAAATCACTTCTTGTTTCTCCTCACTGCAAGTTGCTAGAAAGCCATCTTGTTTATCTTCAAATCCGCAGCCGCTATTTGCCATGCTTTGGCTACTGAAAAATAACAATGTGGTCGCGAGTAATGCTTTAACGTTATTGTGCATGATAATACCTTTGGCAAAAAGAAATGATGTTGGCTTTATTCAAACATGTCTTAACAAATGGGTGAAGCTAACGATCGCCGCATTGTTAAAGGGATCACCTTATAAGTAAGAAATGTATTTTGAATGTCGGTTTCAATTCTAAAGCCTTAAAACTAGCTGAATCTAACTCGTTAGAGCCTTAATGCTAACTATATAAGATAAGGCAAAAATGAGATTATTCGGTTTGGATAAAGAAAGGAGTCAACCAGAGAGTGTTACGCATATAAAGTGTGATGACATATATAGCTATCATCTAAATTGATATTGCAGAAATTGAGCCGAGCCAGCTTGGAGAGTGTCAGTAAGATCAAATGAAAGACTGCGTTACTGACTGTCGTAGCTATTATAGTGATGAATTTTGCAATTGATGCTAGCAACGATATCTCTCCTTATATAGCTGAACTGCTTTATTGGTTAGCTAGGTTAAAGTTCTAGGCTATAGAGATATCTACGGTTTAGCTATCATCAGATAGTGAAAATATCAAATTAGTTTGAAATTGTTCGTGCAACTCAAAAATACTGTACTAGACTCATTATCCCGGCGCACAAATAGTAAGCTCTAAGTCGATATTTGTGGGTAACTCTGGGGGTATGTAGTGCGTATGGTGTGTTTATAATATCTTTTTGAAAAAACTTCGTTTTTCTTTCAAAAAGCGCTTGCGCTCAGATCAGAACTCCCTATAATGCGCATCCACTGACACGGCACAGCAGGCCAACTACCCAGCTTTAATGCTAGATAGAGCGGGACTTGCAGCAGTGTTAGAGGTTCGAAAATCGAAAGAGATTTGAACCAGGTGACAATCGCTTTAGAAGCTCAATTAGATGGTTGTTAACACGAGAGTGTATAAAGAATCATCGCTTGAAAAACTTCTTAAAATAAGCGCTTGACGCCGACACTGGAGAGTGTAGAATACGCCTCCTCA
>NZ_CANMIO010000026.1 GCF_947497935.1 uncultured Shewanella sp.
AGGTTAATAGCATAAAACTAGGGATGGCGACTGTTTTAGCTGAACAGCTCAGACATTGCCTACCATGTAATATGTGCTCGTGAAAACGGCGAAGGTTAAATTGCCTCTTCATTAGTGAGCCAAACTAGAAGCCCTGTTAATTCAGGGCTTTTTTATGCCTTTAATTTCACACTCATTCGCTACAAACTATTGGGATAAGGCTGTAATAACTTAGCAGTACTGACATCGCTTACCGCGTAATTGCTCGTGAATACGCTGCACACTGAAAAACCCCTTAATATAATAAGTAGCCAATTTAAGGTTTTTACTGTTTTCTGCCGGATAAAATCTAAGAAACTAGAAAATGGGAGATAAGTCCCATTTTTTTTAAATGCAAATTACCTGCATAAAATCACCTACATAAAATAGGGATATTTGGTGCTTTTTTATATCTATCAACTACTAATATAAAACATAGCTTTTATATACAACTTTCATACCGAATACAAAATTTCAAACTACAGCAAACACAATAATCAGCAGTAAATAACACTAAAGCACCTTGTTGCAGCGTATTTTTCACATACGTATACTCCCGCTTCAATTTTTAAGCTGGAGGCGCTATGAAGTACCTAAATCTGTTGTTACTTCTTTTACTTACCGCATGTGGTGGGGGAGAGTCTGACTCAACAACTCCCCCACCGCAGAAACAATCTCACCCAAAAATGAATATAGCTGATGTCAAACAAACGTTTGCACTGCAAGCTAGGATCACGCCAAGTATTGAAGGGAAACTAGGAACGATCAGTTACCAACTCGCTGATAACGCTGCTGATGATGTTTTACAGATCTCATCAGACAAAGGCGACCTCATAATACTCAATGCTGGCACAACTGAGTTAATCGCTACAGATACTGGTAATGAACAATACCTCGCAGCGAGTACCCGCTTCAAGGTCACTATCGAAAAAGCCCCACGCCCTCCTCTCGTAACCAATGATCTCAGCCTTCTTTATCAAGAAGGTGCACGCCATCAAGCTAGTGTGAACGGAGCTATTGGCGAGCTAACATATGAACTTGGCGTAGATCAAAGCGATCAGGTGGTGCTTATTGAACCTGCTGGAGAATTTCTTATCTGGGGAAGTGGTAATGTCTCAGTCAATGTTACCGATAACGGCGGTCGCAACTACCAAGAAGACACTCAAAAATTCAATATTCACGTAGAAACAGCCCAAACTGAGTTTGCTCGCTTTGCCGATGTTATTGATAAACCATTCTTACTCGGCGCTAAGCTACTACCTGTATTCGATGGGACACCAACAACCAGTATCAACTATGCATTAGCCGAGGGAGCCAATACCGATGTCGTACAGATAAACGAACTCAATGGCGAAATGCTAGTCATTGGCGCGGGCAATACCGAAATTGAAGTTTTACAGGATGCTCCAAATCACCATGAGCCAGTAACACCTCAACGCTTTAAAGTACAAATCAACAAAGCTAAAAACCTTGAACTACAAGCTGCAGATATCACCTCCCCTTTTAGTGCAGACATTCAAAAATCAATTAAGGTGACTGGCGCTAAGGGTCAGTTATCCTTTGCTGTATCAGCAACAGCTAAGCCTGATGTCATCAATATCATTGATGCTGAAAAAGGTATTTTCGATTTTGTTGCAGTAGGCAAAACACAAGTGACCATTAGTGACTCGGGTGACAAAAACTACCTAGCTGAAAGCCTCTCTATTGATGTCGAAGTCACACGTATCAGCACAGATACTCTCGCTGGTTTAGATATCCACACGCGCTACCAAGACAATCAAAGCATTCAAGCGCAAGTCATCGGCGACCATGGCCAATTAGATTTCGCTTTAGCGGATAACAGTCCAACAGATGTTGTCACTATTGATGCTAGTACTGGCGTAATGACAGTATTAAAGCCTGGAAAGGTTGAAATTATTGTCACTGATAATGGTGGAGAGTTCTGGTCTAGCCAACAGCACAGCTTCTATGTCACGATCGACAAGCAAACCAATAGCGATCTTATGCTAGCCAACACACAAGTCGACTACGCAGAAAATGGCGTTTTTATCCCTCAGGTGTTAAATAACAAAGGCAGTATGAGCTATAGCATCGATAATGGAGGTGATGGTGTTTTTGCTCAAGACCCTGATACTGGCATTATTACCATAGCGGGTGCAGGCCGAGGTTGGATAACCGCTATCGATTCAGGGGATGAATTTTACCATAGCGTTACTGAACGGTTTTATGTCGATGTATCTCCTCTATATGGCACTCTAAAGATTACATCAGTCCGTGTTCCATATTCAGCAGAAAGAACATTAGACATACCGATTTCAGGCAGTATAGGTCAACTGGAATGGCAGCTAAAGCACGGACAAAGTGACGTTGTTTCGATAGATGAGGCCGCACGAACCTTCACAATTCATAATGCTGGTGCCGCTACTTTCATTGTTACAGACCTAGGGGATGCTGGTCATGTTCCTCAGAAGGCCGAATTCAATGTACTCATTGATAAAGCCCCAGAAAACACAGAACTCACCCTTTCAACTTCTTTAATAAGTACAACATTTGACATCGGCAAAACGCTCTCTGCTCCAACGTTATCAGAGCAGGGTGTTGACAGTGAAATAAGCTATTATAGCGCCAGCAATAACAGCCACATTGTCAGTATAGATCCAACAAGTGGCTTACTTTCTATTAATGGAGCAGGCCTTGCCAAGGTCAGCGTTATTGAGCAAAGCCGAAACTTCGAGCGTACTACGCGCCAGTTCAATGTAAACATTGAAAAAGCAAAGCACCCAGGCCTCGAGTTAGAAAGTAATATCTTGCACTCAGTTTTTTATCCAGACCGTATCATTAAATCTCCTACTGCAACGAACCAATTGGGTAAATTGAGCTTTAAGTTTGAATCAGTTGTCGCCCCCGAGTTTGCCGAATTAGCTTCTAACGGAGAGGTCACGGTACACACCTATCCTAAAGAAGAAGAAAATGACTACTTTGGAGTCATTATCACTGATGATGGCGGACAGAATTACCATGCTGGATCAGCCAGCTATAAACTGTTTATCTCAAAAGCGGAAGCTGGGCTAGGTGAAGAAGCGATCATCAACTTTGATGGCATGGATAAGCAAATAGTCTCGCCGATTTCTATCCCTGCCAATGAGGTTTCTTATTTCTCTGCTTTTGGTGGCAGAGGCGAATTAACAAATCACAGCGCTGACGAACAGAGTAGCGGTTACTCAACAATGATAGTCCAAGTGTGCAAGGCACCTATCGACAATAATGACTGTACACTTGTGACCTTAAGACTACAAAAAACCAGTCATTGCGGCGATGGAAGCCAAATCGGTTATCCCATTACTTCCAATAGTATCTATACCTGTCCAGGCCTCACTCAACCCGTAAGCTCAGAGGTGACTGTAAGTCTCAACCCAAATGACCCTTTTAACGCATGGTTTACTGAGCCAGGAAGATACCAGACTCGCGATGCTATCGTACTGGTGCACTTTGCTAAGCCTTATCGCAGCGGTGGTGTTGTCGAGTTTGGCGATATTCAGTCACAAACTTGGTGGCTAATCAACCTTGATTTAACCAACAATTAGTTCATAGATAAGCCCGGTTTATACCGGGCTTTTATTGTCTATCCTAGTTGTTTCAACCCACACCAATATATTTGCTAACACCAAGCAATCAATATTTTTGTGATCTAAGTAGCACAAATTCGTAATTTGGAAGCGCATTCTAGGCACATCAGCAATTAAGCTCATACATATCTAAGTGAGTGATATGCGCTAACACATTTCAAATATTTAAACTTTTTATCGGGGATTAACTATGAAATATTCAGTAAGCGATCTTATCTATCAAGGCGAAACATCAGGCGTGCATAACTGGGACACACTCGCTGGCTCATCTTTTTACTGGCACCCTGACTGGTTGCATATCGCAGAAGATATGACGGGGCATAACGCAACTGCACATATTGAACCAACGGCAGACAAAGCAACCAAAGCTGAAGCCGCTGAAACTATTGTAAAACATCTCAATAAGTAGCCTCAAAGCTGTTAGTCGAAATTGAATTAACGGCCTGTCGCTATTGCTCTGCGGGCTATTTTATCAATCAGCCCCGGGGCGATAATTTTAAAGAAGCGGCCAATCCGCCCTCTTAATGAGGTAATGAGTAGCCGCTTTCTGCTTGCGATAGCGGGCAGCATCATCTGCGCACAAGCCTCTGCCGTCATGATCTTACTTTCCTGCATTGGCGTCTCCCCTAGTGGCTTGCCTTGAGCATCTAATGCACGCTTATGGGTCTGAGTGACCACGAAGTCAGGGCAAATCACAGTTACCGCCACATTGTTATCACTGAGTTCGATACGCAGCGAGTCAAAGAAGCCTATTACCGCATGCTTAGAGGCGGCATATCCCGAACGTGCGGGTACGCCAGTCATGCCAGTGATGGAAGCAACGGCAACAATTTGACCTTGGGTTTGTTTAAGATGAGGAATGGCGGCATGAGTAAGATAGACTGGGCCTAGATAGTTCACCTGCATGATCTGCGATAAAACACTTAAGTCTTCAAGCTCATCGAAACGCGACCACATGGTCATGCCAGCATTGTTAACCAAGATATCTAACTTTCCAAATTGACTCACGCAGGCCTGAACTAAGCCTTCACACTCGGTTTGCTTAGAGACATCGGCAACATGAACCAAGGGAGTACCGCCAAGTTCTGCCAACTCTTTAGCTAAAGATTCCAGTCGTTCAAGGTTACGAGCACTGATCACTAGCTTGCATCCATGTGGAGCAAGCGCCAGCGCTAAAGCTCGCCCTATACCTTCGGATGCACCGGTAATGATAATCACTTTGTCTTTAAAGGTTTGCATATATGGCCTAACTATCGAAAATCGTTACTATGTTTAGCCTCTAAAGCTCACACATAACAATCAAGATCGCAAATAGCTCCTTAATAAGCACGAGAGCGATAAAAGTTAGGCCATCTGTTTCTCTGGAGTCGAGACGCTTTGATAGGAGTCTAAAGGCTGTGGTCTGCCAATACCGTAGCCCTGAGCATAGTTAATACCAATCACCTCGAGTTTGTCGATAATCTCTTGGTTTTCGACAAACTCAGCCACAGTCTCAATGCCCATTACCCGGCAGACATCGTTGACCGATTTAACGATGGCGTAGTCTTTGGCATTATGCACTAAATTCTTAACGAAACAGCCATCAATCTTGACGTAATCGACCGGCATCTCTTTGAGATAACCATAAGATGCGAACCCGCTACCAAAGTCATCCAATGCAAAGGCAAAGCCGCGTTTTCGTAAGTCTAATAGCATCTTCATCGCCCGACTGCGATTCTGAATGGCACTGGTTTCGGTGATCTCAAAGCAGATACAGTTACTTGGCACACCAAAGCGCTTTTGTTGGTTCAAGATAAAGTCGACCATGCCCTCTGCGCCAAGACTATTACCCGATAAATTAATCGATAGGCAATGGTCATCCCACAGTTCCTCATTTAAAGACAGCCATAGGAAGGTCTTTCTAATGACCTCTTTATCGACATCAACGATAAGTTTAAAACGCTCAGCTGCCGCAATAAACTGTGCCGGAGGCAAAATTCGACCTCCTGGTTCTTGGATCCTAAGCAAGATTTCAAGTCGCTGCCTATGGCTATGAGAAGAAAGACACTTTATCTTTTGATAGTAAAGAATTAGCTCATTGTGCTCAATCGCCTGCACAATTCTAACAGCCCACTTGGGCGCATTGCGTTGATAGCTTAAATCGATATCGCGGCCATCATAGAAGTGCACCTGATTACTGCCTTTACGCTTGGCTGCATGACAGGCAATGTCGGCATCTTTGAGTAGCCCGAGTAGATCAGTGTCTTTATTAAAGCGTGATAATGCTACCCCAACGCTTACACCAACACGATAGCAAGTGTCGTTATGCGTTACCGTTTGGCTGCCCACACCAGCAATGATCTTCTTAAGTAACTTAGCAACGGCTAGGGCAGAGCTATCTTTAATGATCAAACCAAATTCATCGCCTCCTATACGGCCCAATAGCATATTATCCGATAAGCAAGATTCAATCGCTCTGGCCACCTTGTTAAGCATCTTATCGCCTATAGTGTGGCCACTGGAGTCATTGATAAGTTTGAACTGCTCGAGATCTAGATACACTACCGCTAAAGATTGGGATGATTGAGCATACTCAACAAATCGCTCTTCAAAAGTAGCCCTTTTCAGTAGGCCTGTAACGGGATCTAAGTAGGTTTGCCGCTGCAGTTGGCGTTTTAACAAGGCTTCTTGAGTCGAGTCTTTTAATACCAGCACAACACCAATGATCTCCCCTGCGTGGTTAGAGAAGTGGGCCAAACTGCCACTCATTAACTTGGGCGTGTCGTAATTAAGACGCAAGAGTATGGAATCAACATTTTGCGATTCGCTATGCATAAAGGCGTTAACCTTATCGCTTAAATTTTGGTTACCCGGTAATAGCTCATGAATCTTCTTACCTTGCGCTTCTGCGTTGCCCAGCTTCAATAGGCGCTCAGCATAGGGGTTGATATAACTCACTCCACAATCCATGTCAGTCAAGATCACCGCTTCTGCAATAGATCCCAAGGTGACTTGAGATTGATTCTCCTGTCGATAAAGGTTCTCTAGTAGGTGATTAATACTCTTAGTGACCCGGCCAAACTCATTTGTTCCAGTTCTGTTTAGGTCAGCTCCGCTGATGTAGGGACGGCCTTTTAAGCTAAGATCTAAGCTCCCTACTTGCTCGGAAAGTCGATTCAAAGGCCTAAACACTGCATTTCTTAGCCAGATAAATACCACTAACTGTAATGCAATCACTAGCCCCAACCCGCCTAGCGTTAGTAAGCTGTATTGCCACGCCATGCGCGAGAAGAATTGATTGGAGAACGCAATAGAGAGGTGCGCCTGCTCTTGATTAAACAGCGCAGGAATAGCTAATTGAGCGGTTACAGTATCGCCTGTTAACACGAGTCCTGGCTTCGCACTTCCAGCTGCAACTTTTATCTGGGTAGCAAAATCGACAAAACCTAAGGTCGCAAGATAATCATCTGTGAGCCGGCTCATACTCACTAACCGTTCAGGCTCGGCAACCTTAGCCTGAATACTGATGAAATAACCTAAGGCCGATACCTTGTCAAAGTATACCCCAACCTTTGCCTGCTCACTTGCAAGTAACGCTATGGGCAACTGCGGCACCATAGATTGTTGTTTATTGATAGGTTCGAGTTGACCACCTTTAATTTGCAGCACATGAGTGCCGCCAAATAATGCAGTTTCAGCTAATACTGAGCTGGGGGTTCCTTCTTGATTATTTTTGGGAAAATTATCAAGCTGAAGCTGAAAACGTTCGAGGTCACGGTTTACTTGAGACTGAATACTCTCCAGTTCTTTCTCAATAACAAAACTACGTATAGCGTCAACTTCGCTGTGTAACCAAGTCACTCCTGCTAAGCAGGCTGCGGCTATGAGGGGGATACAGATCCCAAATATTACTAAGACAACTTTCTTGCCAATTTGCATCTAAGGACAACTTCTCTAATTCAAAACCCGCCAGTCACTCTGGCTACTACTTGGTTTGTGTGAGCAAATTACCCCATTTCCACCACAGTTAACACCGCGATGTGTAACGGTCGTTGATAAAAACATCAACCAACTCATAATCGATATTTAATCTCATCTTTTATTGAAAATAATCGTCAACTGGCCAATCAAATTTGCTCAGGGTTACATTCAGTCAGCCCGTAAGACTAAGCACTAAACTCTCCCTGAGCGATCAATTCTTTATACTGATTAGTGTTCAATAAAGGGAAATATTAAGTAAAGCAGAAACAATAAAGGCCCAGTAAACTGAGCCCTTATTTATACCAACCGATGGTCAATCATTCGCTGTTAAGCGAGCTAATTACTTGTGGTACTTAGCCGATAACTCATGTACAGAGTTAATGAATGAGCCAGCGCGCTCTGGATCAACGTGCTGGTGAATACCATGGCCCAAGTTAAATACGTGACCCGTTCCTTCACCGTAAGAAGAAAGAATTTGATCCACTTCTTGGTGAATTCGCTCTGGTGTACCGTAAAGTACTGATGGGTCCATGTTGCCTTGTAGCGCAACTTTATGACCTACACGGCGACGTGCATCACCGATATCAACAGTCCAGTCTAGACCTAGTGCGTCACAACCAGTTTCAGCCATAGACTCAAGCCATAGTCCGCCACCTTTAGTGAACAGAGTAACTGGTACTTGGCGACCGTCTGCATGGCGAGTTAGGCCATCAACGATTTTCTGCATGTAACGTAATGAGAACTCACGGTATGCGTGGTGAGAAAGCGCGCCACCCCATGAATCGAAAATCATCAGAGACTGTGCACCGTTAGCAACCTGAGCGTTCAGGTATAGGGTCACTGAGTCAGCGAGCTTATCTAGCAGCATGTGCAAAGTAGCTGGCTCTTCATAAGCCATCTTCTTAATCTTTTCGAATGCCTTGCTAGAACCACCCTCAACCATGTAAGTCGCTAGTGTCCAAGGTGAACCAGAGAAACCGATTAATGGCACTTCACCTTTAAGCTCACGACGAATGGTGCTTACCGCACGCATTACATAACCAAGCTCATCTTCAGGATCTGGGATGCAAAGCTTCTTAATTGAATCGATTGTATCTGTTGGACGTTCGAAACGTGGACCTTCACCAGCTTCAAAGTACAGACCTAAACCCATTGCATCAGGAACAGTAAGAATGTCTGAGAACAAGATAGCTGCGTCTAAGTCGTAACGACGTAGTGGCTGTAAGGTAACTTCACAAGCTAAATCTTGGTTCTTACAAAGAGACATGAAGTCGCCAGCTTCTGCGCGGGTTGCTTTATATTCTGGAAGATAACGGCCAGCTTGACGCATCATCCAGACAGGAGTTCTATCGACAGGCTGTTTTAATAACGCACGTAAATAACGATCATTCTTTAATTCTGCCATTTGGCTTGATTCCTAAACTTATAGTGATATCCGCTTGGGGCAGTAGTTTAGCATTTACGTTAATAAAGTAACCTCCATAGGTAAAATAATGTGACAAGTAACGCGACAAATTCCGCCAATTCTGAGGTAGTTAACATTATTAGCTTGTTTCACTACGAGAATTTCAGGCTACTAAGCGCAGTTCACAGCTTTCACTAAAAACGTGAAATAGGTTCATAAGCGAGCTTAACCTAAGCTGTATGACTCTCAATGTTACAGAAAAAAGTTGCACCTCGTTGTTAGCTTTGGTATAAAAAGTCTGCGCTAGCAAGAACAATCAAGAAGCTCGTCGCATCGAGCCCGCTACAAACTTTACTCGCCCAGCGATAGCTTTCTATCGCTGGGCATTTTATTTTATAGCAGTTTGTTTACAACTCTTGCTCTGGTATGTCCATTTAGCATTTCCTCATAAATCGGCCAAAAATGGTTGATCAAAACTACATTTTTCCCCTACATTAGAAGTACAGAGAAGGATTCTTAACGGGGAAGATCATGCTAAGAAAGTTAGAGAAAGCCGAACAAAAATGGGGCGGCTCAAATACTCTTATAGATCAATGGTTAAATAATCGGCGCAACTTGCTTATTAACTATTGCCAGATTGCTGGGATCCCGCCGTATGAGGAAACAGACAAATCACTACCCGCCTTTGACTCAGTCAAACAGTTTTGTGACCAACTAATGGACTATGTGTCTGAAGGCCATTTTGAGATCTATAACCAAGTGGTAACCGCCTGCGAAAAGCATGGTGCCTCAAGCCAAGAACTCGCTCAGCAACTGGTACCGCAAATCAGTGAGACTACTGATACCGCCCTAGACTTTAATGACAAATATACTGAAGCCGAAGACGAGCAGGTGTTATTTCATTTAGATAAAGACTTGTCATCTCTCGGTCATGCTATGGAAACACGTTTTGAGCTGGAAGATAAGCTGCTAGAAGTGCTTCATAACAAGCATTCTTAAAGGTTCTAGGCTTGAGTACTAGCAGGTTCTCGGTTCTAGATTCTCGGTTCTAGATTCTCGGTTCTAGGTTCTCGGTTCTCGGTTCTAGGTTCTAGGTTCTAGGTTCTAGGTTCTAGGTTCTAGGTTCTAGGTTCTAGGTTCTAGGTTCTAGGTTCTAGCGGAACTTAAAAATGAATTAATAAAAAGGCCAGCTGATTAGCTGGCCTTTTTAGTGCTTCAATCTAGCTTATACCAATCGGTATAAGAAGTTGATCTACTCAGAGCGTTTTTGGCAAACTAATTCAAGGCGAATAACTGAAGGAATGGTTGCTCCCTTGTGAAGTTATTCAACGCAGAAGTAGGCAGCCAAAAACGCTCCAGAATGGCGAGTTTTAGCGGCTCTGATACTTCGTTAACAAGCTTAAACGTAGAATAACTATGCTCTGCACTCGTTGCCTTGTCTCAGTGCCGCTAAACTCTCGCTGAGCGACCAAATCTTTATACTAATTGGTATTAAACTGCTGATTGAAAAATTACTTCATCAGCTTTTGCTGTGTATGAAGCGATTTGGTCGAAGTTCAGGTAACGATAAGTGTCAGCTGCCGTTGCATCTAACTCCTTCGCGTATGTCTGATACTCATCGGCTGATGGTAGGCGACCAAGAAGCGCAGCAACCGCCGCTAGTTCAGCAGAAGCCAAATAAACATTGGCACCAGTACCTAGACGGTTAGGGAAGTTACGCGTAGAGGTAGAAACTACCGTCGCACCTTCTGCTACACGTGCCTGGTTACCCATACACAGTGAACAACCAGGAATCTCGATACGTGCACCAACACGGCCGAAGATTGCATAGTAGCCTTCTTCAGTAAGTTGGTCGCGATCCATCTTAGTCGGCGGCGCAATCCACAAGCGTGTCGGTAATGTCGATGCGAACTTATCTAGCATCTTACCTGTCGCACGGAAGTGACCAATGTTAGTCATACAAGAGCCAACGAACACTTCGTCAATCTTAGTGTTAACTACAGATGAAAGTAGAATCGCATCATCAGGGTCGTTTGGAGCACAGAGAATTGGTTCTTTGATGTCGTTTAGATCAATTTCAATCACTTCTGCGTATTCTGCATCGCTATCCGCTTCCATAAGCTCTGGATTAGCTAACCACTCTTGCATCGCTGTAATACGACGCTCGATAGTACGGCGATCGCCGTAACCCTCACTAATCATCCACTTAAGCATGACAATGTTTGAGTTTAGGTATTCGATGATAGGCTCTTTATCAAGCTTAATAGTACAACCTGCGGCGCTACGCTCAGCTGATGCATCAGAAAGCTCAAATGCTTGCTCAACTTTAAGCTGCTCAAGACCTTCAATCTCAAGTACGCGACCAGAGAAAGCGTTGATTTTACCTTTCTTCTCTACAGTCAACAGACCCATTTCAATCGCTTTGTGCGGGATAGCATGTACCAAGTCACGTAGCGTGATCCCTGGCTGCATTTCACCTTTAAAGCGAACCAAGATTGACTCAGGCATATCAAGAGGCATGACACCCGTTGCAGCAGCAAATGCCACAAGACCAGAACCTGCTGGGAATGAGATACCAATTGGGAAACGCGTATGAGAGTCACCACCCGTACCAACGGTATCAGGTAGTAGCATACGGTTTAACCAAGAGTGAATAACACCGTCTCCAGGACGAAGTGCAACACCACCACGGTTCATGATGAAATCAGGTAGTGTATGATGAGTATTTACGTCAACTGGCTTTGGATAAGCCGCAGTGTGACAGAAAGACTGCATAGTCAGATCGGCACTGAAACCAAGACATGCTAGATCTTTTAGCTCATCACGAGTCATAGGGCCTGTAGTATCTTGCGAACCAACTGAAGTCATCTTAGGCTCACAGTATTGGCCTGGACGAATACCTGTCACGCCACATGCCTTACCGACCATCTTCTGTGCAAGGGTATAGCCCTTACCAGTGTCAGCGACATCTTGTGGGCGAACAAACTCAGCAGATGCTTCAAGACCTAATGTTTCACGAGCACGATCTGTTAGGCCACGACCGATGATTAATGGAATACGGCCACCAGCACGAACTTCGTCCATCAACACATCAGTCTTTAGCGAGAACTGTGAAATCACTTCATCTGTGTCATGACGCTTAACGATGCCTTCGTATGGATAGATGTCGATAACATCGCCCATCTCCATCTTGCTCACATCTAGTTCGATTGGCAGTGCGCCCGCATCTTCCATAGTGTTGAAGAAGATAGGTGCGATCTTGCCACCAAGACAGAAACCACCCGCACGCTTGTTAGGTACATTAGGGATATCATCTCCCATGAACCATAGTACCGAGTTAGTTGCTGACTTACGTGAAGAACCTGTACCGACAACGTCACCCACATACACCAGTGGGAAACCTTTAGTTTTTAACGACTCAATCTCTTTGATTGGACCGACTTCGCCAGCTTGATCAGGAACGATACCTTCACGAGCATTCTTCAGCATAGCAAGTGCGTGCAATGGAATGTCTGGACGTGACCATGCATCTGGTGCTGGAGATAGGTCATCGGTGTTAGTCTCACCCGATACTTTAAATACGGTTAGCGAGATTTTCTCAGCAAGCTTTGGACGAGACAGGAACCACTCGGCATCTGCCCAAGAGTGGACCACTTGCTTAGCGAACTCATTACCCGCTTGCATTTTTTCAACAACGTCATGGTACGCATCGAACATAAGCAGAGTATGAGACAGTGCTTTCACTGCAAGCGGTGCTTGTGCGTCATTATCTAATTGAGCAATCAATGGCTCAATATTGTAACCGCCCTGCATGGTGCCAAGCAGCTCGATTGCACGATCTGACGATAAGATAGAAGATGATACTTCGCCTTTTGCGATAGCATCTAAAAAGCCTGCTTTAACGTATGCGGCTTCATCAACACCTGGTGGGATACGGTTTTCAAGCAGATCAAGAATAAACGCTTCTTCACCTGCAGGTGGATTCTTTACCAATTCGACTAGCTGTGCCACTTGTTGGGCATCTAATGGCTTAGGGACTACGCCCTCTGAAGCACGTTCTGCGACGTGTTTACGATATGCTTCTAGCACGGCAACATTCCTCTTTGTTTGGCGTTCAATACCAATCTAAGATTGATATAACAGCGAAACTGCTCGTCTTCAAATTGAAACTGACAGCTCGGCAGGCTCGACCCTTCATTCGAGCGCTATTATACTACAGCTTTACAAAAGTATGAATCCGATCACACTTCAGCAAAAGTAAAACAACACCCAATCGACATCTCGGGCTATACAGTAAATCTAATCGCATAAAAAGAAAACTAGACCATAGTGTAAAAACTTGATCTAAATTATATAAATCATAGTTTTACCTAAGACTCCATCCAGAAACTGCCGACTATTTATAGGATAAAATCCTGTAAGATTTAGTGTTATCATTGCCGTATTATTCGCAAAAACGACCATTTAAACAGCTAATATTCACCAAAGTTATAATGAACATAATTGGATACTTATGAGTACACCAGAGCTAAAAGCCGTTATTTTCGACATGGACGGTATATTGATCGACTCAGAGCCTGTCTGGCAAATAGCCGAATTTAAGGTGTTAAGCGAGTTAGGTTTAAACGTCTCGATGGAAGATATGCTGCAAACGACAGGACTCAGAATCGATCAGGTTGTGGCCTTCTGGTATAGCCGCTATCCGTGGGAAAACTATGATAACCAACGAACGGCTCAAGCCATTGTCGCTCAAGTTGTCAGCCATATTTCCGCTAACGGTGAACCGATGATAGGCGTATTATCTGCGCTTGAAGCCTGCAGAGAACGAGGGCTAAAAGTCGGTCTAGCCACCTCCTCTTCGAGCGATATTATTAATGCTGTTTTAAACAAGTTACAGATAGCCACATATTTTCAAGCGATCGAATCAGCTGAATATTTAACCTATGGCAAACCCCACCCCGAAGTCTATTTAAATTGTGCGCAGGCGCTCAATATTGATCCCATAAATTGTTTAGCCATTGAAGATTCATTTAATGGATTAGTCTCTGCCCGCGCCGCGAATATGCAGACCATCGCGATCCCGGAAGCTAAGCAAGCCAAGCTCGATAAATGGATCATCGCCCACCAGCAATTAGACAGTCTAGAGGCGCTAGCTGACTTCTTGTCGAGCCATAGTTAGAGCGATTTCACGCCCTGTACTAGCGGCAAAAAAAGGCCCATCAAATGATGGGCCTTATCTCATACTCTATCTTGTAAACTAGCTTTACCAGTTCTTACCAATAAACAGAAATACCGTTTTCTCGCCATCATCAGATGCACCGAAACCGAATGCTGCGGGACCGACACTGGTATCAATGCCTAAGTATAAGCTTCCGGCATAGATCAGATCATCTAGCGATACACTGTCTTTTTGGCTCCACACATTACCAGCTTCGATACTCGTGCCGAGATACAGTGGATATTCAGTCATTCCTAGCACATCACGGCCTAAATCATACTGATAGACAAAGGCACCAAATATTTTATGTGAACCATAAAGGGAATTCTTGTGATAACCCGACAAATTTAAGAAGCCGCCAAGCTCGGATACGTTAACGGTAAATGCACCGTCTTTATCGACAGTTGCTAGTGACGCTATCCCCACGAAGGCATGATTACCCACACCAACAGCGCCACGCCAATCGGCTTCGTACTGCATTGAAAAATCAGAAGAGTCGCCGACACCATCTAGGTCATAGCTCTCTTTTCTCATATACACATTAAAGGTAAATCGATTACCAGAGGTCGGGAAATTGATACTGTTTAAGTCATCATAAGCAAACTTGAAGTAGCCACCATAACCAGAGTAGTCGACCTTCCCTAAGCCCCAGAGGTCATTTTCAAGATCGCCTTTTTCCCCCAGCATACCGATTTCGATCATGCCATTTTTCGTGTAATTTGCACCTATACCTACCTCGGTACGGTAAGCCGTCTGCTTCAGCTCTAGCACCCGATTATTATTTTCAAAGAAGCTCCAATCTTTAAGTTCATACTCGACTCTAGCACGACTGAAAAAAGACTGATCTTTTGCCAACGGCTGATAAAACTCTGATGCTAATAACTTATCGAAACCAAGTGACAACTCATTACGCCACTCACCACCATTTTCGGTAAGCTCGGTCATGGTATAAGCCATATCAAGAGAGATGACTGAATCTAGACTAAAATCATCTTCCCAACTAAAGCCGAGCTGAAAATAATTCGGCCCCCAAGATTTAGTCTTAGTCGTGACGGTCAATACCCGTCCCTCATCGGTGTCGGTAAACTCTGCATCGACTCGCTCAAACTTATCCAATGCAAAAACTCTATCTAAACCTGCCTCTAAGTCTTCTGCAGTGACATGGTCACCGACATTCAGATCTAGATTGTCAGCCAGTAGCTTTTCACTGACCTTAGAGTCATTGTTATAAATCACTTTAATTAACGGCCTATCGATCTCGGCTAGCCATTGCTTACTCTTATCTTTTTTGTGAGCCAAATACTGTTTGTAATCGTTACTATTTTCACTGTATTGCTCAAGTTTATCGCTCTGCTCCCGTGCAGCGATTTCTCCTAACGGCAACGCAATAGGCATAATGCTAAAGTCAGTGGTGCTTAACTCACCAATATTTGGGCGGATCAAGATATCATGATCGCTTAGTAGGGCTTTCTGCCTCTCGGAGCTGGCGTTCGTTAGAATTGTGGACAATTGATTCAACACTGCAATAGTGCTGTTAAGCTCATCTTTACTCACCAATGGTGAACCGATATCAACTGCGATAACAATATCGGCCCCCATCGCCTTAACCACATCGACAGGCATATTGTTCGCAATCCCCCCATCTACCAGCAACTTGCCGTCGATAACCGCAGGTTGCAGGGCACCAGGCACAGACGCAGAAGCCTGCATAGCCGCAACGACGCTGCCAGAACTCAGCACCACAGGCTCACTGGTTACTAAATTTGTAGCGACTGCTCGATATGGAATGGAAAGATCATCAAAGTCACCAAATTGGTGCACTAAGTCCGTTGAACTGCGAAGTAGCTGTGACATCGTTTGCCCGCGTAACAAGCCCGCAGGCATTTTAACTTGCTCATCGCTGTAACCTACATTGATTGGAATATTAAACTGATCCCGAGTCTCTTTATCTCGGTAGCTTAAAGACTCCCTAGGAATGGTGTCAGAATAGCCTTGACTCCAATCGGTATTCATCATGATAGCTTCAATCTCTGCCGCACTATAGCCAAGCGCATACATCCCCCCCACATAGGCACCGATACTGGTTCCAGCAATATAATCGATGGGGATTTTTTTCTCTTCCAGCACCTTAAGCACGCCGATATGGGCCGCACCTTTGGCACCGCCACCACTCAAGACCAAGCCGATTTTAGGACGCTCTTCTGCAAACGAAACTTGCGAACTAGCCAGTGCTAGACAAAGAATAATAATTCTATTAATCATAATGACTTATTTAACTCTTCTACTGATGTCTTAACGTATTTTATTTAGTGGCGATGCGCAAGAAATAGCACTGCCGACAGGCTATTTGGGGCTAAACTTCTATGGTTATGCCGTTATTTAAGCCTTGATTTAACCCCATATAAGTTTCAATTTCGCCTAATGGCATAGGTTTGGCGAAGTAGTACCCCTGAATAACATAGCAACCTCGACTGAAAACATGCTCAAGCTGCTCATGGGTTTCCACGCCCTCCGCAACGACATCTAACTTCAAGTTTCTCGCCAGCTCAATGATGCTGCTCGCTATCGCCTGATCGGCCTTATTGGTTGCGATATCGATAAGGAAGGAGCGATCTATTTTAAGGGTGTTAACTTCGAAATGCCTTAAGTATGCCAGTGACGAGTAACCTGTACCGAAATCATCGATCGCCACATCGATCCCTATGGTTTTAAGCGCTTTAAGGTGTTGCTTGGCCACCTTAAGCTCTTTCATCAACACCCCTTCAGTGATCTCTAAAGAGAGCGCAGAGTGTGGCATACCTGTCTCAGCCGTGATCTGCTGAACGCCGCTAATAAAGTCAGGGAGACGAAAGTGCAGAGCAGAGATGTTAACCGAAACCTTAATCGGTTCGGTCAACTCCTGAGCCCAACGCGCTCCATAAAGACAAGCCTCACGCATGACCCAACGATCAATTTCGACAATCAGGCCACATGCCTCTGCCACCTTAATAAAGATATCTGTGCGAATAAAACCTTCTTTGGGGTGATTCCAGCGTAATAGTGCTTCCACCCCAACGAGTTTATCATTTTGCAAAATATCTATTTGAGGCTGAAAGTGCAGCTCGAGCTCATTTCGCTCTATTGCCTTACGTAGATCCGCTTCTAATGCTAAATGATAAAGCGATTCAGCATTGCGCTCCTCCGAATAATACTTAAAGTGGCCTTTACCCTCTTCCTTAGCGTGATACATAGCTAAGTCGGCATTTTTAATCAACACCTCTGGCTGTTTCGCATCTTCCGGCCATAGACTGACACCGATACTAGTTGAGATATAGAACTCCCGACCATAGATCACGAAAGGCTTTTCTATACTCGCTAGTAACTGCTCGCACAAGTAATTCACGGTATCGATCGTCGGGGTATCACGCAGCAAAATGACAAACTCATCACCACCAAAACGGCACAAGACATTCTCATCTGAAATCAGAGCCTGCAAACGATTAGATGCTTCAACTAACAGGGCATCTCCCATACTATGACCGTAAGAATCATTCACATGCTTGAACCTGTCTAAGTCCAAAAACAGTAGGGCTAAGTTCCCGCCCTCTTTTTCAGCTTGATACACTGACTGAGATAATTTGCTCGAGAACAAAGAGCGGTTAGGTAGGCCAGTTAATACATCAAAATTAGCCAGGCGACGCAGTTCAGCTTCAGTACGTTTACGCTCGGTGATATCCGAAAAAACCACCACATAACGGCTAGCATTGCCACTTGTATTCAAAATAGAGGAGACGTTCAGCCAAGCCGCGCACCTTTGGCCGTCACCCGTATAAACAGAACACTCTCCAGCCCAACTCACCCCCTGCTGCAGTAGGCTAGCAATACTGGTATTTTTCTCTTCGCCCTGTAGTACCTCAGAAAAAGCCATGCCGCTCAAACTTTCAGAATCTAATCTAATAATATCCTCAGCGGCCTTATTGCTCACTTGAATAGTCTCATTGCTATCAAAAATAAGTACTGCTTCTGATGTATTTTCAAAGGCTTGTGCCAATAGATAAACATCATCCTTTAGTTTTCTCTGCTCGGTGATATCACTATAAATCCCAGCAACACGCTCAATAGCCCCTGAAATATCATTCCTTTCGACTGGGCGGCCTAACGCACGAACCCAGCCCATACAGCCATCGGTGCGCCAGTATCGATACTCGACTTCGAATTTATCGGTGCGCTCCTGCAACATATCATTCCATGCCGCCATGACCTCGTCGACATCTTCTTTGTGGATGGGGAACTGCTCTAACTTCAAGTAAACTTGTGACTGCCCGGCAGATAATACGCCCCCCGTATTTTCTAGACGAAATAGATCGCTCTCCCGCTGCCACTCCCATAGCTCAGAGTTACTGCCTCTAAGTGCTTGCTTGAGCCGATTCTCACTTTCGGTTAACGCCGAATTGACCCCTTTAAACGCCATCACTTGGCGCTGACGGTATAAAATAATTCCGAGGCCCGTTAGCAACAGACACAGCAAAATGCCGCCTTTAAACCAAGAAGTTTGCCACCAATACTTTTCAACGTAGAAACTGTATGAAAATGGATTCTCAGACCAAACTTCATTGTCCATACTAAGAATCTCCAGCACATAAGATCCAGATGCTAAACCGGAGATATTAAGTTGGGATTTTCCATCGAGAAAGATATAGTTTACCTGTTCGTCTAGCCCGCCTCGACGTAAGCGATACTTAATCTGCATAGGTTTCACGTTGAGGTAGTCATGGCGAGCTAACTGAAAACTGATTAAGTGGGCACCGGGTAGAATATGATAGTCATTTTTCGGCATCAAACTCAGTTCAGTGCGATCTTCAAAATAGATTTCTATCGACTCTAGCATTATAGAATCATCTGAGATCCTGTTTTCTAATAGCTCGACATCGACCAACATCGCGCCATCAGGGGTACCGAGATATAAGCCCTCTTCGGAGACAAAGTAAGCCCCTTCATTTAGCTCATCACTTAACAAGCCATCCCGTGGTGAAATCACTATGATCTCACCATCAATCACATTTTCTCTCAGTAACGAGCGAGGACACCCCACGATCCGGTAATCGCCAATATTGTCGATAAAGTAGACTGAATCACAACTAACGTCCCAGTTATCAGTCACACTTTTAATCGCACCAGAATGAACATCGAATGACAGTAACCCCTGCGACTCCAAACCAAGCCAAAGTTCCCCTGGGTTAACCTCTTTAATAAATCGAATATTCGACTCACCATTTGTTGCAAAACTTAAGGGGTCCAATACTGGATGAAAGGTATCTTGAGAGTCTAGGTAGCCAAAAATACGCGAGCCACCGAGCCATAAGCGCTGTTCACTGTCTCGAGTAACAGCAACAACCTCAACGGCAATATTACTATTGAGAGCACTACCCAAGCGAATAAGCTTGGGCTCGAGAAATCCTTTTTCCCAATAATAAAGTCCGCTACTAGTTGCAAACCAGATCCGCCCTTCAATGAAAGTATCAAAATAGGTGTTATAAACCATTTTATATTCAAGTGAACTGCGGCCGCCTGACCAAGTCGCAAAACTTTGGCTATGTAAGGTATCTTTATTTACCACAGATAAACCGTTGGTCGTCGACAACAATAGATACTCGTTATCTAACGGATCAATTTTAAAGATGCTGTCGTTTAGATTTATCCCTTGAGGATTAATCGCGTAGGATTTCTGAGTGTGCTTATCGACTAGCATCAAGCCAGCATCGGTACCAAGCCAAATATACTTGTCATCAGCATAGATGGTCCAGATCACCTCATCTTTAAGCTCGTAGGGAGACCCTTTGGTAAATTTATCAATAATAAAATCGGAGTCGACCGCTAAGATAGCGACCCCATCACCGCTGCCACCCACCCAAATCAATCCCGTCTCATCGACGGCAATGTCATAGGTGTAATCTATGTTGGACTTTTGCTTTAATTCGTTGCCGTAGAGCATACCTTTTTGGGCATCAGGCAACCATCGTAGCAAACCAGCTCGAGTCGAGAGCCAGAGATAGCCTTGCTTATCTTCGGCCATATTGGTGATATAGTGTTCAAGCTGTTCGACTTTTTGTATCGACAGGTTTTGTTGGTCAACTTCAAATAGCCCTTTGCTCGAGCTGATCCAAATGCGCCCACTAGAATGCTTGATGACATTTTTAATCATCCCCCACTCATTTTTCCATGGTAAAACGTCTAATCTAACACCATTAATATCGCGAACTTCTAAATGCTTTTCTTGACCCACAAGCAGACGATTATCAGACAGAGATAACATTATCCACCAAAGGTGATCAGGATTACTGGGGAGAAACTTTATTCGCTTAAGGGTCATGCTTTGATAGTTAAATCTAAGCAGCTCACCATCATAGGTCAAAAAGATTCGATCGCCATTTGTATCTTGTATTTGCGATACGATGCCACTACCACGGTACTCAGGAAATAACTCTGGGCTGCCAAACTCGACAAATCGATTAGCGTAAATGTCATAAAGATAAGCTTGGTACTTGCCGCTGACTAAGATGTGCTGCTTGCCAAGAGGAACCGAGAGAAAAAGAATACTATCGCTGATTTTGGAGTCTAGGCCGACCTTGTCGATTCGGCGAACTTTATTGTTGCTGACTCGATACAGCCCCTCCTCTGTCGCCAACCAAGTAAAACCATGCTCATCGAAAGCGATATCCCACACTGTAGCACTGATCAGCCCGTCGCTTGCTGCAAATACTCGCTGAACAACACCGCTAGCCAAGGCGGGCACAGTGCAAGTTAACAATAATAGAATGGAGGCAAGCCAGATTTTTTTGATTATTATTCTCACGTGCTTATGGGATTTTTCATGTTAACCAGAATGTATCATTTAGCCAACACAGATTCACCCATTGTTCACTTAAAACGTACTCTTCCGAGCTGTTAAAAAAAAAGCGCTCAAATGAGCGCTTTTTTTTATTAGCGAAAGCTTACTTTTTCTTCTTTGCCTTAGGGTTTGGCAAATCAGTAATTGAACCTTCGTAAATTTCTGCAGCTAAACCAACTGACTCATGCAGTGTTGGGTGAGCGTGAATGGTTAGTGCTAAATCTTCAGCATCACAACCCATTTCAATTGCTAGGCCAATTTCACCTAGTAGCTCGCCGCCATTAACACCAACAATAGCGCCACCGATAACGCGGTGAGTTTCTTTGTCGAAAATTAGCTTAGTCATACCATCTGCACAATCTGATGCGATTGCACGACCACTTGCTGCCCATGGGAAAGTCGCAGTTTCGTAAGCAACACCTTGCTCTTTAGCTTCTTTCTCAGTTAGACCAACCCAAGCGACTTCTGGGTCTGTGTACGCAATTGATGGAATAACTTTAGGGTCAAAGTAGTGCTTAAGACCAGAAATCACTTCTGCAGCAACGTGACCTTCATGCACACCTTTGTGTGCAAGCATTGGTTGACCAACGATGTCACCAATTGCATAGATGTTTGGTACGTTAGTACGCATCTGCTTATCGACATTGATAAAGCCACGCTCATCAACATTAACGCCAGCTTTGTCTGCGTCTAAACCTTTACCGTTTGGAATACGGCCGATAGCAACTAATACTGCGTCATAACGTACAGGCTCAGCAGGTGCTTTCTTGCCTTCCATTGTCACGTAGATACCATCTTCTTTGGCTTCAACTGCAGTCACCTTAGTTTCAAGCATCAAGTTGAACTTCTTCTTGATCTTCTTGGTGTAGACGCGAACAACGTCTTTGTCTGCAGCAGGAATAACTTGGTCGAACATCTCAACCACGTCAATCTCACTACCTAGTGAAGAGTAAACTGTACCCATCTCTAGACCGATGATACCGCCACCCATAACAAGTAGTTTGCCAGGCACTTCTTTAAGCTCTAGCGCATCAGTTGAATCCCATACACGTGGATCTTCATGAGGAATAAATGGCAACTGAATTGGACGAGAACCCGCAGCAATAATTGCTTGCTCGAAATGAACAACTTTAACGCCGTCTTCACCTTGAACTTCTAGCGTGTTAGGGCCAGTGAACTTACCTAGACCATTAACCACGTCAACCTTACGCATCTTAGACATGCCGCCTAAACCGCTAGTTAGTTGACCGATTACTGATTGCTTGTATTCACGTAGCTTATCAAGATCAATCTGTGGCTCACCGAAAACAACACCGTGGCTTGAAACCGCTTTTGCTTCTTCGATAACTTTAGAAACATGAAGCAAAGCTTTAGAAGGGATACAACCGACGTTAAGACATACACCACCTAACGTGCTGAAACGTTCAACGATAACAGTATCTAGACCTAAGTCTGCAGCACGGAATGCAGCTGAATAGCCAGCAGGGCCAGCGCCTAGTACAACTACCTGAGTTTTAATTTCGTTACTCATGTTTTCCTCTATTCTTTTTATGTCGTTGGTGGCACCGAGTTAACGATAAAACCGACTCAACGATAAACTGTGGCCAAATCTTGTAAGGTGGCCGCATTTTAACCTTTGTTTGATGCTGATCACAATCCTAGAAACGCTTAATCTTGCTGATGTTTATTAATAGTGCCAATTAAGCGAATTAGGTAAGCGACTCAGATAAGCGACCTAGAAAATAGGCTGCTTGTATTAAGCAGCCTATCTGTTTTAAAGCACTAAGGTACGAATGTCTGACAAGCAGTTATTCAAGTACGTGATAAAGCGAGCACCATCGGCGCCATCAATCACACGGTGATCGTAAGACAGTGATAGCGGCAGCATTAAGCGCGGCTCAAACTCTTTACCATTCCAAACTGGCTTCATGTCTGACTTAGACACACCAAGAATAGCGACTTCAGGAGCATTAACGATTGGCGTAAATGCCGTACCGCCAATACCACCTAGGCTTGAGATAGTGAAGCAACCACCCTGCATATCTGCTGCAGTTAACTTACCGCCGCGGGCTTTCTTAGAGATTTCTTTCAGCTCGTCTGATAGCTCGTGAATGCCTTTCTTGTTCACATCTTTAAATACTGGAACAACAAGACCGTTTGGCGTATCAACCGCGATACCCACGTTAACGTACTTCTTCAAAATCAAGCTTTCGCCGTCTTCTGACAATGAAGAGTTAAAGGTTGGGAATGCTTCTAGCGCTTTCGCAACCGCCTTCATGATGAACACCAGCGGTGTGATCTTCATGCCAGAGTCTTTCTTCGCTTCGGCAGCATTTTGCGCCTTACGGAAAGCTTCTAGTTCTGTGATATCAGCGTCATCCCACTGGGTAACATGTGGGATCTTCACCCAGTTACGGTGTAGATTAGCACCAGAAATCTTCTGAATACGTGATAATGGCTTAACTTCTGTTTCACCAAACTTGCTGAAGTCCACTTTTGGCCATGCAAGTAGGTTTAGCTCACCGCCACCAGCTGCAGTTTTAACTGCGCCAGACTCAACTTGCTTAATAACCGCTTTAATGTAGTTTTGAACATCTTCTTTAACTACGCGATTCTTACGGCCAGTACCTTTAACGTTAGCTAGGTTAACGCCTAGTTCACGCGCCATACGGCGGATAACTGGAGAAGCATGAGCGTATGCACTGTTTTCAACGAAGTCTTCTTTCGCTGCAGGCGCCGCTGCTTGGCTAGTAGCAGGAGCTTGGCTTGCAACAGGAGTTGCAACTGGTGCAGCAGGAGCTGGAGCAGCCGCCTGTACTGGAGCAGCAACAGGTGCGCTACCAGCCACTTCAAATGTCATAATCAAAGAACCAGTCGATACTTTATCGCCTTGAGCCACTTTAATTTCTAACACTTTACCAGCAAACGGTGCAGGTACTTCCATCGCAGCCTTATCACCTTCAACGCTGATAAGCGATTGCTCTTCAGTAACAGTATCACCGACGCTAACCATGATTTCAGTCACTTCAACTTCATCACCGCCAATGTCTGGCACGTTAACATCTTGCACTGATGGTGCCGATGCCACTGCAGCAGGTGCTGCAACTGGCGCTGGAGCCGCGGCAGCAGGAGCAGAACCCGTAACTTCAAAAACCATTACCAAGCTACCAGTAGAGACTTTGTCGCCTACATTCACTTTGATTTCTTTCAGTACACCAGCAAATGGTGCAGGTACTTCCATAGAAGCCTTGTCACCTTCAACGCTCATTAGCGATTGCTCTTCAGTAACGCTGTCGCCAACAGTGACTAAAATTTCAGTCACTTCAACTTCGTCATCACCGATATCCGGCACATGCACTTCTTTTAGCTCAGCCGCAGCTGGTGCAGCAGGAGCCGCAACAGGTGCTGACTCAACTGCAGCTACAGGAGCAGATGCTGCGCCTTCAGATTCAAAAATCATAATCAATGAATCGGTAGACACTTTGTCACCCACTACCACTTTAATTTCTTTAACAATACCCGCAGCAGAAGCTGGAACTTCCATCGCCGCTTTATCGCCTTCTACAGAGATAAGTGATTGTTCTTCTTCAACCTTGTCGCCTACGCTAACCAAGATCTCAGTCACTTCAACTTCATCGGCACCAATGTCAGGTACATTAATTTCGATTGTCATTTTGTATTGCCTCTTACGCGTATAGCGGGTTTGTCTTGTCAGCGTCGATATTGAACTTAGCAATGGCTTTAGCAACCACTGACTTTTCAATATCGCCACGTTTAGCGAGTTCATTCAGCGCCGCTACAACAACGTAGCCAGCATTTACTTCAAAGTGACGACGTAGGTTTTCACGGCTGTCTGAACGACCGAAACCATCAGTACCTAGCACTTTGAATGATTCAGAAGGCATAAATGCACGAACTTGTTCAGCATAGTTCTTCATGTAATCGGTTGCAGCAATGGCTGGTTCAGTACCCATGACTTGAGTAATGTACGCTGTCTTTTGCTCAGCTTCTGGGTGCAGCATGTTGAAGCGCTCAACATCTTGACCTTCACGAGTTAGCTCGTTGAATGAAGTCACTGAGTAAACATCAGATGCAACATCGTATTCTTCACTTAGAATTTGAGCCGCTTTACGCACTTCGTTCATGATAGTACCCGAGCTCATTAGCTGAACCTTGTTGCTACCTGTGTACGACTCAAGCTTGTAAATACCTTTACGAATACCTTCTTCGCTACCTTCTGGCATTGCTGGCATCGCGTAGTTTTCGTTCATTAGCGTCAAGTAGTAGAACACGTTCTCTTGGTCGCCATACATACGACGGATACCGTCTTGCATGATTACCGCTAGCTCATACGCAAATGTTGGGTCGTAAGAGATACAGTTTGGAATCGTGTTAGCTTGAACATGGCTATGACCATCTTCGTGCTGCAGACCTTCACCGTTTAGCGTTGTACGACCTGCTGTAGCACCTAATAAGAAACCACGTGCTTGCTGATCACCCGCCATCCATGCCATGTCGCCAACACGTTGGAAACCAAACATTGAGTAGTAGATGTAGAACGGGATCATCGGTAGATCGTTAGTGCTGTATGACGTTGCCGCAGCAACCCACGAAGACATAGCACCTAGCTCGTTGATACCTTCTTGTAATACTTGACCAGAAGTCGCTTCTTTATAGTAAGACACAACACTGCGATCTTCAGGTGTGTATTCCTGACCATGCGGGTTGTAAATACCGATTTGACGGAACAGACCTTCCATACCGAAAGTACGTGCTTCGTCAGCAATAATAGGAACGATGTTCTTACCAATGCCTTTGTTCTTCAGCAAGATGTTCAGTGTACGAACAAATGCCATAGTGGTTGAGATTTCACGCTTTTGCTCAACAAGCAAAGAGCTGAACTCATCAACAGCAGGAAGCTCTAGCGCTTTTGTGAAGTTAGGCAGACGCTGTGGCGTGTAACCATGAAGCGCATCACGACGAGCGTGTAAGTACTTGTACTCTTCTGAACCTTCTTCAAGCGTTAGGTAAGGTAGTTCAGATACTTTCTCATCGCTTAGTAAATCGCCAAGACCAAGACGGTTACGCAACTGAAGTACGTGAGTCATGTCCATCTTCTTCACGCCGTGAGCAATGTTCTTGCCTTCTGCTGCATCACCCATGCCATAACCTTTTACAGTTTTAGCTAAGATGACAGTTGGCTTGCCTTTAGTTTCTTGCGCATTCTTAAATGCTGCAAACAGTTTAGAAGGCTCATGACCACCACGCTTAAGCGCGAAGATCTCTGCATCTGTCATATCAGATACTAGCGCTGCGGTTTCTGGGTACTTACCAAAGAAGTGCTCACGTACATAAGCACCATCTTTTGACTTAAATGTCTGGTAGTCGCCGTCAATAGTTTCGTTCATTAACTGCAGTAGCTTACCCGTAGTATCTTTAGCAATCAGTGCATCCCAGTTGTTACCCCAGATCACTTTAACTACGTTCCAGCCTGCGCCTCTAAATAGACCTTCAAGCTCTTGAATGATCTTACCGTTACCCATAACTGGGCCGTCTAGACGCTGCAAGTTGCAGTTGATTAGGAAGCATAGGTTGTCTAACTTTTCACGTGAAGCGAAAGAAATTGCACCGCGTGATTCCGGCTCATCCATCTCACCGTCACCAAGGAATGCATATACACGCTGAGCTGAAGTATCTTTTAAGCCACGGCCATCTAAGTACTTAAGGAAACGTGCTTGATAAATGGCAGACATTGGGCCTAGACCCATAGATACCGTTGGGAACTGCCAGAACTCAGGCATTAGCTTTGGATGCGGATATGAAGGAATACCTTTACCGTCTACTTCTTGGCGGAAGTTATCTAACTGCTCTTCAGTCAAACGACCTTCTAAGAATGCACGTGAGTAGATACCTGGAGAGATATGACCTTGATAATAAACTAAATCGCCACCATCCACTTCATTTGGTGCACGGAAGAAGTGGTTAAAACACATTTCATAAAACGATGCGGCAGATTGGTAAGACGCCATATGTCCACCAAGATCTAAGTCTTTCTTAGATGCACGCAGGACGATCATGATGGCGTTCCAACGGATGATTGAGCGAATACGGCGCTCAATTGTTGTATTACCAGGATATGCTGGCTCTTGGCTTGTTGGAATCGTGTTGATGTAGTTCGTGGTAATACCCGTCGCCATATCGACACCATCTAAACGGGCCTTATCGAGTACTTGCTCTAGTAGGTATTGAGCTCGTTCAACGCCTTCTTCGCGTACAACTGATTCTAGAGCTGACAACCACTCATTAGTTTCTAGTGGGTCTATGTCGTTTAGCATATGTTCAGACATTTTGCAGTCCTTTCCTATACGTAATACCTAAGTAACCACCGTCGGTTATTAGTGTATTTAAATATTAAAAATTTAGTTCGGTTACAGGCTAATACTCGTTATAGAGTGAGCCTATACACCACTCTTTAAACGACGCAGGCTACGCTGCAATCGGCTATCTTCTTCCCTAACAGACAACATCACTTCTTCAATGTAACTTAAGTGTTCATTGGAGGCTTCGCGTGCAGCTTCGGGATCGCGGCGAACAATAGCGGCTAGCAGTGCTCGCCTATGATCGTTTGCCATAGTAGAGGCTTCTTCGCGTCGGCTTAAAAGCTCTAAGTTCTGTGCCACGTTTTTATGCAGCACAGGAGATAAACTTAATACCAGATGTAGCATAGCCACGTTATGTGATGCCTCCGCGACAGCGCGGTAGAAACGTACAATCGCGTTAGCTTGCTCTTCGATGTTTTTAGCGGCTTCCACTTCTAAAATGGTGCGCTTGATATTTTGCATATCCGCATCAGTACCACGAAGCGCGGCAAAATACGCCATCATGCCTTCAGTGGCATGACGAAACTCCAGTAAGTCATATTGGCTTTCTGAGTCTGAATGCATGAGTTCAACGATTGGGTCGGCAAGACTTTGCCAGAGCTGCTCTTTTACATAGGTTCCGCCGCCTTGACGACGCATTAACAAGCCTTTTGCTTCGAGCTTTTGAATCGCTTCGCGCAATGAAGGTCTAGAGACTTCAAATTGCAACGCCAGTTCGCGTTCAGGAGGAAGCTTCTGTCCTGGTTGGATACTTCCTTCCAAGATCATCTGTTCCAACTGTCCCATAATGACGTCAGATATTTTAGGCTGGTTGATTTTGCTATAAGCCATATGGCCCTCAGCTCCTATTGTAAATTGGTCTTACCAATTTAATTGACTGAGCGCACTTTATCAAATCACACTTTGGATGTCCAGTTAGTGATCTGCATCAAATCTATGCGCGATGTGTGAGCATAGCTGATTTTTCTCACTGTGGGGTCAGACCAATGTGCCAATATTGATATTGGGCGCATTGATAATAATTATTATAAGCAATTAAACATGGAGAGATTTTTTGGTAAATGAATATTGATAGAAGAGAGCGTACGATTCATTAAATGCAAATAAATCGTACAATTCTTGGTCTAATCACGCTTGTACAACTGACTTAAAATCAGCCGTAATTTTCTTTAGAAACGAAACTGTTTGCTTACTAACTCACCACTCCAAATATTGTCATCAAGGAAAGTACCGTAATAAGTAGAATAAAATTACGCTTACTCAACTGTAGTAATGCGATAGTCGACTGTAAACAAATGGGTGCCGATGATGACTCGGGCAATGTTTCAGCAGCGACCGCGACTTGAGTAATCGTGTCACGAGCGGAAGATTGAGGATTCAATGCATATGATAACCAGGCCGAAATGGCTTGTCTGAAATGACCACTTAATACATAACCAAATGAGAAGATGCGACTTGGGATCCAATCAAGCACGAATAGCAGATTATCGACCAAAGGCAGTGCAGTATCACTCTTACGACTCTGTTCGCTATAAAAGCGTACCGTGCAATAAAGCACAGTGCCTACCGGCCCTAGAACAATAATATATAGCGCAATCGCACCGTAATAGCGGTAATTGATCCACGCAACACTCTGCCCTACTTTTTCGCCCAGTTCTTTCTCATTAACAGACTCCAGACAAAGGCTAGAGTCCAATTCATTAGCATAATTAAAGCAGGCTTGTGAGTCTCCGCGGCAAGCCGCTTGTATATAACGCTTGAAAGCCGTTCTTTGTACATTATGGCTAAAGCAAAGCACCGCAATCGACACCCACAGCGCGACACTGGCTGCTCCCCACAATATTCCAGATGCCAGCCAAGACAAGATATAGACAAGAACAGCAGGCAGTAAAATTACCAATATCATCGTCAATAGTGATGGCTGCTGTTGCTCACTGATAAGCGACTTATGATATTTTGATAACAAGTCATCAAACTGCCAAGAATTAGGTAAAAGCCGTAATCTCTCAACTAAAATCGCGACTAATAACGCAAACAAAGCCATAATTTTCACCTTTAATGGTTAATCTGCTCATTTCGACCATTTCTGCCGTCGAACTCGCATTCTATTACAATGCAGCTTTATAACGCTGCCAATCAAAGCTATTACCCGGATCGGTTTTACGCCCCGGAGCTATATCACTATGCCCAGTAACTCTTGAAGGCGTAATATCAGCATAATGAACCATTAGGCTCTTAGTTAATTCAATCAGCCTTTGATACTGCTCGTCTGAATAAGAAAGATCATCAGTCCCTTCAAGCTCAATACCTATAGCAAAGTCATTACAATTACTACGGCCATCAAACTCAGATACCCCTGCATGCCAGGCTCTATCATCACAAGAGACATATTGCACCAACTCACCATCACGCCTGATTAGAAAGTGCGCCGACACTTCCATGCCTTGCAAATCTTTAAAGCTGGTATCGGCTTCAATATCGAGACAACCTTGAAATAGCTGATCAATATAAGGCTGACCAAAACAGCCTGCAGGCAAACTAATATTATGGATCACCAGCAAGCTCACTTCATTAAGCGGCCTAGTATTAAAATGTGGAGATGGGCAGCATCTAGCCTGTGCGACCCAACCATCGCGTAAAGTCATCGGCAAAACAATGATCCTAAAGCAAATATTATTAATCACTTTAGCAGTTTTAACCCTATGAATATAGCTGCGCTTTTGAGAATTATCACCCTCTAAATACCGTTATTTCCAGAGCATAAGCCATGATAATGCTAGCTCACTCCCTAACGACTTATGTTAAGATTAAAACAACTATTAAAGCGTGCCCCATGTATACAACAGTTATAACCCAGTTAATAAGATAAGTTATAAGTCAGTAAGGACAGCCACCATGCTTGAAAATGATATTCGTCTCTCAGTCAAAGCTGCTTTGGATGAAGATTTAGGTCACCAAGATTCCAGTTCGAATCTAACTTCCTCACAAAGATCCGACGCAGACATCACAGCACAGCTAATTCCAGCCGATAAAACAGCAAAAGCCAGCTTAATCACCCGCGAAGAAGGGGTATTTTGCGGAAAGGCCTGGGCTGAACAAGTGTTTAACCAGTTAGGTGGTGAAGTAGCACTGCACTGGCATGTCGATGATGGCGACTTAGTTCTACCTAACCAACTCCTTTGTGAGCTCGAAGGGCCAGCAAGAGCCATCTTAACGGGTGAGCGCACGGCGATGAACTTCATCCAAACCTTATCAGGTGTCGCTACGTTAACTAAACACTATGTGGACCGTTTATCAGGTACTCACACTCGCCTACTCGATACCCGTAAAACGATTCCAGGCCTGCGCACCGCGCAGAAATATGCGGTTACTTGCGGTGGTGGACAGAACCATCGCATCGGTTTATTCGATGCTTTTCTGATCAAAGAAAACCACATCATGGCCTGTGGCAGCATAGAAAAAGCAATCAAAGCAGCTAGAGAGCTACACGCAGACAAACCTGTAGAAGTTGAAGTTGAGAGTATTGACGAGCTAAAACAGGCTCTCGATGCGCAATCAGATATTGTTATGCTAGATAACTTCGATATCACCATGATGATAGAAGCGGTTGAGCTTAACAACAGTTATAAAGCCAATGGCCAAGGTGTGAAACTTGAAGTCTCTGGCGACGTCACTATAGATACCATCTCCAGCTTCGCCAAAACCGGTGTCGACTATATCTCTGTTGGCGCATTAACCAAACATGTCCGCGCACTGGATCTGTCGTTAAGGCTTAAGTAGGTATTTATTTCATTCTTCCAAAATAAAAAGCCTAATTTTATTAGGCTTTTTATTGAGTTCGACTCTAGCAACTGCTCCGATCTGATTAATCATTAATAGATTACCGTCATCGTCATCGTCATCGTCATCGTCGACATTAGACGCTATAAAGTGTCATTAACGAAAATAATCAAGCTGATTAGAAATGCGTTTTAAACGCGAATATCTAAATATCCTTTCTCTCTATTTAGCATAATCAACCAAATAACAGTATTCCTATTCCCCCATAACAACCATTGTAATAACACCAAATGACTAACTTCTTGAGCCACTTTTATATCAACGACTCCTTAGTTAACAACTTTAAAATATACAGCAAGGAGCTAACACTTTCGCGTCGCGAAATGGCGATTCATCAACACGTAAAGTAAACAAAATGTTTAAATATGACTTAAGCTGCTATACAAAACAGAACTAGACAGCGCTTACTCGACGGAAATATAGGGGTAAATAACACAGAGAATAACCGAAGTGCATAGAATTCATCGACTAAATATCTACCTAAATATGCTCACTTCAAAAATAGCGACCAAGACGTAACGTAAAACTGACACCAGACTCACAAATGTCAATATTCCAACCATCGACAAACAACCGCTATAACCATTTAGATAAAAACTCACCATTTTTAGAAAATTTCGCGACTAAAGAGCCACTTTATTGCAAACAGCTATTCCATTTTTGTTAACTTTGTACTAACTTGCACTTAGGCGAGATTGCCAGCTTGGTTAACTCGTTTTAGATATAACAACTGATTTATCGTTACCAGTATTAAATAGAATGTTTATTAACCAGTACGTTCATCAGTACTAAGTTAATTAATAAATACTTCAATTTAATTTGTAACTTTGAGTTCAGTTAATAATAAAGCCGAGTAACCTTAAAAATTAATTTTTATATTTAAGATAGACACGGATACCTGAGGTCGCGCTAAAAGCCACTAATACCGTTATCGTACATACTCTAGAATACAAGTTGTATGCACCTTAACTAACTCATAATAGTGACAATTAGCATAGGAATTTGCGACGTGCTGGCGCAGGAGCATCAAGCAGGGTTGAAGCACTACTTACTGATATAACAGTACGAATAGCGATTTGAATAGCAAAAATCTGCGTTCAAACGTGATTCAAAGCTTTCTAATGGAGATAGGCATGAAAAGCATGATGAACAAGTCACAAATGAATAAAGCTAAGGGCTTCACCCTAATTGAATTGATGATCGTAGTAGCGATTATCGGTATTTTGGCTGCTGTAGCGTTGCCAGCTTATAAAGACTACATCACGACATCAAGTGGTGGTGCAGCGATGAAAGCGGTCAGCTCATTAACTTCTACCACATCAGCTTGTGTTACATCGGGCATTGGCTGTTCAACAGTAGAAAACAATATTGCAGCAGTTCTTGGTATTGCTAAGCCAACTGTTACACAAGGCACTGCATACACAATCACAATGACTAACGATAAGTGCACAGTAAACGGAGCTGTAGATGTCGATGGTAGTGTCACCTATACCGCTGTAGGCGTTGATACAAAAGATAGTCTTCTTTGCCAAGAAGGCTCTGGCGCAGGTTCATAATTACCTCCCAACCTAATCATGATTCCCCTAAAAGCCACTAATAATAGTGGCTTTTTTACTTCTACTGTTAGTCCTGAGATAAGTAGACACAATAAAAGGATTAAAGTCACTTTTAATAAATATATCTACTCGCTTTGGATGTCATATAAAAACTAGAGCTAAATCAAACGACCCTTTCAGAAAGTGATTATGAGCTTGTATCAACAAATACAGAGGCTCTAACAATCACCAAAACAAGCATGTAAATCCGCAAATTTAATAGCTAATTAGACCATTAAGCCAAATCCGAGGAAACCTAGCTTCGAGCAACTCTCCATCTTGATAGCTACTAAAAATGATAACACTCATTATGGATACCGATATCATCAGAAATAATTTCCCAAACAGCCCAACCTTTCCAAAATTGACCTCACAATACTGCACTTGTATTGCCACTAAAAACACAAGCAAAAACTGCGCCATCGGCATGACAATAATACCGCTAAACAAAGAATAGATAAGAGCAGACAACACTGCATAGGTGATAGGAATTGTGGAGCTATGCATAGTCTCTTTCAGATATGCTAAACGTCCATATACACGCCTTATTATCCAAGTAGTTATGACGATACATACGACGATCCCATACTCGTAAAGTAATTGCATAACTGAATTATGCGGATGCGCATTAGGTAAAGGTCTTCCTTCCGCCCAAACAAAGCTCATAGGCCCAAAGCCAAACCATAACTCTTTAGAAATGGAGTTAAGCACATAAAGCCATAGGTCTATGCGGCCAGATGACCCGGTTCTAAGCTGAAAGCTCGAACTTTCTATAACCCACATAGGAATACAGATGATAAATATCAACCACAATACGATACCAAGCAATATTGATTTAACCGTACTGTAAACGAGTATTTTACGTGAACTGGAGGGTAAAAAGCATGCTAACAAAAATAAACCTATAATCAGAGAGAGCAAAGCTCCTCTAGCCTCTGTTTGTAAAAGAACAACCCAGTGGAATGAAAGAGCAAAAACAGAAAGATTTTTGTACTTCTCCATAGATTGCAAAAAAAAAGGCAGTAATAAGACAGGCATAAGCATTACTTGCAATTGATTGAAAAACCTTACATTACTGTATCCAGATACTAAGCTGTGAATATTGAAAGCGTTACCGTCAAAATAAAACAAGCCAAGAAATATTACATATCGAACAAACGTTAGAAGTGAAAATAGCAGCACAAAGGCAAACAAACATCGGTAGAATGTATCTCCATGAATGGTTCTAATGCATGTTGACAGTACATAGAAAGAACAAAACAGCAAGCCGATATTTGCGAGCTCAACTCCGCTCCAGTAAGCATGTTTACTCATAGAAGTCGATATTACAGCCAAAGTTATATATCCCAAAAAGAACATTTGACTAGAATTAGACCACCTAAAAAATTCAACTTTTTTAAATGATAGTAAACCTATAGAAGACAAAAAAATAAATGCAATGACGATGATTCGCTTTAGGTCGTACAGATTATCAACATCAATAACTCTAATGATATTTAGCGAAAAGACAGTCCCAAATAGAATTGACAAGCTAAAAGCTATCATCACTCCCCAAGAATAAATATTTAATGACATTTTCACACCTCACTATTCCCTTTCGCCTATTTGAAGCCTAAACCACATAACTTGTACTCATTGTTCAGGCCATGTTAAGCCATTAATTTAATGCGACCCCCATCATTTGACGAAAAGAGAATACTCACACCCAAAAAGCAAGCGTAAACATATGTTTTTAAAAAACTAAAGTAACACTGACTTTGTTGACTAACTTTATCAATATCTACTTAAAAGTTCGATGACAAAATGCTACAAAAGCGTTATGATTTTTACAGTTGCGTGTAACTGGAATATCTATGCCATCAACCGGCCTAAACTTGGGATTATCGACACTATTTATTCGCAAGGGTCTACTTAGCGAAGAACAATTGGCAGAAGCCGTTGCGCAATCCCGTAAACACAAGCAATCTTTAGTGCGCACCTTAGTCAGCATTAACCTCTTGTCAGCGCGTGAAGTCGCCGATCTTTGCTATGAAGAATACGGCACCCCACTGCTGGATCTTAATGAATTCGATATAGGCTCTATTCCTGAAGAGTTTATCAATAAGAAG
This sequence comes from uncultured Shewanella sp., assembly GCF_947497935.1. Lineage (GTDB taxonomy): Bacteria > Pseudomonadota > Gammaproteobacteria > Enterobacterales > Shewanellaceae > Shewanella. The sequence continues at coordinate 35,019 of NZ_CANMIO010000026.1, forward strand.
CTGATTGAAAAACACAATTGCTTGCCATTGTTTAAACGCGGCAACCGTCTCTATATTGCAACCTCCGACCCAACAAATATCGCAGCACTAGAAGACTTCCAATTCAGCGCGGGCCTGCACGCCGAAGCGATTTTAGTTGAAGACGATAAACTCACTAAAGCGCTTGAAACCATCCTTGAAGATGACATTAGTAGCCTTGATTTAAGCTCAATTGATGAGGAAGCTTTAGCAGGGATAGAAGTAACCGATACCGATAAGCGCGATGAAGAGCAAGATGGTAATGGCAAAGATGACGCGCCAATCGTTATCTATATCAATAAAATCCTCACAGATGCCATACGTAAAGGCGCATCGGATCTGCACTTTGAGCCCTACGAGAAACGCTACCGTATTCGCTTTCGTATCGACGGCATATTGCATGAGGTCTCCGAGCCGCCAGTTAATCTTTCAGGTCGTATTTCAGCCCGTTTAAAGGTGATGTCCAAGCTTGATATTGCCGAGCGCCGAGTCCCCCAAGATGGTCGCATCAAGATGAAGCTATCACGTTCTAAATCCATCGATTTTCGTGTCAGCACCTTGCCCACCATCTGGGGCGAGAAGATTGTAATGCGTATCTTGGACTCATCATCGGCACAGCTTGGTATCGAAAAGCTGGGTTATGAAGATGACCAGAGAATCATGTACGAAGAAATGCTACAAAAACCACAAGGCATGATCCTAGTGACCGGCCCTACGGGTTCAGGTAAGACGGTATCGCTGTATACCGGCCTTAATATTCTTAATACCCAAGAGCGTAATATCTCCACCGCCGAGGATCCGGTGGAGATTAACCTCGAAGGGGTTAACCAGGTCCACATTAACCTGAAAGCGGGCTTAACTTTCGCATCAGCGCTGCGCTCATTCCTGCGCCAAGACCCTGATGTGGTGATGGTGGGTGAAATCCGAGATTTAGAGACCGCTGAGATTGCCATCAAAGCGGCGCAAACGGGTCACTTAGTGTTATCAACTCTACATACCAACTCTGCAGCTGAAACGCTAACCCGCTTAATCAATATGGGCGTACCAGGTTATAACATCGCCAGCTCGGTGAACCTGATTATCGCCCAGCGTCTTTCAAGACGCTTATGCCCGACCTGCAAGGTGCCAGAAGATATTCCAGCTGATGGGCTTTTAAAGCTTGGTTTTAGCCAAGAGCAAGTCGATGCAGGCATAACCCCCCACAAGCCTGTAGGTTGCGATCTCTGCTCTGGCGGCTATAAAGGCCGAGTCGGAATCTACGAAGTAATGAAGATGTCAGATGAAATTGCCCGTACCATTATGGAGGGAGGCAATTCCCTTCAAATTCTTAAACAAGCAAAGAAACAGGGGATGCGCGACTTACGAGATTCAGGTCTATTGAAAGTCATCCAAGGCGTCACCAGTATTACCGAAATCAATCGTGTCACTAGTTTTTAACCCTTCACCCAACTTTAGCTACTCACTTAAATATCAGAAGGATACGTTATGGCGACGGCAACAATTAAAACAAAAAAGAATCCCGCCAAGAAATCAAAAAACGAACCCAAAGTCCTCACCTACGAGTGGAAAGGCACAAATCGTGATGGCTCAAAAACTTCTGGCGAGCTAAGAGGCGTTTCAAGCGCCGAGATCCGCGCTCAATTAAAAAGCCAAGGTGTGACGCCTAAATCAGTAAAAAAACAAGCGGCTCCGCTATTCAAACTTGGCGATCCTAAAATACAACCCATGGATATAGCCATGGTCACTCGCCAAATTGCCACCATGTTAGCCGCGGGCGTCCCTCTTGTGACTACGATTGAACTCCTTGGTCGTGGTCATGAAAAAGCTAAAATGCGCGAATTATTGGCCACAATTCTTGCCGAAATTCAATCAGGTATCCCTTTATCTGATGCACTGCGACCACACAGGCAATACTTTGATGATCTTTATGTCGACCTCGTTGCAGCAGGGGAACACTCTGGTTCTCTTGATACCGTATTCGATCGCATTGCGACCTATAGAGAGAAGTCCGAAGCGCTAAAGTCAAAAATTAAGAAGGCAATGTTTTATCCTGCTGCCGTTGTTATCGTCGCGGTTTTGGTTACGGCTTTATTACTACTGTTTGTAGTTCCACAATTTGAAGAAATTTTTAAAGGCTTTGGCGCTGAGCTGCCAGCATTCACTCAATTTGTATTGGTTATCTCTCGTGGGCTTGAAAGCTCTTGGTACTTCTTTGCCGCCGCTATCGCTATGGCTGTGTTTGCATTTAAGAAAACACATCAAAACTCGCAGCTTTTTCGTGATCAAGTTGATGCATTTCTCTTAAAAATACCAGCCATAGGCCCCATTCTGCACAAAGGGGCTATGGCGCGTTTTGCTCGTACCTTAGCAACCACCTTCGCAGCGGGTGTTCCATTGATTGACGGTTTGGAGTCTGCAGCAGGTGCGTCAGGTAATGCCGTCTATCGTAAAGCGATTTTAAAAATTCGTACCGAAGTCATGTCAGGTATGCAGATGAACGTCGCTATGCGTACAACAGGCCTCTTTCCTGATATGCTAATTCAGATGGTGATGATTGGTGAGGAGTCAGGTTCACTCGATAATATGCTCAATAAAGTGGCTAATATCTATGAAATGCAGGTCGATGATGCCGTTGATGGCTTATCAAGTCTTATCGAACCTATTATGATGGTCGTTATCGGCACCGTTGTTGGCGGTTTGATCGTCGCCATGTACTTACCAATCTTCCAAATGGGTAAAGTCGTTAGTTAACATAATCATGTTACTGCTAACTTCAAAAATTTAAGAAAAATAATGACTGAACTAATTTCTGTTTTTAGCCAGACCCCTTGGCTGTTTATAAGCTTAAGCTTTGTGTTTGCAGCTGTGATCGGCAGCTTTTTAAATGTGGTAATTCATCGCATGCCGGTAATGATGAAACGAGAATGGCAACAAGAGTGTAATCACTACCTAAGTGAATACAAAAAACAGGTATTTGATAGCAATAAAAAACTGCTTGAAGCTCCAATTGATGCTTTTCCAGAGAAATACAATTTAGTCGTTCCTGGCTCTGCTTGCCCCAAATGCAAAACGAATATCAAAGCTATCCATAACCTACCGATACTTGGTTGGTTGATACTAAAAGGCAAATGCGCAGCCTGTAGCAATCCTATCTCGGCTCGCTACCCTATTGTCGAGCTACTAACTGGCGCACTAGTCGCCTTTTTGGCTTGGCACTTTGGCCCCACCCTAGAATTTGCGCTAACCACTTTACTGACCTTTTGCCTTATCGCCTTAACGGGTATCGATCTGGACGAAATGCTGTTACCAGATCAAATTACCCTGCCCTTATTATGGCTAGGTCTTATCGTTAACTTAGGTGGCACCTTTGCAACAACATCTGATGCCTTAATAGGAGCTGCAGCGGGTTACTTAAGTTTATGGAGCGTGTTCTGGCTATTTAAACTGCTGACAGGCAAGGAAGGTATGGGCTATGGCGACTTTAAGCTACTAGCCGTTTTTGGCGCTTGGTTTGGCTGGCAAGTGTTACCACTGGTTATCTTATTGTCATCCCTAGTAGGCGCTATTGTGGGTATTGCGCTTATCCTGTTCAAGAAATTAAACCATGGCAATCCAATTCCATTTGGGCCTTACATCGCAGCTGCAGGCTGGATAGCCATGATCTGGGGCGAGAGCATTACCAACTGGTACCTTTCAACCTTATAAAGGTCATAATAGAGTAAAAGGAATCATTATGGCTGACTATATAGTTGGACTAACAGGTGGCATTGGTAGCGGTAAAACAACAGTTGCTAACCTTTTTGCAGAACTCGGCACGACACTGGTTGATGCAGATATCATCGCCCGCGATGTTGTAGCAAAGGGCTCTACTGGCCTTAGCCAAATTGTTGAACATTTTGGTGCAGACATGCTATCGACCGATGGCAATCTAGATCGCGCAAAGCTTAGAGAAAAAATTTTTTCAGATAACTCTGCGAGGTTATGGCTAAATAACCTGCTACACCCAATGATTAGAGATGAAATGCTGAAGCAGTGCAAAGATGCCCAATCAGATTATGTAATTATGGTTGTGCCCTTGCTATTTGAGAACGGGTTAGATAGCTTAGTAGATCGAACACTTTTGGTGGATATTTCACCAAAACTGCAGCAGCAAAGAACCATTAGCAGAGATGCAGTTACTGCACAGCAAGTAAAAAAGATAATAGGCAGTCAGGCTTCTAGAGCCGATAAACTGTCAAAAGCTGATGATGTCATAGACAATCAGGGAAAGATATCGGCGTTAAAGTGCAAGGTACATGCACTACATAACTTTTATTTAAAATTAGCTAGTAATTCTTGAATAACGCCATGACTGAATTGATCTATGAACAGCCTCTTAATGAAAAAACTCGTAGCTACCTGCGTCTAGAATATTTAGCGCAGCAACTACAGGCCAACCTAGAACAAGATCACCAGCATCGCTGTTTTTATCCGCTCTTCTCTTTATGCGAACTTACCGAACGCTGCGATTACCGCGGCGAAGTCCTGAAAGACTTAGATAGGCAGCTGTTTGCCTTATCAAAATGGCAATCGCTACCAACTATCAATGATGAGCAGGTTGAACTGTATATATCAAAGCTGAGTACTTGTAGAGACATATTGCAAGCCTCTCAACGACCAGGTCATGAGTTGCAGAAAGATCGCTTCTTATCAGCCCTAAGGCAAAGGTTCAATATGCCCGGCGCCAGTTGTAATTTTGACTTACCACAACTCCATTACTGGTTAGCAAAACCCTGGGAAGATCGGCAGAGTGAATATCAAGATTGGGTTGGCCACTTTGCTAGCATACTTTCACCTGTAAATTTGCTTCTTGACTTAACAAGACAGACAACAGAATACCAGCTGAAGCAGGCTTGTGGCGGCTTTTATCAAGGGAGCAGTAAACAGCCTTTATCTCTAATTAGGGTCAAGCTCGCCGCAGAGCAAGGATGCTATCCAACCATTAGTGGTAATAGGAACCGCTACGCCATTCACTTTGTAAAGTTTGACCAACAAAAGCACTCAGATCAAACTATCGAATTCGAGTTGGCAACCTGCGTCTAACACTTTAAAATCTACTAATACACTTTCAAGCGTCAGCCCCTTAACTGACAAGGTTCTCTATGTCTTTAACCGTAAAATGCCCAACCTGCCAAACACCTGTTACTTGGAATGCTGAAGCTGAGTTCAAACCTTTTTGCAGTGAACGCTGTAAGCTTATCGACCTTGGCGATTGGGCATCTGAAAAGAATGCTATTCCAGTTAAACCTGAATTCGATCCAGAGCTGTTAGATCAATTAGGCTACGACGATGCCGATTTCTTCCTAGACGAAAATCCATTCGAACAAGATAAAAACCAATGAGTAAACAAATTCACGTTGCTGTAGGTGTTATCCAAGATCATCATAAACGAACTTTATTAGCGAAACGCCCTCAACACCTACACCAAGGTGGAAAATGGGAGTTCCCAGGTGGTAAGGTCGAAAAACAAGAAACTACCTCAGAAGCCCTTATACGAGAGCTAAAAGAGGAGGTCAATTTAGACGTTATTAGCACTGAGCCTATGATGGAAATCCATCATGACTACGGCGATAAACAAGTCTTCTTAGATATCCATTGGGTGACCAATTTTAGTGGTGAAGCTAAAGGCTTAGAAGGTCAGCAAGTCTGCTGGGTTGAGAAAGACCAACTCAGCCAGTACGAATTCCCCGAAGCCAATAAAGCTATCTTAGATAGAATCCTAGGCTAATCACGTTATCTGCAAACAGCCTTGAGCAATAAATAGCCTTGAGCAATAAACAGCCATGAGCCACAAAAGTGGCTCTGTTTTCCTCCATAACTACCGAAGCCTAAACTTCATCCCCTCCAAGCTCATGCTTTCACGCTTATGCTCCAATTCATTTTTCGTAATCAGTACCTCTATAACTAGCGCCATAAACAACCAAAAGGCTCTAGGGCAATGCTTTTTACCTCTATTTCGTAAATCCTTTAGCGCCTATCATGGCCAGCTTCGAGCAAGCTCTCCGCGTTCACCCCATGCATCAAACTTCGTTTGATAAGCACAAGGGCTTCACCCTACTCCACATGGGTATTGAGCCTCACTACGTTCGGACTTTTTACTTCCCCATGTTAGTTCGGTCACCTTTCCAGACAAAAACGAGAAAGCCCGCTACATCGTAGCGGGCTTTCTCGTATTTGGCGCCTGGAAATGACCTACGACCCACATGGATGTGGGAAGTGTCGATTATGCAGGAGCATATAATCGCCCTCGGTTCGCGCAGCGAACACATGGGGGCGAAGAGGTTGCGCTTAATGTACGAAGTACATTGCAATCTTGTAGCGCGTAGCAGCTTTGCTGCAAGCTGGAGAACCCGCTCAGCGGCGAGTTGACGTCGGGGGTAGGCATTTATGCCTACTTTAAGTGAAGTAGTCACCTTAACGGGTAGCTGTATTCTAGATAAGTTAGCGTTCAATATTTTACAAACGCCTAAACGCAAAAAAGCCACCTTAATAAGGTGGCTTTTCGACTTAAATAGGCGCCTGGAAATGACCTACTCTCACATGGGGAGACCCCACACTACCATCGGCGA
>NZ_CANMIO010000027.1 GCF_947497935.1 uncultured Shewanella sp.
AGAACCTAGAACCTAGAACCTAGAACCTAGAACCTAGAACCTAGAACCTAGAACCTAGAACCTAGAACCTAGAACCTCTAATACTCAAGCCTAGAACCTTCTTTATAAAACAAAGGATAAAAGCAATGCCAAAACTACGTTCAGCAACCAGTACCGAAGGCCGTAACATGGCAGGAGCACGTGCGCTATGGCGTGCAACAGGTGTGAAAGATAACGACTTCGGAAAACCGATTATCGCTATTTCAAACTCGTTTACCCAGTTTGTACCGGGCCATGTGCACCTTAAGGATATGGGCTCTTTGGTTGCAGGCGCGATTGAAGAAGCTGGTGGCATTGCTAAAGAATTTAATACCATCGCCGTTGATGACGGCATCGCCATGGGCCACGGCGGTATGCTTTACAGCTTGCCATCACGTGAGTTGATTGCCGATAGCGTGGAATACATGGTCAATGCACACTGCGCCGATGCCTTAGTATGTATCTCGAACTGCGATAAGATCACCCCTGGCATGCTAATGGCGTCATTACGCCTTAATATTCCAGTGATTTTTGTATCTGGTGGCCCGATGGAAGCGGGTAAAACTAAACTGTCAGACAAGCTTATCAAGCTAGATCTGGTCGATGCCATGGTTGCCGGTGCAGATGAGCGCGTATCTGACGAAGACAGTGAAAAGATTGAGCGCAGCGCCTGCCCAACATGTGGTTCATGTTCAGGCATGTTTACTGCGAACTCGATGAACTGTTTAACCGAGGCGCTTGGTTTATCATTGCCGGGTAACGGATCCATGTTAGCGACTCACGCCGATCGTCGTGAACTCTTCCTTGAAGCGGGTCGCCGTATTATGGATCTTGCCACACGCTATTACCGCGATGATGACGAGTCGGCATTGCCGCGTAATATCGCTAACTTCAAGGCGTTTGAAAATGCCATGACGCTAGATATTGCCATGGGCGGCTCAAGTAATACCGTGCTGCATTTACTTGCAGCAGCGCAAGAAGCCGAAGTCGATTTCACTATGGCTGATATTGACCGTTTATCTCGCCTGGTACCGCACTTGTGTAAAGTGGCTCCAGCCACGCCGAAATACCATATGGAAGATGTACACCGCGCTGGCGGCGTAATGGGTATTTTGGGTGAGCTAGACCGAGCTAACTTACTGCATAACGATGCCTATCACGTAGCCGGCAAAAATCTTGCAGAAGTATTGGCAAAATTCGATATCGCTCAGAGTGATGATGCCGCAGTACGCAAGTTCTTCTCAGCAGGCCCTGCAGGTATTCCAACGACTAAAGCCTTTAGCCAAGATTGTCGCTGGGACAGCGTTGATGATGACCGCCAAGAAGGCTGTATTCGTAGCCGTGAGTTTGCCTTTAGCCAAGAAGGCGGTCTTGCTGTGTTATCGGGCAACGTGGCTGTTGATGGTTGTATCGTTAAGACCGCAGGCGTCGAGGTTGAAAATCACACCTTTGTCGGTAGCGCTCGGGTGTACGAGAGTCAAGATGATGCGGTAGCCGGTATTTTAGGTGGTGAAGTGGTTGCTGGTGACGTGGTGGTTATTCGTTACGAAGGCCCTAAAGGAGGGCCAGGCATGCAAGAGATGCTTTACCCAACCAGTTATTTGAAATCTCGTGGTCTAGGCACACAATGCGCGCTGATCACCGATGGTCGTTTTTCGGGTGGCACTTCAGGCTTGTCAATTGGTCATGTTTCACCTGAAGCGGCTGCTGGCGGCACTATCGGTCTAGTGCAAACTGGCGATCGTATCGAAATCGATATTCCGGCACGTTCAATCAAACTCGCTATTAGTGATATTGAGTTAGCGGCGCGCCGCACTGCAATGGAAGCGCTTGGTAGTGATGCTTGGAAGCCTCTAGGGCGAGTAAGACAAGTATCAATGGCACTTAAGGCCTATGCATTATTAGCGACCAGTGCCGATAAGGGCGCAGTGCGTGATACTAGCAAGCTAGTTTAATCGATTTAACGGGATTAAGAGGTAGTTTATGTTGGCTCTAGCATCACAATCGCAACTGGATTTGGCTCACTATTATCTGCAGAAAACTTTACTGTCGTCAGTTTATGATGTGGCTAAAGTTACGCCGCTTTCTAGCCTTAACAAGCTGTCGGCACGTTTAGGTTGTCAGGTATTTTTAAAACGTGAAGATCTGCAGCCAGTGCACTCGTTTAAGTTGCGCGGCGCTTACAACAAAATCGCTGAGCTAACTAAAGAGCAGTGTGAATGTGGCGTGGTGTGCGCCTCGGCGGGTAACCATGCTCAAGGTGTCGCTATGTCGGCGTCTGCTCGTGGTATTAGCGCTGTTATCGTGATGCCTGAGACAACTCCCGATATTAAGGTCGATGCCGTTAGGCGCCTTGGTGGAGAGGTGGTGCTCCATGGCCAAGCGTTCGATCAGGCCAACGCCTATGCGCAGAGTTTGGCTCGCGATGAAGGCCGCGTTTATGTGGCGCCGTTTGATGACGAAGCCGTTATTGCCGGCCAAGGCACTGTGGCGCAAGAGATGTTGCAGCAGCAGCGCGATCTCGAAGTGGTGTTTGTACCTGTTGGTGGCGGTGGCTTAATTGCGGGGGTTGCGGCTTACTATAAAGCGGTAATGCCACAGGTGAAGATTATAGGCGTCGAGCCGGAAGATTCAGCCTGTTTAAAGGCGGCACTGGAAGCCGATGAGCGGGTGATATTGCCGCAAGTTGGTTTGTTTGCTGATGGCGTGGCCGTTAAGCAGATTGGCGCCGAACCATTTAGATTGGCTCGTGAGTATGTCGATGATGTGATCACCGTGAGTTCAGATGAAATCTGCGCTGCGGTGAAGGATATCTTTGAAGATACGCGAGCGATTGCCGAGCCGTCGGGAGCGCTGTCGCTGGCAGGGCTGAAGAAGTATATCGGGACTAATGGTAAAGGCGAGAAAGTAGGCGCAATCTTAAGTGGCGCTAACGTGAACTTTCATAGCTTGCGCTATGTATCTGAGCGCTGTGAACTTGGTGAGCAGAAAGAAGCGATTTTGGCGGTTAAAGTGCCGGAGCGCCCTGGTGTGTTTTTGCGTTTTTGCGAGCTGTTAGACAAGCGAGCGATGACCGAATTTAACTACCGCTTCAGTAGTCGTGATAAAGCTGTGGTGTTTGCTGGAATTCGCTTAACACAAGGGCAGAGCGAACTCGATGGCATCATTGCTAACTTGGAGTCAGAAGGCTTTGGTGTGCAAGACCTATCTAATGATGAAACCGCTAAGCTACATGTGCGCTATATGGTGGGAGGGCAACCGCCTGAGCCACTAGAGGAACGTTTGTTTAGCTTTGAATTTCCAGAGCATCCTGGCGCGCTATTTAAGTTCTTAACCACCTTGCAGAGTAAGTGGAATATCAGCCTATTTCATTATCGTAATCATGGCGCTGCTTACGGTCGAGTATTAGCGGGTTTTGAGGTGCCAGAATGTGATAATTTGGCCTTTAAACAGTTTTTAACTGAGTTAGGTTTTGTCTATCAAGAGGAAACTGAAAGCCCTGCTTATCAGCTGTTTTTAGATAACCGCGCTTAACCAACAATAAGCGTACACAGGCTAAGGCAGCATCATTTAATATGACGCTGCCTTTTTCATATAAATAGAAAGTAATACCTATATTTTCATATATCTGGTTGATAGGCAGAGAGCTTTTTTTGTAGTATGGATTGGAGTCGGTTTTTCATACTAATCAAGTATTTTATGCCGACTCAATTTAATCCATAAGTAGGCTTCACTATAGACGTAGGGGCTTGACGGTATTTATCGTTATAACTGCATGACAGCGGTCACCTATCAAAGCGGATAGTATTAGAGGAAATATCATGTTACCAGCACCCTTTATAGAGTCATTTAATCCACCTCGCCGCACCTTAATGGGCCCCGGCCCTTCTGATGTTTACCCTGAGGTGCTGGCAGCGCAGTCTAAGCCTACCATTGGTCACCTAGACCCTCTGTTTGTCGAGATGATGGATGAGCTTAAAGCATTAATTCAATATGCATTTCAGACTAAAAACGAAATGACAATGGCGGTTTCTGCCCCAGGCAGTGCAGGCATGGAAACCTGCTTTGTGAATTTAGTTGAACCGGGTGAGAAAGTGATTGTTTGCCGTAATGGCGTGTTCGGTGAGCGTATGCGCCAGAACGTTGAGCGTGTTGGCGGTGTTGCTGTAGTGGTGGATAACGAATGGGGTGAGGCGGTTGATGCCGACCAAGTTGCCAGTGCATTAGCGGCAAACCCTGATGCGAAATTTTTGGCATTTGTGCATGCTGAAACATCAACGGGGGCTTTATCAGATGCTAAAACCTTATGTGCGCTAGCAAAGCAGCATGACTGTTTATCAATCGTCGATGCGGTGACCTCTTTAGGTGGTGTCGAGTTGCTGGTGGATGAATGGGGTATTGATGCAATTTACTCTGGTAGCCAGAAGTGCTTATCTTGTGTGCCGGGTTTATCACCTGTGTCGTTTTCGCCTGCGGCAGTCGCTAAGCTAAAAGGGCGCAAGACGCCAGTGCAAAGTTGGTTTCTGGATCAAACTTTGGTCATGGGGTATTGGGATGCTTCGAGTGATGGCAAGCGTAGCTACCATCATACCGCGCCAGTCAATGCCCTGTATGCACTGCATGAGTCGCTACGCTTGTTAGCAGCGGAAGGCTTAGAGCTTGCTTGGCAACGTCATGCCGACATGCATCAAGTGTTGCGTCATGGACTACAGCGTTTAGGGCTTAAATTTGTAGTGGCTGAGAACAGTCGTTTACCACAGTTAAACGCGGTTTATATTCCAGAGGGGATCGATGACGCTAAGATCAGAAAGCAGCTGCTAGAGAATTATAATCTGGAGATCGGTGCGGGTCTTGGTGCGCTAGCAGGCAAGGCATGGCGCATTGGCTTGATGGGCTTTGGTGCGAGGCGTGAAAATGTTGCGCTTTGTCTTAAAGCACTAGAGGAAGTATTGGCGTAGAAACTTTAACAGCTCTTTTCTGAGAGCTATGCCATTAAGTCTTAATAAACCACGAAGCGCTCACTGTGTTTGCGACACAGAGGGCACGAAGAAAACAAAAAGTACGGCTAGCTTTTCTTCATGAGCTTCGTGGTCCATAGATTTTAGCTGTGGATCTTAATTCTTTAGAAAGTGTAATCCACTTTTACCCAAGCGGTACGACCCGGCTCGTTAACTTGGAACATAGGTGAGCTACCTGGAATATCGTTACCCGCACCAGAGCGACTAATGTGCTCTGCGTAGGTGATATCGAATAGGTTCTCTACTCCGAAGCTAACTAAAACAGCTTCGTTATGTTTCCAGCTAGCGTTGAAAGACAGGGTGCCGAAACCGCTACTTTCAGCCAAATCCTGGCCAGAGATGTTACCTTCACCAATCGCGACTCTATCTTGGGCAGCGACTAGGCGCCAAAGTAGGCCTGCGGTCCACTGGTTGTATTGGTAATCTAGGGTGATGCGTCCCTCTAGCGGTGGGATCTGGCCAAGTGGCGTGCCAGCGGTATCATTGTCACCATGGCTGTAGCTCACGCTGGTTTGGCTTGAGAAATGCTCTGTCAGTGGGATGGTTGCTGCGATTTCGCCGCCATAGACTGTAGCATCGATATTATAGGCTGTAGCCGCAGGCCCTTGGTTGGCATCGATCAAGATATAATCGCGGATCTCACCGTAAAATAGTGAAGTCGATATGGCGATATCGGCTTCATAGATCCAACCAATATCGAGTTGAGTCGTTTTCTCTGGCGCTAAATCGAATGCCTTCTGGCTTGGGTTGTTCACGTCTGATTTCATGATCTCCCAGTAGTCAGGCATACGTTGAGCATGGCCTACCCCAGCATAGTACTGGCTGTTGCCCAAAGTGAGTTCATAGCGGCCGTAACCACTGAAGAGATCATCGCTGCGTTCGCCTTTCTGGCCGACCATTAGCTCGGTTTTCCAGTGATCATAACGGGCACCTGCAAGCAGCTTACCCGCCGCAAGATCATAGCTAGACTCTACAAATAGTCCAGTTGCCTGATAGCGCATATTGTCTTTAAATGGCTTATTTAGCAGGTCGTCTAAACCGTTATCTATGGCTGGATTGATGCTGCGACCTTCGTGGGTGCTATCCATATAATCGGCGCCAGTGGTCAGAGTCCAATCATTTGCTAGGGTAAAATCAACCCAAATATGACCGCCCTGAGTACCACGTCTGACGTTAGTCCCTGAATTTATGCCTTGGTCGAACTGATCCATAACATGGTCATTTTCATTGGTGTAGGCCTGAACTTCGATATTATTTAGCCATTCACTATCAAACTCATGTTGCAGCAGGAAGGTAAGATTTTCGTTGCTGATCTCACGGGCTTTATTGGCGCGATCGGCATACTCGGCTTCACCAGAAGAGCTGCCATATGCCAGCTCGAGTACCGTCTGTTCGCTCGGCGTCCAGCCTAGTGCAAAGTTATAGTTTGAGCGGTCGTAACTCGATTGTACCTCGTTGCCATCGCCATCTTTATAGTGGTCGCTCGATGACTGATTCACATCCATGTCGAAATAGTGCTTCTCATCGCCAGCTTTCAGTTCGACTAAGTAATCGGTACGACCAAAACTGCCTGCGGTAACACTGGCACGGCCATCGAGTCCTGGCTCATCAAAATTGTGACGGTCTTTCTCAAATAACACAGTTCCGGCACTGCCTACGGGGCCGTATTTTACGGTTTGTGGGCCCTTGATGACGGTGATGTTGTCGTAGGCTTCTGGATAGATATAGGCGGTCGGTGGATCCATGCGGCCGCCACAGGTGCCATAAACATGCTGACCATCGTCGACAATGCTTAAGCGTGAGCCACCTAGACCGCGCAGACTCGGATCGCCACCTGCGCCACCTTTACGACCGATACTAAAACCGGGAATAGTTTTAAGAAATCCGGCACCGTCATAAGCCGGTAGTGGTAGACGTGGCTTTTTAGGATCGGTATAGGTCTTGGTCGGATCTTTCATCAATTCGCCAGTGACGATAATGCGCTCAACTGGCTCAGGATCGTTATTTTTTTGAATTGTGTCGGCGAAAGCTGGGATTGAAATCAGCCCTAAGGTGACCACGGGAAGGGTCAGCATTGTTTTCTTGTTCATCACTGTTATCGCTATTGTTATTTATTTTTAGGGCTGTTTTACAGAGGTTTACGATGGCGATAAACCAATTTTCCCCAAGGTGCGACAAAGGGTCACAGGTGGGTGTGACCCGTCTCACTTTTTACTGGCGTAGCGTATAAAAAAAGGGCGATAAAATCGCCCTTATTACAGTGAATTAAATAGTGATGTATTAGCTAATTAACTGCACGATAATCATGATGATAAGCACAGGGCAAACGTATTTAACATACCAAGGCCATACCTTCCAAAACAGGCTATCAGTATTGACCTTATCTTGTGCGGCAATGGCACTTATTAGCTGGTTTCTGTTCCAGACCCACCCCAAGTAGATGGCGATACCGAGTGCAATCAGTGGCTGGGCTCGCTCTGTGGTCATGGTGATCATAAAGCCGAATAACAACTCGAAGTTAAACACTACCACCATAGACAGCGCTGCAATGACACTACCCACCAAGAATGTGGCCTTGTCACGGCTTAAGTTGGTTTTCTCCACTAGGTAACTGGTGGGCACCTCAACGATTGAGATAGCCGATGTTAGGCCGGCTATCGTCATTAAGATGAAGAAAGTGATGGCTAGCAAGTACTGGCTTATACCACCAATGGTGTCGAACAGGGCAGGCAGTACGGTAAACACTAAGGTGTCAGAATTCAGCAAGCTGCCATCTTCGGCAAAAATCTGTACACCGTTGTGCTGTGCCACATACATGGCTGGTAGCACCATAAGTGCGGCTAAAAATGCCACGCAGGTATCGGTCAAAGTAACGTAGGCGGTCAGTTTGCTTAAGTCTTCTTTCTGGCTTAAGTAAGCGCCATAAACCATCATAGCTGCTGTGCCTATGGTTAGAGAGAAGAAGGTTTGGCCCAAGGCGCCAATTAGCACATCGGCGTCAAACACCCGTGAGAAATCAGGCACCAATAATACTTCTAGACCTTGCATCGCCCCGGGTTGAGTCAAGATATAAGCTACACCAGCAACTAAGATCAATAACAACATAGGCATTAGACGTTTTGACCAGCGCTCAATGCCTTTTTGCACCCCCTGGCGGATCACTAAGATCACCAAAGCGATGAAAATAAGGGTGAACACCAGATTGCGAGACAAGGAGAAGTCCATCAACCAAGAAGCGGTCTCAGTCTGGCCAGTCAATTCGGCAATGGGTGCGATAGCAAAGCTGACAAACCAGCCCGATAAAATGCTGTAGAAAGTACAAATTAAGGTGGCAGTAATGATGGAGATAAAGCCGATTGCCTTACCTATCTTCTTGGCCAACGGTTTCGTCGCCACCTTAGCCATGGCATCGGCTGGGTTAGTCTGCCCATGGCGACCAATCATTAACTCCGCGAGGAGCATGGGATAACCCAGTACCAAGATTAGAAACAGATAAACAAGCAAGAATGCGCCGCCGCCGTGGGTGGCTGCTTGAGTGGGGAAGCCCCAGATATTACCGACACCGACAGCCGAGCCTGCCGCCGCCATAATAAAGCCTATTCTCGAGCTGAAGTGCCCTTGTTTTACTGTACTCATTGGAGCTCTCTTTCTGTGCTTCTTTGTCAATTAAGAGCGCGCATATTAGTGCTTTAAAATGATACGTCAACGCCTTAAATTAGCGCTTAAAATTGTTTTGTTGATGCTTTATTTTAATTATTTAATCTAAAGCGACGTAGTTTGTCGTTTTAGTGATATAAGGCGATACTTGATTGCGTAAGTCTGTTTTTATCTATGACTGCGCGCAATAAAATCATTTGCCGATTAAAGGAGAAAATGCGACCGAATGCACAGATTATAGTCGCTATGACCAATCAGGGATCTACGAGGGACATCTTGTGCCGCTCGATTGAGGGGCGAAGAAGGCAAGATTAAGTCAGTGCTAAATCAAAAGGGTTTAAACCCAAGAGCTCAGAGCCAACATAAGGGGGAATTAAGTAAGCGCTAAACATAAAAAATGTAGACCGAAAGACTGGCCACTTAAGCTGTACCAATCCAAGGAGCCCCGAAGAGGGTTAAATCGGCAGTGGAATACTGGTTTGGTTTTTAACTTGCTTCAGCACGAAGCTTGAACGTACGCCCGCGATATGATCGTTGGTGGTGAGCTTATCGAGCAGGAAGACTTTAAAGTGCTTCATGTCTCTAACAAGCACCTTAAGTTGGTAATCGGCGTCGCTACCCGTGAGTAGGCAGCACTCTTGCACTTCATCATAGCTGCTTACCTTGTCTTCGAAAGCCTCTAAAATTTCGGTGGAGTGTTTCTCTAAACGGACTTGGATATAGGCGGTTAGAGCAAGATCAAAATGGTCGGCGCTCAGCAAAGTGGCGTAGCCAGCAATATAGCCAGCCTCTTCCAGTGACTTCACTCGTCTCGAACAGGGCGAGGGTGATAAACCGACTTTCTCGGCAAGTTCTTGGTTGGACAATTTTCCATGTTGCTGCATCAATTTAAGGATATGCAGATCAATTTTGTCTAATTGCAGTTCAGCCATGCTTGCTTCTCACCAGAGTTGGGGTTAATCGGTATTATTTTCTTTGCAGGCAGAATACCTTAATTGATATCAAGCGCAAGCAGCCTATCCTACTGGCCCCTCATAAAGAGGCCTGCTTAATTTATCAATAGGCGGCTTTTAGTTTTGAAGGCAGCAGCAGACTGAGTCTAGGCCAGAGTGCCTGAGTGGCGTAGATACTGCTAAAGGCGATGCTTCCGCCTATGGCGGTGGAGGCTAAGACATCTTGCGGCCAGTGCATGCCAAGCAGCATACGGCTAAAGCCCATAGCAATTGCCCAGGATAATAAAACCAACGGCATGGCAAGGTTACCTGCGAGTAATAGATAGTAGCCAACAACGAGAGCTAAGGTGACTGCAAATAGCGTGTGGCCAGATGGAAAGGCGTAACCGACTTCATGTTGCCAGTGACGCTTAATAGAAGCGCTAAGCTGTAGGTCTGGGCGAGCAACATCAAGTTGCTGAATAGCCATTCCTATAATCTCTCTTTTCTCTGCTTTGCCATGTTGATAAAAATCTTGAGTGTTAAGCAAGTACTCTTGCTCTAACAGAGTTGCATTGGGGCGAGGCTCAGCAAAGTAGGGTTTCAAAAAGTGATTAAGGCTTAATGTGGCCGCCATACTAATGGAAACGGCTAAGACTAGCTTTAGGAAATGTGCTTTGCTCATGCAGCGATAGCACGTCGTGAGAATAAGTAAGCCAGTGATGATGCCATAAGGTGCAGTGCCGGTGCTGGTTAGCCAATAAAGGGCTTCAGACAGCCAAGTGTTTAAGGCGATACAGGGGAATAAACTACTGGCGGTTAGGTAGATAGCTGCTGGGATCATTAATAGCACTGACCATGCAGCCAGCATGAGCTTATTGGTATGTTGAGGCAAAAATTGATTGTGCTTGTCTGGATTTAAATTATTCAAAAATGCCTCAGTACGTAATTTACAAAGCCCTGAAAGTTGGCCGTTATTAAAAAAACTAACGATTAAACAAGGCTATCTATTTAACAAGACTAGCGCTCTAACAAGATTAACTGTCGAAGTAGCGACATTCTAGCCCCTACGGATGAAGCGTAAATTAATCTTATTTAATGGAATACTTAATTGGATGAAAGGCATTACTGATTTTGCAGGTCTACTGCAAAAAATTGGAGCCTAACATGTCAAATATACTAAAACACTTGTCCCTTGCTCGCGGCGTTGTGAGCGCACGGATCTTATTAGCGAGCTTTTTATTGCTGACGGCAATGCCTAGATTTACTGCAAATGATTCAAGCTATTTCACTAAGCAATTAATGGCGGTTGGCTTGCCTGACCTACCTTGGCTTAGCGCTGCAATTGGTGTTGTGCAGTTACTGACGGTGCTCGCGCTGTTTAAGCCGCAAAATGGCTGGGCGCAGTTAATGATTTACTTTTACGCTGGACTCGCCGTTGTGCCGTTATTAATGCTGTTTACTCACCCTGTATGGATCGAAAGTTTGGGCGGCTTTCCGGCAATTGGTGCGGGGCAAGGTCTTATTAAGTATTTAGGAATTTCGGCCTTAGCGATATTTATAGCTTCTTATTATGATGGTAAACAAGCGCTCAATACTGTGGCAGAAAAATTGATGTTAGCTGGGATCGTGCTAGTGATGGCATGGATTGGCGGCATGAAGTTTACCCAGTATGAAGCCGACGGCATTGAAGGTTTAATGCGGACTAGCCCGCTGTTTAGTTGGATATACGATTTCTTTAGCGTATTGCACGGCTCGTATTTTATTGGTGTGATAGAGCTGATTGCTGTGGTTGGTATTGCGTTAGTGTCATGGTCAAATAAAGCCTATGGCTTAGGCCTTGCCGTTGCTGCGTTAACCTTTGCTGCAACGCAAACGTTTCTAATCACCTTACCCGCTTATGAAACCAGTTCAACAGTGCCTATGCTCACAGGCAGTGGTCAGTTTATTGTGAAAGATTTAGCCTTATTGGCTTGTAGTATTTTACTATTTGCCAAGATGCTAGAGAAAAGCAAGCGAGCCTTATAAATCGCTGTATGCGAGAAACAAAAAGAGCATCATTAATGATGCTCTTTTTTTGTGCTGGATACAAACTTACTCTGCAGAGTTAAGCTTAGCTTCAAGGGCGTCGACTTGTGCTTGTAATGCTTCTAGCTTCTCGCGAGTCTTGATTAGAACGTGCTGCTGCACCTCAAACTCTTCACGAGATACTACATCTAACTTTTGCAGTTGGTTTTGTAAAACCTGCTTGCTACGTTCTTCAAATTCGCCCGCAAATTGCTTTAATCCACTAGGAAGGTTTTCGCTTAACTGCTTAGCGACTTCTTCAATTTTCTTTGGGTTAATCATTGTCTATATCCGCTTAAGTACATAGTGCCTGTTATTCTTTGATTGTACCTGAGCTCAGTTATATTGCCAAAATAATCACCACAGTCTGCAATAAGAAGATTGCGTTATGTGAACGTGATTGGGTAATAAAAAAGCCTGCTATCGCAGCAGGCTTTTAGGCTTAGCTTCACTCGTTTAGGTTTAGTTGCTTAGGCTATATAACAGCTAGAGCTTAAGCATTAACCTCTTCAGCGGTATTGAGCGCTTCATCGAATACCGGAAGTGGCTCGTGTTTCTCTGCTAGGTAGGTGTAGATCACTGGTAATACAAACAGGGTAAACACGGTACCGATAGCAAGACCCGATACAATCACTAGGCCGATATTAAAGCGAGCAACAGCACCGGCTCCTGAGGCAAAGAGCAGTGGGATCAAGCCTGCGATCATCGCCGCCGTTGTCATTAGAATTGGACGCAAACGTATGGTTGCCGCATGCTTAATGGCATCGACTTTACTGAGAGCATTATGCAACTGCTCCTCCTTTGCCACCTCACACATCAAGATACCGTGCTTAGTGATAAGGCCCACCAAGGTAATCAAGCCGACCTGAGTGTAGATGTTCATCGACGACAAGCCAAATACATGAGTCCAACCTAAGGCCACTAAGGCACCACTAATCGCCAGAGGCACTGATACTAAGATAACCAAAGGATCTTTAAGGCTCTCAAATTGACTTGCCAAGACTAAGAAGATGATAGCCAGTGCTAAACCAAAGGTGGCATAAAGTGCTGAACCCTCGGTGACGTATTGACGTGCTTCACCTAGGAAGTCATAGCTATAACCTTTAGGGAGTTCGTTATCACCGATATTCTTTAGGAAGGCAATCGCATCACCAATTGCCACGCCAGGCGCTGCAACACCACCAACGGTAATTGCGTTCATCTGATTAAAGTGTGGCAGTGAACGTGGCTCTGATACCATTTCTATATCCACTAAACTTGCTAGTGGCACTGAACGTCCATCGGCCGCAGTTAAGTAGTAGCCTGCGAGTGCCTCTGGGTTGGCGCGGAGCTTACGTTCAACTTGAGGGATCACCTCATAAGAGCGCCCATCCAAGTTAATACGGTTAACATAGCCATCACTCATCATGGTGGTTAGGGTTAAACCTATATCTTGCATGGTGATGCCATAGGCACCCGCCACATCACGTTTGATATGGATTTTCATCGACCCCGAATCAAACTTTAAGTTGACCTCAGAGTATACGAAGAGTGGACTTTTTTGCACTTTTTCGAGTACGCCTGAACCGATTTGGAATAAGCTTTCGAAAGAGGTTGAGCTGGTGATCACGAACTGAATTGGTAGGCCACTAGATGCACCTGGCAGTTCAGGCATCTGGAAGGTGGTCACCGCCATTCCGGGAACATTTTTAACCTCTTTACCAAAGAATTCCTGCATCTGCTTCTGGCTCTTATCACGCTCACTCCAAGGCACAAGCGGTGCGATACCAAAGGCTTGGTTAGCATTTGGCACGCCTACGAAAGCAAGTGATGCCGCAGATTCTGGCTGAGCGCTAATCATATCGGTGACGATTTTCATATTTGCTTGGATGTAATCCAAGTTAGCGCTCGATGGTGCGGTGCCCATCATCATCACTACGCTTTTATCTTCACTGGGAGCCAGTTCTGATGGAATGAAGTTAAACATTACTGGCAGAGAGGCAAATACGATAATAGCAAAAGCGATAACCACAGGTCGCTTATCCAGTACGGCGGTAAGCATGCGATTGTAGCGGCTGGTTAAGCCTTCTAAGAAGTTCTCTACACCACGCTCAAAGCGGTTGGGCTCTGCGTGTGCCTTAAGGATTTTAGAGCACATCATTGGTGATAGAGTCAGTGCCACGATACCTGATATAAAGACGGCGCCCGCCAGCGTTAACGCAAACTCTTTAAACAGCGAACCAGTCACACCACCCATTAAGGCGATAGGGGCGTAAACCGCTGCTAAAGTAATGGTCATAGAGATAACTGGAACGGCAATTTCTCTAGTACCGATAATCGCCGCCCTAAATGGCGTTTCACCTAGCTTGATATGTCTGTCGACATTTTCCACCACCACGATGGCATCATCCACCACCAGACCGATGGCTAGCACCATGGCTAGCAGTGTCATCAAGTTAAGAGTGAAGCCAAACATCTGCATGATAATCGCTACACCAATTAAGGACAGCGGGATGGTGACAATTGGAATAATAACCGCTCTAAATGAGCCTAAGAACAGGGTGATCACTACGATTACAATCAATGCAGCTTCACCAATTGTCTTAATCACCTCATCAATGGATTCATCAATCGCCAGTGATGAGTCATATAGAATACGTGCCTTAATCGAGATCGGTAGGTTACGTGTGATTTGAGGCATCATGGCGCGGGCATCGGCTGCCACGATTAACGGATTGGCAGTTGGGGTAACGTCAAGACCGACTACAACCGCTTCTTGGCCATCGGCTAAAGCGCGATAGACATCGTGGCTCTTATCTAAATTAACATCGGCAATATCCCCTAAGCGGATCACCATGCCATCTTTGCTACCAATAACGAGTTTCTTTAGTTCTGCAACGGTGGCAACCTGGGTGTCAGCCGTGCCGTTGATTAAGGTGAAGGTATTATTGGTTTGACCTACTGCAGACTGATAGTTGTTGGCCTGCAAGACGTTCATGACATCGGTCGATGATAGGTTAAATGCCCCCATACGAGCAGGATCTAGCCATATACGCATGGCGTATTTGATACCACCGTATAGGTTCACCTTGGCGACACCATTGATAGTAAATAGCTCTGGCTTAACCACACGTTCTAGATAATCGGTGATCTGACTTGAGTTAATTTGATCACTATAGAAAGAGATATAGAGGGCTGAGGTTTGTGAGCCAGTAGACATCTCAACAGTAGGATCTTCAGCCTCTTTAGGTAACTGAGAGCGTACCGAGTTTACCTTAGCTAAGATATCGGCTAAGGCACCGTTGGGGTCGGTGTTGAGCTTCATATAAACAGTGATTTTAGAGCTACCTAAAAAGCTGTCTGATGTCATAAAGTCAACGTTGTCAGCCTGGGCTAACGCTTGTTCCAGGGGTTGAGTAATAAAACCCTGGATCAAATTAGAGTCGGCGCCGTAGTAACTGGTGGTAACTGTCACTACGGTGTTGGTCATCTCCGGATATTCTCGTACCTGCATGCTTTTAAGCGCATAGAAGCCAAGCAGTAATATCAGAAAACTGATGGAGGCCGCGAGTACCGGCCTGCGTATAAATATATCAGTGAAGCGCATCGCCAAATCCTCCGCTTACAACTGTGGCAATGTGGCTGGAGGGGTAAGTGCATCATCCTCAGTCACTTTGACTTTTGTGTTGTTACTTAAGCGTACTTGACCCGAGGTGACAACGGTATCGCCAGCCTTCACGCCACCGACTATGAGTGCATTTATATCATCGCGCTCAAGGACTTTTACATTCACCTGCTTAACACGCTTTACTTGCTCGCCATCTTCGTTCTTCTCTTCAATCACATAGACAGAATCGCCGTAGAGCGTAAAGCTAATCGCAGTTTGTGGTATCACTACCTGCTGGGTTAACTCCGGCAGCATGATATCGACCTTAGCAAACATTCCGCTGCGTAGTTTTCCGTGAGAATTTGGGATCTGCGCTTGCACCTGAATCAAACCACTTTGATAGAAAACAGCGGGTTCAATTGCCGCAATAGTCCCTTCAAATGGCTCGGTTGGGTAGGCGTCGACATAGACATGTACGACTTGGCCTGTCTCTATTCGAGGAAGCTGGGTTTGTGGAATGGTAAAGCGGATCTTCATGGTGCTGATATCTTCAAGGCGGACGATATCCGTACCGGTTTGCAGGTACTCACCTAAGTTGACGTTACGAATACCGACTAGGCCTGTAAAAGGCGCTCTTATCTCACGGCGGCCTATGGTAGCACTCAAGCTTTCGATATCAGCCATTAACGCTAAGTACTTAGACTGGCTATTATCGAGATCTTGCTTAGAGATGGAGTTTTGCTTGTAGAGTTTACTTAGGCGCTTATAGTCCGCTTCGGCTGCGGGTAGCTGCACTTGCTTACTCTTAAGGTTGGCTTTCTCTACTTTGGAGTCTAGTTCTACAAGCATTTGACCCGTTTGAACCTCACTGCCGTTTTCAAAGCGAATTGCAGAAACTACACCGGATAACTCATTTGCAATGGTGACACCTTGATTAGGCTCAACAAATCCAATCGCGTTAATCGTTGGCTGCCATTTGCCCTCTTTTATATCGATAGCCGTGACCGGAGCCACCGCTTCAGGCATGTTAGCAATTGCATCGGCAATTTTTCCTTTAATAAAAAGATTGAAGCCAATGACTGAGCCAAAGGCCAGTACTGCAATGATGATCATCACCAGGGTCCATTTTTTCATGTCCTGATAACTCCTTTAGTTTGTCGGTGTAGTTGGGATTAGAATGGCTTGCCAGCAAAGATCGCAGGCAAGTGTGATATCTTTTTCGTCGTATTCAATTAGGCCGCGCCTAATGGATCGCGCCAGTGCCATAGAGGGCTCCATCGCGATAGCGTATAGGAATCTAGGGTTTAAAGGCTGGATCAGCCCTTGCTTCACACCCTCTTCAAAGAGTTGTTGTAATGGAGCAAATAGCTGCATTTCTAACTTGCGGATCTCATCGGTATTACTTTCCGGTAAGTGCGCGTATTGCTCATAGCTTAAATTGGTTGGCGTTCGCTGTTTGCCGTAGTTATGCATTTTCATCCAAATCCGTTTAAATCTCTGCTCGAGCGTGCCTATGTCATGGTCGGCCAAGATGGCGCCAGCAACTTGCGACAAGACGTCTTTTCTGAGCTCTAAGATGAGCTCATTCTTATCTTTGAAATAGCGATAAATGGTACCAGCGGCGACACCTGCCTCTGTTGCAACTTGTTGCATAGACAGGCCCTGTATTCCGCCTGTTGCGATAATTTTTTCAGCGGCACGAAGAATAAGATCGTATTTGTTGTGCATAATAGCATCTAAAGTGAATGAACGTTCATTCATTAGTTTAATGTTCGACCAAGCTATTGGCAATAGAACAATGGTAAAACTTCGCCACTTTACAAATAAGCTAATGAGTTAGTTATTGATAAATATAGTCGGTAATTGGCAAGGAGGAGATATTGTCGATAACTTTTCCGCTTGCTAGAGCCTTTCTGCTATCATTCCTTTTTTAATGCCTTCCTTAATACCTTGGTTATAACGTATCCATGAAGCTCAATCCCGGACAAAATGATGCCGTACACTATGTGAGTGGTCCTTGCTTAGTACTCGCAGGCGCTGGCAGTGGCAAGACCAGAGTGATCATTAATAAGATCGCCTATCTGGTAGAAAAGTGTGGCTATAAAGCACGCAATATTGCTGCGGTAACTTTTACCAATAAAGCGGCGCGCGAGATGAAAGAGCGTGTGTCGCAGTCTATGGGGCGCAAAGAAGCGCGAGGGTTATGGATCTCTACGTTCCATACCTTAGGCTTAGAGATTATTAAACGCGAGCATAAGGTGGTTGGCTTAAAGGCTGGCTTTTCACTGTTTGATGATCAAGATACGTTAGCGCTATTAAAGGAGCTGACTCAGGATGAGTTAGACGAAGATAAAGATCTGCTGAGACTGCTGGCGACTACCATTTCTAACTGGAAAGGTGACTTAGTTATTCCAGAGCAAGCGCGTAAAATTGCCAAAGATGAACAGCAGCAACTTTTTGCGCTCTTGTATCAGCGATACGCTCAGCATATGAAGGCTTATAACGCGCTCGACTTCGATGATTTGATTCTATTACCGACTCTATTGCTGAGGCAGAATGAAGAGGTAAGAACTCGCTGGCAGACGCGCATTCAATATATGCTGGTGGATGAGTATCAAGACACCAACACCAGCCAATATGAGATGGTTAAGTTGCTGGTTGGCGAACGTGCCCGCTTTACCGTGGTAGGTGATGACGATCAGTCTATCTATTCATGGCGTGGCGCTAAACCACAAAACTTGGTGCTCTTGGGCAAAGACTTTCCTAGGTTGAAACTGATCAAGCTAGAGCAAAACTATCGCTCTAGCCAGCGCATCTTGCGTGCGGCCAACATTCTCATTGCTAACAACCCGCACGTATATGAAAAAGCTCTGTTCAGTGAGTTGGCATACGGGGAGCCTATCAGGGTACTGATAGCTGCAAACGAAGAACAAGAAGCGGAGCGAGTCGTCGCAGAGATGATCCGCCATAAGTTCGTGGGTAAAACCTCGTACGGGGATTACGCGATTCTGTATCGTGGTAACCATCAGTCACGCTTACTTGAGCGAGCTTTGATGACCAACCGCATTCCTTATAAGTTGAGTGGCGGTACCTCTTTCTTTGGTCGCGCCGAGATCAAAGACATCATGGCTTACCTGCGTTTAGTGGTTAACCCCGATGATGATAATGCCTTCTTGCGCATCGTTAACTTGCCTAAGCGAGGGATTGGCCCGGCAACGCTTGAGCGCCTAGGTAATTTTGCCAATAAGAAGCAGATCTCGATGTTTGCTGCTATTTTTGAGGCCGACTTAAATCATGAATTACCGCCTGCAGCCATGTCGTCTCTGTATCAGTTTGGTCGTTTCGTGGTTGAAACGGGTGATTGCGCCGAACGTGGCGATCCCGTCGAAGCCGTTAAGCAGTTAATTCGAAAAATTAACTACGAAGACTACCTGTACGAGACCAGTACCAGCGCAAAAGCGGCTGAAATGCGCATGAAGAACATTTCAGAACTATACCGCTGGGTAACTGAGATGCTGCAAGGCGACGATTTAGATGAAGGCATGACATTGCCTGAGGTGGTTACCCGTCTTACGCTACGCGACATGATGGAGCGAAATAACGAAGATGAGGGGGGCGATCAGGTTCAGCTTATGACGTTACACGCCTCTAAGGGACTGGAATTTCCTTATGTGTTTATGGTGGGCGCCGAAGAACGAATTCTGCCACACCAAAGCAGTATCGATGAAGATAACGTCGATGAAGAGCGTCGACTAGCATATGTGGGGATCACCCGTGCGCAAAGAGAGCTGTGGTTTGTTATCTGCCGTGAGCGACGCCAATTTGGTGAAACCATTCGCTGTGAGCCGAGTCGCTTCTTGATGGAGCTTCCTCAAGATGACCTTATCTGGGAAAACCGTAAACCGGTGCAAACTGTTGAGCAGCGTCAGCAGTCGGGCAAAGCGAATATCGCGAACCTAAGAGATATGTTCAAGAATAAGTAGTTTGGTATTAGTCGAACTTAAAGCAGGGTGTTAGCCTCAATTAGGCACATACCCTGTTTTTTTTTGTCTCAAACTCAATCACATTACCTAATAGGCTGCCCTGGCCTTTAGTAAATCCTAACTCCTGCAATATATCGCATTGCTTTTGATTGCTTATTCCAACGGCAAAGATCTCAAATTCTAGAGCCTGAGCCGCATTAAAGTAAGCCTTTACCAACTTAACATGCTGCTTGCTATCTAGGTGTGCGCTATAGCTAGAATCGAGTTTTAATGCTTGGATGGGGAGGAAGGTCAAACTACTGATGGCACTGTGGGCGCTGCCATAGGCTTCAATCCCAAGTTTGACATCAAGCTTGTTAAGGCTATCGAAGGCGCTGATGTGATTATTGGTATTTTGCACGAAAGCCTTCTCATTAAAAAACAGGGTCAAATCATTGATATTGAATTGGCACTGCTTAATTCTGTTCTTAAGGGCTCTTAACGCATACTTATGATTTAAGTGCTGGCTAGAGATAGGCATATGTAGTTGAAATTGATTGCCGTACTTCTGCTGCATATGATGATAGCTTTGATTGACCTGTTCGAATAAGTAATTGTCGAGTTCTATCACCATGTTGCAGTGCTCAGCGATATTGTTCAGCTGTGCCTGTTTGAGCTTGCCTAAAGTTGGGTGATGCCAGAATAGTCTAGGCTCGAAAGCTAGAGGCTGTTCTGAGCTCAATGTCATGATTGGCAGGTAACTTAGCTGTAGCTCTTTCTTGTGTAGTGCATTCTTAAGCTCGTTTTCTAGCTTGATATCTTTGATTTGTTGCTGATTCACCCCATGATTAAAGAGCACGTAGCAGCCTTTACCTTGTGATTTGGCTTGGTACATTGCCGTATCGGCATCTCTCAGTATCGACTCACTAGTGTCTGAGTGGCTCTGACCGCTCATTGCCAGGCCGATGCTGGCGCTGGAGTTAAATTGCTGGTTAGCAAGTTCATAAGGCCTGGATAGCTCTGTCAGTACTCTATCCGCTACATCTTCTGCATCCTGCTGACCATTGATACTATCGAGGAAAATGACAAACTCATCACCGCCTAGGCGGGCGAGCATGTCATTATTACGAATGCAGTGTTGCAGGCGTTTTGCCGTTTCAATTAAGAAGCGGTCGCCTTCTAAGTGACCTAGGGTATCGTTGAGCAACTTAAATCTGTCCATATCAATAAAGAGTACGGCAAACCTTTCAAGACTATGTCTACGCACATGCTTTATCGCTTGAGTTAAGCGCTCCATAAACATGGAACGATTGGGAAGGCCTGTTAGATTGTCGTGTTTGGCATCGTGCACCAACTGGCGTTCGATACGTTTACGTTGATTAATCTCCTTTTCGAGATCTTGATTAACACTCTCTAGCGCCTTAGTTCGTTTATTGACTTTGTCTTCTAACTGCTCGTAACTCTGTTTTAGTGATTCGGCAGACAACTTTTTCTCAATCGCAGTCGCAATATGGTGAGAGACGAAAGTGAGTAATTCTAAGTCTTTCTCTTGATAGTTTTGGGTAAAGCTATAACTGTAAACCGTCAAAGCACCGCAGACTTGACCATTAATAAACAGCGGTACGCCTATCCACTGGTTGATCTCTTGGGTTTCGTTTAGTTCTGGCGCTTCGCAATAGAGAGCACCGGATTCGATGAGCTCATTAATATCTTGTCGATTGAGTAACCTAGGCTTGCTATGCAATAGGATATATTCGGTTAAGCCATCACTTAGTGCACGGGGCTTTGGCAGAGGAAGATCGAACTGGGATACGAAATAGGGGAAGGTAAGCGCATTTCGTTTTTCATTAAGCTGCGAGATAAAGCAGTTATTGACCGGTAATAGATGGCTAATGACGCGGTGGATCTCGCTATAGAATTCTTGGCTATCAATATTTGAGTTTGCCAAGTCGGCGATCTCAAACAGTGACTGTTGTAAGCGCTCAGCGCGACGTCTTTCATAGACCTCTTGCTTAAGCTTGTTATATGCGATGCTTAACTCTTTAGTGCGAGTGTTGATCGCATGCTCTAACTGCTCTTGGTTTTGCAGCCTCTGAATCACACCGGAAATATGGTGACTAATGAAGTTCATTAGTTCAATTTCTATCTCGTTATAGAGGATGTCACGGCTGTAGCTCTGAAAGACTAATACACCTAAGGTGCTATTGACGCTTCTAATTGGCGTGCCTACCCATTGGCGGAAATGGCTTCCCCGTGGCGTGATGGCATTCGATTCGACAAGCTGGCGATAGGTTTGGTCATCACAAATCAATGTTTGATCTGTTTTGAGTACGTAGCCGGTTAGGCCACTGTATAAGGTGTCTGATAGCTCTTCATCGGGATAGAACTCTTTAGGGTGTGCATCTTTCTCATCTTGAAAGAAGGGGACCTCAATCTTGGCTGTTGTTGAGTTAAGTGTTGCGATAAAAAAGTTATCAGCAGGGATCAGCTTTTTGATCGACCTATGCAGTGACGAATAGAACTCTTCAGGCGTGGTAACACTCGCTGCAAAGTTAGAGATCTCTAATAGCGCATTTTGCGTTATCTCTGCACGCTTGTATTTTTGCGCGAGCTTTTTTAAACGAGTAATCCTTTTATTCAGTCTCAATGTCGTTTTTGACTGAGATGTTTCTTCCCTAAACATGTTGTTCCGCCAATCGCCGCTTTAAATTTGGTTAGGATTTGAGCTGATACATATTGATAACACGAAATAGGCCCATATCCAAGTCATTATTTTGACGCTTTTGGGTTGGTTCTGGTATAAAAGCGTACAGATCACTCAATTCTTGAGCGAACGAACGTAAAAACCATAAAAAAAGCAAAACAAGTGTAGACGGCAGGGCGTTTTGAACCTAATATATGCCCCGCTAACAAGGCAAGGCACCCATAGCTCAGCTGGATAGAGCGCACCCCTCCGGAGGGTGAGGCCGAGGGTTCGAATCCTTCTGGGTGCACCAGAATGGAAACGGCGTCTTGTTAGTAGGAAATATCAGTGGTGATTGTAGCTCAGTTGGTAGAGTCCCGGATTGTGATTCCGGTTGTCGTGGGTTCGAACCCCATCAGTCACCCCATTTTCCTAAAGCTTTAAATGTTGTAAAAGACTCGGTGATTAGCGCAGCCCGGTAGCGCATCTGGTTTGGGACCAGAGGGTCAGAGGTTCGAATCCTCTATCACCGACCACATTTATAAATAGCGAGTTTACTCGATATTTAGCAAGTTAAGTAAGATAAAAGATTTTCGGTGATTAGCGCAGCCCGGTAGCGCATCTGGTTTGGGACCAGAGGGTCAGAGGTTCGAATCCTCTATCACCGACCACTTTTACATGAAGCCCTTCGAGTAATCGAAGGGCTTTTTGTATCTG
Organism: uncultured Shewanella sp.; assembly: GCF_947497935.1. Taxonomy (GTDB): domain Bacteria; phylum Pseudomonadota; class Gammaproteobacteria; order Enterobacterales; family Shewanellaceae; genus Shewanella. The sequence continues at coordinate 22,641 of NZ_CANMIO010000027.1, forward strand.
AAACATAGAGCTACGGATTCGAATCCTTTCTTTTTATGAAACCATAGCCGACCACTTTTCGAAAAGCCTCTTGAGAAATCAAGAGGCTTTTTTCGTTTTAAAAAAAAATACGAGGGGAAGCTAAGACGAACGCTGCGCTTACGGATAACGGAACGTTCGCAGGCTCACTGACGGAAAAGTCGGAAAAGTCGGAAACGCTAAGATGAAGCGTAAAGCTGAGGTTGGCATTTTAGGACATCGAATTAAAATTGAAGTTGGGGTAGAGTTTTAGGACCTAGGATCTAGGACCTATTACCGCCTTTTCCGTTATTGCTTCCCCGGCTTTTCTCGTCTATGTCTCTAATCATTTCCTGCAGTTTCGGCTTTTACCGTCTTAGCCTTTCCTAGAACCTAAAAATAACAAAGGCCTCTGAGAGGCCTTTGTTTATTTTAATAATTTCTACTATTCGACTGCGATAGGCGGGGAGATAAAGCCCATATACGCATTGGTCTTTAATGGAATAAAACGTTTTAGTTGTGTCTCTTCCTCTATACCCGTCGCTATTACCTCGATATCTAACCCTTTGGCGACGTTAATTAGCGCTCGGCATAGCTCGCTGCTGTGAGCATCCTCATCGTAATAAGCAAAGGATTGATCAAGCTTCACATAGCTTGGGCGTATGTTCTGCAAATATGCCATTGAGCCAAACTGACGGCCAAAGTGGTCGATACCGAAGTGAGCGCCGTTATCTCGAATAATGGCGCAAAGGGCCTGACAGGCTTCAGGATTGCTATACACGGCTGCTTCAGGAATATCGAAACAGATCCGCTCTCGAAGTGTTGAAGAGCGGAGGAACTTATCGAGCCATTGATGGAACTCTATATCGCCAATACTCTGGAAAGTTAAGTTAATGGCGACGGGCTCGAAGTTTCTATCCAATAACTTCTTATTATGAATAGTCTTAATTAGGCATTTATCGAGTAGGCTACCCAAAGAGAGCAGCTCGACATAAGGCATGAACTGGCCCGCGTGCACCATCTTGCCGTCAATCTCCAATTGGCAATATAGCTCTCGCTGTAAAACCGACTCAGTTTGATTGAGCAAAATGGGTTGCCATTTAAACTTGAATTGACCGTCGGTAATTGCATGACTTAGATGATCGCGCCATTGTTCTCGAGTGAAAAGTTGCTTCTCACTGGTCTCAAACCAATGGAAAACTTTATTCTCTTGCAGAGACTTCTGCAGAGCATTATCGGCTTGTGCCAAGATATCGGTGACGGTCATCTGACCGATACGTTCGGCAATACCAATCGCAAAGTTCTCGTTTGGTTTACAACCGGCCTTGGAGATCTCTTGGTTAATGGTACGGATCAGCGTTTGCAGGTATTTACTGGTTTGCTCATGCTCAGAGCTCGTGATCAAGAAGGCAAATTCATATGCGGCAATACGTGCAATAACAGATGTGGTGACACCGTCTAAATGTTGCTTCATTTTATTCGATAGCAACTTGATGGTTTCATCACGGACTTGGTAACCGTACTTACTGTGCACTTCTTCTAACCAGTCAAACTTTGCCATCATGAGTGCACCACTCTTAGGTTCACTCAGCCAACTGTTTAATCGCCCCATCATATATTGGCGGTTGGGTAGGCCTGAGACTTGATCGACAAGGTTTTTCTTTCTTAGCTCTCCAACTTCTTCATCGAGTGAGTTAAAGATCTGCTTGAGTTGATCGGACATGCTGTTGAAAGCCTGTACCACAGACTTTAGCTCGGCGGTCTTGGGTACTGTCATGTCGGGACCAAACTTTCGATTCGCGATCTCTTTAGCATGCTCGGCAATATGGTGCAGAGGCTTTAAAATCCAAGTTAAGCCGACACGGGCAAAAATAATGGCAATCAGAAATAGGATTGAAAAGACGATGATGGCATTGGTCATGGTGCGCCAGAGCTCGTGATAACCGAAACCTGGGTGAGCGGTGATCTCAAGGCGAGCTAGTTGGATCCAGCCTGAGGTGATGGTGCTCTCGCGTTTAATGGTTTCGAATAGCCCTAAGTCGATAAACCATTGGGGAACCCCCTCGATTTTCATCGGGTTTTCCCATACCTGTTGTTTGCCATCGACCAACCAAGTGAGTTTGACTTGTTGATAGTAGCCACCCTCAAAGATCACATTAATTAGGGTTTCAGCACCTACAATGTCACCCGCTTCTAAATCGGGAACCAACATAATACCGAGTGAGTGGCTAGTATTGTTGAGATCGGATTCCATTTGTTTAGTTAGGAAGTTTTGAGTTTCGGTAAACTGTACATAGCCTAAACTCGCAACAACCAATAAGAACAATACAAACAGTAGTGTGTATATCTGTCGAAACAGTGTCATCTTCTAACTACTCCAGTTTTATCTTGGGTTGGTTAAGGCGCTCAACACCCAAGCGATGTTTCAGATCATTCCATTTAGCAAGTTTTGATGAAGAACCTGCCAGAACACCTCGTCCTTTTTCTTTGTTTAGCCATAGCTGTCGACCATTAAAGCTGTAGACAGGCAACAGATCTTTTCTCTGTGTTGCGGGCTTAATTGTTTTATCAAGATTATCTAAAACGAGAGGGATAGAAGAGGGTGTCTCATAGTAAGCGAGTACCATGTGATATTGATTTACGCTGGTTGCTTTAACCATAGTTATGCGTAATTTATCTTCAGACACACCGAGCTGAAGCAGGGTAAAGTATTTGGCGATTGAGAAATCCTCACAGTCACCACCGCTAACCCCTATAAACTCCATGGGCGTTGCCCAATAATTCTTGTTTCCCCAAAGTTTTATATCGTCGACAAAATGAAATAGGTTGAAAAAGTTATTCACCATCAATATTTTATCGCTATCTTGCAAACCTTTAGCTTCATCTAAAATCTTAAACCAGGCTCTAATTCTTTTCCCTGCACGCTCGCCATATTGCGATTCAATCGTTTGGGTAATATGGTCAGCATCTAATTCTTGAACAGGCCCGGCATAAAGGCTGGAGACGGACAGAGCTAACACCGTCAATTTTAATTGGCAGACTTTTCGTAATTTTTTTAATTGATAAAGCCTGCCAACCATACTGCTCCGGTACTTCTACTATTTTACTTCTTCGTCTACCGTGTAGATGTGCCACTTCATATCTGCAGTGGTATCGTCACCGGTAAGCTCGGCTATGACTCGGCGGTTTATCTTATGTGCTGATGCTGTATGAGTCGGATCGATAGGACGATCGAAGCTATAACCTACAGCACTAAGTCTGCTTGAATCAATACCAAAGCGCTCAGCAAGTAAGGAGCTGACTGCGTTGGCACGGTTTTGAGATAGCACCTGGTTATGTTGGTGCGATCCCGTCTTGCTACAGTGCCCCTCAATAACTGCTTGAGTATTAGGGAACTTTTGCATAAAGCTCGCGATCACTTCTACCTGTGAATAATAAAGAGGATCGATATAGTAAGAGTCATTAGCAAACAGGATCTTTAATTCTTGTCGCTCATTGATCGGTTTTATCTTACCGCAGCCATAATTATCAATCGTTGCACCTAATGCCGTTTCTGTGCAGCGCTCTCTGGCCACAATTACGCCATCATTATCGATATCGTTGAGGTCATTCACCTGTACCGTCGGCTCATTCATGGTGGCAATATCTCGCATTGAGCAGCCACCTAAAATTGCGAGGCTTAATAGAGCTATAATGATCTTCATTGTGGGACTCCTCCTTCGTAATCTCTCTCTCCATTCCAGACATCGGGTCTAGTTACGCGCAGTGAATCGAGCAGTTGCCCGGTGGCATTGAGTACGCGGTATTGAGCGATGATCTCATCATACTCAGACTCTAAGTAATCTTTTCTGGCTTCAAAAAGCTCATTCTCAGTATCTAGCAGATCTAACAAAGTACGCTGACCTAAGTTGAACTGCTGGCTATAGGCAACTTGGGTATCCTTAGCTGCAACGACATGATCTCGGATGTACATTTTTTGTGGAGTGAGCAGCTCGTAGGCGTTCCAGGCTAGATTGACGCCTTCCACGACTTGTCTGTGGGCGCGTTGACGGATCTCTTTAGCTTCGCCAACTTTATATGCGGCTTCTTTTTCACGGGCAAGATCGCGGCCACCGGCAAATAGGTTGTACTTTAAGCGAACCATAGCGACGAGGTCATTGCTATGACCTCCAATATCATTGATGCCTAATATGCTTTCGCTAATACCATCTTCGCCATCAAGGTTGTTATTCCAATTACCATCTAGCTCTAAGGTGATCTTTGGGTAGTAGTTTGACTGTGCCGAATCTTTCTCATTCTCTGCTGCGTATATGTCACTCGCCGCTGATTTGAGAATAGGGTGGTTATCTTGGGCCATCATGACGCTGCTGCTGAGATCTGCTGGTAACATATCGGCATCTGGTACAGGGACTATCATGTCTTCTGGTTGCTGCTCAACGATGCGAACAAATTGAGATTTTGCATCGTAGAAGTTATTGCGTGCGGAGATGACATTGGCGTTCGCGCGTGCTAAACGGCCAGTAATTTGCGAAAGGTCGGCTGTAGAGCCTAAGCCTGAATCGGTACGCTGCTTAATTTGCTCGTAGATCTCTTTATGACTTTGAAGATTCTTCTCTGCCAAGGTAAGAACCTGCTCACTGCGGATATAGTTGATATAAACTTTTGCGACATCTAAAGCCATGTCCTCGGCAGCAGCAAATAATGCCCACTGCTCAGCGCTGGCTTCGAAGCTGTATCTATCGACTTCACTGCTGGTGTGGAAACCATCAAAAAGCATCTGTTTGATACTAAAACCCGCTTCACCGCGTTCGAGTTCAATCACACCATCACTATCTACATCGCCTTGGCCGGCGCGTCGACGAGTCGACGGACTGTTCGTCTGCTCCCAACCGTAGCCTGCACTAATATCAACCGTCGGCATGTAGCCTGCTACGGCTTGATTGACCTGCTCTTCACGGGCCTTAAAGCGGTTAAATGCTATCCGTATCTCTGGGTTTGTGTCCAGTGTGTGTGCTACCGCCTGCTCTAGTGTTTGACTAGAAGCTGTGGCTGGTATCATCAGCGCGCTAACGGCAAGTGCTAATGCACTGCGCTTTAGCTGCCGTAATGTGCTGCTATCCATGTTAAACCCCTCCTGGTTATTTTCTTATACCGAGCCTAGCGCTCCCTGAGTGCCGTGTCTTTAGCTCGTAATATTGGATTAAGTATGTACTCTAAAACTGACCTTTGCCCTGTAATTACATCCACCGAAGTAAGCATTCCGGGAATGATAGGCATTTGAGTTCCATCATCTTTTGTTAGACTAGAAAACTCAGTTCTAACTTTTACTATGTAGAAGCTGTTACCTTCTTCATCTTGTGTCGTGTCGGCACTAATGTGTTCGACCACACCATTTAAGCCGCCATAGCGGGTGAAGTCATAGGCGGTGACTTTTACGACAGCGGGTAATCCAGGATGCAAAAACGCGATATCTTTAGGAATAATCTTCGTTTCAATTAACAGTTTGTCTTCTGACGGTACGATTTCAATAATATCGACACCGGGCTGAACGACACCGCCTAGGGTATTGATATGGACTGTTTTTACCGTGCCATTTACCGGAGAGATAATTTCTGCTTTGCTAACCTTATCTTGAGCACCGACTTGGGCCTCATTCATACGTGATAACTTAGTCTGCATCTCGTTCAGCTGGGCGCGGCTATCAGCGGCATAAATCAATACCGATTCACGGCGTTTTAGAATCGCTTCATCCATGGTGGATTTAACTTTTGGTCTAAGTAGTCGAAGCGAGGCTAACTCTCCTTGGATATCATTTACTACTCGTTGCAGTTTGAGTAGCTCGACTTCAGGAACAATGCCTTTCTCTGCGAGTGGGCGAGTTAGCTCAAGCTCTCGAGATACCAGTTGGAAGCTCGTTGTGAGGGTCTTAATTTTTGAAGCTAGTTCTTGGATCTCTTGGTTACGCTGCTGAATTTGTCTAGCCTGGATCTCGAGTTGATTACTTAAGTTATCTAATCGGCCTGCATATTCTTCACGTTGCCTGCTAGTCAACTCAGGCTCATTTTGCTCCAGGGATTCAGGGAAGATTAATGTCTTCGGAGAAATTTTAACTTGCTCTCTCCAGTCATTAGAAATGGCTGAAATTGTAATGCTATTGAGTTCGGCTTTTAAGCGAATAACGTTTGAAAGTAGGCCGTTAACTTCTTGCTCTTGCTGAGCAAAATCAGATTGAAAACGAGTTGCGTCGATACGAACTAGAGGCTGACCTTTGGTCACAATCAAACCTTCTTGGACGTACATTTCCTGTAAAATACCGCCATCTAAGCTTTGAATAACCTGTACTTGTGATGAGGGGATAACCTTGCCCATGCCTGTGGTTACCTGATCAAGTTCGGCAAAGTAGGCCCAGATTAGGAAGGTGATTGCTAAGGCCGCGAGTGCCCATATGATTAGGCGGTGACTTGCGGGTGCATCAGTCATCATTGCACCGTAAACGTCATCCACCATCTCGAGATCGTGTGTGGTTAAGTGCTTACTCATTTCTTAGCTGCTCCCGCTAATAAACCATCATTTAGCTTCTTGAGGACTTCAGCTTTAGGGCCATCGGCCACGATATGGCCGCGATCTAAGACTATGATGCGATCGACAAGGTTGAGTAGGTGCATCTTATGAGTGATTAGCAGTAAGGTTCTATCTTTACTCACATTGTGCATCGCGTGAATAAACTGCTTTTCAGCCCTAGCATCAAGACTGGCTGTGGGTTCGTCCATTAATAGCACTGGAGGATCATTCAATGTTGCGCGGGCGAGGGCAATGGTCTGTCGTTGGCCGCGTGAGAGTTCACGGCCACCTTCACCCACTTGCTGATCTAGCCCTTCCGCTTCTAAATTGGTAAATAAATTGACACCCGAAAGTTGCACCGCTCGGATTAGTTGATGCTCGGTAACTTGGCGAGTACCAAATAAAATGTTGTCGCGAATAGTGCCGTGAAACAAGGTGATATCTTGCGGCAGGTAACCGAAGTTACGCCTCAGATCGCTGGGATGGATCTGAGCCGAGTCTAAGCCATCATAAGTTAAGCTGCCCTTAGTTGGCTGGAATAGCCCCACAAGTAGCTTTGCTAAAGTACTTTTTCCCGAACCGTTGCGGCCGATAATCGCCACTCGCTCACCCGGAGCGATATTCAGTGATAATGGATGAAGTATGGGGCGCTCTGATCCAGGATAGCTAAAGCCAATATGGTGCGCCGATATTTGGCCCAGCAAACGCTGCCTGCTAACAAGGTGGCCTTTGTTCTCAAATTCATCTTCTTGAGTCATTAGCTCATTAAGCTGACGCAGAGCACTGGCAGTTTGGTTACCTCGTGTCATTAGGCCTGCAAGTTGTGCCATCGGCGAAATTGCTCGGCTAGATAAAATCACCGCCGCAATAATGCCACCCATGGATATCTCATTTTCAGATACGCGATAGACCCCGAGGATCACCACAAAAATCACTGAGGTTTGCACCACGAACGTGGCCACATTGGTCACAGAGGTGGTAATTTTTTTGCTTTTCAGTTGCCAGTTAGCCGTATGACCAATCATCTGCTGCCAGCTTTTTTGTACGAGTCCTTCGGCACCACTGGATTTAATCGATTCAATAGAAGCTAATGACTCGATTAAATGGCCGTGCTTTAGGCCTGAAAACTTATTGCTCTCGTCAATTGCAGCCTTAAGTTTTGGCTGCATGATTAAGGTGTATCCGATAATGATGATGCTACCTAAAAATGGTATAAGTGCGAGATCGCCAGCGACAAGATAGATAATGGTTAAGAAAAACAACGCAAACGGCAAATCAACTAAAGTCGTTATCGTGGCCGAAGTGAGAATATCGCGGATGCTGTCAAATTCACCGAGTTGCTTAGCCATACCACCAACGCTAGGTGAGCGTTTTTCGAGTGGGATGCCGATAGCTTTAGCAAACAGTCGAGACGATACGATGATATCGACCTTCTTACCTGCAACGTCAATAAGGTAGCTTCTTAATTGGCGCATGATTAAGTCGAAGATATAGGCAATACCGGCGCCGATAGCCAGTACCCATAATGAGTCAAATGCCAGATTCGGAACGACTTTATCGTACACGTTCATGATAAATAATGGAGAAACTAGCGCAAATAGGTTTACCAGTACCGAGGCTATTAGCGCATCTCGGTAAATGGGAGCCGAGTCTTTTATCGTCTGCAGCAACCAATGAGCTTTACTTTCATGCAGATGGACATCTAAGCCCATATCGCCACGGTATTCTTGCTTTACTAGGAATAGATAACCGACATAAAGCGCTTCAAGCTCTTCTATAGATAGGGTCTCTTCACCACCCGTCTCAGGGAGTTGGATAATCGCTTTATCTTGCTCAATATCGAGCTCTCTTAGCAGGCAGGCCTTTTTATCTTTTAAAAGCAAAATACAAGGGAGCAAGATTGGCGATATTTCGTTTAATCCCTTACGAGATAACTTAGCTGCAAGTCCTGCACGACTCGCTGCTTGGGGAAGTAGCTCCGGTGTTAACACGTGTCCCTGCATAGGCAAGCCTGCCGCCAGCGAGTCGCTGGAGCATGGGCTACCGAAATGCTCGGTGAGTAACACCAAACTGTCTAGCAGAGGGTCGACCATCACTCTTTGAGAGGCTGAGATCGTCCATTGCTCAGTATTATTAGAATCTGAAGCAGACACCTTTTGGACTTATCCTTAAGATTTTATTATTATTTATTTAGTATCGGTCATAGTGACCTGTTTTGCCACAGGTCATTATGTAGTCTCTTTTAGTTATGGCAGCATAGCAAATCCATTCAGATTTAATTGGTCATCCAATGGATCAGGGCTATTAGCTGCTTGATTCACAGAAGCATCAGTTGATGTGCCAACGATAAGCGGCCCTTCTCCGTTGTTGCCTAATAGGCCGGAAATAATGTCGGTCTCATCGTTACCAAACTTACCTATTAGATCAACACCATCTAATACTATATGCTGGTCGAAGCTGCCATTGCCGTCTGTATCAATATTGATACTGGTAGAACCATTCTCATCAGTAAAGCTCAGATGTTGAGCGAGCTCACTGACAGTATCACCTTGCAAGATATCGCTTAAATCTAGCTTATCTTCAGCTAAGTTAAAGTCAGTAATATGGTCTGTATTGCTGCTTGAGGGATCGGAACTATCGATAGAATTTCTGTCCCATACGAACGTATCTGCTCCCTCGTTACCAGTAAGCTCATCGTCACCTAGGCCGCCTATTAGAGTGTCGGCACCGAGACCACCGATTAACTCGTCATTGCCGCCTTGGCCGAATAGGATGTCGTTACCTTCACCGCCTTCTAAGCTATCGGCTCCGTCATTAGCATTACTTTCGCCAAATAGATGGGTGTTACTGGAGATGAACTCATGGACATCCTGCACCGTAACATTTGCAACCTGTTGACTTGTCTCATGTGCAACCAAAGCTTGTAACGCGCTATATCCTTGACCATCGATGCCATCAAATGAGACTAAGTCGCCAAAGATAATATCGTTACCTTCACCAGAACTGACGGTGTCGTCACCTTGAATAAGTTGTTGTTCAGAGCCTAGGATAACATTCGCTAAATTACCAACACTAACATTTGCCTGAACGCGTCCATCTGTGTCGTAAGGGATTAATTCGTTAGCATTAATCCCTTGTGTGATACCCACGGCTTCGACTTCTGACAGGTCTGATAGCAGAGCAAATGCAACGTCAGGTTCCCCACCTTCATTGTGCTCTCCATCGGTGATGAAGTAGGTGAGGTTATTACCAGCGTTGTTTGTTACTAGGCTACTATTAAACCAGTCTGTAGCGGCATTGAATGCATCAACATAGTCGGTACGGCCATCGCTAGTTATGTCGTTCCAAGCATCATTTTCATTATTTATTAATGCATCAATATCTAAGTCTTGAATATTGAGTGATAGATTTGTCGTTGCTGATGTATTGAAGTCAATAACCGCAATATTTACAGTTCCTGAAGATAGCTCAGAGGTGATGCTCTTTAAGGATTTAAATACTTCTATTAATTGTTCTTTGGCCGTGGATACTGCGTGGTCTCCCATGCTGCCAGATGAATCGAGAATAAAGGCGATATTGTAATTTTCACCTTGGACAATCTGAATGCCAGTGGTGTCGCTGACAATAATGTCATGATCATCAGTGCCTTGTAGGGTGTTATCACCGTCGGTGCCGCCCACAAAACCATAATCTCGGGTCGGTGTGACATCGAAATAGACTGTCGCCGTATCGGTTAAACCGTCTTCATCTTGTACCGTATATTCGTAGCTTGCAGAACCGCTATAGCCAGTGTCTGGTGTGAATATCACATTACCATCTGCATCTAGCTCTACGGTACCATTTTGAGCGTTACCAACGCTGATGATTGACAGTACGTCACCATCAGGATCGGTATCATTTGCAAGAATAGAGTCAGCACTGAAGGTGAATGGGGTATCTTCAAGAACGACCACACCGTTAGCAATGATTTGATCACCAAGCGGTGTGTAATCACCAATTTGTTGATTGTTTTGATCGAACACCCCTAGCTCAATATTAAGCTGGTACGCCCCGCCTTGATCCCAATAGATAACTTCAATTGAGTGAGCGCCTGGGTCGGTGATGTCAAAATAGATGTGTCCGTCATCACCGGGAACGCGGGTGCTTGAAGACTGATTTCGAGATACTTCAGCCACAACAACGCCATCGATAAGTACCGAGTAACCATCATCAGCAGTAACTTTTAAGCCATAGGTTCCAGCATCCAATTGCACAGAGCCTTGCATATGCAAAATGGCGTCAGAACTATTTCCAGGATCATTACTTAAACTTGCGGCATCATCACCTAGGAAGTTTTGTAGGCTCTTACCTGTTCCTAAGTTGCCTTTGCCCCAAGCGTAACTCAAGGTTGTTGCTATGAACGTCGCATCGGCTTCATTATTATTTATGAAGTCTCTGACCTGTGAAACTGAAGATAGGTTTCCGCCATCAGTATCGTCGTTGTAGCTGTAGTAATGGCTATTTAATCCAACACCAAAATAGTCGTCGGTCGCTAATGGGGCTGAATTATTGTCTGCAACACTTACTGTCACGCTCGAAGTCGCATTGCTTCCAGATGCATCTGCTGCAATGACCTCAATACCCGTGATCAACAGATTATCGACATCGATATTATGAGGCATTTTACCAAGTAACTCGGCATCAAGAACAACGGCGCCTTGTTCTCCGGCTGCAATAGCATTCCAATCTAGCGTTAGCTTAAGTAAATCGCCACGGCCATTCATTGAGCCAATCAATTTACCGTCTTCGATACGCCAGCTCATAGGTTGGCGAATGCCTTCTACTTCAATGTTACTAGTATCGCCAAAGCTAAAGCTGTCTATCTCTGAATCACCGGCTTTAAACAATAACGTTTCAGTGTCATTGTCAGCGGCATCAGACAGTAGGGTCACCTCGTCTAAACTTGCAAAGCCATACGGCGTTAAAGCAGTCAGTGCTGATGGTGCATTTAGAGTGACACTAAAATCATTATCGCTATCAACATCGCCATCACCATCGATGATATCGACAGTGAAATCAATTGTGGTACCTGAGGTATCGACCGTAATGGTTTCAGTATTTAGTGATTTAAGGTTAAAGTCAGAACCATCACTCGCCGTTGAAAGCTGAATAAGGTTTATCTCAGCTATCGGTGAGTTAGATAGATAAGTTGTAAATTCGGCACTGGTGCCTACGAAGGTATCGGTGATAGCAACGCCATTGGCATCGACACCTGACACGTAGAATGTGGCAGTGCCTGTATACGCGGCGCCGCTATTATTACTTAAAGTAAGACTTAAGTTGTCTGTAACAGGACTACTAAAGGTGAGAATTAATGTTTCACCGTTACTAATATCTTTACCTGCACCATCGCTGCCTTTTGAGCCAACACCTATACCATTTGTACTGGTGTTAACAGACGCTATTGCACCATCGCTATTGGTTGCGGTAATGGAGCACTGTACTTGATGGTTAGCGTTAACTTCACCGACAACTGTGCCTTCTATCAGGATAAATAGATCTTCGTCGTTACCACCGGGAATAGAGCCATTAAAATTAGCATTTGTAGATATCACTTCGGTGATAGGCTGTTCAAGATTGAGTACATACTCTCCGGAGTTCGGGTCAACTGACAGAGTAAACACTACTGATTGATCAGCCCCCCCATCGCCATACACTGCAGAGATGCTGCTGGTATAGGCAATCATGACATCGGGGGTTGCTGGGTCGATAAAGTAATAAATGGTCTCGCCGCCAGTGGTTAGCCCCGAGTCGGCGAAATAGAGTTCGCTACCAACCTCATCACTCCAGCCTGTGATATTACCGGTTAGATCCGCTGAATAATCCTTGTCTGCACCTTTAACGGTCAGGTTGCCAGTGTAACCATCTATATTGGCAACATTATCTGCAATAAGATCATTAACATGTGCTTCTGGCGCATCATCTTCGATGATAACGTTGAAGCTACCATCAGTTGTCCCACCATTGCCATCATCGACAGAGATGCCGAAATCTAAAGACAGGTTGTCTTCTGATGTTGTATCTGAGTGATCGACCGGAGCAAGCAGCGTGACATCATAGCTCCATTCGCCAGAACCGTTCCCGTCAGGGGCTGTAAGTTTTACTGTCATCACTTCTTGATAAGAATCACCAGCACCAATAGAGCCCGTTAAGGTGCCTGTCTCAGCGTCCCAAGACCAGTTAATGGTCTCTCCGCCAGAGGTCATGGCTGTTGCTGGTCCTGAGAGCGAAACTGATAGGCTATCGCCATCGAGATCTTCGATATTGATGGAGCCACTTGCCGTTACAGAGTCAGTGGTATCTGTATTACCTGTAGTGTCCGTGACGCCATCGACAAGACCCTCTTCTGAGACTCGAGTGCTGGTGACTGATGTGATGGTAGGAGCATCGTCCTGCGCATTGATGTTGATGGTCAAGGTCGAGCTGTCGGTGGTATCACCATCGGTGGTGACATAGTGGATAGCCGG
>NZ_CANMIO010000028.1 GCF_947497935.1 uncultured Shewanella sp.
CTATTCATGAAGTAGGTACAGTAGGGAATAGCTGGGGCTATCTCTGAAAAATAGAAAGAGCGCGTCTGTTAGTAAAAGCGTGCCAAAACACGCTCTACTTAATCCAGACGACTTACTTGGCCTTAGGTCTGAACGGCTTGATAACTGACTCATCGCATTCTAGGAATGGGCCGTCCATCAGGTCGATGCAGTATGGAATAGCAGGGAACACGGCATCTAAACACTCACGAATAGACTTTGGCTTACCTGGTAGGTTAACGATGAGTGAGTCACCACGTAGGCCCGCAGTTTGACGCGATAGAATTGCCGTTGGCACAAACTTCAATGATTCGGCGCGCATCAGCTCACCAAAACCAGGCATCATGCGGTCACATACCGCTTCAGTCGCTTCAGGCGTCACATCACGCTTAGCAGGGCCCGTGCCGCCAGTAGTCACGATAAGGCTACAATTTTGCTCATCGGCCATCTTAATCAAGGTTGCAGAAATCACATCCTGCTCATCAGGGATCACCTCATAGATAGGCTCCCACTCAGAAGTCAGGTATTCATTCAGTACATCGATAATTGCCTTGCCTGAGAGATCTTCATATACACCTGCACTGGCTCTATCACTTACTGTCACAATACCGATTCTAGCTTTGCTCATTGTCTGTTCCTCAATCTGATCATGGATAAACTGCTTGTTTACAAGTTTATCGTGAACGTTAGCGTCTCTATAGCGTGGCGTTAAAGTAGCACAAAGTTAACGAATTAGACCCGATAAATCTGGCGTGACATATAAAAACTACGCGCCGATGATTTATTGGTTATGCACTAGCCCACACGCCCCCTGCGCTCAAAATACAGACACTATCGAATACATTTGCCGCAAACGAGATATAGCTCGCAATTTTTTTGATATTACAGCCTGTGGCAACACTTGTTTTCGGCAAATTCTACCGTACTCTTGCGCCTACTCAAATTCAGCCGAATTCATACCATGTCGAGGGACAATCTTTGAACAGCACTCCAGGCTTATTGCGCGTTAGTTTAGCGTTAGCAACTATGCTTTTTTCTCACCTTATCTATGCCGAGCAAATTCAGCAAACTTTGCCAACAAAGAGCAGCGAACAGCCATTCTTCAGTAGCCAACAGCAGGCCGAAGAACGCAGCCAAGCCTACGATAATGCTATCGATTATCTCGACATCAAAGAAGACGATTGTAGTACCGAAAAAGCTTGTGATGAGCTAAGCAAAGCTATCACAGATCTTGAGTACGCCAAACGCAACCATATCGACAAAAACGGCCTAGCCATGTTCGATATATTAGGTGGCCCAGCGTTCACTCCAGAAAACGGTATGATGATGGCGCTTGGCGGCCTGTATTCCTTTAAAACAGAGCGCGAGCAAGCAGACCTGCAACGTTCAAGTGTGTCTTTGTTTGGCATAGTGAATAAAGGTGACGGCGATGTGGGTTATAGCATCCGCTCGAAACAGAACCTGTTTTTTGATAACGATGAGATTCGTTACAACGGCCTATTTGTATTAGCCGACCAAAGTGAAAACTTCTGGGGGGTGGGTTATGACGCAGGTAAAAAGCAGGCGGCATCTGACGACACACTACTGAACAAAACCTCGCTTAGCTACCATGCAAACTTAGATTTTAAGAGTGACTATGGTTTCTATTTTGGCCCTGCACTGCGACTAAACTACTTTGAACCTGATCAAGCTAGCTTGCCACAAAGTGCTATTGATGATGAAAACTTCCAGCAATACAAAGATCAGCCCTTATCTATTGGTTTAGGCTTTTCGATCAGCTACGACAGTCGCGATGTCGCAGTTAACGCGTGGCAAGGTCAATTCCTTAACCTGGAGTACATCAGCTACAACCCAAGTTTCGGCAGCGATAATCGCTACCAAAAAGCACTTATCGACCATAGATATTACTTACCGCTGGGATTAGGCAAGGTATTAGCCTTTTACAACGCCTACCAATGGAGTGACGGCGATGTACCTTACTATGACTTGCCTACTCTAGGCGGCCAAGCATCACTACGCGGTCTCTATCAAGGTCGTTACCGCGACAGTGAAGCGATTGAGCACACGATTGAGTATCGCCATACCTTTTTACGCCATAACGGCGAATTGTCGGCTCACGGTATGACCTTGTGGGCGGGTGTTGGCTCTATTGCCGGCACCGACACTCACCTTTACCAAAAGCTTTTATATAGCTACGGCGTCGGTTACCGCTATGAATTACAACCAAGAATGAACGTGCGCGTTGACCTTGGGTTTAGCGATGGCGACAGCGGGTTTTACCTGACTTTTACCGAAGCCTTTTAATTAATATTCTGAGAAAAACATAAATGAACAAACACCTTGTGATTGTGATGCTACTTGCAGCTATCAGCCTAAATGCATGGGCTGACAATAGTAGCGACACCACTGATATTGAGCGTAAACAGCCAGCTCATTGGAGCCATTTGCCAATTTGGGGCGATAAAGCACGCGAGTTAGGTTACCAGCTACCCATTCCGGTTGGCCTTAATCTTTATTACAACAAACAATCTGTTGCTTACGATGCTAAGGACAACTTCAATCTTGGCCTAACGGGTAGCGGTTTGTTTAACAAGCTGAATGCCAATGTGGTGATCCCCGCCGATGACGTGATCATTACTGGTGAAGATGAAAGTATTCAGCTTAGAGCCGATGCTTGGGTGTTACCGTTTCTTAATATCTATGGTCTTGCTGGTTACACCAAGGGGCATAAAGATATTCTCGCCGATCTGAGTAATGCCGAAGTTATGATTAACGGCAGCGTCACTAGCAATGGCCTCAACATGGTGCTGCCGATTCCTATCGAGTACACAGCGTACAACGTGGGGTTAGGTGCGGTGCTTGCGGGGCAAGCCGAAGTGATTCCAGGCATGCATCCGTTTATTTTTACCGGTGTAGCCGCATTTACCAACTCGTGGACCACCACTACCGACAGTACGATTCAAACCTATATCGGCTCTATCCGTATGGGGCAAAGATATGATGTTGGCGGTGATAAACTGGCTTTCTTAGTCGGTTATAACTACCAAATGATCAATCAAAAAATCGGTGGTAATTATGAGTTCAAAACCGCACTCGGCGCACTAAATATCGACTATGACGTGCATTTAGTGAGCTCAGAAAGCCACAATATGTCGGTCAGCATGGTGTACGATTTTGGCCCTAAAGATGAGTGGAACGTGTTTATCGAGTACGGTTTCTTAAATTGGGATCAAGTGCTGCTATCTGTTGGTCGCCGCTTCTAACTGCCCCTAGCTATTAGTGTCCAGCTCTTAGCGCCTAACATATTGCCTCAGGATGCAAGCTCATGCTCGCATCTTGTGGCAATTACACCAATTGCATTACAACCTTCTCGATAACCAGTATTTTTGCTTCCAATAGCTATTATTCAGGCTAGAGATCATCACGCCCTGGCTAGTTGAGGCATGCAAGAATTGCGAGTCTGAGATGTAAATACCCACATGACGGGTACTCCAGCCGGTTTTGAAAAACACCAGATCACCGGCGCGTAGCTGACTCTTGCTGACGCTCTTACCCATCTCTTTTTGCTGCGCCGTGGTTCTTGGCAGTTGCACGCCAAAGCGGCTTTTAAAGGTCATCAATACAAAACCCGAACAATCGATACCACCTTTACTCATACCACCTAAACGATAGGGTACCCCCTTCCATTCATGATGCACTTGTATTAATTGGCTTTTTGCCTCTGCTGTATTCGACAGCGAGCTAGCCTTACCCGTGGTAACGGGCAGAGAAGGTGCACTGGAACAGGCACTGAGTAATACCGCAAAAAATAAAACGGTTAGAAATCTCATTTTTATCCAAAAATTAAAACGTTCATTTAAATTTTAACCCAGAGTTCTAAAAATAATATTAATAGTAAATAAATTTTCTTATTAGGCGATCAAAGTTGTTTTTTTAAACTATACATAATTAAACAGGCTAGCTAATTAATGGATAATTATATGGAAAAGTACTTTTTTAATACCTATAACCAAAGCAATTTTAACCGCAGTGACTTCGCTCTATGTAAAGTGACCGATGACGAATCCGATATCAAGGAGGAACATGCCCAAGCAGAGGAGCGTGAAGAAGAGACTCCCAGTTACATTCTGGGCTACAACTAGATGGCTAACGATTCAAATATTCGGCCGCGGCTCATTAGCGAACCTGTTCCGCTACCAATGACGCGGCTTAATTTTTTATAACTAGGATGGCATTTCTGTTCAATTTAAAAACGAATATTAACGCCTTTAAAATACAATATGATATACGGTTAAGATCTTAAAATTCCGGTTTTCAAATAACATCAAACACAGCCTAAAAATAACCCGCCATTCACAAGTCTGCATAAATCACCCGCCATTAAGCACAAAAGTTAAATATTAATTCACTCATTTGTAAATAAAGTTTGTGTTAACCAAGGTTCTTTTTAAATCGCATGGATGCCACCACAAGCCCGATCACCGTAAATATCGCCAACCAGGTAACATCATAAGTCATATCGATGATTTCAACATCACGCAGCACTACACCGCGGATCAAGCGCATAAAATGGGTCGCGGGCAAGGCTTCGGCAATATATTGCGCCTCTATCGGCATGCCCTCATAGGGGAACATAAACCCAGATAACAGAATCGATGGTAGCAGCACAAAAATGGTCATCTGCATCGATTGCAGCTGACTTTTAGCTATGGTCGAGATCACTAAGCCCAAAGTAAGACTCGCCATAATAAACAATAAGGTCGCCCCAGCTAACTGCAGCAAACTGCCATTAATCGGCACGTTAAAAACGCTATAGCCCAACCCAAGAATAATAATCACCTGCACGATACCAATAAACATATAGGGGATGATTTTGCCTAGCATCAACTCTATAGAACGGATTGGGGTGGTGATCAGCATCTCTAGGTTACCGCGCTCACGCTCACGCACTATGGCTGCCGAGGTAAACATGATCATGGTCATGGTGAGGATCACGCCCACCAGCCCGGGCACAATATTTACCGCGGTGCGCTGCTCAGGGTTATAAAATAGCGCGACCTCGAAAGTGGGTGTCATGCGGTTTGCAGGTAAGCCCAATAGCTCTGTTAGCGGCATGGCGCGCAAGCCTTTGATTGCCGCGGCCACCATAGTATCTGAGCCATCCACAATCCACTGCGCCACAGGGCGACTCGTTTCCTCATCGCTAGACGGCGGTGTGCCTAAACCCACGGTTTTATGTCGAACTAGACGCTGGCTAACATCGTGGGGGATCACCAATACCGCGCGCACTTCACCGCGGGCAATTGCGGCCTGAGCCGTTTCGACATCAAAAAAATGCTCGGTAAACTCCACCACTTGGGTCGCTCTTACGGTTTGGATCAACACACGACTTAAAGCGGTTTGGCTCTGATCGACCACGCCAACTGGAATGTCTCGAATATTGGTATTAATGGCAAAACCAAACAGCATCAATTGAATCAGCGGGATCATAATCACCATACCAAAGGTCATTCGGTCGCGCTTAAGCTGGGTCAGCTCCTTCACCACTATCGCCTGTAATCGATAAAGCGTCTTCATTGGCGTCCCTTCCCTGTGCAGGTGACAAACACATCTTCTAAGCTGGGTCGTACTATGGTGAGCGCATCGCGTGCCAATGATTGATTCTGGCTCAGAAAACCTATGGGGTCGTGACAACTGCTTTTGACTAAAACCCTTAATCTAGAGCCAAGCTGAGCGGCGCTGATCACCTCGGGGAGTGCCATCAGTTCTTGCTTGAGCCGCCTTAAATTTGTGGATTCAACTTCTACCACCTGCGCGCCCATGTTTTGCATCAGCTCATCGGGCGAGCCATCGGCGCGCTTCACTCCAGCTTCCAATATTGCCAGCTTATGGCAGCGCTCAGCTTCGTCCATATAATGGGTCGAAACTAAGATGGTAGTGCCCTGTTCACACAGATCGAATAGCTTCTCCCAAAAATCACGGCGATTCTCCGGATCGACTGCCGAAGTCGGCTCATCTAAAAACAGTAGTTCAGGTTTATGCATAGTCGCCGCCGCTAAACCTAGACGCTGTTTTTGGCCGCCACTCATGCTACCGGCAAGCTGATCGGCCTTTTGGTCTAAGCCATAGGTATCCAATAACTCTTTGATCCGCGCAGTTTGCTCTTTGCGAGATAAGCCGTAAATTTTAGCGATAAATTTAAGGTTCTCTTTCACGGTTAAGTCATCATACAAAGAGAACTTTTGTGTCATATAGCCGATTTTAAGGCGGAGCTTTTCAGCATCCCGTGGCAGTTTAAGCCCTAGGATCTCAATCTCACCGGAGGTTGGTAATAGTAGACCGGTAAGCATGCGAATAGCGGTCGTTTTACCGCAGCCATTAGGGCCAAGAAAGCCGTATATTTGGCCTTTTTCAACCTCAAAGTCGAGGTTGTCGATTGCCTTTAAGCTACCAAAATGACGACATAAGCCTTTAGTTTTGATGACCGGATGATTACTCTGGATGACCGACGGGATGTTTTTGATAACCTGCTGACTCATGGCATCTCCACCTGAGCAGGCACACCACTGGGCAGTGATGCAGAACTGTCGGGCAGTTGCACCTCGGCTAAATACATCAGCCGAGCACGCTCTTCTTGGTTAAGCGCATAATAAGGCGTGAAAGCAGGCTCATTGGAGATCCAACGCACCTTGCCTTTAATGGGATTGTCGATGCCATCGACATGAACGAGCAGTACATCGCCAACACTGACCTTTACACGATATGGCTCAGGCACATAGACCCTTGCAAAAGGCGCCTTGCCCGCTAACACCACGGCCAGTGGGCTGCCTTGGGTGACGCGCTCCCCCAGATTCCAAGGTAAGTTATCGAGAATACCATCTCGAGTGGCCCGAATAGTTAAGTCATCTAGCTTGTTCTGCTCCCCAAGCAACACAGCCTCTGTAGCATCAAGGTTTGCCAGCGCAAAACGTATATCCTCTTCTCGCGATCCAGCCACCAGCTCTCGTAATTGCTCTTGCGCACTTTCCAGGCTGGCAACACCAGAATCTCGATTAGCCAAGGCTCGGTCTAGATCGGATTGACTGGCGAGGTTGTCTTTAGCCATGCTGGCAATACGGCGGTAATTGGCTTCACTTTCTTGCAAAGTGGCTTTCGCACCTGAAACTTTAGCTCTAGCAGCGGCAATCTCTTCTTCACGGGCGCCTTTTAGTAACTTCTCATAATTCGCCGTCGCCTGAGCGACATCGGCCAAGGCCTTGGCCACATGTGCTCTTTGCTGCGTATCATCGAGTTGCACCAGCACAGTGCCCTTAGTCACCACGCTCCCTTGCGCCACAGGCAAAGAAACCACAACCTCATTGGTGGTCGCTGTCAATGCAATACGCTGACGCTCAAGGCTGCCTAAAGCCATAGATTTTGAGCCGCTATCGCATGCCATCAAAGTGAGAAAGCAAAATATCAGTATCAGAATGCGCACAGTTACCATCCTTAAGAACTCGTAGCAAAACCGCTGTTTACTTGACCAAGATACGCTTAATTTATGACGAATCAAGTCCGTTACTCGCTATTATTAAATCCGTTTTTTCCAACTGCAGATACAAAAAAAGAGCACCTAAGTGCTCTTTTTTTGTATCTACTGTTAAGCCGGTTTAGTTTTGCTTTGCGCGCTCTGAGGTATAGATATTCCACATCATGGCTGTGCCTGATTCTTCCCAGGTGGCAACGGCTACGAGGCGATGTTCACGGCCCGATACAGATTGAGGAATATGGTTTTGTTTAAAGTAAACTTCCTCTTTAATCGCAGTGGCGGGAAAGCCCTGCTCAACGGCAAGCTGGGTGATGTAATCCACTCGGCGCTTAGCTAACGCGTGATTATAGTCTTCACTGCCTTCGATGCTGGTATCCCCCACGAGGTACAATAACGGCGACTGTTTTTGAGCTAGAGTCGCAATAATGCCTCGCCATTTATCGGCTTGTTCCGCTGCTAGAGTGTCTTTATTGAAACCAAACATGATCACTCGAAAGTCTTCTTTCACAGTTACAGTGCTACTTGGACAACCGTCATTATTGATGACCGACCCTTTTGCCGTGCCGGCACATTTATCGCGAGCATTGATCACACCATCGATATCACTGTCGAGCAGATCTCTTGTCTGTGGCTCCACTGCAAATGGCGCAGCAGTTTCGGCACAGCCTTGCAGTAGCAGTAAGCTAATGACTATTAGTTGAGTCAGTAAGGTGCGCATATTACTTCTCCTCCGTCCAAGCTTCTGGGGTATCGACACGGAAAGACTCCATTAAATAGCCGGTTGCGTTAATAAGACGATAAGCGGCAATATTGTAGTTATAGTGCGAAGTTATATAGTGCTTACGGGCTAAGAACACCTCGACCTTAGCATCGAGTACATCGAGCAGTGAGCGGCGACCCAGCTCAAATTGTTTAACGTAACCCTGCTCAGCTTTAACCGCTTGATCAACATTTTCGCGGTAAAAGCCCCGTTGCTGACCAATAAACTCATAGGCATTCCATGCCAAACGCGTGCCTTCTTCAACCTGCTTCTGGGTGTTTTTACGAATAGCTAAAGATTGCTGATAACGCCATGAGGCGGCCTCGGTGCGGTCAGTCGTCGAGCCGCCACTGAAGAGATCATAGCTGAGCATTAACATGGCTCTGGCATCTTCATCTGGGCCTTCGATGCCGCCAATATTGTCATTTTTATTGGCTTGTAGCTCTAGGGATAAAGTCGGCCAAAAGTCACTTTTTTCGCGCTCATATTGGGCGTTAGCCGCCTGAGTATCGAGAATTGCAGCATCGATTTCAGGGTGGTTTTCTAGGGCAAGACGAATAGCATCAGGCAAGCTTGTTGGTACAAATTCAAAATCAGGCTGAGGGTCATGAAGGTCTTTTGGAAGCTGCCCCACAAGGTCGTAGTAACGGGCCTGCTTATCCATCTGATTGTTACGCGCCGACAGATAACCTGACTGGCTCGTTGCCAAACGTGCTCGCACCTGCGCAACATCTGAATCGCTACTCAAACCTTTATCTCTACGTGACTCAATATTTTTAAGCACTTCTTGGTGCTCTGTAATATTACGCTCAGACAACTCAACAATTTTATTGGCCATCGACAATTCAAGATAGACACGGCTGACTTCTAAACTCAGGTTCTCAGCATCTGAAAGCAGCCCTAGACGCTCGGCCTCTTTCTCGAAATCTAGCCGATCAATCTCTGAGGTTGTACGAAAACCATCGAAAAGAAGCTGTGATACACGCACACCTATTTCGGTACGATCCAATTCTGTATCGATACGCTGACCACTGTTATAGCGAACGTTTTCATAGCCTACACCACCGTATAGTTTCACCTGTGGCAGATAGTCTCCCACCGCCGCGCGTTTATATCTCACCGCGGCCTCGAAACTGGCATATTTCTGCAAAATTGTAGGGTGGTGGTTAATCGCTTCAGCCACAGACTCTTCAAGCGTGAGAGCCTGCGCAGGGGCTGATAATGCCAATATGGGTATAAGTATCAGTCGTCGCATCGTATCCTTACCTTATGGTTCGCGAAGTGCATTCGCTTTAGCGCGTAATAGAGGCTTTAGCCAATAATTTAAAACGGTTTTTTCACCGGTTAATATGTCAGTACTAGCTTGCATACCCGAAATAATCGGCCAGCCATTGAGTACGTTTTCTTCTGTTTTTACATGAGCTTCAAAATAGGTGGTGCCGTCATCTAACTGTTGAGCATCCGGGCTCACATAGATCACCTCACCTTTTAGTCCGCCATATATCACAAAGTCATAAGCGGTAAACTTGACGGTAGCCTGCAGCCCCGTGTGTACAAAGGCGATGTCTTTGGGGGCGATTCGAGTTTCAATGATCAAGGCGCCGTCTTGAGGTACTATGCCCATAATCGACTCTCCGGGCTCGACTACTGCACCGATTGAACGCACTAAAATATTGGTGACATTGCCGTTGATTGGCGAAACAATTTGAGTTCTAGCCAGGCGATCGGCAAGCGTCTTGATGCTCTCGGTAAGAGCATTGAGTTCGTTAATGACCTCGTTACGCTCGGCTTCCGCGCGACTCAAGAAGTCTAAAGCCACAGTTAGGTACTCAGCTTCGGCTTGATTCTGTGCCGCACGTAGCTGACGACCGTTTGCCTTCGATGCGGACAATTCACCTTTCAAACGGATCTCATCTCGCTCAAGCTTTAATAGCTCTAGCTCTGCTACCGCTCCCTCTCGCACGGCGGCTCGGGTCATCACGATTTCCTGCTTGACCAACTCCAAACCGCTAAGCTGCGCCTGAGTGGTGATCTGCGCTTCTTCTATCGCCTGCACTTTTTGCTCGATCACTTGCGCCGATTGCTCTAGCTGCGATGACAACTGTGATAATCGAGAACGAAAAATCGCTTTCGAGCGCGTACTCACCGCCACATCGAGTGCGCTAATCACCTCAGGATTAATTAACACCTTATCGCGCCAGTAATTCGCATTATCAGCAACAACCACGCTGGTGATCTCTGCATCTAAACGTGCCTTTTGCCGCTTAAGCGCTGCCGCCTGAATATTGGCCTCATCGAAGGCTGATGCAAAGCGCAGCTCATCGAGCAGTAATAGCGGCTCTCCTGCCGTGACAGACTGCCCCTCCTTAACTAATACCTGCTTTAAAATGCCGCCATCTAGGCTTTCAATCTGCTGCACAGCTAATGTCGGAACCACCATGCCTTCGCCTACCACGACTTCTTCGAGCTTAGCAAAGGAGGCCCAAACTAATGTCACCACAATCAAGGCGGCCACCAGCAAAATCAATTGGTTAGCTCGCTTAGCGCCTTCGAGATGCTTTATATGGAGACGGCCGCTCATTTCTGCTCTCCTTTCTGGCGTACATTCACCGCTTTGATACGACTCTTGCCCCGCTGACGCATCTCATCAGGTGTTTGCTCTTGAATGATCCGTCCCTTATCCACCACTAAAATTCGGTCACACAGACTCAGTAACTTAGGATTGTGGGAGGCGATAATCATTGTGCTATCACTGACCTGCGACAGGCAGGCGATAATTTGATTCTCGGAGCGCTCATCCATCGCGCTGGTTGGTTCATCCAGTAGCAGTAACTTAGGCTGACGCAGTAACACCCGGCCTAATGCTATCGCTTGACGTTGGCCACCAGAAAGCTGACGACCGAACTCGCCCACTTGGCTATCTAGACCACTTCCCAGTCGATCCATTAGCTTATCAATCCCCGAGCTGACAATCGTATTTGCCAGTAAGTTTTCATCAACTTTCTTTAGGCCAAATAACAGATTATCTAGCACGGTACCGTATACCAGCACCGGCTGCTGCGACATCCACCCCACCTGTTCACGAATATCGCTAATCGACCATTGACGTGTTTCTAGACGGTTATAAAACAGCTGCCCACTGCTGAGCTGGTACTGGCCAGCAATAATCGCCAGTAGGCTCGACTTTCCAGCCCCCGCGGGGCCAAGTAAGCCTATTTTCTCTCCGGGTTTAATCTCTAAATTTACCTCGGTAAATGCAGGCAGAGGCTGATCAGGGTAAGTAAAACTGGCATGACGCAATGCCACCGCACCATTAAAACCAACCGCTGTGCTAGGTTGACTGGCTTTAACCTGCTCTTGGGGCAATTCCAAGATGGAATTGACCGCCGTGATAGCCGACTGAGTCTGCTTAAACTTAAGCAGTAACATAGAGATCTGGTTAATCGCATTAGCCGCACGACCACTGAGCATAACGATGGCGATCAAGCCCCCCATACTCAAGTTGCCAGCGTGAATTTGATACACACCAGAGATAATCAAGCCAATAGTGACCAACTGCTGACTGTTCATTACGCTATGATTGAGGGTGTTAGAGGCTATTCGAGACTCATTCTGCCAATCGGCCAAGCTATTGACCGTGTCATCCCATATACGTTGTGCCTTGGCTTCACCGTTATTCTGTTTAGTTTCAACCAGCAAGTTGAGGGTTTCTATCAGGTGAGCTTGGCGCTGAGTCGACAGTTGCGAGGTATGTTCTATGGTCGCCATCAGCTTTTTTTGCATCACAAAGCTGACGATTAACAGCAGCAACATGCAGGCTAATGGCACCAACACCATATAACCGCCTAGCCAGGCAATCAGAGCTAAAAACAGTAGGGTAAAGGGTAGATCAACGGCGGTAACTAAGGTGGCCGAGGTGATAAAATCGCGGATACTATCGAACTCTTGCAGCTGCTTAGCAAAGGCTCCGGCGGAGGCAGGGCGGTTTTCAAGCCGCATACCTAGGACTTTAGAAAACAGGATATTCGACATCTTGATATCGACCTGCTTGCCCGCCACATCTGCTAGACGAGTACGCGCTTGCTTTAATAGCCAATCGAATACAATAGCGATACAGGCTCCGGTCGCTAGCACCCACAAGGTATCGATAGCCTGATTAGGCACAACGCGATCGTACACGTTCATGGTAAATAATGGCGTAACCAACGCGAGAATATTGATCGCTAATGAGCCGAGCAAGAAGCTGCCGTAAAAGGGTTTGACCTCATCGAACGCGGCTAACAACCAATGACGCTTAACCTCAAAGTGATGCTCTTCACTGCGGGCATCGGTGACCATCTTACGTTTAACATGCCAGCTATCTTGATAAAATTGTGCCTTAAAGTCAGCGACGGTTATCGGTGACTCAACCCCCTTGGCATCTCTGAGTTGTAATTCACCGCTGGCATCTTTGGTTAACAGACCGGGTTGATTTTGCTTAGAGACAACAATCGCTGGCAGAGCCATTTTAGCGAGAGAGAGCTTCTGCTCTATCGCTTCAATCCCCAGATTATCGCAAGCCTGAAGCAGATCATTGCCAGATAACCCCTTTTGGCTAACCATCTGCCGAAACAACACTTGCTCGCTATACGCTAGGCCGAGTCGTTGACAGAGCGACTCAATCACATTAGCGGTAACGTCTTGTTCGAGTATTATCATGGTTGCTGACTCAAGAGTGCCATTTCATCTTCTAAGCGCGATAATGCATCGTCGGGAAGCGCGGCATACTCCAGATCTTGGTTAAGGCTGCCCTTAAGATACTGCAGCTCATCGACTTGCCGTACACTCTGTTTGATCGCTTCAGAAAGCTCGCTCACCTCAAATTCGTCTTTGTTACCCTCCTCGACAGGCTGCATAGACTCGGGTTCAATACCCGAGTCTTCTCGCTGCGGCATCGCAAAACTGCTCGGTCCAGCCAAAAAGCTAGAAAAAGCGGCTGGCGGGACATCGACAGTAACGGTAATCGTTTCCACTATGCCATTGGCAGTATCCGTACCTAATACTGCAGTTGGGTCTAGGATCAGATTTAATATATCTCCATCTTGAGCACCTATAACCGTTAAGGTAGCGACGTCATCAATATCCACCAACCATTTATCGCCACTTTTATTACCCGCTGACAAGGTCATGGTCTCAGGCACACCGTATATCGTTAATATTCCCGTCTCATTAGTCGCTGGATTTTGCAGGGATAAGCCTAGGTCTAGTGCCACATTATTAATATCTGTCGCCAGCACATCCCCAACCTGAGTCCACACTGGCGCATCGACCTCTGGAGTGATCTCCACTTCAAAATTAAGTATTTCTGCAGCACTTAAATCGGTTTGAAAGCTCCCCAAAACGGTTGCGCTATCGATAGAGGTTAGCTCCAGCTGCACATCTAAAGTGCCAAAGGCCAGCTCTCCGGGATAGAGATCTATTTGAGTCAGCGGGCTCACGGCTTCGAGTATTGCGTAATAACTATCACTGCCAGCGTCATAGCTAAATGACACAAACTGGCTTCCCACCTTCACGCCTTCTAGATCCACCAGAGCTGAAGCGTCAGCCGAGGTAACAACAACCTTGATTGAAATCGCCTCAGTGCCATCAAACTCACTGATCTTGGCATTCAGATCAATCGTAATGACCTCATCCTCGATGCTGGTGTACAGGCTTTCAGGAGCGGCGATCACATCAATACCATCGGCAACAGGCGAAACGCCAACTAAAATATTGGCTGTGCTAGTGACAAAGTCTGTGGTCCCTAGTTCTTGAGTGATCGCTTGAATAGACAGTGGAATATCACCACTAAAATCTAATGGTGGCTGCAATACCAGCCCAGCAAGTTGCGCGGCAGTCACCGACCAGGAGTAGGTTGGTGAGCCATTAAAGCTGCCGCCATCAGTACCTTCGTTAGGTAACTGCACCAAGTTTGCACCATCCTGGTAATACAGCACGGCGCCACTTGGCACCCCATGAACCGTCAGGTAAATCGCCTCGGAACCATCCTGATCAATTAAACCTAAGCTCGCAGAATCTAAACCGGATAAATCAATCAGGTTATCTTCTTGCCCCAAAACTATTTGCGTATTAGCCGGTAATTCGGCGGCATCGGTTACCGGCGTTACCTCTATGGTAAAGGTATTTTCAAATGGCGCCTGATCGGTTACATCACCGCCGTTAATGCTGGCGGTATCTAAGCTAGTCGCAGAAAACCTCAGCCTAAAATCACCACTAAGGTGCTCTGTCGGCACAAACTCTAGCAGCCCTAAAGATAGATTCAGCAGAGCCATAGTGTTGCCAGTAAACTCCCAGGTATCGGTCGTGCCAGCCTTTAATGACCAAAGACCAGTACTATCACTAATGCTGCCACCATCGAGTAAAGTTATGGTGATAGGATTTGTGTTATCACCAAACAGAATCTGCTCAGAACCACCTGTTGTCGGTGTTGAGTCTGGGTCGTCAAATACTAAGCTTATCCCCAGTGGAATTGGAGAGTCCTCTAGCATGATGCGATTTGAGATATTTAAGCTGACTCCATCGGCTACAGGAGTGATTTCAATTTCGAGGCTTTGAGTGTCATCAATTTTAGTGTCACCACTGATACTATCGGTGGCAATAATACGGATAGGAATGTTCAGCTCACCAGCATAGTCTTCGCTGATATTATGTAGCTTAAGGCTACCAAGTGAAGCACTGGTAAACACATACTCAATGACGTTTTCCCCGGTTGCATCGTACACGGCTTTGACGTCACTACCGCTAAAGTATCCACCTTGCGGTAAATCTGAAGCTAAAACCCTAAAGCTGATTAGGTCATTGCTATCGGGGCTAAGTACTTGGTTGAGGTGACCAGAAAAATCGATAGTAGTATCTTCGATGGCATCGACTGGAGTTAGCTGCAATGTGCCAACGGCGGTCGCTTGACTATCTGGCGCATCTTGGCCAAAACGCACAAAGAAGTTGGTCTTAATAATCGCAGGATCATCACGGTCTAATACTCTCGTCTCAACCGTTATCTGTTCTAACCCCGTGGCAAACTCGCTAATAATCGTCGCGCCAGCAAGTAGATCCAGTGCATACTCTTGTACCGTATCGCTAGTCATGCCAGCAACCGGAATAATCCAGCGGCCATCACCATCATCTATGGCACCATTGGGGTGTGATACATACCAACCGTCCCCACTGGGCACAATAATGACCAGATAATCCAGTACTTCCGAACCATCAATATCACCATCAAAAAAGAGCACTTGCCCAGTCAAATCAATTGCCGAGCCATCGCTGCTCACTAGTGTTGGCTGTTCACTCACAAGATGAGTGCTAATATCCACAACTGCATCGACCACCACGGTAAGCTGGGTTGATACATATTCACTCACCTGAGTCCCTGTTGCTGATGTATCTGTGACTTGGTAGCTCACATCAAAAGAGAAGCTGCCATCGGCATCTTCAGGCGGCACGACTGCAAGTCGCCCAGAGTTCAGCAAGGCTTCTAAGGTCGGGCTAGTGCTATCAACTAAAGTGCTGACATCTAATCCCGCAACGGGAACCACAACCTGAGAACCATCTAAGGTCAAAATAAACCCGCCGGCTCCCTGAAATGGAATAATAAGCCCGGTAATTGTTTCACTACCATCAATATCGGCATTGAGATTGGGTGTGAAATCCAAAGGAATAGCTTGATCCTCAAAACCGTAGCTCGTCGTTGCTAAAGAAGCCGCATTGGCATCAATAACCGGAGAAATTTCAATATTTACGGTTAACTCATAATCAGCAGAATCACCGTCTAGTTCGGTGCTTTGGGCGAAGATGGTAAAGCTGACTTGGCCGCTAAAGTCCTCAATAGGTTTTAGGCTTAAGCTGGCTAACAGTGTTGCTGAAACACCATATACCGGTTGATTATTGATGAAATCGACAACGGGCAAGTTAACAGGGCTGCCGCTACCATCTACTAATATAACGCCATCGGGTAAACCTGAAATTCGCAGATCTAATGACTCAGAGCCATCATCGTCTGAGGTCACGATAGTGAAGTCTAATGGGATAAGTTGATCTTCTTTAAAATCAACCGTATTTGATATTACGCCGGTGTCGTTATCTATGGTCCAAACATTGCTATCACCATTGATAATAGGCTTGTCGTTAGCCACACCCGTTAGGGTAACCGTCACATGTTTCACATCGCTGTAATTCGGGTTAGGATGAATGATGCCATCGGCGGGATCCTGTCCATCTTGCGAAGTCTCTGTAGCAAAACTCCTAACAGCAATTGCAAACTCTCCAAGATTGGCCGAGCTTGCATCGGCAGCTGGGAGCAGCTTAGCCACGCCAGAGTCAACTTCAGTAGCCAGTACCGTCCACACATTTCCACTCACCGTCGCCGAAGGAGCATCGATAGACCAACCATCGGGCAAAGTTAGTTCATAACTTAAAATTTCAGAGCCGGAATTATCGGTTAATGCTCCTGCTATCACCGCCTTAAGCAAGATAGGTGCATCTTCATCACTGCGGATATTTTGGGTGGTTAACGTGGGTTTATCCGCGATAGGTTTTACATCTATGGTCACCGTTTCAAGAGTGCTAAGAGCGGTATCTTTATTGTCACTTTCGGTGGATTCTGCTTGAATGTTAAAGGTAAATTCCCCGGCGAGATTTTCTCCTACAGTCGCAATTAAGCTATCTAATTGAACCTGACTTATCGACATTCCATTAGTGATGACTACACCTATCACTGTCAGGGTTAGACCCGCGCTAATATTATCGATGACATAGGTGACCGTTTCGGAGCCTTGAGGATCTGAGCCTGTCTCATCTTTAGAGGTCGCACTGAGCTTAATATTGAAGCCTTCGGAGTCCTCGTTGACCGCATAAGTAAACTCACTATCTGCGTCCCACTGCGGAATATCTGCAACTGATTCAACGGTGATCGGTACTGTGGTGGTAACCGGGGGCTTGCCGGTAATATTTATCGTGATGACAAAAGCGGTGCTCGCTGTGGCATCAGAGCCGTCATCAATCGGTTGATAGCTCAGATCACCATTAGGTCTTGCGATTCGCGTCAATGGATCTTCAGTCAATAAACCATTAAAAAGGGAGAGAATGTAATTACCATCTGCATTCTTAGGCACCTCAATATCATTAAGCATTAATATACCGCCCTGCAGAGCGGCAGCATCAAATACCATGCTCACAACGAATTCGCTTTCGTCGATATCTCCAGGCCTAGCTTCAACGCCAAAAATGGTATTGGTATCTTCTATAAAATCGGTATTAAAGACGTTGATCGAGCCTTCTGCGTCTTTGGCAATAATGGTTAAGGTGTCGGTGGCAATATCACCGTCGGCATCGGTGATTTGCAGCAACACGTCTTCGCTAAACTGCAGCTCATTGTAAGCAAACTCAAATGTGGTCACAGTCGCTAAACCGTTTTCATCGACCACCAGCTCACCATATTTCACCGCAACGGGATTTGCATCAGTAAACAGCTCTATTGTCGCCCCTACCGCATAAGACACACCTTTGTAGGTAATGCCTGTAACTTTAGCGCCATCAGCTCCCTGCTCGGCAGCGTTAAACATCTGCACGCTATAGATCTCATTTACCGCCTCAAAGAACTCTAATGTTTTTGCAGTATCTTCTGGAATGTCATCTTTTACGATAACGGTAATGGTTTGTGCGGCAGATTTATCGTTATCAACATCAATAGCGTTCACTTCAAACAATAGGTCTAAGCTGTTTTCACCATCGGCATTAGCATGGTCAAAGGGTCTAAACTGCTTAAACTCCACTTTTCCATTGGCATTAAAGCGGATCTGAAATACCTGCTCCCCCCCCGTCTCTCGCGTGGCCACATACCAGCCGTCACCGTTAGCTGTGGTATTGAGTATGACTTTCTCGGTGCCGCTATAGTAAGTGCCAAAACTAAAGCTATCAGTCAGGGCTATTTCGGCAATGCTGTCACTGCCCGCCGATGTCGATAACAGCTGCGAAGTTGAGATGGGATTCGTGCTAGTGAGGATCCCTTCGTTGATATTGAGTTGCAACGGATCGGGCAGTATGGCGTTTTGGCCATCATAGATATCGACGGTGACCTCTGCCGAGGAGACGGTGTTATCACTGTCTCTGATGTAGACCGCCACCTTGAGCGTATCAAATAGATCGGCGCTACCTAGATGGTCAATCGACCCCAGTAAGTTAAAATCTAACGCTATCGTTGCCAACTGTCCGGGATCGATAGCCACATCGGCTGGCAAGCGCATAGTAAACACAAGCTTGCCCTCGGCTGTCACTGCATCCACCGAAGCCCCATCGTCTTTCACAAGCCAAAATAGCTTAGAGCCATTTTGAGTTAACGTAGTACCAGCGGCGTTTTTCACCTCGGCGCCATCGACCACACTAAATGACACATCAACTATCGGGTCTTTGCTGGCAGTAACATTGAAATTACCCGTAGCAGAATCATCGTAGGCCGTAATTGATGGGTTCTCACTGACGTTGAGGCTAATGTCGTTAATTGTTGCGGCATCGGCATCCAGTACCGTTACCGTCAAAGCCGCACTCGACACATCGCCATCAAAGTCAGAGATGAGCAAGCCAAAGTCGATATCTTCGCTAAGCGTCTGATCAAAAGCCTTGTATAAAGTGAAGTCGTAATTTTGATTTAAACTATCGGCACTAGGACTCCAACCTTCACTCAACTCAATGATATATATAGGATCGCTGACATTACCTAGGTGGGCGGTTAAGGTCAGCCCGTCAACACTTAAGCTATATTGAATATCGACGCCACCCGCTGTCAGCTTTGGCTGCAAAGCAGCTGTTGCAAATGACACCGCCGACACAGTATCGCTACCCACCAGCACATCGAATGTACCGCTTTGGGTAATGGAGTCACTCACCAGTCCCCCTTCATCGAAGGAGAGCTGGGTGATATTAGCAAGCTCAGGTGAATCTCCATCACTCACATTCCAGGTTAACGTCCCCTGCCGTATATCGGTGCCATCGAGATCCATCGCAGTGACATCGGTAATAATTTCGAGCAAATTGGTGCCAATATGATCCAACGGCGCCGACTGGGTAAAAATGGCATCGACACTCAGATCATCCCCAACATTGGTTGCTGTTAGCACGATAGTGAACACGGTAATCGGCGACGCTTCATCGGTGAAAGCCGTTAACGTTTTACCGTTATTCGAAAGAACAAACTTCAGCGCAATACCACTACTGGTTAGATTTTGATTTTGCAGATGAAAGGGAGTGAGTGCAGTAAAACGGATTGTGTCTGCCACTAAGGTATCTGAGCCAGCGGCAATACTGAAGGTTTTAAAGGTCACCAGTGGGCTGGCATCGATATCGCCCTCTTGGCTCGCACCTATCACATCACTCATTTCACCCGATGCGCCATCACCTACGGTAAAAGTCGCATTTGCCGTTGCCACGCTGCCATCGGAATCCAACACCGTATAGGTCATCTCTGCAACTTGTGCTTGTGTGTTATCAAGATTTTCGGCGACGACCAAACTCCAACTACCATTGGATTGAATAGTAATAGTTCCTTGAGCCGTAGCAATAATAGCTGGCATCGCAACTGACACAGGATAATCGACGCCATCATAGTGAACAGAGGTCAGTGTTAACGGCCCTTCGACTGTGTAATCGTTACCGAGTAAAGAGCCGACTGCAGCGGTATCCTCAATAACAAATTCATGATTGTCGAAAGCAAAGGGGCGGGCATCAAGAATATTGAGTACCGCGTAGGTAATAATTTCTTCGCGAGTGCCATCACTGTCGGTTTGCAGGCCACTTAAGCGAATGTAGCTCAATACGTTACTGTTATTCAGCTCATCCATCGGCTGGAACAAAGACACATTCAAGTCGGTTGCCGACAAGCTAGCAGTCATCACAACCTCATTATCGCCGAGGCGGATAAGCGTGAAAGACTGGCCATCTGCAGCAACATTGATGCTTAATGCCTGCCCCTCAGAGGTGAGAGTTAATAGTCTGCTCTGCTCCGCTGTTATGCTTAAAGTTGCATCAGGGATCTCGATAGGAATAGTGACACTGGTACTCGAGCTGATATTGAGTACAGCCTCATATAGCGAAGCAATCGCTGGTACAAATAGCGTAGGCATCGCATCGGTCGCACTATTACCCGATAGGTCGTCAACTTTGACATCGAGTGCCCATGAGTCTCGACGATTCAGCCCTACAACATCTAATCCCGTGAAGGACCAGCTACCATCCGCTTCAACAAGAGTGGTAAAGGTTAAGATGTTAGCCCCATCGCTCAGGGTCAGCTCGACTGTTTGTCCAGCCTCAACACCTGTGGTTATTCCGCTCAGTGAATTCTCAGCGCCATAGATGAACAACGCCGTATCAAAGCCATCTGGACCGGTATCGATATCGATACTAATTTGAGTATCGAGCATGGCATTGTTGCTACCGATTGCACTGTTACCCGCAACATCGACACTTTCCGCCCGTAGAGTCAGTTCACCATCGGCAAAAACCGATAAATCAACGCTCGAAACTTGCCAAGCGCCATTAGCAACAACGGTGTTAAAGGTTAAGGTTTTGCCATTGATATCAACCACAGTAACTACCACAGGTTGGCCGTCTTCAATATTGCTAACCGTGCCCGCGAGCGTCGCACTTGTCGACTCAGCCGCGTTGATTAAGCCATTATCATCGACTATTTCGACGTTAATGCTCGCTAAGCTATCTTTATCGACGGCGACATTGGCCTCAACGATATTACCTGCAACATCGCTAGCACTCGCGGTAAAGTCTAAACTGCCATCTGTTAGACTCGAAATATCCGCATCATCAATTTGCCAACGTCCACCGATAACCGTCGTGGTAAAGGTTAAAGCCTTACCATCTATATCCGTCACAGTAATAGTGACTCGCTGATTATCTTCAATCTCGGTGACGCCGCCCGACATATCCAGTACTAGCATCTCGCTGGCATTAATGACGCTGTCGCTACCCGTTTCAACTTCAATGGTAATTGAAGCCAAGATATCTACGGCAATCGTATCGCTTGCAGTGGCGAAGTTACCCGCAAAATCTATTAGTGAAACTGTCGCAGTCAAACGACCATCGGCAAAACCAGACAAATCAGCATCGGCAAGCTCCCATCCACCAGCTACGACAATTGTGGTGAAGCTACGTTCGTTACCTAATCCATCGCTAAAAACAATATTAACCGTTTGACCATCTTCAATATGACTCACGCTACCGCGTACATGGACGGCTTGTAGCTCTTCAACATTTATCACATCATCATTATCGACGAACTCTATCGTCACCGAGGCGAGTGTATCCTTGATAATCGTATTACTGCCTGTTGCAATATTGCCTTCAAGATCTGAGGTCGTCGCCTTGAGCGTTAGCTCGCCTTCTGCAAGGGATGACAGGTCTACATCATCGACAATCCAAGTGCCATTACGAATAACACTGGTAAACGACAAGCTGTTCCCTTGACTATCGGTCACCGAAATCTCTACAGGTCTACCGTCTTCAACGTTGAAAACCTCACCAATGAGTGTGGACGCAAGCACCTCCTCCTGATTGAGCAAGCCGTTATCATCAAGCGCTTCTATCGTGATGGTCGCAAGCGTATCTTTATAGGCTTGCTCTGTCGCACTAGCAGGGTTGCCCGCAATATCTAGCGCATCGACAGTAAAGGCCAGTGGTCCATCTGCAAGGCTTGAGAGATCTTTATCTACTAACTGCCATAATCCATTCACAACAGTCGTGCTAAAGGTAAGCTGCTGGCCATTAATATCTGTCACGGTCACCGTGAGTGCTTGGCCTTCTTCAATATTTTGAGCTGAGCCTTGCATATCGACACTTAGCACTTCCTGCTCATTGATTACTGTGTCTTCGCCACTATTTACTTCTATCGAGATCTGCGCCAAGGTATCTTTAATACTGCTATCGAATCCGTCGGTGGCATCACCAGGGTAAGTTAAAGCGGTAATGGTGGCGGTGAGCAGCCCTTCGGCAAAAGATTGAAAATCTAAGTCATTAATTTGCCACGCTTGCTGCTGAACTATGACCTCAAAGCTTTGTTGTTGCCCGAGGCTATCTGTCACGATTAGCTCTAACAACTGTCCATCTGCAGCCTTAAGGGCTTGACCAGATAGCGTGACACTTGGGGTTTCAAATCGGTTGATGTAACCGTCAAGATCAACAAATTCAACAGTAAGAATGATGGGGGCGAAGGAGTCTTGTTGGTTAGCGCCAAACTGACTATCAGTCTCCTTAATTAAACTGTCAGCTTGGGTGTTAAAGCCTGATTCAGCAATGACACTGTCGTTGTCTGATTGAACCAACTGATAAAAGAAGTTTAAACCTTGCTGCTCGCTATTTGAGTCACTTTGAAGATTAGAACTAGTCTGATTATTTAACAGGGGATCCGAATCAGAGTCAGTTTTGTCACCTTCGCTACCGATAATCTTACTAACATTCTGAGGAACGCTAACTCTGGTGCCATTTATAACACTATAGAATTCACCATTATCTGCCATCTCTAGCTGTTCGGGATTTAATGTGTAAGTGGGGATACCAGCCTGCATCTGATGAGGCAAGATCATCACCCACTGCCCATCAATGGTTACAGCCCAAAAAACTGCATCCAATTTCACATAATAAATCACCTTGGCACTTAGAGTCGGCATCTGAAAATATCCTTTTAACTTCAGTTACTACAGCATTTCGATAAACTATCGACGCTCTAGTACATATTGACTTTTGCAACCTTCTTTTACAAGTTTAATACAGCGGATTAACTTAAGAGCTAAAGAGAGTACGACCAAGTTATATAGCCAAATAGTCATACCGAGATAAAAACAATAAATTTGAAGTCAAAACTAAAGAGCCGCAAGAATAGATAAGACATTAAAATCCCATCGATACAGACCTTTGTCTCTGTATTCGCCTAACTCTTACGAAGAAGCCGGTATGCAACAAAGATTATTGTGCAGCGCAGAAAAAATTCATATCGAACATAATTATATAAGGTGTGATAAGGGGCTTAATCCCTAAAATTCGTCCCAATATGCAGACCCATCTCCAAGCTTTCCAATAATATAATCCAAAAACACTCTTACTTTTGCTGGCAAATAGTGGCGCTCAGGATAGATAGCATTCAGCTTTTTACTCGGCATTGTATAGTCTTGAAATAAAGCAACTAGCTCACCCTTTTGAATTGCAGCTCCGGCAACAAATGTGGGGAGTCGCCCCGCTCCCATACCTGCAATAACAGCATCTCTAAGTGCAGCGCTATTATTAACTCGATAGTTTCCTGCGACTTTGACCTTATGTTCACCACCATTTGAATCGTTAAACAGCCATACATCGGCATTATTAGAATAGCTATAAAGTATGCAGTTTAGATCGGCCAATTGGGAGGGGGAGTTAAGGCGCTCTCGATGTTTTTGATAAAACGAGGGGGATACGCAAACAACACTATGTAAGGGGACTAAAAGTCGTGCGATTAAGTTTGAATCGGCTAAATCATCGGCGCGAATAGCCAGATCAAAGCCCTGCTCGATCAGATTTATTTCTCTATCGTCCATCACAAGATCAATCTTAATCTCTGGGTAACGATCAATAAACTCAGGGATAAAAGATGCCAAATGCATTTGCCCTATCGTCATCGGAACTTGAATTTTTAACAAGCCTTTAGGTTCGCCTTGTAGTTCACTCACCGCATCTTCAGCCTGCTTTGCCGCACGATTGGCTTGCGACGCATATTGATAGTAGCGTTCTCCGGCTTCAGTCAGACTAAGCTTGCGGGTAGAGCGATAAAACAAACGTGACCCAAGCTGCTGCTCTAATTGAGTGATGCGTTTGCTTACTGCTGACTTTGAAATACCCAACACACGAGCCGCCCTCGAAAAACCAGCACTATCAGCTACAGCAACAAAAATCGGGATCGCATTAAAAGAGTCCATTTATTAACTCTGCTCATGGTTGAGAAAAACTCAACTCTGAGTCTACTTGTTAGCATATTGTTTATCAAATTCGTTAATTTAAAGTAATACCATCAAATTTGATACCGCTATCAACAGTAACAAAGAGGTGTTTATGGTGCGCTTAGAGCATGTAAATTTAGTCGTAAAAGATATCCCACCTACATTGGCATTTTTGCTAACGGCCTTTCCAGAGTGGCGTATACGTGGTGAAGGAGAGATGAGCTGGGGAAGCGCAGAACACCCATCGAGCCGGCATTGGCTACACGTTGGTGATGATGACTACTACCTCACTCTAAACGATGGCGCTGTTGGGGAGATAAGAGATGTAAAAGGTATTGAACCCGGTGTCGCCCACATAGGCTTTGTCGTCGATGATCTACAAGCTGTAATAGATAGGCTATCGGCTAAAGGATTTAGCCTTGATATAAAAGGACGCTTACATCCGTTTCGACAAACCGTGTACTACAACGACCCCGCAGGCTTTCAGTTTGAGTTTTTACAATATTCTAGCGATAAGCCTGCCGAGAAAAATATGTATGGTGGCGAGTCCGGCGAATTGCAGAAGAAAAACTAAGGTTTGTATTTTTAGCTATAGGGAAAGCAAGATGAACACTCAAGAAATCAATGTTTTGGTACAGAAACTGTATCAGGCCGTGGATAACAAAGACCTCGATTATCTAGATAACAATTTGGCCAATCAAGTCCGTTTCCGTCTTGGTAATAACCCCGTTGTCACAGACAAATCTGAAATTTTGCAGGGGAATAAACAGTTTTTCTCCAGTATAGAGTCGATGAGGCACAGTATAGAAGACGTTGTTTATCAGCTCTGTGATAGCTCAGGTACGATTAAGGCAAGCTGCTATGGCACTGTAAATTATGTTCGCTTGGATGGGAGCGAATACTCTGCAGTATTCTCAACGTTTTTAACAGTGCAAAACGGCCTGATTACGGATTACTTAATCTTTGCCGATCTATCGGGTTTGTAAAAGGCTCGCCCTTCGCCAGCTTGAAGTCAGCTAAATGCTCCCAAAACTAGCGCGATCAAGAAGATTGCTTAGCTGACAAATAAGAATAAGGCGATTATTAATTCAGTGAAGACAATTTATTTCATTTTTAAATTTAAGATTGTCTTCGCTTTAATTTGACAAAATAACCTAAGCAGCTTGTCCTGCGGCCACACCAGATGACCAAGCCCATTGAAAATTAAAGCCTCCAAGCCAACCACTTACATCCATTACCTCGCCAATGAAGAATAAGCCAGGTACAGATTTAGCTTCCATAGTTTTAGATGACAACTCATTGGTATCGACACCACCGAGAGTGACTTCGGCAGTGCGATAACCTTCGGTGCCGTTCATTACCAATGTCCACGATTCAAGATTGACTGCTAATTGTTCTAACTCTGCATGCACTAGCTGGTTAAGCGCTTTATTCAATAATGACTCTTCAAAAAGCACTTCGACTAAACGTTTAGGTAACCATTGCGACAAGGCATTACGCAGACTTTGCTTAGGGCTAGCTTCAAGTGCATGTTGTAGCTTTGCACGCACATCTTCACCCGGCAACAAGTTAATGCTAATTGCCTCGCCCGGATTCCAATAATTTGAAATTTGTAAAATTGCTGGCCCAGATAGACCACGGTGAGTAAATAGCAGTGCCTCGCTAAACTGAGTGCCATCTTTCGCTGTAATCGTGCTTGGAACCGCAATGCCTGATAGCGGCTCAAAGCGCTGTTTTTGATCGCTATGCCAAGTGAATGGTACCAGGCCTGCGTGAGTTGAGAGCACCTTTAAGCCAAACTGCTCAGCAATATGATAACCATAAGGCGATGCGCCAAGCTTTGGCATAGACAAGCCACCCGTGGCGATAACTAATGACTCACAAGAATAGTGTTCTTTGTCGGTAACAAGCTCAAATAAGCCATCTGCATTTTTGCTGATATTGCTTATCTCAGTGCGTAGTTTTATCTGCACGCCTGCCCACTCACACTCAGTAAGCAGCATGGTAACGATCTCTTTGGCTGAGTCATTACAAAATAACTGACCATGGTCGCGCTCGTGATACTCGATACCATGACGCTCAACCAACTCAATGAAGTCGCTTGAACGATAACGCGCTAAAGCCGATTTTACAAAATGGCTATTACCGCAGATAAAGTTAGCAGGCTCAACTTTCTGATTGCTGAAGTTACAACGGCCGCCGCCACTGATCAGAATTTTACGCCCCGCTTGCTTAGCGTTATCGAGCACTAATACATCACGGCCACGGTAACCTGCAGAGGCTGCGCACATAAGGCCCGCCGCTCCGGCTCCAATAATGATGACGTCATGATGTTTCACTCGATAACTCCTAAGTAAATGGTGCCTATCGTTAGTAAACGCTAGGCATAAAAAAGGGCGCCATTTTAGCATTGTTATCTATACATGGAAGTATTTATGCCAGCTTCGCCATGGATGGTATGAAGTGGTATCTATACATGGAAGTATTTATGCCACTTTCAACACCTACGCCATGGATGGAAAGAAGTGGTATCTATACATGGAAGTATTTATGCCAACGGCCAAATAGGCTAAAAACAAAAAACCGAAGCTAGGCTTCGGTTTTCAATCAACTGAACAAATTGTTCAATCTAATAACAGCAAAACTATTCTGCCGACGATGTCTCAGACTTCTGCTCACGACTAAGCAACTCTTTAGCGGCATCAACCGGTGACTTGCCTTTATACAAGACTTGGTAAACTTGCTCGGTAATAGGCATCTCGACACCTAAACGCTTAGCTAGCGTATAGACCTCTTTAGTGTTGCGATAACCCTCAACCACTTGACCAATTTCGTCTTGTGCAGTTTCAACATCAGAACCTTTGCCCAATGCTAAGCCGAAGCGACGGTTACGCGACTGGTTATCGGTACAAGTTAGCACCAAATCACCAAGGCCAGCCATGCCCATAAAGGTCGAGGCTTGTGCGCCCATAGCTTCACCAAGTCGAGTTAACTCAACTAAACCGCGAGTAATTAGCGCCGTTCTTGCATTCGCACCAAAACCGATACCGTCTGACAGGCCAGCGCCAATCGCAATAACGTTTTTAACTGCGCCGCCAAGCTGTAAACCAATAAAGTCGTCATTGGCGTAAACACGCAGACGCTTAGGGCTGTGTAACAGCTCAACTAAATCCTTAGTAAACTGAGGATCAGTACCTGCAATCGAAATCGCAGTCGGCATACCAGCAGCAAGCTCTTTAGCAAAGGTCGGTCCCGATAACACGGCAAGAGGAAACTCATCGCCAATGGCTTCACGGGCAACATCTTGTATTAGGCGGCCAGTCTCAGGCTCTAGACCTTTGGTGGCCCACACAATACGCGAATCTTTACGTAATAGCGGTTTTGCTTGGGTCAGTACTAATCCAAAAACATGGCTAGGAACAACCACTAGCACATTGTTAGATGCCGCTAATGCTGTTGCCAAGTCCGCTTCAGGGATCAGTAGATCTGGTAATGGAATACCCGGTAAAAACGCTTCGTTAGACTTGTCGTTTTTCAGGTTTTCTATGTGCTCGGGTTCATGGCCCCAAAGCATGGTTCTGTGGCCATTGCTCGCTAAAGAAATGGCAAGGGCGGTCCCGTAAGAGCCCGCCCCCAGTACCGTAATGTCGGCAGTGTTTTTCATGCGATTAAGCGTTAGCTTCTTCTGCTGGTGCTTCAGCTGCTGCAGCTTGACGCTGTTGAACATACTGAGCGAATAGTGCGTCAAAGTTGACTGGAGCTAGGTTAAGTTGTGGGAAAGTACCACGGCTTACTAGGCTACCAATTGCTTCACGAGCATATGGGAAAAGAACGTTAGGGCAGTATGCACCTAGAGAGTGAGCTAGCTGCTGCTCAGTTAGACCAGCGATAGCGAAGATACCCGCTTGCTGAACTTCACATAGGAATGCAGTTTCTTCGCCGTTCTTAGCTGTAACAGTCAAAGACAGTACAACTTCATATACATCATCAGATAGTTTGTTGCTGCGAGTATCTAGATCAAGCTTAACTTCTGGGTTCCACTCTTTCTGAAAAACAGCTGGGCTGTTTGGTGTTTCAAAAGAGATATCTTTTGTGTAAACACGTTGAATGTTGAATTGTGGACCTTGTTGTTCGTTGTTTGCTACTTCAGCCATACTATCCTACCTTAAAAAAAATGTTAATGAGGCTACTTCAAAAGAGCCAGTCTCAGGGCTTGGCAAGCTTGGGGGTTAAGCCAATTTGCTGTCCCAATTTTTGATTTATTTAGTCAACAGACGCTTTTTTGGAGGGGAAAACCCTCAGTTCAATGCCGGTAACCACAATAAGTTGAGAGCTAACACTCTAATCAATTACTCAACAAAAAAGCAATGGCTACACTAACACTTCTATCTTTTGCTTTTTGAAACAGGCAAATTATTTGACTGCCATTCACCCATACCACCTTTCAGATTGTTCACGTTTTCAAAACCGTGCTTAATCATCAGCTGAGCAGCTTGAGACGAAGTCATGCCAGCGTTGCATACCATTATAATGGGACTGGCTTTTGAGTTTTCAAGGGCAGCAAGCTGATTATTTTTTATATCGGCTAGTGGTACGTTGATAGCACCTACGATATGACCCTTCTTAAATTCTTCTTTGCCGCGCACATCAACGACTTTAGCGTCTTGCTTGTTGATCATCATTGTCGCTTCTTGATGATTCACATTCTTAACTTTAGAAACACTTGTCTTAATCGTTACGACGATAACGCCGACAAATAAACCAACCCAAGCCACACTTAACATAGGGTTAGCTTTAAAAAATTCCATATATTCTTGCATCGTTACTGCCTACTATTTTTTAGGGCCAAATATAATGAGGGCACAGAGTATACCACCGCTTGGTGCAGAATACAGAATGTTAGTCACGCTTGGCGTGACTCTTCAGC
Organism: uncultured Shewanella sp.; assembly: GCF_947497935.1. Classification (GTDB taxonomy): domain Bacteria; phylum Pseudomonadota; class Gammaproteobacteria; order Enterobacterales; family Shewanellaceae; genus Shewanella. The sequence goes on from NZ_CANMIO010000028.1 coordinate 29,238, forward strand.
ATGTAAATAACAGCAATAGTGCAATCCGATAACGCCAATCTGGGTAAATGTCTTTATGCACGACCATAATTGGTAGTAATATTTAACCAATTCCGATTTCAATCTTATTTTTTAAACTTAAAGGTACTACCATGACGACACGCAAACGCCCGTTGGCACTGCTGATCCTCGATGGCTGGGGTTACCGTGAAAACACACAAAAAAATGCTGTTTTTCATGCAAATACACCAGTTTTAGATCAGTTAAATGCGAAATATCCAAACAGTTTAATTTCTGGTTCAGGCATAGATGTAGGCCTACCTGATGGTCAAATGGGTAATTCAGAGGTCGGACACATCAATATCGGTTCTGGTCGAATCGTCTACCAAGAGCTAACACGCATTAGCAAATCGATTGATGATGGCGAATTCAATAGTAACCCAGCACTTACTGAAGCAGTCGATGCCGCAATTAAGGCAGAGGGCGCTGTACATATCATGGGCCTCTTATCACCTGGTGGCGTTCATAGTCATCAGGATCATATAGAAGCCATGTGTCGCCTAGCGGTAAAACGCGGCGCTAAGAAAGTCTACCTACACGCATTCTTAGATGGCCGTGATACACCGCCACGTAGCGCAAAGCCTGAACTCGCTCACTTTGAAGAACTATTCAAAACCTTAGGCACAGGCCAAATAGCATCTGTGATTGGTCGCTACTACGCTATGGACCGAGACAACCGTTGGGATCGTGTATCACAAGCTTATGAGCTAATTACCGAAGGTAAGAGTTTGCATCAAGCAGCTAACGCAGTAGACGCGATTGAAGCCGCTTATGCCCGTGATGAAAATGATGAATTTGTTGGCAGTACTGCTATTCCTGACGCACAGGGTAACCTTGCTAAGCTAGCCGACAATGACGCACTGATCTTCATGAACTTCCGTGCCGATCGCGCTCGCCAAATCACTCGCAGCTTCGTTAATGCCGACTTCGATGGTTTCGAGCGTACCGTTACGCCGAAAATCAACTTTGTAATGTTGACCGAATACGCTGCCGACATTAAGGCATCTATCGCTTATCCATCAAGTGACTTGGTGAATACATTAGGTGAGACACTGCAAGATAGAGATCTGACTCAGCTACGTATTTCAGAAACTGAAAAGTACGCTCATGTGACCTTCTTCTTCAATGGTGGCAAAGAGGAGCCGTTCAAGGGGGAGGATCGTATCCTGGTCCAGTCACCAAAAGTCGCAACCTACGACCTGCAACCAGAGATGAGTTCTGCCGAGTTGACCGACAAGCTAGTTGCGGCCATTGAGTCAACCGAATATGACGTCATCATCTGCAACTATCCAAATGGTGATATGGTTGGCCATACAGGTAATTTTGATGCAGCGGTTAAGGCCTGTGAAGCGGTTGATACCTGTATTGGACGTGTTGTTGAAGCACTAGATAAAGTCGGTGGAGAATGTTTGATTACCGCCGATCACGGTAATGCTGAGCAGATGACTGATGAATCGACTGGCCAAGCACATACTGCGCACACCAGCGAATTGGTGCCATTAATCTATGTGGGACGTGACGCAGAGATAGAAAATGGCGGTCGTTTGAGTGATTTAGCGCCGACTATGTTAACCTTGATGGGACAAGACGTGCCTGCAGAGATGACCGGCCGCTCGATAATAAAACTCAAAGAGTAGTATACCAACACGTGAACATTCGATTTTTTATCAAAGCCAGCATTTTTGCTGGCTTTCTATCACTTCCTCTAACGGTTAATGCGACCGATCTTGAGCGCCGCCAGTCTGAGCTAAAATCTATCCAAGCCCAGATAAATAAGCAGCAATCAGCGGTTAAAAACACCAGTAAACAGAGAGAGCGATTAATATCTTTATTAAAAGCTGATGAAAAAGCGATTGCTCAAGCAGCAAGAAAAGTAAACACAACTAAGCAAGATCTAGCCAAAACAGATCAAAAAATTGCAGAACTAAACACTAAACAAATTCAATTAGAAAAGCTGAAAACAGCGCAACAAAAATCACTTTCAAATCAACTCGCTAGCGCCTACTTAGCGGGTAACCATGACTATAGCAAAATGCTGCTAAATCAGCAGTCTCCTGCTAGCATCGAGCGCCTACTGGCATATTACGAATATTTAAATAACGCTCGTATCGACTCGATAAAACAGCTGCAAACCACCTTGAAAGAGCTAGACCAAGTTCGAGCGGATCAACAAGAGCAACAAAGTCGTCTTAATAAGCTAGTACTCGAGCGACAGCAACAAGCTAAAAAGCTCAACCAAGAGCAGTCACAAAGACAAAGTACCCTTACGCAACTCCAAAGAACATTAAGTAGTAGTGGCGCAAAGTTAGAGCAACTTCAAATAGAAGAAGCCAGCCTTAAGCGAGTAGTTGAACAAGCTCTTACCGCTATGAAAAATAACCCATCATTCGAGGGATTATCGAGCCGCAAGAAACTCAAATGGCCAGCTAACGGACGCATAAGATCTGCCTTTGGCAGTAAGCGCTCAGGGCAGGTGAAATGGAAAGGTGTCATCATCTCGGCCGCCGAAGGACAAAATGTAAATGCGATTGCTGGCGGTAAAGTGATTTACGCCGACTGGCTGCGCGGTTTCGGTATGGTCTTAGTCGTCGATCACGGTAAAGGTTATATGAGCCTATACGGTCATGCACAAGCCTTACTCAAGAATGCAGGCGACTCGGTTAGCAAGGGTGAGTCGATTGCTTTGGTCGGACGTTCGGGTGGACAGACCGAGCCTGGCCTATACTTTGAGGTAAGACACAAGGGGCAAGCTGTCGATCCTGCAAGGTATTGCAAACGTTAGACCATATAACCCCTTAAGATACGAGGGGTTTATATGTCACAGCACATACGTTACTTTTGCTGCCTAGCGGCGGGACTTGCACTGGGCTTATCCATAACCCTGTCCGGGCAAGAACACACTCAACAATACAAGTCTCATGTAAGTTACCCAGTTCTTCTCGATATTATCGACACTGTAGAAACTTATTACGTGCAAAAACTCACGGAAGAGGAGCTTATCGAAGCAGCTATAGACGGCATTTTCAATAAACTCGATCCCTACTCAAGCTTTCTCGATAGGCAGTCCTTCACCAGTATGCAAGAGATGAATAATGGTGAGTATTTCGGTTTTGGTGTCGAAATAGCAACAGACAATGATCAGATCACTATAGTCACGCCCTTTGCTGACTCTCCAGCCGAAGCTGCAGGAATCAAACCAGGTGACCGTGTATTAAAGCTTAATAAGCAGCTAGTTACAGCTGAAAAGCTAGAAAGCATTCTCAATGAGATTAAACAACACAGCTTAGCTAACCGACCTATCGAGCTTGAAATGGTGAGAGCCAATTCTGAGACCCATTACTCTGTCACCCTAAGCCCAAGCCTTATTGCCATTCACTCCATAGAGGCGGAGATTCTCGATAACAGAATTGGTTATATTCGCCTTTCTAGCTTCCAAGAAAATACCACTCAAGAACTCGTGAAGCAGCTGTCACTCTGGCAGCCTAAGCAGCTTAACGGAATAATCCTAGACCTAAGAAATAACCCAGGAGGCCTGCTAGATCAAGCGATTACAATAGCAGACCTCTTCCTAGATAAAGGCCGAATCGTAGCGACAGAGGGGCGCTTCTTCGATGCAAACTCTGACTATTACGCCTCACCACAAACCATGGCAACAAACATTCCCATGTCAGTATTGATCAACAAGGGATCGGCCTCCGCCTCAGAAGTACTCGCTGCCGCATTACAAGATAATGGCCGAGCCCAATTAATAGGGCAAACCAGTTTTGGTAAGGGCACCATACAAAGTCTGATCCCCACCCTTGTGGATGGCAATGCAATTAAGCTCACCATAGCTAAATACACCACGCCGAATGGCAATGACATTCATTCAAAAGGTATTGAACCAGATATAAAAATTGAATTAGATGCTGTATCAGATAGTGAAAGTATGCCTATAATCGACAAAAATTCACTCCGTGAGTCTGTTGCACAAGACAAATTAGTCAACTCGGCGATTGCATGGATTAACGCAGAAAAATAATAACCAGTGCGCTATTTTCTATTATTGATATTTTTATTGTTACCGAGCGCTAGTGTATTCGCCAGCCAAATAGCCATCATCATTGACGATATTGGGTATCGTCAATCAGATAGAGCTGTGCTGAGTCTGCCCGCCAACATCACTCTTTCTATATTACCGCATACGCCATTAGGGAAAGAACTCGCCTCTAAGGCCTACCGCCAAGGAAATGAGATTTTGGTACACCTACCAATGCAGGCACTAAACGGTAAGGCTATCGGGCCTGGAGCACTCACCAATACCATGTCAGAAATCGAGTTCAAGGCCCAAGTAGAAGACTCTATTAATAGCGTTCCCCACGCTAGTGGTGCCAACAACCATATGGGCAGTTTCTTAACCCAGCTAAATGAACCTATGCGCTGGGTAATGGAATCACTACGACAGCACAATATCTATTTCATCGACAGTATGACGACCAAATATACCCGTGCAGGCACAGTTGCTGAATCTATGGGGATACCCATATTAAGAAGGGAAATCTTTTTAGATAATGATAAATCGCATTCTGGATTAGAAAAGCAGTTTCAACTTGCGATTTCGTTAGCTCACACTAAGAGTGAAATAGTTGTTATTGCACACCCTTACCCGGAAACAATCGCTTTCCTTACCCAGAACTTACATCGTTTGGCGAATGCAAATATCGAGTTGGTACACACCTCGCAACTAGTGTCGCCTCGAATGTCACCTAAAGTTTCCGCTAAACAGGTGTTATTGCAGGATTGAAATTGATAGATCTGGCAGCAGAGATTTTAATTCCTGCTTATTAGTAACAATCATATCTAAAGTATAGCCGTCTAAAACCGCTAAATAAGCGTTTACAGCATCGGCTAACGCCCCCTTAAGCTTACAAGCAGGTGTAAACAAGCAGTATGGCTTACTACAGTCAATTGGTGCCAAAGAGTTTTCTAACGCACGAACGACTTGGCCGATATTGATTTCAGAAGCCGGTTTGGCAAGTCTGAAGCCACCACTCTTGCCGCGAACAGTTTGCAAATAGCCTAACTTCCCTAAGTGATGAACAACCTTAGAAATGTGGTTAGCAGACAGATCGAATACCTCTGTGATCTCAGCAATACGGAAGAGCGACTCACGCTCTGAATGCAACGCCAAATACATCAGCGTTCTTAAACCATAATCTGTGTAACGAGTTAACTGCATTGATTAACAATCCGTAAAGTAAATATTTGAGAGGCCCTAAAATCAAGTGTTTGTAGCTGCTTCTAAAGAACTAATTAACCATAAAGCCTCAGTATCGGTCTTGCCACAAACATCTTCGGTAGCTGTAAATAACCCACATACCGCAGGTCGTTCAGCCTGACCAAACAGTTTACACAAGTTGCTATCATCTAGCTGTATACACCTAACCCCAGCAGGCTTACCTTCAGGCATTCCGGGGATGGCTGTGGTGATAGATGGTGCAATACAGCATGCACCGCAGCCTAAACGACAATTCATCTTATAACCTTAGTTCTTACGGCACTCATTATAGCTCTTTCAACCGATAGAGAGTTGTGCCACAACGCATAGTATACAGCAAGGCATGACTCAGTTTGTTGATCCGTGATAACTGTATACAACGAAAAGCCTCTGCACTCTTCTCAATAAGAAGTTTTCAATAAGAAGTGCAGAGGCTTTCTCTAAATTCTTTAAATAACAGATACGAAAAAAGCCTCATCTTTCGATGAGGCTTTCGCCTTAATCTTGGCGGTGCGGACTGACTCTTATAAAGAGACGAACCCGCGCCCCCCGCGAGACAGGCCGACTATCTCTAATGAAAAGCCCTAGATGGTTGAAAGTAACCGCCCCTTTAGCAAAGCGCTTACGCATTGTACTGTGATTTTTTCTTTAAATAACACATACGAAAAAAGCCTCATCTTTCGATGAGGCTTTCGTCTTAATGTTGGCGGAGCGGACGGGACTCGAACCCGCGACCCCCGGCGTGACAGGCCGGTATTCTAACCAACTGAACTACCGC
>NZ_CANMIO010000029.1 GCF_947497935.1 uncultured Shewanella sp.
GATTAGCTCAGCTGGGAGAGCACCTCCCTTACAAGGAGGGGGTCACTGGTTCGAGCCCAGTATCGACCACCATTCTTTTCGTAAAGAATTAAAACATTATGAAATCCCAGGTCGATTAGCTCAGCTGGGAGAGCACCTCCCTTACAAGGAGGGGGTCACTGGTTCGAGCCCAGTATCGACCACCATTCTTCTTCTCCCCTTTTCAGTTTTACTTCATCAATTCTTATCCAATTCGTATATTCTATTCTTATCCGCTATAAACGATTATTCAACTAACCAAAGTTACATCTTAATCTAGTATCCAATCCCCCTTATACCTTGAATCCTAAAACTCAAAGTAATACCCGAAAGCTATAGCCACTCTCATATTGCCAATCTTTTACGCTAAATTATTTGCTTGGTATTTTTGCCACTCATCACTGTTGTCTACTATTCTTTTAAGATAACCCTTCGTTGGACAAACCTTATGGCAGATGTCAGCCAATCCGCTTCATTAGCAAGTATTGCGGCCTACTTAAAACTCACTTGCCAATACGATCAAGATACTGCACTGGTGGAAGCTAAATCAGTGATGAAAAATTTAGTTCAAATGCGCCAAAAAGGTTTTATAACAGGTTGGTATTTTGATGAAAATGGTCACCTTGAATTGTTACCGAGTGACCAGATCATGCAGCAGATCTCTCCCAATAAATAAAGGGGAAGAGTCAAGTATGGAATTTGAAGCAGGATAAACATAAAGCTAAAGACCCGCTCATGACTTGCGGTATAAACCGATATTGATCCCCCCTTCCTCTCAAGACATTTTGCCGTTACTGCTCCATCAATAACGAATCTGATGTCGACTGAGGTTGGACAAGCTTATATACGACCAATACCAACACCATCAATCCCAGTAAAGATCCTAGCACTACACCTTGCCAGCCCCATACCAGCCAAAATGGCAGTAAATAGGGTCCACCGATTGAAGCACCTAAGTAATAGCTGCATAGATACAATGCCGTGGCTTTGGCACGATGTTGCTTAGCTCTATAAGCAACCCAAGCGTTACAGCTACTATGAACGAGGAAGAAACCAAACGCTGAGAGCAAAAAGCCAACAAATATAGATCCTAAAGTATCAAATAAGGTGAGTAAAGTTCCCGCAAATAACGCCGACACGGAGCAGATAAAGACAATCTTGAGCCCAAACCTGCCCAGCCATTTAGCCGAACAATATGAAGCATAGGTCCCGCTGAGGTAGCAAAGAAATATCAGCGTCACTTCAAAGCGGCCTAAGTTAAATGGGTTATCCATCAAATGCAGCTGAATATAACTAAACTGGTTTACCATCACCATGAAGGCCAACCCACCGACAAGGTAAATAAGCCGAAGTTTAGGATCCCCTAAATGATGACAGAAACCGTAAAAGTCAGCTTTCTTGAGCGGCCATCTACCGAGTTCAATCTCAGGTTTTTCAAAATGGCTTTTTGGTAGTAAGTAAGTCACAACAAGTGTCCCAATTAATGACACAGCTGTTAGTAGTGCCATCGCTTGTTGCCAATCTAAATACTGTGCCATTGCGCCGCCAAGCAAACGCCCAGCTATCCCCCCAACACTGTTAGCCGCGATATAGATTGCACCTGCCTTTAACAGGGCATTATTACCCAGCTCATCTTTAAAATAGGCCATCGCCATAGCAGGTACAGATGCAAGCAAGGCTCCCTGTACCATTCTAAGCTGAATCAGTTGATTAAATTCTGTGATAAAAAAGGCACAGAGATCCAGAGCAACCAAGAGGTACAGACTCACCAGGATAGGTTTTTTACGACCGACACGATCAGATAGTACCGCAAATAGTAACAATGAAAACGCCATGGTAAAGCTGGTGACTGACAACAACAACGTTGCATGGCTTGTTGCAACAGAGAATGAATCCGCAATAAGCGGTAACATGCCTTGGACTAAATACAAGTTAATAAAAATAACCATTGAAGCAATAGATAAGCCAATGATTAGGCGGGTTTCACTACCATCTTGTTTTGCCTGAATGCGGGTATTCATGGGGGCTAACTCAAATTATCTCATTGTTCGATAGAATAGCAGTGGTCTCCCCATAGAAATAACAACTAATAAACACCATAGTTATTGATTTTTGTTATAAAACTTTTAAGCTAGAATTCTCAGAACAAACAAAAATACACTAACAGCAATAAGCCCAACGGATTTCAATTCGACTAGCTTATTTGCAAAACTCAGTAGAGCAAAGATGGATATTAAACAGCTAAAATACCTAGATGCGTTAATTACGGCAGGTAGCTTCACTAAGGCCGCCGAGCGGCTCAATATGGCTCAGCCTGCATTGAGTCAAAGCATTAAACGCCTCGAGCAGGAACTGGGGGTCACTCTCGTTGATAGAGGGGCAAATAAAAGCAGTAAAACGCTTTCGCTAACCGCCGAAGGCAGTGCTCTACATCAACATGCCAAGCTGATAATCAAAAATATGGCGCAAGCAGAAGCACATATCAAATCGATGGCAAACCTGACGATGGGCGAAGTCAGAGTTGCCGTGCCTGGTATGCTAGGGTCATATTATCTACCTAGACGGTTAATGGCATTTCGTCACCAACATTCAGAGCTTAAGTTATCCCTGTTTGAAGGCGGAACTCGGGACACTCTAAGGATGCTACAAAATGAAGATGTCGATATCGCCATCATTACCGCCAATGATCTTACCGATGAGTTTGACAGTCACCTGCTACTACAGGAGCAGATGGTCGTCGCCGTAGGTAGAGAGCACCCTTTAGCTGAGTCTGCCACAGTTTCTCTTGAAGCGTTTTTTCAACATGAACTGGTATTCTTTAAACCCGGTTACTTTCACCGAGATTGGATGCTTGAACAGGCAGAGAAATTAGGTCTTAAAGCAAATATCGCCTTTGAAACCAACCTGATTAATCTCATTAAACAAGTCGTAGCTCAGGAATATGGAATAACCAGCGTGTTAGAGATGGTGATAGAAAAACACGACAATATCTACGCTAAGCCCTTTAATCCACCTATTTTTTTGGACTTGCATATCGCCTGGAAGAAGCAACGCCCTATCAGTCAAGCCGATAAGGCGTTCGTTGAGTTTCTGATGCAAAACCGTTAGCAAAGACCCAAGTATTTTTAGTACTCCCATGCTGCGGTAAGCGCTCTACTCCATCGTTCAGCCAAGCTTGACCAAGCTGATAGAGTGATCGTTGAGTTTCTGATGAAACACTGTTAATTAGCGTCAGCTTGGTTTTCTGGTATAGCATCAATAAACGCTTGCAACGTTAAGCAATGTGCATTTATGCGCTCAATATTAGGGTATGGGCTCATGTCGACATTAAAACGCTTAGCATTATACACCTGAGGCACTAAACAGACGTCGGCAAGACTTGGACTATCACCAAAGCAGAAAAGCCCACTATGTTGCGCTAATTGCTTTTCCAAGGCCGTAAAGCCTTCTTGAACCCAACGGTGGTACCAGACCGTTTTTTTCTCATCTGTGATAGCGAGCTCGCTAGATAAGTATTGCAGCACTTTTAGGTTATTCAGCGGATGAATCTCGCAAGCAACCGTAAGTGCCATGGCGCGGACAGTAGCCTTATCGAATGACGAACAGGGCAGCAATGCCACCTCTGGATAAACTTCATCAAGGTATTCAATAATGGCTAAGGATTGAGTTAATACGCGCTGCTGACCATTATTTTCAATAATTAAACTAGGCACTAACTCTTGGGCATTGATCTGTTGGTATTCATCTTTATGTTGCTCACCACCATCTTTAACCAAATGTACTGAGACTTGCTCGGCTACAAGTGACTTAAGATTCATGGCAATACGTACACGATAAGCGGCGCTGGAGCGCCAATATCCATATAATTTCATCTTAGTTGTTTCCATATCTCAATCATCCTTTTGCGTTGTCCAGCACTGAGTTTGCCAAGTTAAATATAACAAAAAGGCTAACCCCTAAGGATCAGCCTTTAAACTCGTCGTCTAACAAAATACCATTAAGCTTTGTATTCGACGACCTGCTGATCAATCGAACCAAAAATACTGTTGTTGTCATCATCCAGCATTTCGATACGAACACGATCACCAAAGCCCATAAAGGATGTCGATGGTTTACCATCTGCAATGGTCTCAAGCATCCGCGTTTCTGCAAGACAGCTTGAACCAGCACTGCGATCATAATTTGAGATAGTGCCTGAACCGATAATCGCACCCGCGCCCAATGGACGAGTTTTAGCCACGTGAGAAACTAGCTGGCTAAAGTTGAACGTCATATCAATACCCGCATTTGGACGTCCAAAAAGCTCACTGTTTAAATGTGTTATTAGTGGAAGGTGAACTTTAGAGTCCAGCCACTTATCTTCTAGCTCGTCAGGTGTCACCGCCACAGGGGAAAAGCTACTAGATGGCTTTGACTGGAAAAAGCCAAATCCCTTAGCAAGCTCACCAGGAATAAGGTTTCTTAGTGATACATCGTTCACTAACATTAGCAACTTAATATGCTGCGCGGCATTATCGACCGTTACCCCCATGGGTACATCGTCGGTGATCACCGCAATCTCTGACTCAAAGTCTATGCCCCACTCTTCACTACCAAGCGGGATATCAGCCTTAGGGGCAATAAAGCAGTCTGAACCACCTTGATAAACCAGAGGATCTGTCCAGAATGTTTCTGGCATCTCAGCTCCACGGGCTTTACGCACTAATTCAACATGGTTAACGTACGCGCTGCCATCGGCCCATTGATAAGCTCTTGGTAACGGAGACAAGCACTTAGACTCCTCAAAATCAACAGCGTTATCCATCATCCCCTTGTTTAATGCATCGTACAGTTCAACTAGTTGTGGGTTGAGCAGTTCCCACGCATCCATCAGTTGTTGCATCGTATGAGCAATAGCAGGTACGGCAACGGCCTTAGTCAAATCTTTACTGACCAACATCAATTGACCATCACGGCGTCCATTATCATAACTGGCTAACTTCATCCTAACTCCTAATAAATTGTGGCATAACTGCGATGCGAGTTGTTGTTATTTTGCGTTTGCAGCGAGCGTTAACCAAAATCGAAACTTGGTCATAATTTAAAAACTGACTATAGAATGACATCAACTCACTACTCAGTGGAATAGTGTGAACAAAATCACACTGAATCACTTTAACCTCGCCAGTGTAAACTTATAGATACAGCTCATAAATAATAGGCTTAGCGCAATGTTTTAGGTCGAAAGCTGCCTACCTAAGCAGCAATCAACGGCAAACTTCATTTACACCTACTTTGGCTTGTTGATCTTATATTCTCTAAGTTTGTTAGCGATTGCTGTATGAGACACGCCTAACTTCTTAGCTAATTGTCGAGTACTGGGGTAAGCGGGATACAGTCTTCGCAAAAGGCTGGCTTCAAACTGTTTCATTGCTTGCTCAAGACTTCCCTCAAACTGATGGTCGAAATAACCAAAACCTTCTGCATATGAGGGTAGCTTTAGCTGTTCAACCGTGAGTTCAGCACTGCCATCCCACATAGATACGGCTCTAAAAATCGCGTTTTTAAGCTGGCGTACATTGCCAGGCCATGCATAACCTAACAGGTGCTCACGACACTCACCTGATATACGGCGAATTGGGATCGATAGCTGCTGACTGTAATGCTCTAAAAACATCTCAGTCAGTGGGATGATATCGACTTTACGTTCACGCAAAGAAGGCACGTGGAAACTCAATACATGGATACGGTAATAAAGATCTTCTCTAAACTCGCCACTTTGGCATAACTCGGCAAGATTTTTTTGAGTCGAGCAGATAATTCGCACATCACTGCGGATCTCCTCATCGCCCCCTACCCGTCTAAAGGTACCGTCTTGTATGAATCGTAATAGCTTAACCTGAGCAGCCTTCGACATCTCGGCAATTTCATCAAGAAAAATCGTTCCGCCCTTTGCTTCCTCAATAAAGCCACGCTTGACCACATTGCCATTGCTAACAAAGCCAAAAAGCTCTTCTTCGGCGGCGCTGTCAGGCATCGCTGCACAATTAATCGCAATAAAAGGGTGTTCACGGCGCATGCTTGCATCATGGCAAGCACGAGACATTAACTCTTTTCCAGTCCCCGTTTCACCCGTAATCAATAACGGGGCATCGAGCTGTGCCATACGGCGAGCCTGAACCAGTACCTCTTTCATCTTGTCACTGGTTGCAAGCACATTCTCAAAACCACTAGACTGATTTTGTAAGGCGTTAAATTGTTTGCCTAAACGCGCGGGAGATTTCAGCGATACCACAGCACCGGCTAAAATAGGTGTCTCACTACCACTATCGGGTAAATAAATAGGTAACATCTCAGCTAAGTATTCATTCTCTCCGATATTCACCCGTGTCGCTTGAGCTAGGACTGTTGTTTCACTTAACCAACGGCTAAAGTTGAATCCCTGCACCCAATGATTTATTGGCTCATCTATCACTTCATGCTCGGCCATTCCAACTGTGTGTAAGGCCGATTCATTGACGATACGGATCCGTCCTTTGACATCGAGAGAGAACACAGAGTCCGGTAAGGTCTTCAATAATGTTTTTAATGCGTAATGTTCCTGTTCAGACGGCATAAATGACACCGTCCGTACATCATGTACGCCTTCTACTTTTCGAATAAGGGGGAGTAATTCACTGAGTGTATCGAAACTCACTTCGGCAAATTGTAGATACAGAAAACCTTGGTTGCTTGCATCAATAGCAAACAAATTAATCCCATAGCCTTCCATAATCAATAAGATATCTTTGGCGAGACCCACTCGGTCTAAACAGCTGACTTCCAAGCGCATACTATTGCAGTTCCCTTTTTAAATACTCGTTATTGGGATATAACAACCATCAGAAGTGAGTTTGTACGGTTTAGGGAGTAGCCTTAAAAGCAACATCCACTTCTGTAATCGTCTATACCCAAGCCACCTGAAGATGCAGAGTTCAGTGGGAATTTAATCCGCTTTAAGCAAGGCGTTGATTGCAGCTAATGGTTGTTCCCTTAGCAAGATCAATAACGCAGCAGAAAGTGCATTAAAACCCATCGAAGAAGGCTTTGCGCAAGCCCACTTCATTGTTGCACTAGCTTAAAAGGGAGTCACCATTCCTACGCTAATGCGCCTAGAATTGAACTCACGCAAGGCCTCTGAAATGAGCAGGTTCAAGTCGTTTGGGTATATACGTTAGAAGTTTATCTTTGCTGTGGCAAGTCTTGTTTACAGCTGATTTGTAACATAAAGAAAATAAAAGCGTATCAGTGGAACTAACACGCCTGTAATACTGGAGGTTTAACGAATTCATCCTGCAATAAAACTGCTATTTATAACAGTTAAAATCCTGAAACTTACTGAAATAAGGTGTCAGTCTTAGCCGCCATGATAAAGTCATTCTTGTGTAGACCCTTTATTGAGTGCGACCACCAAGTTACCGTCACTTTACCCCATTCTGTTAAGATCCCTGGATGGTGAAACTCGGCTTCGGCTAAGTCAGCAAGCTTATTCGTAAACTCCATCGCTAACTTGAAGTTTTTAAACTTATACACGCGCTCCAACTGCATAACGCTATCGCGAACCTCAACGCCCCAATCGGGAATTTTTGCGATTAACTGCGCCAGTTCATCATCAGTCACTTTAGGTGCATCAGCCTGACATGCTTCACATTTCATTTGCGCTAATTCAGTCATCTTTCTTCCTTAATTATTCTTACAACACGTAAATAATTGCTCTAGTTTATTTTTTACAGGAACGCCACTAGCAGCTCCACTTAGCTAACTCGCTTTGGTAGGAAACTTAGCAGAAAATAATCCCAGCTTTTTTGCCTTGTTGACTGCAGCCATAATATCCATCTCGGCGATTGTGCCCAAGTCGCTAATATCTTCAATGGCGTAGTAGATTGGCTGCATAATATCAATCCGATAGGGTGTACGTAGCACATCAACTAAATCAAACGGCCTAATTTCAGGCTCCGGGCCCATAACATACAGAGTCTCACCAGGGGAGCTTAAAATCCCTCCGCCATAAATTCTCAGTTCATCACTCTTAGAACGCAACAAACCAAACTCAACTGTAAACCAGTATAGCCTTGCTAAGAAAACCCGCTCCTCTTTACTCGCTGCCAGCCCCAATTGGCCATAGAGGTGAGAAAAGTGGGCAAAAGATGGATTGGTAAGTAATGGACAGTGCCCAAATACCTCATGAAAAATATCGGGCTCTTGTAGGTAATCCAGCTCCTCTCGGCTACGAATAAAAGTTGCCACCGGAAAAGATTTATTAGCCAGAAGCTCAAAAAATTTACCAAATGAGATCAGCGCAGGAACAGCGGCTGTTTTCCAACCAGTCGTTTGTATTAAGACATCGTCAACCTCAGAGAGCTGCGGTACTCTATCGCTCGCAAGTCCAAGTTTATTCAGACCATCGAGATATTCTTGACAGGCGCGCCCCGGTAAATTGGCTCGCTGCCTTTGATAAAGCTCTGACCAAATTTCATGCTCATTTTGAGGGTAGTCAATATACCCATCGGCATCAGGCAAGCGGGCTGTATAATTTTGCTGTTTGCTCATAGTTATTTACTCATTATTCTAACCAGCAGCGCAGAGCAAATTTCAAACGGATGCTCTACAGCTGATAAGGAGTGCTTACTTCATACTTAACTAAAGCAACAAAATTGTTAACCCGGTCACAGTTTATTCTTCACCAGCAAAGAAGCATCAAGTGTAATGGATATGTTACACACAGAAGTACTCCCCTCTCTAAATCGTGAGTTTTCCTAAGCTTGAAGCGTATATAGAAATTGACACAAGCTGAATCAATGGTCATACAGCTTCAAATTTTCGACATCTACAACATCACATCATTTTCCTGCTGAAGTTAACATCAGCAAATCTAATTTTCAGGCTGCTATTGGCTTTAAGGCCGATAAGCTCCTCAACTTTCACACAAAATAGCAAATAAACTTAATTTACAACTCGCTTTAAGCAAATCTTCACCATCTGAGCGTTATTTCGGTATAGAATGGAGGTTTGTATGCCAACTCCTGATTTAGAGTAGATAGGATTAGAATGAAACAACATAAAATTCGCAAAGCAGTTATCCCAGTAGCGGGCTTAGGAACTCGAATGCTTCCAGCCACTAAAGCTATCCCAAAAGAGATGCTGCCGGTTATGGACAAACCGCTGATCCAGTATGTTGTCAACGAGGCTATCGCTGCGGGAATTAAAGAGATTGTCTTAGTTACTCACGCCAGTAAAAACTCAGTTGAAAATCACTTCGACACCAGCTTTGAGTTAGAGACTCAGCTTGAGCGTCGCGTTAAACGCCAACTATTGGCCGAAGTACAGGCTATTTGCCCAGAAGACGTCACCATCATCAGCGTACGTCAGTCACAAGCTAAGGGCTTAGGCCACGCAATTTTATGCGCCAAAAGCATTATAGGTGACGCGCCCTTTGCCGTGCTGTTACCGGATGTGCTGATCGATGACGCAAGCAGCGATTTGAGCAAGGACAACCTTGCCGATATGGTTGCCCTTTATGATAAAACCGAAGTCGGTCAAATCATGGTTGAAGGCGTACCTCATGATCTTGTAAATCAATACGGTATTGCCGATATCAATGGCGCAGAACTCAAGCCTGGTGAGTCACTACCGCTAACGCAATTGGTAGAGAAACCAAATATTGAAGATGCGCCATCTAATTTAGCCGTGGTTGGCCGTTATGTGTTGCCAGCCGAGATCTGGTCATATCTCGCAAAAACACCGGCCGGTGCAGGTGATGAGATCCAGCTAACAGACGCCATTGCTATGTTGATGGAAAACCAAACCGTCAACGCATATTACATGCAAGGTAAGAGTCATGACTGCGGTAATAAATTAGGCTATATGCAGGCCCATGTTGAGCATGCGCTGCGTCATAAAGAAATTGGCTCAGAGTTTGCCGAGTACCTCAAGGCTATCGTTAAGTCGCTTAACTAATGCCTGTTGAACATCAGCCTAGATTAAAGGATTGTAAATAATGACGATTTTAGTTACTGGCGGCGCGGGTTATATCGGAACCCATACAGTTGTTGAGCTGCTTAATAATGGCAGTAACGTAGTTATCTTAGATAACCTGAGCAACTCAAGCGTTACGGCGCTAGAAAGAGTCGAGCAGATCACTGGTAAAAGGGTAACCTTTTATCAAGGCGATGTACTCAATCGAGCTTTCTTGCAGAAACTATTTACAGATCATGATATAAAATCAGTCATTCACTTCGCAGGCCTAAAAGCCGTCGGTGAATCAGTGGCGCAGCCACTACGTTATTATGAAAATAACGTCACTGGCACCATCGTCTTATGTGAAGTCATGGCTGAGTTTAACGTTAAGAACTTAGTCTTTAGCTCATCAGCCACCGTCTATGGTGATCCTGCCAGTCTGCCTATCACAGAGGACTTTCCTACAGGAGCAACTAATCCCTACGGGCAGTCCAAATTGATGGTAGAGCATATACTTGCCGACCTTTATCACTCAGACAACAGCTGGAATATCGCCCTATTAAGATACTTCAATCCTGTTGGGGCTCATAAGAGTGGGCTAATCGGTGAAGATCCCAATGATATTCCGAATAACCTGATGCCGTTTATTACTCAGGTTGCCGTCGGAAAGCGTGAGCAATTAAGTGTATTTGGCAGTGATTATGATACGGTCGATGGCACAGGTGTACGCGATTACATCCATGTGGTCGATCTCGCTATCGGCCACTTACGGGCCCTCGATAAGCTACACACCCAGTCTGGATTGGTTACCTATAACTTAGGTACAGGCCAAGGTTACAGTGTACTTGAGATGGTTAAAGCCTTTGAAAAAGCCAGCGGTACCACTATTAAATATCAGCTAGTTGAACGTAGAGCTGGCGACATCGCAGCATGTTACGCAAATCCAGAGAAAGCACATAAAGAGTTAAACTGGCAAGCGACTCACAACATAGATGATATGGCGCAAAGCAGCTGGCACTGGCAATCTAGCAACCCGAATGGTTACGCAGTTGAAAGCTGAGAAGTTTAGAGAATAATGCTAGGTTCTAGGCTCGAGTACTAGCTGGTTCTAAGTTCTAGGCTCGAGTACTAGCTGGTTCTAGGTTCTAGGTTCGAGTACTAGCAGGGTCTAGGTTCTAGGCTCGAGTACTAGCAGGTTCTAGGTTCTAGGCTCGAGTACTAGCAGGGTCTAGGTTCTAGGCTCGAGTACTAGCAGGGTCTAGGGTCTAGGTTTGGAAAAATAGAAAGAAAGCTAAACGGTACAAGCTTTTGTTTTTGCTTTTCCTAGGTTCTAGAAGTGCAACCGCCCTCGCAGTGAGCCTGCGAACGTTCTAGAACCTAAAATCCCTGTAAGCCAACAAACTTACAATCTTAATACCTTCTAAAAATGAGCCTATAAATGAGCAGCATTAATCAAAGCAGAAGAAGACTTTTCAACCGCAAAAATAATGATGCTGTTCGTCCTCCTTGGGTCAAGCAATCAATCGAATTCACCGATGAATGTACTCGTTGCGATAAGTGTATATCGGCCTGTGAAACAAAAATCATAGTCAAAGGCGATGGTGGTTTCCCTGAAGTCGACTTTAAGATTGATGAATGCACCTTCTGCCAAGAGTGTGCGAATGTCTGCCCTGAAGGTCTCTTTGAAGATACTGACACCACGCCGTGGCAAGTGAAGGCCAACATCCAAGATAACTGTATGGCATATCTAGGGATCTGGTGCCAAAGCTGTAAAGACTCCTGTGACTCCCGCGCAATTAGCTTCACTCTTGCAGTGGGAAAAGCCCCTCTACCTCAAATCGATCTTGAAGCTTGTACAGGCTGCGGTGCTTGCGTGGCTCCTTGCCCATCGACAGCTATTATAGTTCGCACTGCGTAAAAACAGCCAAAAATATGACATATTAGCGCCAAATTTAAGTGGTTTTGTTTCCTCGAATTTCAAGGTAACATCTAAACAACTTAGACTGACAGTGACACCATTATGTTTAGAAAAAAAAGAAGCGGCGGGTTAACATTTATTGCTCAAGGCACCAAATTTACTGGCGAAACTGAGTTTTCAGCTGAAGCCCTTATTGCTGGCGAACTCTTTGGTAAAGTAAGTTCCAGTAGTAATATCACTATCGAAGAAGGTGGCCTTATAGATGGTAAGCTTCACTGTGCAGAGCTAAGGGTCTCAGGTACTTTTCGCGGTAAACTGACTTGCGAAAAGCTTAATATTACCAGCACAGGTCTTGTCGATGGTGAGGTGAATTGCCAGTCAATGGAAATTTTTGAAGGCGGTCAATTTATCGGAATGCGCGTAAGAGATGACATTGCCTTCTTACCCTCAAGCTCGGTACCTAAGCAGGAACACGGCCAATCAACTAAAGAAGAAACGATTGAAGACGCGGAACTCAGTATTAGTTAACCTCCATCCTGCCTATTTAATGCTAGCAGCTTTATCACGTTATCCTAGCTAGCATTAAATCCAAATCTCCTGCTATACGACTTGCCTACAATCGCTCTACAACTGCGCTGAACTATTGTTTTTATACTCTCTCAGTAAAGCGAGAAATTCAATTTCTGACCTATCGAGTGAATCTGTTGAGATGAACAAGTGATAGCCTAAGTGTGTATTCAATAACCGACAACGGTGGCCAAACATCGCTAGCACCCCCTTATAACGATCATCGTTTTCAATAAAAGGCGTAAACTCTGCGCTCATCTGCTCCTCTAACACAGACAAATCTTCATCTTGAGCAGAAGCGGTCATCAACAAGGGACGTTGCTCGGTTAATAAGCCCGCAGCTAACCGCAGTGAAATACACTCTAAAACAGGGCTGATCTGTTTTAACTTTACGCCAATATAAGGTAAGTCTAGGGTGTCTAGCCCCTGAGAAACGCGCGGTTGATCGAAACGTTGGATATTGTGCCATTCAATAACAACCTGGCCACGACGGTGAAAATAAGTCAGACCCTCATCAGTCAATTTTACCGTCACCTCCGGCTCGACTAACTTAGCCCCCCCGAGAACCAGTGCAATTGCGCCAGATGCAAAACAGATAATTCCAGGTGCAAATAGATGACTTCCGGATAAGAAGAGCCCTAATCCTGCAACCACAGCTAGGCCACCAGCAAAAGTCAGTGTTAACCCATTGCGTTTAATAATGGGGCGGATCAGAACAGCTTCATTTATCAAGGTCTACGTACTCTTAGCAATTAGAATCAAGGTTCTAGATTTAGTCTCTGGCAGTTATAGCAATATTTTATCAAGGTTAAAGCACTTTCGCAGCAGAGATATCATCTTCAGCGTTATCCGCTGTATGACTCGCCTTATTCTTATCATTTGGACTCTCACTCAACTTTTGCTCATGTTTGAGCTTAAACCAGAGTAAACCTAGGTATTCATGAATTGCCTTTTGCGATGACAACAGACTCTGGGCATCGAAACGCCACCAATAAGAGGTTCGTTGAGAAAAATCGGTAGGAGCAGCAACCGCATTAAGCTTGGCATTGGTAAAAATAGCCATTGCACGCGGCATATGGCTTGCCGATGTGACTAAGCGAAAAGGCGCATCTTCGACCTCCCACTTCATAAATTGTGCTTCTTCTATGGTATCTTGCGCTAATGGGAATTTAATAATGGCCTTAGGCGATACACCGAGTTCCACAGCAGCATCAAACATCACGTCGGCGTGTGAGCGAGATGAAAGCCCCCCACTCCAACCACTAACCACTAGTTTGCAGCCATGACCTAAAGAGAGTTGGTGAACGCCCTCGGTCAATCGGGCTAAAGCAGTATCTGATAGCTGTTGTACCGCGGTCAAATTAGCGTTTTCATCATGACCACTACCAAGCACCATCACCAAGCAGCCATGAGCTATAGGCTGATTATTAACTGGATATTGATCTTCCAATGGTGCGAGCAACCAATTACTGCCCCAACTACTGCTCAAAGTGATCAGTAACGCGGCCGTTATGGCTAATAACGCTCTCGAAGACTGACGGTTACGCATAACTAGATAAGCAAGTGCGATAAGCAGCAACACTAAAGGGACTGGCATGAAAAACTGCGACACTATCTTTTTTAACCAAAACATAAAGCAGCCAAAATCAGGTGAAAATATTCACCAAGTGTAGCATGTTATTCTATTTATTAATGTTCTCCGTCCCTATCCCCCAAATAAGTAGCATCGATAGATGGCGTTAATATCGAGCAAGCTGATCACGATAGGCTTAGCCAGAGTATCAAAGCTCGCTATCATAAGCACAACCCGCAAACGGCGTTTTCCACTAAGCATTTTAGATAAAATAACGCTCTTCTCATCGCTCATATTTTCATAGAGACAATAGAATATGAGAGTGGAAAACAGACCACTCTCGGAGCTAGTGCCGATCACTTAAGCAGGTGACTCAGAGAGGGGTCGATGACGTCGAAAGATAAGAATGGACCACAAAGGGCACGAAGTGAGGGCTTCGTGGTTTATCACTTTTAAAGCAAAGACCCCTGTTTGTGCTAGGTTCTTAGTTTTTGTTTTGAATCAGGTTTGGGCTTAACTGACTGGCATTGACTCTATAGCGGATAAAATTAGCCGTTCAATACTAAGCCTCACCCTTACTCCACAACCAAGCGGCTCCACGCACGCCTGAAGAGCTACCGTACATGTTTTGCACTACAGCAGTGCGGCACTCTCCACCCAATACATACTTTGGTAAAATATCTGGAAGTCGAGAGTAAATACTATCAATATTCGATACTCCGCCTCCCAACACTATGATGTCAGGATCCAGCACATTGATAACATGAGCCAAAGAGCGTGCCAGTCTATCTAGATAGCGATCAAACGTGGCCGTAGCCAGAACTTCACCTTGTTCCACTCGCGCTGCGATCTCAAAGCCACTATCGGCATCGCCACCTGCAAGTTGATAATCCCTTACCAAGCCAGTTCCAGAAATAAAAGTCTCAATACAATCTTTATTACCACAAAAACAACTAGTTGAGTTGAACTCTTCAGGAGTCATCCACGGTAAAGGGTTATGCCCCCATTCACCGCCAATACCATTACTTCCCCCATGGACTTTGCCATTAATAGCAATGCCAGCTCCACATCCAGTACCAATTATCACGCCAAAGACAAAGGCCTTTCCAGCAGCAGCACCGTCAACCGCTTCAGAGACCGCAAAACAGTTTGCATCATTCGCCACTCGCACCTTTCGATCCAAACGCTTAGCTAAATCAATATCCAATGGGTGACCATTAATCCAAGTCGAGTTTGCGTTTTTAACGAGTCCAGAAAAAGGTGAAACAACCCCAGGGATCCCAATGCCAACCGTGCCTTTTTGCCCAAGTTTCCGCTCAGCCTCAGCGACTAAGGCCTCTATCACATCGAGCGTTGCCTTATATTCTCTAGGAGTCGGCTGACGTTTACGAAATAGCTCTTCACCGTGCTCGTTAAGTGCTACAACTTCAATTTTTGTACCACCAAGATCAACGCCTATCCGTAACATTTTCTCTCCTAAGGTGTTTTGATTCGTTTTAATATTTAAATCGAGAGTCGCCTTTCATTCAGGCTCGCCTCTTTCACCAACATAGCTAAAGTTGACATGGCCAAAGTCAATTTAGTTCAATCCCAGTGAGGCGCATAGGCAATAAAATAAGGATTCAGAATATCAGGTTTTTGATTGTAATTAAGAGGAAGATTAGTGTCATATTGCAGCACCCGTCCACCTGCACTTTCCAATACAGCCTGCGCCGCTGCGGTATCCCACTCACTGGTCAACCCTAAGCGAGGGTAAATATCGGCCTCACCCTCAGCCAAAAGACAAAACTTAAGTGAACTGCCGACGCTTTTCATTTCGTGCTCACCAATCTGCTCTAGATATGTTTGTAAACCTGGACTTAAATGAGAACGGCTGCCAACAATCCTCGGAGGCGCACTTTTTAAGCGTTCAGCCTTGGTTAATCTAACCAGTTCTCCAGCATGTTTTAACCAGGCGCCACTGGCGACTTCACCATAAAAACACTTATCCAGTACTGGCGCGTATACCACACCCGCTACCGCTCTATCATGTTCAATAAAGGCAATATTTACCGTAAACTCGCCATTACGCTTGATAAACTCTTTGGTGCCATCGAGTGGGTCAATCAACCAATAAGCGTGCCAATGACGTCTCTGTTGCCACTCGATACCTGTCGACTCTTCAGACATCACGGGGATATTGGGTGTCAGCTGCTGCAACCGCTCAACGATAACTCTATGACTGGCAAGGTCAGCAGCAGTAACAGGACTATCATCAGCCTTTGTCACAACCCCAAAATCCTCTTCCCCATAGATGGCCATAATGGCGTCACCCGCTTCAGTCGCAATATCTACCAGTGGTGCTAGCCACTCCTGTTTAAATATCTGGCTCAATGTGAGTTATCTCTATAATTTATCGAAGGTAATATTCCTATTATGCCAGTATTTAACCATAAAAATTAATAACCAAAAAATCAATCTAGGGTTAAAACAGACTAAGAGAGGGTGATAGAGCTTAAGATCTAGGACGTTCGCCAGCTCGTTGCTAGGACGGCCTTCGACCTAAATATATAAGATTTTAGGTCCTAGAGTGCTCCGCAGTGCGGACGGACAGCGTTCTGTAAGCCTTAGGCCGTTCCATCTTTGCTTACCCCGTCTTTGCTGTAACCGCTTTAGCTTGTACCTAGAACCTGTTTTTCCTAAAACCTAAGACCTTGTTAGCTTTAACCGACATTCAAGCTGTCACACTTTGTGTCGAATGACCAATTCATTCGCCTTAATACTACCTGCCAGCAGTGAAATCCTCTAAAATGCGCCTCATTGATAAAAGGGATCCCAATGAAACTTAAATTACTATCTGGATTATTACTGCTTAGTTGCAGCTCAGTGCAAGCTGCTTGGTGGGTTGAACCCACTGACTTACCACTAAGAGCCGACATTCAACTCCTGTCTGATACAGGCGTGATTGTGCAGCCCATCACCACTTACCCGCTAATGTGGGATGGGATTAAACAAGATATGGACAAGGCAGATCAGAATACTCTATCCGATCTTCAGCGTGATGCATTCGATAGAGTCGTAAGTGCATATGATCATGACCATCGCGGTATGAGCAGCAAAATAGAACTTGCTGGCGGCTCTGATACCACCCGCTTTATTGGCTTTGGCCAAGATTATCGCGATAAAGCCGAAGCCGCAGTGTCAGCCGAAGTGACTAAAGATTGGTTTAGCGGTCGCTTAGCGGCAAGTTACCACTATGATCCTATCGATGGTAACAGCACACGCTTAGACAACAGCTTCGCAGCCGTCATGCTAGGTAACTGGATTGTTAGTGCTGGCGCTCAACAGAAATATTGGGGACCGGGCTGGGATAGTGGCCTTATTCAAACCACCAACGCTAGACCTATGCCTGGAATGACGCTAAGCCGTAACAACAGCCAAGCATTTGAAACCCCATGGCTTAACTGGATTGGCCCATGGACCTTTACCACCTCATTTAGCCAGATGGAAAGCGACCGCTATGTACCGGAAGCTAAACATTGGGGCGCCCGCGGAACATTACGACCTATCTCAAAACTTGAAGTGGGTTTCTCATGGACCATGCAATGGGGCGGTGAAGGTTACGGTAACAGCTTAGGCGACTGGTGGGACGGCCTCTTTAATGGCGGCATGAGCGAAGGTGAAATTGAAAACGGCCAAGAAAATATGCTTGCAGGCTATGATTTCCGCTGGTCTGATACCGCCTTTGGCATTCCTTACGGGATCTACTACGAGCGTATTCACGAAGATTACCACAACGGTAAGAACAAGCTAATCAACTCAGCGAATATGGGCGGCGTTGACTTTTTCTTAGCAGATATCAATACCCGTGTGTTTGTTGAATACTCAGATACTCAAGTGGCCTGCGGCGTCGATTCAAATGCCTATAACTGCCTCTATGAACATGGTTTCTATCAAGATGGCTATCGTTACTATGGAAAAAGCCTAGGCAGCACCTATGACAATGACGCAACGACACTCGTTATTGGCGGCATCACTCAGCTAGGTGGTGGGCAAAACATCAGTAACAAGTTCCGCTGGTTAAGACTCAATACCGACGGTACAGATACAGGCAACCCATCTGGAGGTAATCCTGTGTCTCCTGGCGAATATGAGCGCGTATACCAGTTTGATACTAGCTACCATAGACCTTTCTATCAAGGTACCTTAAAGGTCGGTGGCACCGTGGGCTATAGCAAATATATGACCTCTGGTGGTGATGACTGGGATACTACGATTTACGCCGGTTGGGAAAGAAGTTTTTAATTTCTAAGAAGGTCCTAGGTCTAAAAGAAGATCCTAGGACTTTCGCAAGCTCACTGCTAGGGCGGCTTCGCCCAGCTAGGAAAGGCAAAAACAGAGCACCGTATCGTCCACTTCTTTGTTTTCCTGCTTTTCCGGCTTTTAACCGCCTTAGCTTCCCCTAGAAGCATAGCGCCCTTCTATCCTGTTACAGTGAGTGTGCGACCGTTCCGTTTACGTAAGTCCACTGGCCGTTCCGCTTTTTCGTCTTAGCTTGTACCGTCTTAGCTTGTACCGTCTTAGCCTTTACCTAGAACCTGCTTTTCCTAGAACCTAGTACCTAGTACCTTCTTCGCTTTTAACCTTTTGATAGTCAATCATAGCTTGTAGCTGCGTTTGCCAGCTGGCGCTAAGTAGGCTCCCCTGCATAATACCTAATTGCTGACACACTTTTGCTGCATTCAAGGCACTCTGTACGGGTCTTTTAGCTAAGCGATTTGCATGTTCCCCTTGCCAAGCCTGAGTCGTAATAGGCTGTATGTGGCATGCCGCAGTATTCGGTGCCGACTCTTCAATAGCCAATGTCTGACGTTGGATCTCACACGCAAACTCATACCATGAAACACTAGCGCCAGCAGCGTAGTGATATAAATCAGCGGCTCCTATTGTTGGTTGTGACAGGTATGTCTCTTTCTTGCTCACACTATTGCCATTGCTCGTATTCGATAGCTTTTTTTGCTTAATCAGCATCAGGATAACCACCGCGAGCGCTTCACACCAGGTTGGACTACCTAATTGATCACTAACAACCGATAAACTCTCTTTTGCCTTAAATAAACTCTGCATTGTTTTAACAAAATTATGGCCATAACAACTATAGAGCCATGAGGTGCGAATAATCGTTGCTTGCTCACCTAATATGTCACTGACCCAGCGCTCACCTTCACCTTTACTTTTACCATAAACAGATAAAGGAGAAGGCAGATCTTGCTCTGTATATGGGCGTGATAACTCTCCGTCAAACACAAAGTCTGTCGAAATATGCACTAACTTAAGGTCTCTAAGCCGACATTCACTAGCGAGTAACTTAAGGCCTAGCGCATTGACAGCCATAGCTCTGTCGATATCAATCTCGGCCTTATCGACGGCATTATAGGCCGCACAGTTAATCACAACATCGGGAGCGATAATATCGAGCGCTCTTCGTATTGAATCAATATCACCAATATCCAGCGCTTGATGAGAAACGCCAATCACTTCATCAGTCGCTGCGATACAGGTTTTAGATTCGGGTAATAAGTGCAGCAACATTTGCTCGGCAGCAGATAACTCTGCATCGCTCTGGGCAAGCTTAGCTATCGACAGCAACGCCTGCGCTAACTGACCATTTGCCCCCGTAATAAGAATTTTCATCTTGTTTATCTCTTCACTCGTTTAGCTATTCCTTCCCTCTTTTCACTGTTTGCTTAGCTTTAATTTTAGCTTTCGAGTAAAACCGAATATTCATCGAGTGAGCCATGGCCTCGTGCAGACAAAAATGCAAGCAATGCTTCGGGGCTACGATTGAGTAGACGCTCAATAGGAAAATCTGCTTGTTCGATAATGATCTTTGCCTGAGTGAAATCACCTAGGCTATAGGCCACATGAGAATCAGAACCCATGACTAAAAGTCCACCAGCCTCTTTTACCGCCTTGGCAATCGCCAAACAGTTATGCTCGCTACCTTTTCGAGAGTTTAAAAATGAAGAGTTATTGATCTCTAGCGCGACATGATTCTCGGCGGCGGCCTGAGCGACTGCAGTTATATCGATAGGATACGCAGGATTTCCAGGATGAGTAATGATGTCCACATGACCACTGTTAATACAATTAATCATTGCCGCGGTGTGAGTTGCTTTATCGCTTGGGGCAAAAACGGGTTCATGAAAACCGGCTAGTACAATATCGAGCTCTTGTAGGTAATCGCCGAAAAAGTCTATCTCTCCGACCACATTTTTAATGTTGGCTTCGATACCACGTAAAATCCCCACGCCATCAACGACTCGTGGCAAGACTCGTAAATTAACAAAGTGCCAAAAATGCGGTGCATCGGCCATATCGGGACCATGATCTGTGGTAGCAAATAGCTTAATCCCTTTGTGTTTAGCCATCGCAATATATTCTTGCAACGTACTATAAGCATGGGTCGAAGCAATCGTGTGAGTATGGGTATCAACAAGATATTTCATAGCGTTCTCTTCACTGCAAAAAAGCTTTAAACAAAAAGGAGTAGACCCTTAGTCTACTCCTTTCATTACGCGAGCTCTATCGATAAGCTTAAAACATTAGTAACCTAGAAGATCATCAAACATTTTAGTGGCTTAAGCTGTTTTCTAACTCATCCCAAGTCTGACGTTTGCGATAGATAGTTGATGCGCTAATATCTAGCAGTGCTGCAGCTTTTGGCACATTACCGTCACAGCGTTCGATAGCATTTTCAATGGTCAGCTTCTCTGTCTTCCATAACGGTACTATCTCATCACTCTTCTCATCTGCAACTTTCACTGCATATTGCGCCTCTTTAGAAAAAGTAACTTGTTCCATTCCATCAAGAAAAGAAGGGGACGTTAACTCTGTGTCAGCCGCTTTCCCATTGGATTTAGAAGCCGTTGTCAGTTGTACTGGCAACATATCGAGTTCAACCGACTCACAGTCATTTAATACCACTATCTGGCGGATCACGTTCTGTAGTTGCCTAACATTACCTGGCCATTGATAAGACTTTAAGCATTGCTTAGCTTCTCGGCTAAATCCCTTAAACCTCTTGCCCTCTTCTTTGTTGTATTCTTTGAGCAGGCTAGATGCGAGTAACAAGATATCTTTGCCACGCATTCTAAGCGGCGGCAGCTCAATTGGGATCACATGTAAGCGATAGAATAAATCTTCTCTAAAACGCCCCGCTTTAACTTCATCCCACGGCATTCGATTGGTTGCACTAACAAACCTTACATCCACTTTCTCCTCTTTGGTGCCGCCAACGCGCTGAAACACACCAGTTTGAATAAAGCGTAACAGTTTGCTCTGCAGCTCAAGATCCATTTCGCAGATCTCATCGAGGAAAAGCGTGCCGTTATGCGCTCGTGTCGCCGCTCCATCTCTATTGGCTACCGCACCAGTAAACGCCCCCTTAGTGTGACCAAAAATCTCACT
Organism: uncultured Shewanella sp.; assembly: GCF_947497935.1. Taxonomy (GTDB): domain Bacteria; phylum Pseudomonadota; class Gammaproteobacteria; order Enterobacterales; family Shewanellaceae; genus Shewanella. Next base: position 21,501 of record NZ_CANMIO010000029.1, read on the forward strand.
TTCAATCAAGTCCTTAGGGATTGAGGCGCAGTTTAAAGCTACAAATGGCCCATCACTTCGATTCCCCGCATTGTGTATGGCATGGGCGCACACCTCTTTGCCCGTACCACTTTCACCAATAATAAAAGCTGAGGCTTTACTGCTTGCAACACAGTCGATAGTTTTATATACGGTTTGCATCGCCAATGATTCCCCTATGAAGCCCATATAATGCGGCTTAGGTAGGCAGCTCTCATATTTAGCGACAAGATTCACTAGCTGGCGCTGTTTTAAGGCATTACGAACGGTAATAGATAAACGTTTTGCATCAAAGGGTTTAACGAGAAAGTCGAACGCCCCCGAACGCATAGCGTCAACGGCAAGATCTATAGATCCATGAGCGGTGATCATAATGACGGTAATATCAGGGTGATCCTGCTGTACAGTTTCTAATATGTCCATCCCAGACATATCGGGGAGTTGAATATCGAGCACCAACAGATCGGGTTGCCAGCGTTTGAGTTCATTTAGTGCATCGATCCCATGGTTAACATGGGTCACTCGAGCTCCCTCTGTGCGCAAATATTCCGTATAAAGCGCTCCTAGAGACATACTGTCTTCAACAAGTAATGTGGTAAATGAGCTTGTTATATCCATATAAAATCAGCCTATTGAAAATTAAACCGCTATCGGCAACAATCCATTTTAGCTCCAAAAGTTGAGCTCATAGTTGTCACCAACTCATAGTGGTAAGTCTAATAGTAATAAGTCTAGCAGTAATTACTCTTGGTGTTTCGATTCAAAGCGTTGCTTAAATAGCTTGATAGTCAATTGCCCCGTCGCTATTACTTCATCGAGCAATAGCGGCGCTTGATTAACATCTTTGGCTTTAGCGCTTAACTCTAATTTCTCGGCCGCAATAGACAGTGCGATGGCACCAAAACTTCCAGAGCTACTTTTAAGTGTATGTGCTTGAAGATCGATTTCAGTGAAATCCCATTGCTCCCCATTACTATGTTCTGCAACCAAAAAATTTAGGGTGTTTACTCGCTCCTCAGCCTCAGTTAAGAAAACCGTAATCATCCTATTCATCGCTTCTTCACTAAGCATGATAGTTAACTCATTAAGAACGGCCTCATCAATGATAGTCATTCCTTTCTCATTCCCTTGGTGAGTGTTCGGTAGTGGTGTCACTTTACCACTCTCATTCTTTGCTCTCTTAACTCGGTCAAACGGCACAACCTTGGCGCCATCGATACGATGGCTATCAACATGATGGTATTCTTGACCGTCTTCAAACTTAACTATAGCCCCTTCCTTATTCGATACAATCCATTGATTTACTACATTAACAAGATTCATTCGATTAACAGGCTTTGGCACAAAATCCTTCATACCGGCATTCATGCATTGCTCTACATCCTCTTTTTGCACATTTGCCGTCATGGCTATCACAACCTGAGAGGGGCGACGCTGTAATATTTTTTGTGTCGCTTCGATGCCATCCATATCAGGCATTCTCATATCCATTAAAATAAGGCCATAATCTTTAGTGCTTGCCATTGCCAACGCTTCGAGACCATTATTGGCTATCTCTACTTTGAAGCCAGCCTTACTCAGCATTGCACTGGCAACAACTTGATTTGCGAGGCTATCTTCTGCAAGAAGAATCGGTAAATGTGCCCCATGGGTTAAAGGCATTACAATTTTATCTTGAGCCTCCTGACATAATGACTCCAGCTCGCCACGGAGCAGACCAAGCATCATATCTCGGCTCAAAGGTTTATTAATCACTTGATCGAATCCGACATCTTTTAGTGACTTAGAAGCCTCGGGGAATACCGTTGTCATTAACGCCGCTATCAGACCTTCATCGTGCAAATAATCACTCTTGATCAGGTTAACTTGTTTAACACTTATATCAGATAGGCAAAGCTCATCAATAAGAAGCAAGTTAAACTTGCCTGCTACCTTCAAAGTATCAAGCAGAGCTTCCACGCTATCGACACAAACTGTAGTCACATCATATTGGCTATATTGTCTTCTTACTAACTCACTATAAGTCTTATCTAGGTGCACTAGAAGCACTCGAGATTCTATTGGTATTGCCGTAAATGGCATCGGCGAATATTTTGAATTATCACTCTCAACATATTTAAGTAATAGGTCAAAACTAAAGCAGCTCCCTCTACCTTGCAGGCTCTCGACCCCAATATGTCCGCCCATCTGATTGACCAGCTCGGCACAGATCGCCAAGCCAAGCCCTGTGCCACTATAGTTTGTATTATGGGTATCATGTACTTGGCTAAATTCTTCAAATAGAATCGACTGGGACTCTTCACTTATTCCAATCCCTTGATCTGATATTTTACAACACAACCGAGCCTCATCAGGATCTGCTAGACACATCTCTATAGCGACACATCCTGAAAATGAAAATTTAATCGCATTATCGACCAAGTTATGCAGCACCTGTCGTAATCTCTTCCCATCACCGATTAGTTCTTCAGGCACATTTCGATCGACAAAGAGTCCCAGAGAAACGCCCTTACCTTGTGCTTTCGCTGACAATACCTGTAGCACTTGTGTCGCCAGTTTAGCAGGAGAGAAAGCTGTCTCTTCTAACACCATTTGCCCGGCTTCAATCTTAGAGAAGTCTAAAATATCATTAATAGTACTCAACAATGCCGTACCAGCCTCCTTGGCGGTATTGGCATATATACGCTGCTCTTTGTTCAGTGTTGAGTCCAAAATTAATTCGACACTTCCCAATACTGCGTTAAGAGGTGAGCGGATCTCATGACTCATGGTCGCTAGAAAACGAGATTTGGCTTCACTTCCTTGCTCTGCTTGCTCCTTGGCCAACTTGAGCTGAGCTTCATGCTCCATTCGACGCGAGATATCTCGAATAAATGCAGTCAATAGCATTTCTCGTCCTAGCTGTACTGGGATTAACGTCAGCTCAATGGCCACCTTCTTACCATCGGAACGATTCGCTTTCATCTGGGTAGAATGCTTAATTGCCTGCCCTTCACCAGTGACTCGATACTCTTCTAGAATATCGTGAAAGCACTTCTTCTCATCTGCGCTAAAGAGGATCGTTTCCATCTGCTGGCCTATCATCTGTTCTGAATGAAACTTAAACAGCAAACAAGCCGCATCGTTCACCTCTTGGATTTCACCTGTAATATCAATCGTCACTAACGCATCTTTACTGCCTTCTAATGTCGCTAACAGAATCGACTCTGTCCTTTGGGCCGCGATCTGGGCACATTTAACATCACTTAAGTCCTTAACTAAGCCTAAAAAGAGCACCTCACCATCGATACACATTTTAGAGATAGATAATTCAACCGAAAAAAGGCTACCATCCTTTTTCTTGGCAACTAATTCCCTGCCTTTGCCGATAATTTTAGCTTCGCCCCCTTCTAAAAAATGACGAATATACTCATCATGCATTTTCTGTTCTTTCGGCGGCATTAACATTGATACATTGTTGCCAATAAGATCCGATGAGCTATAACCAAATAAACGGCTCACAGCAGGGTTTACTTGCTCTATCAAGCCCTGAGTATTGACGATAAAAAAACCGTCAATGGCGGTTTGTAAAATCGTATTCAGCCTGACATTGGCGCTCTCTAGATCCTGATTCTTCTCGGCAACTTTTTTAACCATCTGATTAAAAGCTAGCATAGTCTTGCCGATCTCATCGTCACTTGTAACAGGAATTTGAACTTGCAAATCTCCCAATAGGATCCGCTGAGATGCGGTTTTAAGCAGTGCCAAGTTACGCGTTAAATAGTGACCTAATAACCAAGAGAACAGCGCGACCAAAAACATCTCGATACCAGCAATGGTTAAGAATCGTGTTCTAGCATCGGTAATAAAGCTATCTAGCTGCGCGGTATCAAAACCCAGTTCGACCCTCCCATAACTAAACCCCGACTCTTGCACGCCTCTTTCTATGTCTAAGATACCGTCATCCACATTAACAATCCCGCTGTCTAATGAGGCGACAGAGTCACCATCATCAGTACCGGCACTAACCAGTAATCGGCTTTGATCGTAGATATTGACATAGAGCACCTGCGAAGTGGTTAACAGCTCATTCGCGAGCACATTTAGCGTCGACAGGTCGCTACTGATCACCGCATCTTTTGCCGCAGCAGCAAAAAGAGACGCTGTAGAGTTGGCTCGCTTTTCGATCTCTGCTTGATTTGAGGTTTTCAGATAATCGACACTGGTATAGACCAGCAACATCAATAACAGGCCTTCGATTATTCCGATCCCAAGAATGGTCTTTATTCGAAATGACACTACCTAATCTCCTTTAACGGCTCATTAAGCTCGCTCAGCGATAATGCACGAACATCATCCCAGTCACTGCTTTGTGCCGCCTCCATGGCTTTAAACCCTAAGCCACTCAAAAGTTCACGGCCTCTACTCGTCGTAGAAAGCGCTAGCAATTGCTTCATCAATTGATCTCGAGTTTCTTGAGTGACTCTTGGATGAGTCGCGATAGCATGTGGGGTGTAACCGGGGGTTTGCCATAGGATTTTAAGCTGCTTGGTGACATCACTGTCCATATTGTTAAAGGTACGCCCTACGCCGCCACCAGCATCGACAAGCCCTTGAGCTACAGCAAGGTATACTGAGTCGTGGGAGCCGACATACTTAGTGCTATGAACTATCTTTTCTTGTTTTAAAATCGCTCGAGGAATAACACTAGCCGCGAAAGCCGCTGGAGCCGGAAATGCTAATGACTTGCCATTAAGCTCCCTTAGTTCAGTTAACCCAGAGCCCTTCTTAACAACAATTAGCCCCCTCAGATATTTATCTTGCTCCTTAGCTAATGCAATGTAACCAGGAGACTCCTTAAACACAGTAAAATGATAAGGGTTCATATAGGCGATATCATACTCGCCCTTAGCTAAACGCATTTCAAAGGTCGGAATGTCTGGCGCAGTTGCAAATTGCAAATCAAATCTCGCATTTTGCGATAATTCAGCTAAAACCGGTGCCCACCCCTTAGCTAAGGTGCTAGCTGCCTGCTGGGGCACTACTCCAAAGGTTAACACCTTAGGTTCAACATCGGCTGCATTGATGGTCGCGCTAGAGTAAGTCATGAAAGTAACCCAATATAAAACAATGACTTTTGGAAACGAGCAAAATTTAGACATCACACTTCATTCCTAGCATCTGTTTAAATCCATTAATTAGATACAGCAATCCCTATGCCAAAACATGAATAGACAGAGTGACTCAGCTCCACGTAGGCGGAAAGCGGGTAAAAATCCAGAAATCAACACCTTAAGGTGGATGACTGGGAAGCAATTTGCTTTTTGCTAAAAAGGCTGGGAATTTGAAGAGTTAGCTATTAATCAATCTGACAAACCCTTTATAAAGCATAGACATAATGATTTATATTTGTCTGGCATAGAGTTTGCTTCATTACGAAATACCTCAGTAACAGCCCGTGACGATAAGGTTGTGATGACTATGTCTAAGACCCAAACCAAGGCTCGACCCCAGAACCAAACGAAAACGATACCTTTGAAGCTCATCCAGCAATATAAGATCATCGTAGTAGAAGACTGTAATAGCGAACGTTGCTTATTACTGAGTCTGCTCGAGTCAATGGGGTTTACGGCTCAAGGTTTTTCTAATGCCAAAGAGGCTATCGCGCTGCTTCAGCATGAACATGTGGATATGGTTATTACCGACTGGATGATGCCTAACTTCAGCGGCATTGAGTTATGTAAACTTATAAAATCAATGAGTTGCTCACCATATACCATATTACTTACGGGGAATAATCAAAATGCGCATCTAATAGAAGGCATCGAGTCTGGGGCGGATGACTTTATTGCTAAGCCCTTCCATAGTGGCGTTCTGAAAGTGAGGATCCTTGCAGGCCTTCGCATCATAGAGATGCAACGAAAATTAGAAAGTCGCAATCAAGCGCTCAATAAGTTGCTTATAAAGGAGCAAGGTTATCTTAATAACCTTAGACACGACCTCTCCCTCGCCGCTCAACTGCAACGCGCCCTGCTACCTAAAAACTCCGATTTAACTCAAGGCTGGCGAGTCACAACGGAGTTTAAGCCAGCTCAAGATCTCGCAGGAGATCTGTTTCAATGTTTCAATATAGATCAGCAGCATATCGGTTTTTACCTATTGGACGTAAGCGGCCATGGTACGGCGGCATCGATGCTAAGCTTTACCTTAGCCCACCACTTATCTAGCAGCCAACAAGTCTGGCAGTCACTTGATTTAGCAATGATAACTAACAATCTCAATCGAGAGTTTGACGATCCTGAGCGGTGCGGGCGATTTGCGACTCTACTTATCGGCATCGCAAACACCAAGAGCGGAGAGGTAGAGATCATCAACGCAGGGCACCCTTCTCCTATCATAGTAGGCCCTCATGGAGCCAAATTTGTCGATGCTAGCTACGTAAAATCACAGCTTCCAATAGGAATAAATAAACAGCACAGCTACCACAGCCAGCGCTTCACCTTAGAGAAAGAAGAACAGCTTTTGCTCTATTCTGATGGCATCTATGAATGCCGCCATAGCAAGTTCGGCAGTTATGGACTGCCAAAATTACTGAAAAATATCAGTGATGCTAGAGCATTACCCGCAGAAAAGTTATTGCACTACCTCTGCTATAGCACCGAGCTTTGGCAAGAAAAACAAGCGCAGGACGATATCTCTTTAATGCTGATCTCAACCACGACGAATTTGCCCCATTGTGATTCAAAAATTTAAGGAAACACTATGAATCGCCTACAGTTTAATCTCGACAGAAAGATTATGGCCAAACGTTCCATAAGCAGAGAGATAGAGCTCTTTATTCGCAGAATAAGTTATTGCACTACCTTTGCTATAGCACCCAGCTTTGGCAAGAAAAACAAGCGCAGGATGATATCTCTTTAATGCTGATCTCAACCACGACGAATTTACCCCATTGTGATTCTAAAATTTAAGGAAACACTATGAATAGCCTACAATTTAACCTCGACAGAAAGATTATGGCCAAACATTCCATAAGCAGAGAGATAGAGCAGTTTATGCTGCAGAATCAGGTGTCCGATACCAAGCGATTTAAGGTCATTACTTGTGTCTTGGAGGCTATCTCCAACGTTTTTACCCACGCAACTCCCAAGCTAAACTCTCTAATTATCATTTTGCACTGTGATCATCAGCAAGTCGTCATCGATCTACTTGATAGCTCTCGGATGCAGGCTATAAAGGCTCCAACAGATTGCCCCCACGCCAAAGCGACCTCAGGGAGAGGACTTTGGATCATCAATAGTTGGATGGACAACGTTCGCCTACAAGAAACCGTTGCAGGCACCCATCTGCAATTTAGTTTATCGATATAGGTTTAAAAGAAGGTTCTAGGTTCTAGGACGTTCGCAAGCTCACTACGAGGACGGCCTTCGGCCTGCGAGGAAATCAAAAGCAAAACAGTGTTGCTTTCAACCTTGCAGCTCTTTGCTTTAATCTTCTTAGCTTTTTACCTAGAACCTAGAAGTCGCAACGCGACGCTCTCGAAGTGACGTAGTCACGCTCTATAAGCGTAGCGCCCTTCTCAGCCTCAACCGTCAGCGAAGCGTTCTGAAAGTGAGCCCGCGAACGTTCCGTTAACCGTAAGGCCGCAGGCCGCTCCGCTTTTCCGTCTTTGCTTTAACCTAGAACCTTCTTTTCCTAACACCTAGGACCTTCTATCGCTTTTCCGGCTCTTCCGTCTCAGCTTGCCCATCTTTGCTTTAACCTAGGACCTGCTTTTCCTAGGACCTTCTCAGCCTTTAACCTGCTTTTCCCCCTTTCCCATTTTGCATCGCAAATAAAGAAGGCAGTTCACAAACACACCTAACAACAACCGTGAAACGCATAAAACCCTATAAATACAGCAGGGTATAAATTGGCCTTAGAGTTGCAACATCTATTACAAGTAAACTTATAAGTCAGAATATTAATGAGAGCGTGATTAAAGATTCTTGTAAACGTATAACCAGAGCATGAATAAAAATAGTCAGTGAGTAACGGCTCAACAAACTCCAGTAACAGTTCAGATAACCAAACAAAATGCCTGATGCATTTTTAAGGACGGCGATATGACTTTCTCTCAATTACCACAAAATAATGCCTGTAAAATTACTCTGCCTGCTGAGGTCATAATGACTCAAACACCCACACTCAGAGCCGCAATCTTACAACAAATCGATGCCGGGATGACCCAACTCGTGATTGATTTACACAAGGTTGAATATATCGATTCGAGTGGCCTTTCAGTGCTTATCTCTGCCTTAAATCGAGTCGAGAAGGATAATGGTGAAATCGTATTACTCTCTCCAACTGCAGGCGTACGCTCACTCATTGAATTGACGCGTTTACATCAGATCTTCGCTATCTATGAAGAGGAAGCCGCAGCTATAGATTACATCTGCAATGAGCTTACTAACAATCAAGCGGCGCAATAGGGAGTAATGCTATGGGTCATACTCACAATGTCCTGACTAGAGGCCTAGAGACGCAACAAAAAGCAGATACAACCAACAAGGCTTTAGCCCTTGCGCTGATGACTTGTCTGTTTGCATTCCTGCTAACAGCTTGCGTTACTCCTCAACGTCCTGAAAAGGATGCTATCTGTGCAGGTAGCAGTGAAGACAACCTGACTCAGTGTCATTTCTATGATAGTGACACTCCCTATATGCGCAGTAACAAAACGGCTCACGCAGCAAGCTCCCAGCTTCAAGCGTCTCACAAACTAACAGGCAATACATGGCTGATGTACGCTGGTCAGTCACAGCAGTCGCTACACCAACCGCAAAATATTCGCCTTTCAGTTGGTGACAAACTTAAGATCCTTGTGCTCAATGGGGAAGAATTCAGTGGTGATGTTGAAGTGAATAACGATGGCTACATCTACTTACCTTTTCTGCAACCTATCCATGCCAAAGGATTAGATATTAGTCAGTTAACCCGTTCAATAGAGCAATACCTGGTCGATGAAGAGTTTATGCTTAAAAAAAGCGTCCACTTAAGCATAACCCCATTAAAATGGGCCCCGGTTGAAGTCACTGTTTCTGGCGGAGTATTTGAACCAGGCCAACATTTGATCAATGTCAAATCTGACCTTGAAATCATCGATGATGACGGTGGACACAGTGGCGATCAAGCCGCCAAACGCACTATAGCATCGGCGCTCAGAGCATCTGGTGGCGTGCGCCCTGATGCAGACATCACTGCGGTTACAGTGATAAGAGAGCAGCATAGTTTTACCCTCGATTTATCCGGTGTGCTCCACGGATACCCAGTACCAAAAATCACCTTGATGTCGGGAGATCATATCCACGTGCCACAACATGATTATTTCGACGATGCACTAGCTCGCCCCTCACAGATCACTGTGCCAGGTATTCGAGTCTTCATATCAAACCTGACCCAACCTGCCTCGAGTAATGCTCAATCCGCCGTCGATACCGATGCGACTCGCTTTCCTTATGGTACTCGCCTGTTAAGCGGCGCTATCGCGGCAAACTGTGTCGGCGGCGCGCAATCAACCAATGCCAGTCGACATCTATTACTGATCACAAAAAACCCTTTAACCGCTCAAGTTGATGTGGTTGAACGCTCAATGGACAGCTTAATTAGGCATTCTTGGGAAACGGGGATGAACCCAATATTAATGCCTGGAGATGGCATCGCTTGTTACGACTCCCGGGTCACCAATATTCGAGAAATTGCACGCAGCATAACCGAAGTGCTTGTCCCCGCAACCCTACTTGAGTTGCTATAAAAGCAACAATGCTTATAGGAGACGATAATGACTAAACACTCCTACAGCCCGCTTATGTGGTTAAAACACTACTTTGTAAACGGTAGCCAGCTATCGACGACAAAGAGAAAGCGTGCCTATCTCATTGTCACCTCTCTTTGCTTGCTTGCGATCTGGTTTCTAGTGCTGCTATTTACACTTTTAAGCCCCAGTCGTTATATCAGCCAATGGATCCTGATACTCCCTGGCGCGGGAGCTGGCGCCTTGGTGAGCCTAGACAGTGTAGGGCAAGCCAATAGCTCCACTAACTCACCCTATGCAAGTAGTGCCATTGACCCTAGGGTCAACTACAAGTCGATTTCAACCAGTAAGACTCTAATCAATGCAGCGGCGAAAACATTACATCTTAAGGGGAGCGAATTTGGCATGCCAAAGTTAAAGCTGCCTAACCAAACCGGGCTGATGCAGTTTAGTATTAAAGCGACTACAGCAAAGGCTGCACAGCAAAAAGCCTGGGCCCATTATCACAGTTTACAAGCATTACTGGCAGAGTTGCGTCGTGACGAAATTGAGCAACGTGAGGATGCTATTCGCGTTGGCATGGCCACTTTTGCTAATAAAGTGAATTTAACACAGACCAAATTACTCGAGTTTCAATCGGAGCATGGCCTAGTATCACTCGACCAGTTTAAAGAGCTCGCCTTAACCATGGAAAGACTAAGACATAACAAGGTCAATTTGGTCTCCGAACTACAAGGCGTTAAAGCTAGCCAAAAGATGCTTGAAATTCACTTAGGCTTAACACCTAAACAGGCGGCAGGACTGCTGACACTCAAAAATGATCAACTGTTCCAGCAATTACTGATCAGCTATACCAATGTAAGTGCGACATTGGCCGAGTACCGCAGTCGATTTGGCAAGCGTCACCCTAAAGTCGTGACCTACAAGAACGAACAATCCTCTATTCTGCTCGCTCTGAGTAGCCGCTGTAAAAATCTGCTTGGTTATAACGATAAGCGTCTGATGTTAATGCTATCGGCTGATGACTTAGATGGCCGCGCTCAACTTATGCAGGAATTACTCTCACTCAACACCCGAGCCGAAGGACTTAGGCACCGAATTGATGCCCTGTCTGAGCAGATCCATGATTGGGACCATAGGTTCAACGACAGCAATGACGATGCCGCCAAGCTCGAAGGCCTGCAACGGGAGCATCAAGTCGCGACTGCGGTATTTACTTCCGCACTGGCAAAAATGGACCTAGGTAAGGCCGATATCTATGCAGCCTATCCATTACTGCAGCTGATGGCCGCACCATCATTAGCAGAAGAGCCCGATAACTTACGCAGCCTGCTAGCAATCGTCGGGGGGATTGCCGCTTCAATTTCACTATTCACAGGAATGGGCATGCTATGGATCCGCAAACCTATACTCCAGAAAATTCTGACGAATTAATCATCTGGCGCGCTATCACCGGCACCTATCTGTTTTGGCTTTTAGGCGCCATGTATTTAGTCGCCCCCGTCATCGCATGGATATTACTACTGCGGATGGTGAAGCGAGCTCTATTGGATAACAAGCGTTATATCGTCAGTAAAGCTCAAACCTGCTGGCTAGTGGCGATGGCAGTCATGTTACTCGCGCTAGTGATAGGCCACCTGACCCACGATCTAGGCGTTGCCAAACTCATCAAGTCGAGTATTGGCTGGGCGAAAGGCTGGGCACTGTTGGCGATATTCCCATTATTGGGTAGCTTGCAGATCAGACCTGAACTTATCTATCGGGCCTGCTGTATCGTCTGTAAACACACGCTGCTTTTATTACCAATATTCATACTTGCTTGGGTTATAAAATTGCCCAGCACTCTCTACACCTCTCCCTTGAGTATTATTGGCGGCCCTGGGCCCGAGTTCTTTAATGTCAGCTTGTATGAAATCGATCCCGCTAGCGGTCTCCCCAGATGGCGGCTCTTCACCCCTTGGGCTCCAGCCTTAGGCATGATAGGCAACTTGTTCTTTACTTTTGCCATCCAAGAAAAGTCTAAACGATTTAAGTTCTATGGATTTGCAGGCAGTTTTTGCATGATTTTATTGTCGCAATCGCGCTTAGCTTTAGTGTGTTACCTGCTGCTAGCAGGCTTTTTTATGTTTATACGCTGGTGCAGATCTCCATGGGTTTACTTCGCAGCGACTCCCCTATTTATACTGCTTGGGATTTCAGGAATTTATGTCGCTGAAAAAATGCAACAAAGCGTGGAAGCCTTTAAAGCTGCCCGAGCAGGCTCTACCCGTGTGCGCCAAGAGCTGGCTAATATCGCTCTTGAACGTTGGGCCAATGAGGCTGTGGTATGGGGGCACGGCATCGTAGAGCGCGGCCCGCACCTAGTAGAATATATGCCGATTGGCTCCCATCACACTTGGTATGGCTTACTGTTTGTTAAGGGTTTAGTTGGCGCTATCGCCCTCGCCATCCCCTTACTTGTAAGCCTGCTAGCTCTAGTCAAGACTCTCTTTAGCTCAGCCCTTAGCGCAGTGGCGGCGGCAGTGATCTTGCAACTCTTCTTATACACCTTCGGTGAAAATCTAGAGATCCTCGCCTATCTATTCTGGCCAGGGCTCGTTATCGTGGGTTCGGCTTTAAAAGAAGGTTCTAGGACGTTCGCAAGCTCACTACTAGGACGGCCTTCGGCCTGCTAGGAAAATCAAAAGCAAAACAGCGTTGCCTTTGACCTTACCGCCCTTTCCAGCTGTTGCTTATCCGTCTTTGCTTTAACCTAGAACCTGCTTTTCCTAGCACCTAGGACCTTCTCAGGCGTTCTGTGAGTGAGCCAGCGAACGTTCAGTAAACCTTAAGGCCGCAGGCCGTTCTGCTTATCCGTCTTTGCTTTAACCTAGAACCTGCTTTTCCTAGCACTTAGGACCTTCTCAGGCGTTCTGTGAGTGAGCCAGCGAACGTTCTGTAAACCGTAAGGCCGCAGGCCGTTCTGCTTATCCGTCTTTGCTTT
>NZ_CANMIO010000030.1 GCF_947497935.1 uncultured Shewanella sp.
CTATTAAGAACAAGTCTTTCAAAATGGCGCCTTAGACGCTTAGGTCGTTTGGCTGAGGAGGCGTATTCTACACTTCCTAGTGTCGGCGTCAAGCGCTTATTTTAAGAAGTTTTTCAAGCGATGATTCTTTGTTCAAGTCACATCTGATTGAGCTTCTAAAGCGATTGTCACCTGAGGCTAATTTCCGTAGAAGTTAATCTCTCTAACACTGTGTGCTTGGCTAGTTGCCTGCTTCACTGTGTCAGTGGGGTCGCATTATAGGGGGATTCGAAAAGAGCGCAAGCGCTTTTTATCAATTAATTGCTCGCTTGACGAAGTTTTCAGCAAAGCCCACTTTTTCGCTTATTTATCCTACTTTTCACGCTCAAATCTTCATCTATTTAACTCTAGGCTATAGATAAAGTTCATTTTTTCAGCAACACACTAGAGTATTCGCCAATAATTCATTACCATATGCAGGTTATTAACAGTTAGTTATCAATTCATTTATTAACTCTTTAGAGATTATATTTATGCAGAAGTCATTCTTGATTGTCTTGGCAGTAGCCATTATAGGTGCATTAGCCATTTTTCAGATTGCACCAGATCTAAACGGCGCTATAGCTTTCTTCACAGGTGCTATTATCGCGAGCGTTATTTTTTCACTTCAATCTAAAAAGCCTAGCTCTACAACTAACAGCAACGAAGCATATAGTGGTCCAACTATGACTCTATATGTAGGTAACCTTCCTTATAGAGTTCACGAAGGTGAAGTTAAGTCATTATTCGGTGAATTCGGCCCAGTTAACTCGGTACGCTTAGTTCGAGATCGTAAGACTGGGCGTCGTAAAGGATTTGGATTTATTGAGATGTCTGAGGCCGGTGCAAAGAAAGCCATGGTTAAGCTTAACGAATTTGATTTCCAAGAAAGAACATTGAAGGTTCGTGAAGCTAAATCACAAGACTCAGATAAAAGTGATAACAACGCATAAAGATTTATAGCTACCCTAGATTGGCTGAAGAGCGTGACACTATCCTAGTGAATCCTTTTTCAGCTAGTCTGGCTGTTAATCCCGCCGAGATCCCTTCCGTAGTATAAATTGCCGTTAAATTACTTTGTCTATTATTAGCTATATTATTAAGAGAAAACTCGTTAAGCAGAAAAACGACTCTCTGCGCGATTGCGACTCCAGAATCGAGTAACTTTACCCCATCACCGAGGATCCGCTGCATCTCATCAGCTAATATAGGAAAGTGAGTACACCCTAAGACTAAGGTATCTAGGTTCGATTGACGAATAGGTTCTAGTTGGGCTCTTAGCTTAATTAGATCGACCCCGTCACCTGCAAGTTTCGCCTCAGCCAACATCACCAGTTCCGATGAGCCAAAAAGCTCGACCTTACATCCATCGGCAAACTGCTCAATCAACTCTCTTGTATAAGACCGTTTAATCGTACCAGGCGTTGCTAGCAAACCAATATGCCTTGCACTAGATAGTGCAGCAGCAGGTTTAATTGCAGGCACTACACCCACAATAGGAATGGATAACCTTTCGCGTAGACCGGGGAGCACTAAAGTACTTGCCGAGTTACAGGCAACAACAACTAAGGATGCATCGATCTTATTAGCCTGTTCACAAATCAGCTCTACACAACCTTGAATAAGAACCGACTCTTCTAACTCCCCATAAGGCAAACGAGCATTATCGAATAGATAGCAGCAATCTTGATCGGGTAATACTTTTCTGATCTCATCAAAAATCGACAGTCCACCGATCCCTGAATCAAAAATAAGAATAGGTCCAAACAAAAGTATTCTCCGCTATAGAGTAAAAATGGTTTCAATACACATAAAAGAAGCGTCGTTAGGTCTTACAAACTGCATGATAGGCAATATTGCTTTAGAATTTTCCCACAAGCTAGGTAAAATCGGAAGTGAGAAACTGGACATCCTAGCTATCTAGTATAATATTCCGCCCCTAATTTAATGCCAACGGTGATCAAGATATGAATTTAGCAGCAATGGATCCTACAACCTATGATGTGCAACTAGAAGCAAAGTGCGTCAAGTTAAAGCAGTTATTTGCTGATTTTGATACACCTGAACTAGAATCATTCAGTTCTGAACCTGCTCATTATCGTATGCGTGCTGAGTTTAGAGTTTGGCATGAAGGTGAAGACCTCTATTACTATATGTTCGATAAAGAACTTGATAGTAAGGTTCGTTGCGATCAGTTTCTGCCAGCAAGCGAATTGATTAATAAAATGATGCCTGTTTTAGTAGAGCTATTAAAGCCAAATACTATTTTACGCCACCGTCTATTTCAAATCGATTTCTTATCAACGCTAAGTGGTGAGATCTTAGTATCACTGCTTTACCACAAGCAACTTGATAGCGAGTGGGAGCAACAAGCAAAGATCCTTAAGCAAACACTTAGCACTCAGTTTAACGTTAACTTGATTGGCCGAGCGCGTAAGCAGAAGATCATCTTAGATAAAGATTTTGTTGTTGAGTCACTCAATGTTGCTGGCAAACAGCTACAGTATCATCAGATTGAGAACAGCTTTACTCAGCCTAACGGCAAGGTATCAGTTAAGATGCTTGAGTGGGCTATTGATGTCACTAAGAATAGCAGTGGCGATCTACTTGAGCTTTATTGTGGTAACGGTAACTTCTCTATCGCGTTAGCACAAAATTTTGAGCGCGTATTGGCAACCGAGCTTGCTAAGCCTTCTGTTGAGTCAGCGCAATACAATATCAAAGTGAACCAAGTAGACAACCTGCAAATCATCCGTATGTCTGCAGAAGACTTTACCGAAGCGATGGCGAAGAAGCGTAGCTTCAGACGCCTAGAAGGTATCGACTTAGATAGCTATAATTGTAATACCATTTTTGTTGACCCGCCACGCGCTGGTCTGGATGCGGATACTGTTAAACTAGTGCAAGGTTATGAGCGTATCGTTTATATCTCATGTAACCCTCATACCCTTATCGATAATTTAGGTGAGCTGAGTAAGACCCATAAGATTACTCGCTTCGCCTTGTTCGATCAGTTCCCTTATACGGACCATATGGAATCAGGTGTATTTCTTGAAAAGAAATAAACATCCATATTATTTCGAATAAACAAAAACGGCATCCCTAGGATGCCGTTTTTCGTTGAGTCATTTATAGACTACTTCTGCTCTTTTTTGTTCTGTAAGGCCTCGGCCCCTTTAGCAATCATATGCAATTGAATGACCAAGCGATCAGCCAAAATCTTACGATCCGCACGTTTCATATCTAGTGCTGCAGCACCTGCGTTAAACACTAAAGTCACAAGAGCCTCAGCTTGGGCATGAGCCAACTCGGGTGAGCGATGAGCAGTTGCCTCGGTATAGTGCGCCAATTCAGAAATAAAATGCTCTATTTCACGAGCCACGGCCCCCCTGAAAGGTGCTGACGTTCCCGAACGTTCATGCAGTAGAATACGAAATACGTTAGGATTTGATTCAAGCACTTCCATAAAGGTGTCAACCGAAATGCGGATCACACTGCCACCGGCTTCTGCACGTTGGCGACCTTTGCGCATCATCTGTCTAAGCGTCAGACCGCCTTCATCCACCATGGTCAAACCCAGCTCATTCATATCCTTAAAATGACGATAGAATGAAGTTGGAGCAATGTTCGCTTCACGCGCAACTTCACGCAAACTTAGGCTAGAAAAGCTACGCTCAGCACTTAACTGGCTAAATGCCGCATCGACGAGTGCCCGTCGCGTCTTCTCTTTTTGTTGTGCTCTAATGCCCATGTTGAACCTACTTACAAAAATTATTCCTTGAATAATACCGCTTTTTAACACAAAACGCAGCACCAACAAACTTGACCCCGATCACTATCCAAGTTAAATTGGCGTACAGATGTACGCTCAACTTGGAATTATAAATATAATGAAAAAACCTCCGATCATCTGGATGAATGTGAGTCTGTTTAGTATCACGTTTGCCTGCGCCGCAATATTCGTTCCTTGGTATGGGATTGCTCACGGGTTTGACGCCATCGAATGGATAGCCTTTGTGGTTCTCGCCTTTGCGAGCGGCTTATCAATTACCGGTGGTTACCATAGACTCTGGTCTCATCGAACTTATAAAGCCCATGCCTCAGTTCGATTTCTCTATGCCTTAGGTGGAGCGTTAGCACTGCAAAACAGTGCATTACATTGGTCTTCCGATCATCGAGTTCACCATAAGCATGTCGATAATAATGACAAGGACCCCTACTCTGCAAAGATGGGATTTTGGTACAGCCATATTGGTTGGATGCTGCGTGAATATCAGGCTCAGCGTTACCATGACTACAAGAATGTTCGCGATCTTCAAAACGATAAAATCGTTATGTGGCAACACAAACACTATCTGCCGCTACTGCTTATCATGAACTTTGGTTTGCCGATCCTACTGGGCTGGTTGAATGGCGATATCTTGGGCATGCTATTGTTAGCTGGCTTACTGCGCCTTGTGGTGGTGCATCACTGTACTTTCTTTATCAACTCACTCGCTCATATCTGGGGTTCACAGCCCTATACAGATAAAAACACTGCGCGTGATAACGGCTTCCTAGCCATATTGACCTATGGCGAGGGTTACCATAACTATCACCATATCTTTGAGAACGACTATCGTAATGGTATTCATTGGTGGCAGTACGACCCAACCAAGTGGCTGATTGATGGTTTAGCTTTAGTTGGCTTAGCCGATGGCCGTCGTGTTGTACCACAGGAGAAAATCGAGCACGCACGTTTTCAAATGCAATTAAAGCGTACTCAGAATAAGGTTGCTCACCTGCCTAATAGCGAAGAACTCATAGAGAAATTACAAGAAGAGTACGAGACATTAAAGGCCCACCTAGCTGAATACTACACTGCTAAAAAAGCCTTAATCGAAGCCAAACGCAAGCAGCTTGCAGATAAACAGCTACTTAGCCAAGTTAAAGAGCTAAAGATCCGCTTTAAACAGCAACAGAGAAGCTGGCACAATTTAACAGCCAGCTTTAGCTAGGTTTAAAAGAAGAAAGCCGCTATCACAGCGGCTTTTTTGTTTTAGCAGGTCATGATTTCCCAATTCAGGCAAAAATAGCTCAATGCAATTAGGCACAAGTCTCAACTTGTACCCGAGCCCGATTGAAGTCCCTCGGTTATGGGTCTATCATGATCGGCTACTTACTATTTATTAGGGCGTTTTAAGCTCATGTCAGATTCAGAAATCAAACTTACCGAGTACAGTCACGGCGCGGGTTGCGGCTGTAAAATTTCTCCAAAAGTTCTCGGCACTATACTTGCCTCTCAGCTGCCTGTATTTGATGACCCTAATCTACTGGTAGGTAACCAGACTCGCGATGATGCTGCCGTCTATCAGCTTAACGAAACCACAGGCATTATCAGCACTACTGACTTCTTCATGCCGATTGTAGATGATCCATTTACCTTTGGACGTATCGCCGCAACTAACGCTATTAGTGATATCTACGCCATGGGTGGCACACCTATGATGGCCATTGCGATTCTAGGCTGGCCAGTGAATAAATTGCCGGCAGAAGTCGCTCAGCAAGTCGTTGATGGCGGCCGGAAAGCCTGTGCCGACGCTGGCATTATGCTAGCCGGTGGCCATAGCATCGACTCGCCGGAACCTATCTTTGGTTTAGCCGTAACTGGCCAGATCCCTTTAGATGAGCTCAAGCAGAACGATACTGCTAAAGCGG
Source organism: uncultured Shewanella sp. (assembly GCF_947497935.1). Lineage (GTDB taxonomy): Bacteria > Pseudomonadota > Gammaproteobacteria > Enterobacterales > Shewanellaceae > Shewanella. Next base: position 5,716 of record NZ_CANMIO010000030.1, read on the forward strand.
GTGATAAGCTTTATCTTACTAAGCCACTTGGGATTGGTATTTTGACTACGGCTCAAAAGCAGAAAAAGTTAGCCGATGCTGATCTTTACACCGCAGCAGAAGCCATGTGCCAACTCAACGTTCTAGGCCCTAAGATTGCCAAGATCCCTCAAGTTAATGCACTAACCGATGTAACAGGCTTTGGTTTAGCTGGGCACCTGCTTGAGATGTGCCACGGTGCAGACCTAAGTGCTAAGCTGGATATTAGCTTACTGCCTCTTCTACCGAATGCTCGTCACTACTTAGAGTTAGGATGTATTCCTGGTGGCACCCACAGAAACTTTGATAGCTATGGTGAACACCTACCTACGCTTACCGATGAGCAAAAAGCCATTATTTGCGACCCACAAACCAGTGGTGGATTATTGATTGCTGTTGCTAGCGAAGGCGAAGCAGCCTTACAAACATTACTATCTGACAATGGTATCGAACCTATTTGCATCGGTCAGCTCGCCGAAAAAAACGCGACTAGCACCGTGGAGCTCATCTAATGCCACTCAATAAAGTGCGTGCCAGCGAATATCGCCGAATACTCGTTAGTGATCATCCCATCATGGATGCGCGCGCACCGGTAGAGTTTGAAAAAGGCGCCTTTCCGGCAAGCGTAAACCTACCTTTGATGGAAGATGAGGAACGCAAGCTAGTCGGTACCTGCTACAAAGAGCGAGGCCAAGCTGCAGCCATAGAACTCGGGCATTCACTAGTTAATGGTGAGGTGAAACAACAGAGGGTCGATGCTTGGTTAAAATTCTTCAGCGAAAACCCTCAAGGTTATCTTTACTGTTTTCGCGGTGGTCTTCGATCACAGCTAACTCAGCAGTGGCTAAAAGAAGCAGGCTTAGATATTCCCTTCATTGAAGGTGGTTATAAGGCCATGCGCCAGTTTCTAATTGAAACCATTGATAATGCGCCCAATGTAAAGCCGATGCTTATCCTAAGCGGTATTACTGGCAGTGGTAAAACCGACTTTCTTTTACAGCGTAAAGAAGCGGTCGATTTAGAGGGATTAGCGCATCATCGAGGCTCCAGCTTTGGCCGCTATCACGAAGGACAGCCAAGCCAGATCAACTTCGAAAACTCTTTGGCAGTTGCACTGTTAAAGCATCAGGATAGCAACGCAAAACACTTGCTACTCGAAGATGAAAGCTTCCTGATTGGGCGCTCAGCCCTACCACAGGCGTTCTATGCTGGGATGCAGGAAGCCAATGTCTTGGTATTAGAAGAATCGATAGATGCAAGACTGAAGCGCCTACTTAACGAATATGTACATAAGATGCATAGTGGTTATATCCAAAGACTGGGTGAAGAAGCAGGCTTCGAAGCTTTTGCTCAATACTTGGCCCAAAGCATCACTGGCATAAAAAAACGTCTAGGTGGAAAGCAACATGACGAGCTTCAGGCAATAATCACTGATGCTTTAAGCACCCAAAGGAGCCAAAATGACACTCGCGGTCATTTAGCTTGGATTGAGTTGCTGTTGCTCAAATATTACGACCCTATGTATCAATATCAAATCGACAAAAAATCGGACCGCATCCTCTTTAGAGGTGATCATCAAGCCATGCATCAGTGGCTAGATAACCATTAAGCACCGGCTTTGCTCTAAGTTAATCCCATTAGCTGTTATCCGCAGCTAATGGGGCTATTGCTAACTTCAGTACTCTTCCCACGGTAGCAGTACATTTAACTGACACCACTTGAAAATTTGCAAATTCGACGCGAGATTTAAACTCACCAAGTGAGGCCTTATCCACGCAAATCACGCTATCAACTTCCATTTGTTGATGCGGATACCAACTCAACCGAGATAATACGCGGCCAATAAAGCGATTAGGCCAAGGCTGCAGGCTTAAGTTTGCAAACAAGACCGGGTGGTTAAAGCTACCAAATATCACCATTAACTCTCGCCAAGATGCTTGTTCAGTAACGACCAATAATTTAGACGATTTATGCAAAGACTCTAGATCTAGCACCTGAATCTTATGGGAAACCCTGCGAATAAAATAACTCACACAGCTGAGTAAGAGTTCTGGCCAGCGCCAAAACAAATACAAGAGCACTAGGATATTTGCCACCGCTAAGACTAAAAACAGCTGCTCTATCGGCCACTGCAACACATTCAAAACCAACATGGAAAATATAGCCGAAGTCACCATAAATAGCGCATTGACGATATTGTTGCTCGCGATCGCCTGTGCACACTCGCCCTCTTTGGCTCGCACCTGAATATAGGTATAAAGCGGCACGATAAATAAGCCCCCTCCGACACCAATCATAAGCAGATCAAACATCAGACGATAGTGCCCTGTCTCAGCAATAAAACTATCTAACTGATAGAGAGCTACCAAGGTCGCTTGCTTGGGTAGGGCAAAGTAGAGATCTATCCCGAAACAAGCGAGTAACAGCAAGCCTAAAGGCATGATCCCAAGCTCCACTCGCCGGCAAGACAGCCGCTCACAAACAAATGAACCGACACCAATGCCAACCGAAAATAACAATAAGAGTAGCGATACCACCCTTGCATCAGCATTTAAAGTTATCCGAGCAAAATTTGGAAACTGAGTAAGATAAGTCGCTCCCACAAACCAAAACCAACTGATTGCTAAAATGGCGGTCCATATCGCTGAACTTTGACGCGCCTTATTAATATTATCTATGGTGGCCGAGAAAATAGAAAAGCGAGGTTTTACATCTGAGTGAGCAGGAATACTCGGAATAAACCAACTCGCGCTGATTCCAATCAAAGCTAGAATAAATACCGTGGCCGCAGCCCAGTAGGTAGCCTTGTCACTGGCAACTATCATCCCCGCCGAAATCGTTCCGATCAAAATGGCTAAGAAGGTGCCCATCTCAACCCAAGCATTACCCGAGACGAGCTCGCTTTCGTGTAGCACTCTGGGTAACAGCGAATACTTTACTGGGCCAAAATAAGCAGACTGTACACCTGTAAGAAACAGTAATAGCAGCATAAGCATATAGCTATGACTAATAATGGCGAAGATAGCCACCGACATGATGATGAGTTCGAGCAGCTTAAGCCTGCGAATAAGCAGCGCTTTATCAACGCTGTCTGCCAGCTGCCCCGCATGAGCGGAAAACAGCAAGAAAGGCAGAATAAACAGGCCCGCAGCGAGGTTAACAAAGAGATGTATATCGATAGGCAACAGTTCAACTTGCGAATAAGTCACTAACAGCAGCAGCACGTTTTTAAATACGTTGTCGTTCAAGGCGCCTAGGCATTGAGTCACAAAGTATGGGAGAAAACGTCTGCTAAATAACATTCGCCTAGCTATAGCCTGACTTGCGGTAACCCATTAATAACCTAGGTTCATTATCGCCAAAGTAGTCAGACTCGAATCCTAGCTCGATAAAACCAATACGTGAATATAGATCTTTAGCCGGGTTATCAGGTGCTACGGTTAAATTAACTTGATTAACTCCCTGAGGTAAAACGGCTAATAACTGCGAGATAAGCTTAGTTCCTATCCCTTTTCCGCGAGCGGTATCAGAGACCGCTACCGACAGGATCCAAGCAACATCAGGCTGCCCACTACTTGAGGCTAATAAATACCCTAAGGTATTGTTATCCTCATCCTTAGCCACCAATAAACCATTTGGCCAACAGTCTAACGCTTGTCTGAAGAAAAAGTCTGGATAGCAGTGGCCGGGAAAGCATTGCCGCTCAAGTGCATCGATAGCGTTAAGATCTTGTTTATCGGCTTGCGAGATCTGAATTAAATCACTCATTGATTAGAATTTGATCCCACTCCAGTGCAGGTGCACCTACCACGATAAAGTTGGGGTTCTCTAGACTTTCTCGCTCGTTATAAGTTAACGGTTGCAGATTAATATCCATAACCTGTCCGCCCGCTTCCTCTACAATTATTTGCGCTGCGCCGGTATCCCACTCCCCTGTTGGACCGATGCGAACATAGCAGTCGGCTCGTCCTTCGGCTACCAGACAACTTTTAAGCGCCGCACCACCTAGCACCACTAATTCACAATGCTTATTCTGGTTAAAGAGTTTAATCACCGACTGCGGATCTTGTCGACGACTCACAGCCAAACGTAACGAAGACGAATCATCATTGCTTAATTGCTTACTACTAATACGGATTTCCGCGCCGTCTTTACGCTTATAAGAACCTAGACCTGCAATGCCGTAGTAACAAACGTCTGTCATTGGCGCATATACCACCCCAAGAATGGGTCGATTATGCTCAACAAGAGCAATGATCACTGAAAAATCACCACTACCGGCAATAAATTCACCGGTTCCATCTAGCGGATCGACCAACCAATAACGCTGCCAATCACAACGTTCAGCAAATGGGATATCAGCATCTTCTTCAGATAAGACAGGAATATCTGGCGTTAGCGCCGTCAAAGCCTTGGTAATGATTTCATGAGCAGCGAGATCGGCAGAAGTCACTGGGGTATTATCAGATTTTATCTCTCGCTCGAAATCGCCTTTCTGATAAATTTCACGGATTTTTGTCCCCGCGAGCGTAGCGATTTCAATGACTTGGTCTACATAATTCTCTGGCTTCATAACTACTCCAACAGCCTAATACCAATAACTCGCGTCAATTATAACTATCTAAGTTGTAGATGTTTTTGCGCTAAAAATAAAGCACTTACACTGCGAGACTCAGAAAAATCTTCCTCCGATAGCAACTCTTGCCATGCTGCCAACGGCCAAGTAACCATATCGATAGGCTCCGGTTCGTCGCCTTCTAGTCGACTCTCATATAAATCTTCGGCTAAAAATATTTGCATCTTACTGGCGAAATAACCTGGGGCTAAGCTCAACTCCATCAAATGGGTTAGCTTTCTGGCACCAAAGCCTATTTCCTCTTGCAGTTCTCGATTAGCCGCTTCATGAGCTTCTTCACCAGGATCGACCAAGCCTTTAGGAAAGCCTAGCTCATAGCTATGCGTACCTGCAGCATACTCTCGCCCCAATAAAAGCTCGGTGCCATTAAGCACTGGCACAACCATGACAGCGCCACGATTGTTACCTTTCATACGCTCATATTGGCGCTCGACTTGATTCGAAAATCTCAAGTGCACCTGCTCAATCTGAAACAGCCGACTCCTTGCCACTATTTCAGTATGCAAAATCTCCGGCTTATCATTTTTTTTAGTCATACACATCCCAGTGCAACTACCAATTCAAGTATAATCTTACTATTCTCGCTCCAATCTACAACATGAATTTTTAGGATTGCTCAACTATGTTTCCATGGAATGAAATAGACAGCGTTTTACTCGATATGGACGGCACCTTATTGGATCTGCATTTTGACAATCATTTTTGGATGCAACTGATACCAAAGGAGCTAAGTCAACAGCGAGGTATATCAGAGAAAGAGGCTAGCGAGTGGGTTGAGCAGTGTTATGCCAATGTAGAAGGCACCTTAAATTGGTACTGTCTTGATTATTGGGAGCAGCAGATGGGGCTGGATATTATGTCACTTCACCGCACTCTCGTGGAACGGATCCAGCTACGCCAAGACAGCATGCCCTTCCTTGACGCCCTGCAGATTGCTGGCAAGTCTCGCATCTTAGTCACCAACGCTCACCCTAAAAATTTAATGCTGAAGCTGGAACACACCGACTTAGGCCTAGGCCTAGATGAAATGATCTCAAGTCACGAAACGGGTTACCCCAAAGAGCACCCGCTGTTTTGGCAACACCTGTTCGATAAGTTTAACTTGGATCCCAGCCGCTGCTTATTTATCGATGATAATGAAGCCATTTTACAAGCGGCAAGGCTAGCAGGCGTAGGATATCAGTTAGGGATCTCCAACCCAGATAGCCAGAAGCCCAATAAGGTCTTCAATGACTTCCCAGCCATTGAAGATTATCACTACCTACTAGATGAGCTCATTAAACCATCGTAAGAGAAAGAGACAAAAAAGGCGCCGATTAAGCGCCTTTTTTGAATAGCTTGAACTAGATAGGTAGCCTGCCTTGATAGGTTATCGGGTAATAACCTTGGCTGTCTTTCTTACCTAGGAAAGACAGTGCCTTCTTCAAGTCATCAGGCTGAGTGTTCACTTCACGGATCTTGGCGTTCACCTGTACCATCTTGTTATCGGCTAAAACGATATTGCCATCGAGGCCAAGCCCATTAAGTTTCTCATCTGTAGTCAGCTCAACTTTGCCATCAAGACAAGCCAGTCCAAGCGCGATATCGCCAAGCGGATACTTACCAAACTGGTTCGTGACATTCACTTGATTCAAGAATAACTTACCAGACAGCTGCTCACACCAAGGTAAGCCCTGCTCAAAGTTATCTACCAATACGCTCAAATCACCGTTTACTTTAGTTCTAAAGGGTAAGTTAGTACGTCCTAACAAGAAGCTGCTCGGCGCTTCAAACCTTAAGCCTGAAACGTCTAATCCACTTAGTGAGTAGGCAATGGTTCCCTTACCGTTTACTGCACTTGCTCTGCTACCGATCACCACATCGGCCTTAACGGTACCAGTCAATAAAGACCAGACATTCAAGTCCCAAGTTATCATTTCCACTTGGCGTTGTTGCACGCTGAGCATATCGATCTTACCCGCCCAAATCGTGCCGGATACACCACTAATGGCGACATTCTTTGGCAAGGACGCCAACTTAACTGCGATATTGGCCGGAAATTGCACCACTAAAAATACCAAGTAGACCAAAAAGCCTAACGCAACCATCTTTACTAATTTCACTACAACACCTTACTTGGACAGCTGAATACGACGAACATTAACATAGCCAGGAGTATCGGACTCTGCTAAGTCTAAGCTCTCTAATGACAACCCCTTGTTCTGCACCAATTCATTTAAATAATTCAATAACGTATCGAAAGGGACTTCATCCATCCACACTTGGATCTTGTTACCTTGAGGCTGCATACGCGTAATCTCTAGCCCAAACGCTCCCGCAGTTTGGTTAACGGCAGCACTCAAGCTACCTCTAAAAGCATTACTACCGCCACTTTGCTTCAATCCAGCAATGCGATTGGCGGTTTGCTTAACATAATTCAAGGTACTTTGTTGCCCCTCGAGTCTACGCTGAGCCTCAGCTTCTGCATTGGCTATTGGCGTCCAAACGCCCCAATACAAAATACCTATCACTAACACTACACCACAAGCTGCAACCATCTGCTGCTCACGCAGAACTAAGCCGTTCCACCAAACTTTGAAGTTTTCCATCTTATTTGCTCCTTATGGTTAAGGTGCTGGTGACTTGAGATTCTCCACTGTTCATCGCACCACCATCGAGCTTGTAAGAACGCGCAATGATCTCTTTAAACTTTTCAATTTGCTCATAATTCTTAGCGGTTACCTGCATACGAATTTCGTTACGATTGCTATCAAACCGTAAGGTAGTTGGCTTAAGTGCGGGCACTTGCGCGAAGGCTTCTTGCATGCCACTAAGCATGACAAAAAACTCACTACCACTACCGCCGCCTTGAAGGGTGCGCACATAACTTTCCATCTGAGAGCGCAAGTTAACGACTCGTGAACTCCCAGGAACGACTTGCTTATAGATCTGCTCGCTTTGCACCTGCAACCTATCCGAATCGCTATTCATCTGATGAATATTCAGCCCTTTATTGACTAGGGCTAACAGGATCACTATCCCGAATGCGATAGCCGTATTACGCCATAAAACAAGATGTTTACCGTACTCTTTCTTCGGCTTATAAACACCAGAAAGCAGATTCATTGGTGCGTTGAGCATACCTTTGGCAAGCACTAGCATAGGCAGATCTAGCGGCTGAGATTTCACATCCGCCCCAGTCATTTGTAGATCGGTATATGCCGCAACGCTAGTGTTGCCACTGTCTGCAGTCGCTAGCAGTTGTGGCAGTACCACATCCATCCAGTTCTGCGTCAGACTCACACCACTGCCTTCGCCTGTTCGCAGCAAAATCTCTTTACCAAAACTCATTGCCGCCCAGTCACACTCGGCCAATGGCAATGCCAAACAGTCAGGTACGATACATTTAGCCTTCAGGCCGGCATCTGCTAACCATTCGATCCAAGCTTGCATCTGCTCATGAGCAACCACGGCGATGCTTAGGCTCTCGCCATTACGAGGCCCAGTAACAAAATGCAGTTCATCCACGTTTTGAGCTAGGTTCTCTTCCAGCATAAAAGGCAAAGCCTTAACGGCTTGACGCTGACTTTTTTCAGGTAGCTCAACGTGAGTTAAAGTAATACTTGATGCAGGCACTAAAACGTCAACCGCGCGATTACCCGCTCTTTCAGTAAGAGTCGATAGTGCACTGGCATCGCTAAGCTCACCAGAACCTATAATTTCTTGCTCCTGTTCAGACCAAACGAGCCAAGAGCATGCTTGCTCGGCAGTCTGACCTAAGCGGATGAATAGTCTTTCACTCACTGATTTATCTCCACAAGTCTCTTCAACTCATTAAAGGACCGTTGTTATTTTTGCCCACCAAACTGGCGAGATAACACTTCTAATTTTTTGCTGTCGCCATACAGTACGCTTTCTAATCTAAATACCGCTGTATCGACCTTAGCTCCGGCTTCGAGTAGAAAATATTTACTCGTTACCCCAAAACTCGACTTTAGTTTTGCGTCACCCGAGAGGCTAGCAATAGATGAGTTTTCCCAAAACTCATCTATCTTGTCATACCCATCTAATGGCCGCTGATTAATGATACTTTCAGCCTCGCCCACCGATATCTTGTTGTCAAACATGCCTGCAATTATTGCCGCTTTCTCCACAGGAACCGTATTTACATTCAATACTTGGGTGGTATTGCCTGGAATCGCACAGACATAGGGGGCCAATTTCAAGTAAATATCTTGGGTAAAGCCCATCACTGCCCGCAGTTCACTCTTGTGACTCATAAGTGTATTAGCCGCTCGATACGGCACATTGCGCGACTCATATTCCGCATCTTCTGCGCCATAAGGCCCTGCAGTTTGATCCTCATCGATATAGTCTTTGAGTGTTTGTGCTAAGCGCTCTGCTGCGAAATCATCCATTCCTAATGCGACTAGCAATCCCTTGAACTGCACCGCAGGCAAGGGCAATTTAGGCTGACCATTTTCTACTTTTTCGTCAGGCGCAGATAACGAATTCACATTAAAGCAGGAGCGCATATCGCTAATTTTACCTGCAATCTCCCCTTTTTCGGCGGGGAAGATTACATCAGCAAGTGCCCAATACTGTTGCAAATGCACAGTATCTGAATCTTCTAGATCTTGCTTGAGCACCTTTTTAGCGATCTCTTCACCCGAAATCGCATACCAGAAAGCCTGATCATACTGCGCCATATTTAGAGTGCGCCTAACTGACAACTGATTACGCGAAGTAATATTGGTCGCAATAATGGCAACCATAGCGACAATCAACAGCACCACGATAAGAGCGACACCACGTTGCTTAGAAGGCATTATTCACCATGCCCTTTTCCGGTGCCATTATCATTACCGCTATTACGCTCTCCATCTGGTACAGACTCTTCGTCTCCCCCACCACTATTCGTATCATCGTTACTGCCAGCAAGTGCGCCCTTAGGCACTAGGAACTTACGCTGTACCTTACCTATATCTTCAAACTCAATTTCTATCGCAATCGCCTTAGGTAACTTGGTCGCATCGGTTTGACGCTCCCATTTGTCATCGGCAAAAAAGGCGTATTCCACTGAAAGCACCTTATCCATAATCACTGTTTTAATTGGCTCTGAACCAATTTCAGGTTCAGGATAAGGGTAATACCAGCGCTGCAACTGTCCTTCCATCACCACGTAGGCGACCGACTGCAAACTGCCCCTCGGCAAGAGCCCGTCAGGGTTTAACCAACCTAGGCGAAAAAAGACTAAGGACTCAGACTCTGAATCGAGCATATTGCTACCCGTCTGAAAAACCGTAGTGGCTCTCCCTCCCTCTAATAACCTAGGCGTACGTGCGACCATCTGGTTTAAGTCTCGCTCAATCACACCAAAACCTTGCTGCATCGCCTTTAACTTAGCGGCAAAATCTCGGGTTGCCGTGTCGTTTTTCATCACGGTACTCAGCACGGTATTCGCTGCCAAACCTAGCATGGCAAAAATAGCGATTGCGATCAGCATCTCTAGCAGCGTGAAGCCGCGCTGAGAATTAGTCAGCCTTAAGCACATAGCTGCTCACCTCAGCAATGACCCGAGCAAAGCGCTCATCATCACTGACACTTATGCGGATCATTCTAAAATTATCATCGGTCGTTTTAATGACCTCTTTACGCCAATACCAATCTTTATTGGCAAGCTCAGTCTGTCCGTCTTTGCGACCAATCTCTGGAAACTTAGGATCTAAACGCGCATCGACCATCTGGTTATGAGCAACCCATTGCGCCATGGTGCGCTCTTCTAAAATGGGCATGTTAGCAATCTGCTCACCTAAGCTCTTAGTGATAGAGACGGCGGCGATAGAAAATACCGCCAAGGCAACGATCACTTCCAGCAGGGTCATGCCTTTTTGTTTAGTCCACCTACTCATAAGACTTCTTCATCTTCGAAACCCATACGTAGGCGACCCAAGGCATCACCAAACACCACGACTTCAATATCTTGCTTCATTTCATCTTCACTAACGAAAGACAATTCAAAAGCGCTCATCTCCCCACTCGGGAATAACATGATCTGCGGCTCAGGAAACTTCTTCTTTTCGTCGGCGGATTTTTCAATAAGGGGCTCATCAAACCAAGAATCTTGTTCTTCGTCATCTTGAACTAAAGGTAAGCCATCGAGCACCAGCACCATCTCTACATCAGGTTCCATCTGACGCTCAGCCAGCAGCCTATCTTGCTCTAGAGGCTTCCACTTTCCCTCATCGTAATAAACATATTTGTAGCTAGTATCTTCGATAACTATGCCAACGAAATGGCCACTCAAAACCGTTTCATCTAGCACCATTTCGGTAGACATCATGAACTGCTGAGCAGTGCGCTCGAGCGCCTTTTCTTTGCTTGCGCCACCCATGCCAAGGGTGACAGCAGTTGCGGCCAAGCCCATAAGCAAAACAACGAGCAACACCTCCATTAAGGTGAAGCCCGTTTGGCGTGCTAAGTTTACTCGCGGCAAGCTCATCTTATTGGAAGTTCTGTAGGTTCCAGTTACCAATATCATCTTCAGTACCTGGCTGGCCATCTGGGCCTGAGCTGAAGATATCGAGCTTACCGTTCTCACCTGGGCTCAATAACAGGTAATCGTTACGCCATGGATCTTGTGGTAGACGCTTAACATAACCGTCGGCACGGTAGTTACGTGGCTCTGGAGAAATAGTAGGCTTTTGCACTAAAGCTTCAAGGCCCTGTTCAGTAGTTGGATAAACACTGTTGTCTAGCTTATACATATCCAAGGCATTCTCTAATGCAACGATATCTGAAACCGCTTTTTGTTGATCAGCCTTATCTTTGTTGCCCATTAAGTTAGGTACGACCATAGAGGCTAAAATACCTAAAATAACAATCACCACCATAACTTCTAATAGGGTAAAACCTTTCTGTTTATTACGTGCTTGCATTAACAACTTCCTTAAACTAAATCACTCATACTAGCTACAAAACGCTTGTAGCTGACAGTGAGCATTAACCACTAATCATATTATTCAGCGCTAAAATTGGCTGAAGAATCGCTAAAACAATAAATAGAACCACGGCAGCCATACTAACAACTAGCATAGGCTCAAACACTCCTAGGGCTATCGTCACATTCGACTCAAACTCTCGGTCTTGGTTATCGGCAGCGCGCTCAAGCATCTGCTCAAGTTGGCCACTTTTTTCACCAGAGGTAATCATATAGAGCATCATAGGTGGAAAAAGTTTAGTGTTGGCCAGTGCAGTCCCCAAACTTGTGCCCTCACGCACTCTTAATGTCGCATCTTCGACTGCGGCTTTCACCTTAACGTTGACTAGTACATCACTGGCGATACGCATCGCATCGAGTAAAGGTACCGAACTGGCCGTCAAAATACTTAATGTACGCGCAAAACGTGCCGTGTTAAGACTTTTACTCACTTTGCTGATCACAGGCAGGCGCAGCAACATGCTATCGTATTTCATGCGATTTTTAGGAGAAACCAACAAACGTTTGGCGATAAAGAACAAGCCGACGATAACAGCCAAAACAATTAGGCCATAATCACGGATAAAGTCTGACGAGGCGATCAACAACTCTGTGGTCCAAGGTAACTCCTGCCCCATATGCTCAAACTGACCGACAACTTGCGGTACAACGGCGGCAAGCAGAATCGCAATCACACCTATTGCGACAACAGTCAGCACGATAGGATAGATCATCGCTTGGGTCATTTTACTCTTGAGCTGTTGGCGACGTTCGGTGTAATCGGCCAGACGATTCAGCACCACCTCTAAGTGACCCGATTTCTCGCCCGATGCCACCATAGCTCGGTACAGCTCATCGAATATATGTGGAAATTCAGCCATGGAGTCGGCGAGACTGTAACCTTCAACCACACGTGAACGCACCGCCATCACCATACTGGCTAAACGGTCCTTCTCACATTGTTGACCAACGGCTTTTAATGCCTCTTCAACGGGTAATCCGGCTGCCACTAGAGTAGCAATCTGACGGGTAATAAGCGCAAGCTCTGCCGTTGAGATCCCGCGCTTTAAAAAGCTAAAACTTGCGGTCTTAGCCTTGCTCTCTTTTTCTACCACTGGAGTGATCTCCAGAGGCATTAAGCGCTGCTCTCTTAGCTGAGTACGTGCGTGCCTTGCGGTATCCGCTTCGACAACACCTTTTTTCTGCTTACCCGTGTTGTCTAATGCTTTGTATTCAAATGCTGGCATGGCTTACTCCTCTCGAGTGACACGCAGCACTTCTTCTAGGGTTGTTTTACCCGCAAGCACTTTACTCATACCGTCGTGACGAATGCTCGGCACAGATTGACGGATATGTTTTTCAATCGCTAACTCACCGCGACCGGTGTGAATAAGCTCACGCACATGATCATCGACGATAAGTAATTCATGAATACCAGTTCGACCACGATAACCATTGTGACCACAAGCCTGACACCCCTTAGCGCGGAAAATTACACGCGGATCGTCAGCGCTAATACCGAGAAGCTCTCTTTCACGATTATCCGGCGTGTGTGCTTCTTTACAGCTTGGGCACAAGGTACGGATAAGACGTTGAGCGAGGACGCCCAGCAAGCTAGAAGAGACGAGGAAAGGCTCTACGCCCATATCTTGCAGACGAGTAATCGCACCCGATGCAGTATTGGTATGTAGCGTTGAGATAACCATATGACCAGTTAACGATGCCTGAACCGCAATTTGCGCAGTCTCAAGATCTCGAATTTCACCAATCATCACCACATCAGGGTCTTGACGCAAAATAGCACGTAAGCCGCGGGCGAAGGTCATATCGACCTTAGTGTTTACCTGAGTCTGACCGATACCTTCGAGTTCATATTCTATCGGGTCTTCGACGGTAAGAATGTTGGTATCTTTCGAATTAATTTCGGTAAGGCCGGCATAGAGAGTGGTACTCTTACCCGAACCCGTTGGTCCGGTCACCAAAATAATACCGTGTGGTCTACGGATCAGTTCATCAAATTGATGACGAACCGCTTCGGTCATACCTAGCTGCTCTAAGTCCAAGTTACCCGCGTTTTTATCTAATAGACGCAGTACCACACGCTCGCCATGACTAGACGGCATCGTCGATACACGCACATCTACGGCTCGCCCCGCAATACGCAGCGAAATACGACCATCCTGCGGCACGCGTTTTTCGGCGATATCGAGACGCGCCATAACTTTAATACGCGATACTAATAACGAAGACAGTTTACGGTTAGGTTTGAGGACCTCTTTAAGAATGCCATCGACACGGAAGCGCACAACAAGTTGCTTCTCATAGGTTTCGATATGAATATCAGAGGCTTCTTCTTTAATCGCTTCAGACAGTAGTGCGTTGATTAACTTAATAATCGGCGCATCATCATCGCCCTCAAGTAGATCTTCAGTTTGCGGCAGTTCTTCGGCAAGAGTGAACAGGTCCATCTCATTACCAATATCTTCCATCATCTGCTGCGCTTCAGAAGAATTTGCCTGATAGGCTTGGGTAAGACGCGCCTCAAAGGCTGTGTCTTCAAGCTTAATCAAAGGCAGTTCTTTACCACAATAACGGCGCACCTCAAGCAAAGATGCTAAAGGAGTACCTTGGGCATAATAAAGCGACAACTGATTATTTTCATCAGCGGTTAGCGCCACCTTAAATCTATGTGCGAAAGCAAATGGCAAACGCTCTTTACTGTTTGAATGAAAAAGCTGATCGGCTTCTTCCTCAGACACTAACCCAAGCTCATTAGAGACCTGCGCTAGCTCTTCATCGACTTGTATTGAATTCTCACTCATCAGAAGTTTCTTTATCTGTGTCGGTGCCTTGTTTATCGGATTCTTTGCTAGTCGAGATAGACTTTAGCGCCGGATCCGTTTCACGCATCTTAGTGTCTAAGCCTTTACCTTCTTTGTAACGATTCAACACTTCGTTGACTTCTGGAGGTAGATAATCAGCTTGATTCCACTCTTCTAAGATCGGAACCTGAGTATTTGGCATAAGGTTAACACCACGTTCCTGCTGCTCAAGTTGCAATGCACGGAAGTAGTTATACTTACGACCCGCAATGCCTTCCATGGTGATGCCGTCACGAATAATTGTTGGCTTGATAAATACCATCAAGTTGGTTTTTTTCTTACCACTAGAAGAGGACTTAAACAGGTGACCAATAATCGGAATATCACCTAAGAACGGGACTTTCTGCACCGACTCTTGTACTTCCTCTTTAATCAAACCACCTAGTACCACGATCTGACCAGAGTCAGCCATGACGGTAGTGGTTAAACGGCGAGTGGCGAAGGTGACGTCGACACCAGTCTTACCATTAATGCCTGACACTTCCTGCTCGATTGTCAGTTTAACCGAGCTTCCTTCGTTAATTTGAGGTACCACTTTAAGCTTTACACCCACTTCCTTACGTTCAACCGTTTGGAATGGGTTACTGTTGCCGTTACTCGAATTTTGACTACCGGTTAAAATAGGTACTTCATCGCCAACGATAAATGAGGCTTCTTGGTTATCAAGCGTTGTGATAGACGGTGTAGCAAGAACGTTTGATTTAGTATCGCTCGACACGGCTTGAATCAAGGCTGCAAAATCGCCCATAGCCACGCCCCACGCCATACCATTTACCTTACCCAGTGCTTGAGCAAGTAAGGTAATATCACCACGGGTGTCTGGATTCTCGGTACAAGTACCGTCGTTACAAACTGTTGAACCTTCTTCACCTTGAGCCTGCCAAACACCGGCACCAATCTCACCTATGGTTGGGCCAAGATTATTGAACTGAGTACCACCGCCAGCTTCAGTTGCCCACTGCACACCAAAACCAACATCATCACCTTCGCCAACTTCTACGATAATCGCTTCAACCAGTACCTGCGCACGGCGAATATCCAGCTGATTAATCACGCTCTCAATGGTGCGCATCTGATCCGGCTCAGCGCTGATCACCAAAGCGTTGGTATCGGTATGCGCCATAATATTGATTTCATTACGACGTTTGCTGCCGCCACCTTGTGGTGTACCTTTATCGTCGACAAGTTGTTCAGCAAAACCTGTTAAGACTTCAACCAGATCTTCTGCCTTGGCGTAACGCAAGTAGCGAACCTTAGTGTTACCCGTGGTTGCTTGTTCTGCATCTAGATTTTTAATTAGCTGAACCACACGCTCACGACTCTTCTCATCACCACTCACCACCACGGCGTTAGTACGCTCATCGGCAACAACTTTTGGCGCTTGGCCTGGCATTTGTGCTTGGTTAGCAGTTGAACGGTAAAGAGTATCGACGATGCGGACGATTTCACCGGCTGAAGCATATTCAAGCTTAACCACTTCAACAGCGGTATCACCTTGCTTATCAACCCGGCGAACAATTTCAACCAGCTTATTAACCACTGCGGCACGGCCTGAAATCATCAATACATTGGACGGATCGTAGTTAACCACGTTACCGCCGCCAGCATTATCATTTAGCTGACGTAATAGAGGAGCAAGCTGCTTAGCTTCGGTGTTATAGAGTGCAACGATACGGGTAACCATCTCGTCGCCTAGGCCTGGTGCATTATCATCGGCAACGCGGATTGATGCGGTTTTAGCATCTTTATCTTTGATCACCTTAATGATGTTGTTGTCCATCTCGACAACGGCATAGCCATAGACTTGTAATACGTTGAGGAAGAACTGGTAGTACTGTTCGTCGTTAAGTAGATCGTAACTACGAACATTGATTTTTCCGCGAACGGTTGGGTCGACAATAATAGTTCGATTCAAGTTTTTACCAACAATATTGATAAACTCTTGAATATCAGTGCCTTTAAAGTTAGCCGCATATTGTTCAGACCATGCAAGCTGTGGAGCTAATAGTGAAGCCCCCATAACCATACCGGCGATTAATCTGCGTCTAATCCGCTTATTATTCATTGTTATACTTCCCCTAAACCCTTTCGTTGCGGCAAACTCAATGTGTATTACTGCAAATTCTATTGTTATTTTCTGCTACGTATTTATTGCGGCAGACTAAACATTATCTCGATTAGCTGACCATCACGTTCGACCATTAAGGCAACCTCGGTCATCTCGGGTAACTGCGCCATCACTTCTAACGCCTGCCCCATATCAGTCAGGTCATAACCATTAATTGATTTCGCTAAATCATTGGCTCTGAAACCAGCCTGCTTAAATAGTTCACGATCTTTACCTGGGTTCAGACGGTAACCAGCAAGCTCTCCACCGCTCTTAACCGGTGAAATAGACAAATAATCGGTAATCTTGCTCGGGTCGGCTAAAATCTCATCCCGAGACTGGCTTAACTCGGCCGCTACGGCGCGATTGTTACGATTGTCGATAGTCTTCCCTTTAGAAACACTTTTAGCCTTTTGCAGCTGTTGATTAGCGGCACCATTAGTATTGTATTCTAGACCATCTAGCATCAAGGTTTCGTAACGACCGCTGTTAGTGATAATAATTCTGTCGGCATAGACCTCTTTTAGCGAAGCCGAAGTGCCTTTGATCTTATCACCCAAACTGTAAGTGTCTTGACTACCACTAGAGGCAATAACCGCTAAGCCTTTTTGTTCTGTGGTTGATGCCACCACACCCGTTAGCTGGATAGATAGCGACGTTTTCGGGGCATCGGTAATGATTTCTTCCACTGGAGCAGCTTTAGGTTTATTACCCGCGGCATCAGGTTTACCGAAGAGAGAGAGTTGTTGCAGACTAAGAATATTGACTTGACCCGCCGCATTGCTTGCGACAGGAGTAGGCACCCAGCGCGCGTTGGCCGAGTCATCAGGTACTAATTTCCAAGTAATTTGCGCTAATAAGTAAAGAGCTATGACTAGCCCAATGCTAAATATCGCCGTACTGACTGGCTTTTGGGGCACTCCAGCCGCTTTAGTTAAAAACTTATCTAATAAATCCATATTTATGTGGACCCTCTATACAGGTCTCTGTTCTGATTATGATAATTTAGCAAATCCTGACTCATGCTAACCTACACTACTTTTGGCAACAAGCCCATTACTGCAGCAATGTTGGCCATATTTGACCGAATATGCTAACTTTACGCGCCTAAAAAGGGTGTGAAGCCTGCCACTATTTTACCAGCGGGAAAGTAAAGTTTTGTATATTCCTGCTGAGCTTGTGAACTTCCCCCTACTTTATATAAGGTTAATCTATCACTGGAGTCGCTCATGAACAGTAACGAGCAACAAGCAATTAAAGTAAGGCTTGATAAATGGCTCTGGGCTGCACGTTTTTATAAAACTCGTGCCATCTCAAAAGAGATGATTAATGGTGGAAAAGTACACTATAACGGCCAGCGTACGAAATCGAGCAAATATGCCGAAATTGGCGCCACTATCAGATTGAGACAAGGCTATGATGAAAAAGAGATCGTCATCAAAGTGTTGTCAGAACATCGACAAAAAGGGTCAATAGCACAAACCCTTTATGAAGAGACACCGCAAAGCATAGCAAAACGAGAGACTTATGCAGAGCAAAGACGTTTAAATATTCTTAATAATCCCGCTCCCGATCAGAAGCCGGATAAGAAACAACGTCGTCAAATAATGCGCTTTAAAGAAAGCTAGAAATTGGAACAAAGAGATGACTAAAGACAATCTATATCGCTATTTATTCGAAAACGCGAGTGTACGTGGCGAATTAGTGCAGCTAGAAAATAGCTACCAAGAAGTGCTATCAGCACATGAATACCCACTAGCGATCCAACATGTATTGGGCGAGCTAATGGCTTCTACAGCTTTATTAACTGCAACCTTGAAGTTCAGCGGTGATATCAGCATTCAACTGCAAGGTGATGGCCCAGTATCACTAGCTGTGATTAACGGTAATAACCTGCAGCAACTTCGCGGCGTATCACGTTGGGAAGGCGATATTAGCGATGACGCGAGCCTGACGCAGATGTTTGGTAAGGGCTACATGGTTATCACCCTAACACCAGATGACGGCGAACGTTATCAAGGTGTGGTAGCGCTAGATAAAGACACCCTAGCGGAATGTCTAGAAGATTACTTCGCCCAGTCTGAACAGCTACCAACCAAGATCAAGCTGTTTGCCGATACCAAACAAGCCGCAGGCATGTTCTTACAGGTGCTACCTACCGATGGTGATCACAACCAAGAGTTCGAGCACTTATCTGTATTAACTGCAACCGTTAAGCAGGAAGAGTTATTTACGCTTCCAGCTGAAGAAGTACTGCACCGCTTATATCATGAAGAAGAAGTGCGTTTATTTGATCCTGTGTCGATTAGTTTCAAGTGTACTTGTTCTAAAGAGCGTAGTGCTCAAGCAATCCGTACCGTTGCGAGAGAAGAAGTCGATTCGATTCTAGCCGAACAAGGCAAAGTAGAAATGGGCTGCGAGTATTGCAACAGTAAATACACCTTCGATGCTATCGATGTTGAAGCCATCTTCGCCAACGCTCCAATCAGCGATGTAACTCAATAAGTCATATTGAGTTAGTCAAATCTGATTAGCAATAACCGATCAAAGGCGCTCTTAGAGCGCCTTTTTTATGATTAAAACTCACCTTTCTAACAGATAAAAATATCAAGAAAAGTGTTTCCACATCCCTTTTCACAGTTTTTTTTGATCTAGTGCACATATTCATATCCGCATACGTTACAATCGCCCCTAAATATAAGCTGGCGCAATAGATCAGCACCTAATGATGACCTCACAGATGGAGACCTTACCTATGGCGGATGGATCAAACCGCGAGTACCTTAACCTTTCAACAGGCCAATTAGTCGAGCTTGCGTTAGCACGCGGAGAAGGCGAATTGACCGCGAATGGTGCTTTAGTTGCAAAGACAGGTGAACGCTCAGGCCGTTCTCCTAACGACCGTTTCATCGTTAAAGAGCCGGGCTCAGAAGCAGATATCGAATGGGGTCCAGTTAACAAACCTTTCGAAGCCGATGTTTTTACAGCACTTTGGAACCGAGTCGAAGATTTTCTAGCTGACAAAGACACTTTCGTATCAAACCTCGAAGTCGGTGCTAGCAAAGAACATTATCAGCCAGTTCAAGTCACGACTCAGTATGCTTGGCATCAACTATTTGCTCGCAATCTATTCATCGTGCCAGAAGAATTCAATGCCGCCGATAAGCCAGTATGGCAGATCATGAATGCACCCGGTTTCGAGTGTATTCCAGAGCGTGACGGCACTCATTCTGATGCCACTGTTATTATCAACTTCGCAGAGCGTAAGGTACTACTTGCAGGCCTTAAATACGCAGGCGAAATGAAGAAGTCGATGTTCTCGGTACAAAACTTCCTACTACCCGCTAAAGGCGTATTGCCAATGCACTGCTCGGCAAACGTCGGCGCTGATGGCGATACCACGCTATTCTTCGGCCTATCGGGTACAGGTAAAACCACTCTTTCTGCCGATCCTAAGCGTTTCTTAATCGGCGATGATGAGCACGGCTGGGCACCCGGCGGCGTATTCAATATCGAAGGCGGTTGCTATGCAAAGTGTATCGACCTAAGCCAGAAGAACGAGCCAGTGATCTGGGATGCTATCCGCTTTGGTACCGTACTAGAAAACGTAGTTACCGATGAAAACCGCGTACCCGATTACACCAACTCAAGCTTGACTGAAAACACCCGCGCCGCTTATCCACTCGAGCATATCGCCCAGCGTAAACTGGATAACTGTGGCGCAGAACCACACGCAGTTGTGTTCCTAACGTGTGACGTTTCTGGTGTGTTACCACCAGTCTCTAAGCTCACTAAAGAGCAAGCGGCCTATCACTTCTTGTCAGGTTATACCGCTAAAGTTGGTTCTACAGAAATGGGCTCTACAGCCGCAATTCAGTCTACCTTCTCGACTTGTTTTGGTGCACCGTTCTTCCCACGTCCAGCGGGGGTTTACGCTGAGCTACTGATGAAGCGTATCGAATCTTTCGGCAGCCAAGTCTACCTAGTTAATACAGGCTGGACAGGCGGTCCTCACGGAATTGGTAAGCGTTTCGATATCCCAACCACTCGCGCCATTGTCGATGCTATCGTATCGGGTGAGCTTAAAGATGTTGAGACTGAGTACTTAGAAAAGCTAAACCTTCATGTACCGCTAGCAATCCCAGGTGTAGACAGCAAGCTACTTAACCCAATCAACACATGGGAAGACAAGGCTAAGTATGCCGAGTTTGCTCAGCATCTTGCCGATAGCTTTAAGGCTAACTTCGAGAAGTATCAGGTACCTGATTCAATCAAGAATGCGGGTCCTAACGCTTAATTTGACCGCCTCTAGCGCTTAAGGGCGCATGAGTTAATACTGAGTTTCAATTAAAATCCTAGCGATATGCTGGGATTTTTTTTGAACAAATCATAACAAAATCAGACTCAAACATTAGATTCTAATATTGAGCTTAAACACTAGACTCAATTCAGAGCCCCCACGCTCTCTTTGTCATCCATGTAAAGCCTAGTGGTCATTAAGTAAAGCAGGCTTGACTTAACAACTATAAACCTCTAAGTTGTAAGTCAAGCACACTTTACACCAATAAAGTGAGAGTCAGCTAAATACACAAGGAACCGTAACCATGAAGATTATCGAAGCTATCTGCGCTAAAGGCTTACCTAAGCGAGATCTCAAAAATGCCAATAGAGTTAATCTGCTTGCACTCGCATGGGCACTCACATTAATGATAAGCACCTACCTAAGCGAAAATGAACTACTTGGCAGCGGAATATTGCTCATATTGGTATTTTCAATACACACGCTTATCGGTATTGCCATGTTAGTAGCCTATCGCCATTTTCTGGTACAACTCGATGAGATGGAGCGTAAGGTTCAACTCGACGCACTCGCTTTGTCTGTTGGGGTCGCCATTATTAGTTTTTCCAGCTATTCAATACTAGAAAATAGCGCTATTGTGCCGCCTCTTAATGCCGCATACCTCATAGTGCTAATCACTTTGACCTATATCGTAGGTATTATTAAAGGAAGGATCAGTTACCGATGAAAAACCGTCTAAAAGTGCTCCGAGCAGAGCGCAACTGGACCCAAGCCGATCTGGCAGAAAAGCTCGAAGTCTCACGGCAAACTATTAATGCCATAGAAAAGGGTAAATACGATCCAAGCTTACCCTTGGCTTTTAAAGTTGCTCGACTATTTGAGATGCCAATAGAGGCCATCTTTGAGGATGAGTCAGAATTAGAAACCAGTTAAAGCCAGGATTAGTTCATCAACAAGCCGCTCTCTTTTGGCGGCGATTTACTTCCTAAACCTGTAAATGAGCGCATTCAACGTCTAGCTAAATTATGAGCAGATCGACTACGGCCCTTCTCGGCCTCCATTTAGTCCACCTTTCTATATTCCTTGGTATGTTTTAATATTCATCTTCATATTTATCCGTGAATACCTAAGAGTAGTCACTGTTTAAACAGTAAATATTATCAGCACGGATAACAAAGGATTGATATATGACATTGGGACAACAGATTAAACAGTTCAGAACGGCACGCGGTTTCAGCCAACCTGAACTTGCAGAAATGGTCGGCATCGAACAGTCTTACCTTTCTAAGTTGGAAAACGATAAATCCATTCCATCAAATGAAGTATTTAGAAGCCTATTAAATGCTTTATCTATCAGTACCAGCCAATTCCTCGAAGCGATTGATAGCGACAAACACCGACAGCAACTGAATCAAATCCCAGATCTGCAAGATTATTTGTCTCAACGAAGCAATATCAAACTACAGTCATTAAGGCGCTTTCTCTACATTGCATCGGCATTAATCATCGTAGGCATTACCACTTTTTATAGCGGTTTTAGTCAGCAGTTGTTCTCAGAAAAGCAATATCAATACCAATCCTTAGGAGTTATCTTGCCTGGCGAGCCATTAGATATTTTTTCTTCTTGGAGGCGCACCCTTGACTCTACTGTAGCCAATAGCCGATCAATCACAGAGAAGAAAAGTATCGAAATGACGATGCGTAGTGACAGTCAATTCTTGCTCACTACTGACAATAAAGGTCAAAGCTTCAGTGTCGATGTTGAAGGTGGCAAGCGGCTGTACTTTTTAGATAAGGATGTATTAGTTTCAAGGCCGATTAATGCTTGGTTGCAGCTATTTGGGGTACTTTTTTTTACTACTGGTGTTGTCGGCTTTGGCCTTGAAAGACGATTATATAAACTGCAGTAAATCTAGATTAAGCCTAGCTATTGTAAGCCTCATCAGCTGGGTTTCACCCGCCTAAATAAAACCTATACGCCTCTTCCCCCAATTGCGCTAAACAGCCAATGCCATAATCACTCATGCATATTTAGACACAGTTCCCCTGTTGCACTTATCGTCTGTTTAAGGAAAGATAATCGTCTAAAAATAATTCAAACAGTTCAAAAAATGGGTACCTAACCATGCGCTTAACTCCCCTATCGGCCATCGCCGTACTCCTTGCTAGCAGCAATCTTGCGGCGGCCACTACGGATACGACACCCCCCCAAATAGCAAACACCTATATTAACGATACCATCTTGCCCCCCATCATGCCTTGGCACGGCGGCAGTGAGTCTTTGCTCGTGGCACCTGAGGCAAAATGGGCGACTCCCTTTGAGCAAAATGGTCTTAAAACCAGCCCTAGCTATGATGAAACCTTTGTCTGGTTAGATAAGTTAATTGCTAATAGCGAGATGCTAAAGAAGGTGAGCATTGGCAAGAGCCCTCAGGGTCGTGACATTTGGATGATAGTCGCCTCCAAAGAGGGCGCTGAAGACGCCGCCTCGCTATCAAACAATGGTAAGCCAACACTACTCGTACAAGCAGGGATCCACTCAGGGGAAATTGACGGTAAAGATGCCGGTATGATGCTACTGCGTGACATGGTATTTAACGGCAAGGCTGCGTTACTCGACAATGCCAACTTACTATTCGTACCCATTTTCAGCGTCGATGGTCATGAGCGTTCGACTGAATATAACCGCGTTAACCAACGTGGTCCGGTTAATATGGGCTGGCGCACTACGTCGCAAAACCTCAACCTAAACCGTGATTACGCTAAGGCAGACACACCTGAGATGCAGCATATGCTGCGAGCTATTAATATTTGGCAACCAGATCTTTATATCGATGTCCATGTTACCGACGGTATCGACTATCAATATGATGTGACTTTTGGCTATAACTTAGCCCAAGGCCAAAGCCCATCGATCTACAAGTGGCTAGAGAACAGCTATCGCCCAATTATCGAGTCAGCACTGTCTGAACAGGGACACATACCCGGTCCCTTAGTATTCGCGATTGATAACACCGACATCACCAAGGGCATGTCACTTTGGAATGCTAGCCCACGTTTTTCTAATGGCTATGGCGACGCTCGCCATCTACCGACAATCTTAATTGAAAACCACAGTCTAAAACCCTTTAAACAAAGAGTTCTAGGCACCTATGTGATGCTCGAATCCAGCCTTAAGGCCATCGCCAGCGATAGCACCAAACTAAAGTCTGCTATTCAGCAAGATAAGTATCGTTACTCACCTAGAGTAACTCTTTCTTGGCAACAGGAGCAGCAAGCTCAAGGCTGGGATTTTAAAGGTATAGGTTATACGTTAGAGCAAAGTGCCATTAGTGGTAACGATATTGTACGCTGGAATGGTCTGCCACAACTTTATCCAAACTTGCCCGTTATTGGTGGGACTAAGGCCGATATTAAAATAAGCCGCCCTGATGCTTATTACATTCCGCCCCAATGGCATGAGGTGATTGAACGTTTGCGCGTGCATGGTATCCGCATGACAACGCTAGTTAAGCCGACTGAGATTAAGCTACAGCAATATCAATTTGCCACTCCAAGCTTTGCCAATAGCGATTACGAAGGCCGTCAGCGAGTCAAGGCAGAGGTGAGCAGTCAGGCAGTCGAGACACAACTCCCTGCAGGTACGGTGCGAATAGCGACCAAACAACCTTTAGGTGACTTAGCCATATTGTTATTGGAACCGCAATCACCCGACTCGCTGTTTCAATGGGGTTTTTTCAACCCAATCTTTACTCGCACCGAATATATTGAAAACTACGCAGTCGAGCCACTGGCAGCCAAAATGCTCAAGGAAGATCCTGAACTACAGGCCGAATTTGATAAAGCCCTTAGCGATGCAGAATTTGCTGAAAACCCTAAAGCACGTTTACGCTGGTTCTATGAGCGTAGCCCTTACTACGATAACCAATACCTAAAGTACCCAGTCCTTAGGGGAAACTAGTTGTGCAGGGTGACTATGTAGCCATGTAAAAACAGCGCCTATTGGCGCTGTTTTTCTTCAAACAAATACGCTGCAAATCTATCGCAACGATTAAGCCTTTTTGGTAGCCGAGATAGCATAGGTAAGTGGTAAACGCTGCCCTTGTTGCTCAACAAAATATCGTTTTCGCAGCTCAACACCTTGGGGCAATTCAACAGCTAGCGTTTCTTCAGATAACCCCTCAAAGCAATCGTAAGGGCTAAAAGGGAACTCATCAAAAGAGTTAATCTCTAATCCCGCTTTTATCAACGCATTAATCACATCGGATAGCGAGTGCGACCAACTCATAAAAGTATTGGTGTCGTCGCTAGCATTCTCGGTATAAGTCACCTCATCTTCAACATCTGGCGCATCTTGATGAAAATAGCTGTAACCCTCAAACACCGCTTGCGCAGGGTGAAACTCCACCATATAAAATTGGCCCCCAGCCACCAGCTTACTCGCGATAATCTGTGCCCATTTATCGAGATCCGGTAGCCAAACAATGGCCCCGTAGGAGGTAAAGACCAGATCAAATTCAGTCGTGACCGTTTCAGGGACGCTATAGACATCGCTGCAGATAAAGTCTGCTTTTAAGCCAGCCTGTTCAGTGAGAGATTTTGCCTGAGTAATCGCCGCGGGGGAGAGATCGACACCTGTGACATCAGCTCCCATACGCGCCCAAGACAAGGTATCGAGTCCGAAGTGACACTGCAGATGAAGTAAGCTCTTACCCATTACATTTAGCGCTGCTAGCTCAATTTCTTGTAGCGAGCTCTTGCCCTTTAGAAAGCCTGCAACATCATAAAACTCTGATGTGACATGGGTCTGCACCCGCCTATCCCACCCTTGCTGGTTAACCGATAAATAATCCATTTCTGTTTCCCTACATGATTTTAAAACCGAGTCGGCAACTAGCAGACACTAGGCTGAAGCACTAGCAGGCTCTAGGTTCTAGGCTCGAGTACTAGCTGGTTCTAGGTTCTAAGTTCTAGGCTCGAGTACTAGCAGACTCTAGGCTCTAGGTTCTAAGTTCTAGGCTCGAGTACTAGCTGGTTCTAGGTTCTAGATTCTAAGTTCTAGGCTCGGGTACTAGCTGGTTCTAGGTTCTAGGCTCGAGTACTAGCTGGTTCTAGGTTCTAGGTTCTAGGTTCTAGGTTCTAGGTTCTAGGTTCTAGGTTCTAGGTTCTAGGTTCTAGGTTCTA
>NZ_CANMIO010000031.1 GCF_947497935.1 uncultured Shewanella sp.
CGACATTAGCTCAGTTGGTAGAGCGATACCTTGCCAAGGTATAGGTCATCGGTTCGAACCCGATATGTCGCTCCAATCTTCCTCTGCACATTCTCAGATATCTCAAATCAAACCTGAATAAAACCAAAATATTTATGCGGCATTAGCTCAGTTGCGCTCGCAGAAATGTTGATACCTTTTTTTTGCCAAGGTATAGACCTACTTGTATAAACAGTCGGTTCGAACCCGCTGTCTATTAAATCAAAAGCTCCAATCTTCCTCTCTGTAATATTCAGTTTAAACTCTTAAGCCAAATTAAAAAAATAATCTTAAGATCTATATGCTTATGCAACATTAACTCGGTTGCGCCCGTAGAAATGTTGATACCTTTGTTTTGCCAAGGTATAGATCTATTTGCATAAACAATCGGGCTCTAATCTACTCTTGTTTAACTCAAAAGCTCGCTGAAACCTTACTTTTGTAGGCCATTAAAAATAACTCTCTAAGCAAAAATTACAGCAAAGACCCTGATATTTGTTCGAGATTAACTCTGTTTGTTATTTAGCTTCACGGTAATGCCCAAGGCGATAACGTGATCGAGCGCTTGTTTCTTTCATAATGTCTAAAGTAAGCAGTTTTGGTTTTTCTAAAGTTTGACTACGCTCAAATATTAAGTCGGTTTTTCATACCATAATAAAAATGACTAATATTTGGGCGTGTCACTCTTATGTGGCGGACTAAGGAGAGAAAAATGCGTATTCAACAACTCAGTGAACTTTTAGATTATGTGGCGAGATGTCGCATAGAGATGGCGCAACTCTATAGCCGTTTGCATGCTCATGCTGACTCTTCTAGAGTAAAGTTGATGCTAGAGTATTTTCAGCAACATGAGCGTAATACCTCTGAAAAGCTGGAAGATTATATCGATGAAGCGCCGAAAAAGATCTTAGATACCTGGTATAAAGACATTGTTTTTGAAGATTTTATTGGAAATTGTCAGAAATTAACTTTGCCAGCCAATATGAGCGAAGATGATGTGCTGGAACTACATTTAAAATTGGATAACAGTTTGATCGGTTTGCTAGAGAAAACGGCTAACTCTTCTGCTACGGCTGAAACAAAGGGGGCACTAGAGGATCTGGTCAGAGTTAAAAAAATCCAACAACAGCGCCTCGTCCACAGCAGCATTAGAATGGATGACATCTAAGCTTACACTTAGCTTGGCTAACTAAGGCACCGATAGGTGCCTTTTTTGATTGCCTATTGCGGCAGTTTGAGCCGCTATAATTGTGTTAGATCAAACTTAGGTTAGCTATTGCCCCTTAGGATTCATTTGCACTTAAGCCTGATTCTTTAAGCTACTACATTGATTATTATCTCTGCCCACTTCTAGGAAACGTGATATGAGCCAAGCACACTTATTACCGACCTCTCTTTTTTTAACTGAACAGATCCGAGCGGCAGAATTGTCAGCTGTTAGCAGTGGAAGCGTCAGTTTATATCAATTGGTAGAAAGAGCTGGCGCTGCCGCTTTTCAATTTTTAAGCGAAAGGCAAGCGAATGCTAATGAGGTGCTGGTATTAGCGGGGCATGGTAACAATGGTGCAGATGCTTATGTGACAGCCTCCTTGTTACTCGAAGCAGGTTTTGACGTTACATTGCAAGCAAGTACACCAAACAATCCGAGTGACGAACTCACGAGTGCGATTCATCGGTTCTTAGAGTCTGGTGGGGAAGTGGTTGAGTTTTGTGGCTCTCAGATTGCTGAGGCTGAGGTGATAGTAGATGGCTTGTTAGGCACAGGGATCTCTGGTGAGTTAAGTGCTGAACTGACCTATGTCATTGATGAAGTAAATAAAAGCTGCGCCTGGGTACTAAGTCTTGATGTGCCATCTGGTCTAAATCCTGATACGGGAAGTTACACCGCGGCAGCGATAGAAGCCGACGTGACTCTGACTTTTGGCGCATTGAAGCAAGGCTTGCTAACAGGAAAGGCTCGTCACAATTGTGGTGAGCTCTTACTTGCCGAGTTGGGGTTAACGGGTTATTTACCTGAACCAAGTGCCAAACAGGTTGTCAGTAGTCAGTGTATTAAGGCACTTGTTCCCCGCAAAAGAGATGCTCATAAAGGAGATTGCGGCAAGGTCTCTGTTATTGGTGGTGATTACGGCATGGCTGGAGCGGTGAGGTTGGCGGCGGAGGGCTGCCTGCGCAGTGGAGCGGGACTTGTGACCGTTATATCAAGACCTGAGCATCAACTTATTGTCAGTGCCACGCGTGCAGAACTGATGTTTTGGGGTTGCGAGCTGGTTGATATGGAAGTGTATTTAAAGCTCGGGTGGGCTTCAGCCTTAGTCATAGGCCCAGGCTTAGGCACTAATGACTGGGGGTATAACTTACTCAAAGCGGTGGATCTTAGTGATAAGCCCTGCGTGATCGATGCCGACGCCCTTAATTTGCTAAAGGGGATGCCTATGAGGCAAAAAGATTGGGTATTAACACCTCATCCGGGCGAAGCTGCTAGGTTACTCGGGATCAGTATCGAAGAGGTTGAGCAAAACAGATTCAAGGCTGTAAGGCTGCTACATAAGGAGTATGGCGGTGTGATAGTGCTAAAGGGAGCGGGAACACTGATTTACGATGGTAATAAGTGTGTAGTGGCACCTGTTGGTAACCCGGGGCTTGCAGGTGGAGGCTGCGGTGATGTGCTTGCTGGCGTCGTTGGCGGCATAGTTGCTCAAGGTTATTCGAGTATGGAAGCTGCCTGTTTAGCAGTAGTGATCCATGGTAATGCGGCTGATTTGGCGGCTAAGGCTGGTGAGCGTGGCATGCTTGCGAGTGACTTAATGCCCTATATTCGCCAGTTAGTTAATGAAATCTAGTTTAGAAAGCTAGGTGATTAGGTTAAAGTAATGCATTCTACGTACGGTTTTATTAGGACGCTTTTCGATTCGAAATGAGTATGCAAGCAATTACATTAAATTTAAGTGACGAGCAAGAAACGGTTAACCTAGGCACTGAGTTAGCAGGTCTGATCACACCTCCATTAACTGTTTATTTAAGCGGTGATTTAGGTGCTGGCAAGACGACTTTTAGTCGAGGGCTGATTCAAAGCCTTGGCCATCAAGGGGCGGTGAAAAGTCCAACTTATACCTTAGTTGAGCCCTATGAGCTTGATGGGTTAGATGTGTATCATTTCGACCTGTACCGTTTATACGATCCAGAAGAATTAGAGTTTATGGGCATACGCGATTATTTTACTGAGCGTAGTCTTTGCATCGTAGAGTGGCCAGATCGTGGTCATGGTTTATTACCTTCTGCTGATGTACATATCCATATTCAGTATGTTAATACTGGAAGGCAAGTTGAGTTACAGGCACTTTCTCCAAAAGGGGAACAAATCCTAGCGGCCCTAAATAATAATGATAATAAACAGTAATATACTTAGATTATTTCTACTTCTTGTTACCTTTGGTGCTTCATTTTTTGCGCAGAGTGCGAATAAACTCGAAAGCGTAAGGATTTGGGCTGCGCCGGACTCGACTCGTCTTGTTTTCGATTTGAGTCAGTCTCCAGACTATAGCTATTTTACTCTTACGAATCCTTATCGCTTAGTGGTGGATTTGAAGAAGTCCTCTAATAAAGTCGATCTCAATAAGATCAAAAATAATAGTAAGCTGGTGAAGAAAGTACGTAAGAGTACCCCGCCAGAGAAGGGCACGTTACGGCTCGTTATCGATCTTGTTAAGCCAGTAAAAGCGAGTTTGTTTGCATTGCCTCCAACAGCGCCTTACGGCAACCGATTAGTCGTCGATCTCGATAGTGGTGGTTCAACGGCGAAAAAGTCTCCTGTTACTAAACCAAAAACTCAATTAAGAGATGTGGTTATCGCGATTGACGCAGGTCATGGCGGTGAGGATCCAGGCTCCATTGGGCCGACAGGCATCTATGAGAAAAAACTTGTATTAGAGATATCTAAGAAAGTCGCTCAAAAAATTAATGCAACACCGGGTATGAGGGCGGTAATGACGCGGACTGGCGATTATTTTGTTAATTTGAATAAACGCTCTGACATTGCCCGTAATAGTAAGGCCGATCTGTTAATCTCTATTCATGCTGATGCCTTTACCTCTCCTCAGCCACGAGGAGCATCTGTCTGGGTACTATCCATGCGTCGCGCGAACAGTGAAATTGGTCGCTGGTTAGAGCAGAAAGAAAAACATTCTGAACTGCTCGGTGGAGCGGGAGAGATAATCCAAAATACCGATAATGAACAGTATCTTGCGATGACTTTGCTCGATATGTCTATGGATCGCTCTATGGCGATTAGTCATAATATTGCAGGTGATGTGCTCTCCAACCTTGGACGCGTGACTAAACTGCATAAGCATAAACCTGAGTCAGCCAGTTTTGCTGTACTTAAGTCGCCAGATATTCCATCGATTTTGGTTGAAACGGGCTTTATCTCAAACCCAAAAGAAGAGCGATTACTATCCCAGCGAGACCATCAGAATAATGTTGCTAAGGCTATTCATAAAGGGGTGGTTAAGTACTTCGAAGCTAACCCTCCGGTAAACTCACTACTGGCGAGTAAGAGCAGTGTTGAGCATAAGGTTCGAAGTGGAGAGTCGTTATCGGTTATTGCGCATCGTTACCAGATCTCGATAAGCAGTTTGAAGAAAGCAAACAACCTTAAATCAAATAACTTACGAATTGGTCAGAAATTAAAGATCCCAAGCGCGTAAGGGCTTTTGAGAGTAAACAATGGCAATAGAAAAGTTACCGCCGCAATTAGCTAACCAGATCGCCGCAGGTGAGGTGGTCGAACGTCCAGCATCAGTGATTAAAGAGCTGGTTGAAAATAGTCTCGATGCAGGGGCTACGCGCGTCGATATAGAGATTGAAAAGGGCGGCGCTAAACTTATTCGTATCCGCGATAATGGCTCGGGGATCCCGAAAGAGGATTTGAGCCTAGCCTTGTCTCGGCATGCCACGTCAAAGCTTAAATCGCTGGATGATCTAGAGGCTATTTTAAGTTTTGGCTTTCGCGGCGAAGCGTTAGCGAGTATTAGCTCAGTGTCGCGGCTTATCTTAACCTCGCGTACAGCTGAGCAAACAGAGGCGTGGCAAGCGCATGCCGAAGGCACCGAGATGGCCGTTAAGGTATTACCTGCAGCTCATCCC
The DNA here is from genome assembly GCF_947497935.1 of uncultured Shewanella sp. Classification (GTDB taxonomy): domain Bacteria; phylum Pseudomonadota; class Gammaproteobacteria; order Enterobacterales; family Shewanellaceae; genus Shewanella. The sequence continues at coordinate 5,164 of NZ_CANMIO010000031.1, forward strand.
GTCGGTTCAACGGTTGAAGCGGTAGATCTGTTTTTTAACACCCCTGCAAGGCGTCGTTTCTTAAAGAGTGATAAGACAGAGTTCACCCATATTGATGAGTGGCTCAAGCGTATCGCCTTAGCTAGACGTGATATTCATTTCACCTTAAAACATAATGGCAAGACGGTACGAAATTATCGCCCTGCGAATACCGAGGTCCAGTATCTTCAGCGCCTTGGACAAATTTGTGGCAAAGCGTTTGCCGAAACCTGTTTGCGGATCGAATGCCAGCATAATGACTTGAGCCTGAGTGGTTACTTACAATCACCAAGTGCAGCGAGTGGCTACAGTGAGACCCAGTATTTCTATGTGAATGGCCGCCTAGTTAAAGACAGATTGGTAAATCACGCCGTTCGTCAGGCATTTGCACAATATGCCGAGGGAATTTCGCCTGGTTACGTGTTGATGCTAGAGCTTGATCCCCATCAAGTGGATGTGAATGTACACCCTGCAAAACACGAGGTACGTTTTCACCAGAGTCGTTACGTGCATGACTATATTTTACAAGCACTACAGTCGGCTATGGCGCAATCGACTCATCTTACTGTCGATATTGAACCTGAGTCTGAACAGCCCTCTGAGTGGCAAACAAGCCCTACACGAGGTGCGGTAGCACCGTCTCAGTATGTTGATGAATCGAAGAGTAAACCATCGGCATCGTTTGATGTCAGGGAAAGACACTCAAGCGCCAGTCAAACGGATTACTCGAGTGGTAGCACGAGTTATAGGAGTCAACTTAAGCCGGCTTCTAGAAACTCAGATGTGAGTATGCCCTCTCAAACGAGTATTCGTGCTTATGGTGAGCTCTTGAGCACAGACACAGCACAAACTCAGAGTGCTAGCATGCCTTTGCGTCCTACCGCTCATCAAGCTGGAATGACTAAAATCACTCATGGTACGGCGAGTATGCCGCCAGCTATAGCAGGCCAGTACTGGGTGCTAGTTAAAGAGGATAAAATATCTTTACTGGATATCGCTATGGTAGCAAAGGCGGCATTGAAAGCTGAAGTTGCGGCCAAGTTTGCACAAGGTTTGATTGGTCAACCTTTGTTGATGCCTGTAGCTATTAGTGTTGATGATGATTGGCCCGAGATTATCGAAAATCGTGAGCAGCTATTACGCAAATTAGGAATTGAGCTTTCTATTCGTCTTGGGCAGTTGATTATTAAGAAAGTGCCCCCATATCTAAGAGATAGCCAACTGGCGGTCTTGATCCCTGAGTTACTGCAGTGGATTAGATTAGAATTACCAAGTGATGCCGCTGTTGTAAAGTGGCTTGCTGAGCAAGCAGCAAACCGATTCACTTCTGTGAGTGAGACCTGGTTTGCCTTCAATGCATTGCCGAACGATGTGCAGTGTGAGCTTTATAATCACTCTCAAGAGTTACCTTGGGAGCAATGGATGAAAGAAAATCAGAGTGACCGATAAAAAATCACAGAAAGTTATTACCTTGATGGGGCCTACAGCCTCAGGTAAAACCGCATTAGCTATTGAGCTTGTTAAGCAGTATGACTGTGAGATCATCTCTGTGGATTCAGCATTGATCTACAAAGATATGGATATCGGTACCGCTAAGCCCGATGCAGCTGAGCAAGCTGCAGCGCCTCATCGACTCATTGATATAATTGATCCGGCGCAAAGCTATTCTGCGGCGGACTTTAGACGCGACGCCTTGGCTCAGATAGAAGATATATTGAGTCGTGGTAAGACGCCTTTGTTAGTCGGCGGCACAATGATGTACTTTAAAGCCTTGTTAGAGGGACTATCACCGCTACCAAGTGCAGATGAAGCGATAAGAGAGCAGATTGCAGCTGAAGCAGAAGCGCAAGGTTGGCAAGCTTTGCATGACCAGCTGCGCGAAATCGATCCGGTTTCTGCCGAGAGAATTCACCCTAATGATCCCCAGCGACTCGCGAGAGCGTTAGAGGTTTATCGAATTAGTGGTCAATCTCTTACTGAGCTGACCAAGACTAAGTCTGACGCATTCCCTTACGACGTAGTGCAATTTGCGATTGCACCAAGCGATAGAAAGGTGTTACATAAGGCTATAGAAACTCGTTTTAATACCATGCTAACACAAGGGTTTATTAGCGAAGTTGAGCATTTGAAGGCTCGAACTGACTTGCATTTAGAGCTGCCATCTATGCGTTGCGTAGGTTATAGGCAGTGCTGGCAGTATTTAGATGGTGAAATCGACTATGATACTATGGTCGAAAAAGCGGTTGTTGCTACTAGGCAATTAGCTAAACGTCAATTAACATGGTTACGCGGTTGGCCCGATTTAATCTGGCTAGAAAGCGGGGCTGAAAATAATCTAGCAACAGTAATGCGACATAGTCGCTAGCTTAATAGCTGCTGCTGTATAATACTAAAACCAAAGATAAAGTTTTATTGTATTAAAATAACTATTAATTTTAATTAAAAAGGAAATTAGAAAATGGCAAAGGGGCAATCTTTACAAGACCCGTTTTTGAACGCATTGCGTCGTGAACGCGTTCCAGTATCTATTTATCTTGTTAACGGCATTAAGCTTCAAGGACAAGTTGAGTCTTTCGACCAGTTCGTTATTTTGCTTAAAAATACTGTAAGCCAGATGGTTTACAAGCATGCCATTTCTACAGTGGTTCCTTCACGTCCATTTAACGTGAGCAACCACCAAGCGACAAATGCTCAAGCTGGTTATAACGCTCAGCATGACGATGGCGATGAGAAGTAATTTGTTAAGGAGATTGCTTTTTGTTTGATCGTTATGAGGCGGGAGAGAAAGCGGTACTTGTCCATATCGACTTTGCTGACGAAAACAACCGAGAAGACTTAGATGAGCTAAAGCTTTTAGTCGACTCGGCTGGTGCTCAGTCAATTGGAGTGATCTCTGGAAGTCGTCGTTCACCGGACCGAAAATTTTTTGTTGGCTCGGGTAAGGCTGAAGAATTGGCTGCGATGGTTGCGGCAACTGATGCCAATGTGGTGATTTTTAATCATGCATTAAGTCCAGCTCAAGAGCGAAACCTTGAGCAGTTGTGCGAGTGCCGTGTACTCGACAGAACAACTTTGATCTTGGATATCTTCGCCCAAAGAGCGCGGACATTCGAAGGTAAGTTACAGGTGGAGCTAGCGCAATTGCGCCACATGTCAACGCGCCTGATCAGAGGGTGGACGCATTTAGAACGTCAAAAGGGCGGTATTGGTCTACGTGGACCGGGTGAAACTCAACTAGAGACCGATAGGCGTCTATTGAGAGGCCGGATTAGTACCATTAACCGCCGTTTAGCAAAAGTTGATAAGCAACGCGATCAGAGTCGTAGATCCCGTCAGCGCAGTGAAATGTCTACCGTCTCTTTAGTTGGTTATACCAACGCAGGTAAATCGACACTGTTCAACGGTTTAACGACATCTGATGTTTATGCCGCAGATCAGCTTTTTGCGACACTGGATCCAACATTACGAAAGTTAGATTTGCCTGATGGTGATGTTATCCTAGCTGATACTGTTGGATTTATTAGGCATTTACCCCACGATTTAGTTGCTGCATTTAAAGCAACGCTGCAAGAAACACGACAGGCAGATCTATTGTTGCATGTTGTAGATAGTGCAGATGAAAAGATGGCAGATAACTTTGAGCAAGTTCAAAAAGTGCTTAAAGAGATCGATGCCATAGACATTCCACAATTGATCGTTTGCAATAAAATCGATCTATTGGATGAAGTGAAACCTCGCATTGACTACGATGACGAGGGGACACCGATTAGAGTCTGGGTTTCTGCTCAGCAGCAAAAAGGCTTGGAATTAGTTGAGGACGCCATTAACCAACTTGTTGGTAAAGCTATCCAAGAGCTAACCTTGCAAATCCCAGCTTCGGCGGGGCATTATCTCGGCCAGTTTTATAAACTGGATGTAATACAGCAGAAAGAGTATGACGATCTGGGGAACTGTATGATCTCTGTTCGCTTATTGGATGCCGATTGGCGCCGATTAGTAAAACAGAGCCAAGGTGAAATAGAGACTTTTGTGATCGACCCTGTCGTCGCATAATTAAGTATTTTAGTAATCTCGTTTATTTCATACACTTATGGAGTACTAAATGGCTTGGAACGAGCCCGGTAACAAGGGTCAAGACCCTTGGGGAAATGGCAATAAGGGTGGTAATGATAAAGGACCACCAGATTTAGATGAAGTTTTTCGTAACCTTTCTAAGCGCTTCGGTGGCAAGGGGAATGGTTCAGGTGGCAGCATTAGTGCAGCTAGCTTAATTATTGTTCTGGTTATCGCCTTAGTTGTGTGGGGACTATCTGGTTTCTATACAGTTAAAGAAGCTGAGAAAGGTGTTGCTCTTCGTTTTGGCGAATATGTCGGTGAAGTCGATCCAGGTCTTCAATGGAAAGCCACCTTTATTGACGAAGTGACACCAGTAAACGTACAAACGGTTCGTTCTATTCCTGCTTCTGGAAGTATGTTAACGGCCGATGAAAACGTTGTCCTTGTTCAGCTTGATGTTCAGTATCGAGTCAGTAACGCGAAAGACTATCTTTATAGCGTAGTCGATGCAGATGCGAGTTTGCGTGAGGCAACAGATAGTGCGCTTCGTTATGTCATCGGTCATAACACCATGGATGATATCCTGACAACAGGTCGAGATAAAATTCGTCGTGATACATGGGATGAAATCGAGCGTATTATCAAACCGTATAAACTCGGTATTACAGTTGTTGATGTGAACTTCTTGCCAGCTCGTCCGCCAGAAGAGGTAAAAGATGCCTTCGATGACGCGATTGCAGCACAAGAGGATGAGCAACGCTTTATTCGTGAAGCAGAAGCTTACTCTCGTCAGTTAGAGCCAAAGGTTCGTGGTACTGTGCAGCGTATGGATCAGCAAGCGATTGCTTATAAGCAGCGAGTGATTCTAGAAGCGAAAGGTAAAGTGGCTCGTTTTGAACAGCTATTACCTGAGTATCAAGCTGCACCAGATGTGACTCGTGAACGTATGTACTTCGATACGATGCAGGAAGTCATGAGTGGCACCAACAAAGTACTTATCGACGCCAAGAATAGTGGTAACTTGATGTATCTACCATTAGACAAGTTGATGCAGAATAGCCAAGCGCATAAGTCTGCCAGCACTAAAACTAAACCGGCACAGCCTGTTATGTCAGTTAATAGTACAACTCACACTAACAGCAGCATTCCTCTCGATGGTCGCCCATCAAGAGGTGAACGTTCGTTGGGGAGGAACTAAGTGATGGGTAGATTTACAGCGATAATCGTAGCGGTACTTATTGCGATTTCATTGTCTTCACTTTTGGTTGTGAACGAAGGCGAGCGCGCCATTGTTTCACGATTTGGTAAAGTCCTTAAAGATGACGGCGTGACACGTGTTTATAGTCCAGGTCTTCACTTGAAAATTCCAATGCTTGATAAAATCAAGTTTATGGATTCACGAGTACAAACCTTAGATGGCGCAGCGGACCGCTTCGTAACCTCTGAGAAGAAAGACTTAATGGTCGACTCATACGTGAAGTGGCGCATTAAAGATTTCGAACGTTATTACCTTTCTACCAATGGTGGTATTAAGGCTAATGCCGAAACCTTGCTACAGCGTAAGATTAACAACGATCTGCGTACCGAGTTTGGTCGTAGAACGATTAAAGAGATTGTTTCTGGTAGCCGTGATGAGTTGCAATCGGATGCACTGAAAAATGCAGCTGAAAGTGCTGAAGACTTAGGTGTTGAAGTTGTTGACGTACGAGTTAAGCAAATTAACTTACCTGCGAACGTCAGTACTAGTATTTATCAACGTATGCGTGCAGAGCGTCAAGCCGTTGCTAAAGAACATCGTGCACAGGGTCAGGAGCAAGCGGAAATTATCCGCGCTAAGACTGATGCTAGTGTGACCATTCAAACTGCGGAAGCTGAGCGTAAAGCTTTAACTACTCGTGGTGAGGGTGACGCAGAGGCTGCTAAGATCTATGCAGACGCCTACACAAAAGATGAAGAGTTCTTCAGCTTTATGCGTAGTCTAGACGCGTACAAAGCAAGCTTCTCTGGCGATAAAGATGTTATGGTGCTTGAGCCTGACAGTGAGTTCTTTAGATATATGAAGAGTTCTACTGGAAAATAATCTTTTCGAATAATAAAAAGGTCTAACGATAAGTTAGGCCTTTTTTTATGCCTATTGCCCGTCATTTGCGAGTGGTCGTTAATTCCTACCTATTCAGTCAACTATCGAGTTATAGCCAATAAAAATTAATTTATAGTAGCTAAGTCACTAATTTAGAAGAATATGAATGAAAGTATTTGAATGTTCTGCTAAAGAATATGACCGTTTTTGTGACTTCTGATGCGTGCTTTTTATGCAGAAGTAGCAATAAAGGCAACATAGTTAACTAAGTTGAGTGTTTTAACTATGATCTGGTTCTAATTTTTGGCTATAATGGGCTCCGTCTCAAACTTGAATTCAAATTCCGGTTTGAATCAGTTTCGAAGAAGATAGATAAAACAAAAATTCCAACACTCTCTGGAGACAAGTGGATGAGCAATGCGCCAGTCGATACCGGACGTCGCAGATTTCTGACCGCAGCCACCGCCGTAGTTGGTGGTGCAGGTGCCGCTGCTGTAGCGGTTCCGTTTATAAAGTCATGGAATCCGAGTGCCAAAGCGAAAGCAGCAGGTGCGCCGGTTGAAGTAAACATAAGTAAAGTAGAGCCAGGTCAACTTATTCGAGTTGAATGGCGTGGTAAACCTGTATGGGTTGTTCGTCGTACGCAGGAGATCTTGGATGGTCTACCAGCAATTGATGCTCAGCTTCGTGATCCTGACTCTGTTGAACCGCAGCAGCCTGCATATGCTCAGAACCCTGAGCGTTCAATTAAAGCTGAGTTCTTCATAGCCGTAGGCCTTTGTACTCACTTAGGGTGTTCACCAACTTACTTACCAGACACATTTGGTGAGCAAGTAGAAGGTGTTGCGTCAGGCTTCTTCTGTCCATGTCACGGTTCAAAGTTTGATATGGCTGGTCGCGTATTCCAAGGTGTACCAGCGCCGTTGAACCTAGTCATTCCTCCACATCAATATCTTGATGATAGCACCGTGCTTATCGGTGTTGATAAAGGAGCTACGTAATGGTTAAGAATATTATCAGCTGGATTGATGAACGCATTCCAATGACCGCTACGTATAACCGTCATGTAGGTCAATATGCGACACCAACCAACTTCAACTTCTGGTACTTCTTTGGCTCACTAGCCATGTTAGTACTAGTTAACCAGTTACTTACAGGTATCTGGTTAACGATGAACTACGTGCCAACCGCTGAAGGCGCGTTTGCTTCTATTGAATATATCATGCGTGATGTTGAGTATGGTTGGTTGCTGCGGTATATGCACTCCACCGGGGCCTCAGCCTTCTTTGTGGTGATCTATCTGCATATGTTCCGTGGTCTTATCTACGGCTCATACCAGAAGCCAAGAGAGCTGCTGTGGTTATTCGGTATGCTTATCTTCCTTGTGTTGATGGCTGAAGCATTTATGGGTTATTTACTGCCTTGGGGACAGATGTCCTACTGGGGCGCACAGGTAATTATCTCATTGTTTGGTGCTATACCTGTTATCGGTGACGACCTAACATTGTGGATCCGTGGTGACTTTGTTGTCTCGGGGGCTACTCTAAACCGCTTCTTCGCCTTGCATGTTATTGCTCTACCACTTGTGCTGGTTGTCTTAGTGTTCTTACACCTTATTGCACTGCATGAAGTGGGCTCTAACAACCCAGACGGTATCGAGATTAAGAAGAACAAAGATGAGAATGGCTGGCCCAAAGATGGTATCCCATTCCACCCATACTACACAGTTAAAGACATCATGGGCGTCGCAGGCTTCCTAATTGTCTTCTGTTATGTACTGTTCTTTATGCCTGAAGGTGGCGGTTACTTCCTTGAGAAGCCAAACTTTGAAGCGGCTAATCCAATGAAGACTCCTGAGCATATTGCACCTGTTTGGTATTTCACACCTTTCTACGCAATTTTACGTGCTATCCCAGACAAGTTAATGGGTGTTATCGGCATGGGCTTAGCTATCGCAGTGCTGTTTGTATTGCCATGGTTAGATCGTTGCAAGGTTAAGTCAATTCGTTACCGCAGCATGATCCATAAGGTGAACATCAGTCAGTTTGCTGTTTCGTTCCTAGTACTAGGTTACTTAGGTGCAGTGCCTGCAACACCAGCACTAACAATTGCGGCACGTATCTTCACTCTAACTTACTTTGGTTTCTTCTTATTCCTATGGATTTACAGTAAGAATGAAAAGACTAAGCCAGTACCAGAGAGGTTGACACACTAATGAAAAAATTACTGATTGCATTAGTTGCATTGGTGCCAACTCTGGCTATCGCAGCCGGAGGTGGAGCACCTCTAGAGAAGGCCAATATTGATCTAAATGACAAAGAGTCTCTACAGCGTGGCTTGGATCTGTTCCAAAACAACTGTGCAGGCTGTCATAGTACTCAGTATCAACGCTATGAGCGTGTTGCGACTGACTTAGGTATCCCATTAGATGAGATGCGCATTAAGTACTTACCAGAAGGTGCCAAGATTGGTGAGTTAATGGAGAACGCTATCCCTGATGCTGATGCAGCTAAGTGGTTCGGTGCATCGCCTCCTGACTTAACATTGGTTGCCCGAGTGCGTGGTGAAGATTGGATATACTCATACCTTCACGGTTTTTATAAAGATGAAAGCCGTCCATTTGGTGTGAATAACACAATCTTCCCATTGGTAGGTATGCCGCATGTGCTTGAAGGCCTTCAAGGTCTTCCTATCAAGCAAGAAGATGGAACATTGGTTGCGACCGGTGGTGCCTTATCTGCTGAAGAGTATGATCAAGTGGTTCGTGATATCACTGGATTCTTGGTTTACTCTGGCGACCCAGTCAAACTTGAGCGTGAAACTCTAGGTTGGTGGGTGATGGGCTTCTTGTTCATTTTCTTTATTGTGGCCTACCTCCTAAAGAAAGAGTACTGGAAAGATGTACACTAACCCCAAATAAAGGTTAGAATGTATTATCCGCAAATTGTAAACGGGGAGCCTTGCTCCTCGTTTGCGTTTGCATTTTTTGCTTTTGATTTGTGAATCCCGGAGGGTATCAATGGCTGTTGCTGCCAATAAACGCTCAATCATGACCCTGTATTCAGGTGCAGACGACCTTTATAGCCATCAAGTTCGTATCGTTCTTGCTGAAAAAGGTGTCACGGTTGATGTACTACAGGTTGATCCAAATGAGATCCCTGAAGACTTGATCGAGCTAAACCCGTACAACACAGTGCCAACTTTGGTAGACAGAGAGCTAGTTCTTTATAACTCTCGTATCATTATGGAGTATCTAGATGAGCGTTTCCCTCATCCTCCACTAATGCCTGTTTATCCGGTTTCACGTGGTCAAACACGTCTTTGGATGCACCGCATCGAAGAAGACTGGTATGCCCTTGTAGAACGTATTCGCAAAGGCGACCGTGCTGATGCTGCTCGCAAAGAGCTTCAAGAAGGTCTTACTGCTATCGCGCCAATCTTCGGTGAAGTGCCTTACTTCATGAGTGAAGAGTTTGGCTTAGCAGATTGCTATCTTGGTCCACTATTGTGGCGTCTGCCAGTACTAGGTATCGAACTTGATAGCCGTACTGCTAAAGATATCAAAGCTTACATGACACGCCTTTTTGATCGTGAATCATTTAAAGCTTCTCTAACCGAGACTGAGCGCGAAATGCGCATGGGTATCTAATGAAAGAGCTAACCCCGAACCGTCCATACTTGCTGCGGGCTTATTACGACTGGTTGATGGATAACCAGTTAACGCCCCATGTTGTTGTCGATGCTTATGTGCCAGGCACACAGGTACCACAGCAATATGTTAAAGATGGTCAAATTGTACTTAATATTACCGAGAGTGCTGTGGGTGGACTGCAGATCACGAACGAGTTTATTGAGTTCAGTGCGCGTTTTGGCGGTGTTCCTCAGCAGGTACTATTGCCTATGGCTTCTATCGTTGCCATCTATGCCAGAGAAAATGGCGCTGGTACCGTCTTCGAACTAGAAGAAGCCTATCAGTTAGGTGATGATTTTGAAGAGGAAGCAGGGCTTTCAGTTGTGAAAGAGCCTGTTGTTGAAACTAGCGAGCCAGAAGCCGAAAAAGTTGAGGCTAAAGAGGCAAAACGACGCGGTCATTTAACCTTGGTTAAATAAGCTATTAAAGCCAGTTTCAAGCGAATAAAAAGCCAGTCTTAGGACTGGCTTTTTTGTGGGTGTAATGTTGTGTTGGGAAGACGATTTATTGCTTAGGTGATCAGTTTTGCACTCTGTGGTAGCATCTGCGCCCAAATCATCCACATTTAGTTTTATTGGACTGCCATGGCAATTGGCCTTTTAGGTAGCAACAATAAAATTAGCAGCATAGGTTCTTGGATCTTTATGATCTTAATGATCGACAATTACGACTCATTTACTTTCAATTTGGTGCAGTATTTTCAGCAGCTTGGACAAGATATTGTGGTTAAGCGCAATGATGAAATTACCATTAATGAGATAGAGTCTCTCGCGCCCAGTCACATTGTGATTTCTCCTGGCCCATGTACGCCGAATGAGGCTGGATTGTCGCTGTCTATCATTAAACACTTTGCTGGCAAACTGCCTATTTTAGGGGTTTGCCTTGGACATCAAGCGATTGCGCAAGTATTTGGCGCCAATGTGATTCGAGCCAAACGGGTAATGCATGGCAAAACGAGTGTCATATCGCACAATAATAACGGCTTATTTAGCGGCTTGAATAACCCACTTACGGTGACCCGATACCACTCCTTGTTAGTGGACGCTATTCCTGATGGCTTTATCTTGGATGCTTGGTTTGACGATCCTGTACATGGCCGTGAGATTATGGGCATGAGCATGCCAGCGAAAAAGATCTACGGCGTGCAGTTTCACCCCGAATCGATTCTGACTCAGCAAGGTCATGAGTTACTAGCCAACTTCATAAATATCAGCTAAACCTCTGCTCGCTGTTACATATCTCTAATATCGATGATGGGAGCTCTGGGGGGGGATAGCAATAATTTGATGCTTGCTGTTTCACTCTTATTCTTACTCCTGCTCCAATTTTACTTTCTGGCTCAGCATATATATTTAAACCGAACAAGGTCATGAGCTGTTGGTTAACTTTATCAATATTAGTTGAAGCGCTACCATCTGTTACAAATTTTACCTACTTTTCAAATAAGTCCGTTGCCAAAATGTGGTATAAAAGTCCGCAAAAATACCAATAATAATAGGGATGGATATGAAAAGCGTCATTCGTCATGTCGGCTTTAGTGCACTTTCACTGGCAGTATTAGCGGGTTGTAGCGCAACCAATGGCTCTACAGAACAAACTCAAGCTACTAATCAGGTAGCGAATCAAACAACTCTAGTGGCCATATCGGCACCTCCTCAAGTTGATCAAGCGTTAACCTTAAATCAAATCATGGCGAATCCTGATTGGATGGGATTATTTGCCAACGGTGCCTATTGGAGCGATGACGGTCAGTCTATCTACTTTGCGAGACAAGCCCACGGTGCACCGACTAAAACCTATTATCAGCAAAATATTGATGGCACTGCAGCGAGCGAGCTGGCATTAAACCAGCTACATAGCGCCGATCAGCGCCGTGGTGTGCTAAACAGTGACAAGACGCGTAAAGCCTATATCTATCAAGGTAACTTGTTCGTTAAAGATCTTAATAGCGGCAAGGTGACTCAGCTAACGCGTCAAAACGCTGCCATTGATGGTGTGCGCTTTTTAAATAATGGTGATATCGCTTACTGGCAAGGCGATAATATCTTTAAAATCCATCAAGATTCTGGTTTGCTAGAAGAGATCGCTAACATCAAGATGGTAGCAGAGCCTAAAGGTGTACAAGCGCCATCAAGTTATATTGCCAAGCAGCAACATAGACTGATCCAGTATGTTGCTATGCAGCAAGATAATGCCAAAGCGAAGCAAGAGTATAAGGCTGAGCTAGCTAAAGTCGATCCGACTATGTCAGCCAAGACTTGGTATTTGGGCGATAAAGAAATCGTGACCAATTTAAGTCTGTCGCCAGATGGCCGTTATGTGATAGTTGCGCTTAAAGATAAAGATTATAGCTGGCGTGGCGAGCACGACATCATGCCTAATTACCTGGGGAAAGACGGTTATGTCGATGCAGTACCTGCCCGTGCTCGCGTCGCAGAAGATAAGAATCCGGGTGAACGCTTGGTGCTGCTGGATCTAGATACTCATAGCAAAAAAGATATCACCATCGAAGGCCTAACAGGCTTCGATGAAGATGTGTTAGCGGCAGTAAAAACGGAAAACGCTAAAGCAAAAGGAAAAAGCTACAAGAGTAAAAAGGCGCCGCGTAATCTGCAGTTGATGCAAGACTGGGGCTGGTCACAAAGTGCTATTCAGTGGGCAGAGTCTGGTAACAAAGTCGCGGTTATGCTGGAAGCGGTAGACAATAAAGATCGCTGGATAGCCACAGTTAATCTAGATAAAGGCAGCCTAACTACTCAGCACCGTCTGCATGATGATGCTTGGGTTAACTATAACTTTAATCAGTATGGCTGGCTGCCAAATAGCGATAGCTTGTATTACCTATCGGAAGAAACTGGCTTTTCACATATTTACCTTAAACAGCAAGGCGAGAAAGCCAAGGCATTAACCACGGGGAAATTTGTGGTTAGCGATATCACCTTGGGCCCTAAAGCGCAGTTTATCTACTACAAAGCCAATAAAACCCACCCAGGTATTGATAACGTTTACCGCGTAGAAATTGCGACTGGTAAAGATGAGCAATTAACCGAGTGGCAAGGCCAGCTTGATTACACCTTAAGCCCAGACGGCAGTGCACTGCTATTAAATGCATCGACCCGTATTCAGCCTGCGGAGCTGTTTGTACAACCAATTGGCGGCGAGCTTAAGCAGTTAACTAATTACACTAGCGATGCATTTAAAAACTATGCATGGCAAGCGCCTGAGGTTGTAGCAGTACCGTCTACTCACGGTGCGGGTGAGGTTTATGCTCGAGTATATGTGCCACAAGGTTACAGTAAAGATAATGCTGATAAGTATCCAGCGGTGATCTTTAACCATGGTGCAGGTTATTTGCAAAATGCCCACTACGGTTTCTCTGGTTACTTCAGAGAGTTCATGTTCCATAACCTATTGGCACAGCAGGGCTATGTGGTGATGGATATGGATTACCGTGGCTCTAAAGGTTATGGCCGCGATTGGCGCACAGCAGTGTACCGTCAAATGGGTACACCTGAGGTGGAAGATCTTAAAGATGGCGTAAATTGGATGGCGGCTAACGTTAATGTCGATGCGGGTAAGGTTGGTACTTACGGTGGCTCTTACGGTGGCTTCTTAACCTTTATGGCGTTGTTTAATGAGCCTGAGTTGTTTCAAGCCGGTGCGGCACTGCGACCGGTAACCGACTGGGCACACTACAATGCGCCTTATACCTCTAATATTTTGAACACGCCTGATGTTGACCCCATCGCCTATGAGCGTAGCTCGCCGATTGAACATGCTGACGGGTTACAAAAGCCATTGCTTATTATGAGCGGCGTACTCGATGACAACGTTTTCTTCCAAGATAGCGTGCGTCTAGTACAGCGCTTGATTGAGCTTGAAAAACCAATGTTTGAAACCGCGATTTATCCGGTGGAGCCTCATGGTTTCCGTCAGCCTTCAAGTTGGTTAGATGAATACCGCCGTATTCATAAGCTATTTGAGCAGGAACTTAAAAAATAGTCCTGAATTTTGCACTTAAACTAAAGGCTCCCATGGGAGCCTTTTTATTTTGATTAATCGATTAAGAAGATGGATTCTTAATTTTCTACTCGTCAGTTTTAGCCAAAGTTATGATTAATGGGTAGACTGGTAGCAATAGTTAAAGGGAGTGTGTTAATTAGTGGCAATTTCGGTAGCTGGCGGGGTTAAACCTGCACAAATCATAGAGATAGAGCAACGACTGCTAAAACAATTAATTGTCGGAAAGGGCAAAGCGGTTGTGATGGCTGATGACATCCACCCTGAGCTAGAGGTTGATGCTAACAAGCTCGAGATCGAACGCGAGGCTATTCAAGCAAGGTTAGCGAAACAGAACCAGGCTAAGGCCATTTTTGACGCTGTCTCCAATCAATTACTAACGAGTGTTAATGCCAATATCGAGCATCAGTTATCGACTCCTGAACACGTACTAAAATTATCAAAGCTTGATGCAAAACAGATTTTATTGCTGGAGTTACTGTATTCGCCTCAAGTTGATTTAGTCCGTATAAGGCCATTAGTGGCGGCACTGCCATGGTTAGAGCGAGACTTAGTTAATATGGTCAATAGCCCAACCTTCAGGCATCGTAGGCCAAAATCATCCGAGGTTCAGGTCAGCGATATTAAATTAGTACTTAACTATATTGGTATCGAAAACCTACAGGCTTTAGTTCCCTATTATTGCCTAAGGAATTTAATGCCAACTGGTCAACCACAAATGTTGTGGTTAACTCGAAAAATATGGCGCTATAGCGTAGTGGCAGCCATAGCTGCACAGGCATTAGCGTCTTTGCATGAAAAGAACTCTGCATTCATCTATAGCTGCAGCTTGATGAGCCAATTAGGCACTACTTGTGTGATCAACCAATGTGCAAAAACTTTCGATGATATGTGGGGTACTTGGCTGAGAGAAGCGAGTGCCAGCCGCGATAAAGAGCTTTATGATGCCGTTATGGCAACTGAGTTCCCAGCCAATGATGTCTATCAGCAAGTATTGACCCATAGTCGCTCGCTTAACTGGCAACTGCTAAGCCTCTTGAAGTTTGACAATAGTCGTCTAACCCAAACCTACAGGGCCATCGATACTAAGATTAAATACGCTGAACTAGATGAGGATTCAGCCTTAATCGAGCGAGCTAACTGCTATGCAAAAGTCTATTTGCTAAAAGAGGCTAATAATATTACTGCTGCGGAGTGCCGTTTAATGTTTGATTATTATCAAATATCAGAACAGGAACAGATCCGTTTGAGTGGGCAAAATTTTCGTAAGCTTGCACTCTTTTAAGTTTACTCATTTTGTTAACCAACATGGCATTATTAAGCTAAGGTTTAGTCGTACTGAGTACTCGTTTACTACAGTTTGTGTAAGAAATTAGTTTAAATCCTTTGTCTATTTACTGCTTTTTACTCGGGGCTATCCCTAACTCTTCATACTTGCCGTCCATCTTTTGGTGCAAATTTTGTATGGTTTATGCAGTATTGGCATAATAACGAAATCCCAAATAATCGACGCTGTAAATGGTATACAATTTTAGCGCCCTCGAGTTGCCTATCATGCCCCTATTTCAGCTTGGTTAAAGACTAGGCTAATTAATAAAAACTGAACTAAAACACACATAATCGCGTAGTTAGTTATTCATTATGTGTGAATAACTAATGATTTGTGGCGCTAAGTAACTTTTTTATGACTATTTATGCTTAAAGCCCCGCTATATCCGCTTTGTTAATTCCAAAACTCAAATCTTTATGCAGTGTTTACGGACATAGCTCACTTGAATGTTGTTAAAAACTGGTATTTTGATCACATTTTAGCTAATAATGTCCTTCATGTTACACAAACAATCGCAGTGTCACCTACACAAGATAAAGACACAGGGCGGAAAACGACCTGCTAAAAGGTCGATAATTATGAAGGATGAGAAGGAATGAGCTCAAATATGAATCTTACACGTGCCCAATTTGACGAAGTTATGGTGCCTAACTATGCGCCTTCTGCTGTAATTCCTGTTCGTGGCGAAGGTAGCCGAGTTTGGGATCAAGAAGGTAAAGAGTATATCGACTTTGCTGGTGGTATCGCGGTTAATTGTTTAGGTCATTGTCATCCAGCCTTAGTTGGCGCGCTAAAGACCCAAGGCGAGAAGCTTTGGCACCTTGCTAACGTCATGACAAACGAGCCAGCGCTAGAGCTAGCGACTAAGCTTGTCGATGCCACATTTG
Organism: uncultured Shewanella sp.; assembly: GCF_947497935.1. GTDB lineage: Bacteria > Pseudomonadota > Gammaproteobacteria > Enterobacterales > Shewanellaceae > Shewanella. The sequence goes on from NZ_CANMIO010000031.1 coordinate 21,246, forward strand.
CCGACCGTGTTTATTTTGCAAACTCGGGCGCAGAAGCAAACGAAGCGGCACTTAAGCTAGTTCGTCGTTATGCTATGGATAAGTTTGGTGCAGAAAAAGATCAAATCATCGCATTCGATAAAGCCTTCCATGGCCGTACTTTCTTTACCGTAAGCGTGGGCGGTCAAGCGGCCTATTCAGACGGTTTTGGTCCTAAGCCGCAGAGCATTACTCATGTCCCGTTCAATGATATCGCAGCACTAGAAGCTGTCTTCTCTGATAAGACTTGTGCGGTAATGATGGAGCCGCTTCAAGGCGAAGGTGGCATTATCGATGCCGATCCAGAGTTTCTAAAGGCGGTGCGTGCTCTTTGTGATAAGCACAATGCATTGTTGGTATTCGATGAAGTACAAACGGGTGTGGGTCGTCTAGGTGAGCTTTATGCTTACATGCGTGGCGATGTGGTACCTGATGTACTAACAACGGCAAAAGCGTTAGGTGGCGGCTTCCCAATTGCGGCTATGCTAACAACAAAAGAGATTGCCGATCACCTTAAGATAGGTACTCATGGTTCTACCTACGGCGGTAACCCTCTAGCTTGTGCGGTAGGTAATGCGGTACTGGATGTGGTTAACACACCTGAAGTTCTAAACGGTGTTAAGCAGCGCGAGCAGTTATTGCGTGACGGCCTAAAGCAGATCAACGATAAATACGACGTCTTCACTGAAATACGTGGCCAAGGTCTGTTGCTAGGTGCGGTTATGAATGAAAGATTCCAGGGCCGCGCCAAAGAGTTCTTAGTTGCTGGTATTGACGAAGGCGTAATGAGCCTAGTTGCTGGTGCAAACGTGATTCGCTTCACCCCATCTCTAGTGATCCCTGAAGCCGATATCGCCGAAGGTCTAGTGCGTTTTGAGCGTGCAGTCGCTAAAGTTGTCAAAGCCTAAAGGCCAAACGGAGTGTTATCTGTGATAGCGCTCCTTTTTTTGTCTTTAGGATAACTTGAGCGTTTATTGGCCTGTACTTGTCACCTATTGATAAGACAGACAATTAACGCCAAGTGATAGTGAGGAGACTCCTAGATGCTAGTTATACGTCCAATCCGAACGACTGACTTTGATGCCCTATATCAAATTGCAGAAGAGTCGGGACATGGATTCACATCACTACCTGTGAATGCTGACCTACTGAGAAGCAAGATTGCTCGAGTCGAAGCATCATTTACCAAGCAGATCGATAAGCCTTTTGACGAAGGCTATTTGATGGTGCTTGAAGATACTGAAACCGGCGAAGTTGTCGGTACATGCGGTATTGAAGCTGCTGTTGGGATGGAAGATGCCTTTTACCATTATCGACTAGGTACTGAAGTTTACTACTCTGAGCAGATTGGTGTGCGTAATGAGGTTGAAACCTTAACTCTTTGCCACGATTACACTGGCGCTGCTGAGCTTTGCACACTGTTTTTACGCAGTAGTTACCGTAAAAACAACAATGGTCGCATGCTCTCAAGAAGCCGGTTCCTGTTTCTGGCGCAACACGCTGAGCGATTCGGTGACACTGTGATCGCCGAGATGCGTGGTGAAAGCGATGCCGAAGGTAACTCACCTTTCTATGGTTGGTTACAAGAGCACTTCTTAGGTATCGACTTTGTTCAGGCTGATTACCTGTCAGGATTGAGCCAAAAAGCATTTATGGCAGAGATGATGCCCAAAAATGCTGTCTATGTATGTCTACTGCCTAAAGAAGCGCAGAAAGTGATTGGTGAAGTGCACGCTAATACCCGCCCAGCACTTAATCTGTTACAAGCGGAAGGCTTTAGGTGTCGTGGTTATGTCGATATTTTCGATGCAGGCCCTACGGTCGAGTGTCAGCTACATGATATTCGCTCCGTACGTGAGAGCCGTTTGCTAACCGTTACTATCGGTGAGACGCCAAGCGATGCCACAAGCTACATAGTTTCAAATACCCAGTTAGCTAATTACCGTGCTACAGCAGTCAATTTAGCCGTAGTCGACGACAGTGACGTCGTGATCTTAGATCCCCAAACTGCAGAGGGCCTAATGGTCGCAGAGGGTGAGCAGATCCGCGTCTTGCCAATGTAGGAATAGAAAATGACACAATTTATTGAAGGTAAGTGGGTTGAAGGCCTAGGTCACGAAGTGACATCAATTAACCCAGCCAACCAAGAAGTGATCTGGAACAGTAAAACCGCTACACCAGAGCAAGTTGGTATCGCCGTCGATGCGGCACGTAACGCCCAATTTGATTGGTTTATGCTGGGCTTTGATGCGCGTCTTGCCATCGTCGAAGCGTATCGCGATCAGCTCGAAGCTAATAAGGCCGAGATGGCGGAAGTGATCGCTCAAGAAACCGGTAAACCGCAGTGGGAAACCGCGACAGAAGCGGGCGCCATGATAGGTAAAATTGGTCTATCTGTTGCCGCTTATAACAAGCGTACAGGCACCACTGAGAATGACACGCCGGCAGGCCGCGCAGTACTGCGTCATAAGCCACATGGCGTGGTTGCTGTGTTTGGCCCATATAACTTCCCAGGCCACTTACCTAATGGTCACATAGTGCCAGCATTGCTTGCGGGTAATACAGTGGTATTTAAGCCATCAGAACTAACGCCTAAAGTTGCCGAGCTAATGCTTAAACTTTGGGAAAAGGCCGGTCTACCGAAAGGCGTGATTAACCTAGTTCAAGGCGAAGTCGAAACGGGTAAGGCACTTGCTGCTCACCCGCAAATTGACGGTCTATTCTTTACGGGTAGCTCTCGTACAGGTCATATTTTGCATCAACAGTATGCAGGCGATCCTGGCAAGATCTTGGCGCTAGAGATGGGTGGAAACAACCCGCTTATCATCAAAGACGTGGCCGATACTAAAGCCGCCGTGCACGACATCATTCAGTCTGCTTATATTTCTGCTGGCCAGCGCTGTACCTGTGCGCGCCGCCTCTATGTAGAAAAAGGCGCTGCAGGTGACGCATTACTTGAGCAACTTGTTGCAGCGGTTAAGCAAATTCAAGTCGGTCCTTGGAATGCACAGCCTCAACCATTTATGGGATCTATGATCTCAGAGACAGCAGCAAAAGGCATGGTTGAAGCGCAGCGTAACCTAGTAAACCTTGGCGGTAATGTCCTAGTTGAATTAACTCATCTTGAAGCGGGAACAGGCTTAGTTTCACCAGGCCTTATCGATGTGACAGACGTTATCGAGCTACCAGATGAAGAGTACTTTGGTCCACTGTTACAAGTGGTACGTTATAGCGACTTTGATGAGGCTATTAAGCTAGCTAACGCGACGCGTTATGGTCTATCGGCAGGTATTTTGGCTGATAGTCGCGAAGATTATGACTATTTCCTTGCTCGTATTCGTGCAGGTATCGTTAACTGGAACAAGCAGATCACAGGCGCTTCAGGCGCTGCACCATTTGGTGGTGTCGGTGCATCGGGTAACCACAGAGCGAGTGCGTTCTACGCCGCCGACTACTGTGCATATCCTGTCGCTTCTGTTGAAGCCGATGCGGTCAGTCTGCCAGCCACATTGAGTCCGGGTTTGAGTATTTAACCTTAGGCACAAATCGAAAGGGAAGCGCTCGGGGCGCTTCCCTTTTGTTTATTACGACAAAACAAGCAAGCAGTATCCCTAAAACGTGTACAGCCGCGTGGCCTAAATAGACTAATAAACAAGCAGGTGACACGCTGGCGTAAAGGAGTTAACAATGCACACGAATGTAAACGAGCTATTTGAAGCACTGTGGCAAGACTATATCGAAATGACGCCTTCGGCGGCTAAGGTTCATCAGCTGTTGTCGAAAGGCAGTGCGATTATTAATGATCATATTGCACTTAGAACCTTTAATATTGCCAAGGTTAACCTTGAAGTATTGGCTAAGCATTTCGAGTCGATCGGCTATGTCGCCTGTGGAGACTATAAGTTTGAAGCCAAGAAGCTAAATGCTAAACATTTTGAGCACCCAGACAGTACACAGCCTAAAGTGTTTATCTCAGAGCTATTAGTCGAAGAATTTAGCGATGAGCTGCAATCAACCGTTAAAGGCTTGATTGAGCAGATTGATACTGCTGCAACGACAGCCGATAACTTCTTGTACTCAGGTCGTCACTGGGGACTAGATACTCAGACCTATGAAGCCTTATTAGCCGAGAGTGAGTATGCTGCTTGGGTTGCCGCTTTTGGCTACCGAGCTAATCACTTTACCGTGTCGATTAATCACTTAGCAGGCTTTGACACTATTTTTGAGGTGAATGATGCCTTAAAAGCGGCGGGTTTTGTGTTGAATGCATCTGGCGGAGAAGTCAAAGGTAGTAGCGAAGTGTTACTCGAACAGTCTTCGACTATGGCTGATAAGATCTCAGTTAGCTTCTCAGACGCTGTGATTAACATTCCTAGCTGTTTTTATGAGTTTGCCTTGCGCTATCCTAAAGCGGACGGAGAGCTTTACACAGGCTTTGTGGCTGCCTCTGCTGATAAGATCTTCGAAAGCACAAACGTCAACGGTTAGTTCCTACGCTAATACGTAAAAAAGCCGGATTTGAGTCCGGCTTTTTTGTGGGTGAGTCATGCTTAATTGATGCAGTATTAAAACAGTAAGGTCACTTTCAGGCCTGATAGGCTCTGGCTGTGTTCAAACTTAAGTTCAATCTTGTACTGCTCGGCAATATCTTTAACGATTGATAAGCCTAAGCCGTGCCCCATGGTAGCTTCATCGAGTCGCTTACCCCTATGGGTCAATAGCGCTAACTCTTCAGTCTCAACTCCAGGGCCATCGTCTTCTATGCTCAACTTAAGCTGCTGATCATGATTGCTAATACAGATCCTGATTTCTGAGTTTGCCCACTTATAAGCGTTATCGAGTAGATTACCCAGTAACTCCATACCATCTTCTCGATGCATCGGCAGCCTAGTAATAGCGCTTGGGATATTGAAGCGACAATGAATCGATTTGGTGCGGTGAACCTTATTTAGAGTCAGAGCTAAGTCTTCGAGATCTTTGGGCAATTGCATCTGCGCCGCAGGTAGCATGTCGCCAGTGATCCGCGCCGCAGCTAACTTACGCTCAATCATCTTATGCACCAAATCGAGTTGCTTCTGTAACGCGTCGGCCGACTCAGGCTCTTTTAAATACAGCGCTTCGACTTGCTGTTGCATTACGGCCAGTGGGGTTTTTAGCCCATGGCTTAAGTTTCCCAAGTTATTGCGACTGCGTTCTATCTGCTTGCTGGAATAGGCGAGTAACTCATTATAGTTTTTCGCTAGTGGCTGCAACTCGAGCGGAATAGAGTTGAGATCGAAAGAGGAAATTTCTCCTTCACGTAGCTTAGCTAGGGTATCTTTCATCTGGTTAACGGGTTTAAAAGACTGGCGTAGTACCAAGAAGATCCCTGTGATCATCGCCAGCAACATGGCGAGGTTTACGATGAGTTTAGTGCCATAGACCTCGGAGAATACTTTTCGGCCAATACTCAGATCCTGAGCAACGGTTAGTGTGGCGCTGATCCCTGACGTGTCTGACTTTAAACCGATAGAGAGTAGCTGAATATCATGATTTTGTGGTCCTTTAGTCTGCCAGGCCCGAGTTTCACCTTTCTCCAGATCCACCACTTCGAGGCGTTGATCCCATAAAGAGCGTGACCTTAACTCTTGCTCAGGCAGATCGAGCTGATAATAACGTCCTGAGTAAACAGGACGATAGAAACTGGAAAGCTGACTCTCGTCGATACTAAAGGTGCTATCTTCGAGGTGAGTGGCAAGCAAAACTTGCTGCAGATCTTCTTGTAATCTGGCGATGATCGAGTCGTGGAAGGCTTGGCGTAGCATTGACTCGAAAAAGATAATCCCCACGGCAGTGGCGATCACCACTAAGCCTGTTAACCACAGGCTTAGCTTGGTGCGGATTGAGATCATTGAGTTAGGCCGTGAAAGATATACCCTTGGCCGCGACGAGTCTCGATAGCCGTTTTACCCAGTTTTTTACGTAGGTGGGTCACATAAACCTCAACCACATTACTCTCTTTCTCATCATCAAATTGATAAAGCTTATCGGTCAGTTGAGCTTTAGATAACAGCTTTTTAGGCGACATAAGGAAGATTTTAAGTAATCTAAACTCCATGGCTGTAAGCTCGAACGTCTGCTCGCCTACTGTCACCGATTGCTGTCCCTCATCGAGGGCTACACCTGCATAAGTGAGCTGCTTGTTCGGAGTGTTAGCCTTGCCGTGTGCACGCTGAATTAGCGCCTGAATACGAACCAATAACTCCTGGGTATGGAACGGTTTGCCTAAATAATCATCGGCGCCAGAGTTAAAGCCTTCAACTTTTTCATGCCATTGGCTTCTTGCTGTAAGCATAATCACTGGAGTGTGAATACCTTGCTCACGCCAGCTTTCAAGCAGCTCTAGGCCATTACCGTCCGGCAGGCCGATATCGAGAATGACGCAGTCGTAATTGGTTTCTTTGATTAGGTAATCAGCCTCACTGACTCTATCAGTGCTGTCTGTAACATAACCAGCTTGTTTAAGCTGTTTTACTAGCTCTTCGACTAATAAGGTGTTGTCTTCAACAAGAAGTAATTTCATAGGATGCTCTCAATGATGCCTAGTAGAGTGAAAGGCGTTTTACAGAGTTAGGTCATGTTAACCCAAAAGTACCAGATCAGTGCAATTAGATTTGATTCTTAAGTCATTATTAAACTTGTTTGGCGTTACAACTGGCAGGAAGCTGGGTTGGCTTAGCCAGTTGCCCTGTGCTGGCGTCGAGTACTAGCTCAACGAGTTGACCTTTTAGGGTGCGAATTTGCACTTCATAGCGCCACTTACCATGGTGTTGATATAAGTGAGCATCAATGAGTTTGCCATGGCACATGGCTTGGATACTACTAAGAGTGAGGTCAAGGGAGAGGATTTGACCGCTTTTGACTAAGGTCTGCGCTTCATAGTGTTGAACTTCAATTTTTTGATTAGCGACCGCTGCAGGTAAGTGTAGCATCGCAGCCATAAGGCATAGATATAATGCTAGTTTCACACTGAACTCCTAATAAAAAAATGGCCTGAGATAATCTCAGGCCACTTTATAGAAGCTGTCTTAAACCGAGCTTAATACTGACTTATCGTGTTCCGTAAACCACAATAGTTTTGCCATGTGCTTGGATAAGATTTTGTTCTTCAAGCATTTTCAAGATACGACCAACAGTCTCACGAGAACAACCAACAATCTGGCCAATCTCTTGACGAGTGATCTTGATCTGCATGCCATCTGGATGCGTCATTGCATCTGGCTGCTTTGCAAGGTGAAGCAATGTTTGTGCAATTCTTCCAGCAACGTCAAGGAAAGCAAGATCACCTACTTTCTGGCTTGTGCTGTGTAGGCGGTAAGCCATCTGTGATGAAAGCTTCATCAAGATTTCTGGGTTAACTTGAATTAATTGCTTGAACTTCTTGTAAGAGATTTCAGCAATTTCACAAGCTTGCTTAGCGCGAACCCATGCAGTGCGTTCTGCTTGTTCTTCAAATAGACCTAGCTCACCGATAAAGTCGCCTTGGTTAAGGTAAGAAAGAATCATCTCTTTACCTTCTTCGTCTTTAATCAAGACGGCAACAGAACCTTTTACTATGTAGTAAAGCGTATCTGAATCTTCACCAGCGTGGATCAAAGTACTTTTGGCTGGATATTTATGAATGTGACAGTGTGATAAAAACCATTCCAAAGTTGGATCTGGTTTTGGCTTTCCAATCAGAGCCATGCCTATGTTCCTCGGCTGATTACATTATAAATGTAAGAATATGCTAATTAAGCATCTTACGTCAATTAAGCTATTAAAACCATGATAGAAGTCTTAGTTTAGACTTACTCGCTCAAAGCCTCCTAGCCATTTAGATATACGTATTCTGATACATTAGCAATATATGTCAACTGAATCCGCAGCTAAGCCTTATTGTTGAGTTAACAATTAGGCTTATATCACATCTTGTTACAATCTCATTCCCTTGAATGAAAGCTGGGTTGCATTTCTGTGTATATTTTATGCGTCAAACTTAGAGTTATTTACCAATAAAAACAATTCTCATTATTAATTATGTGGTATTTACACTCGACATTCTGGCTTATTTCTGGCTAACTTGAGGCAGAATAATATAAAGAGGCTGATAACGATTCTTCATGTTTTTAGTCATTTTTTATGCGTTGTAGGAGCCCATCGTGAATTGTAGACCTTGGATTTTAAATACTGTTGTGGTCTTGTGTTTAGCTGTCAGCAGCGGAGCTAGTGCATTTTCGATCCCACAACCTAAAGGCGCAGAAGAGGCAAGTCGCCTCGCACATATCCAACTAAAAGCGACTCAAGGTGACAAGGACGCTCAATACCTATTGGGTTTAATGTACTTATCTGGTCGTTTTGTCTCACAAAATCGAGACTTGGGTGTGCAGTGGCTCACCGATGCCGCCCAGCTTGGACATGCAAAAGCTCAGCAAACGATAGCAGATCTGGCTTTTGAAGGTAGCTTAATAAAGAGAGATCTTTCGACTGCAGAGCAGTGGTATAGTGAGTTAAGCAAACAAGGAAGCAAGTGGGCAAATTTTAGACTGGGCTTTATTTATGCCGCTGGCGGCCAAGGAATTGAGCGCAATTGCGGAAAGGCTGTCGAACAGTTTAACGCCGTGGGTGATATGATTTCTCTAGGTAATGTGGCTTGGATTCTGGCGACTTGTCCAGAAGCACAATATCGTAACGGTAATAAAGCACTAGAGTTATCTTTGGCATTACTAGAGTCGAATGAGCAAGATCCGACAAACTTGGATAATCTCGCCGCGGCTTATGCTGAAATAGGTGATTTTGATGCCGCTATTTCGACCCAGCAAAAAGCGATAGAAGCCTTAAATTTGAGTGCAGATCAAAGTAAAACAGTAGAGTTCAAGCAGCGACTTAAAACCTATCAAAACTACGAACCTTATCGTGAAGTTTTGCCGCTAACCGACAATTAGTGACTGATAGTATTAATGAATAGAAAGCTCCTAAATAGGGGCTTTTTTTGTATCTGAAACTAACAGTCTCAAGAACACAAACAGAGCAAGCATAGATGTAGAATTTGCTTTTTGTGTTTTTAAAAAGGTGATCTTTAGATAAGGTCAGCTAGCAACCCCAAGCAGACAAACAGATCAAGCATGCAGGTGGAATTTACTTTTTAAGGGAGTCTTTAAGAAGAGGTCAGTTAGCAATCCCAAGAAGATAAACAGATCAAGTATGGATGTGGAATTTACTTTTGGGGTTATTTATAAAGGTCAGCTAGCAATCCCAAGAAGGTAAACAGATCAAGCATGGATGTGGAATTTACTTTTGGGGTTATTTATAAAGGTCAGCTAGCAACCCCAAGCAGACAAACAGATCAAGCGTGGATGTGGAATTTACTTTTTAAGAGAGTTTTTAAGATAAGGTCAGCTAGCAATCCCAAGAAGGTAAACAGATCAAGCGTGGATGTGGAATTTACTTTTGGGCTTACTAGAAAATATTGAGAAAAGCTTATACACAAAGTCAGATAAGGTCAGCTAGCAATCCCAAGAAGGTAAACAGATCAAGCGTGACGGTGGAATTTACTTTTGGGCTTACTAGAAAATATTGAGAAAAGCTTATAAACAAAGTCAGATAAGGTCAGCTAGCAATCCCAAGAAGGTAAACA
>NZ_CANMIO010000032.1 GCF_947497935.1 uncultured Shewanella sp.
GGTAGCAATGGCGGGACTTGAACCTGCGACCCCAGCATTATGAGTGCTGTGCTCTAACCAGCTGAGCTACATTGCCATCTTTCTTTACAGCCCCCTGTCTGGGGAACGGGGCGTATTATGCTTATTCGGGTTAATCAGGTCAACTGCTTTTTTCTGCAAACTTAACGAAACAGCATTGTTCGGCGATAAGTTCACCAAACTGAGCAACAGACGCCCAAAAAAGTCGCTTTTATATACGAAACTTAGCGTTCTTTAATCACAAACATACCCAAGACAGTGAATTTTATTTGCCAAGCCAACTGGGTTAGATTGCTCTGCTACACTTTTATCGACCCAAACAGCAGTTTTATATCGAGGACTTTATATCACAACCCGATACAAACTTAGCTTATATACTTCTATATTTCAGCTAAAGTAACCACACCAGCCAAGTTATCGACTCTTATCAAGTTACCTACGTCACCCAAGCAAGTAATGTTCGCCTAAGCAGTTATCATAGGCGGGCAAATCTTAGATACAAAAACGGCGACTATAATAAGTCGCCGTTTGTTATTAACGCACCGTTAAGCTTATACGTTAAATAGGAAATGCATTACATCGCCATCTTTTACGGTATAGGTCTTACCTTCTACGCGTAACTTACCCGCCTCTTTCGCGCCAGCTTCACCTTTATAAGTAATGAAGTCATCGTAAGCCATAACTTGAGCGCGGATAAAACCACGTTCAAAATCAGTATGAATAACACCAGCAGCCTGTGGAGCGCTAGCGCCAATTCTTACAGTCCAAGCACGCACTTCTTTTACACCAGCAGTAAAGTAAGTTTGTAGGCTCAACAAGTCGTAACCTGCGCGAATAACGCGATCAAGACCAGGCTCTTCTAGACCTAAATCTGCCATGAACTCTTCACGGTCTTCAGCGTCCATTTCTGCAAGCTCAGACTCAATAGCAGCGCACACAGCAACAACAACTGCATTTTCTTCAGCAGCAAGTGCTTTAACAGTATCTAAATGTGGATTATTCTCAAACCCATCTTCAGCCACGTTAGCAATGTACATTGTTGGCTTAAGTGTTAGGAAGTTTAAGTAGCCAATCGCTGCTAGCTCTTCTTTAGTAAGCTCCATAGAGCGAAGCATTTTGCCTTCGTCTAATACTGGACGCATTTTTTCAAGTACGGCCACTTCAAACTTAGCTTCAGCATCGCCGCCTTTAGCGCGTTTAGCTTGACGTGTAATAGCACGCTCACATGAATCAAGGTCTGCTAGCGCTAGTTCAGTGTTAATCACTTCGATATCACTTGCAGGATCCACTTTATTAGCAACGTGAACAATGTTGTCATCTTCGAAACAACGAACAACATGACCAATCGCATCAGTTTCACGGATGTTAGCTAGGAACTTGTTACCTAGACCTTCACCTTTAGATGCACCAGCAACTAGACCTGCGATATCAACGAACTCCATCGTTGTAGCCAATATACGCTCAGGCTTTACGATTTCAGCCAATGCGTCTAAACGTGGATCCGGTACAGGAACAACGCCTGTGTTAGGTTCAATTGTACAGAACGGGAAGTTTGACGCTTCGATACCAGCTTTAGTTAGTGCGTTGAAAAGTGTTGATTTACCAACGTTTGGCAGGCCTACGATGCCACATTTGAAACCCATATTGTTACCTTTAATATCAATGAATGACTTGAAGCTTTGCTCCAAGCACTTGTTTATGCTTTAAAAGAATGCAGTCTATGCATCGCCTTTGCCATATCTTGGTTGAACAAGACTTCTGTCGAACGTACCGCTTCATCAATCGCAGCGTCCATCAGCTCTTGATCCGTTGGTGAGGCCTTACTTAGCACATAATTGCTCACCTGACTCTTATCACCAGGATGACCTATGCCAATGCGTAATCGGTAGAAGCCTTTATCATTAGCAAGTTTTGCAATGATATCTTTAAGACCATTATGACCACCGTGACCACCGCCCAACTTAAACTTTGCAACACCCGGTGGCATATCTAGCTCATCGTGTGCGACTAATATTTCTTCCGGTGCGATGCGAAAAAAGTTCGCTAACGCCCCTACCGACTTACCGCTTAAATTCATAAAGGTCGTCGGTATTAATAGACGTACATCTTTACCATGCAGCGTCACTCTCGCCGTCATGCCGAAGTATTTACTGTCCAATGTTAAAGTGGCACCACAGACTCTAGCGAGTTCCTCAACGTACCACGCACCTGCATTATGGCGAGTCCGTTCATACTGTGCGCCGGGGTTTGCAAGCCCAACAATCAGTTTTATATTGCTCATAGTACCCAGTCTGTTATTGCCTAATTTACGTTTTGTCGCCGAGTTAACCCCTCAGCAGCAAAATTAAAAACGCGACATTTTAGCACTCAAATAGCCTGCCAACAAATTATACGCAAATTTCCATTATTTTAATGTGCTACTCAAGCTATCGAGCAGGGCTCTGTTTAATATCGCTATCCGATGAATAGAGTTGATTCTCGGCTAACCGCGATAAAAAAACCGAGTGTTTGGCACTCGGTTTTTTATCTCACAATCAAGATCAACTAAAAGCCCATTGCGTACTTAAGTACCTGCTTTTTAATTGGACTGTCGATGTTGGCAAGTTTTAGTGCACTATTTCGCAGAAGCTTAAGTGGCAGAATGTCATTACTGAAACTTGCGTAAAACAAATCCATAGTCGACATCATCAACTGATTATCACGGTATCGGCTTCGCTGATACTCAGCTAACACTTGAGCCTTCCACCAGCCGTTTGTATCCTCAATATGCCCTGCTATGGTATTAATCAAAGCATCGACATCCTTAAACCCTAAGTTAACCCCCTGGCCTGCGAGTGGATTAATTGTATGGGCTGCATCACCTAAGATCACCAAGTTATCCCGGTAATAGGTCTGCGCATGTCGTCGAGTCAACTTGAAGCTTGCCTTATCGACAACGCTGAAATGTCTGTCTAAACGCTCTGGAAAATATTGATCTATCTGCGCCTTTAATGCTGAGTTGTTAAGTTGGCTCAGTTGAGCAATTCTGTTGGCGTCGTCATACCAGACTAATGAGGCATTGTTACCCGGTAATGGCAATAATGAGCGAGGCCCGCTTGGTGTAAACTGTTGCCAGGTGACATCTTGCTCTTCACAGGCGGTTTCAATATTAATCAGCATAGCTGACTGAGCATAGTCCCAACCTGTGATACCGATATTAGCCCACTGACGTACCATAGAGTTCGCGCCATCGGCACCAATTAATAAGCGAGCCTGTAATGCATCGCCATTATCAAGCTGTACTTCAATGAAATCCTGAAGAGGGTTGCGAGACATATCTGAAATCTTAACCGGGCAGAATAAGCTGACATTCTCTAGTTGCTGCAGACGCTGCCACAGCGAAAGTTGGATCAGACGGTTCTCAACGATATGACCTAAATGAGAGGTGCCGATCTGGTCGCTATGAAAACGAGTGATACAGCCATCCATCTCCCATGTTTCCAAGCCTTTATAAGCGACTTTACGCATCGAATCGAGCCCAGCCAAAGCGCCAAGGCGCTCAAGCAGCGCTTCCGAAGCGGCGCTGATAGCGGATACACGTAGATCCAGTGGCTGTTCACTGTCATAAGCCTTTGGAGCAAACGCTTCGATTACCGCAACCTTTAATCCAAGCTGCCCAAGACCTATCGCTGTCGCAGCGCCGACCATACCGCCACCGACAACCACCGCATCATATAGACTCGATTTACTATTTGTCTGTTCCACTGCTACCTGTCTCCTGACAACTGGAATCACTATTGTTTGTGAGTTTACACCTAAAGAGCAACGTGATTGGAGGCTTTATCTAAGAAAGTTTGTACTATTTGAAGCGAAGCGGCATATCCCTTGGTTAAGTTTGTAAACCAAACTCAGCTAAATATGTCGTTTGATGTCATATCTCACTCTAACGTGTGCAAATGTGTCTAAACTTGGTTTTCCTCACACCTGCTTACAAACCGCAAAGCTGAGCTATAAACCTTGCCATACACTCAAGCTATCTAATGAAACAAACATAGAGAAATGAGTGAGGATATTATGAAGACAATTGCCTTCGCCGTACTATCAGCAGCGTTAATAATGCCATCGATAAGCTACGCCAATAGTAACGACGACCAGATGGAACACATCACTGTCACTTACCGAACCCCGATTGAGTATGCAGTGTATCAATATACGACAGAGACTCTGCTGGCCTTCAATCAGCAAATTAGAATGGAAATTCAGCTGCAAGCCAGAATGACTAGCATGCAAATGGCTAAGTCACATGGCATTATCACCGACACTGTCACCACAGCACTGAAGCCAGCTGAAGGCATATTGACAAGCAACAGAGTAAAGTCTGCCGAATAATTTCACTTTAATAGCGGCTAAATGCTAGCCACAGGCTAACTTAGGCGTTAAAATGTCGCGCTATTTTTTCGGTGCTTCTAGAGTGATACAGATTGATGAGTAAAAAACTCCATATTAAAACTTGGGGCTGTCAAATGAATGAGTATGACTCATCTAAGATGGCTGATCTTCTTGATGAATACGAAGGTTACACATTAACAGACAATGCTGAAGAAGCTGACGTGCTGCTTTTAAATACCTGCTCGATTCGTGAGAAAGCACAGGAGAAAGTGTTTCATCAGCTAGGGCGCTGGAAAACATTAAAAGATAAAAAACCAGGGCTGATTATCGGCGTTGGTGGTTGCGTTGCCTCACAAGAAGGTAAGGCAATTAAAGAACGTGCTCAGTGCGTCGATCTTATTTTTGGTCCGCAGACCTTGCATCGTTTGCCTGAAATGATCGACCAGATCAAAGACGGTAAGAAAGCCGTTATCGACGTGAGCTTCCCTGAAGTGGAGAAGTTTGACCGTCTTCCAGAACCTCGTGCCGAAGGCCCGAGTGCTTTCGTATCGATTATGGAAGGCTGTAGCAAATACTGCTCTTTCTGCGTAGTGCCTTACACTCGTGGTGAAGAAGTTAGCCGTCCATTAGACGATGTGATCCTTGAAATCGCCCAGCTAGCAGAGCAAGGCGTACGTGAAGTTAACTTACTTGGCCAAAACGTAAACGCTTATCGTGGTGCAACCCACGACGATGAAATCTGTACCTTTGCAGAACTTTTACGTTACGTGGCGGCTATCGATGGTATCGACCGTTTACGCTTTACCACCAGCCACCCAATTGAATTCACACAAGACATCATTGATGTGTATGAAGACACCCCAGAACTAGTGAGCTTCTTGCACTTGCCAGTGCAATCAGGTTCAGACTTGATCCTGACACAGATGAAACGTGGACACATGGCAATCGAATACAAGTCGATTATTCGCCGTTTACGTAAAGCTCGTCCTGATATCCTAATCAGCTCTGACTTCATCATCGGTTTTCCTGGTGAGTCTAAGCAAGACTTTGCTGACACCATGAAGTTGATTGAAGACATCCAGTTTGACCATAGCTTTAGCTTTATCTATAGCGCACGTCCAGGTACCCCAGCCGCGGATCTTCCTGATGACGTTAGTCTAGATGAGAAAAAAGAGCGTCTTGCTATCTTACAAGACCGTATCACTCAACAAGCCATGCGCTATAGCCGTCAAATGGTCGGTACTGTTCAGCGCATCTTAGTTGAAGGTCCATCAGTTAAGAACCCAATGGAACTTCGCGGCCGCACTGAAAACAGCCGTGTGGTTAACTTTGAAGGCTTGCATGAGCATATCGGTAAGTTTGTTGATGTTGAGATTGTTGACGTATATACCAATTCTCTACGCGGCGTATTTATTCGCGGCGAAAATGAAATGGATCTGCGTCGCGACCTGCGCCCATCGGACATCATGGCTAAATATAAGCAAGATGATGACCTAGGTGTGACTCAGTTTAAGCCAGCTTAAGCCGAAAATACCACTGAGATTAAACACGCTAAAGGCGGCATCCTGAGATGCCGCTTTTTTCTTCTTAGTAACAGATAGAAAATAGCATTCGCAATTATTGAATATGGCTCGTAAACTAGCACTATTAGCGTATAACCAGACCTAGATTAATGGAGTGATTTTTTGTCAAACAAGTTAACCACGCTCAACCTGTATTTAGAGCCAGCAGAAACACGTAGACTCGCTTCGCTTTGTGGCCCGTTTGATGACAATATCAAGCAGTTAGAGCGCCGTATTGGCGTTGAGATCAGCTACCGAAATAATCACTTTCAAATTGTCGGTACGCCGCGAAACTGTTTGACAGCCAATAATCTGTTAAAAGATCTCTATATCGAGACTCAGCCGCTTAAAGGCAGCACACCGGATCTTGAGCCTGATGCCGTTCATATCGCCATCCAAGAGGCGATAGCACTGGATATGGAAGCACCTCGTGATGAGAGCGAGTTATACATTAAGACTAAGCGTGGCGTAATTAAACCGCGTAATCCGAATCAAAGTGATTATGTACGTAATATCGTCACTCACGATATTACCTTTGGTATTGGTCCAGCAGGTACAGGTAAAACTTACCTTGCGGTAGCCGCTGCAGTCGATGCGTTAGAGCGCCAAGAAGTGCGCCGTATCTTGCTTACACGCCCAGCGGTTGAAGCCGGTGAGAAGCTCGGTTTTCTACCTGGCGACTTAAGCCAGAAAGTCGATCCTTACTTACGCCCGCTTTATGATGCACTGTTTGAGATGATGGGTTTTGAAAAGGTTGAGCGTTTAATTGAGCGCAATGTTATTGAAGTCGCGCCGCTTGCTTATATGCGCGGCCGAACGTTAAATGATGCCTTTATCATTCTCGATGAGAGCCAAAATACCACCGTTGAGCAGATGAAGATGTTCCTGACCCGTATTGGCTTCAATTCTCGCGCGGTGATCACAGGGGATATTACCCAGATAGACTTACCTAAGCATCAAAAGTCTGGCCTACGCCATTCAATTGAAGTATTAGGAGAAGTGGATGAAATTAGTTTTAACTTCTTCCAAGCAAAAGATGTGGTACGTCACCCCGTTGTGGCACGCATCGTCGAGGCTTATGAAGCGTTCGAGTTAAAAGCGCAATCGAGTAAAGGCAATAAAGATAGCCAATACCAATTACAGGAAACAGCCACCCATGAGTGATAGTCAGATGGTTATCGATCTTGATGTACAAGTTGCCGTTGAAGGATTTGAGCTGCCGTCGCAAGCAGAACTTGAACTTTGGGTAAAAACCGCACTCAGAGATACTATGAGTGAGGCAGAATTAACGATTCGTATTGTCGACGTTGAAGAAAGCCAAGAATTAAACAAGACTTACCGTGGCAAAGACAAACCTACCAATGTTTTGTCTTTCCCGTTTGAAGCACCACCGGGCATTGAGCTACCGCTACTAGGCGATTTAGTGATTTGTGCTGAGGTTGTTAAGCAAGAAGCAATTGATCAAAATAAACCCCTACTCGCACATTGGGCACACATGGTTGTACATGGTTGTCTCCATCTGCTAGGGTATGATCATATTGACGATTCCGAGGCCGAAGAGATGGAGTCACTAGAGACTCAACTAATTGAAAACCTTGGTTATACTAATCCTTATAAGGAGCAATAATTGGCTCAAAAGAGTCAAGAAAACACTATGAGTGACGATATCCCACCGAGTACTAACGCCCACAAGAAGGGCTGGTTAGAGAAAGTAAGTCAGTTGTTCCAGGGCGAACCACAAAATCGCGAAGACTTGGTTGACGTAATTCGTGATGCAGAGCTACGCGAAGTGATCAGCGAAGACACCCGTGAAATGATCAAAGGTGTTCTAGAAGTGTCCGATCTTCGTGTACGGGATATTATGATCCCACGTGCGCAGATTGTCGCAATCCAGATTGATGACACAGTAGAAGAAGTGCTTTCTACCGTGATCGGTTCAGCACACTCTCGTTTTCCAGTAGTCAATGAAGACAAAGATCATATCGAAGGCATTTTGCTTGCGAAAGACTTGCTTCAGTATGGCTTTAAAAACAACGAAAAACCGTTCGAATTACGTCAAGTAATCCGTCCAGCTGTCGTTGTTCCTGAGAGTAAGCGTGTTGATGTGTTACTAAAAGAGTTCCGCTCTCAGCGTTACCATATGGCGATTGTTGTCGATGAGTACGGTGGAGTGTCGGGCCTAGTGACAATTGAGGATATTCTCGAAGAGATCGTAGGTGATATCGAAGATGAGTTTGACCATGACTCTGCAGAAGAGACTGAAATCAAGCAAGTCAGTAAGCAAGTATTCATGGTGAAAGCACTCACTCCAATCGATGACTTCAATGAAGCATTCGGTACCGAGTTTAGTGATGAAGAATTCGATACCGTTGGTGGTATGGTTTCCCATGCATTTGGCCACCTACCAGAACGTGACGAAAAGGTCATGATCCAAGATATCGAGTTTAAAGTGGTTAACGCCGATACTCGTCGCTTAATCCAACTTAGAGTTAAGTTCCCTGATAACAATCAATCTAATGATGAGACTGTTGCTTAGCAACTAACTTACGTTATCACGACCCAATGATGAGGCTGTATGCTGAATAAATTTCGGGCATTAGCCCATCATCCGCGTTCGAAACTGGTGCTGGCCTATACGGCCGGCGCCATTACGGCGCTCTCCTTCGCCCCCTATTCTATTTGGCCGCTTTATCTTATTGCGCTGGCCTTTGTTCTCCACCAGAGTTCTGATTTAACACCTAAACAAGCTTTTAAATACTGGCTCAGCTTTGGCTTTGGCTGTTTCTCTGTCGGGATCAGCTGGGTGCACGTCAGCATGGATGTCTATGGCGGCATGCCTCTTATCGCCTCAATCGCCTTAATGGCACTGCTTGCATTGTATCTCGCGCTTTACCCTGCTGTTGCGGGGTGTTTAATGCAAAAGCTTGCACCGAAGACGTCCCTGCTACGTAACTTACTGGTATTTCCTGCACTTTGGACCCTTACCGAATGGGCACGAGGCTGGGTATTAACAGGCTTTCCTTGGCTATGGGCAGGTTATAGTCAAACAGAGGGCCCCCTTAAGCCTATCGCCTCCATGTTTGGTACCTTAGGCCTAAGCTTTATTGTTGCCTTGTTAGCGGGAGCCATCGCGCTATTAGCCGTTAAACGCTGGCAGAGCTTCGCCATTGCGGTACCTATATTTACCGCACTGACCTTTGTCGCCCCTATGACCTCAGAAGTGACACCTAATGGTGAAACCATCAAAGTTGCATTAGTTCAGGGCAATATTCCTCAAAGCATGAAATGGCAGCCCGATGCGCTTTGGCCAACCATGCTTAAATATATGGACCTATCGCGACCAGAACTGCTAAATAGCGACTTGATTATTTGGCCTGAAGCAGCAATTCCAGCTCCCGATGTTGATGACAATGTGCAGTCATTTCTTTATAACGCCAATAAAGTCGCCAATTTAAACAATACAGCAATCATTACTGGCATTATTGGCTACCAAAACAGTGAATTCTATAACTCACTCATCGTGCTAGGCAATTACAACCATAAGCAACAATCAGAACCAGATTACCTCGGTGACGGCAGTAATGAGTTTAAGAAACACCATCTATTGCCTATCGGGGAATTTGTACCTTTTGAATCTTTGCTGCGGCCATTAGCACCGTTTTTCAATCTGCCAATGTCTTCATTCAACCGCGGCGACTTTACCCAGCCAAATCTCAATGCGGTGGGCCATCAGATCTCACCTGCTATCTGCTACGAAATCGCTTTCCCAGAGCAACTTCGCGCCAATATGAACGACAATACCGATCTGCTGCTAACGGTCTCGAATGACGCTTGGTTTGGCACCTCAAACGGGCCTCTACAGCATATGGAGATTGCCCAGATGCGCTCGGTAGAACTCGGGCGACCGCTAGTACGCGCAACCAATAACGGCGTGACAGCCGTGGTCGATGAGAAAGGTAATATTACGCAGCAACTGCCGCAGTTTGAAGCCGGAGTCCTAGTTGCTGATATCCAACTGATGAAGGGGCACACACTGTTCACCACTATTGGTCAGTGGCCGGTACTGATCTTGAGCTTTTTAATCGCCCTAGGTGCTGTAATTAGGAAGAAATTTCAGTGATGAGCAGCAACTAATATCAATCAGTGAATGTATCGATAAGCTACAGCCACCATGCATGAGAGTAAAAAGCACGAGGTGGCTGTTAGCTGATTTATCTCAGCTTGAGGCTAATGTTAAGCCCCAAGAGTAAACAACTAATGATACTGATGTTAACACTGATTTTGATACTATGGCGCCAATGCTTCGCGAGTAAACTCATTGTTATCGCACTCGGTGCAGTCTGAAAGTACACCTGGGAACTCGATTTTCGACTCATGACCGCAGGCCGTGCACACCATAGTACCTTGGCCAACAATCTCACCACTCTCATAATACCCGTGGTGCTTAAAGTCCTGTGCCACCTCATGCCATTCTACTTGACTGCGATCGGTTATTTCACTCAACCAGTGCCATAAGGTGTTCTCTACGGTGATAACGGTCGGACTATGGCTCAGATCGGTGGCATTTTGCTCCTGCAAGAAACTCGCTATGTCACGTTTTAAAAATTGTTCCACTAAAGCCAACTCTTCTTCCTTTGCGTGTTGCTTTAATGCCAAGTATTGTTTACTCACCTGCACCTGCTTGTACAAACTCTTTACAGTCAATGAGTTATCATCTTTATATTGAGATTTTATATGCTCAATTAGTGCTTCATAAAGCGAAAGTAGCGCGGTACTTTGTTCACTCATGGTAAATACTCCTTCAACGAACCTTTTTAATGACTCACTTCTAGTTTATTCTATGCCGATATAACTCGCGCTGAAATAGCGCTAGATCAAACAATGGGCGGCATAGCCGGAAATAGATTGATGCAAGAGCAATATACTCCTTCAGAAATTGAAGCTAAAGTGCAGCAGCACTGGCAAGACACAAAAACATTTGAAGTCACCGAAGACGAAAACAAAGAAAAGTTCTATTGCCTTTCTATGTTCCCGTATCCATCGGGCCGACTGCACATGGGTCACGTACGTAACTACACCATAGGCGATGTTGTGTCTCGTTACCAACGTCTGCAAGGTAAAAACGTGCTTCAACCTATCGGTTGGGACTCTTTCGGTCTTCCAGCAGAAAACGCGGCTATCAAAAACAACACTGCACCTGCACCTTGGACTTACGAAAATATCGATTACATGAAGAACCAGCTAAAAATGCTAGGTTTTGGCTATGACTGGTCACGTGAAATCGCCACTTGTACACCTGAATACTACCGCTGGGAACAGTGGTTCTTCACTAAGCTTTATGAAAAAGGCCTAGTGTACAAGAAGACCTCTTCAGTTAACTGGTGTCCAAACGATGAAACCGTACTTGCAAACGAGCAGGTTATCGACGGTTGCTGCTGGCGCTGTGATACCACTGTTGAGCAAAAAGAGATCCCGCAGTGGTTCATCAAGATCACCGAGTACGCAGAAGAGCTACTTAACGACATCGATACGTTAGAAGAGTGGCCTGAGCAAGTTAAGACCATGCAGCGTAACTGGATTGGTCGTAGTGAAGGTATTGAAATGACGTTCCAGGTTGCAGATAGCGACCAGAGCTTTGATATCTACACCACTCGTCCAGACACGGTAATGGGCGTCACTTATGTTGCTATTGCGGCAGCTCACCCATTAGCTGAGCAAGCGGCTATCAATAACCCAGCCTTAGTTGAGTTTATTGAAGAATGTAAAAACGCTGACACCACTGAAGCAGCTATGGCTGCAATGGAAAAGAAAGGTGTCGCTACAGGTCTTAATGCTATCCACCCGATCACTGGCAAAGAAGTGCCAATCTGGGTAGGTAACTTCGTACTGATGAACTACGGTACTGGCGCAGTAATGTCGGTTCCAGCTCACGATCAACGTGACTATGAGTTTGCTAAAAAGTACGGCCTAAACATCGAAGCCGTTGTTAAACCAGCTGACGGCGAAGTAGATATTAGCGAAGAAGCATACACAGACAAAGGTGTACTGTTTAACTCTGCAGAGTTTGATGGACTAGACTTCCAAGCTGCATTTGATGCAATTGATGCCAAGCTAACTGCCGAAGGCAAAGGGAAGCGCCAAGTGAACTTCCGTTTACGTGACTGGGGCGTTTCACGTCAACGATACTGGGGTGCACCTATCCCAATGGTGACTTTGGCTGATGGCACTGTGATGCCAACACCAGAAGATCAACTACCAGTTATTTTGCCTGAAGATGTGGTTATGGATGGTATCCAAAGCCCAATCAAATCAGATAAAGAGTGGGCTAAGACCACAGTTAACGGCCAAGAAGCATTCCGCGAAACAGATACCTTCGATACCTTTATGGAATCATCTTGGTATTACGCACGTTACTGTAGCCCGCATGCTGATGAAATGCTTGATCCAGCTAAAGCCAACTACTGGTTGCCAGTCGATCAATACATTGGTGGTATCGAGCATGCTTGTATGCACCTATTGTACTTCCGTTTCTTCCACAAGTTACTGCGTGACACTGGCCTAGTGAACTCTAACGAGCCAGCTAAGCGTCTACTGACTCAAGGTATGGTACTGGCTGATGCTTACTACTATAACAATGAGAAAGGTGCTCGCGTTTGGGTTGCACCATCAGATGTAACAGTACAAGAAACTGACGACAAAGGCCGTACGGTTAAAGCCGTAGACAGCGAAGGTCATGAACTGGTTTACACCGGTATGAGCAAGATGTCTAAGTCTAAGAACAACGGTATCGATCCACAAGAGATGGTTGATAAGTACGGCGCCGATACCGTTCGTCTATTTATGATGTTCGCAGCGCCACCAGAGCTAACTCTTGAATGGCAAGAGTCGAGTGTTGAAGGTGCGCATCGCTTTATTAAGCGTTTGTGGAAAACTGCACACGACCATATTGCTAACGGCCCAACTGCTGAGCTTGATGTTAAGTCACTTAACGCAGCGCAAAAAGAACTACGTCGTGAACTGCATAAGACGATTGCAAAAGTGGGTGATGATATCGAACGTCGTCAGATGTTCAACACCGCTATCGCATCTATTATGGAACTGATGAACCGTCTACAGAAGGCACCATCAGAAACTGAACAAGACAAAGCACTAATGCAAGAAGCATTAAACGCTGTTATTCGTCTACTTTACCCAATCATTCCACACACAAGTTTTGTACTGTGGAACGAGCTTGGTAACCAAGGTGCGATTGAAGAAGTACTTTGGCCAGAAGTTGACGAGTCTGCTCTGGTTGAAGATAGCAAACTAATCATCGTTCAGGTTAACGGTAAACTGCGCGCAAAAATTACCGTTGCAGCAGATGCAAGCAAAGAAGAAGTTGAAGCTGCGGGTATGGCCGAAGAAGGTGTGGTTAAGCACACCGAAGGCAAAACCGTTCGCAAGGTTATCTACGTACCGGGCAAGCTGCTCAATATCGTAGCTAACTAATCTTCGTAAACAAGGAAGACTAAACAAAGCTTATGCTAATTAAACGCATACTTTTGGCAACCTTGGCACTGAGCGTTTTGCTCAGTGCCGGTTGCGGCTTTAGACTTCAGGGTAGCTATTCTATTCCAGAGCAGCTACAAACCTTAAGTCTTAGCAGCCAAGACGAATACAGCGAACTGACACGCCTAGTGCGTGAGCGATTACGCTTGAACCGCATTGCAGTCGTTGCACCAGCAGACGATCTTCCAGCTCTGCGGATCATTAATGACTCGTTAGATCGTTCAACACTGTCTATCTATCCAACGGGCAACGTGGCCGAATACGAACTTATCTATCAAGTAACGTTTTCTGTGCAATTGCCAGGCGATGAGTCACAACGTTTCGATGTCGCGATTCACCGTGATTACCTCGATGATCCCCGCACCGCATTAGCAAAAAGCCGAGAAATGGAACTATTGCTAAAAGAGATGCGCATTCAAGCAGCCGACCGTATTATTCAGACATTGGCCGCGACTGAGGTTAATTGATGCGGATCTATCCAGATCAGTTAGCGCGTCAGCTTTCTCCACTGCCTCAATGTTGCCTTATTTTTGGTGACGATCCTTGGTTGTGTGAGCAGAGCCGCGCCGCCCTTCACGCTGAAGCCAAGCGCCAAGGTTTTGAAGAAAAGATCCAACTGACCCAAGAAACCGGTTTTAGTTGGAATGAACTGTTCGAGCAGTGGCAAGCGATGAGCTTGTTTTCGAGCCGTCGCATTATCGAACTCACCCTACCACAAGCAAAACCCGGCACCGAAGGCAGTACTATGCTGCAGTCACTAATGCAGATGGATAATCCTGATGTGTTATTAATCTTAACCGGTCCAAAACTTGCGGCGGAGCAAACCAAGAGTAAATGGTTTAAGAGCTTGGATGCTAAAGGCATATACGTGCCTTGTGCAACGCCAGAAGGTGCACAATTTCAGCGCTGGTTAGACGGCCGTATCAATCACTATGGCTTATCCCTAGCAAGGGATCCCCGTGAAATGCTGTTTGCACTTTACGAAGGCAACTTACTCGCTGCCGATCAGTCGCTGCAGTTATTGCAACTATTGAGCCCGACAGCGCCAATCGATTGCGACCAGTTAAGCCAGTACTTCGAAGATCAATCACGTTTCAGTGTGTTTCAACTCACCGATGCCATGCTCAACAACCAACAAGATAAAGCCCAGCACATTCTGTCGCAGCTAAAAAGCGAAGGCGTTGCCATGCCAATTATTCTATGGTCGTTATTTAAAGAACTGGCGGTGCTGTTGCAACTTAAAACCGCACAAGACAAGCGTGAGTCTCTACAAGGTCTTTGGGGAAAATTACGTGTTTGGGATAAGCGAAAATCTATCTACCAAAATGCCTTGAACCGCCTAGAGCTCACTCATATTGAAACCTTACTTGCCGGAACCTCTGCTATCGAGCTAAAGCTAAAGCAGCAAGGAATAGAAGATTGGACAGGGCTCAGCCATATCAGCTTATTGTTCGATGCCAAGGCCCATAACAAGCTGGCTCATATCGCCCTAGATTGATAATAAGAATTAGATTAATGATAAAAATTAGTCTCGATATTAAGCAAAAGGCCTTAGCATGAAAATAGGCATTTTAGGCGGTACCTTCGACCCGATCCACTTTGGCCATATCCGACCGGCTCAAGAGATAAAGCAGCAACTCAATTTAGATGAGGTTTGGTTAATGCCAAACCACATCCCGCCCCATAAGCAAGGCACTCACGTTTCTAGCCAAGCCAGGCTCGCTATGGCAGAACTTATTGCCAATGAGCACTGTGGCTTCAAAGTGTGCGATATAGAGGCTAAGCGGGACACTCCCTCCTATAGCGCAATGACATTAACTCAGCTTACAAAAATTTATCCTCAGCATGAATTTTACTTCATCATGGGTATGGACTCATTTTTAAGCTTCACTCGTTGGCATGAGTGGCAACAACTGTTTGACTTGTGTCATCTCGTAGTCTGTAAGCGTCCGGGCTGGCAGCTTGACGACAAGGATCCCATGCAAAACATCTTAACGCCACGGCTTCATGATGTCACCACTCCCTTATCGGCAAAGTCGGGTAAGATTTTCATGGTTGATATCACACAACAAGATATCTCATCGACTGAGGTACGACAGCAACTGATGCTAGGCATCATGCCAACTGCCGCACTCCCTGCTTCAATTCAAGAGTACATTCAACACAATCGTCTTTATCGAGGCGACTCCTCAACGAAAACAGATTAAAGCCTAACCAAACCCAGATATTTATGCCAATAGCTATTAATCTGGATTTGAAATACTGCTATACTATCGCGCTGTCTTAAAATTAATGGGGTACCAGCGTGGAAAGCGCAGAGTTAAAGCAATTTGTAATCGATAAGGTTGAAGACCTTAAAGCAAAAGATATCGTTGTAATGGACGTATCAGAGAAATCTAACATCGCCGACTTTATGGTTGTATGTACAGGTAACTCAAAAACACACGTAAAAGCAATCGCTGAAAATCTAGTGGTTGAATCTAAGCGTGCCGGCATCACGATTCTAGGTGTCGAAGGCCGTGAAAGCAGTGAATGGGTTTTAGTAGACCTAGGTGACGTCATCATGCACGTTATGCAAGATCAGACTCGCGATTTCTACCAGCTTGAAAAACTTTGGTCAGAAAAGCCTGAGTAATGAAGATTCAGTTAGTCGCAGTTGGAACCCGCATGCCAGATTGGGTCGAAACAGGTTTTAAAGAATACCAGCGCCGCTTCCCTCGCGATATGGCGCTTGAATTAGTTGAAATCCCCGCTGGCAAACGCGGTAAAAATGCCGATATAGCTCGCATCCTCCAAAAAGAGGGCGAGTTAATGTTGGCAGCGATCCCGAAAGGAAATCATATCGTCAGCTTAGACTTACCCGGTAAAAACCTTACAACGCCTCAGCTAGCAGAGCAGATGAACAAATGGCTACTCGATGGCCGCGATGTTAGCTTGCTGATCGGTGGTCCTGAAGGGTTATCGCCGGATTGTAAAAAAGCTGCAGCTCAAAGCTGGTGTCTATCAGCCTTAACCCTACCTCACCCTTTGGTACGCGTGATTGTTGCCGAAAGCCTATATCGTGGCTGGAGCATTAACAATAATCATCCCTACCATAGAGAATAATATCGAATCACTATTTGGTTAGACTGACCTTAACAGGACTGGCATATGTGCTTGGCACCCTTTTTTAAGCAGGAGAGAATGTAAGTGTCCCCTAGAAAGCGCATAACCATGAACGACCATGCGGCCGAGGCGTCGCTGTTTAAGAGTCGAGCCCTGTTTACTTTCTTAAGTGTAATAGTCCTGCTGAGCTTGCTGCTGGTTAACCTTTATAATCTGCAGATTACCTCTTTTAAAGACTATGAAACCCGCTCTAACGACAACCGGATCCGTGTGGTACCTGTCGCACCTAGCCGTGGTCTGATCTACGACCGACACGGGCAACTGCTTGCCGAAAACCAACCTTTCTTCTCATTAGAAATGGTGCCTGAAAAGGTTAAAAACGTCAGCGAAACTTTAGATGAATTAAGCTTGGTAATTGGTTTATCTGAAGATGAAAAGGCCAATGTGCTCGATGCACTCAAATATCATCGCCGATTTAAGCCTCTGACAATAAAGAACAAACTCACCGAAGAGCAAGTTGCCGAATTCAGCGTCAACCAACACCGCTTTCCAGGGTTCTCTGTTGAAGCAGGTCTAAAGCGTCACTACCCTTATAACGAGTTGATGACCCATGCCCTAGGCTATGTGGGTAAAATTAATAGCCGCGATCAAGACTCGCTAATTCGCAATGATCTCTGGGCAAACTACGCCGCGACTAAAGATATTGGCAAGCAAGGCATCGAAAAGTTTTATGAAAGTATGCTACTTGGCAAGCCTGGGCACCTAGAAGAAGAGGTCAATAACCGCGGCCGTACCATTCGTATTTTAAAGTCTGAACCGCCAACTCCAGGGCAAGATATCTATCTCACCTTAGATTTAAAGTTGCAGCAAAAAGCGATGGAGTTACTGAACGGTCGACGCGGCTCTATTGTTGCTATAGATCCGCGTGACGGGGGCATTTTAGCGCTGGTTTCTAGCCCGAGCTACGATCCGAATCTATTCGTTCACGGGATCAGCAGCAAAGCCTATAGTGAGCTATTAAACTCCAAGTCTAAGCCGCTAATTAACCGTGCCACTCAGGGGCAATATGCGCCAGCCTCTACCGTGAAGCCACACTTAGCTTTATTGGGGTTAGAGAATAAAACCGTTACCAGCAAGACCCGGATTTGGGATCCAGGCTTTTGGCAGATCCCTGGCGTTGAGCGTAAGTACCGTGACTGGAAGCGCTGGGGCCATGGCTGGGTCGATGTTAATAGCGCGATTGTTAGCTCGTGTGACACCTATTTTTATGACTTAGCGTATAAGACTGGCGTCGATTCTATCGCAAACTTTATGCAACCTTTTGGGTTTGGTGAGCGTACTGGCGTCGATATTTTTGAAGAGTCTGCCGGTATTATGCCGTCGAAGGACTGGAAGCGACTACGTTATAACCAACCTTGGTATATAGGTGATACCATCTCTGTAGGTATTGGTCAGGGCTATTGGACGACAACACCATTGCAGCTTGCCAATGCCACCGCGATTTTGGCTAACAACGGCCGCCGTTTTGTGCCGCACTTTTTAAAGTCTATCCAAGATCAAACTGCAAAAATTGATACCCCCCCCGATGAGTTGCCACCCATCGAGTTAAAGGATCCTAATAACTGGAAAATCATCAACGAAGCGATGCGCGATACTGCACATAAGTCACGTTTCACCGATGCTCGTTATACTGCTGCGATGAAGACAGGTACGGCACAGGTATTTAGTGTTGCCCAAGACGCTAAATACGATGCAGATAACATTGATGAACGTCTGCGAGATAACGCGCTGATTATTGCCTACGCCCCCTATGAAAACCCCAAAATTGTACTCGCTGTCGTACTTGAAAACGCGGGCTGGGGTGGTGTAAACGCAGGCCCTGTTGCTCGCGCCTTGTTAGACGAGTATTTATTAAGAGATTCATGGAATAAGACTAAATGAGCGCACACAATCACCGACCAAACATCTGGCAGCGTCTACACATAGACTTACCTCTACTGTTAGGCCTTTTAGCCCTGATGGCTTTTGGACTTGTTGTGATCTATTCAGCCGGTGGTGAAGACTTAGCCCTGATGGATCGCCAACTATTTCGCATGGGCTTGTCACTATTGGTGATGTTTGCCGTCGCACAGATTAATCCTGAAATGCTAAGGCGCTGGGCTTTTCCCATCTATCTAACCGGCATCGTATTGCTAATTGGCGTACACTTTTTTGGTGAAATCAATAAAGGGGCACAGCGCTGGTTAAATTTAGGCTTTATGGAGTTTCAACCATCAGAGCTAATTAAACTCGCCTTCCCTATCACCATGGCTTGGTACATTAGTAAGTTCCCTTTGCCGCCAAAGAAACGCTACCTCGCGGGCGCTGGCGTCATCTTACTGGTGCCGACCCTACTTATCGCTAAACAACCGGATCTCGGAACTTCGATTCTCGTTGCCGCCTCAGGGATCTTCGTGCTGTTTTTGTCTGGCATGAGCTGGCGAATTGTCGGTGGATTTATCGGCAGTGTACTTGCGATGCTCCCAGTACTCTGGTTCTTCTTGATGCACGATTATCAACGTACACGAGTATTAACCTTACTCGACCCAGAGAAAGACCCACTCGGTGCTGGCTACCATATTATTCAGTCTAAAATTGCTATCGGTTCAGGTGGTTTATGGGGCAAAGGATGGCTTCAAGGTACACAATCACAACTAGAATTTTTACCCGAACGCCATACCGACTTTATTTTCGCCGTGATTGGTGAAGAATTCGGTCTCATCGGTGCTTTATTGCTACTGTCGCTCTATATCTACGTTATCGGTCGTGGTTTGGTTATTGCGTCGCGAGCCCAAACCAGCTTTGCCCGCCTCTTAGCCGGTAGTATTACCTTAACCTTCTTCGTGTATATTTTCGTTAATATTGGCATGGTTTCAGGCCTGTTACCTGTAGTGGGTGTGCCATTGCCATTAATCAGTTATGGTGGTACATCTATGCTGACATTGATGACAGGTTTTGGCATCTTAATGAGTATTCATACCCATAGACGCTTTATCGATAGATAGCTTCTAATTCAAGCCATTAGATTATTAATCCTCGAGAGCATTATGGTGCATTCAAATCACCTAACCATAATGCTTGTCGACCACTAAGGACTGCCCAGTAGATGACGCTATTAAAACGCATTCTTGCACCTTTAGCATTAACCCTCTTTTCATGCTCTGCCGCGGCATCCCCTTCAGACTCAGAAGTCGAAGCGCTAAAAGCAGAATTTATAAAAACCCAAAGTGACAAAGGCTTTAATGCCAGTGAAACATCAAAGTTTATTGCTAACGCCGAGTACAATCAGGCTGTTATCGACGCTATGACTAAGCCTTGGGAAGCTAAACCTTGGCATCAGTATTATCCAATATTCTTAACCGAAAAGCGGCTAGATGCAGGTCTTGCCTTCTGGAAAGAGCACGCAAAAACTATTGAACGAGCATCAAAAGAGTTTAACGTCGACCCACAGATCATCGTGGCGATTATCGGCATCGAAACTTTTTATGGTGGTTACATGGGCAATTATCCTGTTAAAGATGCGCTCTATACTTTAGGTTTCCATTACCCACCACGCGCCACCTTTTTTAGAAGTGAATTCGCAAATCTTCAGTCGCTCGTCAAAGAGGAGCACTTAGATATCAATAGCCTTAAAGGCTCCTACGCGGGCGCAATGGGCTTTGGTCAATTTATCCCATCAAGCTACCGCCATTACGCGGTTGATTTTGATAATGACGGCAGTCGCGATCTGCTAAATAGCACCACAGATGCCATTGGCAGTGTGGCTAACTATTTTCATCAGCATGGTTGGCAAAAAAACCAGCCAGTAACGCTGCAATTAACCTTGAATAAAGACTTACCTGATACAGTCAAGACCTGGTCTGGCGAGAAACTGCATTATCAGGTTGCCGATATCCTAGCGCCAAATGTCTCACTCGCTCAGTCAATGGATCTCGACGTGTCGCAACCTGCTCTTGTGGTTAAACTTGAACAAGCCGATCATGATGAGTATTGGCTAGGCCTTAAAAACTTTTATGTTATAACCCGTTACAACCGCAGCCCTCTGTATGCCATGGCCGTGTACCAGTTTAGTCAGGAATTAAAGAAAGCCTATGCCACGCAATAATACCCTCGCCATCTTGCTTTTAACTGTCACCCTAGCTGCATGTTCTAGTGGTGGTCGCTACGAACTAGATGACGACAAAGCGCCGACTTCTGCCCCTGACGTAACCAAAGTCGAAGATGCTCATCCCAAATATGAGCCCTATAGTCGTGGCGGCAATAAAAAGAATTACACGGTATTAGGCAAAAGCTATCAGGTAATGGATACCGGCGAAGGTTATGCCGATAAGGGCATAGCCTCGTGGTATGGGGCTAAGTTTCATGGCCATCTAACCTCTAACGGCGAAACCTACGACATGTACTCCATGTCTGCAGCCCATAAGACACTGCCGCTACCTAGTTACGTGAAGGTCACCAACCTCAAGAATAACAAGACTGTTATCGTTCGCGTAAATGACAGAGGCCCTTTTCATGCCGATAGAATTATCGACCTCTCTTACGCAGCGGCTCACCGCTTAGACATGCTTAAAACGGGTACTGCAAATGTCAGTTTAGAAGTCATTTATATTGCCGATCCCGAGTCTACCGCTCTTGCCGAACTAAAAGGCACTGAGCTGCACTATATCCAGGTTGTAGCCTCGTCTAGCAAAGAACGCTTAGACAGCCTAGCGAGTACTTTAGAGCAAAAGTATCAGGTAAAAAGCCGAGTACAGAGTGCAAATAATCTCTACAGACTGCAGCTCGGTCCAATCGGCCAACAGCAGCTTGCAACTAAGCTAACCGAGAAGCTGAAACAAGAGGGTTACCCTCAAAGTTATCTGCTGACAGAATGAAACAAGATTAATGAACCAACGCTGAATTCCCTTGTCGACTAATGTTATACTCGTGGGAATTACACTTTCTTCATACATCAACTTATTAAGACGTGCATTATTAATATGAATTTATTGAACAAACCTTTAAAAACACTTTTGTTCGCGACTTCAGTCGCCGCATTATCAGCACAAGCGGCCCCCGTCGTTACTCCAAATGCACCAACAGTTGCCGCTAAAGCCTATGTGCTGATGGATTACAACACTGGACAAATCATTGCAGAGGAAAATGCTTACGAAAGCTTAAACCCTGCAAGCTTGACCAAGATGATGACCAGCTATGTTATTGGTCACGAAATTAAAGTAGGCAATATTACACCGTCTGATGAAGTGACAATCAGCAAAAAAGCCTGGTCGAAAAATTTCCCAGATTCTTCTAAGATGTTTATTGAAGTGGGCAAAAAAGTCACAGTTGAAGATCTTAACAAGGGTATTATCATTCAATCGGGCAACGATGCCTGTGTTGCTATGGCTGAGCACATTGCTGGTACTGAAGATGGCTTTGTTGACCTGATGAACTCTTGGGCTAAGCAACTTGGTATGCAAGATAGCTACTTTGAAAACAGCCACGGTCTAGACTCAGACAATCACAAAAGTACAGCCTACGATATGGCAATTCTAGGCGCTGCGATTATTCGCGATGTACCTGATGAGTACGCAGTATACAAAGAGAAATCTTTTACCTACAACGGGATCAAGCAGTACAACCGTAATGGTCTTTTATGGGATAAGAGCCTAAGCGTAGACGGCATTAAAACCGGTCATACATCTGGTGCAGGCTTCAACTTAGTGACTTCTGCCACTAAAGACGGCATGCGTTTAATCTCTGTGGTAATGGGCACCAAGAGTGAAGCGGCGCGTAAGGCAGAAAGCAAAAAATTACTTAACTACGGCTTCCGTTTCTTCGAAACAGTGACACCATACAAAGCTGGTGACACATTCGTAACTCAAAAAATCTGGTATGGCGATCGTGAAACGATTGACTTAGGTGTGGTAACTGACACTCCTATCACCATTAGTCGCGGTCAAGCTAAAAACCTACAGGCGAACTTTGAGCTAACTAAAGAGCTTAATGCACCTATCGCTAAAGGCGAAACTGTAGGTCGTATCTACTTCCAACTAAACGGAAAAGATATCGCTCAGTTCCCACTTGTGACACTACAAGAAGTCAATGAAGGCAGCTGGTTTAGCCAACTACTAGATTACTTCAAGCAGATGTTTGCAGGCTGGTTTAGCTAAGCCAAACTAAGCATACTAAGAAGCCACCCTAGGGTGGCTTCTTGCGTTTTATACTTCAAGCAAGCCTATGCCACTTGAATAAGGTATAATTGCCACCATATCAGTGAATATTGAAATCTTTGAGAGTGAAACATGTTAGATACTAAATTTGATGAACTAATGGAATTCCCTGCTTCTTTTCCATTTAAAATTGTTGGTGATGCGAGTGATACATTAGCTGATCGTGTTGTCGCTGTGGCACAAAGCCTAGCTCCTGGTGATTATGCGCCAACAACTAAAGCTTCAAGCAAAGGCACTTACAACTCTGTGACCATACGTATAACCGTTACAAGTAAAGAGCATATCGAGAAACTTTATACTCAACTTGCTGCGATTGAAGGCGTTAAACGCGTACTATAAATATTAATCATTAATGATAAATGTGATCCGTATTACATTTATCATTTTGAAGCGTATAATAGCCCGCACAAATATTTGAGGGGAGAGGTTGCCCTTGTACGATAACGCTTTGCATATTCGTCATCTAGGTAGACAAGATTACGAATCAGTGTGGCACGCGATGCAGCACTACACAGATAATCGCGATGAGAACAGTCAAGATGAGATCTGGATTGTTGAACATACGCCAGTATTCACTCAAGGCCAAGCTGGTAAGAGTGAACACATACTAAACCCTGGCGATATTCCTGTTATTCAGGTAGACCGTGGAGGTCAAGTGACCTACCACGGCCCTGGGCAACTCGTCGTTTACCCTCTTCTCGATATTAAACGCCTAAAAGTGGGTGTGCGCCAACTCGTCACTCACATTGAACAGAGCATCATTAACATGCTCAAACGTTATCAGATTGAAGCTTATGCCAAAGCTGATGCGCCAGGTGTTTATGTTGAAGAACGTAAAATAGCATCACTCGGTCTTAGGATCCGTAAGGGATGCTCTTTCCACGGATTGGCCCTTAATGTCGATATGGATATGGCACCATTTCAGCGCATCAACCCTTGTGGTTACGCTGGCATGGAAATGATCCAATGCAAACAGCTCGGTGGACCACAAACTGTCGAAGAGGCAGGTGCCCAACTGATCGAAACCCTTAGCCAAGAACTCGGTTTAGATAAGCTAGTTCACCACCAAGGATTACCAGAGTCATATGAATAGGCCTGAAAGATTACAACCTGGCGTTAAACTAAGAGACGCAGACAAGGTTTCCCGCATTCCAGTGAAAGTGGTGCCATCTGAACGTGACACCATGTTAAGAAAGCCAGACTGGCTTCGAGTTAAGCTGCCGGCTTCAAATCAGCGCATTACAGATATTAAGCAAGCCCTGCGTAAAAATGGCTTGCACTCGGTATGTGAAGAGGCATCTTGTCCAAACCTATCTGAATGCTTCAACCACGGTACAGCGACCTTTATGATTTTAGGTGCTATCTGTACTCGTCGTTGTCCATTTTGCGATGTGGCTCATGGGCGTCCACTTAAACCAGACGCCGAAGAACCGAAGAAGCTAGCTCAGACCATCAAAGATATGAAGCTTAAGTACGTTGTTATCACCTCGGTAGACCGAGATGATCTGCGTGACGGCGGCGCACAGCATTTTGCTGACTGTATTCGCGAAATTCGCTTACTCAACCCAGAAATAAAAATTGAAACCTTAGTACCTGATTTCCGTGGTCGTATTGATGCTGCACTAGAGATCTTAGCTACTGAGCCACCAGATGTGTTTAACCACAACTTGGAAACGGCACCAATGCATTACCGCAAGGCTCGTCCAGGTGCCAATTATCAATGGTCATTAGATCTACTGAAGAAGTTTAAAGAGCGCCACCCTAACATTCCGACCAAATCTGGTCTGATGATGGGTCTGGGTGAGAGTAACGAAGAAATTGCTCAGGTATTGCATGATCTACGCGCTCACAATGTAGAGATGCTAACCCTAGGGCAATACTTACAGCCTTCTAAATTCCACCTTCCTGTTGAGCGCTATGTCTCACCAGCAGAGTTTGATGAACTAAAAGAACTGGCTGAAAGTATCGGCTTTACCCATGCAGCCTGCGGCCCATTGGTTCGCTCTAGCTACCATGCAGACCTTCAAGCTCAAGGTAAAGAAGTTAAATAGCCTTTGATTAGCTTATTTCTAGCTGAAATAAAAATAGCGCCCTTTGGCGCTATTTTTATATCAGGTTCTAAATGAATTAGTCGACTTAGCCTTTAAAGTGGCAGTTGCATCAATATTGCGTCTTCGCTACCAGTTTCAGTCTTGTAGTAGCCTTTACGAACACCTGTTTCCACAAAGCCTAAAGCCTCATAAAGGGCTCTTGCCGCCGCGCCAGATTGGCGAACCTCTAACAGTAACACTTCTGCACCTTTCTCTTTTGCCTCGGCTATCACAGCGTTTAACAAGGCCTTACCGTGACCTTTACCCTGATAGTTGGGAGCAACACAGATATCCATCAAGGTCGCATCTTCAAATATTTGATGCAAAATAGCGAAACCGCAAAGTAGTTCATTATCAAAAGAACCAAAGCAGGTATACAAATCACCAAAGCAGCTTTTAATCGTAGCCTCACTCATCGGGTGAGAATGCGCTGTAGCAGCAATAGCAGCCATTTGAGACGACATATCCTCATTCAGCAGACTCAGTGTCATTAAGCCTCCTTGCTAAGCATATAAGCTTGCATATTAGCCCATAGTGCTCTCTTTGCATCAACACTGCTTTCTAGCTCGTTAATCGGGGCTGAAACCAATCGTTCATCACTAGCAACCGATTGCTTACCACGCATATCCCAAATCACTTTGGCTCCTTCCTCAGCTCTAACCGCGAAACGACAATGATTAACATCAACGCCAATCAAATTGAGCACAATGCCAATAATTGGACTATCGACATCTTTGATCCGCAAAGGGTTAACCAGCACAGTCATTATATCCGCCTGTGGGATAGCCTTTTTCCAGCGGGTAATGCCCATGGCATCGAGATAAGCATTCTTTTCCATGACGACTCAGTTTAAAGAGGAGTAAATACAATATAGCGCTAGCATAACAGTTAGCTCGCACAGATATAAAATGATTTGGGTGATTAAGATTAAACGCTTAAGCCTAATAAAAATCATCAACTAGCGATAGAATCGTAAATTGCAGATACGAAAAAGCCGAGCTAATGCTCGGCTTTTTCTAAATTTGGCAGGGGTGGGGAGATTCGAACTCACAACATCCGGTTTTGGAGACCGGCGCTCTACCAATTGGAGCTACACCCCTGTCGACGAAACGGATTATGCTTAATCGTCCCCAAAAGGTAAAGCTTTTTTTATAAAATGCTTATCAACTGCAGGAATTTCGGCCAATTGAGAGTCTAACGCTAAAAAATGAGAATTGATAAACTGCAGATGCAAAAAAGCCGAGCTATTGCTCGGCTTTTTCTAAATTTGGCAGGGGTGGGGAGATTCGAACTCACAACATCCGGTTTTGGAGACCGGCGCTCTACCAATTGGAGCTACACCCCTGTCGATGAAAAGGATTTTGCTTAATATTGAGTAAAAGGTAAAGTACTTTTTTACTAATAACGACCGCCTGCAGGTTTTTCGAGCGCTTAGCGGGGATTTTGATCACCTGGTCGACTGAGGATGCCCAATAAACCGCACTCTGAGCACTGCTTGCTAATATTACCAGCTCAATAAAGGCGGCTCTACACTTACATTAAAGTAAAATTAATCAGACTTGCCTATGCGCG
This sequence comes from uncultured Shewanella sp., assembly GCF_947497935.1. GTDB lineage: Bacteria > Pseudomonadota > Gammaproteobacteria > Enterobacterales > Shewanellaceae > Shewanella. The sequence continues at coordinate 26,515 of NZ_CANMIO010000032.1, forward strand.
TTAACTATAAATAAGCAATTATTATAGTTACCTAGCCAGCCAGATTTCTCCGTCAGCATTAATATGATCACGTTACCGCTTAAGTGGCTCTATTTTGGGGACGGTAGCTATCAGTGTTCAAAATCCCCTAGCGCAAATCCTTTTCCACGCCATACATGGCATTTAAGGACTCTACAGGAATCCCCGTTACTCTTATCCTATAAGGCACATATGACCTTCTCACGGCTAAAATTTGAGTGCACTTGGAAATAACCTACGACCCACAGCAATGGGGGAAGTGTCTATTATGCACGACTGTATGGATATAGGAGGTAGAGTAACGCAGGAGCAGTTACCGAGGAGCATATAATCGACCTCGGTCCTCGCAGCGAACACATGGGGGCGAAGAGGCCCAGCTTTGGATGCAACGCATTCAAGGGCTTTGAAGCGCGAGTAGCTTGTTACGAAGCTCGAGGCAAGGCACATGGATGTGCCGAATGCCAGAAACGCATGGACGCAGTTTCTGGCCAAGCTCAGCGGCGGGCGAGCGCCAGGGACGGCGGAAGTGTCGATATTGTCTGGAACATTTATCGACCGACGTTGACTCTTTACCACTAAGAATGGCATTTATGCCTACTTAAGTGAAGCAGTCACCTTAACGGGTAGCTGTATTCTAGATAAGTTAGCGTTCAATATTTTACAAATGCCCAAACG
>NZ_CANMIO010000033.1 GCF_947497935.1 uncultured Shewanella sp.
TTTACGACTATTTCTAATCTCAAACATTAGTCTAGTTGGCCTGCTGTGCCGTGTCAGTGGATGCGCATTATAGGGAGATTTGAGGTGAGCGCAAGAGAGTTTATTAATAAAAATGAAATAACTGAATCAAATGCATAGATATCAAACGATACGCACAAAAAAGGGGCTAAAAGCCCCTTTTTATCATTATTTATTGCGATTTCACTTAGTCTGCAGTGGCGCTAACTTTGCTTTGCAGCTTTGGTTGCTCCAAAAAACTCTTTATAAGCGTTACCGCTTTATCGTCATCCCAATCAACAAAAGTACGAACGAAAGCTATTAGCTCCCCTTCCCTATTAAGGATGAAGGTCGCAGGGATTGTGTCTAAAGGAAAAACATTGCCCAGCTTCTGTTCTTTATCGTAATAGGTATTAAAGTCTTCCATACCTAATGATTTTAAGAATGGCTCTACTTGCTTGTTTCCTTCTAGATCGATAGAAACAGGTAACACCTCAAAGTCATCCGAGCCAATCTTAGCAGAGAAGCGGCTGATTGCTGGTAGCTCTCTAACACATGGAGGACACCAGGTCGCCCACATATTTACCATGATGACTTTACCTTTATATTGGCTAAAGTCGACAGAGGCACCTTCGCTATCTTTAAAAGCAACAGCTTCGATCGGAAATGGCTTAGGAAGAACACTAATTAGATCGACACTAGATTGGACTTGTTTTTGAGCTTGCTTTTCCATTCCTGGATAAGCTTGCGCTCCTGCAGCAAACAACATGGTTGCAGCTGCTAGACCCGCTATGGTCGATCTCATTTAGCGTCTCTCTTTAATAGACGATCGAGTTCTTCTTGCTCTTCAGTTGATAGCTCTTGGTTAGTCGCTTCTGCAATACGCTGTTTACGAATGAAGAAGAAACCAATCACACCACCAAATAACAGAAGACCTATTGGACCCAACCAAAGTGCGTAGGTTTTAGCTTCCATTCTTGGCTTATATAGTACGAACTCACCATAACGACTCGTCATGAATTCAACGATTTCGTCATCAGCCTTACCTTCATCAACCATCTGGTATACTTCTAGACGCAAGTCCTGAGCAACTGGAGAGTTAGAATCGATTAGGTTCTGGTTCTGACACTGTGGGCAACGTAAAGAGTGAGCAAGACTTAATGCACGCTTTTGGTTATCAACAGACTTAAATTCATAAGTGTCTACAGGCGTAGCAATAACGATACTTGTCATGCTTACTAGTAGCACCAGAGCCGATAAGCCCTTCATTAATGATTTAATCACGATGCACCATCCTTCGCAGCTTCAGCTTGTAGCTGTTGAACCATAGGGTAAAGTGTTTCTTTCCATACGCGAGAATCAATTGGCCCTGCGTAACGGTAACGGATAATACCTTTATGGTCGACCAAGAAACTTTCTGGAGCACCATACACACCAAGATCTAAGCCTAAACGACCGTCATGGTCATAGATATTGATTGCATATGGATTACCTTCACGGCTCAACTCACGAATAGCAAGCGGGCGATCATCTCGGTAATTAATGCCGTAGATAGGTAGAATATTCTTACGCGCTAATGTCATTAAGAAAGGATGTTCATACTTACATGATGGGCACCAAGTTGCCCACACGTTAAGTAAACCCACCTTGCCTTTTAGCGTGTCATTAGTCACGGTTTCCCCTGACTTTTCCAAAACCTCTAACTGGAAAGCCGGGATCGGCTTTCCTTCTAGAGCTGAATCGAGTTGTTGTGGGTTGAGGAAGAGCCCCTTATAAAGGAACACTCCCATACCTAAGAACACGACGAGTGGAATAAATAGTACTAACTTTTTCATACTTACCCTACTTCCAATTAAGCCGTAGCTAACTTATCGGCTTCGTTAGCAGCTGTCTTTTCTGTGCTCTTAGCCTTTACGCGATAACGCTTATCAGAAGCAGCGAAGAAACCACCAACCATCATAAAGATTGAACCAAACCAGATCCAACGAACGAAAGGTTTGTAGTTGATACGCACAGCGTACTCAGTACGACTGATTGGGTCACCCATGGTCACGTAAAGATCTCGGAATAGACCCCAATCGATACCAGCCTCAGTCATGTCCATAGTACGAACATTGTATTGGCGACGGTCAGGTCTTAGTAGGGTTACATAATCATCACCCTGGTAAACTTCAATTTGACCTTGCTGAGCCGTGTAGTTTGGACCTACAACATTCTTGGTTTCAACATAGTTAAAGGTATAACCCGCTAATTCATGAGAAATGCCAGGGCCCATACGGACACTCTTTTCTAATGAGTAGTTAGAAACCATGGTGGCACCAACAACAGATACCGCAATACCTAGATGAGCAATGATCATACCTAGCTGGCTACGTCCAAGACGAGTCATATCAATTGACCCATCCTTAGTCTTAACCATGTTATAAGCAGCACGGAATGTCATCAATGTGACCCATACCGCTGCCGCAATACCAAATACTACCCAAGCGTTGAATTCACCGCCGGCAATGAATGGCACAGCTAAACCGATTACCGCTGAAATTACTGCTGGAACGATTAACTGACGCTTTAGTTCACCCGCTTTAGATTTCTTCCAACGGATGATTGGACCGATACCCATAAAGCCAAATAGCACAAGAACGATTGGTACAAACACGGCGTTAAAGTATGGAGGTCCTACAGAGATCTTACCCATGCCCAATGCATCGATTAGTAGCGGATAAAGAGTACCAAGTAAAACAGTACCACAAGCGACCGTCAGTAACAGGTTACACACCAGCAGCATGGTCTCTTTTGATTTAAGTTCGAAACGTGCAGGACTACGCATTTCACTCGCTCTGAAAGCGAATAGTGTGAGTGAACCACCAATTGCTAAACCGAGTAGCAATAGGATGAACATACCTCGACTTGGATCCGCAGCGAACGAGTGAACCGAAGTTAACACGCCTGAACGAACAATAAAGGTACCAAGTAAACTTAATGAGAAAGCAAAGATTGAAAGTAAAACAGTCCAGTTACGGAATGCACCACGCTTTTCAGTTACGATTAGCGAGTGAAGTAGAGCAGTACCAATCAACCAAGGCATGAAAGAAGCGTTTTCGACTGGATCCCAGAACCACCAACCACCCCAACCGAGTTCGTAGTACGCCCACCAAGAACCTAAAGAGATACCGCCAGTTAGGAATACCCAAGCTGCTAACGTCCAAGGGCGGCTCCAACGAGCCCATGCAGAATCAAGTCGTCCACTCATTAATGCAGCAATTGCGAATGCAAAACTTACAGAAAAGCCTACATAACCTAGGTACAACATTGGAGGGTGGAAAATCAAACCAACGTCTTGCAACATTGGGTTAAGGTCACGACCTTCCATCGGGATTGGGAATAAACGCTCAAATGGGCTAGAAGTTAGCAACATAAATAGCGTAAAGCCGATTAAGATCATTGCAAGTACTGACAGTACACGCGCAGTGAAGACTTCTTCTAAGCCTTTACTAAATAGCGCAACCGCTGCAGCCCAAGCCGCTAATGAGAATACCCAGAATAGCAAAGAACCTTCATGTCCTCCCCATACCGCAGCTATCTTGAAGAAGATTGGCAATTCAGAGTTGGAGTGATGTGCTACATAAGCAACAGAGAAGTCATCGACTGCGAAGCTATAGCCAAGCGCAATAACAGAGAAGAGAATAAAGAAGAACATGCCATAACTTAGTGGCCAAGCATAGCGCACTAGGTATTGGTCTTTACGAGCTACACCTACTAAAGGAACGATGGCTAACAGCATGGCGAATGCCAGGCCGATAATCAGCGAAAAGTGTCCTAATTCTGGGATCATGGGTTTTCCTCAGTCCTAAACCATGCTTGATTAAGCTTTCGCTGAATCATCGCATACGTGTTTACAATTAACACTATTAAAAGGTACAAATTTTAGCTCAGTTTAGTATTTGCTATTGTTAATGTCTGCCTATTTCGTACAAATATGGGTGACCTGTCTCATTCTTCCCCTATCTTATTAACAAACACACATAAACAATTGCATGTCACATTCAAGCGTATACTGAGCGAATTCGGTTGAATGTTAAGGTCTGACAGAGAAAGTTCCCGTAAGTTTCGAGAAATTTTACAAATAGAATCAATCTGTGAACAAGCACTCAACTTAGAGTATTTCAGGTTATATTACTGTTCAATGAATAATCTTTCCGTATAATCTTATCCCTAGTTCAGCGGTGAACCCGCTTTTTCGCAAACTAAAGTGAAATAGACATAATGACCACATTCTGGATTTTGATAGCCTCATTTCTACTGGTTAGCCTAGCGCTGATTTGGTTCCCACACTTCCGTCAACAGCGCATGCTGAGGACTGAAGAAGCCGACGTTCGCAAGGGGACTAACCTTGAATTATTCAATGAGCGCCTCGCGACTTTAGAGAAAGAACTTCAAGAAGAACTTCTTGACCAACCTGAGTTCGATGCCCTTAAGAAAGAGCTTGAAATCAGCTTACTTCAAGATATGAAGCAAGGTGATGACGAGTCATTAGTTAACAAACTAAAGCCAAAGAGCATCATGTGGCCGTCAGTTATGTCTGTCGTAATTATCGGTATCTGTGGCTATATGTACTCAACATTGGGTGCCTATAAAAACTTAGACCAACCAATGACTGCAAATGATCCACATGCAGGCCAAACCACTGAGCAAATCATGTCTCAACGCGTTGGCATGATGGAAGCACAAGCACAAGCTGAACCTGAAAATAGTCAGTTATGGTTCAGCCTAGGTCACGCTTACATTTCGGCAAACCGTTATGATGACGCAATCAAAGCATTCGATAAGACGATGGATCTTGTTGGTGTTCATGCAGAGTTACTCGGCCCTAAAGCTACTGCCCTTTATTACCGTTCTAACCAGAAGATGACACCAACGGTTCAAGCTCTTGTTGATCAAGCTCTAAGCTTAGACCCTGTTGATCCTTCTACACTGTTACTTGTTGGCATGGACTCGTTCTTCACCGCTGATTACCAGAAAGCAATTGACGCATGGCAGTTAATCCTAGATAGCGATCGTACTGACGTTGACCGTGGTGCAATCATGAATGCTATCGATAGCGCCAAAATGAGATTAGGTTCTGATGGTGCTATGCCAAATGATGAAGCTCATAAGGGTGTACTGCCAGCAACGGCAAAGACTGTAACGGTTGAAGTTTCTATCTCACCAGAGCTACAGGCTAAAGTCGCAAGCACTGATATGCTTTTCATCTTTGCACGCTCAACTGAAGGCCCTAAAGTACCACTTGCTGCTACGAAAATTTCTGCGGAGTCTCTACCAGCCACGATTACACTAGATGACAGTACTGGTATGGGTGGCAACACTAAGCTAAGCGATGCTAAAGCGGTTGAAATCATCGCGGTATTGTCTAAGCATGGTAGCGTAAGAGCGCAATCAGGTGACATTCAAGGCACACTTTCGATGATCAAAGTCGGTGAGACTGGCCAACTAGTACTAGATACTCAAGTTCAATAAAACTCAGCTTTTGATAAAAAAACCGGCTTTAGCCGGTTTTTTTTTATGTCTATTAGCGGCGAATGAAGTTTATATCCACAATAGCCATTAGTAGTTAACTCTTAACCTCAAACACGCCAGTTAGTGCCTAAAAAAAACTAACTGATGACTTCCCTGCTCAACTTAACAACTAACTTTTAATGCTTAATAGTGGAAGCCAAAACCACTGATTAATACTCTCTGCAGTTAGTGCACACTTACCAAGTCAATCCATGGATACAGATCAATCCGAAAACCTGACTCTACGGCTATATATGTTAATAATGGCGCTAAAAATTAGGCACAAAAAAACCGGCAGCAGCCGGTTTTTTGATGTCTAGCTAAGCTTACTTAGACATATATTCGATTGCTTTCTTGTAATCATCATCAGAGCAATCTGTACACATACCGCCTGGTGGCATAGCGTTTAGGCCTGACTTAACAGAAGATACTAAAGCGTCCATACCTTTACCTAGACGTGGCTCCCAAGCTGCTGCGTCATGTGATTTTGGCGCGCCAGCAACACCCATGCTGTGACATACTTGACATGCCTTGTCGTATACAGCTTTACCATCTTGAGCAAGTGCGCTTGTAGACAGAGTCATAGCTGCCACTGCAGTCAGTGCTAATAATTTTTTCATTTTATACTTTCCTAATGCAAATTCTAACAAAGCTCACGCTGCCCTCAAATTTTTTGGCAGACTTATTATAGCCCGGCTAGGTTACTACAAAGTTCAACAAATGGCATCTTTTTGTGATATTAATCGCGTCAAAACACATTTCACGAGACATAGTTCTCAAAAACGTTAATATATTAGCAAATGTTTAAAAAGTTCATAGAAAATACACAATATTCGAACTACATCAAATTGCTGACACTTAGCAACAAGCAAGACTAAACGCTTGAAAGTCTATGTGTTAGTATCACTTGTGTTTTCATACAGCTTGATATAGAGGGCTCAGTGGTAGAACAATCAAAAGCAACAACACTGGTATCAGCTAATAACTTAACCTGCATCAGAGAAGAGCGCATTTTATTTGATGAACTTAGCTTCGAAATAACCGAAGGTGAGATCGTTCAAATCGAAGGTCCGAACGGTGCAGGTAAAACAAGTCTTTTGCGGATAATCGCAGGTTTATCTCGTCCCTATGCCGGGCAAATCAATTTTAAAGGTGAAGACATTAACCGTTGTCGTGACGAATACAATGATGCCTTATTGTATCTTGGCCACCTTGCAGGTGTTAAAAGTGAGTTAACGGCAGAGGAAAATCTTAACTTCAATTTAAGGATCAGTGGGTATGATGATTTCGACTCCCGTGAGATCCTTGCAAAAGTCAATCTTTCAGGTTTCGAAGAAGCGCTAGCAGGACACTTGTCAGCAGGCCAACACAGAAGGACTGCACTCGCTAGGCTTTGGCACACGAACTGCAAAATCTGGCTTCTAGATGAGCCTTTTACTGCAATCGATAAGAAAGGCGTAGAAGAGCTTGAACACCTGTTTTTAGCCCATGCGAAGCGAGGCGGATGCGTGATATTAACCACACACCAAGATATGGGTGTGATTGGTGATGATATCCTACGCAAAATTCGTCTCGATTATCGCTTCGTATAAGGTTTGGCAATGAAAAAAGGTATCAGTTATACCAAGGCTTTTAGCACGCTGTTGAAGCGAGATCTGCAAATTGCTGTGCGTCATCGCGGAGATATTTTTAACCCGCTACTGTTTTTTGTGTTAGTGGTGACTCTGTTTCCATTAGGTATTGGTCCTGAGCCACAAGTATTAACACGAGTTGCCCCTGGTATTATTTGGGTGGCAGCGCTACTCGCATCTATGTTGTCACTTGAGCGTCTGTTCAAAGCGGATTACGCCGACGGCAGCCTAGAGCAAATGTTACTAAGCCCTCAGCCATTACCTTTAATGGTATTAGCTAAAGTGCTAGCACATTGGATATTAACAGGCGTACCTTTGATTTTAGTGGCACCTTTATTGGCGGTACTATTACATCTTGAAAGCAATAGCTACGGCGCATTAATCGCGACTTTAGCGTTGGGAACGCCAGTTTTAAGTTTATTGGGTGCTATTGGTGTAGCCCTAACCGTTGGTTTGCGTAAAGGCGGCGTTCTGCTTAGTTTGCTTATTCTGCCTCTATATATTCCAGTATTAATTTTTGCGACCAGTGCCATTGATGCTGCTGGCATGAATTTACCCTATGATGGTCAACTAGCGATTATTGGTGCTATGTTGGTCGGTTCATTAACGTTAGCACCTTTTGCAATTGGTGCATCCTTACGAGTGAGTACTAACTAAAATGTGGAAATGGTTACATCCATACGCGGATCCTGAACGCGCCTACAAACTCTCAGGCACCCTACTACCTTGGTTTGCAATGCTTGCCATCTCGCTTATTGGCCTTGGTACTGTTTGGGGCTTAGCATTTGCCCCTACAGATTATCAACAAGGTGATAGCTACCGTATTATCTTTATCCATGTACCCGCTGCATCGATGTCGATGGCAGCTTACATGGCGATGGCGACCTCTTCATTTATCGGACTAGTTTGGCAGATTAAGTCAGCCGACTGGGCTGCTGCGGCTATAGCACCAATCGGTGCTGTCATTACCTTTATTGCACTGATTACTGGTGCGACATGGGGTAAGCCGATGTGGGGCACTTGGTGGGTTTGGGATGCACGTCTAACCTCTGAGCTAGTATTACTATTCCTATATCTAGGTGTAATCTCTTTATACGCTTCATTCGAAGATAAAGTCCTTGCAGCTCGTGCAGCAGGAATCTTAGCGATTGTTGGCGTAATTAACATTCCAATCATCAAGTACTCTGTTGATTGGTGGAGCTCTCTACATCAGCCATCTACAATCAAGATCACTGAAGAGTCATCGATGCCGTCGGAAATGCTATATCCTCTACTCATTAACATCATGGGATTCGGTGTGATGATTGGCGCAATCACATTAGTGAGATTTAGATCGGAAATTTTGGCACGAAATGGCATGCGTCCATGGGTTCGTGAACTTGCTAAAGCAGAAGGGGTCAAATAATGCAGTTCGACTCAATTAATGAATTTATCAATATGGGCGGCTACGCATTCTATGTTTGGCTTGCTTACGGTGTAACTTTTTTCTCACTAGGAACTTTAGTAGTCCTTAGTGTCAGACAGAAACGTAAGGTGTTAGTCGAGATCGCTAAAAAGATCCAACGCGAAGAACGCCTAAAAGAAACTCGGAGTACAAAATAGTGAACCCAAGACGAAAGAAACGCCTAACCCTTGCAGTCGCCCTAATTGGTGGTGTTGCTGCGATCGCTTCTTTGCTTTTATATGCTTTAAACTCGAACCTAAACCTTTTCTTTACTCCTACAGAAATTGTACAAGGTAAAAAAGATACGGGTGTAATGCCTGAAATCGGCCAGCGCATTCGTGTTGGTGGCATGGTAACCGTTGGCTCAATGGTTCGTGACCCAAATAGTCTTCACGTTGAATTTGCTATTCATGATGCAGCTGGCGGCGAAATCATTGTAACTTACGATGACTTACTACCTGATCTATTCCGTGAAGGACAAGGTATCGTAGCGCAAGGTGTTCTATCTAAGCCTGGAGTACTAGAAGCAACTGAAGTACTTGCGAAGCATGATGAGAATTACATGCCTCCAGAAGTTGCGGAAGCTATGGGCCAGTCTCATGAAAAACTAGATTATAACCAAGAGCAAAAGTCTACAGGCTACTAGGCCTAGCTCATAGGTTTTAATAAAGAAGCCCTCTTTGGAGGGCTTCTTTATGCCTGCTTAGTTAGATCACCCACAAAATCAACAGACTCAAAACCTTCACGCAATAATTACTAATCTAAGAGTAACTCTACGCTCCTCTCTGCATTAATAACCTAGGATTAAGAGCATATGAGATGCTACACGAGAAAATGGCAATGACAGGTCGTTTACGAGCCCTAATGTCTATTGGCTAGGCGAGCTAAAGCGAAATGCTAAATAGTATCTTCATACAGCCCGTTGAGTCTTTGTTAGGTTAAACAAAGGGTCTGGACCAAGCTTAGTGCCAGGTGAACTTTGCCAACTTAATTAGCAGCATACTATTTCCCCATAATCTAGACCTACACTTATTGAAGAATCACTGGCTATATACCACTAATATCGCCTTGAATGACCGTTAACCATTACCTATCTAACTGAGATAAAGAGTCCAAGGAACTAACAGCAACTTGTTGTCGTCGCATACGATCGGCCAATTCAGGATTATCAATTTCAGATGCCAGCGTCTCAACATAAATGAATGAAACCAAAATATGGAAGCTAAAAACTAGTTTTACAGCCTAGGTACGATTCAAATTGATAGTAACTTGCGACTCCCTGAAGCCGTTGACACTCAACAGACAAAAAAGAGCAATTCTCAATGAGTAGGTTTACGCGATACACATAGTATTCTGATGGACTATGGAATCGCGTTATCCGCAAACAACACTTAAGTTTTTTAGTTCACCTACCAACAACAATTAGTCTTCCAGAGACTACTCAAAGCCGAGATTACACACGAATTTTACTGGGTACCTCATTGCTACTAATTCCGCTGCAGTGCCAAACAAGTTTCCCCAGCTTTAACTACATGAAAACGTCTATAAAGCTCCTGTGATATATTAAGCGGATCTATTCGAACAATGACTTAGCCTTATGATAACCGATAGCTCTTTACCCACTGACCAGAGATATTTCATATATTGGAGCCAGGTGAGTTAACACCGATGAGTTAACATAAGGTTGATACTAGTTGCCTAGACAACAAAGGTTAGAGATTCGAATAGCTGATGCTAGATGCTTAGAGCAAATTGACTGACATAGTAAAGTAAGAAACAAAATCTTTGCCATGATTGCTAGTCCCCCCTAGTCATTCATAAGTTTATTAACGACATCTTACAAAGTTGGCCATAACTACTATCAAAAAACACTGAAAACATCTTATCCGTTTTAAGAAAAACTGCAGGTTAAATCTATTACCTATCGCTCCCCCCAACTCACAAGCTAATTTTCAAAACTAAAGTGTGCTAGCAAGATTGGTAGAATTATTTGCAGCGGCTCCCACGCAAATGCGAGTAGTAAAAAACCGAAAAGATGAACCATAGAAAGCTGTTTTGATTAGGTTATACAGACTGTGACTAATACCAATCAGTATAAGAATTTGATCTACTCAGAGCGATTTTTGAAAAACTAATTCAAGACGAAAAGCTGCAATAACGCCTATTCCCTTATAAAGCTATTCAACGCAGAAGTAGGCAGCCAAAAACACTCCAGAATGGCGAGCTTTAGCGGTTCTAATGTTGTGACTGTTAAGGAACAAGAGGGAGCTTAAACCTAGTTCAACTATACTCTTCACTCGTTGTGAGCAGCATGGATGCAGCGAATGTCATTAAAGCAGGAGCACTTAATTACCTTGCCTCCCCCCCTAAACACTCGCTGAACGACTAAATGTTTATACTGATTGGTATAACTTAGGGAAAGTTATTACGATTATCAGGTTAGAGTTTAAAACTGACCAATAGACTCGAATTACAGGCATAAAAAAGGCCGAACTAATGTTCGGCCTTTTAAAACTAAGACTTATTTACTCTGCAGTGTCTTCAACAGCTTCTGCTGCTTCAGGACGACCTACTAGTTCAATATACGCCATAGGCGCTTTGTCACCAGTACGTAGACCGCACTTAAGAATACGGGTATATCCACCAGGACGTTCCTGGAAACGTGGACCCAATTCAGTAAATAACTTACCAACGACTTCAGCGTCGCGAGTACGAGCAAATGCCAAACGGCGGTTTGCAACGCTATCACTCTTAGCAAGTGTTATTAGAGGTTCAACTACGCGACGCAGTTCTTTCGCTTTAGCAACAGTAGTTTTGATCACTTCGTGACGAACTATTGAGCATGCCATGTTACGGAACATAGCTTGGCGATGACTGCTGTTACGGTTTAGTTGACGACCACTCTTACGATGGCGCATGACCTAATCCTTATTACCTATATCTGTACTAATCTGGACTTAAAGGTCGTCTGCTAAACTAGCTGGAGGCCAGTTTTCCAGACGCATACCTAACGACAGTCCGCGAGACGCTAACACATCCTTAATTTCAGTAAGAGATTTCTTACCTAGGTTAGGAGTCTTAAGCAGCTCAACTTCAGTGCGTTGTACCAGATCGCCGATGTAATGAATCGCTTCAGCCTTCAAACAGTTGGCTGAACGTACAGTTAGCTCTAAATCGTCGACAGGACGCAACAGAATCGGATCGAACTCCGGCTTCTCTTCTACTGGTGCAGTCTCAGTCACATCACGTAACTCAACAAACGCATCTAGCTGTTCAGCTAGAATTGTCGCTGAACGACGGATAGCTTCCTCAGGATCAATAGTACCGTTAGTGGTCATATCGATAACGAGTTTATCTAAGTCTGTACGCTGTTCAACACGAGCAGCTTCAACATTGTATGCAATGCGAGCAACTGGTGAGAACGAAGAATCTACCAACAAACGACCGATAGGGCGATCATCGTCTTCAGTTTGTGCACGGGCAGAAGCCGGTACATAACCACGACCACGCTCTACGCGGATACGCATGCTGACTTCATTATTACCTGTCAAATGACAGATAACATGGTCAGGATTCATGATAGTAACATCACCATCATGCGTGATATCTGCTGCAGTAACAGGGCCTGCGCCTGACTTACTTAGCGTAAGCATAGCTTCGTCTTTCCCTTCGATAACTACTGCTAAACCTTTAAGGTTTAATAGTATCTCAAGGATATCCTCTTGCACGCCTTCCTTGCTACTGTATTCATGCAGTACACCATCAATCTCTACTTCGGTAACCGCGCAGCCTGGCATAGACGACAATAGGATACGACGCAACGCGTTACCTAGAGTATGACCAAAACCACGCTCTAGCGGCTCCAGTGTAACCTTGGCACGTGTTGGATTAACCTGCTCGATATCAACGAGACGCGGTTTAAGAAATTCTGTAACAGAACCCTGCATTGTGTCCTCTCTTTTGTTTTAACTTTACTTAGAGTAAAGTTCGACGATCAGCTGTTCGTTAATTTCCGCAGACAAATCACTACGCTCAGGAATACGCTTGAAAGCACCTTCCATCTTAGTGTTGTCAACTTCAACCCATGTTGGCTTTTCGCGTTGAGCCGACACTTCTAAAGCCGCTTTAATACGAGCTTGAGTGCGAGACTTTTCACGAACGCTCACTACATCATTCGCAGACACTTTGAATGATGGAATGTTAACGACGCTACCATTAACCATAATTGACTTATGGCTAACTAGCTGACGTGATTCAGCGCGTGTTGCACCAAAGCCCATGCGATAAACAACGTTATCTAGACGGGTTTCTAAAAGAGTAAGTAGGTTTTCACCAGTGTTACCTTTAGTACGTGCAGCATCTTTGTAGTAGTTACGGAATTGCTTTTCTAGCACACCATAAATACGACGAACTTTTTGTTTCTCGCGTAGCTGAACACCATACTCAGACAGACGGGTCTTACGAGCGCCGTGTTGTCCAGGTGCAGTTTCAAGCTTACACTTCGAATCGATTGCTCTCACGCCGCTTTTTAGGAAAAGGTCTGTACCTTCTCTGCGGCTGAGCTTGAGCTTTGGACCCAAGTATCTTGCCATGTTCTTTCTCCAACTATCCTATTAAAAACGACGAATTAAACGCGACGTTTCTTAGGAGGACGACAACCATTATGAGGGATAGGCGTCACATCGGTAATGTTAGTAATCTTGTAACCAACCGAGTTTAGTGCACGAATCGCTGATTCGCGTCCTGGACCTGGACCCTTCACAAAAACTTCTAGGTTTTTAACACCGTAGTCCTGAGCAGCAGTACCTGCGCGCTCAGCAGCAACCTGTGCAGCAAATGGGGTAGATTTACGTGAACCACGGAAACCTGAACCACCAGAAGTTGCCCAAGATAGTGCGTTACCTTGACGATCTGTAATGGTAATAATTGTGTTGTTGAAAGACGCATGGATATGCGCCATACCATCAGCAACCTGTTTACGTACACGCTTACGCGGAGAACGTGACGGAACTTTAGCCATTTTGGTTTACCCCGTTACTTTCTAATTGGTTTACGTGGACCTTTACGCGTACGCGCATTGGTCTTAGTACGTTGCCCACGAAGGGGAAGGCTACGACGATGGCGAAGGCCACGGTAACAACCAAGGTCCATAAGACGCTTGATGTTCATGGAAACTTCACGACGTAAATCACCTTCTACAATGTAGTTGGCAACTTCTTCGCGTAGAGTATCAATTTGAGCTTCGCTCAATTCCTTGATCTTAGCATCTTCAGCAATTGAAGTAGCCGCGCAAATAGCTTGTGCGCGAGTACGACCGATGCCGTAGATAGCAGTCAATGCAATGACTGTATGCTTTTGATCAGGAATGTTAATGCCAGCGATACGGGCCACTATGCACTCCTTAAGTTAAAGGTCATCTGTGAAAAGCCCGGTAGGATACTCGACAGACGACAATTTAGCAAATAATATTTTTGACCAGCCCGGACTGGGCTGGTCAATTTTGTTTAGCCTTGACGCTGTTTGTGTTTAGGTTCAACACAAATCACACGTACAACGCCACTACGCTTTACGATCTTGCAGTTACGGCAGATCTTCTTCACGGAAGCTCGAACTTTCATTTCATCACTCCGAGATTACTAGCTTAGCGACCAAAGCGATCTAAATTCGCTTTGTTTACCAAGTTAGCTTTCTTCATTACAGACTCATACTGATGAGACATCATATGCGTCTGAACCTGAGCCATGAAGTCCATGATTACGACTACCATAATTAGTAGTGAAGTACCGCCAAAATAGAACTGTACTTTCCACGCAATTAACATGAACTCCGGAATTAAGCAGATAAAGGTAATATACAACGCGCCAGCTAATGTTAGGCGTGTCATAACTTTATCAATGTAACGCGAAGTCTGTTCTCCAGGACGAATCCCGGGAATAAACGCACCACTCTTCTTCAAGTTATCAGCTGTTTCGCGAGGGTTAAACACCAACGCAGTATAGAAGAAACAGAAGAAAATAATCGCTGTTGCATATAATAATGAGTACAGCGGCTGTCCTGGTGACACAGCTAGTGAAAAATCACTTAACCATGACATGGACTCATTTTGACCAAACCACTGAGCCAGTGTGCCTGGGAACAAAATGATGCTGGACGCAAAAATAGGCGGGATTACACCGGCCATATTAATCTTAAGTGGTAAATGCGTGCTCTGCGCTGCAAACACCTTACGGCCCTGCTGACGCTTAGCATAGTTAACAACGATACGACGTTGTCCACGCTCTACGAATACCACAAAATAAGTGACAGCGAAAACAATCACTGCCAGCAACAACAATACTAGTACATTCAAGTCGCCTTGACGCGCCTGCTCGGCTGTTTGGCCGATAGCAGATGGCAGACCAGCAACAATACCTGCGAAAATAAGAATCGAGATACCGTTACCTATGCCTCTTTCGGTAATTTGCTCACCTAGCCACATTAGGAACATAGTTCCTGTCACTAAGCTCACTACAGCAACGAAGTAGAAACTAAATCCTAGGTTAACAACTAACCCTGGAACTAGATTCGGTAAACCTGTTGCGATACCGATTGCCTGGAACGTACCCAGGACCAATGTGCCGTATCGAGTATATTGACTGATCTTCTTACGCCCTGACTCGCCTTCTTTCTTCAATTCAGCAAGTGCAGGATGTACCACAGTCAACAACTGCATAATAATCGATGCCGAAATATACGGCATGATACCTAATGCAAAGATAGAGGCACGTTCAAGGGCACCACCAGAGAACATGTTAAACATGCCTAGGATGGTCCCCTTTTGCTGATTAAACAGCTCTGCTAGTACAGCAGCGTCAATACCAGGAATTGGTACAAACGAACCGGCTCTAAAGACGATAATTGCACCAATCACGAACAGGAGACGGGTTTTCAATTCTGATAAACCGCCTTTCGCGCTTTTTAAATCAAGTCCTGGTTTTGCCATCGACGTATTATTCCTCGATCTTGCCACCGGCAGCTTCAATAGCTGCACGTGCACCTTTGGTTACCTTCAGACCTTTTACGGTCACTGGGCGCTCAATGGTACCTGAAAGAACGATTTTAGCAAACTGTATGTTGCGAGTAACTAGATTCGCATCTTTCAGCGCATTTAGGTCGATAACATCACCGTTAACTTTAGCTAATTCGCTAATGCGAATTTCAGCTGATACCAACGCAGTACGCGAGGTAAAACCAAACTTAGGTAGACGGATCTTAAGTGGCATCTGACCACCCTCGAAACCAACGCGAACACCGCCGCCAGAACGAGACTTCTGACCTTTGTGACCACGACCTGCAGTTTTACCTAGGCCTGAACCGATACCGCGACCTACACGCTTAGCTGCTGATTTAGCACCTGCAGCAGGTGATAGAGTATTTAGACGCATCTTATACTTCCTCCACCGAAACCATGTAGTAAACCTTGTTAATCATACCGCGAACAGAAGGAGTATCTTCTAATTCAACAGTGTGATTAATGCGGCGTAGACCAAGACCGGTCAAAGTTGCACGGTGCTTTGGTAAGCGGCCGATTGAACTTTTGGTCTGAGTTACTTTAAGTGTTTTAGTAGCCATGGTGCATTAACCTCGAATTTCAGTAACATTCAGGCCACGCTTAGCTGCGATTTGTGAAGGTGATTTCATATTCACCAACGCATCTACAGTAGCGCGAACGATGTTGATCGGGTTAGTAGAACCGTATGCTTTTGACAGAACGTTATGAACGCCTGCAACTTCCAATACGGCACGCATTGCGCCACCGGCAATAATACCGGTACCGTCAGAGGCTGGTTGCATGTAAACACGTGAACCAGTGTGACGACCCTTTACAGGGTGGTGCAAAGTACCATTATTCAATTCAACGTTTACAATGTTACGGCGAGCCTTTTCCATTGCTTTCTGAATTGCTGCTGGTACTTCACGCGCTTTACCATAGCCATAGCCAACTTTACCGTTACCATCACCCACTACTGTTAGTGCAGTGAAGCTAAAGATACGTCCGCCTTTAACTACTTTAGAAACACGATTAACTGCAACTAACTTCTCTTGCAGATCGTCTTTTTGCTGTTGAGCTTCAAATTTAGCCATTTTTCATCATTCCTTAGAACTTGAGGCCAGCTTCACGAGCAGCGTCTGCTAATGCAGCAACGCGACCGTGATACTTGAAGCCGGAACGATCGAATGCAACTACAGCTACGCCTTTTTCGATAGCGCGCTCAGCAACGGTTTTACCCACTACTTTAGCTGCATCTACGTTACCTGTGTACTTTAGCTGCTCGGTTACTGCTTTTTCAGCAGTAGAAGCTGCCGCCAACACTACGTTTTCAGGACTAATAACCTGTGCGTAAGTGTGACGTGGTGTACGATGTACAACCAGACGATTAACGCCCAGCTCTTGGATCTTCTTACGGGCACGTAGAGCGCGGCGTAAGCGAGATGTTTTCTTATCCATATCGTATTACCTTACTTCTTCTTAGCCTCTTTACGGCGAACTTGTTCATCAGCATAACGAACACCTTTACCTTTGTAAGGCTCTGGTGGACGGTAGCCGCGAATCTCAGCTGCTACTTGTCCGATCAACTGCTTATCAGTACCAGAAAGTACGATTTCAGTTTGAGTTGGACATTCAGCTGTTACGCCGTCTGGAAGTTTGTGAACTAAAGGATGTGAGAAACCTAGAGTCAGGTCAACGTCTTTACCGGCAAGCTTTGCACGGTAACCAACACCAACTAGAGTCAGCTTCTTAACGAAACCTTCAGTAACACCAACAACCATGTTGTTGATTAGTGCACGAGCTGTACCAGCTTGAGCAGCGGTTTTAGCGCTTTCAACTGGTGAACACTTGATTTCATTGTTTTCAACAACAACAGAAACATCAGCATTAATAACTCGAGTCAAACTACCTTTAGTACCTTTTACGGTGATAGTTTGTTCGTTTAAAGTCACTTCTACGCCTGCAGGGATAGCGACTGGTGCTTTTGCGACACGAGACATTGCTAGCTCCTTATGCTACGTAGCAGATAACTTCCCCACCCATGCCATTTTGGCGGGCAGTACGATCAGTCATCAAACCTTTAGAAGTGGACACGATAGCGACACCCAGTCCGCCCATAACCTTTGGTAGTTCGTTTTTACCTTTGTAAATACGAAGACCAGGACGGCTAACGCGCTGGATAGTCTCAACGACTGGCTGACCTTGAAAATACTTTAAAGTGATTTCCAATTCAGGCTTGGCTTCATCTGCTACGGCGTAGTCAGTGATATAACCTTCTTCTTTAAGCATTTTCGCGATAGCGATTTTAAGCTTAGCAGAAGGCATCTTCACAGATACGTGTTTAGCAGCTTGGCCGTTACGAATACGTGTTAACATATCCGCAATAGGATCTTGCATGCTCATATTAGCTTACTCCGTGACAAGTGCTTACCAGCTGGCCTTGCGTAGGCCAGGAACTTCACCGCGCATAGTTGCTTCACGTAATTTAATACGGCTAAGGCCGAATTTACGTAGGAAACCATGTGGGCGACCAGTTTGACTACAGCGATTACGCTGACGCGCAGAGCTAGAGTCACGTGGTAGAGCTTGTAACTTAAGTACTGCATCCCAACGATCTTCGTCAGAAGAAGCTGGACTGCTAATGATAGCTTTAAGTGCAGCGCGCTTTTCAGCGAACTTAGCTACGAGCTGTGCACGCTTTGCTTCACGTGCTTTCATTGAACTTTTTGCCATTACGCTACCCTTATTTCTTGAATGGGAAGTTAAAGCCTTCGAGCAGAGCTCGGCCTTCTTCGTCATTCTTCGCAGAAGTAGTGATTACAATATCCATACCGCGGATCTTATCGATTTTATCGTATTGGATCTCTGGGAAGATAATCTGCTCACGTACGCCCATCGCATAGTTACCACGGCCGTCGAACGACTTAGCGCTCAAACCACGGAAGTCACGAATACGCGGGATCGCGATATCAACTAAACGCTCTAAGAATTCCCACATACGCTCACCGCGCAGTGTAACCTTACAGCCGATTGGGTAGCCTTCACGGATTTTAAAACCAGCAACTGACTTACGAGCTACAGTCACTACTGGCTTTTGACCAGCGATAGCAGTCATGTCACGAAGCGCATGCTCCATAACTTTCTTATCTGCTACTGCTTCGCCAACACCCATATTAAGGGTGATCTTTTCAATCCGAGGGACTTGCATGACACTGGTAAAACCGAACTTTTTAGCAAGTTCAGGACTAACAGTCTCTTTGTATTTATCATGCAGTTTCGCCATCGTTTACTCCAAATTACTTAACGAGTTCACTGTTCGACTTAAAGAAACGGACTTTTTTGCCGTCTTCAAATCGGAAACCAACGCGATCAGCTTTGCCAGTGGCAGAGTTGAAAATCGCTACGTTTGATGCTTGTATAGGTGCTTCTTGCTCAACAATACCGCCAGCTACGCCCAATTGTGGGTTTGGCTTTTGGTGTTTCTTAACAAGGTTGATACCTTCTACAATTAATTTACCAGTTGGAAGAACCTGAGAAACCTTACCGCGTTTACCCTGGTCTTTGCCTGCTAGTACAATTACTTCGTCTTGACGACGTATTTTAGCTGCCATTTTGAAGCTCCTTACAGTACTTCTGGTGCCAATGACACAATCTTCATAAACTGCTCAGTACGCAGTTCACGTGTCACAGGTCCAAAGATACGAGTACCAATCGGTGCAAGGTTTGCGTTAAGCAATACCGCTGCGTTCCGATCGAAGCGAATGACAGAACCGTCTGGACGACGTACGCCTTTCTTAGTACGGACTACCACCGCGTTATATACATCACCTTTCTTCGCTTTACCGCGAGGAATAGCTTCTTTAACAGAAACCTTGATGACGTCGCCGATACCGGCATAACGACGATGAGAGCCACCCAAGACCTTAATACACTGAACTCTACGAGCGCCACTGTTACAGGCGACTTCTAGAGTCGATTGCATTTGGATCATTTTAAGTGCTCCGCTATCGTTACTTACAATCCCACAAAGGGGCTACATTTCACCCTAATTTCGACTTTAATTTAGTCAAAATTGGCGCGCAAGTGTAACACCTAAAAACAGGAATAGATAGTACTAAAAATAAAAACGGCCCCAACTTTAGGAGCCGTTTGCTTAAATACCTAATAAGCTTAGGCTTTTGATACTACTTCAACCAGAGTCCAAGACTTAGTCTTAGACAGCGGACGGCATTCGCGAATAGTCACGATATCGCCAGCATTACACTGATTTTGTTCGTCATGAGCATGGATCTTAGTAGTACGCTTGATAAACTTACCGTATAAAGGGTGTTTTACCTTACGTTCAATAGCTACAGTGATAGACTTGTCCATCTTGTCGCTAAGTACTCGACCTTGCAAAGTACGGATATTATCAGACATTATGCACCCGCCTTAGAAGTAATAATGGTCTTAACGCGCGCAATGTTGCGACGCACGATTTTAAGCTGATGAGTCTGAGTCAACTGACCAGTGGCGTGTTGCATACGCAGATTAAACTGCTCACGCAGCAGACCAAGCAGTTCAGCGTTCAATTCTTCAACGCTCTTTTCTGTTAGTTCGCTCGCTTTCATTACATCACCGTCTTAGTTACGAAGGTAGTCTTTAGAGGTAGTTTAGCTGCAGCTAGGGTGAAAGCTTCACGAGCTAACTCCTCAGATACACCATTCATCTCATAAAGAACCTTACCTGGTTGAATCTGGCAAACCCAGTATTCAACGTTACCCTTACCTTTACCCATACGCACTTCAAGAGGCTTAGAGGTAATTGGCTTGTCAGGGAATACGCGGATCCAGATCTGACCTTGACGTTTAATGTGACGTGTCATAGCACGACGCGCAGATTCAATTTGACGAGCAGTAAGACGACCACGTCCAACAGCTTTCAAACCGAATTCACCGAAGCTAACTTCAGTGCCGTTCGCTAGACCACGGTTGCGGCCTTTGAACATTTTGCGAAACTTCATTCTTTTTGGTTGCAGCATTGCCAGCTCTCCTATTTACCGCGAGGCTTACGCTTCGGCTGCTGTTTCGGCTCTTCATGCTGAGGTAGAACGCCGTCTAGAACTTCACCTTTGAAGACCCAAACTTTAACGCCAATCACACCGTATTGAGTGTGACTCTCAGAAGTAGAATAGTCGATATCAGCACGCAGTGTATGCAAAGGTACACGACCTTCACGATACCACTCTGAACGCGCAATCTCAGCGCCGCCTAGACGGCCACTCACTTCAACTTTGATACCCTTAGCACCAAGACGCATTGCGTTTTGTACTGCGCGCTTCATAGCACGACGGAACATAACACGACGCTCTAGTTGCGAAGCGATGCCATCGGCAACAAGCTTAGCATCTAGCTCTGGCTTACGGATTTCAGCGATGTTGATTTGAGCTGGAATACCAGTCAGCTTAGCAACTGCGTTGCGTAGCTTCTCAACGTCTTCGCCTTTCTTACCAATCACAACACCTGGACGGGCTGTGTGGATAGTTACGCGAACACTCTTAGCTGGACGCTCGATAACAATCTTAGAAACTGAAGCTTGCTTAAGTTTCTTTTCAAGAAACTTACGCACTTCCCAGTCACTGCTCAAGTTATTGGCATAGTCTGACTTGTCAGCGTACCAGGTCGAGATCCAAGGCTTAGTGATACCCAGACGGATACCATTAGGATGTACTTTCTGTCCCATTGCTAACTCCTAGCGATCTGACACAACCACAGTAATGTGGCTGGTGCGCTTGATTATACGATCAGCACGGCCTTTGGCACGTGGCATGATACGCTTCATAGTTGGACCTTCATCGATCATAATCGCTCCAACTCTTAGTTCGTCAATGTCAGCACCTTCATTGTGCTCAGCATTAGCGATAGCAGAGTCCAGTACTTTCTTAACAAGTACTGCAGCTTTCTTAGGGCTGAAAGTTAGAATTTCGAGAGCCTTAGCAACAGGCAGTCCACGGATTTGATCTGCAACCAAACGACACTTTTGAGGCGACGTACGGGCAAAACGATGTTTAGCTAAAACTTCCATCATATGTCTCCCGTATTAACGCTTCTTCGCTTTCTTATCAGCAGCATGGCCGCGATAAGTGCGAGTTGGTGAAAATTCACCAAGCTTGTGGCCGATCATTTCGTCAGTTACGAACACAGGTACGTGCTGACGACCATTATGGACAGCGATGGTCATTCCAATCATGTTAGGAATGATCATAGAGCGGCGAGACCAAGTCTTAATAGGCTTCTTGTCTCCAGCTTCCATCGCTTTCTCTACCTTCTTCAGCAAGTGTAGGTCAATGAATGGACCTTTCTTGAGAGAACGTGGCATGGCGAATCCTCTTACTTTTTATTGCGACGACGTACGATGTACTTGTCGGTGCGTTTATTACTACGAGTCTTGTAACCCTTAGTAGGTTGACCCCATGGAGATACAGGGTGACGGCCACCAGAAGTACGGCCTTCACCACCACCATGTGGGTGATCTACTGGGTTCATTGCAACACCACGAACTGTTGGGCGTACGCCTCTCCAGCGTTTAGCACCTGCTTTACCTAACTGGCGTAGCATATGCTCGGCATTACCAACTTCACCCAATGTCGCGCGGCAATCAACCGGCACTTTACGCATTTCGCCAGAGCGAAGACGTAGAGTGGCGTATGCGCCGTCACGAGCAATAACTTGTACATAAGCACCAGCTGAACGCGCGATCTGAGCACCTTTACCAGGCTTCATTTCGACTGCGTGCACTACGCTACCCACAGGGATATTACGTAGAGGCATTGCGTTACCGCTCTTGATCTCTGCATCGATACCAGACTGGATCTTATCACCAGCTTGCATGCCTTTAGCAGCAAGGATATAACGACGCTCACCGTCAGCGTATAGTACCAATGCGATGTTAGCTGTACGGTTTGGATCATATTCCAAACGTTCAACCTTCGCAGGGATACCGTCTTTGTTACGCTTAAAGTCGATTAGACGATAATGTTGCTTATGACCACCACCAACGTGGCGGACAGTGATACGACCAGTATTGTTACGGCCACCACTTTTTGATTTTTTCGCCAACAGGCCTGCAAAAGGTTTACCCTTATGCAAATCGCTGTTCACCACTTTAACTACGTGGCGACGACCTGGAGAGGTTGGCTTACACTTAATAACTGCCATGATAATTCTCCTAATGCTTACTCAGCGCCGCCGACGAAATCGATGTCAGCACCAGCAGCTAAGGTAACATAAGCTTTTTTCCAATCGCTACGACGGCCAGTACGGGCACCGTGACGCTTAGTTTTGCCTTTGTTAACCAAAGTACGAACTGTATCAACTTCAACTTCAAATAGCTGTGCTACTGCAGCTTTAACTTCAGCTTTAGTTGCATCGATAGCTACACGGAATACTACCGTGTTGTTATTCTCTGCGTTCACAGTGCTCTTTTCAGAGATGTGTGGAGCAAGAATAACTTTTAGCAAACGTTCTTGGCTTATCATCCCAGCATCTCCTCGATTTGCTTAATAGCTTCAGCAGTAACTAGTACTTTGTTGAAAGCGATTAGACTTACTGGATCGATACCAGCAACGTCACGTACGTCAACTTTGTACAGGTTACGAGCAGCTAAGAACAAGTTCTCGTCAACTTCTGGAGTAACAATCAACACGTCTTCAAGTTGCATTTCGTTTAGTTTAGCTTTTAGCTCTTTAGTTTTAGGAGCTTCAACACCGAACGACTCAACTACGATAAGACGGTCTTGACGTACCAATTCAGAGAAAATGCTTTTCAGCGCTCCGCGGTACATCTTTTTGTTAACTTTTTGGCTATGATCTTGTGTTTTAGCAGCGAAAGTTACGCCACCGCCACGCCAGATTGGGCCTTTAACAGTACCAGCACGTGCACGGCCAGTACCTTTTTGGCGCCAAGGCTTTTTGCCTGAGCCAGTTACTTCTGCGCGAGTCTTTTGAGCACGAGTGCCCTGACGCGCGTTTGCAGCGTATGCTACAACTACCTGATGAACCAGTGCTTCATTAAAGTCACGGCCAAAGGTAGCTTCGGAAACTTCAAGAGCACTCTGTGCGTCTTTCAATACCAATTCCATTACTATCTCCTCAGACCTTAAGCTTTAACAGCTGGTTTGATGATCAGGTCGCCATTAGTAGCGCCTGGAACTGCACCCTTAACCAATAGCAGGTTACGTTCAGCATCTACACGAATTACTTCTAGATTCTGTGTCGTAACACGCTCTGCACCCATGTGGCCAGACATTTTCTTACCTTTGAAAACGCGACCAGGTGTTTGGTTTTGACCAATAGAACCGTTAGCTCTATGTGCCAGTGAGTTACCATGTGTTGCATCTTGAGTACGGAAGTTCCAACGCTTAATACCGCCTTGGAAACCCTTACCTTTTGATTGACCAGTAACATCAACTTTCGCTATGTCAGCGAAGATATCTACATTAAGCTCAGCACCAACTTCGATGCCTTCGCCTTCACCATCTGCCAAACGCATTTCCCATAAACCACGACCGGCTTCAACGCCTGCCTTAGCAAAGTGACCTGCTTCTGGTTTAGTGATGCGATTAGCTTTTTTGGTACCAGTAGTAACTTGAAGTGCACGGTAACCATCTGTATCCAAAGTTCTCACTTGGGTTACGCGGTTAGCAGCAATTTCAATTACTGTTACAGGTACCGACGCGCCATCTTCATTGAAGATGCGAGTCATACCTACTTTACGACCGATAAGACCGATAGCCATCTCTCAAACCTCTTCTAAGTTCTCAATTAACCCAAGCTAATCTGAACATCAACACCAGCCGCAAGATCTAAACGCATAAGTGCGTCTACAGTCTTTTCAGTCGGCTCTACGATGTCAACAAGACGCTTGTGAGTACGTAATTCGTACTGATCACGTGCATCTTTATTAACGTGTGGAGAAGTCAAAATGGTATAACGTTCTTTACGCGTTGGTAGTGGAATTGGACCACGAACCTGTGCGCCGGTACGCTTAGCAGTTTCAACGATTTCCGCAGTAGACTGATCAATCAAACGATGATCAAATCCTTTTAAGCGGATACGGATTCTTTGGTTCTGCATTGACCAGAGCTCCTAAAATGTACACAAAAAAATCACCCTCTAGCTATTCCTTCATTTAGAAAAGCAGAGTGAGATGATTTAACCGTTCGACTCACAATCGGAGTCGCTGTTTTTTTACGTCAAACCCGAAGGTAGACCAATTTAAATCGCCTAATGGTTAAGGCGAGGGGCTATTATACTGATTTCAACGCTGAGATCAAGCCCGTTGTTTGAAATACCGTCAAATTGACCGTTTTCAACAAAGTGGCGTCATTATACACAGTCAGATCGGGAATACTAGCCCTGCCCTCATTTTTCTTCAGGCAACAAAAAAGGCAGCCTAAGCTGCCTTTTTCAGTATCGAGTTAAGACTCGTTGCTAATTAAGCAACGATCTCAGCTACAACACCAGCACCAACTGTACGACCACCTTCACGGATAGCGAAGCGTAAACCTTCGTCCATCGCGATTGGGCAGATTAGAGTAACAGTCATAGCTACGTTGTCACCAGGCATTACCATTTCAACGCCTTCTGGCAATTCGATAGTACCGGTTACGTCAGTTGTACGGAAGTAGAACTGTGGACGGTAGCCTTTGAAGAATGGAGTGTGACGTCCACCTTCTTCTTTAGACAGAACGTAAATTTCTGACTTGAAAGTAGTGTGTGGAGTGATTGAACCTGGAGCAGCTAGTACTTGACCACGTTCAACTTCTTCACG
>NZ_CANMIO010000034.1 GCF_947497935.1 uncultured Shewanella sp.
CGTTGAACTAGCCGTTGAACTAGCCGTTGAACTAGCCGTTGAACTAGCCGTTGAACTAGCCGTTGAACTAGCCGTTGAACTAGCCGTTGGACTAGCCGTTGAACTAGCCGTTGAACTAGCCGTTGAACTAGCCGTTGGACTAGCCGTTGGACTAGCCGTTGAACTAGCCGTTGAACTAGCCGTTGAAGTAGCGGCATAAACAATAGCGACCTAGCCTAAACAAACTAAATGAAAGCTAATGATTGAACCTTGAGTATTGCCCTTGCAAATGAAATAAGTGATCAAACAAAAAAGCCGATACGCTATCGCTGCATCGGCTTTCGTGGCTGGAGCAATCATGTCTGATTACCATAAATGGTAAGGTCCTGATGTTGTATCAGGAACACTTACGTCCAATTGCCACGGATGGTATGGCTCTAACGTTGTGCAAGTTTGCCCTGCTACTCGCTCTTCGACTCCCAAGGGGTAATTCCAGTCATATCATCAAGATTATAAGGCGTTAGCTGATAGACATAATAGTTCAGCCAATTACTCACCAGTAAACTACCGTGACTATGCCAACGTGCGATCGGCTCCAGATCCGGATCATCATTTTTAAAGTAGTTTTGCGGTAAGTCAGGCGTTAAACCCTGAGCAAGGTCGCGTAGGTATTCATCTTTCAAGGTCGACTTTTGATATTCGGGATGACCCATCACAAACAGATTTCGATTATTTTTACTGAGTACCATATACGCGCCAGCCTTATCAGACTCGGTCAACACCTCAAGCTCTGGATGCGCGCGGAGTTTGTCAATATCCATCTCTGCAAAACGGGAATGGGGTGCGAAAAACTCATCATCAAAACCACGTAATAGTGGGTAATGCACACTACTACGCTTATGGGAAAAGACCCCTGAGCGCTTGGTTGTTAGCAATGTTCTATTTAAGCCAAATAGATGATAGAGCGCCGCATGGGCTGCCCAACATAAAAACAGAACCGAAGTGACATGTTGCTGCGACCAATCGATAATTTCACGAATATGATCCCAGTAAGAGACGTCTTCAAACTCAATTTGCCCAAGCGGCGCTCCGGTGATGATTAGACCATCGTAGTTTTTCTGGCGCACTTGCTCGAAATCACGATAGAAATTATTCATGTGATCTATCGAGGTATGCTTAGACGCTTTATCGTGAATGCGTAGCAGATCCACATCGACTTGTAGCGGGGTATTACCTAAAAGGCGTAGCAGTTGGGTCTCAGTCTCAATCTTATTGGGCATTAAGTTCAGAATTAATACCTTCATTGGACGAATATCTTGATTGGCAGCCCGAGTTTCGGACATGACAAAGATATTTTCTGACTCCAAGATCTCTGCGGCGGGCAGATCATCGGGAATTTTAACCGGCATAACGCGCCTCTTTCTAATTTTGAGTGACTATCAGAAGAGACGCGCTGGTTAAATTAACTTACAGTCAATTAATTTAACGTGCCACCTTCTGCACTAAAACTGACATTGGCTCACTTGAGTCCAAATCAATTCGATAAGCTTGTGTATTGATAAACATCAATTTGTCATCAAGACTAATGCGTGCCCCTATCGAATAGGTATGGCCGTCTTCAAACTGATCTCTATTAATTAAAAACTGAAAGGGTGTCGGTGTGCTGACGTCATTACGCTCGAATTCTGCAATCACTTCAGCAGGAGCATCTGCGCGAGACACATCCTGAACTTGTACAGTGATGACCGCATCTTCTGGCAGCGCCATACGCTCCTTGTACCAAACCTCACCATGGATCTCCACCACAGCATTTGATGTTGCACAACCCGTCAACATACTTGCTGCTACCACTAAAGGTAATAAAGGCTTAAACCACTGTTTCATATTTACGCTCCTAATAATACATTAAGACTTCTAGAAGTCTATGCGTCCGTACTTGAATTTTATATCAGTTAATTCTTTTCAGCTAAATAAGCTTATAGATTAAAATCTGTTTTACAGATTTATCTGGCTGCTTAAGCAAGAAAGAGCATTCTCACTATCCGTATCACAGCAACAGACAATTAATCTTGTTCTAATACACTTATCTTTCTATGATAAGTTACCTATTCGAAGTCGAATACCCATATGACACAAGCAACTGCAATAATTGTGGGCGCTAGCTCATTTCTTAGCCGTGAAATTGCAAAACAACTTGCAGATGAAGGCGTTGAACTGGCCCTATTAGCACAAGATCCACAATCTCTTATCGAGTTTAGTCAATCCTTGCCCACTAAGGCGCAGGTATTTCCACTGCAAATCGACGAGCCCGATGCCATCATCAGTACCATGAATGCCGTTTGGCAATCCCTTGGTGGCGCTCATCTCATTTTGGTTAATACAGGTCTCACTCACTACGACCCTGAGCTACCTTGGCAACCGGAACAAGATATCATCACGGTTAATGTGCAAGGCTTTTCAGCTATTTGCAATACGGCGTTTAGACTATTTCGCGATCAAGGCTATGGTCAATTAGCTGCGATTAACTCGATTGCAGGACTAAGAGGCGGCCCGAGTGTGGCCTATCATGCATCAAAAGCCTTTGCGCAAAACTATTTCGAAGGTTTAAGCATGCACGCCCAGCGCTTAAAGCTGCCTATCACCATTACCGATATCCAATTAGGTATGTTAGATAAGGCCGCTATGCAGCAAAACCGACTCTGGCTTTCGCCACTGCCAGTCGTGGCAAGTCAAATAATTAAGGCGATGAAAACCGGTAAGCGCAAAGCCTACGTGACAAAACGCTGGCGTCTAGTCGCCTGGTTAACCAAAGGCTTACCTGAGTTTGTCTACAATACGCGCCATTGGAAAACCAAGGCGCAGAAGAAAGCCGAACGCGCTGCGAAGAAAGAGTCGAAGTAACCACTGCAATTGTTTAAGAAATAAAAAAGGAGCCAAACGGCTCCTTTTTTCTGGGTAGGACTTGTCCGACTATGTTTGAATTAGAAAGTGTAACCGACACTAATCATGTAAACCCAAGGGTCGATATCTGTTTCAACTTTTTGAGGAGCATCACCTAGGTTAAACTTAACGTCAGTACTGATCTGTGCGTACCAAACAGAGGCATTAATTAACCAGCTTTCATTGATTTGATAGTCTAGACCCACCTGCGCAGCAAGACCCCAAGAGTTCGACATGCTTAAATCAGTCAATGCACCTTCTAAGTCGTTGGTAAATTCATTATCGAAGAAGTTGGTAAAGTTAACACCAGCGCCAATATAGGGACGAAGTTTCGAATGCGCATCACCGAAATAGTACTGTGCAACAAGAGTTGGCGGAAGGTGCTTAGTCTCTGCAATCTTACCAAGCTCACCCAATGTAATGTCATGAGAAAATGGAGTAGCAGCTAACAGCTCGATACCGATATTGTCAGTCAGCATATAGCCAAAATTCAGGCCCAATTGAGTATCATCACTAACACCAAACTCAGCTACGTCAGCAACAATAGGGCTAGATTCATTCGGGGCTACTACCGCAACACCGGCACGGACGATAATATCGCCAGCTTGGTGAGCTAATGCAGAAGAGGTAAAACCAGTTGTTAGAAGGGCGGTGGCAATTAAGCTAGAAACGATTTTTTTATTCATCATACTACTCCATTAATACAACATATAGCGCTGTCTTTATTATCAATTTCCTTACATTTGCGTACATCCTGACAGATCGACCTTTGATGAGATTTGATCTAAATCAATGTCGAGACCAAATACCCACTTCGAGATAGCTCAAAAATGATCCGGATCACACTTACTAAACATACATTGAAGTCGCAGCTTTGATTTTCGTGATAAATACACGCATTGCTCACTAATTGATCCCATGTATAAATTATAAAAACAATCAGGGACTAACATATTGACAACCTTTCTCTTGCAGCAAGCTAGAATCGATAGAGAGGGTTTACGGATCGGAAAGCAGAAAGGAGCTTCAAAAATAATTGGCTGCTGGTAAATATGGAGTCATGGGCAAGTTTCTCACCAAGACTAAAGCGCTGAGATTAAACGCTCGAATTTAATGACTATAATATGAGTACGATTATATTAGTATTGATGCTTGATGCTTGATGCTTGATGCTTGATGCTTGATGCTTGAGCATTAGAACAACTTGCGACATTTTACGAAGATAAAGTTGGGATTTTTAGACAAATAATCATAATGTTTCATCGAGATCTGTTTTACTTGCTCCGACACCTGCCCCTCAGAGACTTGAGTCACTGCCAGAGAATTCGTCGTAATCGCATCCATAATCTCCGTTAATGAACGACGATAAAACATCACATCGACAGGCTGGCCCACCGTATCCCACACCTCTTTAACCAATTCACGTTCAAAGTAGTTCCCCGAATGTGAACACTCAAAGTCGGCAAATGGATGATGAGTAGAAAACACCATATAGCCTCCCGGCTTCAACACCCTATAGACTTCTTTAAACAGCGCTGGTAAGTCTTCAATATAATGAATCACCAGCGGACAGATAATCACATCTGTAGTATTTGATACCTCTTTAGGAAGACCATTAGATAAGTCTTGCGAGTACGCCATGACTCTATCGCCAAATTTGCTGTTCACTATCGCGACCATCTGCTCAGAAACATCGAAACAGGTTACTTTTGCAGCCCCTTGCTCTATTAAAAATTGGGGATAAACACCTGTTCCGCAACCAAGATCCAATATATCGAGCCCGTTCATATCATCTAGCATGGCTTGCAATGACGGCCTTTCTAGATGAGCGTTATAAACGTTATCTTGAACTGCTAAATCATATTCTTGCGCATGCTTTGAATACATATCAGATTTCATATATCACTCTAACTCTATTAGCAGTATGAGACGTTAAATAAGTATAGGCTTAGCGGAGCTAAACCTAAGTGTCTTGCTTTATACATTGAATTGCTTAAGCACTCATTCAGCAAGCGTTTAATTAACGTTGAGATTAAGAGAGCTGATACTCATAAAAGGTGACAGGTCCCTCGGCAGCGCTTGGCGCAAACCCGAGTTTAACTAATAATCTACACGAAGCCTGGTTGTTTGGAGCAACACCAGCGATTAACTTAGTCCAGCTCTGCGTTTGAATAACTTGTTTAATGAAGCCACTTAGCAATTCGCTCGCTAAGCCCTGCCCCCAATAGTTCTCTCCCAGCAAGTAACCGATATGGGCGTCACCTTCATTTTCAATATAGACAAATACAAAACCTATGATGAAATCTGTATGGTGCAGTTTGACAGCAAACAAGTGACTTTCAGACATCATGCGTTCAAGCCAGCGTGCTGCATCGACTTGAGAATCGATATCATGAAAATACGTTGGGAGACTTTCAACAACTTGTGCTGTCAGCAATTCAGGAATGCGACGTAGTAGCTCAAATCGTTCACATTGAGCTGTCTCGGTGAAAATTTCAGAAACGTCTAATCTCGAAGTTGTAAATAATAGCGCCATATTAAGCCTGTTAAATCACTTTTAATGAGCCCTGTGATGAACCCTGCTATACACGCAGAACCTTTTTCTTTGCAGAAGCTCTAGTGCCAGATGCAATAAGGAGCTTATCAAAATCTTATGGGGGTTGATAACCGACCATAGGTAAGTCGCTATAGCGTAATCACCTTGGGTCAACGAACACTTCACTCGACACAAAAAAGGCTGTGTTTACAGCCCTTTTTGTTATTGATTTAATAGCGTATTTTTTAATATCGCACAGTTTAGTAACGCATCAACTGGAGTATTTGTGGGAGATGGGATCGGTAATAACAATCGTGTCGCCTCGGAGCATATAGTTACCACCATGCAAATCCATCACCCCATGTTCATCTACAAAGCTGAGCACATCAAATAGCGTTTTTAGTAGTTCTTCATGATCATCAATAATCTGATCGTCTATCACTACTGGCTTGCGCTCATTCGAGCTCATATAAAAATGAGGCCGTGGTTCTTGGATCTGCTCCACAAATTCATCGGCACTTTGAACCTGGTCGGTAAAGGGCTTTTCTGGGTCGGAAAATGGCAAGGTCATGGTGCGCAAGGTTCCCCAGAGTTTGCCAAAGTCATAATCATGAAAATGGCTTGGACGGGTGGGCTCTTGACCGTCATCAGTAATGTCTTTAAGTCGCTCCATCACATAAAAACGTATCACTCGACCGCTACAGAGCTCAACTGTGTCTTCACGATGTATAGTGGGAACATGGGGATTGTCTTGGTTTTCAGGGCGCATGCACCAACGGGCAAACAGGTAGTAACCATCAATCTTACTGTTGCATAGTTTGACCACCTTGTCTGGCTCTCCGGGCAGTTCATACACCTCGGCGTAGATACCAGTAGCGATCAAATCAAGCTCAGTAAACCGCTCCAGATATATCGATACATCATCAACTCGATGGATCTCCTCCGCGTCAGCTAACTCTTTAATCTCTTTTATCGCATCAAGATATGGATCCATCGATTAAAACCACCATTTACAGCAAGAACAAATTGAGAAGTCCTATGGCAAGCGATACAACAAGTCTAATAAGGAAACCGACATCGTCTCCGTAATCATGGCTACTGCATTAACAATTCTTGCTCATAAGTTCAGCACTGGTCATTATCTCGCAGCTTAGGGTAGCTTTGCAACCACCCCTTCAGTCTCAGCCTCTGCTCAAACAACGCTTGCTTGGCTTTGGGGTTATGTTGCAGTGACAAATCAAACAGGCAGCTTAAATCAAACGGACTATGCAAGGCCAATCCAGCAGATTCTATTGAGTCAACTGATGTTGAAAAAGCTGCTAACTGACAACTCACCCCAACAGCGGTTTGCTTTTCAGGCCAATAACTCATGGCATCGAGGCTAGACGCATACTGTTGATGCTGGTTACGCAGATGCATTCTTGCTTGATTCTTAACTGACCATGGGTAAATAGGCGCGACTCGATTTAGCTCGGCTTCAATTTCGGAATCTCTACTAGCAGAGATGTCATTGGGATCAAAATAAATGAAATCGATATCATTCAGTTCAGTTTGAATATTGTGCAGTTTGTCCCAAACTAAATTTCTAACAAACCCCGCCGCCAGCATCCAATCATTGAGCTTAAGTTGCTCGGCGATTAGCAGTGCTTTGAGTCGATAGTCATCTTCGAGTAACCACAGCTTTATTTGAGTTTGAAAGCCATTTCCTTCGATTAAATACTCATCGTTTTTTTGAACCATGCTTTTTCCTAGCAAAATGAATTTTCCAGCAGGCTTACTCTAACTGGCTTAATTTCTAACAGGCTTAATTTCTAACAGGCTTAGCTTCTAACTGGATTTGTTCCAAAAGCCGACTTAATTCAGGCAATAAAAAAGGAGCCTAAGCTCCTTGTACGATAATGATGATTTAAGGGGCTGCAACAGCCTTCATCAACACCTCAGTAGTGTATTTATTATTGTTGATCACCGGAAAGCGATCATAGGTTTGAAATATCACTCGCCCTTGATATTGGATCATTGCCACAACACCGTAATTGATGCTGTGATCTATGCTATCAGCGGGAAGCAAGAACTTAAATGGCACTGGCGCTCTAACAATATTAAAGTTCTTCTGCGCCACAATCACACCCGGCGTATCTAAATCGATAATAGCAATAGTAATGGCGCTTCCTTGAGGAAGAGGTAACTTTTCTAAGTAACCTGCGGCACCATTAACAATGACAGGCGGCTTCTCTTCTACGGTCACACAAGCCGTCAATACCAACATACATAAGAGTACGATGCTTTTCTTCATTAATGAGATCATAATTCTAATCCTGAGTATCAAATATAAACTTGGCTAACACTTGCTATGACTGCTTTGTCATACGGATGAGGCCTTCCTGGGTGGCAGATGCCACCAGCTCACCTTGCTGATTAAAGAATTGCCCTCTTACAAAACCACGTCCACAGCTGGCATTAGGACTGTCTATGCTATACAAAATCCACTGACTGAAATCGAACGGACGGTGGAACCACATTGCATGATCGATCGTCGCCATTCGCATACCCGGCGTCAAAAATGATACCCCATGCGGCTGAGCAGCCGTCACCAAAAAGTTAAAGTCAGAGGCATAGGCGAGCAAATAGTCATGCACACAGAAATTATCAGGCAACTGACCATTGGCGCGGATCCACACATGACGAATAGGCTCTCTGGCTTTAGGGGCGATGGGATCTGTTGGATTGACTAGGCGCATCTCAATCGGCGTGTCTGCCATAAACTTCTCAAGCACTCTCGATGGCACCTTGTCCCTAAGAGTCATGGCTAACTCTTGTTGGTTCAGCAGACCTTCAGGCCCCGGTACATCAGGCATAGCCGCTTGATGTTCATAACCCTCTTCCGCAGTCTGAAAAGAACAGGTCATGTAAAAAATAGGCCGACCTTTTTGAATCGCTTTGACTCTTCGCGCGCTAAAACTTCCGCCGTCACGCATGATTTCAACGTCATAGACGATTGGCAACTTCTCATCACCTGCACGTAAAAAATAAGAGTGTAAAGAGTGCACCTTGCGATCTGGACTCACAGTACGCTTCGCCGCGCTTAAAGCTTGCCCCATGACTTGACCGCCAAACACATGGCCAAAACCTAGATCTTGGCTCTGGCCACGAAACAGTCCCTCTTCGATCTGCTCTAAAGAAAGTAACGCTAAAAGATCATCTAATACTTGGCTCATTACAACCTAAAAAAATCAGCTAATTATGGCCGTAAGCTTAACTCAAGATCCCCTAACCTCGCCAGTTTTACTCTAAATCGATACGGCGTTGATTTGCCGATGCCTTTGCCCAAGCAAGTACCTGAGCCTCTCCACTTCGATGAGCGGTAACCGGATTTGCATGGTAGATCTCATGCCAACGCTCGGTGATGACCTCAGGCGTACACTCCTCGGCTTTAAACCGACCGGGAGAAAATTCGACTAAGGCCGCATGACTTATTCCTCCGGCTGCGGCGAGTAGATGCTCCCCCGAAGGGCTTTTGGAGCTACAAAGGTACAGCATGGTGGCGGTAACGGTTGTTTTTGAGAACAGCGGTTTCACCGTAGATGCTAAATGAGATGCCGTCATAGATGTAACGGCATGTGGAATGATGCTATTGACCTTAATGCCGTGTTCTGCTCCCTCAAGGTGTAGACTGTTAACCAGCCCCATCACCGCCATCTTACTGGCGCTAAAACTGGTTTCATACATGTCACCATAGATGGAACTTGCACTACTCATCACAACCCTCCCATAGCCTTGACGCTTCATCAAAGGCCAGACGGCTTGGGTCATATAGAAGGTGCCATTAAGATCCACATCTAACTGATGCTTCCAATTCGACGCACTCATCTGCTCGAATGCACAGGGGTTATGAATGCCAGCATTGTTGATTAAGATATCGACTCGGCCCCAGCTCTGCACCACGTCATCAATCATAGTATTGATGTCATCATTGTTAATGACATCCAATGTAAAAGACTTAAACTCTCCCCCCAGATCTGTTATCGCCTTTCCACAGGATTTCAAACCTGAATTAAGCTCTAAATTTAACATCGAGTTTGGGTTAACATCCTTTGTTTGAGCCATTTCGTTATCCACTAAAACGACTCTTGCTCCTCGTTCAGCTAAAGCGATGGCATAAGCTCTCCCCAAGCCTGATGCTGCACCTGTAACGATGGCGACCTGCCCCTCAAAACGCATAGCTTTCGATCCCTAAGCAAGTTTGTTTACTAAAAATGTAGTCGCTGGCAGTTGAGGCTGCGGCCTCATATTTCCAAAGCGAGAATGACAGCGCACATTCTTAATGTTCACTTTAAAGATGTAATATTGCATACACATGAGCCTAACAGGTGTGCGCTAGTTCAAAAATATTCAATGAACTAAACCGAAAAACGATAATGCTAAGCAAAGTGTTAAGCTGACCACTTTTGCTGCAATAAAATCCACTTTTTTGAAGTTGTTAAATTTGCTATGCTAGCGCCAATTCATTTTAATCTTTATGTCATCCTGCTTTGATGTAAACCTCTGTAAGTAAATATAAACCATGAATCCTTGGATACTTGCCATACGCCCTCGCACCTTACCTGCGGCGATTGGCCCACTGTTGGTTGGTAACGTGCTCGCACTGCAACTTGAGCAATTCAGCCTATTCATTGCAGCTGTTTCAATGCTTTGTGCTCTGCTACTGCAAATAGCCGTTAACTTAGCTAACGACTATTTCGACTTTAAGAGTGGTGTCGATACCGAAGAGCGCCTAGGGCCAGTACGCGTTACCCAGAGTGGTATGCTGACTCCAACAGCTGTGCGTAATGCCATGATCTTATGCTTAGTATTGGCATTGCTCGTTGGCTCTTTTCTTATCTACCATGGTGGTTTACCGATTGCCTTCTTAGCAGCAGCGGCTGTTCTTGGCGCGCTCGGTTATAGCGGTGGTCCTTACCCGTTAGCTTCCCATGGGTTAGGTGAAGTCGCAGCATTTGTGTTCTTTGGTCTTGTCGCCGTTGTAGGAAGTTACTTTTTACAGGCTGGTGAAACGGCAACCAATGCATGGCTACTAGGCAGCGCTATCGGCTTTCTAAACGCGGCGATTATGTTAGTGAATAACACCCGTGATATGGAAACCGATATTAAAGCAGGTAAAAAGACCCTAGCAGTACGCATCGGCCTTGAGCAGTCGCGCATCTTCTATCAAAGTTTTCTGTACTTGCCATTTGCCATTATTACCGCAGGCTTTTTAATGGGAGCCTTACCCGGCTTACCTGTGCTATTCGCGGGGCTGGCATTCATTATGGCCAGAACCTTATGTCGTGATTTTAATGAAGTTAAAGGTGCAGCTCTCAACCCGTTACTTGGGCGTACAGCCAAACTAACCATGATTTTCAGCGTACTGTTCAGTGTAGGCCTGCTGGTCGATGTAATGATGGCCTAATCCCTTACGTTAACTCGTATCTTTACAACCAGACTCGATTACAAAAAAGCCTATCAATTTGATAGGCTTTTTTAATGCGTGAAACAGGTGATAAAGCGTGAGCTACACCTTATGTAAGGCCCGATCACCACTCCAGTTTAAGTGGTACTTCTCACCTGCTGGCTTATCTGTTCGCTCAAAGGTATGGGCTCCGAAGAAGTCACGTTGGCCTTGTAGCAAACTCGCAGGCAAAGTTTCGCAGCGATAACTGTCGTAATAGGCCAAAGCAGAACCGATACAAGGAGCCGGAATACCACTCATTACGGCTGACGATACCGCTAAACGCCAATCATTCTGTTTATCTGACAAGGCGTCAGAGAAAGTATCAGCCATCAACAAGTTTTCTAGCTCCGCATTTTGTTGATAAGCCTGCGTGATCGACT
This sequence comes from uncultured Shewanella sp., assembly GCF_947497935.1. Classification (GTDB taxonomy): domain Bacteria; phylum Pseudomonadota; class Gammaproteobacteria; order Enterobacterales; family Shewanellaceae; genus Shewanella. Next base: position 11,324 of record NZ_CANMIO010000034.1, read on the forward strand.
GCAAGAAGGTAGCTCGGATAATACAACCTGCACGCCAAATCTTGGCAATTTCAGCAAAATCTAGCTGCCAACCTTGCTCTTTGGCTTGCATTGCCATCAGCTGAAAGCCTTGAGCATAACAAGACACTTTGGCGCAATAGAGTGCATTTTCAAGCTGGTCGATAAATGTCTGCTTTTCAGAGTCGGTCACCATGGCTAATAGCGCTGCGCTTGGTCCTGATAACAGTTGGCTAAGTTGTTGCCTTTGTGTTTTTTGAGTACTCACTGCGCGGGCATAAACCGCTTCAGCAATGGTCGGAGCGGGACAGCCAATCTGTAAGCTGCTGACTGCCGTCCAAAGGCCTGTACCTTTTTGCCCCGCTTTATCTAAAATCATTTCAACAAGTGGCGCTCCCGTTAATGGGTCGGCCTGTTTCAGCACATCGGCGCTGATCTCCATCAAATAGCTATTTAAGCTACCTTGATTCCAGCGCTCAAATACGTCGCCCACTTCAGCAGGGCTTAAGCCTAAACCTTGGCTCAACAATTGGTATGCTTCGCAAATAAGCTGCATATCAGCATACTCAATGCCGTTATGCACCATCTTCACATAATGACCAGAACCTGCAGGACCAATATAAGTGGTGCAAGGCTCGCCATCGATTACCGGGTTACCAGGTTCAAAACGTTCAATCGGTAGGCCTGTTTTAGCATCGACTTTAGCGGCAATCGCTTGCCATATTGGCTCAATTCGATTCCAAGCGCTTAAGCTACCACTTGGCATCAAAGACGGGCCAAAACGGGCGCCGACTTCACCACCTGAAACCGCGCAGCTAAAGAAGGCAAAATCTTTGCTATAACGCTGCTCACGCTCAATGGTGTCAGTCCACAAACTGTTACCGGTATCGATAACGATATCGTCGCTTTCAATACCCGCTTCTATCAGTGACTGACATACGCCATCGACTGGTGCTCCCGCAGGAACAGACAGTAACAGTACTCGTGGCTTTTCTAATTTAGATAACATTTCAGAAAGATTGTTACAGCCTAAGATCCGCGGCTCAGTGACTTGCTTTAGGTATTGTTTACGCTCATGTTCTTCTTGCTGTACAGTGTCTTGCACCTTAAGTTCATCAAGATCAAACGCAGCGACTTTATACTGGTTATCGGCTATATTCAGCGCAAGGTTCTTACCCATTACACCTAGGCCGATGACACCGATATCATAAAGCTGATTTTGGTTATTCATGTAGATTAGTTCCGTAGGTCACAGAGAATTACCCATCTATTATTTTTTATAAGCAACAATAAAATATTCACTTAACGAGATGATGGGTTTAATTTTGTTAGCGATTATACAGACTTTGGTAACTTAATTACTAGATAAAGGCTAACGAGTTAACAAATCATCTTAATCGCTTTAATCTAGTTCAAAAACAAAAAAGCCGAAACCTACGTTTCAGCTTTTGTCTACATTTACAGTTTAAGCAGAGCAATTCGCAGCAGTAAACTAATACTAATCAGCATAATGCTTTAATGAGCTATGGATTTTCTGTAGTGAAAGTCTCACTCAGCAACATCATACCCATAACGGCATAAATACCGACCTACACAAGATACAGCTATCGTAGCTCAATAGATCTGTCTTTGCTGTTTCAGCTTGTATCGTCTCTGCCTTCCCTAGGACCTAGAACCATCTCTTCCTAGAACCTTGCTGTTACCTTCTAGCTATACATGCGCATCGGCATAGCCCATTCGGGTCAAAGTGTTACGCACTATGTCGAGTGTGGCTGGATCTTCGATAGTTGCTGGTACATTGTAACTTTGGTTATCAGCAATATTACGCATGGTGCCACGCAGGATTTTTCCACTACGCGTTTTAGGTAGTTTCTGCACCGCACTCACCAGCCTAAAGGATGCCACAGGGCCTATTTCTTGGCGTACTAAACTCATGAGTTGCTGGTTAAGTTCATCATCATTAAGGGTTACCCCTTTCTTTAGTACCACCAGACCTAACGGCACCTGACCTTTGAGCACATCTTTAACCCCAATAACCGCCGCTTCCGCAACTGCATCATGCTGACAAAGTACCTCTTCAAAGCGACCTGTCGAGAGGCGATGCCCTGCTACATTTATAATGTCATCGATGCGACTCATTATGTATAAGTAGCCATCTTCATCTTTATACCCCGCATCGCCTGTTAAGTAATATCCAGGGTACATGGAAAGGTAACTATCTTGATATCGTTTTTCGTTTTGCCATAAGGTGGTTAAGGTCCCCGGTGGCAGTGGCAGTTTAATGACTACATTACCCGACTCATTCGCAGCAACTTCATCGCCCATGACATCAACAACGTCAATTTGATAACCGGGCACCGCTAACGCAGGCGACCCCGCCTTAACCTCGACTGGGGCGTAACCCATCAAGTTTGCCGCCACTGGCCAGCCAGTTTCAGTTTGCCACCAATGATCTATAACAGGCTTATTGAGTTTATCTTCGGTCCAATGCAGCGTATCGGGGTCGCAGCGCTCCCCTGCCAAGAATACATTTTTCAAACAGCTTAAATCGACCCCCTGTAAATACTCCCCATTGGGATCATCTCGTTTAATGGCACGAATAGCCGTTGGTGCCGTAAAAAAACTCTTCACTTTATATTTAGCGATCGTACGCCAAAAGGCTCCCGGATCGGGGGTACCTATAGGCTTTCCTTCATACAGTATGCTGGTTGCACCGACTAATAACGGCCCATAAACAATATAAGAGTGACCCACCACCCAGCCCACATCTGATGCGGCCCAAAATGCATCGCCGGCATTAATGTCGTAGATATGTTTCATCGACCAAGCGAGGGCCACGGCATGGCCACCGTTGTCACGTACCACGCCTTTTGGTTGTCCAGTGGTGCCCGAGGTATACAGAATATAAAGCGGGTCTGTTGCATCGAGCGGCTGACAATCAATGTTCGGTGCCGTTACCACTGCACTTTGCCAATCTATATCCCTTCCAGGCAACAACTCCGCTTCTAGCTGACTTCTGTTTAACACTAGGCAAGTTTCCACCTTATGCACTGCTTGCTCTAGTGCTTCATCGAGCAGAGGCTTATAAGCAATAACCCCCGATGGTTCAATGCCGCAGGAGGCAGAAAGAATGAGTTTAGGCTTGGCATCATTGATGCGGGTGGCGAGTTCATTTGCCGCGAAACCACCAAACACCACGGAGTGAATTGCACCAATACGGGCACAAGCCAACATCGCAAACGCTGTCTCTGGGACCATAGGCATATAGATCACCACTCGGTCACCCTTTTTAACGCCAATAGAGTCCATGTAACCTGCAAGTCTACTCACCTGAGCCTGTAGCTCTCTATATGAGATCCCGTATTCACAGTCTGTCACAGGACTGACGTATTGAAGTGCAATTTGATCGCCTCTTCCCGCGTTAACATGTCGGTCGACGGCGTTATAGCAAGTGTTCATCTGGCCGCCTTTAAACCAGTGATAAAATGGCGCGTCGCTATCATCAAGCACTTTATCCCATGGAGTAATCCAATCTATTTCTTTGGCAGATTGAGCCCAGAATGTCTCAGGTTCGTTAATTGATCTGGCATGCAATTGTTGATTTTTATTTTTCACAATTCTGACTCCACTTTGCTAGCACTCGACCATATTTTGCCTAGGTCATGAGCGATTTCCGTTCTTTTAATGCTTAACCGCATTATGCGCTGGCGATTAATAAATCCCCATTAGACCTTAGAATGAGTAAGTGAATAACAAGTTGACGTGCGACAGAAAGCTCAAAAGCCACACCTAACACGCTGTTTAAATAAGAATTAAGCTCAATCAAAGATGTGTTAAAAGACCATACCCAGCCGTCATTTAAAACCTGTGGCAAGCGCGATTGACATGAAAACAGCATTAACTAATAGAGGCAAACTTTACCTTTACGTAAACTTCATATATCGTGCAGTAAATGTAAACAATTATGGTGTTACTTGATGGTGGAAGCTCAACTCTCACAAACAACATACTCAATAAGTGATTTATCAAAAGAGTTTGATATCACCACTCGAAGTATTCGTTTCTATGAAGACCAAGGTCTTCTAAAACCTAAGCGCCGTGGGCAAACACGGATCTACAGTCTAAAAGACAGAGTCAGACTTAAACTTATTCTTCGTGGTAAACGTCTAGGTTTTTCATTGGCTGAAACTAGACGCTTATTCGAGCTTTACGATGCAGATAAAAATAGTAGTAGTCAACTGCACACCATGCTTGAGCTAGTGGAAGAGAAAAAAGTCTCACTACAGCAACAAATGGATGACATTAAAGTGGTACTGATGGAGCTTAATTCCGCAGAACAGCAATGCCGTGACGCGCTACAAAACAACGCCCAATAAAGGGCTTTTTTGTATCGCCATTCCCTGTATTGCAATTAATTGAGTAACCCAATAACGATAAAATAAATTGATAAGTATCACGGCATAGATCAGTGGACTTAACTTAAACAAAATTGACAGGACACAAGCAAATGACTCAACTCTACACATCTCTAAACTTTGGTCTCGGCGAAGACGTCGATATGCTGCGCGATGCGGTGCAAAACTTCGCAGCAAATGAAATCGCCCCTATCGCGGCCAAAACAGATCTCGACAACGCTTTCCCTAATGAGCTGTGGCCAGTACTTGGCGATATGGGGCTACTGGGCGTAACCGTATCTGAGGAGTATGGTGGAGCTGAAATGGGTTACCTCGCCCATGTCGTCGCTATGGAGGAGATCTCTCGTGCCTCTGCATCAATTGGCTTAAGCTATGGCGCCCACTCTAACCTATGCGTTAATCAAATTAACCGTAACGGTAACAGTGAGCAAAAAGCCAAATACTTGCCAAAGCTTATCACTGGCGAACACATTGGTGCGCTAGCGATGAGCGAACCCAATGCAGGCTCTGATGTCGTTTCAATGAAACTGCATGCCCGTAAAGAAGGTGACAGATATATCCTCAACGGCAACAAGATGTGGATCACTAATGGCCCCGATGCCCATACCTATGTTATTTACGCTAAAACCGATCTCGACAAAGGTGCCCATGGCATCACCGCATTTATTGTTGAGCGTGGTTACAAAGGCTTTAGCACGGCGCAGAAGCTAGACAAGCTGGGGATGCGCGGCTCAAACACCTGTGAGTTGGTATTTGAAGATTGTGAAGTCCCAGAAGAAAATATTCTTGGCGGACTAAACAATGGCGTACAAGTGCTGATGAGTGGTCTGGATTACGAGCGAGTCGTGCTCTCTGGCGGCCCGCTTGGGATCATGACCGCTTGTATGGATATTGTGGTGCCCTACATTCACGAGCGTGAGCAGTTTGGTAAATCAATCGGCCAGTTCCAGCTAGTTCAAGGCAAGCTTGCCGATATGTACACCGGCATGAACGCCGCAAAATCTTATATCTACAACGTGGCGAAATCTTGCGATCGCGGCGAAACCACCCGTAAGGACGCCGCTGGTGCCATTCTCTATTCAGCAGAACTAGCCACTAAGATGGCGCTCGATGCGATTCAGCTTCTTGGCGGTAATGGCTATGTAAACGAGTACGCAACAGGTCGCCTGCTACGCGATGCCAAGTTGTATGAAATCGGTGCTGGTACCTCTGAAATTCGCCGCATGCTAATTGGCCGCGAGCTATTTAACGAATCAAAGTAACGCTTACTCAGATCGGAATCGAGTCAGGCCTGCAACAACAGGCCACCCCTAAAGATTAACACTTAGGGTCGACAGTCGGGCAATCACTTAGGTTGCCCTCCTATTTCTGCTTCAAAAGGATTGAAATTGTGACGCAACTTAGCAGCCGTATTAATGCTCGCAGCGATGAATTCAAAGCAAAATTTGATGACATGGCCACGGTCGTTCAAGACTTAAAAATAAAACTACATCAAATTGAACAAGGCGGCGGAGAAGTCGCTCGCGAACGTCACCTTTCTCGAGGGAAATTACTACCGCGCCAGCGAGTTGAAAAACTGTTGGATCCAGGCTCTCCCTTTTTAGAAATATCTCAATTTGCAGCCTATGAGCTTTATGAAGATGTGGTACCTGCTGCTGGTGTCATTGCAGGTATTGGCCGTGTAAGTGGTGTCGAGTGCATGATTATCGCCAACGATGCCACCGTAAAAGGCGGCACTTATTATCCCGTCACCGTAAAGAAACATCTGCGGGCACAAGATATTGCCAGTCGTTGTCATCTCCCTTGTATCTATCTCGTTGACTCAGGCGGCGCTAACCTCCCCCGCCAGGACGAAGTTTTCCCAGATAGAGATCATTTCGGGCGCATTTTCTATAACCAAGCGCAAATGTCAGCCAAAGGTATTCCACAAATTGCCGTGGTAATGGGGCTTTGTACCGCAGGTGGAGCCTACGTTCCAGCTATGGCTGACGAGTCTATTATCGTTAAAGAGCAAGGCACCATCTTCTTGGCTGGCCCTCCACTCGTAAAAGCAGCAACTGGCGAAGAGGTTACGGCTGAAGAGCTTGGCGGCGCAGAGGTGCACACCAAAATATCCGGCGTAGCGGATCATATGGCGCAGAACGATGAACATGCGCTTGAGCTTGCTCGTAAAGCAGTGACTCGTCTTAATCATCAAAAGGAAATTCGTGCCCAACTAAGCCCAGCTCAACCACCCAAATTTGATATCAACGAGCTTTACGGCATCGTGGGTACCGATCTAAAGAAACCATTCGATGTTAAAGAGGTGATTGCGCGCCTAGTGGATGAGTCAGACTTCGATGAATTTAAGGCTAACTATGGCAATACCTTAGTCTGCGGTTTTGCCCGAATTCATGGCTACCCTGTTGGAATTGTGGCTAACAACGGCATCTTGTTCTCAGAGTCTGCGCAAAAAGGCGCTCACTTTATTGAACTGTGTTGTCAGCGCAAGATCCCGCTTTTGTTCCTACAAAATATCACTGGCTTTATGGTGGGTAAAAAGTACGAGCATGAAGGCATAGCTAAACACGGCGCTAAGATGGTGACTGCAGTGTCGTGCGCTAACGTACCTAAATTCACTGTGATTATTGGTGGCAGTTATGGCGCGGGTAACTATGGTATGTGCGGCCGCGCATTCGAGCCGACCATGATGTGGATGTGGCCCAACGCCCGCATATCAGTGATGGGCGGCGAGCAAGCCGCAGGCGTATTAGCCACAGTTAAACGTGACGGATTATCCCGTAAAGGCGTGGAATGGTCTGCAGAAGAAGAACAAGATTTCCGTCAGCCGATTGTCGATAAGTATGAGCAGGAGGGACACCCTTACCACGCCAGTGCCCGTTTATGGGATGACGGCATTATCGACCCAGCGCAAACCCGTGATGTTGTTGCTTTAGCCCTTTCTGCGGCGTTAAACGCGCCAATTGAAGACACTAAGTTTGGTGTATTCCGTATGTAATCGCTAAGCGCTATTGCAAACAGATCATCAATATAGCTAACACCATGATTCAATAACAAAATGGATCGACAACAATGAATAATTCAGTCACCAGCCAAACAGAACAACTGGCTCAGCAATTACAATTTGTAAACTGCTCAGTCGATGGCGGCATAGGGCAAATGGTGCTTGACCGCAGCGACAAACACAACGCCTTCGATGAAGTGATGATTAGCGAGATGATCCAAGTGCTGGAACACTTTGCGACTAATCAGCAGTGCCAAGTCTTAGTGCTTAAAGCCAACGGTAAAAACTTCAGTGCGGGGGCCGATCTTAACTGGATGCGCAAGCAAGCCAAGATGGATTTTGAGCAAAACTTAACAGACGCCAATGAGCTTGCAAAGTTGATGTCTGTGCTCGATAAATTCCCCAAGCCAACGATTACCTTAGTGCAAGGCGCAGCCTTTGGCGGCGCACTGGGCCTTATTTGCTGCAGTGATATCGCCATTGCCAATGAGCGCGCCAGCTTTTGCCTAAGCGAAGTCAAACTGGGACTTATCCCAGCGGTTATTAGCCCTTATGTAACCCGTGCGATGGGCCAACGCGCAGCGCGCCGTTATATGCTTACCGCCGAGCGCTTTGATGTGAAAAAGGCGCTTGAGTTGCACATTATCCATGAAGTGAATGACGATCTCGACGCAGCAGCGCAGCCTATTATTGCGTCGCTGCTGAGTAACAGCCCCCAAGGTATGGCATGGGCTAAATCACTACTTTCTACTCTAGAAAACGGTGAAATAAATCAAAGCACCTTAGATCATACCAGTGAGCGTATTGCCCGAATCCGCGTATCAGATGAAGGCCAAGAAGGGCTTAATGCCTTTTTTGAAAAACGCCCACCACAATGGACGACAACCACAGACTTTAACGCTGCAACAAAAAATAATAACCAAAACGCCAGCGGGCAAGGAGCCAAATAACATGTTCACTAAATTGCTAATTGCCAATCGCGGCGAAATTGCTTGCCGGATCATCGATACAGCCAAGGCTATGGGCGTACGCACCGTGGCTTTATATTCTGATGCCGATACTAACGCTCGCCATGTAACCATGGCTGATGAAGCCTTTTATTTGGGCGGCAGCGCCCCTGCTGACTCATATCTAAAAAGCGATTTAATTATCGAGATTGCCAAGCAGTCTGGCGCGCAGGCGATTCATCCAGGTTACGGTTTTTTATCTGAAAACGCCGAGTTTGCCCTTAAATGCGAACAAGCCAATATCGCCTTTGTCGGCCCGAGTGCAGCAGCAATTGACTCTATGGGCAGTAAAAGTGCCGCCAAAGAGATTATGGGCGCAGCCAACGTACCATTGGTTCCAGGTTATCACGGCGATGCGCAAGATGATGACTTGCTGGTTGCTGAGGCCAACAAAATGGGCTTCCCACTACTGATAAAAGCGGCCTTTGGCGGTGGTGGTAAAGGTATGCGTATTGTTGAAAGTAGCAACGAAGTGCTTGAGGCTATTCATTCAGCAAGGCGTGAAGCCATTAGCTCTTTTGGTAACGACAAGCTGTTAATGGAGCGCTACCTACGCCAACCTCGCCATGTGGAAGTACAAGTTTTTGCCGACAGCCATGGCGAGTGTATTTACCTGTCTGACCGTGATTGCTCGATTCAACGCCGTCATCAAAAAGTGGTTGAAGAAGCGCCCGCTCCTGGTTTAAGTGATGCCCTAAGAGTGAAAATGGGTGAAGCAGCGGTTGCTGCAGCCAAAGCGATTAATTATGAAGGCGCGGGTACGGTTGAGTTTTTATTAGATACCGATGACAGCTTCTACTTTATGGAGATGAATACTCGTTTGCAGGTAGAGCACCCAGTAACTGAGCTGGTAACAGGCCAAGACCTAGTCAAATGGCAATTGATGGTGGCTAGCGGTAGCGAGTTGCCGCTTAAACAAGATGAAGTAAAGATCACAGGTCATGCCTTTGAAGCCCGTATTTACGCCGAAGATCCGCAAAATGACTTTTTACCCGCCAGCGGTAAGCTCGACTTTTTACGTGAGCCTGCACAGAGCCAATTTGTACGTATCGACTCAGGTGTACGCGAAAATGATGTGATCAGTAACTTTTACGACCCAATGATCTCCAAGCTTATCACTTGGGATGAATCACGCCCGCGCGCGCTGCAGCGTTTAGTACATGCCTTAGATGACTATCAAATCAGTGGCCTTAAACACAATATTGAATTCTTAGCCAATATTGCCAAGCACACGGCTTTTAGCGATGCCAAGTTTAGCACCGACTTTATCGAACGCTATGGCGATTCACTATTAACACCAGCAGCTGATGCAACAGACTCTAATAGCAGCAATGTAGCATTAAGTTTAGCGGCGCTTTATCAGTTATGTGCCCGTAAGAAACAAGCTCAAATGGCAGCCCATACCAGCCATGATCCCTACTCGCCATGGCATCAAAATAATGGATTTAGGCTCAACAGTGCAAGTCAGCATCAAGTGGCCTTATTAGATGATAACCATGAGATCAATCACCTTGATTTAATCGAGACGCAAGTTGCTGGTCAGTCCCAATATCAGCTGCAGCTTGATGATGGCTTATTCACCCTATCAGGTAAGCTGATTGGTGAAATGCTCCATGCTGAAATTTCGGGTGACATTTCGCATATGAGTGAGCCAATGGTTAAAAGCAACGGCCATAAAATCAAAGTTCCAGTTAGCCAAGTTGGCGATGATTTCACCCTGTTTATCGACTCGAAAAGCTATCACTACCGCGCACTGCTATCAGAAGTGATTGAAGAGCAAGATAACCTTGAAGATAAGCTTAAAGCGCCAATGAACGGCACCATTGTGACTCAACTTGTCGCTGTGGGTGATTGCGTAAAAGCCGGCCAAGGCATTATGGTGATGGAAGCCATGAAGATGGAATACACAATAGAAAGCCCATTTGACGGCATCGTCAGTGCATTTTTCTTCGAGTCTGGCGAATTAGTCAGTGATGGAGAGTTGCTAGCAGAAGTTGAGGCGAAAGCTGATACTTG
>NZ_CANMIO010000035.1 GCF_947497935.1 uncultured Shewanella sp.
GGCGTTTGTAAAATATTGAACGCTAACTTATCTAGAATACAGCTACCCGTTAAGGTGACTGCTTCACTTAAAGTAGGCATAAATGCCTACCCCCTACGTCGACCCGCCGTTGAGCTTGGCCAGAAACTGCATCCATGCGTTTCTGGCATCCTCCAGCGTCGTAACAAGTTACTGGCGCTACAAAGCCCTTGAATGCGTTGCTGCGCGAACCTATTTCGATCATTTCCAGTCGCACTCTAAACTCAACTGTGAAGAAGCCACCTACTCTTTATACGATAAGAGTGGGTGCCTTGCTCCCCCGCTACGAAGGTCGTTATATTGCTCCTGCAATAACCGTATTTACGCCATCTGATGTTTAGGACTAACATATGCCTTGATGACAAGGATTTCATTAAGTCCTTGGCCGCATGCACAAGCTAGCTTCGTGGCTATTTTGCAGTGACTATTCATGGGTTACTTAGCAGTAACGTAAAACCTTTCTAGGGGGAAAAGGCGTTAGGGTTGTGATTGGTCTCAGTAATCTCTCGGCGTGCTGTTCTATAAAGGCGGAGCCCGCTTGCTTTCCGAGTAGGTAATCAGATTGAAGCGCTAATTTTTTGCTGCCTATCAATTTGCTTTTAAGGTTTTGCTCTGGAAATATTTGGATGATTTCTAAATCATCAGGTGGTGATTGAATAAATCGCAATGCATCGCGGTAGGCATATTCATGATGTACAAAAAAGTCGATCGCTTTTGGGCATTGAGTAGATGAGCAGACCCATGATTTTAATCGATTTACCCATGGAGTGTTAGCAGAGTATTCCTTTGGTAATGTTCTAAGCACGACGATTTTTCTAGCTCCTCGTTTATAGGCTTCTTCAACTGGGAGTGGCGCAGAGAGACCTCCATCGACTTGGAACTCATTATCAATCTTTACGCCTTCTTTATATAACAGTGGGAGGGCGCTCGAGGCCTTTAATAAGGTTAGCCAATTCTCTTTATTGGGATTGAAGAAACTTGCTTGGTAATTTGAGCTATTGGTTGTCGAGATTAACAGTTGGCGGTTTTGTAGCTGCTTAATTCCTTGGTTAATATCTAGCTTATGCGGTAACTCTTGTTCACCTTGGCGTATGGTTACTTGATCAAAATACCAGTCTAAATCGACGGTGCTTTGACCTTTTAGCGGACGACTTAGACTAAAGAATTTGGGATGACTTGAAAACTCGACAATGGATCTATGAGCGAAGCCGACTTGTTGAGTGAGGTAACTCGATAAGTTTTGAGCCCCAGCAGATGTACCTATTAATAATTTAAAAGGGTTAAATCGTGCCTCTAACCAGCTATCTAAAATTCCTGCGGTAAATATGCCGCGCTGACCGCCACCTTCAGCAACTAACGCCGTTTGAGCCAATGGTGTATGGGTAGCAGGTAGAGAACCTTGATATGCAGCTCTTTGTGATGCTGAGTTTGATGGCATAACTAATAGTTTGAGTGATTCAATTTATAGTCACTAATCTAGGCCTTAAGCAGCCCGTTGTATAATTGATAAAACCAATCGATAAGATAGAGAAAGTCTATAAGTAAACGCTAAACAAGTAATGAGAGGTGTAAAAAAAAGGAGCCCTATGGCTCCTTTGTATTGGATGATTAGCTTCTAATGATTAGCTTCTAATGATTAGGCTGCTAATGAAAAGAATATACCAGCAATCGCTGCACTCATTAAATTAGAGCAAGTTGCTGCAATAACAGTGCGTAAGCCATACTTGGCGATGAAGTCTGTTCTTGATGGACACAATGTACCGAGTCCTCCAATTAAAATCCCCATAGAAGCTAAGTTTGCAAAGCCACACAGCGCAAAGCTGATAATCACTTTACTCTTTTCTTGAAGTACTTGTAGTCCAGCTGCCGTCACTTCTGTTGAATCTTTTAAGTATGGAGCGAGATCACTGTAGGCGACAAACTCGTTGACGATAAGCTTCTTACCAATCATAGAGCCGGCAATTGCCATATCGGCAACCGGAACGCCTAGTAGGAAAGCCAATGGTGCAAAAATCCAGCCTAAGATCCCTTCAAGCGACAATTGCAGACCGACCATATCACCAAAACCGCCCAGCAGGTTATTCACAAGGGTAACCAGACCAATCATGGCGATCAACATCGCACCGATAGCTGCAGCGAGTTTTAGACCACTTGCCGCACCTTCACCTGCAGCTGCTAATACGTTTACCGGAGGCTTCTCATCAAATTGGATTTTGCTATCCATGGTGTAGGTCGGAGTGCTAGTTTCTGGAAGAATTAATTTAGCAAACAGGACACCACCAGGAGCCGCCATAAATGATGCAGCAAGCAAGTACTCCATATCAACGCCCATCATAGCGTAGCCTGCTAGTACGGTACCTGAAACTGATGCCATACCACCACACATAACAGCGAAGAATTCAGAGTCGCTCATCTTAGCCATGTAAGGCTTAATAACGAGTGGCGCTTCACTTTGACCAACAAAGATGTTTGACACAGCAGACATTGATTCTGGCTGCGAAGTACCAAGTACTTTGGCCATGCCGCCGCCGATGATGCGAATGATAAACTGCATAATGCCTAGATAGTATAAAACAGCAATAAGTGCAGAGAAAAATACTACAAGAGGTAAAACGTTTAGCGCAAATACAAAGCCTATTCCCTCAACAGAGAAGTTAACTAGATTGCCAAATAGGAAACGAATACCCGCTTTACCACTATCAAGTACCACATGCACGCCATGGGACATGGATTCTAGTGCTTGGCGCCCGAGGGGCACATAGAGTACTAATGCACCAATTAAGATTTGCAAACCTAGTGCCGCACCAACTGTACGTAGTTTAATTGAACGCCGACTAACTGAGCAGGCGAAGCCGATGCCTAGTAGCACGAGCATGCCGATAAACCCCATGAACATCATAGTCCTATCCTCTATACTTTCTTCACGCTATCTACGAATGCGTTGATTAGTTGTAAGAAATCGCTTTCAGCTAGTTTTGCGCACTTAAGAGTTTGCTCATGTGATAACTTCACATCACCTAGGCCTTCAGCCATGTTAGTGATTGCACAAATCGCCAGTACAGGTAATCCGCAATGAGCCGCTGAGATAACTTCTGGTACCACTGACATGCCAACAACGTCGCCGCCGATGATCTGCATCATGCGGATCTCGGCAGCAGTTTCAAAGCATGGACCTGGGTAAGAAACAAATACGCCTTCGTTAACTGCTATATCTTCAGCTTTAGCGATTTTAAGGGCTTGATCGCGTAGGTCTTTATCGTAAGCATTGGCCAAACTGAAGAAGCGTGGACCGTATTTATCGTCATTTGGACCTGTCATAGGGGTACTTGGCATGGTATTGATATGATCAGAGAATATAACGAGTGAGCCGACATCAATACGGTCTGGGCGTAGAGAGCCTGCCGCATTCGTCACTAGTAACATCTCACAACCTAAGGTTTTGAATGTACGCACTGGCGTAGTCATGACCTTCATCGATTCATGCTCATAGAAATGACCACGACCTTTCATGCAGACAACAGCAACGCCATTTAAATAACCTAGCACTAACTCGCCACTATGACCTTCTACAGTGCTGACAGGGAAGCCATCAAGCTCTTGATAACCTATGCAAACTTTATCTTCTAGTTTGTCGGCAAGCACGCCTAGACCTGAGCCTAAGATCATTGCAATCTGTGGCTTAAAGCCTGGTTTGTACTTTTCAATGGTAGCAACAGCATTTGGGACAGGATCGTACAGAGACATATTTTATTCCTAGGTGGATTTGTTATTGGACTCACGATATTCCGAAGTGATTTTGATTAAAATCACTAAAAACGACCCTAATGTGCTGTTTTTCGGTACATTAAGCGGAACACTAGCCTTAAGCGTAAAAACTGTTATTCAAGGCATTGAAAATGACTACAATGCTGGTTTTTTGGATTGAGTGACTGAGTTTATGGCAAAGAAATGGATACCAAATTTGTGAACAATGACCATAGCGTTGCACCGCTAGATCTAAATAGCCTACATTGGGCGGAGCGTATTAGCATGAAAATGCTGCGGTATTTTTATGTTGCAAGCCATAGCCAAACCTTAACTCAGGCTGCAGAGCGGCTGCATATTTCAAAGTCTCCTTTGAGTGCACAGATGCGAGAGCTTGAAGGGATTTTGGGGGTAAAGTTATTCAATCGTGATAAAAGAAGCGTTCAGTTGACTTCAACAGGTTTGATGTTGCGCCATGAGTGTCAGTCAATTTTTAGTGTAATGGAAGGGGCTGTAAGCAAAGTGACCCAGCATGCAAGAGAAACTCAGGGGCAGCTTCGTTTAGGCATCGTTAGTTCGGTATTTTGGGCGGGGTTTGGTTATGCCTGTCAGCAATTAAAGGCGCAATACCCGAGCATACAATTTGAATTTTTAGAATTGTCACCGCAGCAACAGAAGGTCGCGCTGTTTAACAATGAGATCGATATCGGTTTCGTTCGTTACGCCGACACCCTAGATATTACCCCGTTAGAATCCTGTAATCTCTATTGCGAGCCTATGGTCATCGCACTTTGTGATCGACATGAATTTAGTGAACACACTGAGTTATGTTTGTCGGAATTGGCTAACGAAAAGTTTGTTATCATGAGCCATAAGAACTCCGCTTCGGCACAGTTGGTCGTCAATCACTGCATCAAAGAGGGTTTTATCCCGCAAATCACCCAAGAGGTTGTGGAGCCGATGACTTTGATGAATGTGATTGAGAGTCAGGCCGGAATATCAGTGGTACCCCAAAGTTTTAGTCGTCAGAGTTGGCGACATATTCGCTTTATACCGATAAAACAGGAGATCCACGCCAACATTTGCGCCGTGTACAATCCACAAAAGATCACCCAAGAGAAACAAGCTTTGATCCAGTCATTGCATCAGTTTATGAATGCTGAGCCATTAAAGTCTATTTAACTCGTATACCGATAGGTATAACAATGCAAAATAAAAATCCCGTTTTCTCAAGAACGGGATTTTTATTGCGATATCCTATTGGTTCTCTATTCTTTTTTTAAAGGCTTTGCGTGTCTCTTCGTCAGCTTGTTGGTACCAAAAATCGAGCATTTGCCCAACATTCACCTGGTTGTTTGCTTCTGGCTTAGCTGTTGTATTCGTTGCTGTATTGGCTGAAGTGCTAGCAGTCGCTACGGCAACGGGGGCTGCTGTAACGTTCGTTGTGGCACTCTGGATATTGAGTGATGCTTTTTGGTCGGTTAGATTATAGGCCGCCATTTCAGCCTCGTAATCTCGACCTAGCTGCAAACCTTGCTTAATGAGCATTCCTAACTCGAAAGCTACGGCAGCGTTGTTTTGGTCTTCAAGTGTCACTTGAGGAGACTGATTAAACTTGTCAGCTGCGCTGTTGGAGCGAACTCGTGGCATAGATAGAGCGAGTTGAGCATCATTTTCATCGAATTTGATGACAATGATATCTGATTGGAACTGGGTTTGAGAGCCTTGTTGTTGGTAACGCGCAAGGTATCGAAAGGCAACCTGATTAACGCCATTTTTCAGGCTCAGCGTATCTTTGCCACTCGCATCAACACCATTAACCAGTACCAGCTCAGAGTTTGAAGGCATAGACAGGGTGACGTCAGCAAAGGCTGATGTGGCAAACAGTAGTAGCGCACTACTTAAGGCACTACTTAAGACAAGAGCATAACGCTTCATTTGGGATCCTAATATCAATTAATGTCTTCTTTATAGCAGAAGGAAGTAGAATTTGCATCGCAGGGTGATTTTATTACGAACTTGTATGCAAATGCTTGGATATTAATAACAGTTTATCTATTTTTTTATGGGTATAATTATTACAAATGCCGTAGAGGGAATGTCTGTGCTAACTAAAATCTTGATCACCTTGCTTATTATCGTTGGGGCCATGGTTTATATACGTAAACCGAGAGAAAACGGTGTTCGAGCCAGTACCAAAGAGCTAGGTAAGAATATAAAGCTGCGTATCGCGGCCTATGTGCTGATTGGTTTATCACTCACAGCAACTGCTGCATATTGGTATTGGGATTGGAGTGATGGTAATAAAGTTGTCAGTGTGACCATAGTGTCACCGATGAGTAATGAGTCGGTTGTCTACCAAGTTAGGAAGAAAGATATTGCTAGCAATGAGATAACAACTATTAACGGTATTCGCATTAGATTGTCCAATCAAGAGAGAATTATCGTCGCGAACACGGTAAATAAGTAATCTTCATGGATTTTCTTTTCGTGAGCCCTTTGCAATACATCATTATAGGGTAGAATGGCCACGTTTTTTGTCCTAACTATTGCTATATGTGTTTAAAGGAGGAGCTATGATAACAGCCTATGCCTATGAGGATCGTAAACTTACGATTATCGAATTGAGCATGAAGGACAACATCCCTCCCGGTATCATCTGGCTGGACTTATATAAACCTGATGAGCAGGAAAGAGAGTGGTTAAGTGGTTTTTCTGTTGAAGATGTGCCAGATGAAGAGGATATCAATGAGATTGAGGCTTCAGCACGTTTTTACCAGAATAATGATGGGCTGCATATCAACTCTTTGTTCCCGCAACGTGCAGGACAAGATGTTAAAGGGGTAAACGTCTCCTTTAATCTACGTAAAAACTTCCTGCTGACCATTCGTGAGGAAGATGTTGGCCTGATCCGCCTGCTTCGAAATTACTTAAGACTTGGTAAAATTGAAGCGAGTACACCAGAAGCGCTTTTATTAGAACTATTCAATCTTAAGGTAGACTACCTGTCTGATCTCATTGAGGATGTTTATACCGTTCTTGAGAATGTGAGTGAAGAGGTATTTAAGAATGAAGAGCTCGATAATGTGTTTAAGCTTATCACTCGTCAGGAAGATTCAAACGGTAAAATTCGTTTAAGTTTGCTCGATACCCAACGTTCATTAAGGTTTATGCAGAAGTATTATCGTGCTCAGTTATCTGATGATGAGCTTAAAGATCTGCGAGAGATGCTTTCTGATATCGAGTCTCTAATGCCACATAGTCAGTTTATCTTTGATAAGCTGAATTTCCTACTCGATGCGGCGATGGGTTTTAGCGGATTGCAGCAGAACAAAATCATTAAAATTTTCTCGGTTGCGGCAGTCGTGTTTCTTCCACCGACGGTAATAGCTAGCTCCTACGGCATGAACTTTACTAACATGCCTGAACTTGAATGGCAGTTAGGTTATCCAATGGCTATTGCTATGATGTTTGGTAGTGCGGCGGGAACGTACTTCTTCTTCAAGCGTAAAGGTTGGCTATAACACCGATTCAATGTTGAATTAAAAAGCTCGCGACTGCGAGCTTTTTTGTTATTACAACAACCCTATTTAGTCTTTTTTCGCAAGGGAACGACTTCTGCTTTGCTTTGAAGAAACTGCTGCGGTTGGGAGTAAACTTGGTTCAGCAAGGTTAACTTTTGAAACATTAAGCTACTAACGAGGTGGCAACGTTGGTAGGGGGTTTTACACAGGGCTAGGCGTTTGTTTAAGTGGTCGAGTAGAGAAGTTAAGTTTGCTCTATTATGCTCACAGCTTTGTTTAATAGCCTCTTTACTCAACCTTTTTTGCAGAGCGTCCAATTTCTCTGGGGTATTTTCTGCCATCCATAACAGTCTGTCAAAGCTTGGTAGTTTAGTCATAAATACCGCTCCCGACGTCAAAGTTAGTAGAATTAACCTTAGTCAGTCGGGGGGATTTCAGCAAGAAATGAGCTGTGTTGCCTTATCGAACGCTATAGGCTATTTACTTCTCAGCTCCAAAGAAGTAGCTGATCTTTTCCCTTGGATTGAGGTATGTCAGCACTTTTTCTGGCAATGCGGCTAAGGGGAAACATCTTATAATAGATAGCCCTTCACTCGCCAAGTCTACAATCGGTGCTTGCTCCTTTGGAACACTAGGGTCGTAAACCAGCACTCTTGGTAGCAGAAGTTTGCTTAAATTAACCGACATCACCATAGCAAATTGCCCTGATGATAGTTCAACCACGCTGCCAGGAGGATAAACCCCTAACATTTTGACTAAACGATTAATCACCTGCTGATTAAGCTGGCTCTGATAGTTTTTATACAGATAACCGAGCGCAGAGTATGGGGTTCTGGCTTTTTTACTCCTGTCCGAATGGCACAGATTGTCGTAAGTATTTATCGCGCATACTAACTGGCTTAATTTATCTAAGTCTTTTTCTAATAACCCCTTAGGTGTGCCTGAACCATCGAGAAATTCATGATGATTTAAGATGATAGGTAGCGCTTCTTGGGGGAAATTATCTGCAAGATTGATCAGTTCCGCCCCCATCGCTGGATGCTGGTTAAAATATATCTGCTCAGAGTGAGTAAAAGGTGTGGTTTTACGCAGTAATTGGGTTGGAATCTTAAGCTTGCCTATGTCATGAAAGAGTGCGCCCATGCCAACCAATTCAATTTCTTTACGGCTCCAGCCAAGTTCTTTAGCAATTAGCATTGAAAGTACGGCAACATTAAGGGAGTGGTAATAAATCCCTTCATCACTCTTAGCATCGGCCATAAGGTGGAGTACTAGTTTGTCATCGGTGAGTAGCTGATTACAGACGCCATGGATCAGTTCTTTGGCTTCATTAACAGCATCGAGTGGCCGGTTGCGCAATTTACTAATCAGGTTACGCATCATGGCAACATTACGAATGAAGTGCTTCTCGGTTTTTTGTAAGTGACGCCTTAAAGACTGCTGCGCATCGATGCTTTTGGCTTTCTGCTGGTTTAACTCACCAGATAGTTGCTCAAGGTTGTTGTCTATAATTTGTGATTTCTGTTGCTTAACTTCAAGGCTTGAAAGTGGCTGAGTATCGCTACGTTCCGGACGGACGTAGACAAACTCGATGCCGAGATTTTTTATCAGTTCAATTTGAGTCTGCTGCTTGATTTTAAAGCTATTGAACATGAAAGGATGGTCTTTCCATGCTACAGGTAACCTAACAAAGTTCCCAACTTGCAACTTTCCTACAGCGACTTTACAACTATTTGTCATGGGTATATTTTTTTACTTTTCCTAATTTGCTATTTTAACTCAAGTTATATAATTTACAATTACTTAACTAAAAAATCATGCACTGTGTAGTGTTAAAGGAGAGTCTAAAAATGGACTTCATTGAAATATACCCAGATGCGATCCCTGCTGAATTTTGTGATGAGTTGATTAACAGCTTTAATAGACACTCAGGAGTCAGTGCAGGTAGCACTGGTGGTGGGGTTGATGAATCGAAAAAGCGCAGTCTGGATCTTATGCTCGATTCCCATTCTGATCTTAGCGAGCTTAAAAACAAGCTACTGAGTTATACGCTTATCCATGCGACCCAGTATTTTGATAAGTATGCGATGGCATTAATGGGCGCGGTCTCGGTGAGTGTTGGCGAGCAAAGCGGTAAGCCAATCACGTTAACGCCGGATAACTATAATGAGTTGGGTAAGGGCAAAGCCGAGGCTATCGTTAAATATCTTTATCGAAGTGGCAGTATCAATATTCAAAAGTACTTACAAGGTAAAGGCGGTTATCCCCATTGGCATTCGGAGCAATTTCCACAATTAGGGCATAATGAAGCGTTGCATAGAGTGGTGCTATATATGTTCTATTTGAATGATGTGGAAGAGGGGGGAGAAACTGAGTTCTATTACCAAAAGAAGCTGATTAAACCCAAGAAGGGCACCATGGTGATAGCCCCTGCTAGTTTTACTCATTCCCATCGTGGTAATGTGCCACTCAGTGGCGACAAGTATATCGCCACCTCTTGGATCATGTTTAATCGCGCCGAGCAGTTATATGGGCCTGCAAAATAATGGCAATTGCTACTGAAGCTGGGATAACAAGCATTCAATGCCAATGTTATCCCTGTATTTCAATCAATGTGTCACGAGTTCAGCTTAAATCGGAATTGAAATCCTAAAACAGGCGCCTTCAAGCTCAGATGTTTCAATGCTTAGGCGTCCGCCATAGCTGATGACAATCTCATTACACACCGCCAGCCCAATGCCTTGACCGGCTTTTTGGGTATCAGCGCGTACGCCTCGCTCAATAATGTTTTGCCTAATACTCTCTTCAACGCCAGGGCCATCATCTTCAACCAGTAGCTCAAACTCTCCGGCATCGTTGTAGTATGACGACACTCTGACGGTTGAAATACATAGTTTAAAGGCATTTTCCATTAGGTTGCCGCAAAGCTCCATCAAGTCTCCTTTATCACCCGGGAACACATGTTCTGTTGGGATCACCGCTTCAAACTGAACTTGTTTGTCACGATAGACCTTGAATAACATCTGCGCCAGTTGATCGACCAAAGGGGCAATTTGCGTTTGCTCCTGCTTCAGGCCTTTGCGACCGAGCATGGCGCGCTTCAATTGATATTTCACCAATTGATCCATCTGGCTGACTTGCTCCATGATTTTTTCACTACAGGCATCTTTGTCGAGTGTTCTGTCATCGGTAATCGCATGCACCGCCGCTAAGCGAGTTTTAAGGCTGTGGGCCAAGTCGTTCATTGCGTTTTGATAGCGCTGTTGCTGAGCACTCGATTGCACTAACAACTGGTTCAATGCTTGAGTGACACCTTCTAGCTCAACTGGATAGCCATCAGAAAGTGATTTAGCTTTACCGCTGTTGACCGACTGCAGCTCGTTTTTAAGTCGAACCAAGGGTCTCATTCCCCAATAAGCGGCACTGATCAAAAGCACTAGGGCTAAGGCTAGAACCATGGCTAGACGGATATAGGTTAGACGACTGAATTTGCTGTACTCTTCTTCGAGTTTCTCTGCATCTTTCAATACCAATAGGTTGTACTTATTACCTGCAATATCTAAAGATAATAGGTAGATAAAGTAGCCTTTACTGTCGGCGAGCGACAGGTAGTAAGGGGGAGAGCTATTCCTGATCTCGTTGAAGCGTTCGCAGGTGTCGAATAAGCCTCTGTCTACCGCTAGAGAAGAGGTCCAGACCTGGTTGAAAGTATTATCACAGCTGGCGATGATATAGCGCTGGGCGGCATTATTCTCTTCTAGCCATTCATCACTCGTGTCGGGAATAAGATCATGTTCCCTAAGCTCGGCCGCTACTTTGGGGATCTCAGAAATCAGCTCTGCCGTTTCTTCATTATAACTATTTTGCGCGTGGAGAATATTAACCATCCACGCCAGACCAAAGCCTACGAGAGCAATAATGGATAAAGAGGTTAGAAACATCCGCGTGAGCAGACGTTTCTTCGGTTTAAATTTTAATTGCATGGCAGGTTGAATTTATACCCTTGGCCTCGAATAGTTACGATTGGGTTTTCTATCCCGCCTTTGGTGAGCTTCTTACGCAGGCGGCTGACCATAACTTCGATGGTATTAGGGTCGCCTTCTTTATCGCCATAGATCACATCAAGCAGACGCTGCTTAGCAACTACCTCATGGCAGTGTCGCATCAAATATTCAAGAATTAAATATTCAAATGCAGTCACTTCCATAGGTTGCTCATTAAGGCTAACTTGCTTAGCTGCAAGATCAAGCTCAAGGGCACCGCTAGTGATCTGAGGCTTTACAAAGCCTGCACTACGACGAACGAGGGCATCTAAGCGGGCAACTAATTCTTCTTTTTGAAAAGGCTTAACTAGGTAATCATCGGCACCAGCATTGAGTCCTTCCACCTTATCTTGCCAATTCACACGAGCAGTCAAGATTAAAACTGGGGCTTTTAGACCATTATCTCTAAGGCTTTGGATTAGGCTGATCCCATCTTGGTCAGGGAGACCTAAATCGACGATGGCCACGTCGATAGGATAGTTAGTGGCCTGATAAAATCCCTCTTTTGCTGTCAATGCAACCTGAACTTGATTTCCTAATTCACTGAGTTGCACTTTTAGGTGGTGAGATAAAATAGGGTCATCTTCAACAACTAATATTCGCATAGTCAAAATATCCTTGAATTCAATACAGATTAGTTTACGCAGAATTATTGCAGCTGCCAACTAAGTGTTTCTAAGTTGAGCGAGTTTACGCCCAAGATACTTAACCTCGGCTGAACTTTACTTCCTATCGTTCATTTTTGCTGCTAGTTGGAACTAAATCATGATATTTGGCTATAAAGTTCACGATTTATGCAATTAAGCAATATTTGCTGCGGTTAACTCTGGGTTTGTTGCTGCTTTTTCGTTAAGATTCCGTAAAATTTTCTCAGTGAAAGGATTAGGACATGTCGTTTGTTAGGCTATTTACAGGGTTAGCATTGCTTTTACTCGCGCCGAGTGTAATGGCCACAACGTTTACGTTTACTGCAATTCCCGATGAAGATGAGAGTCAATTAAGAACGCGATTCGAAAAAGTCGCCGTCTACCTAGAAGAAAAACTCGGGGTTGAGGTCAAGTATGTACCAGTCAAATCATATTCAGCAGCCGTCACCGCTTTTCGTAATAACCAGGTGCAATTAGCCTGGTTTGGCGGCTTATCAGGCGTACAAGCACGCCGTTTGGTGCCGGGTTCCGAGGCTATAGCACAAGGTTATGAAGATCAGTTTTTCAAGAGCTACTTTATTGCCCACTCCTCTGCGGAGATCATTCCTAGTGATAGTTTTCCTAATTTAAATGGTTATACCTTTACCTATGGCTCTAAGAATTCAACTTCTGGTCGCCTGATGCCACAGTTCTTTATTGAACGAAACCTAGGCAAGAACAGTAAAGATATCTTCAAGCGTATCGGATACTCGGGCGATCATAGCCGGACAATTGCCCAGGTACAGGCGGGTGTCTATGAAGTTGGTGCGGTCAATTACAAGGTATGGGAAACAGCCTTGGCCAATGGCAAGATCGATCTTAATAAGGTCAGTGTGATATGGGAAAGTCCTGCGTATCCTGATTATCAATGGACCATACGTGGTGATGTCGATGCCGAGTTTGGCGCTGGCTTTAGCGAGAAAGTGACTGCTGCTCTCATTGGTATGAAAGATCCTGAGCTGTTAGAAAGCTTTCCTCGCCAGTCATTTGTCCCTGCTGATAACCGAGACTATGAAGCGATAGAATACGTGGCCAAAACCATAGGGCTAATTGATTGAAAGTCAGTTGACTAAGCAGGTGTCAACTCACTCTAAATTGGCTTGCTCCAGTTGAATCGGCCTATGTTGACCTTAAACCAACTAGTCATTCAATTTGAAGACAAGACCGCCGTCAGTATTGATGAGCTGTCTTTTCACCATGGTGAGAAGCTGGCCATTATCGGGCGCTCAGGTTGCGGTAAGTCAACCTTAATTAATCACGTTTTTGAACAGCTTAAACCAACTGCTGCATTGTGTTCTCAACGGCAGGGATTAGTTGACAATTTAAGTGTATTCCATAATATTTTTATGGGGGGCTTAAATCAGCATAGTT
Organism: uncultured Shewanella sp.; assembly: GCF_947497935.1. Taxonomy (GTDB): domain Bacteria; phylum Pseudomonadota; class Gammaproteobacteria; order Enterobacterales; family Shewanellaceae; genus Shewanella. The sequence continues at coordinate 13,387 of NZ_CANMIO010000035.1, forward strand.
GGCTATACAACCTTGCCAACCTTGTAATTCCATTTAAAGGGCCGCGACAGGCCATACAGAAAATTGCAGATACACTCGAACTCGATAGCCCACTGTCTCAAGCTGTGTCAGCGCTTTCTGGCGGGCAAAGGCAGCGTGTCGCACTTGCGCGGGCCCTTTATCAGCGTCAGTCGCTGTTTATTGGCGATGAAGCCTTCTCCGCACTCGATCCTGTGATGGGACAACGCCTATTGGCTCAGGTTTTGGCTAGTCATGAAACAGTTATCATGGTTTTGCATGATATGGACATGGCTTTGACTCATTTTGACCGAGTGATTGGCCTTCGAGAGGGCAGAAAAGTCCTCGATATCGACGCCAAGCATCTCGATTTGGATACCCTAGAGGCCTTCTATCAAGATAGCTTTGCTATTGCCTCTGCTGGTGGTGTCAATGATGGAAACAAATGTGTCAATGAAGAGTCCGAACCTCCTCAAATAGGGCCGCTTTCAAGCGGCGTTAAGCGTAATTAGTTTGTCCCTAAGACTCCCCGCAACGCCAAGCCTATTTACTTTTGTTGGTTACTGGAAAAAAGTGACCTTAGGACTGTGGGTGGTGACGCTGCTGTGTTTTTATTTTGCCGATACCGAGGTGATAGCGCTCGATCCATGGAGTGAGTTGTTACTGATCGGCAAAGGCTTTATTGCCCCCGATTTTTTTGCCACCGAATATCTGGTAGAGGCACTGTGGCAAACCGTGAGTTTTGCACTCTTGGGTGTACTTATCGCACTGGTGTGCGGAGCGCCGCTGGCGTTGGTGTATCACAAACCCTATATCGCCGCTATGTGTGCATTTATTCGCTCAATTCATGAGATCTTCTGGGCGTTACTTTTTCTGCAGATCTTTGGCTTGTCGCCCCTTACAGGGATCTTGGCTATCGCACTGCCTTACGGGGCGACATTCGCGCGAGTCTTCAGCGATATCTTGCAGCAAGCTCCTACAACGACATTGCAAACCTTACCTTATCGCACCGACCGAATTAGTCGTTATTTCTATGGGAGACTGGCCCATGTGCTTGTACCCGTACGCGCCTATGTGCGCTATCGGTTTGAGTGTGCGTTAAGAAGTAGTGCTGTGCTGGGCTTTGTGGGAATGCCCACCTTAGGCTTCTATTTAGAGACGGCTTTTCGTCAAGGTCATTACCACCAAGGTGCGGCACTACTGATATTGTTTATCACCTTGATTGGCACCATTCCTTATTGGTGTCGAGTGAAGGCCTTGCCGATTTATTTTGTGCTGGCAATATGGGCGCTACCTGAATTGCCTAATATTGATGGCGTATTGATCTGGCGTTTCTTAAGCCAAGATATTTTACCGCCCATGTTTCAAAATCAGGTGTTTCAAAGTCAGGCGCTTCAAAGCGACGTGTTTAGCCAGTTCTTTGATTGGATCAGCAAGCTGCTAACAGAGCAAGCACTACCAGGAATAATCGCGACCTTACTGTTAGCGTTCGCCGCACTCGGATTAAGCCATATTTTTGCCGTAATCGGCAGCGCCATCAGTGATAAGCGTTTAAGTGGTGGCGTGATAGCAGGTGGAAATCGATTGCTATTACTCATCTTAAGATCGGTACCAGAATATATCTTAGCCTTTGTATTTATGTTGCTGCTCGGTCCATCTATGTTGCCTGCTATATTGGCATTAGCCATTCATAATGGCGCGCTGATTGCGTATCTCACCATCAGGCATGTCGACAATATGGCTGTCTCAGCACACTTTATTCATCGAATAGACGGATATGGGTACGAAGTCATGCCAGCCATCTACCCGAATATGATGGCATTATTGTTTTATCGTTTTGAGGTGATCTTAAGAGAGACGGCAATTTTAGGGATGCTTGGCATTGCCACACTGGGATTTTATATAGACAGTAATTTTGCCGAAATTCGATTCAACGGCGCCTTAGTGCTGATGTGTGTCACCGCCTTGGTGAATATCTTGGTCGATATCTTGAGTCGGAGGATACTGTATTCTAAAGACAAAAGTCAGCTAGGCTGCGCACATTAGTTACGTCAGCCTCTGACTCGCTCGCTTCGAAGCATAGGTATAGCGTTAGCTGTGTCCACTTTAGAAGGATGATTAGCTAAAAATTTTACGCTGATTACGCTTTTGAATGATGCCATTACAGCACCATGCTGCAAATAGGGTAAAGGCGATGACACCTGCCATAATCGCACTCAAGCGATACCAAGGCGCTTCAGCAATAATTCTCATCTGTACATATTCAAAGCTACTCACGCCCCATACAAGAACGGCTGAAACGATAAGGCCTAGCTGCAGTAATCGAGTCGCCCAAGTGGTTTTAATAAATAGCAACAGCGGAGATAGAGCAAAAGCGATACAGGCCTCGTTTTGGCCAAAGCGTAAAAAGTGTGCGCCAATAAGTAGATAAGCTAGAGAAATAAGAAGGATTCGCCACCACATGACCGGTTACCTTAATAAGTTATGATTGTGGTATAGAGCTTACGTGAAAGCATAAGAGGTATTCTATAGGTGGCTTCACAATAATGATATTTAGCCAGATAGGTTACCCGTATAAGTAACATCAGGGGAGGGCAGAGCGGGACTTGGTCATTCACCGGCTCACTACGAAGAAAGGCTATAGCCTAAGACGTTAGCTCTCTTTATCTTTACCTTCGTGCTCTTCGTGAAAGCGCAGCGCTTCGTGGTGAGATTAGTGCTTTTTAAAAAGTAACTTATACGACAAAATCCCTTGGTGATCATAAATACTTTCGGCGTTCGTTAACTCGTTTCTGGACAAAAGTGAGTTGGAGCTTGCAGCTCGACTAGCCCTTACATCGAAATCAAACTTCGTTTGATAACAAAGCCCCCAAAGACTCGATATATCTTTAAGCTGAGAATGACATTGAACAGAAGTGGTTCCAATGGCCTGCGGCCAGCGCATGTGCAGACACTGCCGTGACACGCAGCAAGTCCATCCATGGAAGCTCGACCATGACGTCCTTGTCATGGACGGTCACGGCCGTATCTACACTAAGTTAGAACAGCACAACCTTTGGCAAATAGAGTTATGATTAAAGGTCTAGCTCGTTTTTGGACTGAGATTGCTTAGAGTCAATGCTCTTAAAGTGATGAGTCTCATTAGGGAATGTATGACAAGTTGATTTATAGTAACGCTTACAGCATGGGCGGAAAATGATTGGTGGTTTTATTGCTGTGTCTTTTGCAATAAAAGTGACCAAGCGTTTTACGTCCTATGACTGTTTTTGTTATATTTTTTATTACCAAAATTTCCACCACGGTTTGATCTGGATTCGTTTAAACCTCATTAGAGGTATTTCTTCTGGTTCAAATAGAGGATCATCGATACATCCTTCGAGTTGATAACCATACATGTCCTTTAGAGCTGCCTCACCTAACTCAAGTGGATGAAACGGAAACGGATATTCTTCTTCATCTTCATCGTAATCTTCAGGATCAATCGCTGGATGCTTACCTTCCCAGTAAGGATTTTCAAACTCAAATCGCTCTCCAATATCTTCAAGAACCCCACTATCAGGTGACAAACTTAGTGCACGTTTGATTTGGTTATTTTTCCATACTGCAAAAGCAAACCAATCAACAGCACTATGCATAGCGTGAAGTTGAATAGTACTTCCAAACTCGCTGGTTATAAAGTGTTCAGGGATTTTAGTGGGGTAATCAATCCCAAATTCAGTAGCTGCAACAACAAATACTCCATTAAAAAAACCAGCATAAATTTCATCTTCTTCGGGACTAGTAAATGACAGGCTTCCATCATCCATAGGAGATAACTCATAGTCAGGAAACAATCTAGCTAGGAATTCGCTAGTTCTATTTTCTTCTAGCTTAGGATTTGATTTTAAAACTTCAGGAGCATTGCCTTCTGAATATACAATCATCCACGTTTTAGCGCCCATATTAGACTCCTACTCCAGAAATATAACGCCTCGCTTAACCGGCGCAAAATAGCAGGCTAAAATTAGTGACGAAGGAGCGCAAGCCTGCTGTTTTGAGTCCCTTGGTTAAAGCGTTTGTTAGCAATGCTTTACCACTTCGGCTTTCCAATGAAATCCTCTAGTTTATGTGAGTAAAACTTTTTATTTGTAAACCAAACCTTTACACCTTTATTGTGGAGTAGACCAAATTTTTTCATATCTCCATCTAGAATTATGGTGTCAGCGATAGTGACTTTGTTTAGCTTAGTCAAATTAGAAATACCAGTTATTGAACCTATTTCCTGACATTTATCAATTATGAGCTTTTCAAGGGTTCGTACCTCAAAAGTAACCTCGAGGTTTGCTATTTTTTTACAAGACTCAATTTCAAGCTCTTTTATGCAGTTTTTAGTAACAGAAGATATATCAGTTAACTTAGAACAACGATAAAGCATCAACTTTTCTAAATTTGTAAACCTTTCGATACCTGTTAAAGAGTTAATTGTACCCATTACTAAATCTAACCTTTTTAAGTTTGGTAACGAAATAAATTTTGAAAGGTCTTGAGCTTTATACTTATCAATTCTTATACATTCTAAGCTATTCAACTGGTGCAAACTGTCAAGGCAAGGACGCCAATCAATACTTACTCGGTTTAGTCGTATTAGCTTAGAAAGATCACCCACTCTTTTTATATGAGAACACTCCAAAAGTAAGTTTTCTAAACTAGTTAACTTCTCGATAACTGAAATATCTTCAATTTCATCATCCATTAAATAGAGACATTTGAGATCTTTAATTTGAGTTAAAAGGCTCAATTCTTGGCTCTTCCAACCAAGCCTTTGATTCAATAATATGGATTTGAGGTTATGTTCATTTATAAAATCTATAACTGAATTAGTTAACGGCGAACTTAAGTTAATTCGTTTTCCCGCGACATCATCTTCAACGATTGTATATTCCATCAGAGTCTAACGAAGTCTCCATGTATTGCTAACGCCTTGCTCACCGGAAAATTAGGAGCGCAGCGAGTAATTTTTCCGAGTGCAGCAAATTGTTAAGTGGCTCTTGAAAAAGACTAAAGTTAAAAATCACCTCTCGAGGTTACTTCCCCTTCAATTTTATTCACAAAGGTTGCAACACAAAAACGTAACTCAGATAGCTTATCTGGCGTAATTTCCACATGACTACCTTCCTTTGTTTTTCCGCCCCTGTGGACTATGTCATGACGAATCACAATGTAATCCATTAGCTGTTCAATTTCTGGTCGTTCGATATCTAGCGAACTCGAAAAAAGCGGCATAACCCTGTCAAGACGATGCCAAACAGTTTTCTGTATGTATTGCTCAACCTGATCTCTTAGCGCCTCAAGACGGTTAAATATTGTTGACAACGATAGTTTTTCTTTCTTGAATTCGGAGCAATTTGAAACGAATCTTTTAAAAACATCCTCATCGGTTTTAACCCAATATGACATAGTGTCTGACAAGTATGTCTCTAAAGCAGCAATCAGATGTGAATAGAGCAGTTGGCGTAATAGTACTTTATGCTCAGAATCAAGAACAGCCGCGTTTAATGAATCAATTTCTGATAAACGTTGGAGAAATTGTTGGTGAGGCGAGTCTTCCGATTCAACTTCAAAAGAAAAGTATTCATCGTAATCGGGCTCAGTATGTATTGGGGCCCATTCATATATCCCATCGGACTCCACATCATCAATTACAGCGCGCACTACGTCATCGTCAAATAAATCCCCGAACCTGCCATACAACTCATCCTCTGCCTCGTAGGGACCACCATGAATATAGAGGTAGCCACCTTCGCGACCATTGTAGGGTGTATCATTTGCTGGGTCCCAAAAACGACTCAGGAACCATTGCCGCATTGCCTCATGACGCAGGTCAGACGGTGCTGATGAAAGCCATTCATTATTTGGTTCGAAGCCTGACCTTGTATTTAAGCCCGCCTCTTCCGGCAATTCCGGATAGTAATCTTCAAGGTGGTCATTGTGACCCATAGTTAACCTCGGTAATTTTCTTTATGGTTCAGCTCGGGAAAATGCGAAGCCACTTAACGCCACGTTAAGCGGCAAAAAATTGTTGGCTAAAATTGTGAGCGGAGTGAAACAGCCAACTGTTTTTTGTCCGCTTGAACGCCTTGTTAGGTGCTATAAATCAACTGCTTATATGAAACGACTGAAAACAATTAAGCTTATAAAAATTGCAATCCATATTATTGAAACCTTTCTTTTACGCAATTGTGATTTATCTAAAGTTTGCTCAGTATTTAAAACAAAAACTTGAATGTACTCTGTTATAGATGGTTGTGAAAAAACAGAACCAAAAATGCTACGGATAGCAACAATATAATAATACACAGCTATAAAACCAGATAAAAATCCAGATAACACAAGAATTAGTAGAATTATGTCCATCGGCACCTAACGCCCCAATCAGGGGCTGATAATAGCTTGCTATAATGTGTAGCGAAGCGGAACCGAGCAAGCTGTTAGCAGTCCCATTTCTGAATTGGCTTGTTAGGTGTTACCTGCGCTAGACCATTCAATCGTGTCAATTTCATCAGTTTCTTCTAGAATTTTTCGAACGGCATCTAAAAGTGGCTTCGCTAACTCAACAGGCGCTTTATTTCTTCCAAAAAAACTTTTTGCATATGGCTCAATAAAGCACTGCCATTCTGTTTGTGAGCCTTCTAAGTTACCACAGCATAACCTGTACTCGTTGTCATCCAGAAAGTATTCAACATACCAGCCCCAATCTTCATATTCGGGGTAGGAAGTAACGATACCTTTTTGAGCCAATTTTTTACTAATCCAAAAAGCCAGTTCTGCACCATAAACCTCAGGGTTAACTTGAGAATCATCAGGCAAAAATGGTTTGAACAATTCGGACTTAAAACTTACTGACGTATCCATACGTAACACCTAACAGCTTATTATCCAGCGTCTCGGATAAATCCCTGCACTTTTTTAATTTACGTCAAAGTTAGCAACGTAACTCATTGATGTAAAGCAGTTAATCTTGCTGGTGTTAACAAATTTGAATTTACCTTCTCCGCAAAGTAATGCAGAACATTTATCGGGTCTCTTGTAAGATTAAAGCGGAAATCTAACTGCATGATAAGCAAGTGCTATTTCAGATGTTAAAAATTTATCGATGCAATTATTTTACTTTTTAGCATCGATAAATCTGTCTGATTCATCAAGCTCATTATACCTGTACAGGATTACAGTTATTTTAGTTTGCTATAGGAAGGTAGAATCGGAAGAATTGAGCTTAAAGAAAAAAGACAGGCATTACTTATGGTGTACGCAAAACCTTTCATATTAGCTTTTCTATAGTCAAAGCTTACTTGTGCCATTTACCATTTAGATTCGTGAAAATAATATTGGGGCATTTTCAAGTTAGAAACTAAACCTCTCAGCCGAGTGAGTACACCAATTATCCCGTGTAGATACGGCTGCGGGCTTCGGTTTCAGGGATGAAACCGCAGAGCGTATAGGGACATATTTACAGCGTCTCGCAGCAGTGTCTGCACATAAGCCCGCTGCAGGCGATTGATAACCATGAAGCTACAACACAGAACACACTTCCTGTAGCCACAGCTCAGAAAAAATGTAACCTGCTTTCATTCGAAGGTTAACTCACTTTGGGGCATTTCCAAGTTAGACCCAAGTAATATCAACCTAAATGAGTGCACCAATTACCACGTGTAGATACGGCCGTGACCGTCCATTACATGGACGTCATGGCCGAGCTTCCAA
>NZ_CANMIO010000036.1 GCF_947497935.1 uncultured Shewanella sp.
ACGAAGGTTTACGCTTCGCTATCCGTGAAGGTGGTCGTACAGTTGGTGCTGGTGTTGTAGCTGAGATCGTTGCTTAACTAGCAACGAGTCTTAACTCGATACTGAAAAAGGCAGCTTAGGCTGCCTTTTTTGTTTTTATTGCATTTAGGTTTAATTTGTTAGTTAAGCTGGGCTTTGTATTCTTGCCAAATAAGTGGAATAAGAATACAATCTATGACCGATTTTTGACTCGTTGAGTATACTTTAATAAGAGTATGTTTGGCGGTCGCCAGTTCGGATAGCGAGTCTGACTGAATTTTTCACTGAGCAAAATGCTATTTTTTAGTGTCACTTGACTCAGAACGTAGTGAGTAACGGAATTAACCGATGACAACAAATACTGAAAACCAGGGTAACTCTCTGGATATCGTAAAGTGGGGCCTAGTCGTAATCTTGTTGGCTGCTGCAATTATTGGCAATCAATATTTTAATGAAGCAAGTGTCGTTGTTCGCGCCCTTGGTGTAATAGTGACCTTTGCCATTGCTGGTTTCATCGCGTTGCAAACAGAAAAAGGCAAGCAAGCTTTAACTTTTGCTCGTGAATCACAGATTGAAGTTCGTAAAGTGGTTTGGCCTACGCGTCAAGAAGCACTCAATACAACTTTCATTGTATTAGCTGCAACAGCCGTTTTAGGTTTAATCCTTTGGGGCTTAGACGCAGTATTGCTTAGAATTGTTAATTTTATTACAGGCGTATAGGCATTAAGTATGACTGAAGCTACTGAAGCTAAAAAGAGATGGTATGTTATTCAAGCGTTTTCCGGCTATGAAGGCCGTGTATGCAAAACCTTGCTTGAACATATCAGAATGCACGAAATGGAAGACTACTTTGGTGAGGTGTTAGTCCCTACTGAAGAAGTAGTTGAAATGCGTGCAGGCCAACGTCGTAAGAGCGAACGTAAATTTTTCCCTGGCTATGTACTAGTGCAGATGGAAATGAATGATGAAAGCTGGCACTTGGTTAAGAGTATTCCTCGTGTAATGGGCTTCATCGGCGGAACGTCTGATCGTCCAGCGCCAATTTCAGATAAAGAAGCTGATGCGATCCTTCAGCGTCTTCAAGAAACTACAGAGTCTCCAACGCATCGCGTTATGTTTGAGCCTGGTGAAGTTGTTCGTGTTACTGACGGACCTTTTGCTGACTTCAACGGTACTGTTGAAGAAGTGGATTATGAGAAGAACCGCGTTAAGGTTTCTGTGATGATCTTCGGTCGCTCGACTCCAGTAGAACTTGATTTTAGTCAGATTGAAAAAAGCTGATTAAATAAAGCACAAATAGTATTTGGAAATGGGTGCGAATTTATATATAATTCGCACCCATATTTTTCGGGGAGCTTTTCAACATAGTGTTGATGGCGTTTGAACCCAAACTTGAGGAAATGTCTCATGGCAAAGAAAGTTGATGGTTACATCAAACTGCAAGTCGCAGCCGGTGCTGCAAACCCGTCGCCACCAGTAGGCCCAGCATTGGGTCAGAAAGGTGTTAACATCATGGAATTCTGTAAAGCATTCAACGCTCGTACTGAAAAGTTCGAGAAAGGTATGCCAATTCCTGTAGTTATCACTGTTTACTCTGATCGCTCTTTCACTTTCGAAACTAAGACTCCACCTGCGTCTTTCCTACTGCTTAAAGCAGCTGGTCTGAAGTCAGGCTCTGGCCGTCCTAACACTGAAAAAGTGGGAACTATCAAGCGTAGCGCTGTCCAGGAAATTGCTGAGACTAAAGCTGCTGATATGACTGGTGCTGATATTGAAGCGATGACTCGCTCAATTGAAGGTACTGCGCGTTCAATGGGTTTGGTAGTAGAGGACTAATATAATGGCAAAGCTAACTAAACGCGCTCGTCTAATTCGCGAGAAAGTTGAAGCGACTAAAAGCTACGACATCAATGAAGCTGTTGCACTACTTAAAGAGCTAGCTACTGCTAAGTTCCTTGAAAGTGTTGACGTTGCGGTTAACCTAGGTGTTGACCCACGTAAATCTGACCAAAACGTTCGTGGCGCTACTGTGCTACCACACGGTACTGGTCGTGATGTTCGTGTTGCTGTGTTCACTCAAGGCGCTAACGCTGAAGCTGCTACTGCAGCTGGTGCTGAGCTTGTTGGTATGGACGATCTTGCTGCACAGATTAAAGCTGGCGAAATGAACTTCGACGTAGTTATCGCATCTCCAGATGCAATGCGCGTTGTTGGTATGTTAGGTCAAATCTTAGGCCCACGTGGTCTAATGCCTAACCCAAAAACTGGTACTGTAACGCCAAACGTTGCTGAAGCAGTTAAGAACGCTAAAGCGGGTCAAATCCGTTACCGTAACGATAAGAACGGTATCATCCACACTACTATCGGTAAAGTGGACTTTGAACCAGCTCAACTTAAAGAAAACTTAGAAGCACTACTTGGCGCACTTAAGAAAGCCAAGCCTGCTGCAGCTAAAGGCGTTTTCATTAAGAAAGTAAGCATCTCTACCACTATGGGTGCAGGTGTTGCTGTTGACCAGGGTACCCTGGAAGACGTTAAGTAAATTTACAAAGCTCGTGCATTAGTCTATAATGCGCGCACTTTGTAGGGTTGGGGCTGTGAGTTAACCTTTTAGGTTAATGAAAAGCCTCCGTCCAAGACCGTAGGTGTTGCTCAAGTAGTTAACTTAATTTCCTGCGTAGACGGTGTCGGACCCCAGATAGATTTTGTCTGCTGGAATTTTTCGCGCCGTAAGTCGCTAAGTATCTATGATATTTAGCATGGTAATTGCTAGGGAATTTCCCTAGATAGAATCCAGGAGTATACCAATGGCGTTAGGACTCGAAGACAAAAAAGCGATTGTTGCTGAAGTCAACGAAGCTGCCAAAGGTGCTTTATCTGCAGTTGTAGCCGATTCACGCGGTGTAACTGTAGCTAATATGACCGGACTTCGTAAAGCTGCTCGTGAAGCAGGAGTGTACATTCGTGTAGTACGTAACACTCTTGTTAAGCGCGCCGTAGCGGGTACTGATTTTGAGTGCCTGAGCGATACGTTTACTGGTCCAACTTTGATTGCATTCTCTTCTGAGCACCCAGGTGCAGCTGCGCGTCTTCTTAAAGATTTCGCTAAAGCTCAACAGAATTTTGAAATCAAAGCAGCAGCCTTTGAAGGGGAATTAATCCCTGCAGAAAATATTGATCGTTTAGCAAAACTACCAACTTACGAAGAAGCACTAGCTCAGTTCATGATGACTCTAAAAGAAGCATCTGCTGGCAAGTTCGTTCGTACATTGGCCGCTTTACGCGATCAGAAAGAAGCTGCTTAATTTTACAAGCCGCTTAATTAAAATTGAATTCAGTACAATAGGAATTTTTTGTTATGTCTATCACTAAAGACCAAATCTTAGAAGCTCTTGCAGCTATGTCTGTAATGGAAGTTGTTGAACTAATCGAAGCAATGGAAGAGAAGTTCGGCGTTTCTGCTGCTGCTGCTGTTGTTTCAGGTGGTGGCGATGCTGCTGCTGCTGAAGAGAAAACAGAATTCGACGTAGTTCTTACTTCTCACGGCGACAACAAAGTTGCAGTAATTAAAGCTCTTCGTGGCGCTACAGGTCTAGGCCTGAAAGAAGCTAAAGCTATGGCTGAATCTGCTCCAGTAGCAGTTAAAGAAGCTATCACTAAAGAAGAAGCTGAAGCTCTTAAGACTGATCTAGAAGCGGCTGGTGCTGCAGTAGAGATCAAGTAAGTTATACTATAACTTACAACCTCCCGAGTAATCGGGCGGAGGCTGGCGGTTTTTTAACCGTCGGCCTTTTTTGCGCTGTATGCGCAGGCGATTTTTTTTTCACCGTTTGTCGCCAGATTTTGCAGTTCCTAGCAGAGATTACTGGTTAGGTTCTTGCTTTCAACGGTGATGGGCAAACGCGCTGTCTCAACAGTTAAGTTGATTCAGTCTTGGTCACATCTCGCAATCAGAGGAAACCCATGGTTTACTCCTATTCTGAAAAGAAGCGTATTCGCAAAGACTTTGGTAAACGTCCACGTGTTCTGGACATCCCTTACCTTTTGTCAATCCAGTTGGACTCTTTTAAGAAGTTCACCGATCAAGATCCTACAGGTGAGCGCGGTTTTGAAGCTGCTTTCCGTAGCGTTTTTCCCATCAAGAGCTTTTCTGGTAACTCTGAGCTGCAATATGTCAGCTACAAACTAGGCGAGCCAGTTTTTGATGTGAAAGAGTGTCAAATCCGCGGTGTTACATACTCTGCACCACTACGCGTTAAACTGCGTATGGTTCTGTATGACCGTGAAGCTGCACCTGGCACAGTAAAAGACATCAAAGAACAAGAAGTCTATATGGGGGATATCCCTCTTATGACTGACAACGGTACCTTTGTTATCAATGGTACTGAGCGTGTAATCGTATCTCAGCTGCACCGTAGTCCAGGCGTATTCTTTGATCATGACCGTGGTAAAACCCACTCTTCAGGTAAGGTGCTGTATAACGCACGTATTATTCCTTACCGTGGTTCATGGTTAGACTTTGAATTCGATCCTAAAGATGCACTGTTTGTTCGTATTGACCGCCGTCGTAAGCTTGCGGCATCGATCATTCTGCGCGCATTAGATTATTCAACTCAAGATATTCTTGACCTGTTCTTCGACCGCGTAAACTTTAAGATCAAGAAAGATTCATTAGTAATGGATCTCGTTGCTGACCGCCTACGTGGCGAAACAGCTAGCTATGATATTAAAGACGCTGAAGGCACTGTTCTTGTTGAGAAGGGTCGTCGCATCACTGCACGTCACATTCGTCAACTTGAAAAGACAAACACAACTGAACTTGAAGTTCCAGTTGAGTACATCGCTGGTAAGATTTCTGGCCAAGATTATATCGATCCAGATACAGGCGAAGTATTGGTTTCTGCAAACGCAGACATCAGCCTAGAAGATCTAGCTAAGCTATCTATGGCTGGCATCAAAGAGATCAGCACTCTGTATATCAACGAGCTTGATAACGGTGCTTACATCTCTGACACATTACGTATTGATTCGACAACTAACCGCCTAGAAGCGCTAGTTGAAATCTACCGTATGATGCGTCCAGGCGAGCCACCAACCAAAGACGCAGCAGAAGCGCTATTCAATAACCTATTCTTCAGCGAAGAACGTTATGATCTATCTAAAGTAGGTCGTATGAAGTTCAACCGTCGTCTAGGTATCGATGATGACGAAGGCACTGGTATCCTAACTAAAGAAGATATCGTTGCCGTGATGAAGAACATCATCGCGATTCGTAACGGTTTCGACGAAGTGGATGATATCGATCACCTAGGTAACCGTCGTATTCGTAGCGTTGGTGAAATGGCTGAAAACCAGTTCCGTGTTGGTCTAGTTCGTGTAGAACGTGCCGTACGTGAGCGTTTGAGTCTTGGCGATCTAAATGAGCTTATGCCTCAAGATCTGATCAATGCTAAGCCAATTTCTGCAGCGGTTAAAGAATTCTTTGGCTCTTCACAGCTTTCACAGTTCATGGACCAAAACAACCCATTGTCAGAAGTTACGCATAAGCGTCGTATTTCTGCTCTAGGTCCTGGTGGTCTTACACGTGAACGTGCTGGTTTCGAAGTTCGAGACGTACACCCGACTCACTACGGTCGTCTATGTCCAATCGAAACGCCAGAAGGTCCAAACATTGGATTGATCAACTCGTTGTCAACCTTTGCTCGTACTAACAACTATGGTTTCCTTGAAACACCATACCGTAAGGTTATCGATGGTGTGGTTACTGATGAGGTAGATTACCTTTCAGCAATCGAAGAAGGCCGTTATGTTATCGCACAGGCAATCGTTAACTTAGACGAAAACGGTCGTATGATGGATGATCTTATCGCATGTCGTCATAAGGGTGATTCTACCTTTATGGGTGCTGCTGATATCCAGTATATGGACGTTTCACCACAACAGATTATTTCTGTTGCGGCATCGCTAATTCCGTTCCTAGAACACGATGACGCGAACCGTGCATTGATGGGTGCGAACATGCAACGTCAGGCCGTTCCAACACTTAAGGCTGATAAGCCTTTAGTTGGTACTGGTATTGAACGTACACTTGCTGTTGACTCAGGCGTGGTTGTTGCTGCTAAGCGTGGTGGTTATGTTGACTACGTAGACGCTAGCCGTATCGTGGTTAAGGTTGATGAAGCTGAGCTGACTCCAGGTGAAGCAGGTATCGATATCTACAACTTGACTAAGTACACGCGTTCTAACCAGAACACTTGTATTAACCAGCGTCCTTGTTGTTCTGTCGGTGACCCAGTTGTTCGTGGCGACGTACTAGCCGATGGCCCATCTACCGACTTAGGTGATTTGGCTCTTGGTCAGAACATGCGTATCGCGTTCATGCCTTGGAACGGTTACAACTTCGAAGACTCGATCTTAATCTCTGAGCGTGTAGCTCAAGAAGACCGTTTTACAACTATCCACATTCAAGAGCTTTCATGTATCGCTCGTGATACTAAGTTGGGTAGTGAAGAGATCACTGCTGATATTCCAAACGTAGGTGAGTCTGCGCTTTCTAAGCTAGATGAATCAGGTATCGTTTATATCGGTGCAGAAGTTAAGGGTGGCGACATCCTAGTTGGTAAGGTAACACCTAAAGGTGAAACTCAGCTGACTCCAGAAGAGAAACTTCTCCGTGCAATCTTCGGCGAAAAAGCCTCTGACGTTAAAGACAGCTCTCTACGCGTACCTAATTCTGTTAAAGGTACTATCATTGACGTACAAGTATTTACTCGTGACGGCGTTGAAAAAGACAAGCGTGCTGTAGAAATCGAAGAGATGCATATCGCTCAGGCGAAGAAGGATTTGACTGAAGAGTTCCAAATTCTTGAAGATGGTGTTATCGGTCGTGCTCGTAACCTACTATTAGGTGCTGGTTTCGATGAAGCCCAACTTAATGCAATTCCACGCTCACAATTGTTGGTGCAAACCATCGATGACGAAGCGAAGCAAACTGAGCTAGAACAGCTAGCTGAGCAAGCGGAAGAGCTAAAAGCCGATTTCGATAAGAAGTTTGAAATCAAGCGCCGTAAGATCACTCAAGGTGATGACTTAGCGCCTGGCGTACTTAAGATCGTTAAGGTTTACCTAGCGGTTAAGCGTACAATCCAGCCTGGTGATAAGATGGCTGGTCGTCATGGTAACAAGGGTGTAATCTCTAAGATTTGTCCTGTTGAAGACATGCCGTACGACGAAAAAGGCGACCCAGTGGACATCGTATTGAATCCACTAGGTGTACCATCACGTATGAACATCGGTCAGGTACTTGAAGTTCATATGGGTGCTGCAGCGAAAGGCATCGGTAATCGTATTACTGAGATGCTAGAAGAGCAGCGCGAATTGGCAGAACTTCGCGGATACATCAAGCAAGTTTATGACTTAGGTGACGAAGTGCAGCAGCGCGTTGACATCGATTCATTTACTGATGATGAAATCTTGCGTCTTGCTAAAAACCTAAAAGGCGGTGTACCAACAGCGACACCTGCGTTTGATGGTGCCAAAGAGAAAGAGATCAAGCAGATGCTTGAACTTGCAGGTCTACCAACATCAGGTCAGCTAACGCTGTGTGATGGTCGTACTGGTAATCAATTTGAGCGTCAAGTAACCGTAGGTTACATGTATATGCTTAAACTGAACCACTTGGTTGACGATAAGATGCACGCCCGTTCTACCGGTTCGTACAGTCTTGTTACTCAGCAACCATTGGGTGGTAAAGCACAGTTCGGTGGTCAGCGTTTCGGTGAGATGGAAGTATGGGCACTTGAAGCTTACGGTGCTGCATATACACTCCAAGAAATGCTAACCGTTAAGTCGGACGATGTGAACGGTCGTACTCAGATGTATAAGAACATCGTCGACGGTAACCATCAGATGCAACCAGGTATGCCTGAATCTTTCAACGTATTGTTGAAAGAGATCCGTTCACTCGGTATTAATATCGAATTGGATCAACAGTAACACTTGGTTACTGCCTCTATGGCAAAAGAAATTGGTGCTCTGCATTTTGCAGGGCACCCGGTTTAACTCCTTCAGGAGAGAAACGTGAAAGACTTATTAAAGTTTCTGAAACAGCAAAGCAAGACTGAAGAATTTGAAGGTATCAAGATCGGCCTAGCGTCGCCTGATCTGATCCGCTCTTGGTCTTTTGGTGAAGTTAAGAAGCCAGAAACCATTAACTACCGTACATTCAAGCCTGAACGTGAAGGTTTGTTCTGTGCGCGTATTTTTGGTCCAGTAAAAGATTATGAATGTTTATGCGGTAAGTATAAGCGTCTTAAGCACCGTGGTGTGATCTGTGAAAAGTGTGGCGTTGAAGTTACACAGACTAAAGTACGTCGTGAGCGTATGGGTCACATCGATCTTGCTAGCCCAGTTGCACACATTTGGTTCTTGAAGTCACTGCCGTCTCGTATCGGTTTGATGCTAGACATGACTCTTCGTGATATCGAACGTGTACTTTACTTCGAATCTTTCGTAGTAATCGAGCCTGGCATGACCAGTCTTGAACGCGGCCAAATGCTAACAGAAGAAAACTATCTGGATGCATTAGAAGAGTACGGTGATGAATTCGATGCCAAGATGGGTGCTGAAGCAGTTCTAGAATTGCTACGTGCTATCGATCTTGAGAAAGAAATTGAAATGATGCGCGAAGAATTGCCATCAATCAATTCTGAAACTCGTCGCAAGAAGATCACTAAGCGTCTTAAGCTTATTGAGGCATTCTTCACTTCAGGTAACAAGCCTGAGTGGATGATCCTTAAAGTGCTACCGGTTCTGCCACCAGATCTACGTCCTCTAGTACCACTAGATGGCGGACGTTTTGCTACGTCTGATTTGAACGACCTTTACCGTCGTGTAATTAACCGTAACAACCGTCTAAAGCGTCTGTTAGATCTAGCTGCTCCAGATATTATCGTGCGCAACGAAAAGCGTATGTTACAAGAATCTGTTGATGCGCTATTGGATAACGGTCGCCGTGGTCGTGCTATTACGGGTTCTAACAAGCGTCCGCTTAAATCTTTGGCCGATATGATCAAAGGTAAGCAAGGTCGTTTCCGTCAGAACTTGCTAGGTAAGCGTGTTGACTACTCTGGTCGTTCGGTAATTACCGTAGGTCCAACTTTACGTCTACACCAGTGTGGTCTTCCTAAGAAGATGGCACTTGAGCTATTTAAGCCATTCATCTATGGCAAGCTAGAAGGTCGTGGCTTAGCTACAACTATTAAAGCTGCTAAGAAGATGGTTGAGCGCGAAGTTCCAGAAGTTTGGGACGTGCTAGATGACGTGATCCGCGAACATCCAGTGATGCTTAACCGTGCACCAACACTGCACAGACTAGGTATCCAGGCATTTGAGCCAGTACTTATCGAAGGTAAAGCGATTCAGCTTCACCCATTGGTTTGTGCGGCATACAACGCCGACTTCGACGGTGACCAAATGGCTGTTCACGTGCCACTAACGCTAGAAGCGCAGTTAGAAGCACGTTCGCTAATGATGTCTACCAACAACATCCTATCACCTGCAAACGGTGAGCCGGTGATCACACCGTCACAGGACGTTGTATTGGGTCTTTACTACACTAGCCGTGAGCGTATCAACGGCAAGGGTGAAGGCATGGCATTCGCTGATGTGGCTGAAGCTGAAAAAGCTTACCGCACTGGTGTTGCTGAGCTACACGCTCGCGTTAAGGTTCGTATTACTGAAACCACGACGAACGAAGCTGGCGAAAAAGTTAAGACACGTCGCGTTGTTGATACAACCGTTGGTCGTGCATTGCTTTCACAGATCCTGCCAAAAGGTCTTTCTTATGATTTGGTTAACCAAAACATGGGTAAGAAGCAGATCTCTAAGCTATTGAACACTTGTTACCGTCAATTAGGTCTTAAAGATACCGTTATCTTTGCTGACCAATTGATGTACACAGGCTTCCACTTTGCAACTATCTCAGGTGCCTCTGTTGGTATCAACGATATGGTTATTCCAGATCTTAAGTACACGCTAGTAGCGGATGCTGAAGCGGAAGTTCTTGAAATTCAAGAACAGTTCCAATCTGGTCTAGTAACAGCCGGTGAGCGTTACAACAAAGTAATCGATATCTGGGCAAGCGCGAACGAAAAAGTTTCTAAAGCGATGATGGAAAACCTGTCTAAAGAGACAGTGATTAACCGTGATGGTGAAGAAGAAACACAAGAATCATTTAACAGTATCTACATGATGGCCGACTCTGGCGCTCGTGGTAGTGCTGCACAGATTCGTCAGTTGGCCGGTATGCGTGGTCTGATGGCTAAGCCAGATGGCTCAATCATCGAAACCCCAATTGTGGCTAACTTCCGTGAAGGTCTAAACGTATCTCAGTACTTTATTTCTACTCACGGTGCGCGTAAGGGTCTTGCGGATACGGCATTGAAGACAGCTAACTCTGGTTACCTGACTCGTCGTCTAGTAGACGTTGCACAAGATCTAGTTGTTATCGAAGATGACTGCGGAACGTATGAAGGTCTAACTATGAAACCACTAATTGAAGGTGGTGATGTAGTTGAGCCGTTACGTGAGCGCGTGCTAGGTCGTGTTGTTGCTCAAGACGTACTTAAGCCTGGTACTGAAGAAGTACTTGTGCCGCGCAACACGCTTCTTGACGAAGCATGGTGTGACATCGTTGAAGACAACTCTATCGACGAAATGATTGTTCGTTCAGTAATTAGCTGTGATACAGACTTCGGTGTGTGTAAAGCTTGTTACGGTCGTGATTTGGCTCGTGGTCATATCATTAACCAAGGTGAAGCGATTGGTGTTGTTGCTGCTCAGTCAATTGGTGAGCCAGGAACACAGCTTACGATGCGTACTTTCCACATCGGTGGTGCGGCATCTCGAGCTTCAGCTGAGAACAACGTTCAAGTTAAGAACTCAGGAACGCTTAAGTTACACAACGCTAAGTATGTAACTAACAGCAACGGTAAGCTTGTAATCGTATCTCGTTCTTCTGAACTTGCCATCATCGATGAGCTAGGTCGTGAGAAAGAGCGTTATAAGGTTCCTTACGGTACAGTTCTTGAGAAGTTGGAAGACGATGGCGTAGCTGCTGGCGAAATTATCGCTAAGTGGGATCCGCATACTCACCCAATTATTTCTGAAGTAGCGGGTAGTATTAAGTTCGTAGATATGATTGAAGGTGTCACAATGACACGTCAAACAGACGAACTAACTGGTCTTTCTTCGATCGTAGTACTAGAAGTTGGTCAACGTCCTACAGCTGGTAAAGAGATGCGTCCAATGATCCGTCTTGTTGCTGCTGACGGCGGTGACTTGATGATCCCAGGTACTGAAGTTCCTGCGCAATACTTCTTGCCAGGTCACGCGATTGTGAACCTTGACGATAACGCACCAATTAACGTTGGTGATGCATTAGCACGTATTCCTCAAGAATCTTCGAAGACTCGCGATATTACCGGTGGTCTGCCACGCGTAGCTGACTTGTTCGAAGCGCGTAAGCCAAAAGAGCCTGCTATTCTTGCTGAAGTATCGGGTACTATCTCGTTCGGTAAAGAAACCAAAGGTAAGCGTCGTCTAGTGATTACCCCTGCTGATGGCGGTGAGCACTATGAAGAGATGATTCCTAAGTGGCGTAACCTAAACGTGTTCGAAGGTGAAAAAGTTGAACGCGGTGAAGTTATTGCTGATGGTCCAGAAGCAGCACACGACATTCTACGTCTACGTGGTATCCACAATGTGGCTAACTATATCGTGAATGAAGTACAGGATGTTTACCGTCTACAGGGCGTTAAGATCAACGATAAGCACATTGAGGTGATTATTCGCCAGATGCTGCGTAAGTGTGAGATCGTAGACGCTGGTGACAGTGAATTCCTACCGGGTGAGCAAGCTGAAGTATCACGTGTTAAGATCGCTAACCGCGAACTTGAGGCACAAGGTAAGCAGCCTGCGACATTCGAACGTGAACTTCTTGGTATTACTAAGGCGTCACTTGCGACTGAATCGTTTATTTCTGCAGCCTCGTTCCAGGAGACCACTCGTGTTCTTACTGAAGCAGCTGTTGGCGGTAAGAGCGATAAGTTACGTGGCTTGAAAGAGAACGTAATCGTTGGTCGTCTAATCCCTGCTGGTACGGGTTACTCATACCACCAGAAGCGTGCTGAAGCTGCAGTTAAACCTGCTGCTGAAGAAGCGCCAGTGATTAGTGCAAGTGAAGCTGAGCAGAACCTTGCAGATCTACTAAATCTTGCTGGTAGCAACGATTAATCGATGCTGAAAAGTAAATAGATTGTAAAAAAGGCGCTTTAAGCGCCTTTTTTTTACTTTAAATCGGTTAAAAGTTGTCTATTTCTTGACAGAAACCTCATACACTTCTAAAATTTCGCGTCCCACACCTGTGGGATATAGATTTTTCACACCTTACTGTTGATTTAGTCAACTGATTCGGAGCTATACATGGCAACTGTAAACCAGTTGGTACGTAAGCCTCGCGCACCGAAAGTCGATAAGACTAACGTTCCTGCGCTAGCTGCGTGTCCACAAAAACGTGGTGTTTGTACTCGCGTATACACTACTACACCAAAAAAACCTAACTCTGCACTACGTAAAGTAGCTCGTGTGCGTCTAACTAACGGTTTCGAAGTTACTTCGTACATCGGCGGTGAAGGCCACAACCTGCAGGAACACAGCGTAATTCTAATCCGTGGCGGTCGTGTAAAAGACTTACCGGGTGTGCGTTACCACACTGTACGCGGCGCATTAGACTGTGCTGGCGTTAGCGAACGTCGTCAAGGTCGTTCAAAGTACGGTGCTAAGCGTCCTAAGTCTTAACGTTTTCCGTTAAGTAAGGCCAAGCTAGATATAATTGAGATTCCAGTTTTGGGGTCCCTGAAGCATACGGAGAAATTGTTATGCCAAGACGTCGCGTTGTAGGACAACGTAAAATCCTACCAGATCCAAAGTTCAACAGTGAGTTGCTGGCTAAGTTCATCAACGTCATTATGCAGGACGGCAAAAAGTCGACTGCTGAAAAAATTATTTACAAGGCACTAGATACTGCAGCTGAAAAGAAAGGCGAAGAGCAACTAGTAATCCTTGAAGCAGCCCTGGACAACGTACGTCCATCAGTCGAGGTTAAATCTCGTCGTGTTGGTGGTTCTACTTACCAGGTACCATGTGAAGTTCGTCCAGTGCGTCGTAACGCACTAGCGATGCGCTGGTTGGTTGAAGCTGCACGTAAGCGTGGTGAAAAATCTATGGCTCTACGTCTAGCAGGTGAAATGTTAGACGCATCTGAAAACAAAGGTACTGCTGTTAAGAAGCGCGAAGACGTGCATCGTATGGCAGAAGCAAACAAAGCGTTTGCTCATTACCGCTGGTAATATCTTGGCGTGGGCTTTGTCCCACGCCTTACTTGCATTGCTAACACTCAGGTTTTAGCTAAGAGGGTATAAATCGTGGCTCGTACAACTCCAATTGAGCGCTACCGTAATATCGGTATCTGTGCTCATGTTGACGCTGGTAAAACCACTACCACTGAACGTGTTCTGTTCTACACTGGCTTATCTCATAAGATCGGTGAAGTTCATGATGGCGCTGCCACCATGGATTGGATGGAGCAGGAGCAGGAACGTGGTATTACCATCACCTCAGCCGCAACGACTACTTTCTGGCGCGGAATGGATGCGCAGTTCACTGAACACCGCATTAATATCATCGATACTCCAGGTCACGTTGACTTCACTATTGAAGTTGAACGTTCTTTGCGAGTACTAGATGGTGCAGTCGTTGTTTTCTGTGGCTCATCAGGGGTAGAACCCCAATCTGAGACTGTTTGGCGTCAGGCTGATAAGTATCATGTGCCGCGCTTAGTGTTCGTCAATAAGATGGACCGCGCAGGTGCAAACTTTGATCGTGTCGTTGAACAGATCCGCAACCGCCTTGGCGCGACTTGTGTACCGATTCAAATGAATATTGGTGCAGAAGAAGACTTCAACGGTGTTGTCGATTTGATCAAGATGAAAGCAATTAACTGGTCTGAAGATGATCAGGGCATGACTTTCACTTATGAAGCCATTCCAGAGCACCTAGCCGATAAAGCTGCAGAAATGCGCGAGTATCTGGTTGAAAGTGCTGCTGAAGCTTCAGAAGAGCTGATGGAAAAGTACCTAGATGATGGGGAACTTTCGGAAGACGAGATCAAGAAAGCACTACGTCAACGCACCTTAAATAATGAAATCGTATTGGCAACCTGTGGTTCTGCATTTAAGAACAAGGGTGTACAAGCGGTTCTCGATGCAGTGGTAGACTATCTACCATCACCAGTCGAAGTTCCTGCTATTAAGGGCATCGATGACAACGAAGAAGAGACTGAACGTCAAGCTGACGACAATGCTCCTTTCGCTGCATTGGCATTTAAGATTGCTACAGATCCATTCGTAGGTACTCTGACTTTTATACGTGTTTATTCAGGTGTATTAGAAACTGGTGCAGGCGTATATAACTCTGTTAAGCAAAAGCGCGAACGTATCGGTCGTATGGTGCAGATGCACGCTAATGATCGTCAAGAGATTAAAGAAGTACGCGCTGGCGACATCGCTGCTCTTATTGGTCTTAAGGACGTGACTACTGGCGACACTCTGTGCGATTCAGACCACAAAGTAATTCTAGAGCGTATGGAATTTCCTGAGCCTGTAATTACTATTGCCGTTGAGCCAAGAACAAAGGCTGACCAAGATAAGATGGGGATGGCGTTGCAAAAGCTTGCAGCGGAAGATCCATCATTCCGTGTTGAAACTGATGAAGAGTCGGGTCAGACACTGATTTCTGGTATGGGTGAGCTACACTTAGACATCATCGTAGACCGTATGCGTCGCGAATTTGGTGTTGAGTGTAATGTAGGTAAACCACAAGTTGCATATCGTGAGACTATCCGCAAAGCTGTGGAAGTCGAAGGTAAGTTTGTACGCCAATCTGGTGGTCGAGGTCAATTCGGTCATGTTTGGTTAAAGCTAGAACCTCAAGAAGAAGGTTTTGGTTACGAATTCGTCAACGAAATTGTCGGTGGTGTGGTTCCGAAGGAATACATCCCAGCAGTTGATAAGGGTATTCAAGAGCAGATGAAGAACGGTGTATTAGCCGGCTTCCCAGTTCTTGACATAAAAGTCACATTGTACGATGGTTCATATCATGATGTGGACTCGAACGAAATGGCATTTAAAGTGGCTGGTTCTATCGGCTTTAAGAAGGGCGCACTAGAAGCGGATCCTTCATTGCTTGAACCATGTATGAAAGTCGAAGTAACAACACCTGAAGATTATATGGGTGATGTTGTGGGTGACTTAAACCGTCGTCGTGGCCTTATTGAGGGTATGGATGATGGTATCGCAGGTGTTAAACTTGTTCATGCAACAGTACCGTTATCTGAAATGTTCGGTTATGCAACCGATTTGCGTAGTGCCACTCAGGGCCGTGCTTCGTACTCTATGGAGTTCTTGAAGTACTCTGATGCACCGCAAAATGTTACTAAAGCAATAATAGAGGCTAGAGGCTAAACCGTCTCGCTCTATTGTTGATATACTTAATTGCTATTGCTCGGTTTTGAGCCGAGCATTTTCTGAAAAGAAAGGAATATATCGTGGCTAAAGAAAAATTTGAACGCGTAAAACCGCATGTTAACGTTGGTACTATTGGACACGTTGACCATGGTAAAACAACTCTAACTGCTGCTATCTCTGCAGTATTGACTAAGAGCTTCGGTGGTACTGTACGTGATTTCGCACAGATCGATAACGCTCCAGAAGAGCGTGAGCGCGGTATTACAATTAATACTTCTCACATCGAATATGACACTCCATCACGTCACTACGCACACGTAGACTGTCCAGGTCACGCCGATTATGTTAAAAACATGATCACTGGTGCTGCACAGATGGACGGCGCTATCCTAGTAGTTGCTTCTACAGATGGTCCAATGCCACAAACTCGTGAGCACATCCTGCTTTCACGTCAGGTTGGCGTACCATTCATCATCGTATTCATGAACAAGTGTGACATGGTTGATGACGAAGAACTTCTAGAACTAGTAGA
>NZ_CANMIO010000037.1 GCF_947497935.1 uncultured Shewanella sp.
AACGTTCTGTAAACCGTAAGGCCGCAGGCCGTTCTGCTTATCCGTCTTTGCTTTAACCTAGAACCTGCTTTTCCTAGCACCTAGGACCTTCTCTGGCGTTCTGTGAGTGAGCCAGCGAACGTTCTGTAAACCGTAAGGCCGCAGGCCGTTCTGCTTATCCGTCTTTGCTTTAACCTAGAACCTGCTTTTCCTAGAACCTAGGACCTTCTTAGCCTTTAACTTGCTTTTCATTCTGATTCGCAATATGCGAGCCCAATGCCAACTAAACACGCAGTCATAATTAGCCCTAAGTTTAATCATCATAAATAATCTTAATAACCAGGATGTTAGTAACAAAACATAGCTGAAATACAGGTTGGCATGATCCCTGTATTTAAAACTAGTGACTAATGACCAATAACTGGTGATTTCATCGCTCGAACAGATGTAAATCAAAGCGACCTCTTAAACAGGTACTCCTATGCAAAGCTATGTGTCATACCGCAACGCTCTATCAACAGCCTTAAATGGTGCGCTAGCCAAAGGTCTATTTTGGCTAGGCTCGGCTCAAGTGCTTGGACGCGTGGTTCGGCTAGGCTCTAGCATTATTATTGCACGCATACTGACACCCGAAGTCTTTGGCCAGGTTGCCATCATACTCACCTGCTTTGAGATCATCTGCACACCAACGCGTCGCATCTCTAGTGCGGCGCTGATTAAAATGGATGACAGCCAAATTAAACAATCTCTTTCTGCAGCTAATCGAGTTAATTGGTTGGCCGCAATTATCGCCTTCGTTGCCATGAGCTTACTCAGCTGGCCGCTTGCAATCTACTACGATGACTTGCAGCTAATTCTTCCTATGATACTTATGGCAACAAGCTATTTACTACTTCCATCTGGCATGCTCTACGCCGCAGTCAATCTGCGCTTAAACCGAATGCGAGTCGTAGGCAGAGCTGTGCTCTGGCAAACAGTTTTTGATGCAGTGTTAACTGCCAGCTTCGCTTTACTCGGGCTTGGGATTTGGGCGATTATTTTGCCCAAAATCATTGTGGTATTTATATGGATTGGGGTTCATCGATATCACAATCCCTTGCCGGAGACCTCATCGTGCACCAGTTCCTCATCCCTTACGCAGGAAGACCAATGGCAGCTACTGCCTGCAAAGTCCAAATCAATACTTAAGTTTGGCCTACAGGTAGGGCTGGGTGACTTGGCAATTGCGCTAAGACAAAATGTTGATTACATCTTGGTGGGCTATTTTCTTGGGATAGAAGCGCTAGGAGTATACTTCTTTGCCTTCAACGCCAGTTTAGGGATCAGCTTAGGCTTAGTACAAAGTTATGGCACCGCGCTTTACTCCTTTCTTTGTCAAAAAGATAAAGACGCAGCCTCCTCAAAACTGACATTAGAACAGAAATACCTTAAGTCACTCAAGTTCATCATGTTACTGACAATACCTATCATTAGCCTACAGGCCGTACTCGCACCACTTTATGTCCCTTGGGTTTACGGCCAGAAATGGCTGGATGCTGGCGCACTGCCAGTATTCATCCTGCTTTGCCTAAGTGGCTTAGTAAGGCCTCTTGGAGAGGCTGCTAGTCAATATCTTATTAGTGCAGGTAGAAGCCAGCTTAACCTGTTATATAACAGTTCATTCACCTTCATTTTGGCGATCACAATTGCAGTCTCTAGTATCTGGGGACTACAGGCCGTCGCGCTAGGGATCTTATTGTCACACCTTTTTGTGATGCCCAGTTTCACCCTCTATCTAAAACTGACTCAATCGATTACCGCCACCCCCCATTGTCGCTCGGAGGCACATTATGACTGCTAACTTACCCCACAAGAAGGTCACAAGCGTAAAGGTTTCGGTAGTGATGCCTATCTATAATGTCGAAGCCTTTGTTAAAGATGCGATAAACTCAGTGCTCAACCAAAGCTTTAAACACTTCGAGCTACTGCTGATCCACGATTGCTCACCGGATAACAGCTTGGCGATTTGCAAACAGTTTCACGATCCTAGAATTAGAATTATTGAGCATGAGCAGAACCAAGGTCTAGCGGCAGCACGTAATACAGGCATTCGCCATGCCATTGGCCAGTATGTGGCATTTATCGACTCTGATGATATGTGGCACAAAGAAAAGCTACTGCAACATATCACTCACCTCGACCAAGCTCCCGAAGTAGGCATTAGTTTTTGCCGATCTTTGTTTATGAATTTTCAGGGGCAAAAAATTAATATCTACCAAATGCCTCAGCTCACGAATATCGAGGCAAGCGACCTACTTTGTCGTAATCCAGTAGGCAATGGTTCCGCCCCCGTCATTCGCCGAGAAACCCTATCTGATATTCGGTTTCAGGCATTAAACAAGCGCCAGCCCCATAGTTGTTACTTCGACGAAAACTTTCGCCAGTCGGAAGATATCGAGTGTTGGTTAAGAATAGTCACAACTACTCACTGGAAAATAGAAGGGATCCCTGCGCCGCTCACCCTCTATCGATTAAATGCCCAAGGGCTATCTGCAGATTTAAAAAAACAGTATGCCTCATGGGAGAATATGATTAACAAGGCAAAAGGTTATGCACCTGATTTACTGGCAAAACATGAAGCGAAAGCCAGAGCTTATCAGCTTAGGTATATTGCTAGGCAAGCCATTCGAAATAAAGATGGCAAAGAAGCCGTTAAGTACCTGCATCTAGCCGTAAAAACTGCCCCAAGCATTATTAAAGCTGAAACCGGACGTACCTTAGCCACCATGGCTGCAGCCTACCTGTTAAAACTGCTACCACTCAGCCTCTATAAGGTTTTTGAGGAACTGGCACAGTTTGTCCTCGGCCGTATTCAAACCGCTAAGATAAGCAAAGATGGAGTAAACCCCGCACTATTAAAATAACCGTCTCACATTCCTCCCCCAAGCCATTTGCAGCCTGCCTTGCAAGATGCAAATGGCCTAGCTCACCACGCTAGATAAAATCAGCCACTTACAAGAAAAAACAGCAAGCCACTGAATAATAAGATAATTAATATTGGCCTAGTATATGCTTAGTTAACAATAGCGATTAGGCGTTTGTACATTACGACTCCACAATTAATAAGGACTCTATAATGAAAAATACCCACTTAAATAAAGAGTCGAATACACAGGCCATTCATTACGTTTACTCACGGTTCAGCATTCGCTGTTTCGACTTTCTCACCGCCTTGTTATTACTATTACTAACATCCCCATTATTCATATATGCATACCTTAAGAGCGCTTTAACTCAACCCTGTGCATTTGAAACCGTTTATATCCACGGTCTCGATAAACAGTACGCAGATTTACAGTATTCAGGTTTACCCTACATAGCCTTGAAACAGTTTTCCTATTCGGGTTGGTTTAAACATCTGCCGGTATTGCTCAATCTATTAAAGGGAGAGCTTTCAATTTTGGGTACGGTGCCAACCTTTACACTACCTGAAGATAGCGAAACAGCCACCAGCAGCCAAGCTCATACAAGAGCTAACTCAAGGGCTAGTTCAACGGCTAGAAAAACCTATCGTATTAAACCAGGCTTGACCTCTATTGAGCAGATGAATGCTGCAACGGGATTGTGTTTTGAGGCCGCACCTAGCTCACTCGCTAAATCACACCAAAGTCTAGGCCACTATCTGCTCGCTCTGCTAAGGCTAGCGATTGTTTATACCCTTACCCGTATCGCCTTTAAAAAACCAAGCAGAAATACAGCTAAGATCTCAATATTTGGCATCACGCTCGATAACTGGACCATGACACAACTGTTAGATGATGTATTACAGCAGTGTCAGCATCAAGAAGAGCCTATGCAGCAGTATGCCTTTATCAATGCCGATTGCCTTAATATCAGTACTCAAAATGAGTCTTACCGCCAGTGCCTCAAGCAGACTAAGCACACTTTTGCCGATGGCATAGGAATACGCTTAGCCTGTCTCAGTAAAGAAAAAGCGCTACAGGATAACCTCAATGGCACCGATGTGTTCCCTCGGCTGTGTCAGCTCGCCGAAAGCAATAACCTTTCTATCTTTATGCTCGGCGGCGCCGCGGGTGTCGCCCAATCCGCTGCGGCCAACATGCAAAAGCAGTATCCAAAGCTCAAAATTGCAGGCTATCATCATGGATTTTTTAATAGCGAATCATTTAGCGAATCATTTAGCGAAGAGAATCGACATGTCATCGACACCATCAACCAGTCTAATGCCGATATTTTACTGGTCGCCATGGGAGCGCCTAAACAAGAGTTGTGGCTAGAGGCCAATAAACAACATCTGACTTGCGCTATCGGAATTGGAGTGGGAGGTCTCTTCGATTTTTACGCTAAGCGTATTAAGCGCGCACCGCTCTGGCTACGACAGATGGGCTTTGAGTGGTGCTATCGCTTACTGCAAGAGCCGAAAAGGATGTGGAAACGCTATATTATCGGCAATCCAAGCTTTCTCTATCGAGTTTGGCGTGAAAACCGTCAACTAAAGAAGCAGCGTGACTCACCAGCATCGGCAGTAAAGAACAATAGCAGCCTAACAAAGCTGCAGCTTCAAACCGAGTTAAATAAAGCCACGGTTAAAAACAGAACCGTTCCTCAATTCGATGCAAGGCAGGCGAATCTTCGCCGCGCAACATTTAATCTAAATAGGCATATC
This sequence comes from uncultured Shewanella sp., assembly GCF_947497935.1. Lineage (GTDB taxonomy): Bacteria > Pseudomonadota > Gammaproteobacteria > Enterobacterales > Shewanellaceae > Shewanella. Next base: position 4,646 of record NZ_CANMIO010000037.1, read on the forward strand.
ACTCGTAGCTGCAAACGCTTGCTCGACATCATGATCTCGGCTTGCCTGTTAATCCTATTATCACCACTGCTCTTATGCGTCGCAGCGCTTATCCGCTGTGAATCTAAAGGCATGGTGCTATTTAGTCAGCCTAGAGCTGGCCTTAATAACCGACCGTTTACCATGTGGAAATTTCGCTCCATGTTCCAAGATGCAGAGCAGCGGCTGGCGGCATTAAACCACAGCAATGAGATGGATGGTGGCGTCATCTTTAAGATGAAGAATGATCCTAGGATCACCTTCGTCGGCCGTTTAATCCGTAAGACCTCAATCGATGAACTGCCTCAGTTATGGAATGTATTAAAAGGTGACATGTCGCTAGTTGGCCCGCGTCCAGCGCTAGTCAGTGAGGTTAAACAGTACAAGTTACATCATAGAAACCGTTTAATGATAAAACCTGGGATCACCTGCATTTGGCAAGTATCAGGGCGTTCAACGATTCCTTTTGAACAGCAAGTAGAACTCGATATCGATTATATCTACCAACAGTCCTTTACTGCCGATCTTTTACTGCTACTCAAAACGATCCCCGCCGTTATTTTTGCCCGTGGTGCGTATTAAGGAGCGAGATATGCAAGCGATTATATTTGCAAACCGTGACGGAAAAGAATTGGCGCCACTCGACAGCTATTACTGCCCTGCTTTATTACCTGTTAGCAATAAAAGCATTATCGAGTACACATTAGAAGATCTCGCCGAGGCAGGAATAGAACGAGTCAAGCTGGTTGTCTCGACACAAGTTAGCGAAATAAAAACATTAGTCGGTAACGGCGAGCTTTGGGGCTTAGAAGTCGAGTATTTTCTGAGTAAACAGCAGGAAGATATTTCAAAGATCATTCCTAGGCTCGCACTCGATAGAACGGAATCGATATTACTTGCCCGAGGAGACATGTTGAGGAGTCCTTGCATCAAGCATTTTGTGCAGTTTAGTCAGCAGATGAGCCAAAGCTTTGTCATTGCAAAGTTAGATGATCAAAATGCAGGCTTGATGATGCTACCAGCCGCAATCTCCTACACAGAGGAGCTTAACTGGCCTCTGTGTAATGATACAAAGCACACTGGTGACAAACACGACACCGTTACCCAAGTGCTGCATGGCGATTGCTATATGCTTAATACACTTGATGAATATATGCGAGCCAATCAAGCGATGGCACTGAAAAAAGTCGTAGGGGCCGAGCCCAAAGGACGTTACTGCAGCAGCGCCGATGAAGCAAATGGCTTCTATATCGGAGCCCAAACAAAAACGGGTCAACTGCGGATGCAAAATGCTTGGGGGGTTATAGGTGACAACACCTGGATAGATGAAAGCGTTAATATGCAGCAAAGTGTCATTGTGGGTAAAAACTGCTTAGTCGATGCTAAATCCAGCCTCAAAAACTGCATTATTCTGGATGACTCTTACGTTGGCCAAGGCCTTAATGTTTGCAATGCCATTATCTGTAATAACATGCTGCTCACACCGAGTACTGGCGGTGCAATCAAGCTGAACGATGACAGCATCATAGCTAAGAATCATAACCAAGCACCTAATCGAAAGGTCAAACTGCTCGAGAGACTGTACGCCTTATCGCTGTTTATCTTAGGCATTTTAATCTCGCCAGGCCTATTACTTGCGAGCCTTGCAAGCTCTAATAAAAGCACATTTATAAAAGATATCATTAAGCTGGATAATAACAATTGTGCCTGTTGGCGCTGGAACCACAACTCACTCTTTTTCAGCAGACTTCCGCAGCTCTACCTTGTGGTGTTAGGTAGGCTTCACTTCTTTGGCCGTACTCCTTTTTTAAAGCAAGATCAGCGTTCTAACAATAACGAACTTGGATTATATGGGCCGCTGCAGCTGCGTCGCGACGTCGTTCCTGAGGAGGAAAGGCAATTAATCGAAACTGAGTTCATGTTAACGAAGCAAAAGAGTCAACGTTGGCAACTCATCAAGCAATCTTTTAGTTATTCAGCACCCGAGCCGCAAACAACAACCGAGCTAACAAAGCACGAGTAAAGAACCAACAAAGAGCCAGTAAAAAACTAGGAATGACCATGCCTAAACCAGATTAAACCGATTCGATAGCGGAGAGTTACTATGAAAACAATCATCACCTATGGCACTTTCGATCTTTTCCATTATGGCCATGTGCGTTTATTTAAGCGTTTAAAGGCATTGGGCGATAAACTCATTGTGGCCGTTTCTACCGATGAATTTAACGCTTTAAAAGGCAAAGCCGCATTTTTTAGTTACTTTCAGCGCGCAGAGATTGTTGAAGCCTGCCAATATGTCGATATGGTCGTGCCTGAAACCCACTGGAATCAGAAAGCAAAAGATATCTGTAAGTATGATGTGAGCATCTTTGGCATGGGGGATGACTGGAAAGGCGAATTTGATGAGCTCTCAGTGCTATGTGAAGTGGTGTATTTAGATAGAACCGGTGAAATCTCAACCACCGAGATAAAGAATAACTTAGCCGAGCCTAAGCAAGTTGGAAATAAGAGCGGCAACACTGCTAGTAATTCAACATCGGCAAAGAAGATAAACAAATGATGAGGCTTTCTATGATTGACTGGGCCAAAGCCATTATCAGGAAGCTTATCTATATGCTTTCGGCTCTTTCGCCCCGTAGCTCAAGTAAGGCGCTTTTTGGTAGTTATAAGGAAGGCTTTTGCGATAACAGTAAGTACTTGTATTTGCACTGGCAGCAGACAAAGTTTATTCGCTGTATTTGGATTAGTGGCAACCCGGAGGTTATCAAGCAGCTACAGAGGCAAAATTTAGAAGTGTACTACCGCTGGTCAGCCATAGGGATCTTTCATGCCCTAACCGCTAAGTATTATTTCTATAACAGTTATATTGGCGACATTAACCAGTGGCTTGCCAATGGCGCCACCAAGGTAAACCTATGGCATGGACTGCCAATGAAGAAAATTGAGTTCGATATCAACACCGGTCCCATGGCACACGTGTTTAACCCAAAAGGTAAACTAGCATTATGTGAGCAATGGCTAGTTGCCCACCAGCAACGCATCACTCCAGACTTAATGCTAAGCCCAAGTGCACTTGTCAATTCTCTGTTTAACAGCGCATTTAGACTTAACGACTCAAGTAATCGCTTAGCTAAAGGCACTAATGTTCATGCCGCTGATGGCTCGGTAACTAGTGGAACTAAGTTGCTACGAGCAACGAATCCAAGAACAGATTACTACACGCAGTACACAAGCAAGCGCCAACCACTCGAAAAGATTTTTAGCTCAAACAAGCAAGAAAAAATGGCTCCAAACGGTAATAACGCCCCCACGCAAGCGACTCAGCCAAGCATTATTTTATATGTGCCATCATGGCGCGATAGCCATAAACAGGGAAATCCATACAGTAAGGCATTTGACTGGCAGCAGTTATCAAATCACTTAGTGAATCATAATCAATTATTTTTACTCAGACTGCACCCGAATGAAGCGAATTTAGCTCAAGAGCTTACAAGCTACCCCAATATCATTAATATTTCGCAACGAGAAGATGTATATGGTTTTTTGCAACAAGTTGATCTACTCATCACTGACTATTCATCATTATTTATCGATGCTCTACCACTAAACACGCCTATTTGCTTTTATCGCTTCGACGAGCAACATTACCAACAAGATTGCCGCGATATGTACAGCTACGCCGCAGAGCTGCCAGAACTGGCACCTAAATGCACAAACTTTGATGAGTTATTAGAGCAATTAGCACCAGAGGCAATCACCAAGCAGCAGAAAAGCTACCAAGAGGATTACCAAAACGTAAGCGAGCTTTTTTGGGGGAAGGACACGCCAAATGCGTTTGAAGCGTTAGAGGAGTGGATTGGTAAAAGAAGAGCCTAGATTCTAGGACCTAGGACGCTTCGCTCCGAGAACGGCCTTCGGCCTGCTAGGAAATCAAAAGCAAAAAACAGCAGCGTATTTGCTCTTCCTGCTTTTAACCGTCTTTGCTTTTATAGCATCTAGAAGTCGCAACGCGACGTTCTCGCAGTGACGAAGTCACCTCCTAGCAGCGATAGCGCCCTTCTTCGCCTTTCACCGTCAACCGTAGGCCACAGGCCGTTCTACTTTTCCGTCTAAACTTGTACCGTCTTTGCTTTTATAGCACCTAGAAGTCGCAACGCGACGCTCTCGCAGTGACGTAGTCACGCCCTAGAAGCATAGCGCCCTTCTAAGCTTTTTTATCCTTCTCCGACAAAATCGGCTCTACGCCCTTTTCTAACGGCCATTGAATATTTAGCCTAGCGTCATTCCACGCAATGCACCTTTCATGCTCTGGTGCATAGTAATCGGTGCATTTATAGATAATGTCAGCATGGTCACTTAAGGTTAAAAAGCCGTGGGCAAAGCCTGGAGGGATATACATTTGCAGTCTATTTTCAGCAGACAACACTTGCCCAAACCAATGGCCATAGGTTTTTGAGTCTTTGCGAATATCGACAGCAACATCGAAAATACTACCAGCAGTCACGCGGATCAATTTACCTTGAGGTTGCAGCGTTTGATAATGTAAACCGCGTAGGACATTTTTAGCCGAACGGCTCATATTCTCTTGCACAAAATTCGGGCAAACCATGCCCGCTTCGCCAAATAGCGCCTCAAACTCTGATTGGCGAAAAGTTTCCATAAAGAAGCCCCGAGCATCACCAAAGACTTTCGGTTCAAACAGCAACACATCTGGAGTTGAAGTAGGAATTAGTTTCATCATGCTCTTTAAAATAACGTAGATTCTAGGGTTAAAAGAAGGTCCTAGGACCTAGGACGCTTCGCTCCGAGAACGGCCTTCGGCCTGCTAGGAAATCAAAAGCAAAAAACAGCAGCGTATTTGCTCTTCCGGCTTTTAACCGTCTTTGCTTTTATAGCATCTAGAAGTCGCAACGCGACGTTCTCGCAGTGACGAAGTCACGTCCTAGCAACGATAGCGCCCTTCTTCGCCTTTCACCGTCAACCGTAGGCCACAGGCCGTTCTGCATTTCCGTCTCAGCTTGTACCGTCTTCGCATTTTCCTAAAAGTGCAGCGTCCTAGAAGTGGCGAAGTCACGCCCTAGAAGCGCAGCGCCCTAGAAGTGGCGAAGTCACGCCCTAGAAGCGCAGCGCC
>NZ_CANMIO010000038.1 GCF_947497935.1 uncultured Shewanella sp.
TATCGTCATTTTCAATGATAAAACGTACTGTAGATGCAATCTCTTCCGCTTGACCTAAACGTCCTCACAATTGACACTATTTTCTACGCGAATCGTAAATCTATAAGCGAATGCCGCCGTCGATTTCAAATATACGACCGTTAACGTAGTCATTTTCAATGATAAAACGTACGGTGGAAGCGATCTCTTCCGCTTGACCTAAACGTCCAACCGGTACCATTTTCTCTAAACGCTCTAGGGCTTCAGGCTTCATGGCGGCAGTCATCTCAGTTTCAATCACACCCGGAGCGACGGCAGCGCTACGGATATTGTAACGCGCCAGCTCTTTAGCCCAACCCACGCTCATCGCAGCGACACCAGCCTTTGATGCTGCATAGTTAGACTGGCCAACATTACCCGCCTTAGCAAGACTCGAAATATTGATAATTACGCCTTCTTGCCCAGTCTCAATCATAGCGGCAGCCGCTTCACGACCACACAAGAATGACCCCGTTAGGTTGACGTTGATTACCGACTGGAATTGGTCGAACGACATACGGTCAAATACCTGACCTTCTTTCGCCTTAAGCAGTAGACCATCACGTAAAATGCCCGCGTTATTAATCAGTACGTTGACCTGACCAAAATCTTCTTTAATAAATTGGAACGTGGCAAATACATCTTCCTCATCAGTGATATCAACTGCGTAGCCTTGTACTTCAGCAGTCGCACCAATGTTTGCACAGGCTTTTTCCAACTTCTCTTGGTCCATATCGATAAGTGCTAGCTTGGCACCTGCAGCCGCTAAATTCTCCGCCATGGCGTAACCTAGTCCACCTGCACCACCAGTAATAACAACAACCTTATCTTTTAAATCCATTGGATCACCCTTTGTTTTTTATCTGTTCTGACTGAGCAAATTGCTCAAAAATACTTGAAAAATCACGCTTACCATTACCTTGCTTCGCATGATTCACATAAAGACTGCGCGCCAACGCGCCCATTGGCGTGCTTGAATTGGATAACAGCGCCGCTTCTTGCGAAAGCCCTAAATCTTTTACCATCAAGTCGACCATAAAGCCGCCTTGGTAGTCATTTGATGACGGCACAGACTCCATCACATCTGGACACGGATTATATTTATCTAACGTCCAATTACCACCACTGCTGACCTTCATAATGTCAGACAGCACTTTCGGATCGAGCCCGTGATCGATTCCCATCTGTAGTGACTCAGATGTGGCAACCATTAATACCGACAGCAGCATATTATTACATATTTTAGCGACTTGCCCAGCACCAGGACCACCAGCATGGAAGATATTGCCTCCCATGGCATCAAGTGCGCCTTGGGCTTGCTCAAATGCTTTATCACTGCCACCACAAATAAAGGTTAACGTGCCAGCAGCAGCGCCAGCTGTACCGCCCGATACTGGCGCATCAATAAATTCTAAGCCTTTATCGGCTGCATGCTTTGCGACAAAGCGCGCGCTGTCTGCATCAATCGTTGAACAATCGATAAGTAAGGTTCCCGGAGCAACCACGTCGATTAAGCCTTTGCTCGAGTCATCGGTTACATATAGACCGCGCACATGCTTACCCGCAGGCAGCATAGTCACCACTATGTCAGCGCCTGCCGCCGCGCCGCAGGCGCTTGTCGCGGTGAGTGCGCCTTGTTCGGCTAGCGCTTGCATTGCCGCAGGTACTAAATCAAAGACTTTTACGGTAAAACCCGCTTTAATCAGGTTGACCGCCATCGGGCCGCCCATGTTTCCTAAACCAATAAATGCAACTGTACTCATTATTCGCTCCAGTTCACGTTTGTGAGTGTTTGAACCTTATTCAGTTCTCTATCGCGGCCAATACCACTCACCGCATGTGTATTTTTTAGACAAACTTGTCATAAGCTCGCATAATCGAGTCGTTATTGCAGTTCCTTGAGCGGATGCTCTGCATTATCCCAAGGCGATTGCAGTAACGATTCGGCAAAACCGATTGGTATCGATGCTACATCACTAAACCGCCATTGTGGGCTACGGTCTTTATCAATGAGTAAGGCGCGTACGCCCTCCGCAAAGTCCGCTTTAGCGCAGCAGTTAACACTTAACCCAAGCTCCAATTTAAAGCACTCAGCTAAGCTCAGCTCACGACTCAGCACTTCACTCAATCGTGATTGTAAATACACCAAGTTCAAGCTGATTGGGCTGCCCGCGAGCATGGTCTTAACCGCTCTCGCTAACCAAGGGTTCCCCTCTAACGTGCTCACATCAAGTTGACTCACCTTAGTTAAGATTTCATCGATTGAGCCTGCCATCAGCTCATCAATCAATGGCTGATTTTGCTCAAGTACACTGTCAGCGATTGGCGCTTTATATTCCGCGCTCATAGCGCTAAGCGCATCATTTAATAACTGATGATTGTCTGCTGCGTTATCGCCCCATGACAATGTCGCTAATTTATCCAGCAGCGCCGCCTTGTCATCACTATTTAGGTAGTGATTACCAATTCCCACATATAAGGCATCGCTGCCATTCATGTTATAAGCGGTCATACCTAAAAATAGCCCGCTTTTACCCGGCATACGATTTAAGAAATAACTACCGCCCACATCGGGATATAAACCAATTGTTACTTCAGGCATGGCGATACGTGAGCGCTCAGTGACTATACGGTGGCTTGCGCCTATCATCAGCCCAAGACCGCCGCCCATTACTATGCCATCGCCCCACACAATGACCGGCTTAGCAAAGGTGTGCAGCAGATAATCTAACTGGTACTCTTGCTTAAAAAACTCGGTCGCTGCTTCGGTGATCTCACCCGGCGTTGTAATTGAAGCCTGATAAATCGCGCGTACATCACCACCGGCACAAAAGGCTTTTTCACCTGCGCCATCAAGAACAACAGCAACAATATTGCTATCACTTTGCCAAACAGTTAACTGCTCAGTTATTGCCTGCACCATATTAAGGTTTAGAGCATTAAGGGCTTTTTCAATATTCAGTGTCGCGACGCCAACTTGCATCCCTGAATCTGTGGCTAGCGTGCTAAACAGCACTTGCTCATTGCTTGTTTGCATATTGCTTGTTTGCGTATTTAACTCGCTCATTAGCCGTTCTTCCAGTTAGCTTTGCGTTTGTTCAAGAAGGCATTAACCCCTTCGGCTTGATCTTCAGTATCAAACAGGTTAACAAACAATTCACGCTCTAGCGGTAGCGCCTGACCTCTAGGCATACTACGGCCCGACTGAACGAGTCGCTTGCACGCCTTAACACTACTTGGGCTTTGATTAGCCACTTTTTCAGCTAACGCCATTGCAGTATTAAAGGCATCGCCTTTTACAACAACTTCTTCTACTAGGCCTATCTTCTCAGCTGTCTCCGCAGTAACACGCTCACCACATAAGATCATTCGCTTAGCCCAACCTTCGCCAACCAGCGCGGTTAAGTTTTGCGTGCCCCCAGCGCAAGGCAACAAGCCCACTGTGGCTTCTGGCAGCGCAAGTTGTGCTTGCTCTTCACAAATACGTAAGTCGCAAGCGAGCGCCACTTCGAGACCGCCGCCCATGGCATAACCATTAATAGCTGCGATAGAGACGCCACGAAACGCGCTTAAGGTCTCAAAGGCTTCACCAAAATAACGTGCCATATCGGCCGCATTTTGCTTATCGCCATCGGCAAAGAGTTTAAGATCTGCGCCTGCAGAAAAGAACTTCTCGCCTTCGCCTGTGATCACTAAGGCATAAACCTCTTTGTTTTCATTGAGGCTCAATACCTTATGCTTAAGCTCTTGTAGGCTCTCGGCTGTCCAGGTATTGGCTGGCGGATTGTTCATGCTGATCACCGCGGTGTGACCAACAATTTGTTCTTTTAATAGACTCTTATCTGCTGTTAACGTCATGAAAACTCCTTTTACTAAACTGAAATCAATTAAATTGGATACCAAGGTTTCTATAAAATAGCGCCAGCGTTTTCATCCAATAAACGGCGCGAGATAATCAATCGCATGATTTCGTTGGTTCCCTCTAAAATTTGATGGACTCGTACATCACGTACGTGACGCTCTAGCGGATACTCACGAATGTAGCCATAGCCACCATGAATTTGCAGCGCTGCATCACACACCTGAAAACCGATATCGGTAGCGAAGCGTTTAGCCATGGCGCAATAAGCGGTGGCTTCTGGGTCTTGCTGGTCTAACTTAAAGGCCGCCAGACGCACTAATTGGCGCGCTGCGACGAGCTCTGTTGCCATATCGGCAAGTTTAAATTGTAGCGCCTGAAATGCGGCCAAGGGCTTACCAAACTGTTTACGTTCATTCATATATTGAGTTGCACGTTCAAGTGCGGCTTGAGCGGTTCCTATGGAGCAAGTGGCGATATTGATGCGACCTCCATCTAGCCCCTTCATGGCAAAGGTAAAGCCTTCCCCCTCTTCACCCAACAAATAAGCTACTGGTACACGTACGTTTTCAAAAGTAATTTCACGAGTTGGCTGGGCGTTCCAGCCCATCTTATCTTCCGCCTTACCGTAGATAACACCGGCGGCATCGGCAGGAACCACAATCGCCGAAATGCCCTTCGGACCCGATTCACCAGTGCGGCACATGACAACCAATAGATCGGTCGCGCCAGCGCCTGAGATAAACACTTTCGAACCTGAAATCACGTACTCATCGCCTTCGCGAACCGCCTTAGTTTGCAGTGATGCCGCGTCGCTACCCGCACCAGGCTCCGTTAAGCAATATGACGCTAGCTTCTCACCTGTCGTTAATGACTCAGACCACTCTTGGCGCAGTGTTTCTGAGCCAAAACTAGTGACCATCCAAGTTGCCATATTATGAATAGTTAGCATCGCTGTGGTTGCTGTGCACCCCATGGATAACTGCTCAAAGATAATCGATGAATCTAAACGAGACAGTCCCATTCCACCTTCTGACTCTGGCGAGTACAGCGAGCAAAAACCTAGCTCTCCGGCTTTTTGAATCACATCCTTAGGAAAATGATGCTCTTCATCCCATTTGCCCGCGAAAGGCGCTAGCTCCTCGGTCGAGAACTGCTGTGCTAGATCTGCAAATTGGCGTTGGTCTTCATTCAGATTAAAATCCATCTGGCTACTCCTGTTGTTCTGTCAATTGCCTATTAAATTCACCCGTTGGTGATTCAGGCTTTGGGTCTTTGCTAACGGCTGCTCTTGCGAGTGGCTTACGTTGCAGACCTCTATTCGTTATTTATTGTTTATTCGTTATCGCTTGTTCTGCTTTATTAGCCAAATGCTGTACTGATTGCATTTAACTTTTTTCATTTAGGGCGTACGCGATAAACCTCTTTAGCCCCAAACAAACATGCCACCCGATGGGGTGGCAATAACGCCTGCTACTTAAGCTCAATCGTCATGTTGGGCGCCGATGCCACGGCTATATCTGACTCAAACCAACGCGCTGTAATGGTCTTGGTTTCAGTATAGAATCGCACCGCTTGCTTACCATAAGCATGCTGATCGCCATAGAAACTGCCTTTCCAACCTGTGAACGAGAAGAAAGGTAATGGCACTGGAATGGGTACATTAATACCCACCTGGCCCACTTCAATCTCGTGTTGGTATTTGCGTGCCGCGGCGCCACTGGCGGTAAAAATTGAGGTACCGTTGCCATATGGGCTGTCGTTTACAATCGCAATCGCCTCTTCAAGCGATTCTGCATTCATGCAGCAAAGTACTGGGCCAAAGATCTCTTCTTGGTAAATGCTCATATCAGTGGTGACGTTATCGAACATGGTTGGGCCAACCCAGTTGCCCGACTCGTAACCTTCAACGGTAAAGTCTGTACCATCTAGAAGGCAATCAGCACCTTCTTGCTTACCTTGAGCAATCAAGCTCACGATACGTTGCTTAGCGGCTGGGCTAATAACTGGGCCATAAGCCGCATCTTTGTCATCCCAAAGACCCGGCTTTACCTTGGCTATCGCCTCTTTAAGCTCAGGGATCCACTCCTTCGCTGCACCAACAAATACCGCCACAGACAGCGCCATACAGCGCTGACCCGCAGCGCCAACAGAGGCGCCCACTAAGTTATTAATTACCTGCTGCTTGTTGGCATCAGGCATGATCACGCAGTGGTTTTTAGCCCCTGCAAACGCTTGTACGCGTTTTAAGTTATCGGTACCTGTTTTGTAGATGTATTGACCCACATTCACCGACCCCACAAATGAAATCGCTTTAACATCTGGGTGAGTCAATAAAATATCCACTGCCGTTTTATCACCGTGAACCAGCTGCACTACACCTTTTGGTGCGCCCGCCTCTTCAAATAGCTCGATAAGACGCTGCGGCGTCATTGGATCTTGCTCAGATGGCTTAAGGACAAAGGTATTACCGCAAGCAATTGCCAGTGGGAACATCCACAGTGGGATCATCGCAGGGAAGTTAAACGGGGTAATGCCAGCGCAAACACCTAGTGGCTGGGTGTAGCTATAGGTGTCGATTGAGCGCGCCACGTTTTCAACGGTTTCGCCCATCATCATTGAGGCAATATTGCAGGCATGCTCGGCAACTTCGATACCACGCCATACATCGCCCTTGGCATCATCAAATGTCTTACCCGTTTCTTGCGCTAGAATCGTCGCAATTTCATCGTGATGCTCTTTTAAAAGATGCTGATACTTAAGCATCACACGAGCACGCTCTGAAACGGGCACCTCTTTCCAAGTTTGAAACGCCTGCTTAGCACTTGCTACAGCCGTTAATACTTCGGCATCGTTCGCTGCATTCACCACAGCAATAGTTTCGTTATTGGCAGGATTAGTCACCGCTATCTGCTTTTCGCCTTGGCCCAATACCCATTTACCGTCGATGTAATGCTTAACTTGAGTCGTCATATCGCTTCCTAATTTGGCAATGCCAGTGTTATTGGCTATTGCAAAATGATGATTTAACTTGGCCAGATTTTTATATTCATATTGATAGCGAACATGCCGCGTTCAATATTTTGGTCCTAAGTTAAATCGAGTCTTGTTGATTACTGTTTAAACTGCAGTCTAAATTAGTGTTTCAATGTGATTGCTCGTTTTAAAGCTCAATCGCCATGGCTGTTGCTTCACCACCACCAATACAAAGTGATGCCACACCGCGCTTAAGTCCGCGCGCTTTAAGAGCATAAATCAAGGTCACCAGCAAACGTGCACCCGAGCAACCTATTGGATGACCTAGTGCACAAGCACCGCCATTAACATTGACTTTGCTGGCATCGAGTTCAAGCTCCGAAATAGCCAACATGGTAACCATGGCAAAGGCTTCATTGATCTCATACAGATCCACCTCATCTTTACCCCAACTAACTTTGTCGAGCAGTTTGTTCATGGCGCCAACAGGCGCGGTGGTAAACATTGAAGGCTCTTGCGCATGAGTGCTGTGGCCCTTAATGGTGGCCATCACGTCGAGGCCCAGCTCAGTTGCTTTGCCGCGCGTCATCAACATGAGCGCTGCGGCGCCATCTGAAATTGAACTTGAATTAGCGGCTGTAATGGTGCCGTCTTTAGCGAATGCCGGACGTAGTGTTGGAATTTTATCTGGACGTGCGTTACCCGGTTGCTCATCGGTATCAATAACTGTGTCACCGCGGCGGTTAGAAACGGTAACAGGCGAGATCTCATCGCTAAAAGCACCCGAGTCGATTGCCGCATTCGCCTTTTCTAAGGAGTTCAGTGCAAAGCTGTCCATCTGCTCACGCGTTAACTTAAAGTCATCGGCGGTGTTTTGCGCAAACGTGCCCATAGCGCCGCCAGTATAGGCATCTTCGAGGCCATCGAGGAACATATGATCCATCACCTTGCCATGACCCATACGCATACCGCCGCGTGCTTTATCCAGTAGATAAGGTGCTTGACTCATGCTTTCCATACCACCAGCGATCACGACATTAGCACTGCTCGCCTTAATTAAGTCATGTGCTAGCATCACAGTCTTCATCCCTGACCCACACACCTTGTTGACGGTCGTTGCGCCAACAGATAAAGGTAAGTCAGCACCGAGTGTTGCCTGACGTGCGGGTGCCTGACCTAAACCTGCTGGCAAAACACAACCCATCAAGACTTCATCAACTAAATCGCCTGCAAGTCCGCTTTGCAGCATCAAGCCTTTAATCGCGGTAGCCGCAAGCTTTGGCGATGCAACACTCGATAACGCACCTTGGAACCCGCCCATAGGCGTTCGCTTTGCTGCAACAATAACAATATCTTGGTTTGACTGAACTGAACTCATAATTACTCCGGTAATACGCTAGTTAACCTTTATTAGAAATCGTCCAAAACCGCATTGTCAGTAGGGTTCAGCAGCTTTGTTTATTGACGGTTATCAGGTTATCGCCTAGCTAACATAAGTGTGATCTTGCTCAATATTTAACACTGTGACGTTTACGCGAACGTAAAGCAAGCGCTCATTGGTCAAATATCTACCAAAGTATAGGGTGGAGTTGTCACATAGAATTTACACAAGCTGGGTACTACAGGATAAGCGAGAAGTTATTGCTACAGCCGTCTGACTACTGTTGAAGTAACCGTTGGACTAGCCGTTGGACTAGCTGTTGGACTAGCCGTTGGACTAGCCGTTGGACTAGCCGTTGAACTAGCCGTTGAACTAGCCGTTGAACTAGCCGTTGAACTAGCCGTTGAACTAGCCGTTGAAGTAGCCGTTGAAGTAGCCGTTGGACTAGCCGTTGAACTAGCCGTTGAACTAGCCGTTGAACTAGCCGTTGAACTAGCCGTTGAACTAGCCGTTGAA
>NZ_CANMIO010000039.1 GCF_947497935.1 uncultured Shewanella sp.
GTTGATAACAACGGCCTATGGACCTATACCCTAGATAATGACTTAGCCAATAGCCTGTTTGAAGGCCAAGTCGTCGTCCTCACTTACACGGTGCGCGTGACGGACGATTACGGCGCCTATGCAGAGCAAGACGTGACCATTACCCTGATGGGTACCAACGATATTCCCGATCTAACAGCGGAAACATCAGGAGAAGTAACAGAGGATCTCGATGTCGTTAATCAGTTAATCAGTGATAGTGGAGTTCTCAGCTTTACCGACGTGGACACTAATGATACAGCATCTGTCAGCGCTGATTACAATGGAGATATTGCTTGGAGCGGTGGTGATTTAAGCTTAGTGCTAACTCAAGACCAAATAAATCAAATTATAGATGGTTTCTCTGCAGATCAAGACAGCTGGGATTTCAGTGTTTCCAATGATCTAATACAGTTTCTTGGAGTGACTGAGTCAATTAGCTTAAGCTTTGCCGTGACTGTCACTGACACATACGGAGCTTATGACACCGAAAAAGTCACCATTACAATTAACGGTGAAAACGATTCTATTGAGGGTAATTTCACTCAAGAGGTTTGGCTACCAGCATCTCATAACGAAATCACCGATCCCTATTTAAGTGGTTATCCATTACTACTAACTCAACCAACAGATGTTGACGTTAATGATGAAATAACAGTTTCAAATCTACAAATAGAGCTACTAACACCGGGGTTAGATCCTGATGTTGAATTAGGTAACGTTTATTATCTGGCCGACGGCGATATAACACTGTCACTGATTGATTTTAACTCCCCCCCAATACTAAGTGCCTCAGAACTAGAAACCTTAGTATACGTACCAGGAGACAATGGCGATGTTGATTATCAAGTCGATCTTGCTTTCACATTCCAAGTTAACTCTGGAACCGATTCTGTCGATGGCGAGTTTATCATTCATTCAGTCCCAGCTAATGGGTTAGCAGCTCAAACGGTACAGATTGGTGATGGCTCTAGCCCACTGACTTCAGGTAATCCTCAGGAAACAGATTTGGCAATAACAGAGTTGTTTGCTAATGCCCTCAATTCAGATCCAGCTAGTGGTTCATTACTCTTATTTACTGATTTTCAACAGACTCCTGTAAATATCCCGATCCCCATTAACGAGCGAGGTGCCAACACCAATGCTGGTGCCGCCCGAGAAATGGAGGTATCAGCAAGACTGACGATTGGTAATGCCATCTTCGAGGTTATTCCTGATAATGATGGGGATGGTATTGTCACCTGGTCATATGACGCTGACTCAGGACTTATGAAAGCCGAAGTCGATTACTCTGCAATTTTCCTCCTCAATGGCAATGGCGATCCAACCGAGACCTCTTTAGCAGACTACATTATTGCGAACCCTGTCGCAGCTAATGATACTTGGCGCCTAACTTATCTAGATAGTAATGGCGGTAACTTTCAGGCTCGATTTGTTGAAGCCATCTTTACACATGAGCAGATTGCAGATGACTCCATTACCATTATCGGAGCCGACAACATCAACAACCTAATTTTTGGTAGTACCAATACAGATTCTTTAACTGGCGCGAATTTAGATGACCGTATTTTTGGTAGAGACGGTAATGACATAGTAAAAGGGTTAGCAGGCAATGATGAACTCGTTGGTGGCTCTGGCAATGACAATATTGAAGGAGGAGAAGGTAATGACTTTGTCATCGGTGGTATAGGAGATGATCTGCTAGACGGAGGCGTAGGTAGAGATTACATATCTGGTGGCCAAGGAAACGATAGCCTTAATGGAGGCGAATTAAATGGTAGCGATGACGGTGAACGAGATTTCTTCGTTTGGGAACTTGATACTGCTGATGGCAGTACCGATACCGTATATAACTTCAATCATGATATTGATGTTTTAGATCTCTCCGATCTTCTTATTAATGAAGAGAATGGAAACCTAGAAGACTTCCTCTCTTTCACCTTCCAAGGAGGTAGTACAACAATAACTATCGATGCGGATGGGCTAGGAACCGGGACAGGCAGCGTGATGATTGTTCTTGACGGTGTAGATCTATCTAGTATTTATGCATCAACTGATGCAAATGTCATTATTACTGAACTTATTAATGATGAAGCATTAATTGTTGATCCAAACACCACGCCGTTTGTTCCTCCTTACGAACAAGCTGATGATGGCCTCAACATACCTTGATAATCAGTCGAAAGTTTCTATATACCGACTAAATTAGTCGATACTAAAACAAAGGCCACTATATCTAGTGGTCTTTGCCTTATTTTCCTCCTCCTTCGCTGGCACCTCGACTTTAACACTTTCATAAAAACCATGAACAAAGTGTCAATAAATTGACCAAGCGCACCCACTCCGATAACATTGCGCAACACGAGGTAACTTTAATTTCGCATTTGCAACAGTTTGTCTTTTGCAGGGAGCATGGCAATGAAATCGATCATCACAACACAAGCTGGACATATTCAAAACCTAAATGGCATGGTGACCGCTAATATTAACGGCAACCTTAAGCAGCTTAGTGAAGGTGAATTAGTTCCTGCCGGGACCAACATATCGATAGCGGAAGATAGTTATATCGAAATATTATTGGACGATGGTAGCTCTCTTTCATCCTCGTCAGATGACAATAACGAGTTGTTAAAAACCAATTCGACCTCCGCTAATACCTCTCCATCCGCAGAAGACGAAGCCTTAAGTGAAATCGAAGAAATTCAAGCGTTAATCGCCTCTGGTGAAGATCCTACCGACGGACCAGATACAGCTGCGGGTAACCAAGCTGGAAATGAAGGCGGTTCAAGCCATGTTTCAATTGCTCGTGGTGGTGCGGAAACCCTAGCCAATGCTGGCCACGATACAGCTGGACAAATTACATCACCATTAGTTGCCAACCTATCGTTAAATGGCACTAATACAGATATAGATGTAGACACAGATGCAGCTATAGACAGCTCTATTCAAACAGCTCAGCTTACCGATAACTTTGTGAACGGCGTTGCCTACACGACATCGTCTGGCCTTACTGGATTTACCGGAGATTCAGGATCAGATGGCTCCTTTAGTTACCGTGAAGGCGATACTATTACCTTCACCATAGGTAATGTCACTATAGCGAACTTTAGTGCCGATTCGATTCAAGGAACAATCTTATTTTTACAAGATATAGCAGGCACTTCACTAGCCGATAGCAACCTCAATTACGTAGAAAACATGGCTATTTTTCTACAGGCACTCGATAACGATCTTTCCGATGGTACTGATGACGGGATCTTGCAAACCAATAGCCTGAACAATCTCGATGCAAGCTATGGTTCAAACATCAACATATCTACTTCGATCCATGATGCATTAAGCAATTACATCGACCCAACCACTGGCGAGCCACTCAATATTGCCACGGCGGGTAAAGAGATGCTATCTCAAGTACTAGCACAACTTGGGATTGAGTTTACTCGTGATTCAGAGCGCTCTGTAGACGAACAAAATGTTTTCGAAAGCCTAGCCATGGGTCACGTTGCCGATACCATTGAAGAGCTAGCGGGCGATCGAGCCCCTGACGCTGCAGACGAAAGAACCGTTGACGTGCTTGAAGTACCTGGTGGTCTAGTCACGTATAATTATAACGAGCTAGATGGACAAATTACTTTTTCAGCAGAAGACTTACTTAAAGGCGCCACAGCTCACCAAGTTATTACCGAAAACTTAGTCGTAAAAAATGTACGTTTAAGTGCTGACTTTGAAGATATCGGAACCTTAGTTGACTTAGGAGACGGAAACTACGCCATCATCTTGAATGACGGCGTAGACCAATATGACCTAGAGGGACTAACGCTCGATTATCGTGTTGAAGATTGGACCGCATTTAGAGAAGTAACCTCATCGACTCAAGATCAATTCAAGTCACACCTATCAGCTGACATTCCAGATGTTTCTGAAGGCGATGGCTTCAATCAGTTCACAATCAACAGCGAACTTGTATTTGAAGAAGACTCCTTATTAGAAATCACTTTTACCAGCGAACTTCTAAGCGAACAATTAGGCATTCCTATTGCTGAGTACGCCGATGATTATACGGTTCCAATCCAGTATTCAAATGATGGTGGCTTAACTTGGCAGGCAATGACCGTCACCTCTATCGACTATAGCGGCAGCATTCCTCGACCAGTATTTGGCTTTGAATTATCAGCTGGAAATAGCAGCGTGATGATCCGCGTACCTATTTTTGACGACGCAAAAATCGAGCCGACTGAATACTTTAGAGCGACAGTCACAGGCGAGAACGTTTACGATGAACTTCTGCAATTTGCCATTTTTGATAATGATGCAGCAGGCAGTGATCTACCGCTGATTAACATAGACTATGCTATCGCAGTCGAAGGCATGGAAAACGCGGTATTTACCCTAAGCTTGAGTGAGCCAAGCGACGAAATTATTACCGTGAATTACTCTAGTGAAGAGCTATCGGCACTCTTTGGTGAAGACTTTATCGAAGTTTCAGGCACGGTGACTTTCCTCCCAGGACAAACCACGGCGTTTATTACAGTGCCAATTGTCGATGATCTCATTGTAGAAAATCCAAACCCTGAGTTTGCCCTAATCAATCTGTCCGAACCAACCAACGCACAGCTAGCTGACTCACAGGGTACCTTACGTATTTTCGATAACGACAGCCCAGCAAATGCGGATGTCAGCATCGATCTAGATCCAATTACCGGTGATAACCTAATTACCAGTGACGAAGGCCAGCAAAGCATAACCATTACAGGTACCGTCAACGCAGATGCCGCAATCACCATAGGCATCATTGTCATCACCATAAACGGCACTGACTACCAAACTCTCATGAACGAAGATGGTAGTTTCTCAATAACGGTGGAAGGCTCTGAGCTGTTACTAGATGCAGACACTGTGGTTGACGCTGTTGTTCATGGCTTTGGCCATAACGGTGAACGCGGCCAAGCATCTACGACTGAAGACTACGACTTAATGAGTCTCATCCAAGATGACACTCAGACGATTAATGAAGATACAGTTGCAATTGGCAACGTTCTAGATAACGACTCAGACCTAGATGATGAGCTAACTGTCGGCTCCTTTGAAGTCGAAGGCTTAGAGTATCCAGCTGGGAGCAAGGTTGAAATTGAAGGTGGCGAACTAGTTATCAACTCAGATGGTAGCTATACATTCACGCCAAGTGATAACTGGAACGGTGAAGTTCCTGTTATTACCTACACCACCAATACAGGTGAAACAGCAACGCTAACGCTTGAAGTTAAACCAGTTGACGATCCAACCATTGCACGTAATGACACCAATACGGTTGAAGAAGATACTCCAGCAACAGGCAACGTACTCACTAATGACACTGATGTAGATAACGAATTAACCGTTACTGAATACAGCGTTAGCGGTAATACCTACACTGCAGGTGAGTCAGCAGAAATAGAAGGTGGCATAATCGTCATCAATGAAGATGGCTCTTACACCTTCACACCATTCAACAACTGGAACGGTGAAGTCCCTGTTATTACCTACACTACCAATACAGGTGAGAGTGCGACACTGACACTTGAAGTGACACCAGTCGGTGACAGCTACACCGATGCCGATGAGACCCACAGCGTCAATGAAGATGCCTCGATCACCGACAGCGTGCTCACCGGCACCAGCAGTGTCGATGGTCCTGTGACCGTCACCAGCTTTACCATTGGCGATGACGCCACGGTCTACAGCGCCGATGGCTCTGTGATCACCATTGCTGGTGTCGGCAGCTTTAGCCTCGACAGCAACGGCAGCTACACCTTTACTCCTGTCGCCGACTACAATGGCGATGTACCGGCTATCCACTATGTCACCACCGATGGCGATACCACCGACAGCTCGACCTTGACCATCAACATCAATGCGCAGAACGACAGCTACACCGATGCCGATGAGACCCACAGCGTCAATGAAGATGCCTCGATCACCGACAGCGTATTAACCGGTACCAGCAGTGTCGATGGTCCTGTGACCATCACCAGCTTTACCATTGGCGATGACGCCACGGTCTACAGCGCCGATGGCTCTGTGATCACCATTGCTGGTGTCGGCAGCTTTAGCCTCGACAGCAACGGCAGCTACACCTTTACTCCTGTCGCCAACTACAATGGCGATGTACCGGCTATCCACTATGTCACCACCGATGGTGATACCACCGACAGCTCGACCTTGACCATCAACATCAATGCGCAGAACGACAGCTACACCGATGCCGATGAGACTCACAGCGTCAATGAAGATGGCTCGATCACCGACAGCGTGCTCACCGGCACCAGCAGTGTCGATGGTCCAGTCACCATCACCAGCTTTACCATTGGCGATGACGCCACGGTCTACAGCGCCGATGGCTCTGTGATCACCATTGCTGGTGTCGGCAGCTTTAGCCTCGACAGCAACGGCAGCTACACCTTTACTCCTGTCGCCAACTACAATGGCGATGTACCGGCGATCCACTATGTCACCACCGATGGCGATACCACCGACAGCTCGACCTTGACCATCAACATCAATGCGCAGGATGACAGCTACACCGATGCCGATGAGACCCACAGCGTCAATGAAGATGGCTCGATCACCGACAGCGTGCTCACCGGCACCAGCAGTGTCGATGGTCCAGTCACCATCACCAGCTTTACCATTGGCGATGACGCCACGGTTTACAGCGCCGATGGCTCTGTGATCACCATTGCTGGGATTGGTAGCTTTAGCCTCGACAGCGATGGCAGCTACACCTTTACTCCTGTCGCCAACTACAATGGCGATGTACCGGCTATCCACTATGTCACCACCGATGGTGATACCACCGACAGCTCGACCTTGACCATCAACATCAATGCGCAGGATGACAGCTACACCGATGCCGATGAGACCCACAGCGTCAATGAAGATGGCTCGATCACCGACAGCGTGCTCACCGGCACCAGCAGTGTCGATGGTCCAGTCACCGTCACCAGCTTTACCATTGGCGATGACGCCACGGTTTACAGCGCCGATGGCTCTGTGATCACCATTGCTGGGATTGGCAGCTTTAGCCTCGACAGCAACGGCAGCTACACCTTTACTCCAGTCGCCGACTACAATGGCGATGTACCGGCTATCCACTATGTCACCACTGACGGCGATACCACCGACAGCTCGACCTTGACCATCAACATCAATGCGCAGGATGACAGCTACACCGATGCCGATGAGACCCACAGCGTCAATGAAGATGGCTCGATCACCGACAGCGTGCTCACCGGCACCAGCAGTGTTGATGGTCCAGTCACCGTCACCAGCTTTACCATTGGCGATGACGCCACGGTTTACAGCGCCGATGGCTCTGTGATCACCATTGCTGGGATTGGCAGCTTTAGCCTCGACAGCAACGGCAGCTACACCTTTACTCCAGTCGCCGACTACAATGGCGATGTACCGGCTATCCACTATGTCACCACCGATGGTGATACCACCGACAGCTCGACCTT
>NZ_CANMIO010000040.1 GCF_947497935.1 uncultured Shewanella sp.
TCCCCTGTAGTTCAGTTGGTAGAACGGCGGACTGTTAATCCGTATGTCACTGGTTCGAGTCCAGTCTGGGGAGCCAACCTTTTCATCATCACCCTCCTTCTTCAGTTACACTTCTCAGCATTAAATTCCAAAAATATTTCTTTAAAAAGCTTCTCCGTTATAAATCCGCTGCAATAAAATCTTAAACCTGTTTATAATACTTGCAATTAAACCAGTGTGACTCGAACAAATACGAGTTGTGGCTCGCGGTGAATGGACTCTTTTATGACAACCTCTAAACTTTTCCAGTTGTTTTTAGTTCTACTTTTTTCTGGGCTCACCTTTATAAGTTACCTAGATGAAAAACAAAAATTGACAGCCCAAGTTCAACTGCAGATTGAACAATATGCCAATAGCATCAAGCAACAGAAGCAATGGCAAGGAAAAGGTGAAGCGCTTTATGATATCCTCAAGCAACAATTTAGCTTTCAATTTTTCCAATACATAGATAAAACAGATAGCAGTAATAATTTCACCCAAGGCGAGTTGGTCCCTAAAGAGAAAGTCAATTTAGCGAAGTTATTCTCCATTCAATCACCGTACACTCAGATTTTAGATACCGGCAGATTACAAGTTAAGCTATCTAACTTATCTACAATTGAGAATACTGTGGCCCGATTTCAGAATATTCTCATTATCATTTGGACGACATTTCTACTAATTAGTATCACCTACTTACTATTAACCATCAGACAAAAAAGAAGTATTGGCTATATTTCAATATGCGTTGAGAATTTAGCTAAGCTATCTTTCGGTGTAATTGAAAAATCTCGAATAAAAGGTGAATTCAAGGGCATAGGCCTCACTCTCGACAACAGTAAACAGCTTTTAAAAGCCAAAATTGATGAATTCCATAAAGCTCATGAAAAGCTAAGCAAAACAGCTTTTCAAGATCCGCTTACGGGGTTGGCTACTCGGGCTCGATTTACTGAAAAACTTAATGAAATTGGAAATCCTGAACGCAAAGACACAGGTATTTTAGTATTTATTAGGGCCACCGAACTCGCCTCTATCAATCAGATGCATGGTAGAGAAGCCGGTGATGATTATCTTAGCCGCATTGCTAGTGATATTAAGCGTGCGTTTAATCAAAAACCTCAAGCTCAGTTTTATAGGATCTCAACAGCCGACTTTGCCATTGTGATTGGCGACCTCACCATCAAGCAAGCCACCGAAATAGCCGATAGACTTAAAACTGCATTTAATGAATATCAACAGCAGGTTGGCACTCCATCTATTGGTCATATAGGCTTAGTGCCTTACCTTCAAGATAGCGACCCAGTCTCTTTAATGACCTTGGCAGATACAGCTGTCAGTATTGCTCAAACATTGGGCCCCAACTGTTACCATATCCAGGAAAAACTTACAGGCGGAGAGCTTTTTGGTGAGAGTCGTTGGAAAGTAGCGATCAACGACCTTTTAAGACGAAAAGCAATAAAGTTCTATATTCAACCAATTCGTCCGTGTCGACATAACGTTGAATTCTATCGAGAACTATTGTCACGCTTTTATAATAACCAAGGAAAACTATTACCCACATCGACAGTCATCGCGATGGCTGAGCGTCATGGTATGAGCGAAGAACTCGATAAGCTAATCGTGCTTAATACACTGCGCATGCTTATCCAGTCGCCTAACCTAGAGGGGCTTATTGGTATCAATATCAGTGCCGCTTCTGCAACTAATAAGTCGTTTGTTTCATGGTTAAAAAACATACTCAACAAGCAGCGGCAGATCGCTGCTAGATTAGTTTTTGAGGTGAGTGAGTCAGGTATGCAGGCAAACCTAAGTGCCAGCTACTATTTTATCAATGAACTCCATAGTGTCGGTTCACGGATCTCTATCGAACGATTTGGCTTAGGCTTTACTTCATTTAAGCTTTTTAAAGAGGTTCGTCCTGACTACATCAAGTTAGACCCTAGTTACACTCAAGAGATCACCTTAGATCCGCACAATAAATTTTTCGTCAAAATGATCATAGATATCGCTCGTAAACTCGGGATCAAAGTGATTGCAACTGGAGTCGAAAAACAGGAAGACAAGCTAGCAATGGATCAACTACTCATAGATGGCTTACAAGGCTACTATATCGCTGAGCCGAGCCCATTAAAACAGGAAAAAAAGTCGGTAAATACCGCTTAATACTGACTATTTATAAAGCAAACTTTTTATCCTTGCTTTCTATGTGTTGTTAATGCCTTAGGAAAAGCCGATAATAGAGCTAATTCTGTCTAAAAAATTGATTAGAGATGAGTGAATATCTCCTGTTATTGATTGGCACAGTGCTAGTCAACAACTTCGTATTAGTAAAATTTCTTGGCCTTTGCCCTTTTATGGGGGTATCTAGCAAGCTTGAGTCGGCTATCGGCATGTCGATGGCGACAACTTTTGTGCTAACGCTAGCCTCTATTTTGAGTTATTTGGTCAACCAGTATTTGTTGTTACCTTTTGACCTTGGCTATCTGCGCACCATGAGCTTTATTCTTGTGATTGCCGTTGTAGTGCAGTTTACCGAGATGCTGGTTCAAAAAACCAGTGCCTCGCTGCATCGCGCCTTAGGTATTTACCTACCTTTGATTACCACTAACTGTGCCGTTCTCGGTGTCGCCCTGCTCAACATTAATGAAAAGCATGGCTTTATCGAGTCAGCCATCTTTGGCTTTGGTGCTGCGGTAGGTTTCTCATTAGTGTTAATTCTTTTCTCTGCCATGCGAGAGCGTCTTGCTGCCGCCGATGTTCCCACGCCTTTTAAAGGTGGGGCCATTGCTATGGTTACCGCAGGTCTTATGTCACTTGCGTTTATGGGATTCACAGGGTTGGTTAAATAAACATGTCAGCTATTGTCATCGCTATTGTTGTACTAACAATACTCGCGCTTGTCTTCGGTGTATTACTAGGCTTTGCTGCCGAGAAATTTAAAGTTGAAGGCAACCCCCTAACGGATCAAATTGAAGCGCTATTGCCACAAACCCAGTGTGGCCAATGTGGTTACCCAGGATGTCGCCCCTATGCAGAAGCCATTGCTAATGGCGATAAGGTCAACAAGTGTCCTCCTGGTGGTACCGCAACGATGGAAAAACTGGCAGACCTTATGGGCGTCGAACCTGAGCCACTCAATGCCACCGAAGCGGTCCAAATAAAAAAAGTTGCATACATTCGAGAAGAAGAATGTATCGGCTGTACCAAGTGCATCCAAGCCTGCCCCGTAGACGCAATTTTGGGCTCCGGAAAATTAATGCATACCGTCATTACCGACTATTGCACTGGCTGTGACCTTTGTGTTGCGCCTTGCCCTGTCGATTGTATCGACATGCTACCAGTAGAACAGACCACTAAGACCTGGAACTGGCAACTTAATGCCATTCCCGTCAAGCAGTTGCAAGAGGATAAGCCGTGTTAACTTTATTAGAGCAAATTGATAAAGGAACGCTTTGGCGCTCACATGGCGGTGTTCATCCTCCAGAATTAAAAAATCTATCTAACAAAACAACGATTTGTGAGTTGCCACTCGCGAGTCAATACGTTTTACCTCTCACTCAAGTAGGCGATAGCGCCCTACTCACAGTGAAGGTTGGCGATAGAGTGCTAAAAGGTCAGAGCCTGACATCGGGTACGAGCTTTGCTTATAGCCCTGTGCATGCTCCAACATCCGGTGTTATCAGCCACATTAAACCAATGCCAAGTAATCACCCTTCTGGCATTGC
The DNA here is from genome assembly GCF_947497935.1 of uncultured Shewanella sp. GTDB lineage: Bacteria > Pseudomonadota > Gammaproteobacteria > Enterobacterales > Shewanellaceae > Shewanella. The sequence continues at coordinate 3,744 of NZ_CANMIO010000040.1, forward strand.
TGTATTGAGCTGCGTAATTGATGCCGATGGCTTGGATGAATCGGTAGAATCCCTAACCGCTGATGTTGCATCTTTGAGCAACCAAGAAATCCTAAGCAAGATCCAACAGGCTGGTATTGCTGGACTGGGCGGCGCAGCATTTCCAACTCATATCAAGTTAAGCCCAGCCAGTGACATTGAACTGGTGATCATCAACGGTATCGAGTGTGAGCCTTACATTACTTCTGACGATCGTCTCATGCGTGAGCATAGTGATGAGATCCTTTCAGGCATCGCCATTATCCAGAAGCTACTCAAGCCAAAACGCATCATTATCGCCATAGAGGATAATAAACCCGAAGCGATTGAAGCGATGCAACATGCGCTTAATCGCAGTGAATTAGGGACAGATAGCGCCAGAATCACAGCAGTTCCAACCAAATACCCATCTGGTGGTGAGAAACAGCTAATACAGATCTTAACTGGTCAAGAAGTGCCATCGGGTTCTATTCCTGCCCAGCTAGGTATGTTAGTACAGAACGTCGGTACGGCTTATGCTATCAATGACGCTGTGACTAATGGCCATGCTTTGACACGCCGTGTCGTTACTGTGACAGGCCTAAATAGCCAAACACCGGGTAACTATTGGGTTCCCATTGGTACCCCAATCAAGCATCTTCTTGAACAACTTGGTTTTAATGGCGATTTAGCTAGCGATAAAGTCATTATCGGTGGTCCGATGATGGGTCACTCGCTACCCGATATTTCAGCGCCCGTCTTAAAGGGAACAAACTGTGTTCTATTACCGAGCAGCGAAGAGATAGCACCAGAGCAAACAGAGAAGCCGTGTATTCGCTGTGGTGAATGTGCCGTTGTCTGCCCTAGCCTGCTCTTACCACAGCAACTATTTTGGCATGCAAAAGCTGAAGAATACGATAAAGCTACAAGCTTCAACCTTCACGACTGTATCGAATGTGGTTGCTGTAGCTTTGTTTGCCCAAGTGATATTCCATTAGTAGAGTATTACCGTATTGCCAAATCAGCGATACGCACACAAACCGAAGAGAAGAAACAAGCTGACTTTGCTAAACAACGCTTCGAAGCCAGACTACAGCGTCTAGAAGAAGAGAAACTTGCTCGCGAAGCCAAGGCTAAAGAAGCTGCAGAGCGCCGTAAGGGCAATATGTCTAGCGGCGACAGAGACGCAGTCGCCGAAGCCATGGCCCGAATTAAGGCAAAAAAAGCAGCCGAGAGCCAACAAGCCGAAGTTTCTACGCCGACAGAGGCACCAGCAACAGACAAAAAAGCGCAGATTGAAGCCGCTATCGCACGCGCTAAGGCTAAGAAAGCCTCTACAAGTGCACAAGTTAATGCCGTAGAGGAGCCAACTGAGCCGCCTGCAAACGACAAAAAAGCGCAAATTGCTGCTGCAATTGCCCGAGCTAAAGCTAAGAAAGCGGCTACAAGTGCACAAGTTAATGCCGTAGATGAGCCAACTGAGCCGCCTGCAAACGACAAAAAAGCGCAAATTGCTGCTGCAATTGCCCGAGCTAAAGCTAAGAAAGCGGCTACAAGTGCACAAGTTAATGCCGTAGAGGAGCCAACTAAGCCGCCTGCAAACGACAAAAAAGCGCAAATTGCTGCTGCAATTGCCCGTGCAAAAGCTAAAAAAGCGGCGCAATCAGAAAATATGCAACCCGCAGAAGTTGTTCATTCTGAGAATTCTGAACCGCTGTCAGCTGAGGATGCTAAGAAAGCGCGCATAGCCAAAGCCGTTGCTAAAGCTAAGGTCAAAAAAGCCTCTTTATCTGTAGAGACTCAAGCTACAGAGGTTCAAGCTGTTGAAACTCCAATCGCAGAGGCTCAGGTTGTGGAAGCTCAGGCG
>NZ_CANMIO010000041.1 GCF_947497935.1 uncultured Shewanella sp.
ACAACTTCCCTCCTACGCTGTCCCTGCGTTCTGGGATAAGTACTTCCATGTACAACTCCCCTCTTACGCAATCCCTGTGTTCTGGGATAAGTACTTCCATGTACAACTCCCCTCTTACGCAATCCCTGCGTTCTGGGATAAGTACTTCCATGTACAACTCCCCTCTTACGCAATCCCTGTGTTCTGGGATAAGTACTTCCATGTACAACTCCCCTCTTACGCAATCCCTGCGTTCTGGGATAAGTACTTCCATGTACAAAAAAAGGAGCCGTTAGGCTCCTTTTTTATACATCTAGCGGCAAATTACTTTTGCGTTGCTAGATAATAAGCGATATCAAGTAGTTCTTGGTAAGACTTGATAGCACCAGTCTCAACACGGTATTTACCGTTAACCACTAATGCAGGTACGCCTGCAATCTTGGCATTTTCAGTATCACGCTTCATCTTAGACATCTGCGCGTTAACCATAAATGACTTAGCTGCCGCGTCGAATGCTTTAGGATCGACACCGTTAACAACGAAAAGCGCCTTAATATCATCAAGGTTAGTGAAACGCTGCTTCTTGTCTTGAATAGCAGAAAATAGAGCATGCTCCATCTTTTCTTCAATCTTTAACTGGTGTGCGATGGCGAATGCACGAGACATCTCTACACCCATTTCACGACCGATAAACTCAACGTGGTTCTGCTTAAAAGTCACACCTTCTGGAAGAGTCGCCTTGATCTTAGGCACTTGCTCTTTAGCAAACGTGTAACAGTGTGGGCAATAGAAAGAGAAGAACTCAGCAATCTCTGGTTTAGCCGTACCCGGACCTTCGTTAATAACCGTGTAATGTACGCCTTCTTCATATTGAGCTGCCATTGCAGCCATAGGCGCCATCAATAGTGCAAATGCAACTAATAGAGCTTTTTTCATTTAACTTCCCCTCGATGCGAATCGTGCATCACGCTAATAATTTGGACATAACATAATGTGCTTTCGAGTCGACCTCAAGCGCAAAAGTTCATTTTTCTGTTACAAAATAAGTGTCTTCAACAGTATTAATACTGAGGAGTTAGACTCAATGGCGCTTCATCCAGTGCTGCTAACTGCTCTTTAAACGCTAAAATCTGCTGCTCCCAATATTTATCCTCTGCAAACCAAGGGAAGTTCATTGGAAAGGCTGGATCGCCCCAGCGACGACTCAACCATGCATTGTAGTGCAACATGCGCATGGCTCTAAGCGGTTCTATCAACTTAAGTTCGCGACAATCGAACTCACAGAACTCTTCATAGCCCTCAAGCAAGACTTCAAGTTGCAAAAGTTGCTGCGGTCTATCTCCTGCTAGCATCATCCAGATATCTTGCACTGCAGGTCCCATCTTGGCGTCATCGAGATCGACAAAGCCAGGGCCATCTGGCGTCCACAAGATATTACTAGGATGTAAGTCGCCGTGGAGCCTGATTGAGCGATAACTATCGGGTAGCCATAGCGATGATGCCTTTTCTAAGATCTGCTCCACCACTGTAAAGTAAGGCAGCTCTAGACTCGCAGGAATATGCCCCGATGATTTAAGCCAACTCAGTGATTCTTCACCCAGTAATTTAGGCGACATCACATCTCGGTATTTAAAATCAGCCTGCTTTGAGTATTGATGAATACGACCAATAAAACGCCCCACTTGCTCTAGCTGGTCAAGATTATCGACCTCAAAGGCGCGCCCACCAATAGAGGGAAACAGGGCAAATCTAAAGCCTTGATATTCATGCAGCGACTTGCCCTCGATGATCACTGGTGTCGCAATGGGTACCTCTTGCTCGGCAAGTGCCGCGGAGAAGTCGTGCTCTTCTTGGATCTGTGCATCGCTCCAGCGCTCAGGACGGTAAAACTTAACGACATAACGCTGACCTCTGTCACAACGGAACTGATAAACTCGGTTCTCATAGCTATTGAGTGCTAACAAGCCCGTTTCAGGGTAGATCTCGAGTGTTTCGATGGCGGTTAAAATAAGGTCTGGCGTCAAGGCTTGATAGTGAAAAGCCGAATCAGAGTCTTGCTCCATTGCCGCCTTAGGTGGATCGATATTCATTTGATTATGCTCAATGGTGAAGGCCTAGGTTGACCTTCAAACTGTAAAAATATTTATGCTTATGCTGCATGGTTTCAAACAGCTAATACTATTTAGTATATGGCTTCATTAACTCGGCAAGATAAACCAGCACCTCGTATTCATCTTCTCTGTCTGTCGATAACCAGCAGATATCGCCATAAAACTCATAATGTAGCTGCAGGAGTGTACCTTCAAACTCAAGTAGCCATTGATGCCGATCTGCGCCCCACTGCCTCTCTACCACACGGCAATCTAGGGCTTTGGCAAAAGGCTCGGCAAACAACTCAAACTGCTCAAAATCAATTTCGGCCTGTACCGCTAAACTCAGAGTTTCGCGATCTAATTTAATTGAAGTTAATTGCATTCATTTACTCTTATTGTTGTTTTAATGACGACAAGCTCTGCAGCTTAACTACTGCATGACATGATTAAACCTTGGCCCCAATCCGGTGGTCGCTTAGCCATGTTTTCGAACTCTACTTGCTCGTCGAAAGGTTTTTGCAGCACATGTTGCAGCTGCTGCAAAGGTTTCAAGTCACCTTGCTCGACGGCAATTATCGCCTCTTGGGCTAAATAATTACGTAAAATATATTTAGGGTTAACGCGATTACGCTCACTCTGCCATAGCCCTACATCGTCAACTTTTCCGAGTCGAGCCTGATATACCTGATACCAAGTATCGAAACCATTGAGGTCGACAAAGTTATCCCGCAAAGAAGACTGATTAGAGTTAGGATCGAGCTGGCCAAATCGACGCCAAGTATTGGTGTGATCTAACTGATTGCGCTCCATCAAGCCAGTGAAGCCACCAATCAGTGCTAAGTCATGCTCGTCCTGATCGGCCTCAGTTTCTGAAATCATTAACCCCAACTTGCCGCGCATCAGCAATAGATAGTGCTCAACCAACTCTACTTGATATTGATTCAGAGACGCTATCAAGTCGTCTGAAGCTATGATGGGCGATAGCGCCTGGGCTAAACGTTGTAGGTTCCACAGTCCGATCCCCGGCTGCTGGCCGAAGGCATAACGCCCTTCAGGATCTGAATGGTTACAGATAAAGTCTTCTTTGAAGGTATCTAAAAAGGCAAATGGTCCGAAATCGAATGTGTCCCCCAGAATCGACATATTATCTGTGTTCATCACTCCGTGAGCAAAGCCTATCGCCTGCCAGTGGGCAATCATCTTAGCCGTATCACTTACCACTTGTGTAAACCACGCCTTATAACCGGCGGCATCACAGCTTAAGCCCGGATAGTGCTGCCTGATGGTGAAGTCGAGTAATTGCTTCAGCTTTGCTGGTGCACCGCGCTCGCTATGGCAAAAATACTCAAAATGCCCGAAACGAATATGACTCTTAGCTAAACGCACCGTTATCGCCGCTGTTTCTTGGGTTTCACGCCATACAGGCAAGTCTGAGCCAATAACCGCTAATGCACGGGTTGTAGGAATATGCAGGTGATGCAGAGCTTCTGAGATTAAAAACTCCCGCACAGCGGAGCGCATCACTGCGCGACCATCGCCATGGCGTGAGTAAGGTGTTGGGCCTGCACCTTTTAAAGCCACATCCCAAGCGCCTTGTGGCCCTAGAGCCTCACCGAGAATAATCGAGCGCCCATCGCCAAGCTGAGGAGAGTAACCGCCAAACTGGTGGCCACTATAAACTTGCGCATAATAACTGGCGCCATCGACCTGAGCATTGCCTGAGAGCCCTTGTAGCAGCTCATCGCTAGGCTGCTTTATTCCGATAAGGTCAGCCGCATCCTGGCTCCAAGCCAGCCAGTGAGGATTACTAATGCCTAATGGAAACACTTGCGAATAAAATTCGGAAAGCTGTTCAAAAAAGTCTTGTTTTAATCGCATAAGGCATACCTACATTGCTTTGAACTCGCTGAAATGACACCTACTTAACTGGCTTTACCCTACTAAAGCGATCACGCTCTAGAAGCTCAGTGATGGACCATTAATAACTAAAGTTAACCACAGATGTACAGATGTAATGGTTAGTCTCCTGAAGCGATAACACTATGCCAGTTCAGCGACTCACCCTCGGCCTGACACTGATAACCATTAATAACTAAAGTTAACCACAGATGTAATGGTTAGTCTCCTGAAGCGATAACACTTTGGCAGTTCAGCGACTCACCCTCGGCCTGACACTGATAACCACAAACATAATGGCCACCAATATCGCCATCTAAGCGGATCAGGCCTTTTCCTTTGGCGTGGCACTGTTCAATCGTTTCATAGTAGCCATTAATAAAGCTGGCTGACTGCTCAACGCTAGGCTGAGTCTCACTGTCAGGATAATACAACAGTGTCCACTCTGGAGACTCAGTGCAAGCAACTAAGCCAATTGAGGCCATACCTAGCAATACCAGTGAACGAAAACCCATGCAATACTTCCTATAGTCCTGTGTTTGGAATACAAAATAAAAAGGCGAAGCCCCGAATCAAAATCTGGGTTTCGCCTTTTCGGTAACCACTAAGCTTATTCTACACCGCTTAGTGATTGCTTTTAACTGTGAATGCTATTTATTCGCTTTTACTTTAGCTTTGTCGATACGAGTAATTCGTCCCTCGAATCCAGTTACCGTGCCATCTGTCAGGCCGTACTCGATTGCCGTCTTACAGATTGCAATCGCAGTGTCGAATTCGCCATTATCATTAAGCAAGGTCGACAGATGCATCATGGCAGTCCCTTTTACTTCTGCCTCTGGGTTTTCGGCCTTAAGACCTTTGACATAAGCTGCAAAAACTTCAAGGTAGCCTTGAGATAGACCTGCGCCATATTGCACATACTCACTTTGCTTACGCTGCTTGTAACACTCGGCGATCGCCGCTGAAATGGCTACATGCTGCGTCGGGGCGTCACTGGCTAACTCAAGTTCGCTAACGGCTTTAGTCAACTTTGGATTGGCCCATGATAGATCGATGGCTTCAGCCTTAAGCTCTTGCTTAGGCTCTGGTTCAGTCTCTTGCTTAGGCTCTGGTTCAGTCTCTTGCTTAGGCTCAGATTCTGGCTCAGCTTCAAGCTTAGAAGAAACTTCCACCTGTGTCTCTATTACAGGCTCGACTTTAGGGGCTGCTTTTACCTCTGGCTGAACTTCGATAATTGGTTCAGGTTGCGCTTTTGGCTCTGGCTCTGGCTCTGGCTCTGGCTCTGGCTCTGGCTCTGGCTCTGGCTCTGGCTCTGGCTCTGGCTCTGGCTCTGGCTCTGGCTCTGGCTCTGGCTCTGGCTTTGGCTCTGGCTCTGGCTCTGGCT
>NZ_CANMIO010000042.1 GCF_947497935.1 uncultured Shewanella sp.
CGTATGTGTTATTTAAAGAAAAAATCACAGTACAATGCGTAAGCGCTTTGCTAAAGGGGCGGTTACTTTCAACCATCCATGGTCTTCGTGACATTTGTGCATCCATGCACTTCGTAGTTCAGTTGTGCTGATGTTGTTCCAGACAACATCGAGCATTCACCCCATCCTTGGGGATTTTAGACTCTTGACTAGAAATGGTCGGCCTGTCTCGCGTGCCGAAGGCACATGGGTTCGTCTCTTGATAAGAGCAAGCCCTCCCCAGCTTCGCATTCATAAACTTATCGCTCCGCGAGATTTAACCACAAACATTACGATAAGCTCTAACAGCAATGTTAGGGCTTTTTAATTGCGGCGGAAAAAACAAAGGAGCTGTAGTTCAACAGTGCTTAGGAAAAAGTGATTCAGGACGAAGGTCACAGAAGGCTCGAGCAAAGGTACAGCTTAGGCCTTACGATTTTTTATCTTCGTGCTTTTCGTGAAAGGGTGCACTTGGTAGTGAGGTCAGTTCTTTTGGTCGAATAATGTACGTACTAGATTTTACTTATTAATTTTGCTATCTCATTCTTTGAGACTGTTTGTAGGATGCTTGGCTCCCAATATACTGGCGCTGGTACCTGCTGCTTTTACTCTTAGGGTAACGTCTATTAGGTTATTTCTCTCAAAAAAAAGGTGTACTGCGAGTAGTCGCTTTCGTTTACGGGGCTCTTTTTCTGCTGTAGCTAAAGCCAAGAACTTTACAGTGCGGTTACTTCAGCGCTATCTATTAATTACTATACGTATTAATGTGTAAATATGCGCCTAAACTAGAACTCAACTCGTTAATGATTAGTGTAATGCCTATATCTATCTTATCGTGGATTAATAACATGCGGATTATCTAACGTCATTGTGCTTAAGCGTTGCATCCCTTGTGAAGACATAGCCCGTATTTCTATGGGCAACGGAGCAAATATCTTATGTATACGTGGAACATACAAGGGCCTGCAGCTTGCCGCAATGTAAGGCATAGTAAAACTAGGCTCAAGCTTGTTACCACACTTCGTATTCGTTAAAACTCGCCTTTTAGGAACGTTTGGCTGCCTACTTCTATGTTGATTTGCTTCCCTAGGTAACAATCACTCTTTCATCTATTCACCTTGAATTCTATTAGCAAAAGCGCTTTCAGCCTCTCAACTTCTTATACTGATAGGTATAAGCTACAATAGCGTTTTGAACCTAAAAGATACTCTGATGCAAGCCAATCACCCTTTTTCATTGAAATCATTTAATACGTTTGCCTTAGCACATTCATGTCGTAAATTAGTTCATGCACTGTCGACTGAGCAGCTTATAGAGACCTGTTACAGCCTTTTTCAAGCCAGTGAGCCTATGTTGATCTTAGGTGGCGGTAGCAACGTTATTTTCTGTGATGATTTTGATGGCACTGTAGTTCTTGTTGAAACAAAAGGAATTGATATAACAGAGGATCTTGAAAATCATTATCTCTCAGTGGCAGCCGGTGAAAACTGGCATGAATTTGTTTATTTTTGCTTAGAGCGTGGCTTTGCTGGTTTGGAAAATCTAGCACTGATCCCTGGTACTGTTGGCGCTGCACCTATACAGAATATCGGTGCTTACGGCGTCGAGGTAGAGAAGTTCTGTGACTGGGTCGAATACGTTGATTTAAGTTCTGGAGAGTTTGTTCGTTTAAGTGCTAGAGAGTGTGCATTCGATTACCGCGATTCAATATTTAAAAATCGCCTGCAGGGGAAGGCTCTTATTACCCAGGTAGGATTCAAGTTTCCTAAGCAGTGGGCTCCAGAATTAGAATATGGGCCGTTAAAAGAATTAAAACAACCTGATGTTACCCCTAGGCAAGTTTTTGATTGCATATGTGAAACACGTCGTTCTAAGTTACCGGATCCTAAGATACAGGGTAACGCTGGTAGTTTCTTTAAAAACCCTGTGATTGACACAGCGCAGTTTGAAAGGTTGACTGAGAGTAACCCGAGTATTGTCGGTTATCCTCATGGTGAAGGTAAAACCAAAGTTGCTGCTGGTTGGTTAATTGATAATGCAGGGTTGAAGGGCTATAAAATAGGTGGGGCGGCGGTACATGATAAACAAGCCTTAGTGCTAGTTAATACTGGCGATGCGACGAGTAAAGATATTTTGCTCCTGGCTAAATCGATTGTGGAAAAAATAGAACTGAAATTTGGTATAGCACTAGAACCAGAACCAAGAATGATCGGCGCTGATGGAGAGAGGAGTTTATAGCATGGTTGAGCAATGGAGTCGTAAGCGAGAGATCCTGTCTGAGCTATCGTCTGGAAAATTTGTATCAGGTGAAGTCTTAGCAACAAATCTTGGTGTCTCTAGAACTGCAATCAGCAATCATATTGCGGGCTTAGAAGAGTACGGTATCGATATATATAGTGTAAAGGGTAAGGGGTATCGTCTAAATGGTTCGCTTTCATTGGTTGATGAGAGTGTCCTAAAGGACAAGATTAGTAACCGTTGCTTTTATTTCGATGAGATCCCAAGCACCAATGCTTTTATTTTAAAGCATGCCGAAGACTTAGTTTCTGGCGATATCTGTGTTGCTGAATACCAATCGGCTGGCAGGGGGCGAAGAGGTCGCGTCTGGGTCTCTCCATATGGTTGTCATCTATATTTCTCCATGTATTGGCAATTTCCTCAAGGAATGGCTCAGGCGATGGGATTGAGCTTAGTGGTAGCATGTTCAATCGTTTCTGTTTTACAGCAGTTAGATGTCGAAGGCGTTGGCGTGAAATGGCCTAATGATATTTATCTAAATAATAAAAAATTGGCAGGGGTGTTGATTGAATTGAGCGGTCAAACAGATAGCGAATGCAACTTAGTCATAGGTATAGGTTTAAATATGGCTATGGGTGAGCAGCACGCAGCCAAGATCGATCAGCCCTGGAGTGATTTGACCGGATTAAAGAGTGTTCCCGATAAAACTCAATTACTTGTATTACTGCAAAAACAGCTACAACTTGATTTAACCCAGTTCCAAGAGTCGGGGCTTAAGCCGTTTCAACAAAGATGGCAGGATGCTGACATATTCCAAGGACAGTCAGTTAAGTTACTTATGGGTCACGACGAGATCCATGGTATTTACCGTGGTATCGATGAACAGGGAGCGGTTGTACTGGAGACGGACTCAGGAAGGAACAGCTTTATTGGTGGCGAGATTAGCCTACGAAAGTTAGGCTAATCTTAGCGCTAGGACTAAATAGTATTTGAAGCCTACTTTCTTAAAAGGACTTGATCCATTAAATGGTCAGGTCCTTTTTGTAATATTAGATGAGCTCTCTCTCGCGTAGGCAAAATATTGAGTGTTAGGTTGGGTCCGTTAATCGTGTCCCAAATATTTGAAGCTGTTGCCGTAGCTTCTGCATCACCTAGCTTTGAGTAGTGATGGAAATAGGAGTTCTCAGTACTAAATGCGCCAGTTCTAAATTGCAAGAATCGTTCAATATACCATTGCTTTAGTAGCGGTTCATTTGCATCGACATAGATTGAGAAGTCGACAAAGTCCGATACAAACGGGCGTTGGGTATCGACTGGTGAATCCTGTCCCGTTTGTAAAACATTGAGCCCTTCAATGATCAAAATATCAGGCTGACGGATCCACTGAAGCTCATCAGGGATGCGATCATAGGTAATATGTGAATAGATAGGCGAACTGACCTCAGACTCTCCAGCCTTAATCGCTGAAATAAAATCAACAAGAGCTTTCATATCATAGCTTTCAGGAAAACCTTTCCGCTGTAAAAGCCCCCGACGTTTAAGTTCCGCCAACGGATATAGAAAGCCATCGGTAGTGATCAGATCAACTTTAGGATGTTCAGGCCAGTGACTTAATAGCGCTTGCAGAATACGTGCGGTGGTGCTTTTACCTACAGCCACACTGCCTGCAATGCTAATAATGTAAGGTCGTTTTGGTGGCACATGGCCTAAAAATTCATTAAGTGCGAGGCCTCTTTGCTGTTTTGCGCCAACATTAAGGTTGAGCAAACGGCTTAAAGGCAGATAAATATCGGTAACCTCTGATAGTGATATCTTTTCGTTGATACCACGCAAATCTGCCAAATCATTCTCGCTAAGTGTAAGTGGTACAGATTCTCTGAGGCCGGCCCATTGTAGGCGCTGAAAGGCGAGATAAAGAGCGTTATGAATTTGGTTGGATTGCGGCATGCGAAGTTCTCCGTTAAGGATGGCACAGTACACCATGAAGTTATTATGAACAACAGCAATAAGCGCTAGGATAGAGGCTTTAGCCGCCAATCCGTTTTAAACGGCTTAAAAATATACCCAAATAGCGCTTTAAGTGCAAAAAAACAGCGTTTGATGCTTTTTTTTAAGAAAATTTCACTTTTGCTATTGCACTTGCGCTCACATTTCCATAATATCCGCTACCGAAATGACACGCCGGCATAGCTCAGTTGGTAGAGCAACTGACTTGTAATCAGTAGGTCCCGAGTTCGACTCTTGGTGCCGGCACCATTTTCTCTGGAGGGGTTCCCGAGTGGCCAAAGGGATCAGACTGTAAATCTGACGGCTCAGCCTTCGAAGGTTCGAATCCTTCTCCCTCCACCATATTCTAGGTAGTTAGGTAACCTGAAGTAGGTTCCGCGGATGTCGTATAATGGTATTACTCCAGCCTTCCAAGCTGATAACGCGGGTTCGATTCCCGCCATCCGCTCCAAAATCTTGCTGATAATACTTAATCAGTAGAAAGCACCCGAACAGGGTGCTTTTTCCAGTTTAAGACTACCTATCAGCTCCAGCCTGCTTCTTGCCAATCTAATTATCTTACTAACCGATTCGATGACATTTCTTATGCATCGGATTTTTTGCTATATGCAGTTTCATCACCAAATACTTTGGATTGGGGCAATACCATGGCTAAAGAAAAATTTGAACGCGTAAAACCACATGTAAACGTGGGCACCATTGGTCACGTTGACCATGGTAAAACTACTCTAACTGCTGCTATCTCAGCTGTATTGACCAAGAGTTTTGGTGGTACTGTACGTGATTTCGCTCAGATCGATAACGCTCCAGAAGAGCGTGAGCGCGGTATTACAATTAATACTTCTCACATCGAATATGACACTCCATC
>NZ_CANMIO010000043.1 GCF_947497935.1 uncultured Shewanella sp.
TAGAAAATATTGAGAAAAGCTTATAAACAAAGTCAGATAAGGTCAGCTAGCAATCCCAAGAAGGTAAACAGATCAAGCGTGACGGTGGAATTTACTTTTTGGCTTACTAGAAAATATTGAGAAAAGCTTATAAACAAAGTCAGATAAGGTCAGCTAGCAATCCCAAGAAGGTAAACAGATCAAGATGGGGGAATTTACCTCCAAGGGACTGCTAACTTATCGTTCTTTCGCCTGAAATCCCGATAAGCAGCAGTCTACATAAGCTGGCTTAAACTAATCTTAATAAGCTAGAGCTTAGCGGAAGTTACTCGCCATCCTCTGAAATAAGCTCTAGTCGCTTGTCCATCAAATCTTTTACCAAGGGAGTTAGAATAAGCTCCATGGCGAGGGACATCTTGCCACCAGGCACCACTAAGGTATGCATACGTGACATAAATGAGCCTTGGATCATTTTTAAGTAGTAGGGGAAGTCGACATTTTTAATGCCACGAAAACGGATTACCACAAAGCTTTCATCTGAAGTGGGAATGCTCTTGGCGCTAAACGGGTTCGAAGTGTCTACAGTCGGGACTCGCTGAAAATTAATATGGGTGCGAGAGAACTGCGGCGTCATATGGTTAATATAATCATCCATACTACGCACAATCGAATCCATCACCTTCTCACGGCTATGTCCACGCTCTGAGGTGTCACGAATAATCTTCTGGATCCACTCAAGGTTGACGATAGGAACCATGCCTATGAGCAGGTCGACATGCTGGGCAACATCACAATCATCGGTAACGACACCGCCATGAAGCCCCTCGTAATAGAGCATATCGGTATTTTCAGGCAGTGGGTGCCACTGGGTGAAAGTACCTGGCATCTGATTGAAGGGAACAGCTTCATCGAAGGTGTGTAAGTAGGCGCGGGTTTCTCCTTGTCCAGTATTGCTGTAATCACTAAAGCACTGCTCAAGACGGTTAAAGTCATTAGCCTCTGGACCGAAGTAACTAATATTTCGATTTTCGGTCTTTTCTTTACGGATCATCACTGCCATTTCAGGACGGGTGAAGTGGTGAAAGCTATCGCCTTCAACAATAGCGGCATTGATCCCTAACTGTCTAAAGATATGGTTGAATGCCGTTGTCGTGGTCGTCGTGCCCGCACCAGAGGAGCCAGTTACTGCAATAATAGGATGTTTCGCTGACATTTTTTTACCCAAAATATAAAGAGTTAACTATCACTCGTGCATTAGCTAAATAAAGCTAGCGATAGTGACTTTGGTAAGCAGATTGCGGTTTAGTATCTTCAGTTATACGGATTAGCTTAGCTTAGGTCAATTTAATCGTATTCACTCTCTTGAGAGACAATATCTTCTTTACGTCTAATACCGATGGATTCCTCTTCTTCGTTATATTCAACCACTAACAGGCCCTGCTTGAGCGCAGTCTTGCACTGAATGATGGCTCTATCCATACTGTGTTCGCCATCGCCAGAAAAACTGCCATCTTCGACTTGGCTGATAAGGTACTCTTTGATGAGGTTGTCAAAAGTTTCGCTAGATAACTGCGATAAAGACTCGTAAGGAACTAACATGGTGATGCTTCCAGTGATGTTAAAAAATTCAATACACGCTTTTCAAGATAATACTGCGGACGCCAAGGGCTACCACCTTCGATAAAGCCCACATGGCCACCATTGTCGTGCAGCTCATATTGTACTTGAGCCGACAGTTGCTGTGGCGTTGGGATAACGGCATTGGTCATAAAGGGATCGTCTTTAGCGTGAATAACTAAGGTCGGTTTAGTGATTTGGCTTAAGTAAGGCAGGCCACTGGCACGGGTGTAATAATCATCAACATCGCTAAAGCCATGTAGCGGTGCGGTGATCTTATCGTCGAATAGATAAAAGGTCTTGAGCTGTTCAATGTCGCTCTTGTTTATGGGCATTAAAGGCTGGAGCTCAGGCCTCGCAATTTTTCCACGCATCTTTTCTTGCAGCTGTTTAATTAGGTAGCTTTGGTAAACTTTAGAGAAGCCTTTCTCCAGTCTATTGGCACAAGAGCCCAGTTGCAGAGGAGGCGAGATGGCAACGCCCCTATCAATTAGGCTGCGCTCTTGTTGCTCGCCCTGATATTTGACCAGCACATTCCCCCCTAGACTGTAGCCTGCCGCAAGTAAGCGACTGCTAGGGTATTGAGCTTTTAAGTGACTGAGGCTGGTTTGTAGATCTTGAGTATCGCCACTGTGGTAACCCCTAACCAGACGATTCAGTTCGCCTGAACAGCTACGGTGATGATGCACCACAGCGCATAAGTCTAGTGCCTTACAGGCGGCTAACATACGACGAGCGTAATGGGATTGGGCGCTACCCTCTAAGCCATGGATGATCACTAGTATCGGCTGGTTTTCTTTTGGAGAGCCTTGCCAGTCGAGATCGATAAAATCACCATCGCTGAGTTCTAGCCTCTCACGTCGAAGCTGTGGTTTGTCCACTTTGGTCAGTACCGGCAGAATCGTTTGAATATGGGGGTTCTTAGCCCACCAAGGGGGAGAAAATATCTGGCTCATAATAATTGGCTATTGCTGAAAATTAAAACGTGTGTTTAATTGTTATTGTCAGCAGAGTGTAACATAGATTTTAAGCCGATCTTTTTTCGCTTTGTTTCCAGTTGTAAGTGTCAGGGCCGCCGAAGTTTGCTGCCACAAACTTAAATAATAAGAATGAGAGGATTCGATGGAGCGACGGACTTTTATCACAACCGCATTGGCAGGTACTGCATGCTTAGCACTGGGAGTGAATTATTACTCGTCAGATTATATCGGTGTTAATAAGCAGCTCGATGACAAGCACCGTTTGTTATTTAGTGTGCTAGTGCCGGTATTTTTAGATGGCGCGCTGCCTGATGTGGCCACCCTAAAACGCGATTCGATAAATAGAACGCTAGATGCTATCGAGCACACTATCTCCATCCTTCCTCAAGACACCTTCGATGAGCTCGAGCAACTGCTGGAAATGCTAGAGGGGCGATTAGGGCTGCTGATATTAACCGGCAGCATGACACCTTTGATGATGCGAAACCAAGCCGAATTGATAGAGATGCTACAAAGTTGGCGTACAAGTTATATGGACATGATGGTCACCGCCTATCAAGGATTGAGGGAGCTAGTGATGGCGAGTTACTACTCCAACCCAGAGCATTGGAGCCGACTGCATTACGCTAAGCCCACGTTCCTTGAAAATATGAAGTCTTGAGGATATGAAGTGATGCGATGAGTTAATAGCTAT
>NZ_CANMIO010000044.1 GCF_947497935.1 uncultured Shewanella sp.
TCCCCAAGGGGATTCGAACCCCTGTTACCGCCGTGAAAGGGCGGTGTCCTAGGCCTCTAGACGATGGGGACCCGGACATATTGCTTTACTTCCAATATAACGAAGACCTATAAGTAACACTTTAGAAGGCTATTAAAGTGCAACCGCCGTGCTGTTCTTAATAAAAAATAGCGCGGTGTCCTAGGCGCTCTCATCTTGACGATGGGGACCCGGACTGCATTAGACTCTGCAAAGAGTGAATACTCATTAAGTTCTGTAGGCTAAAACTTAACGCTTAGATTCAGTTAGTTGGTGGAGCCTAGCGGGATCGAACCGCTGACCTCAACACTGCCAGTGTTGCGCTCTCCCAGCTGAGCTAAGGCCCCTCACTAACTAAAACACTTTTGAGTGCACCGCGAACTATTCGTTGCCTGTGTCTCAACTGCGTGGCGCATTCTATGCAGCGCACCCAAAAGAGTCAACCCGTTTTTTACGAATTTATTCTATTTGCTACAAATTCAATCGCTTTGGAGATTCTTTGCTCTGTACGGGCCTTTCCAACCAAGAATATGGTTAAATCAACAGCAGGAGACATACCTGCGCCTGTTACAGCTACACGTAATGGCATACCCACTTTACCCATGCCGACTTCTAATTCAGCAGCAGTATCTTCAATTGCTTGATGAATTGCTTCTAAAGTCCACTCATTTAGGCCAGCCAATTTAGTTTGGAATAACTGTAGTGGCTCTAGTGCAACACCTCTTAAGTGTTTCTTAGCTGCATTTTCGTCAAACTCTGCGAAATCTTCAAAGAAGTAACGGCTAGATGCTGCAAGTTCTTTTAGTGTCTTTGCACGTTCTGATAATGCAGAAACAACTTCAGATAGTTTTGGACCATTACTTGTATCAATGTTTTGATCAGCCATGTGCCATTCAAGGTGAGAAGCTACATATTCTGGATCAAGTTCTTTAATATAGTGTTGGTTTAACCAAATCAGTTTATCGGTATTAAAAGCAGAAGCCGCTTTGTTGATGTCATCAAGGCTGAAGAATTGCTTCATCTCATCAATAGAGAACACTTCTTGATCGCCATGAGACCAACCAAGGCGAACTAGGTAGTTAAGTAGTGCTTCAGGTAAATAACCATCATCACGATACTGCATCACCCCTACCGCACCATGACGCTTCGATAGCTTAGCGCCATCATCACCTAAAATCATCGATACGTGAGCATATTCTGGTACAGGTGCACCTAATGCTTTAAGAATGTTGATCTGACGAGGTGTATTGTTGATATGGTCTTCACCACGAACAACACAAGTAATTCCCATATCCCAATCGTCAACAACTACGCAGAAGTTATAAGTAGGTGTACCTTCAGTACGTGCGATGATCAAATCATCTAATGTGCTGTTGGCAAATTCAATACGGCCACGTACGTGGTCGTCAAATACTACGCTGCCTTCTGTTGGGTTTTTGAAACGCACAACAAATGGCTCATCAGTATCACGCGGTGCTTTATCGCGACAGCAACCATCGTACTTTTGTTGCTCACCTTTTGCAGCTTGCTCTTCACGCATTGTTTCAATGCGCTCACGGCTACAGTAACACTTATATGCAGTGCCCTGCTCTAGCATCTGTGCAATGATTTCGTTGTAACGATCAAAACGCTTGGTTTGATAGTAAGGACCTTCGTCCCAATTCAGGTTCAGCCATTCCATGCCTTCTAAAATTGCTGCGCATGCTTCAGGAGTCGAACGCTCTAGATCGGTATCTTCGATACGTAAAACAAACTCACCTTGGTTTGCGCGTGCATATAACCATGAATAAAGTGCAGTACGAGCACCACCAACGTGCAAAAAGCCGGTAGGGCTTGGAGCAAAACGCGTCTTAACTGTCATAATGGACATTGACCTATGTAGAAAGTCTAAATAATAGACTGTACTAATGAATGTGGCGCATATTCTAACAGCCAAAAGGGCTAGGGAAAATAGATCTACTACTATATGGCAAATTTTGTGGGGAAAATCTGCCTTTCCTCGGTTTACAACTTTATCTATTGTAAAAGCTGAAGCGACTCCGTAGCCCCTCCATTAGGGATTGAAGTAACAAACCCATCACTTCAATATAGAGGAGTTATTGAAGAGTAAGTAATAATGGGAAGTAAAGCCAAGACTTATGCCTTGGATACCAAGAGCTAAATGTTTACAGCACTAGGTTTATAAGCATATATAGATAGCATACGTTTAGCTTGCTCTTTAGAAATACTCAGTCCATATCTTGGATTGTTCATTAAGAGTGATAGTTATCGCTTGGCCTTATAACATTCACATATTGAAAACAGCCCAAACTTCGATATACACAGAATAGAAAACCGATAAAAATGGAAAGTTAACTAAGGATAGAAAAGTCTCCTACTCTGATAGGCTTCCTAGTAAGAGATGTAAATCGAGCATGCCATCATATTTTCACGCTAATTTTTAACCTTTTTTTGCTATAACGGCCCAGCTCTGATTAACTATGCATCAACACGCGCAAAATTGAACCGTACTCGTTATTTTATCTAAAAAAAGCGTTGACAGTAGATCGTTCCTCCCTATAATACGGCCCCACACAGCGAGGTCGATTAGCTCAGCTGGGAGAGCACCTCCCTTACAAGGAGGGGGTCACTGGTTCGAGCCCAGTATCGACCACCA
>NZ_CANMIO010000046.1 GCF_947497935.1 uncultured Shewanella sp.
TCTTGCGAGTTTGCACAGTACTGTGTTTTTGATAAACAGTTGCAGCCACCTGGTATCTGCGACTCTCGGCAGCTTAGGGAGCAAGTCCCATCACCACTAAGAGCGTACCTTCTCCCGAAGTTACGGTACCATTTTGCCTAGTTCCTTCAGCCGAGTTCTCTCAAGCGCCTTGGTATTCTCTACCCGACCACCTGTGTCGGTTTGGGGTACGATTCCTACTAACCTGAAGCTTAGAAGATTTTCCTGGAAGCATGGCATCAACTACTTCAGTCCCTTAGGACCTCGTCATCAGTTCTCAGCCTTAAGTACACCCGGATTTGCCTAAGTGTACAGCCTACAACCTTAAACGCGGACAACCAACGCCGCGCTAGCCTAGCCTTCTCCGTCTCTCCATCGCAGTTAGCAGAAGTACGGGAATATTAACCCGTTTCCCATCGACTACGCCTTTCGGCCTCGCCTTAGGGGTCGACTCACCCTGCCCCGATTAACGTTGGACAGGAACCCTTGGTCTTTCGGCGAGGAGGTTTTTCACCCCCTTTATCGTTACTCATGTCAGCATTCGCACTTCTGATACCTCCAGTGTGGGTTACCCCTTCACCTTCAACGGCTTACAGAACGCTCCTCTACCGCACTAGACAAAGTCTAGTACCCATAGCTTCGGTGTATTGCTTAGCCCCGTTAAATCTTCCGCGCAGGCCGACTCGACTAGTGAGCTATTACGCTTTCTTTAAATGATGGCTGCTTCTAAGCCAACATCCTAGCTGTCTAAGCCTTCCCACATCGTTTCCCACTTAGCAATAACTTTGGGACCTTAGCTGATGGTCTGGGTTGTTTCCCTTTTCACGACGGACGTTAGCACCCGCCGTGTGTCTCCCGTATAGTACTCATTGGTATTCGGAGTTTGCAAAGGGTTGGTAAGTCGGGATGACCCCCTAGCCTTAACAGTGCTCTACCCCCAATGGTATTCGTACGAGGCGCTACCTAAATAGCTTTCGAGGAGAACCAGATATCTCCCGGTTTGATTGGCCTTTCACCCCCAGCCACAAGTCATCACCGCATTTTTCAACATACGTGTGTTCGGTCCTCCAATTGATGTTACTCAATCTTCAACCTGCCCATGGCTAGATCACCGGGTTTCGGGTCTACACCTTGCAACTAAACGCGCAGTTAACACTCGGTTTCCCTACGGCTCCGCTATTCGCTTAACCTTGCTACAAAATGTAAGTCGCTGACCCATTATACAAAAGGTACGCAGTCACGGTCTCAAGAACCGCTCCCACTGCTTGTACGTATACGGTTTCAGGTTCTATTTCACTCCCCTCACAGGGGTTCTTTTCGCCTTTCCCTCACGGTACTGGTTCACTATCGGTCAGTCAGGAGTATTTAGCCTTGGAGGATGGTCCCCCCAT
>NZ_CANMIO010000048.1 GCF_947497935.1 uncultured Shewanella sp.
GACTGGGGTGAAGTCGTAACAAGGTAGCCCTAGGGGAACCTGGGGCTGGATCACCTCCTTACCTATACGACTAACTTAATAGTTGTTGAGTGTTCACACAGATATGCTTGTCGTAAAGTAAGAGCAAATTACGTTGGGTCTGTAGCTCAGCTGGTTAGAGCGCACCCCTGATAAGGGTGAGGTCGGTGGTTCAAGTCCACTCTGACCCACCAAAATCTTAGTTTTCTCCTAAACGAAGATTTTGTTTTAACGTAAATTGTTTGACTGCATGTAAATGGGGCTATAGCTCAGCTGGGAGAGCGCCTGCCTTGCACGCAGGAGGTCTGCGGTTCGATCCCGCATAGCTCCACCATTTACATCTTTCTCTTTATTAAGAGTGAGATACATGCACTGGTTAGAGATGCCAAAGATAAATGCAGAATTTATCTTTGGCTTTTTTAAGCCCGCTCTTTAAAAATTTGGAAAGCTGATAGTAATAATCTTTAAGATTATTGCGAAATTAAAAAAATTGAGTTCTAAAACACTTAACATTAAGTGTCTTGGCTTACTGCTTAGGCAGTGAGTAAAAATTCTAATTTTGGCGAAAGTAGAAACCATTAGTTACGATACGGCTGTTTTATCTACCCTGATAAAACAACATGTATGTCTCATAGAGACTTATTTGGGTTGTATGGTTAAGTGACTAAGCGTATATGGTGGATGCCTTGGCAGTCAGAGGCGATGAAGGACGTAGTAACTTGCGAAAAGCGTTGGCGAGCTAGTAACAAGCATTTGAGCTAACGATGTCCGAATGGGGAAACCCACTAGCATAAGCTAGTATCATTAACTGAATACATAGGTTAATGAGGCGAACCCGGGGAACTGAAACATCTAAGTACCCGGAGGAAAAGAAATCAACCGAGATTCCCCTAGTAGCGGCGAGCGAACGGGGATTAGCCCTTAAGCATAGAGGGTGTTAGTGGAATGCGTTGGAAAGCGCAGCGGCACAGGGTGATAGCCCCGTACATGAAAACTAACTTTATGTGAAAACGAGTAGGACGGGACACGTGACATCTTGTCTGAA
>NZ_CANMIO010000049.1 GCF_947497935.1 uncultured Shewanella sp.
CGACTATTTCTAATCTCAAACATTAGTCTAGTTGGCCTGCTGTGCCGTGTCAGTGGATGCGCATTATAGGGAGTTATCAGGGTAGTGCAAGAGCTGCTTTCAATAAAATTAGCTTTTACGAATCAAATGAATAGTTATCAAGCTATATGTGCATAAAACGGACTAAAGAAGTCTGGTTTAATGGAAACTAATGCCTTGCATCCAGCACCACAAAGACTGCTAGCAAGCAGACTAGACAAACTTATCGGCTAACAAAGCCAAACTCCTTTTATTTTATGGGCAAGTAAAGGCCTAAAAATAGTGTGTAAAGTATGCCAATAAATTTCATTTTAACTCTTCAGAATCATTTAACTTGAGAACCTGTGCTTCTATATCTATTGATTGGATATCTATTTGATCACTTTAATAGTCCTTTTAAACCCATTAACTCAGCACTGCACAATCACAAATAACCCTTTTATGTTGCGCAACTCACTTCAAAAGGTCACTAGGCTGGATAGATACAGCACCTCTTAAAAGATGTTCTGCACTTATAAGCGAATCAAGCTTACTTACTCAGCTACACCGTTCTCACTAGGCCAAGCAACGCCTTATCATTCTTGCTCTAATTACAGGATCTCAGTAATTTATTATATTTGTTTATAAAAATAGATATAAATCTAAAAGAAGCCAAAAAGACTATAAAATTTGCAATGAAAAAATTGAAGAGGCTTAAAACATAACTGCTCTATGACCTATAAAGTCAGCTATGGAGTAGAACTGGAGCGCCTGATATTCAGAAGATAAGTGCTTTTTATTGGAGATTTTACTGTTCGTATAAGCAATGAGCATCAAAATGAACCACTCTATTCGCCTAGCAAACGACTAGAGCGCCAATACACGTCGATAAATACGTCATATTTTGCCTTGTTTGACGCGTAGAAGCCCGAACTAGCTGAAAGCGGGCTGAGGTATCAGGGTCATTTGCTAAATTCCAGACGTAAAAAAGCCCGCTCAGCGGCGGGTCGACATCGGGGTAAGCATTGCACGTACGTGCTTAAGTGGAAAACCACCTGCCCACATT
>NZ_CANMIO010000050.1 GCF_947497935.1 uncultured Shewanella sp.
ATGGCTGGGGTACCAGGATTTGAACCTGGGAATGCCGAGATCAAAACCCGGTGCCTTACCGCTTGGCGATACCCCAAAAATCTTGCTTTCAGTAACAAGCCTTAGCTCATCACTTAAAATAAATGGTACGGGAAGAGAGACTTGAACTCTCACACCTTGCGGCACCAGAACCTAAATCTGGCGTGTCTACCAATTCCACCACTCCCGCACTGCATCAATTTTTACATCTAGATTAAGATGGTGTCTAAAAATAGCGCGTCTAATATCAACATCCACCACGTCAACACAGTATCAAGTTTTACATCTAGATTAAGATGACTCTATTTTACATCCAGAATAAAGATGGTAGCAATGGCGGGACTTGAACCTGCGACCCCAGCATTATGAGTGCTGTGCTCTAACCAGCTGAGCTACATTGCCAAAGATGGCTGGGGTACCAGGATTTGAACCTGGGAATGCCGAGATCAAAACCCGGTGCCTTACCGCTTGGCGATACCCCAAAAATCTTGCTTTCAGTAACAAGCCTTAGCTCATCACTTAAATTAAATGGTACGGGAAGAGAGACTTGAACTCTCACACCTTGCGGCACCAGAACCTAAATCTGGCGTGTCTACCAATTCCACCACTCCCGCACTGCATCAAGTTTTACATCTAGATTAAGATGGTCTCTGTGATTAAGCATGGCGTGTCTAACTTCAACATCCACCACATCAACACAGTATCAGTTTTTACATCTAGATTAAGATGACTCTATTTTACATCCAGAATAAAGATGGTAGCAATGGCGGGACTTGAACCTGCGACCCCAGCATTATGAGTGCTGTGCTCTAACCAGCTGAGCTACATTGCCAAAGATGGCTGGGGTACCAGGATTTGAACCTGGGAATGCCGAGATCAAAACCCGGTGCCTTACCGCTTGGCGATACCCCAA
>NZ_CANMIO010000051.1 GCF_947497935.1 uncultured Shewanella sp.
TCCACTGACACGGCACAGCAGGCCAACTAGACTAATGTTTGAGATTAGAAATAGTCGTAAACGCTAGATAGTAAGGGACTTGCAGCGTAATCAGTACTTCTTTTAAGTAAGAGGTGAGAGATTAACTTCTACGGAAATTAGCCTCAGGTGACAATCGCTTTAGAAGCTCAATTAGATGTGACTTGAACAAAGAATCATCGCTTGAAAAACTTCTTAAAATAAGCGCTTGACGCCGACACTGGAGAGTGTAGAATACGCCTCCTCAGCCAAACGACCTAAGCGTCTAAGGCGCCATTTTGAAAGGCTTAGCCTTAATAGAAGTGGCACGCTCTTTAACAATATGACAAGCAAATCTGTGTGGACACTCACAGAGATTAAGTTATTCGAAATTGTCTCTCACGAGACAATCAAAAATTTACTTAATGAATGAGTGTTCATAGCAATATGTAATACAGAATTCGTTGAGCCGCTGATTCAGCCTTACTTGTAAGGTGGATGAAGCAAAAAAACTTTAATTGAAGAGTTTGATCATGGCTCAGATTGAACGCTGGCGGCAGGCCTAACACATGCAAGTCGAGCGGT
>NZ_CANMIO010000052.1 GCF_947497935.1 uncultured Shewanella sp.
ATTTCTGACTTGAAAGTAGTGTGTGGAGTGATTGAACCTGGAGCAGCTAGTACTTGACCACGTTCAACTTCTTCACGCTTGATACCACGTAGAAGAACACCACAGTTCTCGCCAGCACGACCTTCGTCAAGAAGCTTACGGAACATTTCAACACCAGTACAAGTTGACTTAGTAGTCTCTTTGATACCAACGATTTCTACTTCTTCACCAACTTTGATGATACCGCGCTCTACACGACCAGTAACAACAGTACCACGACCAGCGATTGAGAAAACATCTTCGATTGGAAGAATGAATGCACCATCGATAGCACGCTCTGGCTCAGGAATGTAAGTATCTAGAGCTTCAGCTAGCTCAAGGATCTTAGCTTCCCACTCTGGCTCGCCTTCAAGAGCTTTAAGAGCAGAACCCTGGATAACTGGTAGGTCATCACCTGGGAAGTCGTACTCAGATAGAAGTTCACGAACTTCCATTTCTACTAGTTCTAGAAGTTCTTCGTCATCAACCATGTCACACTTGTTCATGAATACGATGATGAATGGTACGCCAAC
>NZ_CANMIO010000053.1 GCF_947497935.1 uncultured Shewanella sp.
ATCGCCTCTGACTGCCAAGGCATCCACCATATACGCTTAGTCACTTAACCATACAACCCAAATAAGTCTCTATGAGATATATCCGTTGTTTTATCAGGGTAGATAAAACAGCCGTATCGTAACTAATGGTTTCTACTTTCGCCAAAATTAGAATTTTTCACTCACTGCCTAAGCAGTAAGCCAAGACACTTAATGTTAAGTGTTTTAGAACTCAATTTTTTAATTTCGCGCTAATGCTACAAACAGCGATAAATCGCCATCCCTTTCACATTAACACTATCAGCTTTCCAAATTTTTAAAGAACATTGTTACTGCAACAAAGGCAGAACAAGTGTCGCTCATCTCACTCAATTAAGAGCAGAGACAAACAAGCAATCTGTGTAGACACTCAACGTAATTTCTTACTAACAGAGTCAAGTTAGTCGTATAGGTAAGGAGGTGATCCAGCCCCAGGTTCCCCTAGGGCTACCTTGTTACGACTTCACCCCAGTC
>NZ_CANMIO010000054.1 GCF_947497935.1 uncultured Shewanella sp.
GTAAGAATGGCTATTCCCTTGTAAAGCTGTTCAACGCTGAAGTAGGTAGCCAAAAACGCTCCAGAATGGCGAGTTTTTGCGGCTCAGCTGCTGCGACTCTTAATGAACAAAGAGGGAGCTTAACCCTAGTTCAACTATGCTCTTCACTCGTTGCAAACCACATGGATGTGGTGAATGTCATTAAAGCAGGAGCACTTAATGACCTTGCATCAGAACCGCTAAACTCTCGCTGAGCGACCAAATCTTTATACTGATTGGTATTAAATATGGATATTCACCTGTCTATAAAAGGCACAATATTTCACAAATTACAGACGTAAAAAAGCCCGCTACATCGTAGCGGGCTTTCTCGTATTTGGCGCCTGGAAATGACCTACTCTCACATGGGGAGACCCCACACTACCATCGGCGATACTGTGTTTCACTTCTGAGTT
>NZ_CANMIO010000055.1 GCF_947497935.1 uncultured Shewanella sp.
AATTTCGAATAACTCAACACCTGTGAGTGTCCACACAGATTTGCTTGTCATATTGTTAAAGAGCGTGCCACTTCTATCAAGGCTAAGCCTTTCAAAATGGCGCCTTAGACGCTTAGGTCGTTTGGCTGAGGAGGCATATTCTACACTCTCCAGTGTCGGCGTCAAGCGCTTATTTTAAGAAGCTTTTCAAGCGATGATTCTTTATACACTCTCGTGTTAACAACCATCTAATTGAGCTTCTAAAGCGATTGCCACCAGAGGCTAATTTCCGTAGAAGTTAATCTCTCACCTCTTACTTAAAAGAAGTACTGATTACGCTGCAAGCCCCTTACTATCTAGCGTTTACGACTATTTCTAATCTCAAACATTAGTCTAGTTGGCCTGCTGTGCCGTGTCAGTGGATGCGCATTATAGGGA
>NZ_CANMIO010000056.1 GCF_947497935.1 uncultured Shewanella sp.
TTAGCTGAACAGCTCAGACATTGCCTACCATGTAATATGTGCCCGTGAAAACGGCGAAGGTTAATAGCATAAAACTAGGGGTGGCGACTGTATTAGCTGAACAGCTCAGACATTGCCTACCGTGTAATATTGGCTCGTGAAAACGGCGAAGGCTAAATAGCATAAAGCACTGGAATGACACCTGTTATAACTTAACCGAACCGACATTGCTTACCGTGTAATATTAGCTCGTTAAAACGGCGAAGGTTAATAGCATAAAACTAGGGATGGCGACTGTTTTAGCTGAACAGCTCAGACATTGCCTACCATGTAATATGTGCCCGTGAAAACGGCGAAGGTTAATAGCATAAAACTAGGGATGGCGACTGTTTTAGCTGAACAGCTCAGACATTGCCTACCATGTAATATGTGC
>NZ_CANMIO010000057.1 GCF_947497935.1 uncultured Shewanella sp.
AAAAATAGATATAAATCTAAAAGAAGCCAAAAAGACTATAAAATTTGCAATGAAAAAATTGAAGAGGCTTAAAACATCGCCCCTCTATGAGCTATAGAGTCAGCTATGGAGTAGAACTGGACCGACATTAATGCACGGAGTCCCGAAGTATAGTTTCGCGCAGCGAACACATGGGGGTAAGCAAGGTGTTTTGAGTACGCATTGAATGCGGGTAAGTGATGACCGCAAAGGATAGCTGAGAGCTATTCCTTATACCAATCAGTATAAGAAGTTGATCTACTCAGAGCGGCTTTTGGCAAACTAATTCAAGGCGAATAGCTGTAAGAATGGCTATTCCCTTGTAAAGCTGTTCAACGCTGAAGTA
>NZ_CANMIO010000058.1 GCF_947497935.1 uncultured Shewanella sp.
ACCCTAGATAATGACTTAGCCAATAGCCTGTTTGAAGGCCAAGTCGTCGTCCTCACTTACACGGTGCGCGTGACGGATGATTACGGCGCCTATGCAGAGCAAGACGTGACCATTACTCTCACGGGTACCAACGATATTCCTGTACTGGCTTTTGCCCAAGGCGCAGACGCGGGCATGGTGAAAGAAGCCGGGGTGGTTGATATCAATGGTGAAGGTAATACCCCTGTCGCTGGCATCGATAGCGTTTCCGGACAGTTTATCGCCGACGATGTTGACCTCAACGACGGTGAAACTTGGAGTGTACAAGGCACGCCAAACACCGAATATGGACTGTTCT
>NZ_CANMIO010000059.1 GCF_947497935.1 uncultured Shewanella sp.
CTTGCAGCAAAGCTGCTACGCGCTACAAGATTGCAATGTACTTCGTACATTAAGCGCAACCTCTTCGCCCCCATGTGGAGTAGGGTGAAGCTCTTGTGCTTATCAAACGAAGTTTGATGCATGGGGTGAACGCGGAGAGCTTGTGACCTACTGGATGTAGGGAATGCCATTTATGCAGGATGCATATAAATGGCCTCGAAGCTGGCCATTTCCAGGCGCCTATTTTGCTCGTTAAGAGTAGTGAAAAAGCCACCAACTCTTATATGATAAAAGCAGGTGGCTTTTGTGTACAGGAAGTACTTATCCTCGAATGCCATGGATGGTATAGGAGA
>NZ_CANMIO010000060.1 GCF_947497935.1 uncultured Shewanella sp.
TTTAGATTTATATCTATTTTTATAAACAAATATAATAAATTACTGAGATCCTGTAATTAGAGCAAGAATGATAAGGCATTGCTTGGCCTAGTGAGAACGGTGTAGCTGAGTAAGTAAGCTTGACTCGCTTATAAGTGCAGAACATCTTTTAAGAGGTGCAGTATCTATCCAGCCTAGCGACCTTTTGAAGTGAGTTGCGCAACATAAAAGGATTATTTGTGATTGTGCAGTGCTGAGTTAATGGGTTTAAGAGGACTATTAAAGTGATCAAATAGATATCCAATCAATAGATATAGAAGCACAGGTTCTCAAGTTAAATGATTCTGAA
>NZ_CANMIO010000061.1 GCF_947497935.1 uncultured Shewanella sp.
TTCCCAAACATTAAGTATGAGCCTCTGCAAACCGCTGGCTTCCCAAACATTAAGTATGAGCCTCTGCAAACCGCTGGTTTCCCAAACATTAAGTATGAGCCTCTGCAAACCGCTGGCTTCCCCAACATTAAGTATGAGCCTCTGCAAACCGCAGGCTTCCCGAACATTAAGTATCAGCCACTGCAAACCGCTGGTTTCCCCAACATTAAGTATCAGCCACTGCAAACCGCTGGTTTCCCGAACATTAAGTATCAGCCACTACAAACCGCTGGCTTCCCGAACATTAAGTATCAGCCACTACAAACTGCTGG
>NZ_CANMIO010000062.1 GCF_947497935.1 uncultured Shewanella sp.
GTTAGAGCACTACCTTGACATGGTAGGGGTCGGTGGTTCGAATCCACTCGGTTGTACCAATTCTTTTATAGCAGAATAAAAACAGTTATTAGCGTTTATTACGGACGCGGGATGGAGCAGTTTAAAAGCTACTCGGACTCAACTCTTTATAAAAGATAGGCGAAGGTCGTTGCCAGTTCTTTTATAGAAAGTAATCCAGATCTCGTAGTCAATTCTTTTATAACAGAATCAAAACAGTTATTAGCGTTTATTACGGACGCGGGATGGAGCAGTTTGGTAGCTCGTCGGGCTCATAACCCGAAGGTCG
>NZ_CANMIO010000063.1 GCF_947497935.1 uncultured Shewanella sp.
AGAAGTGAAACACAGTATCGCCGATGGTAGTGTGGGGTCTCCCCATGTGAGAGTAGGTCATTTCCAGGCGCCTATTTTACTCGTTGAGAGTAATATTAAATCGCTGATAAAGTGTAAGACGATTTAATATAAAAGATTTGCTGATATGGCTCAGTCGGTAGAGCGCATCCTTGGTAAGGATGAGGTCCCCAGTTCGATTCTGGGTATCAGCACCATGATTTAAAAGAATTTGTCTGGAAACCATAGAGCTGTGGCACCACCTGAATCCATTCCGAACTCAGAAGTGAAACACAGTATCGCC
>NZ_CANMIO010000064.1 GCF_947497935.1 uncultured Shewanella sp.
ACTTGCAGCGTAATCAGTACTTCTTTTAAGTAAGAGGTGAGAGATTAACTTCTACGGAAATTAGCCTCAGGTGACAAACGCTTTAAGAGCTTCGGGTTTTGCTTCTTCTCACGAGAGTGATTAACTCTCATGTATAAGAAATCATCGCTTGAAAAACTTCTTAAAATAAGCGCTTGACGCCGACACTAGGGAGTGTAGAATACGCCTCCTCAGCCAAACGACCTAAGCGTCTAAGGCGCCATTTTGAAAGGCTTAGCCTTAATAGAA
>NZ_CANMIO010000065.1 GCF_947497935.1 uncultured Shewanella sp.
GTGTAAGCGTTGTGAGGCGTTGAGCTAACTTGTACTAATGACTCGTGAGGCTTAACCATACAACCCTGATGGGTTTTGTATGAGAAACTGATGTTTCTAAAGACAAAATTAGAACTTACTCTGAAAAGAGTGACACTTAATGTAGTGTGAACCCAATTTTTTAAGACTTGCATCGCGAGTCCAGCTTTTCGAATTTACCAAATTTGTCTGGAAACCATAGAGCTGTGGCACCACCTGAATCCATTCCGAACTCAGAAGTGAAACAC
>NZ_CANMIO010000066.1 GCF_947497935.1 uncultured Shewanella sp.
CGCGTTCATGCAAGCCTGAATACTGCGTATTCAAAACAGCTTACTTTCACCCCCATGTGAGAGTAGGTCATTTCCAGACGCCAAATATACGAAATAGCCCCAGCACTAAGTGTTGGGGCTTTTTTGTATTTTCAGTTTTTGAAAGGTTACTCGAACATGGGAAATAAACAGCGCATGCGCAGCATGTATCATTATCATGTGATAGTAGGGCGAAGTGAGTGCGTTTATGAAGCTTAGCTTCATGCACTT
>NZ_CANMIO010000067.1 GCF_947497935.1 uncultured Shewanella sp.
GCCAAGGCATCCACCATATACGCTTAGTCACTTAACCATACAACCCAAATAAGTCTCTATGAGACATACATGTTGTTCTATCAGGGTAGATAAAACAGCCGTATCGTAACTAATGGTTTCTACTTTCGCCAAAATTAGAATTTTTTACTTAATCCCTCACAAATAAATGTGAAGCAGTAAGCCAAGACACTTAATGTTAAGTGTTTTAGAACTCAATTTTTTAATTTCGCGCTAATGCTACAAACAGC
>NZ_CANMIO010000068.1 GCF_947497935.1 uncultured Shewanella sp.
TTACCTATACGACTAACTTAATAGTTGTTGAGTGTTCACACAGATTGCTTGTTTGTCTCTGCTCTTAATTGAGTGAGATGAGCGACGAAATATCCTACTTCACGTAGTTAATATCGTTCTTTAAAAATTTGGAAAGCTGATAGTAATAATCTTAAAGATTATTGCGAAATTAAAA
This sequence comes from uncultured Shewanella sp., assembly GCF_947497935.1. Lineage (GTDB taxonomy): Bacteria > Pseudomonadota > Gammaproteobacteria > Enterobacterales > Shewanellaceae > Shewanella. Next base: position 176 of record NZ_CANMIO010000068.1, read on the forward strand.
ATTGAGTTCTAAAACACTTAACATTAAGTGTCTTGGCTTACTGCTTAGGCAGTGAGTGAAAAATTCTAATTTT
>NZ_CANMIO010000069.1 GCF_947497935.1 uncultured Shewanella sp.
GGGTATCGCCAAGCGGTAAGGCACCGGGTTTTGATCTCGGCATTCCCAGGTTCAAATCCTGGTACCCCAGCCATTTTTAAAAGGTTGAGTAATTGACCTTGTCTTGATAGTTTGTAGGCTAATGTCTTAAACTATAAAGATGAAGCAAGGCAACTTGCAGTAAAGTTCGATGCGGGAGTGGTGGAATTGGTAGACACGCCAGATTTAGGTTCTGGTGCCGCAAGGTGTGAGAGTTCAAGTCTCTCTT
>NZ_CANMIO010000070.1 GCF_947497935.1 uncultured Shewanella sp.
TTCATGCAAGCCTGAATACTGCGTATTCAAAACAGCTTACTTTCACCCCCATGTGAGAGTAGGTCATTTCCAGGCGCCAAATATACGAAATAGCCCCAGCACTAAGTGTTGGGGCTTTTTTGTATGTTCAGTTTTTGAAAGGTTACTCGAACATGGGAAATAAACAGTGCATGCGCAGCATGTATCATTATCATGTGATAGTAGGGCGAAGTGAGTGCGTTTATGAAGCTTAGCTTCATGCACTT
>NZ_CANMIO010000071.1 GCF_947497935.1 uncultured Shewanella sp.
GGCGATACTGTGTTTCACTTCTGAGTTCGGAATGGATTCAGGTGGTGCCACAGCTCTATGGTTTCCAGACAAATTCTGCTTTTACTTTCAGTTTTTAAAAAACTAAAGGTAAAAAAGTTTGGAAAGCTGTTACTCGCCGGAGCAAGTAAACTGAAATTATGTTTGAGTTCGAACACACATTAAGTGCCACTCTTTTCAGAGTAAGTTCTAATTCTGGTTTCTATAAGAAACATAGTTA
>NZ_CANMIO010000072.1 GCF_947497935.1 uncultured Shewanella sp.
GCGATACTGTGTTTCACTTCTGAGTTCGGAATGGATTCAGGTGGTGCCACAGCTCTATGGTTTCCAGACAAATTTGGCTATTACTTTCAGCTTTTTAAAAGCTAAAGGTAAAAGTTCGGAAAGCTGTTACTCGCTATTGCAAGTAATCGAAATTAAGTTTTGAGTTCGAACACACATTAAGTGCCACTCTTTTCAGAGTAAGTTCTAATTCTGGTTTCTATAAGAAACATAGTTA
>NZ_CANMIO010000073.1 GCF_947497935.1 uncultured Shewanella sp.
TTGTTTTATCAGGGTAGATAAAACAGCCGTATCGTAACTAATGGTTTCTACTTTCGCCAAAATTAGAATTTTTTACTCACTGCCAAAGCAGTAAGCCAAGACACTTAATGTTAAGTGTTTTAGAACTCAATTTTTTAATTTCGCAATAATCTTTAAGATTATTACTATCAGCTTTCCAAATTTTTAAAGAACGATATCAACTACGTGAAGTAGGATATTTCGTCGCTCATC
>NZ_CANMIO010000074.1 GCF_947497935.1 uncultured Shewanella sp.
CAGAACCTAAATCTGGCGTGTCTACCAATTCCACCACTCCCGCACTGCATCAAGTTTTACATCTAGATTAAGATGGTGTCAGTGATTAAGCATGGCGTGTCTAACTTCAACATCCACCACATCAACACAATATCAGTTTTTACATCTTGATTAAGATGGTAGCAATGGCGGGACTTGAACCTGCGACCCCAGCATTATGAGTGCTGTGCTCTAACCAGCTGAGCTACAT
>NZ_CANMIO010000075.1 GCF_947497935.1 uncultured Shewanella sp.
GGGAGGATTCGAACCTCCGACCGCCTGGTTCGTAGCCAGGTACTCTATCCAGCTGAGCTACATCCGCTCATATAAAACTTAAAACAACACTTTCACTCTGAGGACAAAAAACCGCAACGTTGTTGCGGTTTTTTGCTCGAATGATGGCGGAGAAGGAGGGATTCGAACCCTCGATGGGAGTTAAAGCCCATACTCCCTTAGCAGGGGAGCGCCTTCGGCC
>NZ_CANMIO010000076.1 GCF_947497935.1 uncultured Shewanella sp.
GCCCGCTCAGCGGCGGGTCGACATCGGGGTAAGCATTGCACGTACGTGCTTAAGTGGAAAAACCACCTGCCTACATTGAAATTGGCTATGGAAATCAACGTTGAAAACTTATAAATGCCAAACGCAAAAAAGCCACCTTATACAGGTGGCTTTTCGACTTAAATAGGCGCCTGGAAATGACCTACTCTCACATGGGGAGACCCCACACTACCATCGGCG
>NZ_CANMIO010000077.1 GCF_947497935.1 uncultured Shewanella sp.
GGGTATCGCCAAGCGGTAAGGCACCGGGTTTTGATCTCGGCATTCCCAGGTTCAAATCCTGGTACCCCAGCCATTTTGTGGTTCATCTTCATTGGATGTAAAATAGTGAACATCGTGTTCTGGATGTAAAACAGAGTCAGTGCGGGAGTGGTGGAATTGGTAGACACGCCAGATTTAGGTTCTGGTGCCGCAAGGTGTGAGAGTTCAAGTCTCT
>NZ_CANMIO010000078.1 GCF_947497935.1 uncultured Shewanella sp.
GTCTCATCGGCATCGGTGTAGCTGTCGTTCTGCGCATTGATGTTGATGGTCAAGGTCGAGCTGTCGGTGGTATCACCGTCAGTGGTGACATAGTGGATAGCCGGTACATCGCCATTGTAGTTGGCGACAGGGGTAAAGGTGTAGCTGCCGTTGCTGTCGAGGCTAAAGCTGCCGACACCAGCAATGGTGATCACAGAGCCATCGGC
>NZ_CANMIO010000079.1 GCF_947497935.1 uncultured Shewanella sp.
TTTATCATATAAGAGTAGGTGGCTTTTTCACTACTCTTAGCGAGTAAAATAGGCGCCTGGAAATGGCCAGCTTCGAGGCCATATATATGCTTCCTGCATAAATGGAATTCCCTACATCCTGTAGGTCACAAGCTCTCCGCGTTCACCCCATGCATCAAACTTCGTTTGATAAGCACAAGGGCTTCACCCTACTCCACATGGGTAT